>NZ_JBNCLX010000004.1:0-576796 GCF_049844895.1 Gordonia sp. DT101 | reverse complement strand
CCGCCCTCACCGCCGACCACAACACCCGCACACAACCCGACACTCAAGCAGCCGCTTGACATAGGAGCTATGAGTAGCCGCGACGAAGGAGAGGCGTATCGAGACCGGAGCCGCCCACGATCGGCGCGAAAGTCACATCGGCGGCGGGGGCGCGTGCGGTGGTCAGAAGCGAGGATGCTCGCCGGACAGCACCACCCGGGGCAGCTCGGTGTTCTTCGGCTCCGTGGACCGTTTGACCGCACCGAGCACCCAGTTGTCGACATGACGGGCCGTCAGTACCGCCTGTGCGCGCTCGGTGTCCTCGGGCGCCACCACGGCGACCATACCGACGCCCATGTTGAACGTGCGCTCCATCTCCTCGCGCTCCACCCGGCCGCGCTGGCCGATCATGGCGAACACCGGTGCCGGAGTCCAGGTCCCGCGCTCGAGCTCGGCGACCAGACCCGACGGGATCACCCGCGCCAGATTCTCGGCCAGGCCGCCACCGGTTACATGCGCGAAGGTGCGGACATCGGTCTCGGCGGCCAAGGCGAGGCAGTCGCGCGCATAGATCCGGGTCGGCTCGAGCAGCTCCTCGCCGAGCGAGCGGCCGAACTCCTCGACATGTCCGGCCAGGTCCATGTGGCCCCATTCGAGGAGCACCTTGCGCGCGAGCGAGTAGCCGTTGGAATGCAGGCCCGACGATCCCATCCCGATGATCACGTCACCCGGACGAACACGCTCGGGCGAGAGGATCTGATCGGCCTCGACGACCCCGATCGCGGTGGCCGAGAGGTCGTAGTGATCCTCGCCCATGAGGCCGGGGTGTTCGGCGGTCTCCCCGCCGAGCAGTGCACAGCCCGCATCCACGCAGCCGTCAGCGATACCCGCGACGATCTGCGCAACCGTCTCCGGCACCACCTTGCCGACGGCGATGTAGTCCTGCAGAAAGAGCGGCTCAGCTCCACACACCACCAGGTCGTCGACACACATGGCGACCAGGTCCCGGCCCACGGTGTCGTGTTTGTTCATCGCCTGGGCGATCGCGAGCTTGGTGCCGACGCCGTCGCTCGCCGCAGCGAGAACGGGCTCTCGGTAGTTGCCCTTGAGCGCGAACAGTCCGGAGAATCCGCCGAGACCACCCATGACCTCTGGGCGGGACGCGCGCTTGGCATGCGGCGCGAACAGTTCGACCGCGCGCTCACCGGCGTCGATGTCCACACCTGCGGCTGCGTACGAGGCACCACCGTCGCCGGTGTGCGGGCTGTTTGCCGGATTGTCGGCAGCCGAATCCCGATCGGTCATCTAGCTGAGCACCCCTTGTCGAAATCCAGGTTGTCGGATCTCCGGGTGATCGGAGGCTCCGTCGTCGCGCATGGTCCGGTGGCCCGCGATTCCGACGTCGGCAAAGCGAGTCACCACCGCTCAAACACGCTACCCGACCGCGGCGCGGCCGTACCGTTCGGTGTGGGGCGTCGGCCGGCGAGCTGACAGCCCGAGATCAGGGCCGCATCACCGCGCTGACGTTGTCGTTGGCAACGGTCAGCGGGTCGGCGCGACCCTCGCCGGCGGCGCTGGCGAGCATCTGCTCGAGCACCGCCTTGCCCATGGAGGTCTCCTGGGGCAGGTCGATGGGGTAGTCACCGTCGAAGCACGCCGCGCACAGATTCTCCGCACCCTGCTCGGTGGCCCCGATCATCTCGTCGATGCTGATGTAACCGAGCGAGTCGGCGCCGATCGCCTGCCGCACGCCCTCGACCATGCCGGCCTCGGACTCCATGCCGTTGGCGATCAGTTCGGCGGGCGACGCGAAGTCGATGCCGTAGAAGCACGGCCACCGCACCGGACTCGACGCGATCCGGACATGGATCTCGGCGGCCCCGGCCTCGCGCAACATCCTGATGAGTGCGCGCTGGGTGTTGCCGCGGACAATCGAATCGTCCACGACCACAAGACGTTTGCCCCGGATGACCTCTTTGAGTGGATTGAGCTTGAGACGGATGCCGAGTTGGCGGATCGTCTGCGACGGCTGGATGAAGGTGCGGCCGACATAGGCGTTCTTCATCAGCCCCTGCCCGTACGGGATGCCCGATTCCTGCGCGAAACCGACCGCGGCGGGTGTGCCGGACTCGGGCACCGGGATCACCAGGTCGCCCTCGGCGGGATGCTGGCGCGCCAGCCGGCGACCGATCTCCACCCGGGTCGAATGCACCGACCGACCATGGATCACGCTGTCCGGACGGGCGAGGTAGACGTACTCGAAGACGCACCCACGCGGCTTGGCCTCGGCGAAGCGTGACGTGCGGACACCGTCGGCATCGATCGCCAACAACTCGCCCGGTTCGATGTCGCGGACGAAGGATGCACCGACGATGTCGAAGGCGGCGGTCTCCGACGCAACGACCCAGCCCCGGTCGAGCCGACCGAGCGACAGTGGCCGCACACCGTGCGGGTCCCGTGCTGCATACAGCGTGTGCTCGTCCATGAAGGTCAGACAGAACGCGCCCTGCAGGGTGGGCAGCAGATCCATCGCGGCCTGTTCGAGGCTGCTGTCGGCGGCGCCGTGGGCCAGCAGGGCGCCGACCAGGTCCGAATCCGACGTGGCTGCCGAACTCATGAGGCCCAGACCGCGTGCCCGGCTGGCGAGATCGGCGGTGTTCACCAGGTTGCCGTTGTGCCCGAGGGCGACACCCGTACCCGCGTCGGTGGTCCGGAAGATCGGCTGGGAGTTCTCCCAGGTCGTCGATCCGGTCGTCGAGTAGCGGCAGTGCCCGATCGCCACGTGGCCGACCATCGCGCCCAGGGTCTGCTCGTCGAAGACCTGGCTGACGAGCCCGAGATCCTTGAACACCAGGACCTGCGATCCGTCGCCGACGGCGATCCCCGCCGCCTCCTGGCCGCGGTGCTGCAGAGCATAGAGCCCGTAATAGGAGAGCTTGGCCACATCCTCGCCCGGTGCCCACACCCCGAAGACACCGCACTCCTCGCGAGGCTCGTTCTCGACCTCATCGGACGGCTGGGCGGTTCCGCATGATCGCGTGGGAGCGAGGAGGTTTGTGCTGTTGATCGACAAGTCGGTCATCAATGGGCTCCCTGAGATCGAGGACGCAGGTGGCTGGGGAGACGCACCAAGCGTACCGACCGGTAGCGTCGTTACGCGAATCCGGCAACGGCGCGCCGACCGACCGTATTCCCGGGGTCGATGCGAGGCGCAGGCGCGGCACGCCGGACCTGGGCGGGCTACCTTGTCTCGGTGTCGATGCTTCGTCCCGATCACCCGTCGCGACAGCCCCCGCGACGGCTGACCTATGTGGGGTTCGCCGTCGTGGTGATCGTCTACCTCGCGATCATCCAATTCGGCGGGCTCGCGGTCGAACACGCCAGCGGAGAGAAGGACATCGTCACGACGCGGGGCGTCGTGTACTCGATGATCATCCCCCTCGGGTTGGCACTGGCCTTCACCTTTCTGGTGGTGACCCGGCTCGGCTGGTGGCGGCCGGTCCTGCACGATGAGCGCCCGGTGTCCCGGTGGGTGTGGATCGTGCCGGTGCTGATGCTGGTGGCCATTGCCGCAGCCATCGACTACCAGGCCCTCGCCGACAAGGATCTGGTGTTCGTCCTCGTCCTCCTGCTCGCCACCCAAATAGTCGGCTGGGGCGAGGAGACGATGTTCCGCGGCGTCGGTGTGACGGTGCTGCGCGAGCACGGTCTGAGTGAGGGCCGGGTCGCGCTGTGGTCGAGCATCGTCTTCGGGGCCGTCCATCTCACCAACGCGATCGGCCACGGCGCCTCGGCGATTCCGCAAGCGATCGCCGTGAGCCTCGCCGGCTACTTCTTCTACCTGATCAGGCGGGTCTCTCGGGGCAACGTCCTCAACTCGGTGGTCCACGGACTCTTCGACTTCTCGATCCTCACCGGGACGTCGATCATGGTCGGCCAGAGCGGCTATGTCGGATCGGTGGCCGCGATCCTGGTCTATCCGATCCTGGCCGTCATCCTCGTCGTCGGACGCAGGCGGATCGAACCTGCACCCGCCCTGCACACCGACGCCGTGAGCGAATCCGGCCTCACGCAGTGACAGCCGGGCTCACAGCGGGAACAGCGGCATCCAACGCGCGATCTCACCGGCCCGCGACCCGGACGCGCTGACCGCGCCACCTTCCATCAGGGCCGCCATCTCGCCGATCCCGGTGACCATCCGCAACCAGCTGTGCGGGTCCGTCTCCACCACGTTGGGCGGTGTTCCGCGAGTGTGTCGCGGCCCTTCGATGCACTGCACGGCCACGTAGGGCGGCACGCGCACCTCGACGGAGTTGCCGGGCGCGACCTGGGCGAGGGTGCGGGCGGTGAGTCGGACTGCAGCGGCGACCTCGGGCCGGGCGGGAGCGTCGACCGTGTCGTCACGAATCCACTCGGCGACGGCGAGGACCGCCGCCCGGGCCTGCGCCGGATCGATCGGTTTACGCGCTGCCACGCCGACCATCATGCACCATTGAGCCATGGGAACCGACGTCTCGAAACGCGAGTTCACCGGCGAGGACCGCGTGCGGTTCCGCAGGCAGGTGAGTCGCGGTACCGAGGCGATCGCACGCATGCTGGCCGACGGCCTGTTCACCGATCACGGTCGCCCGCCGGAGCCGTTGCTGGGCATGGAGGTGGAACTCAATCTCGTCGACGACGACATGAATCCGGCGATGGCCAACGCCACGGTGCTCGACGCCATCGCCGACCCCGATTACCAAACCGAACTCGGTCAGTTCAACATCGAGATCAACGTCTCCCCGCGCCCCTTCGTCACCGACGACACCATCTCCCTCGAGCAGGCGCTGCGCACGTCGCTGAACCGCGCGGAGAATCGCGCCGCGCAGACCGACAATCATCTCGTGATGATCGGCATGCTCCCCACGCTCAACGCCGAACATTTTGCCCACCAATGGATTTCGGCCAATCCCCGGTACGACCTGCTCAACGAGCAGATCTTCAACGCCCGCGGCGAGGCAATCGAGATCGACATCAGCGGGATCCCGCTCGGCGACGGTCACCAGACCGATCGCCTGCACACCACCACCGACTCGATCCTTCCCGAGGCGGCCTGCACATCGTTGCAGCTGCATCTGCGGGTTGCCCCCGAAGACTTTGCCGCACATTGGAATGCGGCCCAGAGTATTTCCGGGGTACAGGTGGCGCTCGCCGGCAATTCACCGTTCCTGGCCGGCGCCGCGCTCTGGCACGAGAGCCGCATCCCGGTGTTCGAGCAGGCGACCGACACCCGGCCCCTGGAACTGAAGAATCAGGGGGTCCGGCCGCGGGTCTGGTTCGGCGAGCGATGGATCAACACCATCTTCGATCTCTTCGAGGAGAACACCCGGTACTTCCCGGCACTGCTCCCCGTCTCCACCGATGTCGATCCGCTGGCCGAACTCGACGAGGGAAAGACCCCGTCACTCGACGAGCTGCGCCTGCACAACGGCACCGTGTACCGCTGGAATCGGCCGGTGTACGACGTCGTGGACGGGCACGCCCACCTGCGGGTGGAGAACCGCGTCCTGCCTGCCGGACCGACGGTCGTCGACACGATGGCCAACACGGCGTTCTACTACGGTCTGGTCCGCGGTCTCGTCGAGTCCGACCGCCCACTCTGGTCCCAGATGTCCTTCAACGCGGCCGCGGAAAACCTGCAGTCGGGCGCCCGCGCGGGCCTCGAGGCGCAGTTGTACTGGCCGAATGTGGGGTGGGTGCGGCCTGACGAACTCACTCTGCGACGGCTGCTCCCCCTCGCCGACGACGGCCTGCGTTCCTACGGCGTCTCGGCCAAGGCACGCTCCCGCTACCTGTCGGTCATCGAAGGCCGCTGCATCAACCGGCAGACCGGTTCGGCATGGCAACGGCGCGCGGTCCTCGCCCGCGAGGCCGCGGGCGAGGACCGCGACGCCGCCCTGCACGGCATGCTCGGCGACTACATCACGCTGATGCACGAGGGCGAACCCGTGCACACCTGGCCATCCTGAGCACCTACCCCGACGGGCGGGAGCCGCCGAGTGCCGGTCAGGCAGATGCCTTCGGAGGCCGATGGAAGGCGGCCAACTGTGCGGCGGCCGCACCGAGACCGAGGCCGGCGGCGACGGCGGCAGCGCGGTTGCCGGTGAGCTTGCTGTCGAGCCCGAGCGCGCGGTCAACGCTCCACTTACCCGGCCCGAGGGCGGCGAGTGCGATGGCGGCCACCGACAGATTGGCGACGTACTCCCATCCCTCGGAGGTGATGAAGAAGCCGTTGGGGAGATGAACCGAGCGAGCAGCAACGGCCATCGTTCCGACGACGGCCGATGCGGCCACCGGCGTACCGGCACCGGCGACAATGGCGGCGCCCGCCCCCACCTCGACCACGGCGGATGCCTGGGCCTGCAGTCTGGGTTGCTTGAACCCGATGGAGCCGAACCAGCCTGCCGTGCCGTCGAGGCTGCGCCCGTGCTTGACGCCATGGGCGATCATCGTTCCGCCGATGGCAGCGCGCATGAGCAGTTGGACGGCGGTGTTGTCGGGCGACGGTCTGGTGAACAGGCGGGTCATCTTCTCGTGCACCTCGTGGATTTCCGTAGGGATGTTTCGGTCTCCAGCAACATTGCCGCCTCGGCAGTTCCCGTGCAAGCCCACGAAATCACCGGGCAGGCAAGGTGATCTGACGACGGGCGCCCTCGGCCAGTGGATACGGTCAACGGAGTTCGATCCCCGCGGTCTGTTCGAGGACCCGGACGATCTCGGTCTGATCGGCACCCGGTCCGATCGCTTCGGTCGCCGATGCCCACGCCCGGCCGAGCGCTGACCCGATGTCGAGGTCCACACCGCAGTCGCGGGCGAGGTCGAGCGCGATGCCGACGTCCTTGTTCATCAACGACGCCGTGAACCCCGAGTCGAAACCGCGGCTCAGCACGAACGTCCCGAACTTGGCCTCCGTGGCCTGATTGCGACCGCTACCCGCGTTGAGCACCGACAGCAGCGTGGCGGGGTCGATGCCGAACTTGGCCCCGACGACGAGCACTTCGGCGGCCGCGAACAGCCCCACCGCCGACAGCAGGTTGTTGAGCGCCTTCGCGGCATGGGCCGATCCGGTCGGACCCACATGAATGATCTCGCGGGCGGTTGCGGCCAGCAGAGGCCGCACGATGTCGACCGCGCCGTCGTCCCCGCCGACCATCACGGCCAGATCCGCGATGACTGCACGGGCCACTCCACCGCTGACCGGCGCGTCGACGACGGAGACATCCGCTGCCGCGGCCGCATCCCCGAGTGCTCGGGTGCGGGCCGGGACACTGGAACTCATGTCGACGATGATCGACCCCGGCGCGAGGCGGTGGAGCAGGCCGTTCTCGCCGAGGACCACCTCGTCGACGACATCACTCGTGGGCAGGGACAGGACCACCACGTCACAGTCCGGGGGATCGCCCGGCTCCGCCAGGGCGGGGTGTCCGGCGAGAAATCGTTGAACCGCGGAGGGCGCCGCGTCGGCGACGACCAGCGGCTGTCCCGCCGCCACGAAGTTGGCTGCGATCGGCGCGCCCATGGCGCCGAGGCCGATCATGCCGACGCGCCGATCCGGAATCGGGATGTCAGCCATGGCTTTCCTCTCTGGATGCATCGTCGTCGTGGCGCTCTCCCAATTCGCGGATCAGGATTTCTTGCGCGACCCGCATCGCGGCGATGCCGGCCGGCACGCCGCAATACGCCGTGGCATGGATGATCGCCTCGACGATCTCGTCGCGGGTCAGGCCGTTGCCCAGACCTGCGCGCACGTGGACGGCCAGCTCCGCATGATGGTTGAGGGCGACCAGCATGCCGATCGTCATCAGGCTCCGGCTCCGCCGGTCGAGACCGGGGCGAGTCCAAATCGAGCCCCACACCGACTCCGTGACAAACCGCTGCAATGGTTCGCCGTCGGAACCGACGTTGCGGGCTAGCGATTCGGCCACGTAGTCGGCGCCGACCACCTCGGAGCGGACATCGAGGCCCGCCTCGTAGAGGGCACGATGCGCTGCTGCCACGGAGTCGATGTTCACCGACGGACCCTGCTCGATCATTTGGCCCGCTTGAGGACCCGGTCGGCCGCGGCCCAGTGCTCGTCGGCAACCCACAGGTGCGCGAACTCCTCGACGGCCTCACCGGGCTCGACACCCCGGATGACCTTCTTGATCGCGGTGGCGGGCGCCGTCGCCAGCGATTGCGCGACAGCTCGCCAGCCCTCGTCGAACCGCGACCGCTCGATGACCTGATCGACCAGGCCCACCCTCATCGCTTCCTGGGCGGACAATTTCCGTCCCGACCCGGCGAGCAACAGGGCCTGTGACGGACCGACCAGGGTGGTGAGCCGTTCCGCCCCTCCCCATGCCGGCATGATCGCCAGACTCGACTGATTGAAGCCGATCGTGATGTCGTCGGCCGCGAGCCGGATGTCCGCGGCCACCGCGACCTCGGCACCACCACCGAGAGCGTGCCCGTTCAGTGCGGCCACCACCGGTCCTGGGAAAGCGCTGATGCGATCGCAGATCCGCCGCATCCGCCAGGCCATCGCCCTGGCCTCGTCCAGCGTCCGGAGCTTCGCGAGTTCTTTGAGGTCGCCGCCGGACACGAAGACCCGGTCGCCGCCGCCGGTGATCGCGAGCGCCCGCGCACCGGCCGCCGCGTCGATCGCCTCGTCGAGCTCGTCCATCGTCGACAGGGCTATCGCGTTCCGCGCCTCGGGCCGATCGATCGTGATCACGGCCAGCCCCTCGACCGTCTCCAACTTCACCATAACCGCTCGCTCTCCGGAAGTGAGATTGCTATTCTCGTTCAGAGAGAACATTATCACCATCGAATCCGGGGTCGACGGCAGATCTGCCGGAGACAGCGGCCCCGGCCGAGCGCATGGGGGCTTCATGACCAGGCAGGTACCGACCGAGCTCGCCGAGAAGTACGTCGCCAACGGATGGTGGACGGACGAGACCCTCGGCGATCTGCTCAGCGACGGACTGGCCGCATCCCCCGATGCCCGCTTCCTGGTGCACTCGGCGACCCGCCCCTGGTCGGGAACCTTTCGCGACGTCGAGCTCGTCGCGCGACGGCTGGCGTCCGGATTGCGCAGGCGGGGCGTGGGACCCGGCGATGTCGTCGCGTTCCAGCTGCCGAACTCCATGGAGGCGGCCGCGGTGTTCTGGGCGTCGGCCTTCCTCGGCGCGGCGGTCGTGCCGATCGTGCATTTCTATGGGCGCAAAGAGGTTTCCTACATTCTCGGCGAGGTGACACCGAAGGTCTTCGTCACCCCCGAGAGTTTCGGTCGGATCTCCTATGACCTGTCCGTCTGCGCCGACGTCCCGATCGTCGGGGTGATCGACAAGGACTTCACCGACCTCCTCGACGACGAACCGATGGCCGACGTCCTTGCAGTGGATCCGTCGACCTGCGCACTCATCGCGTTCACCTCCGGGACCACCACCAACCCCAAAGGGGTTCTACACAGCCACCATTCGCTGGTACACGAGACCCGACAGCTCTCCGCGATGTACCCCGACGACCGCGGCAGGCAGCTCACCGCCGCACCGGTCGGGCATTTCATCGGGATGATCAACGCCTTCCTCATCCCAGTCCTCGACGGTACGGACGTCAATCTCACCGACGTCTGGGAACCCGGCGAGGCGTTGCGCCTGATGCGGGCCGAGAACGTCACGGTGGGCGGCGGCGCGACCTATTACATGACGAGCCTGATCGACCACCCCGACTTCACCGAAGCCGATGTCCCCCACATGAAGTACGCCGGCCTGGGCGGATCGTCGGTACCGGCGGCGATCACCACCCGGCTGGCTGCCCTCGGCATCACGGTGTTCCGTTCCTACGGCAGCACCGAGCACCCGTCGATCACCGGTTCACACCCCAGCGCCGCGGAGGACAAACGTCTCTACACCGACGGTCGGCCACTACCCGGGGTCGAGATCCGGCTCGGCGAGGACGGCGAGATCCTCAGCCGCGGACCGGATCTCTGCATGGGATATACCGATGCGGACCTCACCGCGCGAATGTTCGACGACGACGGCTGGTACCACACCGGCGACATCGGCGTCCTCGACGAGGACGGCTATCTCAGCATCACCGACCGGAAGTCAGACATCATCATCCGCGGCGGCGAGAACATCAGCGCCCTTGAGGTCGAGGATGCCCTTCTCGGGATGGACGCGGTGGCCGACGCCGTCGTCGTCGCGGTTCCCGACGATCGGCTCGGTGAACGCGCTGCCGCCGTCCTGCGAGTCCATCCCGATCGGGGCTCCCCCACCATCGAGGATCTCCGCGCACACCTGACCGCGGTCGGTCTGGCCAAGCAGAAATGGCCCGAAGATGTCCACGTGGTCGACGACTTCCCCCGCACCGCGAGCGGCAAGGTCCAGAAATTCCGAATCCGCACCGCATTGCACGATGCACGTTCAGGAGAATAGTATTCTCGAAAGTAGCAAAGGAGAGTTTCACATGTCACCGAGCCAGCTGCCCTACCCGCTGTTCGACGCGGACAACCACCTGTACGAGACCAAGGAGGCGCTCACCAAGTTCCTGCCAGACAAGTACAAGAAGGCCATCCAGTACGTCGATGTCGAGGGCCGCACCAAGATCGCCATCCGTGGCCAGATCAGCGAGTACATCCCCAACCCGACCTTCGACGTGGTCGCGCGGCCGGGTGCCATGGAGGACTACTTCAAGAACGGCAATCCTGAGGGCAAGAGCAAGCGTGAGATCTTCGGCAAGCCGATCAAGGCGATCCCCGCCTTTCGTGAGCCGGCACCACGTCTCGAGCTGATGGACGAACTCAAGATCGACCGCACCCTGATGTTCCCGACACTCGCGAGCCTCGTCGAGGAGCGCATGCGCGACAACCCGGAACTGATCCACGCGGTGGTCCATTCGCTCAACCAGTGGCTGTACGAGACCTGGTCGTTCAACTACAAGGAACGCATCTTCACCGTCCCGGTGATCAGCCTCCCGATTGTCGACAAGGCGATCGAGGAGCTCGAATGGTGCGTGGAGCGTGGCGCGAAGGCAATCCTGGTCCGCCCGGCTCCGGTGCCTGGCTTCAAGGGGCTGCGGTCGTTCGCACTGCCGGAGTTCGACCCGTTCTGGAAGCGTGTCGTCGAACTCGACGTGCTCGTCACCCAGCACTCGTCTGACAGTGGGTACGCCCGCTACAACCAGGACTGGGAGGGCAGCGGCGAGGAGATGCTCCCCTTCGTCACGAATGCCTTCCGCATGGTCAGCGAATGGCGACCGATCCAGGACGCCGTGTCCTCCTGGGTGTGCCACGGCGCGTTGCTGCGCTTCCCGGAGCTGCGGATCGCCGTGATCGAGAACGGTGCCAGCTGGCTCCCGCACGTGCTGCAGACGCTGACCGACGTCTACAAGAAGGCTCCTGAAGGCTTCGGCATGCAGGACCCGGTGGCCGCGATCAAGAAGAGCATTCACGTCAGCCCGTTCTGGGAAGAGGACTTCAGCAAGCTCACTTCGCTGATCGGCGCCGAGCGCGTGCTGTTCGGATCGGACTATCCGCATCCCGAAGGCCTCGCCGAGCCCACGACATACATCAGCCACATCGAGCACCTCCCGTTCGAGGACCAGAAGCTTGTGATGGGCGGCAACATGGCGCGACTCCTGAAGGTATGACCTGGAAGACCATCCCCGAGATGGTCCTGTCGTCGGCCGACCGCTTCGGCGATGCCGAAGCGGTCGTCGACGGTTCCCTCCGCCTCACCTTCCGTGATGTGGTACACCGAATCCGCTGCGCGGCAGGCTCATTCGCCGACATAGGAATCCGTAAGGGTGACCGGGTCGCGATCTGGGCCCCCAACTCGGCCGAGTGGATCATCGCCGTCTTCGGGCTCCTGACGGCGGGCGGGACATTGGTGCCCGTCAACACCCGCTACAAGCGGGACGAGGCCGCCGACATCATCGCGCGCAGCGGTGCGAAGGCCGTTTTGGTCCAGAAAGATTTCCTGGGACTCGACTTCGAGGTGCCGGCCGACGTGGCGGTCATCGACATCAAGGGCGGCTTCCTTTCCGGCGGAGATCCTTTCGAGGCACCGGTCGGACCGTCAGACATCGCCGACATCATGTACACCTCGGGCACCACCGGGCGCCCCAAGGGCGTCATGATGAATCACGAGCAGGTACTGCGACTGTTCGCAGAGTGGTGCGACCTGGCCGATCTCCGCGAAGGTGACCGGTATCTGATCGTCAATCCGTTCTTCCACATGTTCGGTTACAAGGCGGGAATCGTCGCCTCGTTCATCCGTGGCGCAACGATCCACCCCGTGCCCGTCCTCGACGTCGGGCAGGTCCTCGATCTGATCGAGACCGAGAAGATCACCATGCTCCCGGGCCCGCCGACCCTGTATCAGTCCTTGCTCTCCGCGAACGACGGTTCACGCGATCTCTCGTCGTTACGCGCCGCGGTGACCGGATCCGCTGACATACCGGTCGATCTCATCCGCCGCATCCGGAACGAGCTGCCGTTCGAGACGATCATGACCGGATACGGACTCACCGAGGCCGGCACCGTGACGGCATCCAGATCCGGCGACACATTCGATCAGATCGCCACCACCGTCGGAATCCCCTGCGCCGACATCGACATCCGCATCGCCGACGACGGTGAGGTCCTCATCCGCGGCTACAACGTGATGCAAGGCTACCTCGACGACCCGGAGGCGACCTCCGCCGCGATCGATGACGACGGGTGGCTACACACCGGCGATCTCGGCGAGATCGTCGAGGGCGGTCGGCTGCGCATCGTCGGCCGCAAGAAGGACATGTTCATCGTCGGGGGCTTCAACGCCTATCCTGCCGAGATCGAGAGCTATCTGCTCGAGCACCCCGCGGTCGACCAGGCCGCGGTGATCGGGGTCCCCGACGAGCGCCTCGGCCAGGTGGGCAAGGCCTTCGTGGTGACCCGTGAGGTGATCACCGAAGATGAACTGATCGCATGGAGTTGCGAACGGATGGCCGGATTCAAGGCGCCGCGATCGATCACCTTTCTCGATCAGCTGCCGACCAACGCCACCGGAAAGGTGATGAAGAGCGAGCTCCGCTGATCGGAGATCACCTCCTCGCGGAAGGTGGTCTCGATACGCCACTCACTCCGTTCGCGGCTACTCGACCGGCGAGACCACCCCCACCCGCAACGTCCCCCACCCGCTGATCGAGTAGGCACCGAGCCGCCAGGCGAGATCTCTCCCACCCGCTGATCGAGTAGGCACCGAGCCGCCAGGCGAGGCGCCGTATCGAGATCACCCACACAGCGACTCGACCACCAGCGTCACATCGGCCCCTCACAGGATCGTCACCGGCACAACAGATGTCGATCCACCAAATGATGACGACGCTCGGTGCGACGCTGACGCTCCGTACGGCGAACCACTCGTCACGCGGTCACGGTCGACCCGACTGAGGGCACATTCCGGCCGTTGACCTCATCCGTGGTGACCACATTGCTACCGTGGCGTGGATTCACCAGTACCAAGTGCGAATCCTCTCAGATGAATGGAGCCGACGGCAATGTACATCCCGCGCAAATTCGAACTGTCCGACGAGGCGATCGCGTCTGCTCTCGGGAGCGCCGGGATGGCACACCTGATCACGCCTGGTGAAGACGGACTCGCGATCACTCCGATGCCGATGATCTACGACCCCGACCGCAATGTACTCGTCGCGCACATGGCCCGCGCCAACCCGCACTGGCGGCTCACTCTGCAGTCTGCAGCCGAGTCGGTCGCGATCTTCACCGGCATCGATGGATACATCTCACCGTCGCTTTATGCGACCAAAGCCGAGACCGGCAAGGTGGTCCCGACGTGGAATTACGAGACCATCAACGTCTACGGCGCCCTTCGCGTCCACGACGACCCCGACTGGCTGCTCGACCATGTGTCGGCCCTCAGCAACCGTCACGAGCAGAGTCGTGATATGCCATGGGCCGTCACCGACGCACCCGCTGACTTCATCGCCGGCCAACTCAAAGCAATCGTGGGTCTGGAACTCACCATCACCCGGTGGGAGGGCAAGGCCAAGATGTCGCAGAACCAGCCCGAATGCAACCAGGCCAGCGTTGTCGATGGGCTCGCACACTCCAGTAACATCTCTGACCGTCAACTTGCTGACGCAGTGAGTACTTACACTGCCGGACAGTCAGTCTGAACGCCAGGGTCTGGTAGTCGACGGGGGCGACCATGCCGATGGCGCCGCACCGTTTGGTAGTGATCAGCTGAGCGTGATCGCCTGTCGCGGACAGGCACTCACCGCCGCCTCGACAATGCCGCGCGCATCTTCCGGCGGGTGTGGCTCCCACACCGCGACGTCGTCATCACCGACCTCGAAGACCTCGGGCGCGAGCATAGCGCACAACCCATGACCCTCACACAGCGATGTATCCACCTCGACCAGCGGCCCGGTAACCACGTCACCGCCATCGGGACCGTGTTCATTCTCCATCGACGACCTCCGAGATACGACTACTTGAGCAGACTGCCGGCGTCCACGGCCAGTGCAAGGCCGGTGACAAAACGCGCTTCATCGGACGCGAGGAACAACACCGCGTTGCTGATGTCACGGGGCTCGACCCATCCCGTCGGCAGCACATGCATCATCTGCGCGACCACCTTGAGGTCCTCCGGGCCCGGGTTCTCCAGATCCGGTCGGAACATCTTCATGGTCCCCTCGTTCATGAACATGGGGGTGTTGACGTTCGTCGGAAGGACCGAGTTCACTCGAATCGACTGTTCCCCCAGTTCGACTGCGAAACTCCGCATCAGTCCGATGACCCCGTGCTTTGCCGCAATATAGTGTCCGGTGTTGGGGTATGCCTTGGCGCCACCGACCGAACTCGTCAAGACCACCGAACCGCCGCCGGCCGCCTGCAGGTGAGGAACTGCCGCTTTCACGGACTTCCACACACCGGACAGATTCACGTCGATCATGTCCTGCCAGTCAGTCTCGCTCGTCTTGTCGAGCGTCTCACCGCCGTTGCCGATCCCCGCGTTCGCCACGACCACATCAAGGCGGCCCAGTTGTTCCACGCCGTCGTCGACTGCCGCCTTCAGAGCATCATAATTGCGCACATCGACCTCGGAGGCGATGATCCGGCGATTCTGCCCTTTGACCAGTTCGACCGTCTCGGCGAGATCCTCAGGAGTCGACGGCGCGATTGATGTGTCACGGGTTACCGGACCACAGATGTCGACCGCGATGATGTCGGCGCCCTCTTCAGCCAACCGGACCGCGTGACTGCGACCCTGCCCCCGAGCGGCACCCGTGACAAGGGCGACCTTGCCTTCCATACGACCAGCCATTGAATTACCAACCTTCTTCGAAAGACCAAGTGAATAGTGGAGTTTCGCCCGCCATCGGGCCGCCGCGTCCGGATCAGATACCGGATACTCGAGACGAAGTGTTGCACGAGTCACAGTGAGATGTCAATGAAATTGACGACGAAAGCATCGCGCCCCGAAGCTATTCCACCATGGGAAAATTGAACCTGCTTGCACTGTAAGGCAATTGAGAAATTCGCACGGTCACCGTTGTCCGATCGTCTCGCCCGACCACGCCTCCAGGGCGGCCGTGGTCTCACGCGACGGTTCGAGGGTGAGCATGCCCACGAGGCTGTCGAGAAGCTGACTCACATGCACACCGTAAGGTGGCACCGCTTCGCCGAGTTCCCGTGAACGTCGGCGGTCGGTACAGATGTGCAGGCACGCAGCGGTCGCCTGTTTGATGCGAAGCTCGCGCAATTCCACGGGCACGGACTCCAGCAGAGCGCCGACCCGGTCGTAGTACGCCTGCTCTGTCAATCGATTCGAAGCAGGAAGGTCATGAAGGGGATGCGACTTGCGTTGGAGCTGCTCGACGAACTCGAGGTAGTAGCAAGTGTCGTCCTCGCCGAGCTCGATGAGCGGAAGGTGCTGCGCCTCGACCACGGCGCGGACGTCCTGGAGATCTGCCCGCGCGTACAGCAGTCCGCGCCGACGGTCTAGGTCGTCCACGCGATTGGCCAGTACCGCCGTCACCAGCGCATCTTTGGACCCGAAGTGGTACTGGACAGCGGACTTGTTCGCGGTTCCGGCCTCGATTGCGATCTGCCGCAACGGAACTCCATCGAGACCGTGGAGCGCATAGAGCCGCTCAGCGGTCAATATCAGTCGCTCTTTGGCGGATCGCACTTCCGTCTGCATAAACCTAATCAAACCATAGACAATTTAGGTCTGACGCCTTAATATTCAGTCAATATAGCTGAGAGGTAGGTCACATGTCACAGTCGCGGGCGAGTTATGCCACTATCGGAGATGGCGAAGCGCAAGCTCCCAAAACCCCTTTTGAACAGGCGCAACAAGGCTGGCTCCACGATCAGGTGTGGTCCCGACCCGGTTTGGGCCGGCGCGAGCGCCGCTGGGTGACGCTGACGTGCGTCGGGGCCGCTGATGCCCATAAACCGATCGACGATCAAGTTGAGGATGCCCTCCTCAGCGGCGATATGACCATCGACGAGATGTTGGAATTCGTACTTCACTTCGCTGTGTACAACGGATGGCCCAAGGCCTCTCATCTCGAAGGCGTGATCCGTCGCGCATGGGCGAGAATCGACCGCGCGAACGGCGGAACAGGCGCGGTGGTCCCACCCGACAACGCGAGTCTGGGGTTGAATGACTGGAACTCGAGAATCGAAGATGGCACAAGGGAATTCGTCGAAGTCAACTTGATCGAACCACCGCGCCCGGAAACGCCCTACATCCATGCGGGCATCCTGAATTTCGTCTTCGGCCATGTCTGGCAGCGCCCGACGCTCAGTCGACGCGACCGCAGATTCATCACCGTCGCCTCGGTGGCGGTCTGCGATTCGCTGACGCCGTTGCATTCGCACACGGGCTCGGCACTCGAGTCCGGCGACATCACCAAACCCGAGATGGATGAGGTGGTTCTGCAGCTCGCTGCCTATTCCGGATTCGCGAAGGCCGAAGCCCTCCACGGCGCAAGCGAAGAGGCGTGGGCCCGATTGCACCCGTGATCCCCTCGCTCCACCGGTTCGTCGTAATACATCTGCGGTCCGCCGCGGGCGGAAAGTATATAGAGAGATGGGAATACGCAACATGTCAGGACTCGAAGGCCGCGTGGCTTTCATCACCGGCGCTGGGCGAGGCCAAGGTCGCGCGCACGCAATCCGGCTAGCGCGTGAAGGTGCAGACATCATCGCCGTCGACATCTGCGAGAACGTCGCGTCGATGACCTATCCGAACGCCTCTCAGGAAGATCTCGACGAGACTGCTCGCCTTGTCGAAAAGGAGGGGCGCCGAGCCGTGGCTCGAAAGGCGGATGTGCGGGATTTTGCCGGACTGTCAGCCGCTTTCCAGGAGGGATACGACGAGTTCGGCCGAGTCGACATCATCCTGGCGAACGCCGGGATCATCAAGATGGGTCCGGAGGACCCGAACAACTTCCTCGCGGAGTGGAACGATGTCATCGACACGAACCTGACCGGCGTGTTCCACACCATTCGGGCGGCGCTGCCTGCACTGCGCGAGGCAGAGCGTGGCGGATCGATTGTGATCACCAGTTCCTCGGCGGGAATCAAGGCCTCCGCCTCCATCAATGCAAGCGGGAACGCTTATGCCTCCGCCAAGCGCGGAGTTGTCGCCCTGATGCAGGGACTTGCCAATTACCTTGCGCCAGAGTGGATCAGAGTGAACACGATTCACCCAACGGGCGTGGCGAGTGGAATGACCATCAATGAGGCGATGCAGAAGCTGATGGCCGAGGCGGCCAAGGGCGGAGCAAACACCATCTCCGGGATGCAGAATGCGTTGCCGATCCAGATGCTCGAAGCCGAGGACGTGGCCAACGCCGTCGCCTATCTCGTCTCCGACGAGGCCAAGTTCATCACCGGCACCCAATGGGCGCTCGACGCCGGGTTCACCGTGCGATGAGTCTCGTCATGGTTCTACACCTGGGAGGACGTTCATGACCGCCGTGATCGGCCCCGACAACGCCGATGTGCTGCCCACCGAACTCCTCATCGGTGGTGATTGGGTGACCGGATCGTCGGCCGTCACATATGACCACATCTACCCGGCCACGGGAGAGCCCAACGCGAAGATCACCCTCGCCGGACCCGACGAGGTCGACCAAGCGGTGGCCAGTGCCCGAGAGGCCCAGCGTGAATGGATGTCCCTGCCGATCGGGCGGCGGCGTGACATCATGTTCGACCTGGCCGACGCGGTGCACGACAACATAGACACACTCGGTCGGCTGAGCATCCACGATTTCGCCGTACCGATTCGCACCGCTCCCGGACACGCCATGCTCGCCGAGAGCTTCATCCGCTATTACGCGGGGCACGTCGACAAGGCGCACGGACAGAACTCCGAGGTCTCGGGTAAGCACGATCTCAACATCGTCGACAGAGAACCGTATGGTGTGGTCGGAGTGATCGCCCCGTGGAACGGGCCGATGGTTGTCGTCGGGCTGAATGTCGCGCCGGCATTGGCTGCGGGCAACGCCGTCATCCTCAAGCCGTCGGAGTTGTCCCCTTTCAGCGCCCTCCGATTCGGCGAGATCTGCGTGGCGGCCGGCTTACCACCCGGCCTGGTCAACGTACTGCCCTCGGACGCCACCGGCGGCCGTTCGCTCGTGGCTCACCCTGGTCTCGGGAAGATCCACTTCACCGGCGGTGGTGTGACTGCACGGCAGGTGTTGACCACGGCCGCAGCAAACCTGACCCCGGTGGCAACCGAACTCGGCGGCAAGTCCGCCAATATCATCTTTGCCGATGCCGATTTGGACCAAGCCGCAATTCTCTCCGCATGGCAAGGGCCCCTTGGGCAATCGGGGCAGAGCTGCGCGTGTGCGAGTCGGATCTTCGTGCAGGACGAGGTGTATGACGAGTTCATGCAGCGGTTCCTGGCGGTCCTGGCGGCGGCCAAGATCGGCGATCCGTTCGATCCGGAGGTCATGCTGGGGCCGGTGGTCAGCGAGCCGGCGATGAATCGCATCCTGGGTCTCATCGACAACGCCGTCCAAGGCAAGCACGGGACGCTCGCAACGGGCGGACAGCGAGTCGGTGGCGAGTGCGGCGACGGATACTACATTCAGCCCACTGTGTTCACCGACGTCGAAAATCGATCTCCACTCGCGACCACCGAGATCTTCGGGCCCGTGGTCTCCGTCACCCGATTCCATGACGAATCGGAGGCCATCGCGCTGGCCAACGACAGCGACTACGGTCTCAACGCCTACGTCCAGACGATGAATCTACCTCGCGCACATCGTGTTTCCCGTGCCCTTCAGTCCGGTTCGGTGTGGATCAACCGCAACAGTGACATTTCCCCGCAGGGGCCGTACGGAGGTTTCAAGCAGAGCGGTAGCGGCAGGGCCGGAGGCATCGAAGGCCTTCAGGAATTTCAACAGATCAAGAACACCAGGATCGGGCTCTGACGCGACAGCACCAGTCCGTGCGTCTTCACCGGTCTGAGTTGGCGCAGCCTGACGCCGTACCGCACTTGAGTCCGAACCAGTACAAGTCACCCGATTCTCGACCCTCGAAAGGTCTATGAACGATGTCCAATCCCACCATGGTCGACTACTTCTCCGACGCCACAGTGTCCCAGGATCCCTATGAATACTGGGACCATCTACGCAGCATAGGGCCCGTGACGCAGGAGCCTCACCACAACGTCATCGCTGTCACCGGCTATGAGGAAGCTCAACAGGCATTCAAGGACACCGAATCGTTCTCGGCCGTGAACGCCATCGGGGGGCCATTCCCGCCACTGCCCTTCGAGCCCGTGGGCGATGACATCACCGACCTCATCGAGGCGCACCGCCACGAGTTCCCCATTTTCGAACACATGGTCACCATGGACCCACCCGACCATCAGAAGGCTCGGTCGCTCCTCCTACGCCTGTTGACGCCACGAAGGCTGCAAGAGAACGAGGAGTTCGTGTGGGCACTTGCCGACCAGCAGATCGACGAGTTCATTGCACGCGGGCGTTGTGAGTTCCTCGGGGACTACGGAAAACCGTTCGCCACGCTCGCCATCGCCGATCTCCTCGGTGTGCCGGAAGGTGATCGGGACGAGGTCCGTCGAAATCTGGGCGCGGGTAACGCGCCGGGTAGCCGCGTCGGGGCCCTCGATCACGAACCTGTCGGCAGCAACCCTCTGCAGTACCTCGACGATCTCTTCTCCGGGTACATCACGGACCGGCGCGAACATCCTCGCGGCGATGTACTCGGCGGGCTTGCTTCGGCGACCTACCCGGACGGTTCGGTCCCGCCCGTGATCGAGGTCGCACGACCTGCCACCTTCCTGTTCGCCGCCGGTCAGGAAACGGTGACCAAACTGCTCAGCTCCGCGCTCCTCGTCCTCTGCGAGAGGCCCGACCTCCAGGAAGAACTCCGAGCGGACCGTAAGCTGATCGTCCCGTTCATCGAGGAATCGCTGCGCATGGAAAGTCCTACAAAGGTCGACTTCCGACTCACGCGTAAGTCCACCACGCTCGGTGATGTCGATATTCCGGCCGGAACCATCCTCATGCTCTGCCTCGGGGCCGCCAATCGCGACCCGCGAAAATTCGAGAATCCCAACGAGTTTCGGATCGATCGCACGAATGTTCGCGAGCACATCACCTTCGGTCGAGGGATTCACACCTGCGCCGGCGCTCCGCTGGCGAGGGTCGAGGGACGGGTGACGATCAACCGGCTACTCGACCGGATGGCCAACATCAGGCTCGACGAATCCGTTCACGGGCCTGCCGGCGACCGCAACTTCACCTACGAGCCCACGTTCTTGCTGCGCGGACTCACCGATCTGCACATCGAGTTCGACGAGACGAAGTGAGCTGAGACAATGACTGTGGACAACATCCTGGACGAGCTGCGTAATCGGCCGGGCAACGGGGATACCATTCCGATCATCAATCCCGTCACCGAGGAGCCGATCGCCGAGTTCGCCGACGGCGGCGTACAAGCGGTGGATGAGGCAGTATCCCGTGCGCGTAAGTCCTTCGAATCCGGCTCGTGGAGTGGACTCCCCGGTAGCGAACGAGCGAAGATCATGTGGCGGATCGCTGATCGCATCGATGAGCGAGCCGACGAGCTGGCCGCACTGGATTCATTGAACACCGGCATGAACTACGACCAGGCGCGATCGATCATGGGTACCAGTGCGGAGATCTTCCGCTACTACGGTGGCTGGTGCACCAAGCTCAACGGCATCGCCCACGACGTTCAGCAGACCGGCGGGATCACCGGCGCATACTCGAACATGCACGCGTACACACTCAAGGAGCCCTACGGTGTCGTCGGTCTGATCTTCCCGTGGAACGGGCCGGTGTTCAACGCCGCCGCCAAGCTTGGACCCGCTCTGGCCGCCGGCTGCAGCATGATCGCGAAGCCTGCCGAGGAGACACCGCTGTCAGCGATCCTGCTGGAGCAGATCATCGCCGAAGCCGGTGTGCCCGATGATGTGGTGAACCTGGTGACCGGCTATGGCCACACCTCGGGCAAGGCGCTGGCCGAGCATCCGGAT
This sequence comes from Gordonia sp. DT101, assembly GCF_049844895.1. Lineage (NCBI taxonomy): Bacteria > Bacillati > Actinomycetota > Actinomycetes > Mycobacteriales > Gordoniaceae > Gordonia > Gordonia sp. DT101. The sequence goes on along the minus strand of NZ_JBNCLX010000004.1, from coordinate 555,242 downwards.
GTGGAAAAGGTCGCTTTCACCGGTTCGACGGAGGTGGGCAAGCAGATCCTCACCGCGGCGTCGGGGAACCTCAAGCGGGTCATGCTCGAGCTTGGCGGCAAGTCGCCGGTTTTGATCTATGACGATGCCGATTTGGAGGCGGCGATCACGATGGCCGCGATGGGAATCTTCATCCACTCCGGCCAGGGATGCATCTGCGGCTCGCGAATCTTTGTGCAGCGCGGGGTGTACGAACAGGTGGTCGAGGGTATCTCGATGGTTGCCAACGGGGTCAAGCTCGGCGGCCCCGACGAGGAGGGCACGCTCATCGGGCCGCTGATCAGTGAGAAACAGTTGAACCGGGTGATGGGATTCGTCGACGAAGGCAAGCGCAACGGCGTCGAAGTCGTCACCGGCGGCGAACGACTCGACCGGCGGGGGTACTTCGTACACCCCACGGTCGTGACCGACGTCGATCCGTCGATGAGCCTCTACCAACAAGAGATCTTCGGGCCCGTAGTGGCCATCATGCCTTTCGATGATGACGACGAAGTCGTCGCCCTTGCCAACAACTCCGATTACGGGCTTGCTGCGACGGCATGGACCAAGGACATCGCGCGCGCCCACCGCTTGGCCAAACGCCTTCATGCCGGAACTGTCACGCTCAACTGTCAGATGGTGTTCGACCATTCCATGCCCTTCGGTGGCTACAAGCAATCGGGTTGGGGGCACGAGTGGGGTCGAGAGGGTGTCGAAAGCTACCTACAGACCAAGACCGTGTATACGCAACTCTGAGAATCGTGCGCCGCCGCTCAAGCGGCGGCAGATGCGACAGAAAGCCTTCCGTCAGGCGAGTAAAAGGACACTCCGATGACACTTCTCACCCAGGATCACATGGAACCATGCGTGATGGGAGCGCGCGAAGTCACCCGCGCGCGAGCCACTGCGCGGCGGCGCCACACGCGACACCGCCTGGCAGTGATCGCCACAACCCCATCAGAGGTCGTCGAGTTCTGTGGCGGATGGCTGTTCGACCAGTCGATGGCCGGTTGGGACGTCAGCGTCCACGTCCTCGATGGCGGCAGTACGACGGTGCCACTGGAGATACTGGGAACGCGCGCATTCGACCTGCGACATTCGTTGGCCCGCCGGACTTCCGCGCACTGGCCGCAGTCACTGGCGATTTCGGCCGATCTGTGTCACGCCGACGAGAGGATCCGATTGGGGGCCGCGGCCGCGATCCGCTCTCGCCGAGCACACGTCTGGCTCTGGGGCAACGAGTGCCCGGCAGATCTCGAGATCGGATCGAAACCGGCAGAACACCGAGTCAGCAATGCCGCGCTCGCATTCAAACGTCGAGCATTGCGGGCGGCCGGTATGTCCGAGGGACTCGTAGGAACAGTTGAGCATTTCAGGTTCACAGAGGCCTTGCCGGAGTGATGTGACCACACAGAGATCGTGCGCCCGCACGTCACGGGTTTCGATCCTGACTCAGGATCGTGACCGCCGCAACCGATGTCGGGCCACCCACATTGTGCGCCAATCCTATCCGTGCCCCGTCGACCTGATTCACCGCCGAACCCCGGAGCTGTTCGAACAGTTCGACACACTGGCCGATGCCGGTTGCCCCCGGTGGATGCCCCTTGGACTTCAGACCGCCACTGGTATTCACCGGCAGCGATCCCCCGATCGTGGTGTCGCCCGCCTCGAGGAGCTTGTATCCCTCGAACCGGTTCGCGAAGCCGAGATCCTCGTAGCTGATGAGCTCGATGCCGGTGAAGAAGTCATGGACCTCGGCGACGTCGACGTCAGCCGGGGTGATGCCTGCCATGGCGAACGCCCGTTGCGCGGCTCGCACCGTCGCCGGGAAGGTCGTCAGGTCGGTCTTGTGCTGGTGCATCATCGAATCCAGCCCGAGACCCACACCGGCCACCCACACCGGGCGGCTGGTGTAACGGTCGGCGATGTCCTCGGACACCAGGATCATCGCGGCGGCGCCATCGCTCAGCGGCGCGCAATCGTAGACGCTGAACGGTTCGACCACGGTGGGCGCCGAGAGCGCTTGCTCTGCCGTGATCTCGAACTGCAGTCTGGCCTTGGGATTGTTGGCGCCGTGCCGATGGTTCTTGACCGCGACCATGGCCAGATGTTCCCGGGTGGCTGGTGATTCGTGAAAGTACCGGTTCACGTGTAGGGCCACGCCGGCCGGGGCGACGAGGCCCAGTGGATACTCCCACGCCATGTCCCGCGAGATCGCCTCCCACTCCCAGACGACGTTCTTCGACGCGGTCTCGCGCAGCTTGTCGGCACCGGCGACCAGAGCCACATCCACCGCGCCCGACCCGATGGCATACACCGCATTGCGGATGGCGTCGTTCCCGGTCGCGCAGGAGTTCTCCACCCTGGTCACCGGGATTCCGTCGATGCCGAGCGAGTCGGCCACGATGCCAGATGCGAAACCGTCCGTCGCACCCACCGCGCCGAACCACGCGGCCTCGATGTCGTGCTTGTCGATCCCCTTGTCCACCGATGCAACGCAATCCGCGAACGCCATCGGGACGAGATCCTTCACACCGAGTGCGAAATGCTCCGCGAACGGGGTCATTCCGGCCCCGACGACCGCGACCTTCCTCATGCTGCCACCTCTTCGGGCTCGAAGGCGTACCCGTAGTCGGGCACGCCGGATCGGATGGCCAGGCGGCGCAGTACGAGCCTGCCCCGATCGCCGATACCCACCAGTCCCACGTGCGCTCCGGCCACCTTCACCAAAGCGCGGACGCCCACGTCGTCGAGCTCGACGAGGACGAGAGAGTAGGGCGATGGCAGGCCAGGCACCGGAACATGCACGGTCGCCTCTGAATACACGACACCGGCCCGAGGCAACGGGACGAGTTCGTAGTCGGTACGCAGGGCGCCGTCGGTGCCCACGTGATAGCGCGGCGGAAAATCGAGTACCTCGCTGTCGGTGAACTTCCCGGCCTCCCACCGCACCTTGGCCTCGAAGGCCCGCTCGTACGCGGCCAGCGAGATGCGGAGTTCGTCGTCCGACGCCACCGGTTCCTCCGATTTCGGACGTGGCGCCAGCTCGCGCCGGTACACGGCGACCGGAGCTGCGGCGACCGAGATCCCCGACAGGCTCGCCTGCTCGACGGCGACGAGACTCCCGGACAATCCCTGCTCGGCCATCGCGGCCAGCGCGAACAGGCCCGAGCTCGCGCCGACCGTCGGGACCTCCGCATCGACCTCGGCAAGCCGAGCGGCCGACTTGCGGTCGACGCCCGCCACGACGGTCGGCTTCTCCAACCACGATGCCGCCAGCGACGCGACCAGCCCGCGGTCATGCAGCAATCGCGGGTCGCCGTAGTCGTGGACGGCTCCGGTGGTGTTGCGGGTGCGCACCGGCAGGCTCCGCGCCACCCGTGCGCTGGTCCGCACGTTCAGGCCGCGATCGGCGGTCAACACCGCTGCGGCACCGGCAGGTTCGAGGTCGACACCGATCACCAGCGTGCGCGACCGGGCCGAGCTGAGTGCGTCCAGCGTCGCCGGCGCACCACCGAGGCGCTCGGTGACCTCGAGTTCCGGGTCCAGGTCCAGGCCTGCCAACAGAACCGCCGCGTTGCTGCTGTCCGTGAGCGGAAGATCACGGCTGACCAGCACCACCGAGTCCACCGAAGCACCACCGCTCAGTGCGGCCCGCCCGGCCTCCACGGCCAACGTGATGGCGTCCTCGTCGTCACCGGCGACGCGACGGTCGACGACACCCCAACACGGGAGATAGGTTCCGATGGAGGTGATGTTCGGCATCGTCGGTTCCCGTCAGGTGACCGCGCCGGCGGTCTTCAATTCGATGATGCGGTCCCAGTCCAACCCGAGTTCCTGGAGGATGTCGTCGGTGTCCTCGGCGAATCCCGGAGCGGCGGTGACCGACGACGCCTCGACGTCGAACTGGACGGGATTGCCCACCAGCTCGAGGTCACCCGCGTTCACGATGTAGTCGTTGGCCCTGATCTGCGGGTCGTCACCGACCTGCCGAGAATCCTGCACCGGCGCCCATGGGCCCGCGAGGGTGGCGAATCGTTCTGTCCAGTCCGCGAGCGTGCGCTCGGCGATCACCTCCCGCAGGATCGCCACCGCCTCGGACGTGTTCTCCGCCAGCAGTTCTGCGCTGGCAAACCTCGGATCCTCGGCAAGCTCGGGACGCTCCACGTGTTTGCACACATCCGGCCAGAACTTCGCCGCCTGCAGCATGACGAACGAGATGTAGCGGTCGTCCGCCGTTTTGTAGAGCCCCGAGAGCGGATTGGTCGGCGATCCGTGGCCGCCCTGCGCCGGCGCCTCCATCGGCTTGTCGAGATGCAGCGAGAGCGCCACGGTGTGACCCATCGACCACAGGCCGCTCCCCAGCAGCGAGACGTCCACCACCGACGGCTCACCGGTCCGTTCCCGCTTGAGCAGTGCGGCGGCGATGCCACCGGCGAGATTGGTCCCCGAGATCGTGTCGCCGAACGCCGGACCCGGCGGGCTGATGAGGCCCTCGGTGTCGGGCGGTGTCAGGGTCGCCGCGATACCGCCGCGCGACCAGAAGGCGGTCATGTCGTAACCACCCTTGTCCGACTCAGCACCCCTCGGGCCGAGCGCACTGCCTCGCGCGTAGACGATCGACGGGTTCACCGCACGGATGTCGTCGACGTCGATCCCGAGCCGCGCACGCGGACCGGGCAGAAAACTGGTGAGGAAGACGTCGGCCTTGCGCACCAACTCGTAGAGCACCTCTCGCCCCTCCGGGCGCGACATGTCGATCCCGATGCTGCGCTTGCCGCGATTGGCATGCTCGACATTGGGATTGAGGTCGCCTTCGACGCGGAACGTGCCGGTCTGGCGGAGTCCGCGCTGCGGGTCACCGGTCACCGCGTGCTCGACCTTGATGACCTCGGCCCCCCACTCGCGCAGGACCGCGCCGGCCGACGGCACGAATCCGTACATCGCGACCTCGAGGATGGTGAATCCCTCCAGCGGTTTCACGATTCCACCGCCTCGGCGAACGCCTTGATCTCGGTGAACTCGTGCAGGCCTGCGACGCCCATCTCCCGGCCGATGCCGGATTCTTTGTACCCGCCGAACGGCACGTCGGCAGAGAAGTAGTTGCCGCCGTTGATGCTGAACGTGCCGGTCCGGATCGCTCGGCCGACGGCGGCACCCCGGGCCGAGTCGGTGGTGAGGACGCCGCCGGACAACCCGTACCGCGAATTGTTGGCGATCTCGATGGCATGCTCGTCGCCGTCGTGCGGGATCATCGCCAGCACCGGACCGAAGACCTCTTCCTGAGCGATCTCGCTGTCCGGGTCCACTCCGGCGAGCAGTGTCGGCGCATAGAAGTATCCGGGGTCGATGCGGGTTCCGCCACGCACCAGGCGGGCGCCGGCCTCGACCGCACGCTGAACCAGCCCGTCGACCTTGTCGCGCTGTCGCTCGCTGATCAACGGACCCATGTAGGTCTTGTCGTCGGTCGGGTCCCCGACGGTCACGTGGTCGAGCATCGCCCCGACCATCTCCGCGAGCTGGTCGTGCTTGTCGCGTGGCACGATCAACCGGGTGGTCAACGCGCATCCCTGGCCCGCATGGCTGCAGATCGTGAACGCCGCGAACTGCGCGGCCTTCATCAGATCGGCGTCGTCGAGAACGATCAGCGCAGACTTGCCACCGAGTTCGAGGAAGACTCGCTTCAGCGATGACGCTGCGTCGGCCATGATCTGCTTGCCCACCGGCGTCGATCCGGTGAAGGTCACGACGTCCACGTCGGGATGGGCCACCATCGTCTGCCCCACCTCGACCTTCGACGACGTGATGATGTTGACGACGCCTGCCGGGATATCGGTGTGTTCGGCGATGATCTCACCCAGCGCCAGGGTCACCAGGGGCGTGTCCGGGGCCCCCTTGAGCACCACGGTGCAACCCGCTGCCAGTGCGGGCGCGAGCTTGGCCAGCGCCAACTGGTTCGGGTAGTTGTAGGCGATGATCGCGGCCACCACGCCGGCGGGTTCACGCTCGGTCCACCGGCGGTGCTGTTGCCCACGGATCTCGATCTCGCCGAGATCCTCGGTGAACGAGTGGTTCTCGAGGAGATCGGCGTAGTAGCGGACGATCTCGATCGGCGCGTCGAGTTGATTGCCCTTCGTGAGCATCTTGGTGGCGCCGACCTCGGCGATCGTCAGATCGCGCAGTTCCTCGGCGTTGTCGAGCAGCGCCTTGTGCAACTGATCGAGGCACCGCGCGCGGAGCGCCACATCGGTGGCCCACCCGGACTTCTCGAACGCCGTACGTGCCGCGGCGATCGCCGCCGTCGCCTGGTCCACGTTCGCGTCCGGCGCCGAGCCCAACACATCCCCCGTTGCCGGGTTGATCGTCTCGAAGGTCGTCTCCGACGTGACGAGCTGCCCGTCGATCAGCAGTCGCTTCTGGATACCGCCGGAAATCCGACTCGCATCGACCGCACTCGAGCCGCTGGTCGTCATCGTGTCCTGGGCCACCACACGCCCTCCCACTCCATTGTTGAAAATGTCATTCTCGTATATGACTAACGTCACATTCGCATAGAATCCTCCCGTGCGCAAGGTCGCGAGGTGACCGAACACTCCATCGACGCAGGTACCCGAACTCAGCTTTCACCACCGGCCGAACCGTCCGAACTCTTGCCGATTGCTATTTTGCGAGAGTACCGTTCTCACACATGGAAGGGAGATTCTTGTGATCCAGACCTCAGCCCTCACCCCCGCGATGGGTGTCAAAGTCACCGGCGTGGACGACCTCCGCGATCCCGCGGTGATCGGACACTGCCTCGAGGCCTTGAAGTGGCGCGGCGTCCTGTTGATACGCGGCATGCACCTCGACGACGACGGCCAGGTGGCATTCAGCAAGCAACTCGGACCGGTCCTCGCCCCCGCGGGCAAGGAGGTCTTCATCGTGTCGCTCGACCCCGCCAAGTCGCGGTCGGCCGAGTACCTGAAGGGCACCTTCAACTGGCATATCGACGACACGACCAACGACGTCCCCGCGAAGGCCACGATGCTCACGGCGCGCCACGTGGCGATGGTCGGCGGCGGAACCGAATTCGCGAGCACGTACGCGGCGTACGAGAACCTGCCCGAGCAGGACCGTAAACGGTACGACGGCCTGCGCGTGGTGCACAGTTTCGAGGCATCCCAGCGACTCGTGAATCCCGACCCGAGCGATGAACAGGTCGCGGCGTGGCGTCAGCTCCCGTCACACGAGACCTCCCTGGTGTGGCAGCGCCGCGACGGACGCCGTTCCCTGGTGATCGGTGCGACCGCCGACCACATCGTCGGGATGCGACCGGAGGAGAGTCGCGAGCTGCTCGACGAAGTCCTGGCCTGGTCGACGCAGGAGCGGTTCAGCTACGTCCACGAGTGGGAGAAGGACGACGTCGTCATCTGGGACAACACCGGAATGCTGCACCGCGCGCTGCCGTACGACCCGTCGTCGGAGCGCTTGATGCACCGCACGACGATCGCCGGAGACGAGGCATGGGGGTGAAGACCGCAATCGTCACCGGCGGCGCATCGGGCATCGGCCTCGCCGTCGCCGAGCGCCTCCGCAGTCAGGGCTACCACGTCGGCACCATCGACCTCACCACCACCTCGGACGATCCGTTGGCCCAGGCCGCCGACGTGACAGACCGTCAACAGGTGGACAGCGCGTTCGCGGCGATCCGGGAAGCGCTGGGTCCCATCACGATCCTGGTCAATGCCGCCGGGGTCGACGGCTTCCAGAAGTTCACCAAACTCAGTTTCGACGAGTGGCACAAGGTCATCGACGTCAACCTCAACGGGGTTTTCCACACCATCCAGGCGGCGCTGCCCGACATGCTCGAGGCGAAGTGGGGTCGAATCGTCAACATCTCGTCGTCGAGTGCGCATTCCGGGCAGCCCTACATGGCGCACTACGTGTCGGCCAAGTCGGCGGTCAACGGACTCACCAAGTCCCTGGCACTCGAACTCGGCCCCAACGGCATCACGGTCAACGCGGTACCACCGGGCTTCGTCGACACCCCGATGCTGCGAAATGCCGAGGGGCTCAAGCGTCTCGGCGGAACGGTCGACGATCACATCCAGCGCACACCGGTGCGTCGCGTCGGACGTCCAGAAGACATCGCGGCTGCCTGTTCGTTCCTCATCTCCGAGGACGCGGGCTACATCACCGGACAGATCCTCGGCGTCAACGGGGGCCGGAACACCTGACCAACTGATTCCCGGAGGCATTCGGGAATCATCACTCATCTGCCGCGATCTCCGAGAACGTGGCACCACAGAAGGAGATTCGACATGGGACGCGTTCAGGACAAGGTTGCGTTCATCACCGGCGCCGCGCGCGGACAGGGCCGTAGCCATGCCGTGCGTCTGGCCGAAGAGGGCGCCGACATCATCGCCGTGGACCTCTGCAAGAACATCGACACCATCGGCTACCCGATGGCCAGTCCCGAAGATCTCGAGGAGACCGCCCGACTGGTCGAGAAGGAAGGACGGCGGATCGTCGCCATCGAGGCCGACGTCCGCGAGGCGTCGCAACTGCGCAGCGCACTCGAGCGCGGCATCAACGAGCTCGGCAAGCTCGACATCGTCGTGGCGCAGGCAGGCGTGGCCGGGATGAAGGGTGAACCGGCCACGCAGGCGTGGTGCGACGTGGTGGACACCAACCTGATCGGCACCATGAACGCGGTGCAGGTCGCGCTGCCCCACCTCCGCGAAGGTGCATCGATCATCGCGACCGGATCGATCGCGGCCCTGATGGACATCAGCAAGACCGACGTCCCCGGCAAGGACCTGGGCGGCGTCGCCTATGTCTTCTCGAAACGAGCTCTCTCCCAGTACATCCACGAACTGGCGACGCACCTCGCACCCCAGGGCATCCGCGCGAACGTCATCCATCCCACCAACTGCAACACCGACATGCTGCAGAGTGAGCCGATGTACCGGTCCTTCCGGCCCGATCTGGAGAACCCCACCCGTGAGGACGCAACGCCTGCCTTCTATGTGCAGCAGGCGATGAAGACGCCCTGGATCGAACCCTCTGACATCAGCAACACCGTGCTCTACCTCGCCTCCGAGGAGGCGCGCTACGTGACCGGTATGCAGATGCGCGTCGACGCCGGCGGCTACCTCAAGTGGTACGACTTCAAGATCTGAGAACCACCGCATGAACCACAGCCCAGCAACACCTTTCACCCACCGATAGGAGGACGATCGTGAAGGTTCACATCGACGGCGACCGCTGCCAAGGACACACCCTCTGCGCCATGATCGCTCCCGAGATCTTCGAGCTCAGCGACATCGACGGCCATGCCTCGCCGGTCTCCGAGGACGTACCGGACGGATTCGAGGACAAGGTCCGCGAGGCCTCACGATCCTGCCCGGAACAAGCGATATCGGTGTCCGAGCGCATCTCCTCGGGCACCGAGTGATCCGACACGACGACAGGAGACGACACGATGAGTCTTGACAGCGTCACAGACGACGACGCGCGAAAGCGGAATCGTTATCCCTTCGACCGCCACTCGACCGAATATCGAGAGAAGTTCCTCGAGACCACGCAGGAGATGCACGAGAAGTGTCCGGTGGCGTGGAGCGACACTTACGGAGGCCACTGGGTCGCGGCGAGCAGCGAGGCCGTCTTCGAGCTCGCGCGATGCCCATACGTGTCCAACGATCATGACGTGCGCGACGAGCGGAGCGGCTACAAGGGCATCAGTATCCCGACCGCCGACCGCGCGTCGGGCGTCCGCGGGGGCATCCTGGAGATGGACGAACCCGAACACAAGTTCTTCCGCTCCATCCTGAACCCGTATCTGGCACCCGCGGCAGTGAAGCGGTGGATTCCGTTCATCGACAAGGTCATCCACGCGTGCATCGATGAGAAGATCGAGACCGGTCACATCGATTTCGTCGACGAGCTGGCAAATGTCGTACCGGCGGTCCTCACTCTGGCGATGCTCGGCATCCCGGTGGAGAAGTGGACGATCTACAACGAGCCGGTCCACGCCGCGGTGTACACACCGCCGGACTCCCCCGATGCGCCTCGCGTGGCGGAATTGCACCGGCAGCTCGGAATCGACCTGATCACGAATCTCTTCGAGATCAGGGAGAATCCACGCCCGGGACTGATCAACGCGGTGGCCAACGCGAGTGTCGACGGCGGCGCTCCGGACGACATGGAGTTGCTTGGGATTCTGAGCCTCGTGATCGGTGGCGGCTTCGACACCACGACCGCTCTGACCGCGCATTCACTGGAGTGGCTCTCGGAGAACCCCGACGAACGCGAACGTCTCAGCGCCCACCGCGACGAACTCCTCGACGGCGCCACCGAGGAGTTTCTTCGATACTTCACCCCCGCTGCCGGCGACGGACGGACCATCGCCGAGGATTTCGAGGCCACTGACGGCACCGATTTCCGCGAGGGTGACCGTCTCTGGCTGTCCTGGGCGATGGCCAACCGCGACACCGAACTCTTCGAGGATCCGAACCGCGTCCACCTGGACCGGACCGGCAACCGTCACTTCAGTTTCGGCCTCGGTATCCATCGCTGCATCGGATCGAACGTCGCCCGTACCGTTTTCAAGCGCATGGTGGTCGCGGTGCTCGACCGGATGCCCGACTACCGGTGTGATCCTCAAGGCGCGGTGCACTACGACTCGATCGGTGTCATCCAGGGGATGCGCCACCTGCCCGCCACGTTCACTCCCGGACCGCGGACACATTCGAGTCTCGCGGACACCCTCGTCGAGGTCCAGAAGATGGTGGAGGACGAGAATCTCGCCGAACCTCTCGCCCTGACCCGAGCGCAGCAGAAAGGGTAGGGCGAGTGCCCGAGACCCCCACCCGGCCCCTTCCCCAGCTGACGCCGGCCAACGAGTTCTATTGGAAGTCCGGCGCGGACGATCACCTGCGGATCCAGGAGTGCACCGGCTGCCGGGAACTGCTCCACCCGCCGCAGCCGGTGTGCCGCCACTGTCACGGGACCGAGCTCGGCGAACGTGTGGTGTCCGGCCGCGGTATCGTCGCCGGTTTCACCGTCAATCAACGGTTCGCGCTGCCCGGGCTGTCGCCGCCCTACGTCGTCGCGCAGGTCGCGCTGGCCGAGGATTCACGAATCCGGCTGACCACCAACATCATCGATTGCGAACCCGAGGATGTCTTTCTCGGGATGGCCGTCGAGGTCGACTTCCTGAACATCGAGGATGTCTGGCTCCCGCTCTTCCGCCCCAGCGCCGATCAGCCGTCCGAACCCGCTGAGTTGCCCGACGACGAGATCGACCCCACCGATTTCGCCCGGCACGTCCGCCCGATGGTGACGACCGAGAAATTCGAGGACAAGGTCGCACTCACCGGCGTCGGGATGTCGCAGATCGGCAGGCGGCTGATGAGACCGCCACTGTCTCTGACGATCGAGGCCTGTCAGGCGGCGGTCGCCGACGCAGGCCTCACCATGGCCGACATCGACGGCATCGCCACCTATCCCGGTGGCGGCAACGTGGGCGGCTTCGGCGAAGGTGGCGTCACACCGGTGGAAGCGGCACTCGGGCTCCGGCCGACCTGGCACAACGGCGGCATCGAGACCTTCGGTCCGGGAGGCTCGGTCATCGCGGCCATGCTGGCCGTCGCCGGCGGCCTCGCGCGACACGTGTTGTGCTACCGAACGGTGTGGGAATCCACCTACGGCGAACTCATGAAGAACGGCACGATCGTCCAACCATCCGGGCGGACATCGAGTTGGATGGTGCCCTTCGGTGCGACCTCCGCCGCACACACCCTGGCGCAGAACGCGCAACGCCACTTCCATCGGTACGGGACGACCAAGGAGACCCTCGGCTGGATCGCACTCAACCAGCGTGCCAACGCCGGGCTCAATCCGACCGCGGTGTACCGCGATCCGATGACGATGGACGACTACCTCGGCGCCCGTCCGATCACCACTCCGTTCGGGCTTTACGACTGCGACGTCCCGTGCGACGGTGCGGTCGCGGTGATCGTGTCCGCCGTCGAGACCGCGAACGACCTGGCACGGCCCCCGATCCTGGTCGAGGCCGTGGGCACCCAGATCATCGACCGGATGGATTGGGACCAGAGCACATTGACCCATGAGCCACAGGTGCTCGGTCAGGCGGCACACCTGTGGACCCGGACGTCGATGACACCCGAGGATGTCGACGTCGCCGAGCTCTACGACGGATTCACGGTGAACTGTCTGTCCTGGATCGAGGGCCTCGGCTTCTGTGGGATCGGCGAATCCAAGGAATTCCTCGACGGCGGGAAGAACATCTCGCTCCAAGGGCAGATCCCGCTCAACACCCACGGCGGACAGCTCTCCCACGGCCGCACGCACGGCATGGGATTGCTCCACGAGGCCATCGTGCAATTGCGCGGAGACGGGGGTGACCGACAGGTCACCGATGCACGGGTCGGCGTGGTCAGCACCGGGGGCCTCACCCCGAGTGGGGTGCTGCTGCTCCGGAGTGCGACATGACGGCTGAACCGTGGCTCGACGATCTTGACGGAACTGTCTCGGCGCACGTCGTCGAGGTCGACGGCGTACCGATGTCCGGGATCGTCGCCCACGCCGCCGATCCCCGGGGCGTGATCGTTGCCGTGCACGGTGGCGCAACAAGAGCCGGCTACTTCGACTGCCCCGGTCATCCGGCCAACTCGTTGTTGCGCGTGGCGCAGTCGGCGGGCTACACCGCAATAGCACTCGACCGGCCGGGTTACGGAACCTCGCGGCCATACGCAGATCAGATGGACACCTCCCGCCGCGTAGACCTCGCCTACGGTGCCGTCGCCGAGTTCACGGCGGGCCGATCGACCGGCGAGGGTGTCTTCGTCTGGGCTCATTCGGCCGGTAGCGAGCTGGCGGTGCGCATGGCGGCCGACGCCGAGCGCGGCGCGGCACTGCTCGGCCTCGAGCTCGCCGGAACCGGCCTGGAGCACCAGGCGGTCGCTCGCGAGATACTCGGCGGCCACGAACGCAACGCTGCCCCGGCAGGCGTCCGCAAACTGCTGTGGGAACCGGCGTCGTTGTACTCACCGGACGTGATCGGTGGCGCAATGATCGCCTCCAGGACGCCACCATTCGAGGGTGCCGAGCTCCGCAGCTGGGCGCGGGTGACCTTTCCGGCGCTGGCCCCAGCGGTGCGCGTGCCGGTACATTTCACCGCTGCCGAGTTCGAACGGGTCTGGCGACGGGACCCCGAAGCGCTCGCCGAGATCACTGCGTTGTTCTCGGCGTCTCCCCGGGTTGTAGCCGACGAGTTCGTCGGGGGCGGCCACAACCTCAGCCTCGGACACACGGCTCGGGCCTATCACCTGAGCGTCCTCTCGTTCATCGAGTACTGCGTCGCCCGGCATACGCATCCAGATCTTCCGACACCGTGACCACCGACCGAACGGAGCAACGCATGCGCATCGGATTCATCGGCCTCGGCAGCCAGGGCGGCCCGATGGCCCAAAGGATCATCGACGCCGGAGAAGACGTCACTCTCTGGGCCCGACGCCCGGAGACCCTCGACCCCTTTGCCCAGTCCGGCGCCAAGGTCGTCGGCAGTCCTGCGGAGGTCGGTGCCGCAAGCGACGTCGTCTGTCTGTGCGTCGTCGCCGACCAGGATGTACTCGAGGTGGCCTGCGGTACCGACGGCGTACTGGACGGACTCGCCGAGGGCGGGATCATCGTCGTCCACAGCACCGTGCACCCGGATACCTGCCGAGAACTGGCAACTCGCGCAGCGAAAACCGGTGTGCGGATTGTCGATGCACCGGTCAGTGGCGGTGGTCGTGGTGCCGAGGCCGGCACCTTGCTGGTGATGGTCGGTGGCGCGGACGAGGACGTCGCACGGTGCGTACCGGTCTTCGAGATCTATGCGAACCCGGTCGTCCACCTGGGCGGCCTGGGGGCCGGGCAGACCACAAAGCTCCTGAACAACCTACTGTTCACGGCGAACATGGCGACAGTCGTCGACACCCTGGCCCTCGGTGAGTCACTCGGAGTCGAGCCCGGCCGGCTGGCGGACGTGATCATCAAGGGCACGGCCCGCAGCTTTGCCCTCGAATCGATTGCCGCCTCGGGTGGCACCATCGAACGCATCGCTGCCCATGCCGGCAACCTGCTCCGCAAGGACGTCGGGCTCGTCGCCGATATCGCCGGTCCCGAGAAGACCTCCGGAAACGCGACTTTCGCGGCAGCACAGGCCACCCTCGGCAAGATCGCGGAGCTGACCCATGGCTGACGTCGCGGTCATCGGTGTCGGCCGCATGGGCATGCCAATAGTGTCGCGGCTGGTCGCCGCCGGACACCGGGTGTCCGCACTCGGCCGACGCCGCGAAGTGAGCGAGCAGATCACCGCTGCAGGCGCTCGGGCGGCCTCGGAGATCTCCGACGTGGTCACCGGCGACACCGACGTCGTGCTCATCGTCGTACTCACCGATGAGCAGGTTCGTGACGTCTGCCTGTCCGGCGATCTCCTCGGACGGATGAAGGCGTCGGCCACAATTGTCGTCCACACCACCGGCAGCCCCAACACGGTCGAAGCCATCGCCAAGGCCGCTGCCCCACACGGGATATCGGTCATCGACGGCGCCGTCAGCGGTGGACCACATGACATCGCGGCGGGAACACTGACCATCTTCGCAGGCGGTGACGAAAGCACCGTGGATGCGGTGAACCCGGTGCTGGGCGCCTACGCGGAACCGATCATGCACGTCGGCGGGCTGGGTTCGGGGCAACGGGTCAAGCTCGTCAACAATACGATGTTCGCTGCCCAGATCGGTCTGGCCCGAGCCGGTGTCGAACTCGCGGCTCGCCTCGGCGTGGACGAGGCAACATTGCTCGCCGCCCTCCCCCATGCCAGCGCCAACAGTCGCGCTCTCAGCGGCATCGCCAGGTACGGGTCGGTCGATGCCTTCACCGAGGGTGTGTGGGAGTTCGTCGGCAAGGACGTCGAGGTCGTGCGCAGGGTGACAGCCGAACTCGGTGGCGACCTCGGAGATCTCAGCCCACTGATCCCCTCTCGATAGCGACCGGCTCACGCACGAAGGGCATCGGCGAAACCGGTATCGTCACGGAACCGTCTGCTGTACGCTCGTACAGCAGACGCCGTTTCGAACACCAGGGGTAAGCGATGTCCACCTTCGACTACGTGATTGCGGGTGCCGGAACCGCAGGGTGCGTTCTGGCGAATCGGCTCTCCGAGGATCCTGCGGTCACAGTCCTGCTGATCGAAGCCGGCGGCGGTGACCGGAACCCACTCATAAGCATCCCCAAAGGCGCCGGAATGCTGTTCGAGAACGAACAGTACATGTGGCACTACTCGACTACGGCGTTCGGACCGAATCCGCACTCGGAGAACTGGATGCGAGGAAAGGTGCTGGGAGGTTCGAGCTCCGTCAACGGGCTCATCTACAACCGTGGGAACCGTCGCGACTACGACGAACTCGAACGATTGGGCAACAAGGGATGGGGCTGGGACGAGATCCTGCCCATCTTCAAGTCATTCGAAGACAATGAATTCGGCCCGTCCCCCACCCGCGGTGCCGGCGGCCCGTTGCACATCTCGGTACCACGCGATCCCGACCCACTGTGCCAGGAGATGCTTCAGGCCGGGGTCAACGCCGGTCTGGCCGAGGTCGAGGATCTCAACGAATCCGACAGCGAACGCATCGGCTATGCCACGTCGACGATCAAGAACGGACGCCGGGTGAGCGCCGCCCGAGCGTTCCTCAAACCCGTCGCGGGTCGCCCCAATCTGACCGTCGCGACCCACACCATGGTCGACCGAATCCTGTTCGCGGACGGCACAGCGACCGGCGTGGCAATGACGGGCCCGTCCGGATGCGGAGAAGCCCGGGCACGACGAGAGGTGATCCTCTCCCTGGGAAGTCTCAACAGTCCCAAGTTGCTGCAACTGTCGGGAATCGGTCCACGAGAAGTACTTCGGAACGCCGGAATTGAGGTGATCGTCGCAAGCGAGAACGTGGGTAACGGGCTGCGCGAACATCGCTGCGCGACCATGCGCTTCGAGCTGAAGGACGATCTCGGCTACAACAAGAGACTGTCGAGCAACGTCGGTCAGGCACTGACCGGCATCCGGTACCTCGCCACGCGCAAGGGGCCGCTGGCTGCACCATCGTTCGATCTCGTCGCCTTCGTCAGGTCCCGCCCCGATGTCGACCGTGTGGATGGCCAGCTCATGCTCGGCCCCTGGACGATTCCGCCGTACAACACCGGTGAGCCCGTGGCGATCGAGCGTCAGGCGGGTGCATCGTGCTTGGGCATGACCCTGCGCCCCACCTCGACCGGGCGATGTCAGATCACCTCAGCCGACCCCGGCGCACCCCTTCTCATCGACCCCAACTATCTGGGCACCGACCACGATCGGCAGGTCACCGCGGATCTGATCCGCCGAATGCGGGACATCTTCGACCAATCGCCCATCGCCGATCGAATCAGCCACGAAACCTATCCCGGCACAGCCGTTCAGAGCGATGAGGAACTCGTCGATGCCGCTCTCGACGGCGGCTACTGCGGCTACCATGCCATCGGCAGCTGCGCGATGGGACCGGATGACGACGACGTGGTCGATTCCCGTCTCCGCGTCCGTGGCATCGCCAACCTCCGCGTTGTCGACTGCTCCATTCTCCCGACCATGGTGGCCGGAAACCTGAACGGACCGATGATGGCCATGGCGTGGAGAGCCGCCGAATTCATCAAGACCGACCAGTGACGTCGAGACCGATCCGGCGGCGGTGATCCCGTCGGGCACTGGTTCCGAAAAGCTCTCAGCCCACGGCGAAGCCCGCGTCCACCCGCAGCGACACTCCGGTGACGTCGCGTCCATCATCAACGATGCACTCGCCCCGATTGTGTTCCAGAACCGACGGAGGTTGATGGATTCCTGGTGCGGTCCCGACCCTACTCACTCATGCGATCACGGCGGGCATGGTGTCCCAGCCCCGTACGGTCGAGGTCCGGGACCGCCGAGCGTTGGCCAGGTCGACCTCCCACTTCGGGAACCGTTTGAGGACCTCCTCGAGTGCCACCCGGCCCTCCAACCTCGCCAGAAGAGCTCCCAGGCAAAAGTGGGTGCCCTTCCCAAATGTCAGGTGCGCTGACGACTTTCGATGGATATCGAAGGAGTTGGCGTCGTCGAAGTGGCACTCATCCCGATTGGCGGAGGCCAGCATGAGCAGCAGCGCACTGCCTTCCGGGATCGTCTGACCGTGAAACTCGACGTCCTGCTCAGCGCAGTACCGAGCCACATGTGGCCCCGGGGGCTCGAACCGCAGCAACTCCTCGATCGCCGACCCGATCAGTGTCGGATCCTCGACGAGCTCCTGACGTTGGTCGGGGTGCTCACCGAGCACCTTCCCCATCCACCCGAAGAGTCGACCGGTGGTCTCCACACCGGCGCCGGCGATCACCGCCAGGAAGATCAGCAACTCGTCAGTGCGAAGATGACGGGTCTCGCCGGTTTCGTCGACGAACTCGATGGCCAGCAGCTCGGTGATGAGATCGTCCGATGGGTTCTTCTTTCGCCAGGCCACATAGTCGGTGAACATGTCTCCGTCGAAATAGTGGTCCTTCTTGACCGGCAGAGGCTCCCCCGGCTTGTTGCGCAGCACGGCATGAGCCTTGGCACGCACCGACGGTTGATCGGCATCGGGAATCCCGACCAGCATGCCGATCGTCCGCATCGGCAGTTCGGCACCGAGATCGACGACGAAGTCGAAGCGATCGCCGCCGACGAGCGGATCGAGGCAGGCCGCACAGAACGTCCGGACCTTCGCCTCGAGTTCCCGGAACTTCTTCGGGGTGAACATGCGCGACACGAGTTTCCGGTGGATTGTGTGAACCGGGGGGTCTTCGTTGATGAAGACCCCTGGTGGCATGATCGGGTCGGCCTTGACGACCTCCAGGATGTCGCCCTTCTTCGAACTCAGCCCGACTGGGTTTCGCAAGGCCGAGTCCACGTCCGCAAACCTGCTCAGACCCCAGAAGTCATGACGATCGTTGTAGTAGACGGGCTGTTCATCCCGCAGCCGTTGATACGTCGGATACGGATCCAGGTCGATCTCGACGTCCCACGGGTCGTAGTACAAGTCGTTCACGAAGACCTCCTCTTTCGGTTTTCGGCACGAGTGTATAGCACCTACTGTACAGTCGTACAGTATGCGAATTGACCGCAGGCAGAAGGAGAGACGATGTCAGACCCGTTCAACCTCGAAGGCCGAGTTGCCCTGATCACCGGCGGCGGCACCGGCATCGGGCGCGGAACCGCGCTCGCGCTGGCGGAGCATGGAGCCGACGTCGTATTGGCCGGCCGCAGGCGCGATCCACTGGAGTCCACCGCAAAGGAGGTCGAGAATCTCGGCCGTCGCGCACTTGCCGTGTCTGTCGATGTCACATCCGGCCCCGCGTGCCGGGAACTCGTCGACACCACCGTCCACGAGTTCGGGCGGGTGGACATCCTCGTGAACTGTGCAGGCGGCGCCGAGACCCAGTCGATCCGCAAATGGAGCGACGAGGACTTCGAGCACGTCGTCGCACTGAACTTCTTTGCGGTATGGCATCTCTCACGTGCGGTCTCCGACCATATGATCCCGCAGGGAAAGGGGGCCATCGTCAACATCTCGTCCGGCGCCGGCCTGCTCGCGATGCCGCAGGCCGCCCCGTACGGCGCGGCGAAAGCGGCGGTCAACAATCTGACGGGCTCGATGGCTGCCGCTTGGGCCAAGAAGGGCATCCGAGTCAATGCGATCGCCGTTGGCGCCGTGCGGGCGCCGACCTTGACCGATGACGCCGCCCGCTACGGACTCGATCCCGATGCCATCGCCATGACCAACGGGATCGGCAGACTGGGTGAACCAGAAGAAATCGGCAACGGAGTGCTGTTCTTCGCATCCGACGCCTCGAGCTTCTGCTCAGGTCAGACGCTGTACATGCACGGCGCCCCGGGCCCGGCGGGGGTGTAGGCGATGCGCTCGTCGACATGGAGATGGGGACCGCACGGGCCTGCCGACCACCACTTGTGTGACCGCCACGCCCACTATACATTTGTACAGCACTGTGTCCATGACCACACGAGGGGTTGAAGTGAACCACGTTGCCGTAGTCACCGGAGGCGGATCCGGCCTGGGTCAATCGATTGTCACTGCGCTGGCAGCGGACGGACGGGATGTGGCAGTACTCGACATCGACGGCGAAGCTGCGGAAAAGTCTGCGGCGCAGGCCCAGTCGTCGGGAGTCCACGCGTTGGGACTCGGCGTCGACGTGTCCGACCAGCAGGCGGTACAAGCGGCATTCGCCACGGTGCGCGAAAGACTCGGGCCGGTGGAGATACTCGTCACCAGCGCTGCAATCTCCGGCTTCACCCGATTCGACAAGATCACGCTGGACGAATGGAACCGCTATCTCGCGGTCAATCTGACCGGCACGTTCCTGTGCATACAGGCTGCGCTGTCAGACATGATGGCCGCCGGCTGGGGGCGGATCGTGACGATCTCCTCCGCCGCAGGCCAACAGGGCGCTCCCGCTCAAGGTCATTACTCGGCCAGCAAAGGCGGAGTCATCGCGATGACGAAGACGGTGGCGCTCGATTACGCCGCCAAGGGGATCACCGCAAACACTGTGCCCCCGTTCGTCATCGACACACCGATGTTGAGAGAGCAGCAGGCGTCCGGAAAACTGCCACCCGCCGAGTACCTCAACAAGGCGATACCGGCCGGACGACTCGGATCGCCTCAGGATGTGGCGGGGTTGTGCTCGTATCTGACCTCGGACGCGGCCGGCTATGTCACCGGCCAGGTGATCGGCGTCAACGGGGGCGCGGTCATCTGACCGGAGCCATCTGCAAATGAAACCAGTTCACCGACTACCGATTCCCGAGGAGAAGCGGTGCGAGTACAAGTCGACCCACACGTCTGTCAGGGACACACCCTGTGCGCATTTATCGCACCTGCCACGTTCGAGCTCGACGACATCGACGGGCACGCACAGGCCGGTTCCGGGGACGTACCCATCGATGAGCAAGCCCGGCACACGAAGCCATCCGCTCCTGCCCCGAGCTGGCGATCAGCCTCCTCGAACACAGTGTGGGCGGCCCATACACGCTGAACGACGAGGGATGACGACATGACAACCCATCCGAACGACGACACGGGCACGGGCACGGGCACGGGCACGGGCACGGGCACGGGCACGGGCGACACGCACTACCACTTCGACCGTCACAGCGCCGACTACCGCGAGCGGTTTCTGGACATCACGCACGAGATGCAAGAGACATGTCCGCTCGCCTGGACCGACACCTACGATGGCCATTGGGTCGCCGCCGGCAGTGACCAGGTTTTCGAATTGGCGCGCTGCCCACATGTATCCAACGATCACGACGTCCACAAGCAGCGGCGTGGATACAAGGGGATCTCGATCCCGATCATGATCGACGCGGAAGACTTCCGAGGCGGCATGCTCGAGATGGACGACCCCGAACATCGCTACTATCGAATGGCGCTCAACCCTTACCTGTCCCCCGCGGCGATCAAGCGCTGGCAACCATTCATCGACGAGATCGTCCGTGCCTGCATCGACGATCACATCGAGTCCGGGCACATCGACTTCGTCGACGACCTCGCGAACGTCGTCCCCGCTGTCCTCACGCTGGCAATGCTGGGCGTGCCGCTGGAAAAGTGGCAGATGTACAACGAGCCGGCGCATGCCTCGGTCTACACACCACCCGATTCGCCTGACGCCGAACGGGTCCGCGATGCCTACTTGGCGATGGGCATCGACCTGTTCACCAACCTCGCCGAGATCAAGGAGACCCCGCGGCCCGGAATGATCAACGCCCTCGCCGCGCTACGCATCGACGGTGAGGCTCCCCCGGATATCGAACTGATCGGCATGCTGAATCTGTTGATCGGTGGCGGCTTCGACACCACAACGGCTTTGACCTCGCACGCGTTGGAGTGGCTGGCGGAGAATCCGACTGAACGAGATCGACTCAGCGCAAACCGAGAGGTCCTGCTCGCATCGGCCACGGAGGAGTTCCTACGATTCTTCACACCCGCCGCGGGAGACGCACGCACCATTTCCGATGATGTCGAGGTCGGCGGTGTCCACCTCCGCGAAGGCGAGCGCCTGTGGTTGTCGTGGGCGATGGCCAACCGCGATCCGTCGATCTTCGATGATCCCGACAGCATCCAATTGGACCGTTCGGGTAATCGGCACTTCAGTTTCGGACTCGGTGTACATCGGTGCATCGGCTCCAACGTCGCACGCACCATGTTCAAATCGATGCTCAGCGCAGTACTAGACCGCATGCCCGACTATCGATGCGACCTGCACACAACCGTGCATTACGACAGCATCGGGATCATCCAGGGGATGCGGCATCTGCCGGCCTCGTTCACCCCGGGCAGGCGCCTGGGGCCTGGCGTCGACGAGACCGTCCAGAAATTGCAGCAGATCTGCACCGACCAGGAACTGGCGCGACCCGTCACCGAACGTAGTGCCGCAGCCAAGATCGTCAACTGAACCCGAACAGGAGAGATGTGACATGCGAGGTATTCTGGACGGCAAGGTCGCCGTCGTAACCGGCTCGGGACAAGGCGTCGGACGCGGTGTGGCCCTACTGCTTGCGCGCGAAGGCGCTCGCGTGGTCACCAACAACCGCAAACCCCGTGCAAACGAGGCTTCCGAGACCCGATTCCGATCGTCTGCACTCGCCGGCGCGCACCCCGAGTTCACCGACGTCGAGACACAGACGCTCACCGAGTTGAACGGCGACGCCAACACGGTGGCGGCCGAGATCATCACCGAAGGTGGCGAGTCGATCGCCTGCTTCGGTGACGTCTCGGATTACGACGCCGCAGGAGAACTCATCCAGACCGCGGTAGAGCACTTCGGCCGCATCGACATCCTGGTCAACAATGCGGCCGGACTCGGTTTCGGCCCGTTCTCCACGTTGTCCCGAGATGATTGGCAATATCAGCTCCGGCCCAAATTGGACGGAGCATTCAACACGATGCAACACGCAGTGCCGCATATGATCTCGCAGGGTTATGGGCGCGTCCTCAATGCCGCGTCGGACGCCTGGATCGGCATTGCGGCACTCAGCGCCTACAGTGCTGCGAATTCCGGCGTTGTCGGGCTCACGAAATCGACAGCCAAAGAACTGTTCCGCCACGGGATCACGGTCAACGCATTCGCACCTCAAGCCGAGTCCCCCGGTCACCTCAGCTTCAACGCGACGCTGCGCGCCATGCTCGACGCGCAGGGAGTCGTGATCGCCGATGAAGAACGTATGCGCGCCTCAGAGGAAGCCCACGGGCCTGCCGATAACCTGACGTTTCTTGCCTACCTGGCTTCCGAAGAAGCGTCCGAGATCAGTGGTGCCGTGTTCTCGGTCACCGGGGGAGGTGACGTCGCCCTGTACTCGGAACCGAGGCATCTTGCCTCCATCACCAAGAAGGGAAGCGCCTGGACGATGGCCGAGTTCCGTGACGAAGTACCCACCAAGCTACTCGCGGACTACGTTTCCATTGCCAAGGTCAGCGAGTTCTGACCTGTCACGAAGTCGACGGGTTGCCGTGTCGGCGCAGAAGACAATCCCGCCTGCCAGGATCGTTTCAGGCAGGGGGGATTGTCGCGAGAGCAGCAGGCGTCAGTCCTTGAGGCCGGTGATCACCTTGGCAGTTTCTTGGAACTCGGCGAAACTCGGACCGGACTTCTCCGTGTGCTGCGAGAGCGCCCGCACCGACACATCGTGATCGGCAACCGAACTGCGCAGCGCCCCCACCGTGGACTGCTCCTTCGGGATGTGTTTGAACGGATCGAAGTTGTACCAGCGCATGGCATTCTCGTACGTCATCTGATTGATCTCGGCATCCGGGACGTCGTACGTGTCGAACACCGCGGCCAGCTGTTCCGGCGCACCCGGCCACATCGAGTCGCTGTGCGGATAGTCCATCTCCCAACAGATGTTGTCGATCCCGATCTCGTGCCGGTTCTTCACCCCGATCGGATCGGAGATGAAACAGGTCAGGAAGTGATCGCGGAAGACCTCCGACGGCTTCTTTCCACCAAAGTCCTGGTGAGTCCACACCGAGTGCATCTCGTAGGTGCGATCCACACGGTCCAAGAAGTACGGGACCCAGCCGGTACCGCCCTCACTGAGAGCGATCTTGAGCCCGGGATACTGCTTGATCGGTGCCGACCAGAGTAGGTCCGCCGCAGCCTGCACGAGGTTGATCGGCTGCAGCGTGATCATCACGTCCATCGGCGCGTCCATTGCGGTGACCGCAAGCTTGCCCGACGATCCGATGTGTACGTTCATCACGGTGTCGGTGTCCACCAACGCCTTCCAGACCGGTTCCCAGTAATCCAGATCATGGAACGACGGATATCCCATCGCGGCCGGATTCTCGGTGAAGGTCAGCGAATGCACCCCTTTCTCAGACACACGGCGGATCTCCTTGGCGCACAGCTCTGCATCCCAGATCACCGGTATGGCCATCGGGATGAAACGTCCTGGATTGCTGCCACACCATTCGTCGATGTGCCAATCGTTGTAGGCCTGCACCAATGCGAGTGAGAAGTCGGGGTCGTCGGTTGCAAACAGTCTGGCGGCAAACCCGGGAAACGACGGGAAGTTCATGGTCGCAAGCACACCGCCCGCGCTCATATCCTTGACCCGCTCGTTCGGATCGAAGCATCCCGGACGGATCTCGTCGAGCCCCTGAGGCTCGAGACCGTACTCCTCCTTGGGGCGGCCGGCGACCGCGTTGAGGGCGACGTTGGGGATCACCGCGTCGCGGAACTGCCACGTGTCACTGCCGTCGGGGTTGTGCACCAGACGCGGCGCATCGTCGGCATACCTCGCCGGCAGATGGCCCTCGAAGAGATCCGATGGTTCGACGATATGGTCGTCGACGCTGATGAGAATCATGTCGTCCGGTTTCATTGGCGATCCTTGGGTAGAAGGGTGGCGCAGAGGCGGAACGGGTACCGCTGTACGTTCGTATAGCATACGCTCGAGATCACACAACCGAGCCGCTTCGGCGGACTCGGAGTCCGATTCGAACGTCTTGGCACAGGAGTCAGAAGCATGAGCGACAACGCACCCATCGCCGTCGTCACCGGAGGCAGCCGCGGAGCAGGCAGGGGCATCGCCCATGCCCTCGGGAGCCACGGTGCGACTGTGTATGTCACGGGACGAAGTGAACACCAGAGTGATTCGTCACTGAACGGAACGATTCACGACACCGCCGAACTCGTTGAGTCCGCGGGCGGTACGGGCATCCCCGTCCGAGTGGATCACGGCGATGACGAACAGGTCCGTCAGCTCTTCGAGCGGATTGCCGACGAGCACGGCAGGCTCGACATCCTGGTCAACAATGCCGCGACGATCCGCGACGAGATGATGGGGCGCACAAAGTTCTGGGACGAGCCGCTGAGCGTGCTCGACACATTCCACGTCGGTCTGCGAAGTAGCTACGTCGCAACCGTATTCGCGGCGCCTCTGATGATTCCGCACCGACGTGGCCTCGTGATCTTCACATCCTCCTCGGGCTCAGTACATTACGCATTCGGTCCGGCGTACGGCGTCCCGAAGGCCGGAATCGACAAGATGGCCGCCGACATGGCGCACGACCTTTCCGAGTTCGACGTGGCATCGATCTCGCTCTGGATGGGCTCCCTGCTCACCGAACGCGTACGCACCATCATCGCCGCGAAGCCGGAAAAGTTCGGACACATCCTCGACAGTGCCGAAACCCCGGAACTCACGGGGCATGTCATCTGGGCGCTCTTCAACGACCCCGACCTCATGAAGGTCAGCGGCCAGACCCTGATCGGCGCCGAACTTGCCACCCGATACGGCATCCGCGACGACGGCGACCGGCAGCCGCCGTCGTACCGGGATCTGTTCGACGTGCATCCATCTACCCAGTATCCGCACGTCATGCGCTGAGTCGAGTCACAGGCTCAGGTGACTGCGCCTGCCGCCTTCAACGCGATGATCCGGTCCCAGTCGAGTCCAAGCTCGGCCAGGATGTCATCGGTGTGCGCGGCAAACTCCGGGGCGGGCCCGCTCTGGGGTGCGGCCACATCGAACTGCACAGGGTTCGCGACCAACTCGAGGTCTCCGGCACGAATCATGTACTCATTGTCGCGAACCTGTGCATCCTTGGCGGCCTGAAGTGTGTCCTGGACCGGAGCCCAGGGCCCCTCGAGGGTCGCGAAGCGCTCGCTCCATTCCGCCAAGGGCCGTTTGCCCATCGCATCGGTGAGGATCTCGACGGCTGCGGCCGTGTTCTCGGCGATCGACTCGTAGGTGGCGAACCTCGGATCGTCGATCAGGTGCTCGAGTTCCATGTGCCGGCAGACGTCGGCCCAGAACTTGGTGGGCTGCATCATCACCAGCGAGACGAATCTCCCGTCCGCAGTGGGATACACGCCGACCAACGGATTGACCGGTGAACCGTGCATACCCGGGGCCGGCGCCTCGAGCACCTGGTCGAGGTGATTGGTCACCGCCACCGTGTGCCCCATTGCCCACAATCCACTTCCGAGCAACGACACGTCGACCACGGACGGTTCACCGGTACGCTCACGCCGCATCAGTGCAGCCGCGACCCCGCCGGCGAGATTGGTTCCCGAGATGGTGTCCCCGTATGCGGGCCCCGGAGGCGGGACCATGCCCGGCGCGCCAGGGGGCGTGATGGTCGCGGCAGTACCGGCGCGACACCAGAACGCCGTCATGTCGTAGCCACCCTTTTCCGACTCACTGCCGCGAGGGCCCAGAGCACTGCCGCGCGCGTAGATGATCGACGGATTGACGGCACGGATGTCGTCGACGTCGATGCCGAATCTTCTACGGTGCGCGGGCAAGAAGCTCGTCAGGAACACGTCGGCGTTGCGGGCGAGGTTCAGGAGCAGTTCGTTGCCCTCGGCGACGGACATGTCGATCCCGATGCTGCGCTTGCCCCTGTTGGCGTGCTCGATGTTCGGATTCGGGTCCCCCTCGACCCGAAGGATGCCGGTCTGCCGCAGACCTCGTTGAGGATCGCCCGTGACGGCATGCTCGACCTTGATGACGTCGGCGCCCCATTCGCCGAGCACAGCGCCGGCGGAGGGGACGAATCCGTACATCGCGACCTCGAGGACACGAATCCCTTCCAATGGTCCACTCACGCTGCCGCCTCCATAATCAGATGTCACCGACCCGGCGTGTGCACGGATCGCCGACACCCATGCTATACGTGTGTACAGCATGAGCGTCGGAATTGGCCGATACGAATCCCGTTCGCGCTCAGGGCGGCGCTTTTTCCAGGACGCTTCAGGAGCGTCCACACGACCTCTTCGCGACACCCGCGGCCGCGGTGGGGAGATCGCCGTCCTCGACCATCTCGACGTATTGCTCGAATGCCGTAGTGACCTCGTCGTGGGCGGTGTCGACACCAACGCCCTTCTCGAGCGTGAGCAACTTGGGCAGACCGCTGAACAGCAGCTGCAAAGCCGGCAGCGACAGGTGGCCGTCAGGCCGGGCATCGCGTCCGTACTCAGCGATGAGCGCATCGAGCTGCATCTGCCGCACCCGCTCGGTCACACCCGCGATCTCGGCGCAGCCGGTTTTACGGTGATTGCCGAGTGCCATGAACTCGGCAATCAGCCGACTGGTTGCCTCAGCCCTACCGAATTCCCACAGCGCCCGGATCGGATCCTCTTTGCGCTCAGCGAGTGCCGACTCGAGTAACGCGAGGTTGCGCTCCGAGCAGCGCTGAATCGCGACCAGCAAGATGTCGTCGAGTGTCGGGACGTAGTACTGGACCAAACTCGGTGTGACTCCCGCGTCGGCGCCCAACGCGCGATAGCTCTCCCGCATAGCCGACGTCGAGCATCATCGTCTCGACACTGTCCAGCAGTGCGTTCCCGGTCTTGGAAGTCTCGGCACCGACGCGCCGCGTCGATGCTGCCATCGTTTCCGCTGTCGATCGACTTGGCCCATTCTCCACTTCTCGATGCTGTACATTTGTATAGTCATCGTCATGGTCGGATCCCCACATCGGTAGCCCCGGCCTGACGCTGCCACTGTCAACACGAACGGCTGGAGACCGATGACCGTCGACACAGACCTGGACACCTTGCGCCAGGACGTCCGCTATCTCATGGATCGCACAGCGATCCTCGATTGCATCGCTGGACATGCCCGCGGATGCGACCGTCACGACATCGACCTGATCACCGCCGCATATCACGCTGACGGCGTCGATGAACACGGTCACTCCGTCAACTCCGGGCCCGAGTACGGTGCGTGGGCCAACCGATCACATGCCCAGACCTCCCGGGTCCACACCCACAACATCACCACCCATACCTGCGAGATCGACGGTGACACCGCCCATGCCGAGAGCTACGTGATCGTGATCCTGATCAGCCCCGACACCAAGAGCGCCCAAGTCATCACCGGCCGCTACCTCGACCGCTTGGAACACCGAGATGGGATGTGGCGGCTCGCCGTTCGACGGTCGACGGTCGAGGGGATGTTCATCGCCGACTCCCGTGTGCTGAAGTCGGAATTCTTCACCGCGCAGGGTTATCACGTCGGCACGCGTGACCGCACCGATCTGTCCTACGAGCGCCCGCTCTCCATCGATACCCCACCTCCCGCTCGCTGGTAGACCAGCGCAACGAATCGCCGGCCGAAAGGAATGCATACATGGCCGGCGTGACCGAAGCGGAGGTTCGGTTCTATCCGGCAAGCCCAGAACCGATCTCGTGGTCGACGGACAAAGCCACTTCTGGACTATCGCAACGGAACCAGAGGGTTCGAGGAGGTATGTCTACACATCCCGACCATTGGAATGCCGGAACGACCCAGACGATGTGCCATGATCAGCTCATCGTGTGGGTCGCTCCGAGGATCCAGAACAGCACCGTCACAAGGGTTCCGTAAGCACAGTTGCCCGCGAGACCATTGCGGCAGTCGGGCTATTTCAGCAGGCTGCCACCATCGACCGGAAGTGCAACACCGGTGATGAAACGCGATTCGTCAGACGCCAGGAACAGCACGGCGTTGCTGATGTCCTCGGGCTCGACCCAACCGATCGGCAGCACATGCATCATCTGCGCAACGATCTTCATGTCCTCGGGTCCCGGGTTCTCCAGATCCGGCCGGAACAGTTTCATCGTGCCCTCGTTCATAAACATCGGGGTGTTGACGTTCGTGGGGAGGACGGAGTTGACCCGGATCGACTCGGCGCCCAGCTCGACAGCAAAGCTCTTCATCAGGCCGATCACGCCGTGCTTGGCCGCGATGTAGTGGCCGGTGTTCGGATACGCCTTGGCGCCACCCACCGAACTCGTCAGCACGACAGACCCGCCGTTTCCGGACGCGAGCAGGTGTGGCACAGACGCTTTCACGGTCTTCCAGACGCCGGCGAGGTTCACGTCGATCATGTCCTGCCAGTCCGACTCACTGGTCTTGTCCAGCGTCTCACCGCCGTTACCGATTCCGGCATTGGCCACAACCACGTCGAGTCGGCCCAGCTGTTCGACTCCGTTGTCGACCGCGGCCTTGAGCGCGTCGTAGTCCCGGACATCGACCTCGGTCGCGACGATACGACGATTCTGGCCTTTGACCAGCTCCACCGTCTCGGCGAGATCTGCCGAGGTGGCGGCGGCGATCGCGGAATCGGCGGTGACCGGCCCACAGACGTCGACCGCGATGATGTCCGCGCCTTCGGATGCCAACCGGACCGCATGACTGCGCCCCTGCCCTCGCGCTGCCCCACTGATGAAGGCAACCTTGCCCTCTAGGCGTCCACCCATGTCTCCCAACCTTTCGTCATCAATTACCTTCGGTCTGTTCAGGTTCCGTCGCGCCGGACGACTCCGCGCGGCAAGATCAGCGGGAGATCGTTGTAGGTGACGATCCCCGGCGGTGCGGCGACGACGGCGGGGATCGCGTTCAACGGTGGGGTGGCCGTCATGATGTGCCCGAGCACCATGAACTCCTCCATCGTGGTCGCCTCGAAATCCGGCGGTGGCAAGAATCCGACCGTCATCGTCACCGTCGGCCGACCGGCCACCTCGATGACCCAGCCGTCCTGCTCGATCTTCCAATCAGGTTGCAGCGTCTGACCTTTTCGCCACCGCACGTTGATCTCCACCACCGTCTGGTCACCGACGATCCCCTTCCAGCCGGCATGGACCCCGGCGACGCAACCGGCCGGAATGGTCCAGGAACCGAGGTCCAGATCCTCGGTGGTCTGCGCATACTCGGCGTCGCAGCGCACATCGTCGAGCTCGATCCCGAGCGCATCGGCGACCATGCGCACGGCCTCGCCGAAGACCCCGGTGCCCTGCGCGGTCATCGTCTGCAATGCCGGATCATCGATAGGCCGGCCGAAACCGACCGGTTTCTCGGTCTCCGGGGAGTCGTAGAACGTGGTGTCGGCGGCCTCGTTGACGGTGATCCGGTCGACGCGATCACAGATCCCGGCGGCGACGATCGACAACTGATTGACGTAACCCGGACTGATCCCCGAGCCGAACATGCTCGTTCCGCCGCGCCGGCACGCCTCGGCGATCCGCTCGCGCCCCTCACCCTGATTGTGTCCGGTGATGAACGACGCGGTGGCCACCACGTTGATCCCGGACTCGAGGATCCGGACCAGCTCGTCGACGTTGATCCACATCGGGTTGTAGACCACGACATCGGGTTTGAGCCCCAAGAGTTCCGTGACATCGTCGGTCGCCGTTACACCCACGGGCCCGACGCCGGCGAGTTCGCCGACATCTCTCCCGACCTTGTCTTTCGACCAGGCGTAACAGCCGACGAGCTCGTAGTCGGGATTCGACGCGATGGCCGCGACCGAGCTGCGGCCCACATTGCCGGTGGTCCACTGCACCACGCGGTGAACGGGTCTGTCGGACATGCGATCTGCTCCTCGTGTCTGCCGGGTCAGATCTTGGTGTAGACCGTCTTGGTCTGCAGGTAGGCCTCGATGCCCTCACGCCCGAACTCGTGTCCCCATCCGGACTGCTTGTAGCCGCCGAACGGCATCGCATGGTCGTAGACCATCTGGCAGTTGAGAGTGACCGTGCCGGCCTCGAGTCGCTTGGCGAGACCGTGTGCGCGACTCACGTCGTTCGTCCACGCGGTGGCCGCGAGTCCGTAGCTCGAGTTGTTGGCCATGGCGATCACCTCGTCGTCGTCGTCGAACGGCAGGACCGCGACCACCGGGCCGAAGATCTCGCGCTGGAACAGGCGCATCTCGGGATCGACGTCGGTCACCACGGTCGGGTGCACGAAGTACCCGCGCCGGTCCAGACGATGTCCGCCGGTCACCACCTCGACGCCGTCTTTTTTACCTTCGTCGATGAAGCCCATCACGCGGTTGAGTTGCTTCTCACTGATCAACGGCCCGATGTGGACGTTCTCCTCCTTGGGACCGCCGAGCTGCAGACCGTTCGCCACACCGGCAATACCCTCGACGACCTGCTCATAGACCCCGCGCTGCACAAAGATCCGTGACCCGCAGATACAACCCTGACCGGAATGGATGAAGATTCCCATCGACGCCATCAGGATCGCCTGGTCGAGGTCGGCATCGTCGTAGATCAACACCGGGGACTTGCCGCCGAGTTCGAGCGTGACCCGCTTGAGGTTTCCGGCCGCGGCGGCCACGATCTGCTTACCGACCTCGGTGGAACCGGTGAACGCGATCTTGTCGACATCCGGGTGTTCGGTGAGGGCCTTGCCGGCCGTGTGCCCGTACCCCTGGACGAGATTCACGACTCCCTCCGGGACGCCCGCCTCGTCGAGGAGCTTGTGCAACAGCATCGCCGACAGCGGGGTCTCCTCGGCGGGCTTGACCACGCAGCTGCAGCCCGCCGCCAGAGCGGGTGCGAGTTTGGTCGCCCAGTTGAAGACGGGTCCGTTCCACGGGAAGATCAGTCCGACAACGCCATATGGCTCCCGCAGGGTGTAACCGTGCGCGTTGGAGAACAATTGCGCGACCCCGCCCGTCATCTGGATGTCGTGGGCGATGCCGTTGATCTTGGTACACCAGCCGGCGTAATACCGGAACATCTCCGCGGCGGTACCCATGATCGCCTGCGCCTGGTCGACCGGCATCCCGGTGTTGAACGAGTCGAGCTCGGCCAGGTCTGCCGCGCGGTCGTCGATCAGATCCGCGACGCGCCACAGGATCTTGGCGCGCTCGCTGGGGGCCTTGCCCACCCAGACACCGGATGTGAAGGCCTCCCGGGCCCTCGCGACGGCCTCGTCGACGGCTTTGGCCCCGCCGTCGGTGAACTCCGCGATCTGCTCCTCGGTCACCGGATCGATGACCGGGATGACGTCACCGTATCCGGCGCGCTTGCCGAGCTCGTCCACTATTGTCTGTACAACCATCCTCGATACCTCACTTGACTCGGGTGACCTCGCGGACTACACCACGAGGGAATCGTGATCGGACCAATACTTTTCGCGCAGTCTGCGTTTGTAGAGCTTCCCGTTGGGATCCCGGGGTAGCGATTCGACGAAATCCATTGCCCGCGGGCATTTGTAGCCCGCGATGCGGGATCGGACGTGTTCCAGGAGTTCGGCGGCGAGTCCGTCGCCCGTGGTCGCGCCGTCGACCGGTTGCACGACCGCCAGCACGGACTCACCCATCTCGTCATCGGGTACCCCGATGACCGCGACATCGGCCACCGACGGATGCGTGGCGAGCACGTCCTCCGCCTCCTGCGGGTAGATGTTCACCCCGCCGGAGATGATCATGTGCGCGGCCCGATCGGTCAGGTAGAGATACCCGTCCTCGTCGAGCTGTCCGATGTCGCCGAGCGTTCGCCAGCCCTTGTCGTTGGTGGCCGCCGCCGTCTTGCCGGGATCGTTGTGGTACTCGAACGGACGCCCGCCCTCGAAGTAGACCTCACCGATCTCGCCGGGGGGCAGTTCCGTCCCGTCGGGGCCGACGATGTGACACGTCTCCATCGGGCGCCCCACCGATCCCCGATGGGACAGCCACTCCTGCGCAGTGATGAAGGTGGTCCCCACATCTTCGGTGCCCGAGTAGTACTCGCTGATGATCGGACCCCACCACTCGATCATCTGTTCCTTCACCCCGATGGGGCACGGTGCGGCCGAGTGGATCACGTTTCGCAGACTCGACAGGTCGTGGCGTTCCCGCTCTTCGGCGGGCAGCCGGAGGAATCGTGTGAACATGGTCGGCACGAACTGCCCGGTGGTGACGCGATACCTGTCGATGAGATCCAGGCCCTGCGCTGCATCGAAGCGCTCCATGACGACCACCGTCGCGCCCAGCCGCTGCCACGACATCGAGAAGATCAGGGGCGCACCGTGGTAGAGCGGAGCCGGACAGAGATACACGGCGTCGTCGGTATCCCCGGTCATCGCCAGACCTGCCGCGATCTGCACGGTCGGCGCGGCCGGATCTCCCAGAGGGGTCAGCGGCAACGGCTTGCGGACGCCCTTCGGCAGCCCGGTGGTTCCCGACGAATAGAGCATCTCGCGTCCCTCGCACTCACCGTCGAGAGGGGTGGGTGGCGAATCGCGCAGGAGTTGCTCATAGGACTCGAAGCCGTCGACCTCGCCTTTCGCGGAGATCCGTACCGAGATCCGACTCAGATCGAGATCATCGACCACATCGGCCAGCCGCTCGCTCGTCACCAGGGCCACCGCCCCGCTGTCATCCAGGATGTACTGGACCTCCGCGGCGGTCAGATGCCTGTTGATGGCGGTGAAGTACAGGCCGCTGCGTTGTGCCGCCCACGTCACCTCGAGGTAGGAACGGTTGTTCTCCAGGAGGATCGCGACAACGGCACCCGTCTCGATCCCCCGCTGCCGCAGAGCCCCGGCGAGCTGCCTCGATCGCACCTCGAGGTCTCGGAACGTCACCGTCTCGCCGTCGGCTCCCATCACGATCGCCGGCTTGGTGGGGGTCCGCAGTGCGTGCCAGGCGAGTGTCATCGGCGCAGCATTCACGATCGGGCACCCCCTCCGGAGAAGAACAGAATTCTGTCATAGAAAGAATGGCATTCCGCGAAGCGATCGACAAGAGTTTCGAGAAAGAATCCTGAGCGATCGCTCAGCACAGAGCTGAAGGCCGGAATGTTCACCAACTCAGCTCACGGGGGCAGACCGGGTGAACGCGGGTCGATGACCGCCCGCGTCACCGCGGCCAACTCGTGTCACCGGAGGCGACCAGCGTTCAGGGAGTCACTCGACGAGCCGAAGACAGGCCGAGACGATCCGCGAGATGTCATGCCCGGTCGGCGAATCCTTGCGCCACAAGTAGTCCGACAGCGCCCCGACAGTGGTGTTCGAGATCAGTCGCGCATCGAAAACGGGATCCCCACTGCCGAGTTCGCGCAGTGGCTCGTGCAGCAGTTCGGCGAGACGTGCGTTGACGGACGGGGGTGACGACATGACCTCCTGGTTCACGCTCCCGACGTTCCACAACACCGCACGAGTCGTCTGCGCCGAGTCGGTCTGCGCCTGAGACAGCACACCTTCCACCCAGCGAACGACCTGTCCACGAGCAGTCCCCTCTTTGCCCATCTGATGGGCCAGATAGCTGCAGAGCCGATCGGTGCCGTCCTCGAGGATCGCGGCGATCAGGTCGTCCTTCGAACGGAAGTGGCGATAGAAGGCGTCATTCGACAGTCCGGCCGCGGCCACGATGTCTGCAACGCGAGGCACAGACACGTAACCCGACTCGGCCATCACGTTTCGGCCGGCATCGATGAGCCGACGGATCTCGTCGGCATAGCCCGACTCGCGCTTCGCGACGGACCGTGCGGCGATCCGCCGGGCCACCCCCGATCCGTCCGACATGCGCGTTCCCCGATCCTTCGGCTGTTCTGGCAATTCAGAATTGCATTCTGTGTTGCGAGAACTATATTCTCATTGCAGAGAGGGGACAACATGGCATGGGATTTCGAGACCGATCCGGAGTATCAGGAACAACTGGACTGGGCGGACGAGTTCGTCCGGACCGAGGTGGAGCCACTCGACCTCGTCTGGCCGCACGAGCAGTTCGTCCCGCTGGACGGCGCTCGCCGAAAGGCGATCGACCCACTGAAAGAACAAGTGCGCCAACGGGGCCTCTGGGCCACGCACCTGGGCCCGGAACTCGGCGGCCAGGGACACGGGCAGCTCAAGCTGGCACTTCTCAACGAGATCCTCGGGCGGTCGTCGTGGGCGCCGGTGGTGTTCGGCTGTCAGGCTCCCGACACCGGCAACGCCGAGATCATCGCGCACTTCGGTACCTCCGCACAGAAGGAGCGTTATCTCCGCCCCCTGTTGGAAGGCGAGATCTTCTCGTCTTACTCGATGACCGAACCGCAGGCCGGCGCGGACCCGAGCAGGTTCGAGACCCGCGCGACCCGCGATGGCGACGGCTGGGTCATCAACGGCTGGAAGTACTTCTCGTCCAACGCGGCCACGTCGTCGTTCCTGATCGTGATGGCGGTGACCGATCCCGATGTGAGTGTGTACAAGGGCATGTCGATGTTCCTCGTCCCGTCGGACACACCCGGCATCGAGATCGTGCGCAATGTCGGCTTGTACGGCGAACCGATGAACGGCGGCTCCCACGCCCTGATCCACTACGACAACGTTCGCGTTCCCGACGATGATCTGCTCGGCGGGGCCGGGCAGGCGTTCGCGATCGCGCAGACGCGCCTCGGTGGTGGACGTATCCATCACGCGATGCGCACCATCGGACTGGCGCAGAAGGCGCTGGACATGATGTGTGAGCGGGCACTGAGCCGCGTCACCGCCGGCAGCACGTTGTCGGACAAGCAATTCGTCCAGGGCTACATCGCCGATTCGTATGCGCAGCTCAAACAGTTCCGGCTGTTCGTGCTCTACACCGCCTGGGAGATCGACAAGTACCAGGATTACAAGAGGGTGCGAAAGGACATCGCCGCGGTGAAGGTGGTGATGCCCACCGTGCTGCACGACATCGCCTGGCGGGCCATGCAGGTACACGGCGCGCTCGGGGTCACCAACGAGATGCCGTTCTTCATGATGATCCACGGTGCAGGCGTCATGGGTCTGGCGGACGGTCCCACCGAGGTGCACAAGACCACTGTTGCGCGGCAGGTGCTCCGGGATCACTCACCGACCGACGACGTCTGGCCGACCGAGTGGATCCCCAAGAAGCAAGCGGCCGCACGCGAGAAGTATGCCGAGTTCCTCGAACACGAAGTGGGTAACCGATGATCGACACCGAACGACTGGCCGACTGGATGGACGGCACCGGGCTACCAGGCAAGGGTGAACCCATCGAGGCCCGATTCCTCTCGGGCGGGACGCAGAACGAGATCTACGAGATCCGCCGCGGCGAGGAGCGCTGCGTGATCCGCATCCCACCGGCGGCCGCCCCGAAGGACCGGGACAAGGGGATCCTGCGTGAATGGCGCATCATCGAGGCGCTCGATGGCACCGACGTCCCGCACACCACGGCGATCGCGGCCTGCGAGGATGCCTCGGTCCTCGGCAGAGCGTTCTATCTCATGGGATTCGTGGACGGTTGGTCACCCATGGAGCACAAGCGGTGGACCGAACCCTTCACCTCCGATCTCACCATGCGACCGCAGCTCGGCTATCAGCTCGCCGAGGGCATCGCCCTTCTCTCCAAGGTGGATTGGCGTGCGCGCGGTCTCGAGGGACTGGGCAGGCCCGACGGATTCCATGAGCGCCAGGTGAGCCGCTGGACGGGATTCTTCGAGCGCATCAAGGGCCGCGAACTCGATGGGATGGATGTCGCCACCCGATGGCTCGAGGACAACCGACCGATCGACTTCATCCCCGGGCTGATGCACGGCGACTATCAGTTCGCGAATGTCATGTTCCGCGACGGCACACCCGCGCGCCTCGCCGCCATCGTCGACTGGGAGATGGGGACCGTCGGCGATCCCAAGCTCGATCTCGCCTGGATGGTCCAGGGCTGGCCGGCGGACACCTCCTCCGAGAAGGCCTCCGAGTCCAGCTATGTCGACCTCCGCGGTATGCCTTCACGAGCTCAGATGGTGCAGCACTACGCGGAGGTCTCGGGCCGTCAGGTCGACGATCTCGATTACTATCTCGTGCTGGCCAAATGGAAGCTGGCGATCGTTCTCGAACAGGGCTTCCAACGTGCCGGGGACGACCACAAGCTCCAGGCGTTCGGGGCGATCGTGCCCGAGTTGATGCGGTCGGCGGCCGACCTCGCCGAATCCACGGACTACCGGTCATGACGACCGCCACCGAGGAGCTCCTGCACGAGCGACACGGCCAGGTCGTCGTGTTGACCCTCAACCGCCCCGACGCGCGAAACGCCCTCACCGGGAGCTTGATCCGCTCGATCGGTGATGCCTTGCTCACAGCGGAGAGCGATACGGACACCCGGGCGATCGTGCTGACCGCCAGTGGCGACCGCGCGTTCTGCGCCGGCATGGACCTGCGCGCCTTCGCCGAGGGTGGCGACGTGGGCAGCGGATCGGATCCCGCCACGGAGGCGTACTACCGACTCACCCGGGGAGAGACACCGATTCCGATCATCGCTGCGGTGAACGGTGCCGCCATCGGCGGCGGTCTCGAACTACTCCTCGGCTGCGATCTCATCATCGCCTGCCGTGAGGCACGATTCGGACTGCCCGAGGCCAGACGCGGCCTGTTTCCCGGCGGCGGCGGGACCAACATCGGCACCCGAATCCCAATCGGCGCCGCGTTGGAGATGACCATGACCGGGGAGTTCGTCAGTGCCCAGCGAGGTTACGACCTCGGGCTGGTGAACGCGGTGGTCGATGCCACCGACCTCATCGCCACCGCCCTCGACTACGCGCGGCGCGTGGGTGCGTGCGCGCCGTTGAGCCTCGCCGCCTGCAAGGAGTTGGTCCGGCTGGCGGTGACCGACCCGACCACGGTCACCGAAAGACTGTCGCATTGGCAGTCGGTGGTTTTCACCAGCAAGGACGCGATCGAAGGGGCCACCGCGTTCATGGAGAAGCGGGACCCGCAGTGGAAGGGCCGTTGAGGTGACGATCCGCGCGGCCGTGTGCGCGAGTCATGGCCTGCCGGAAAGCGTGACTGTCCAGCAGGTCCCGGTTCCCGCATTGTCGGCAGGTCAGGTGCGGGTCCAGGTCGATTTCGCCGCTGTGAACTTCCCTGACGTGCTGGTCGTGGCGAACGAGTATCAGGTGAAGGTCCCGACCCCGTTCATACCGGGCAGTGAGTTCGCCGGCATCGTCTCCGAAGTCGGCGGCAAGGATGTCGGGTTCGCGATCGGCGACCGGGTGATGGGGACAGGTCTGTTCGGCGCGTTCGCTGCCGAGGTGGTGACCGAGACGCGCTCGCTCAGCCACGTCCCGGATGGCATCGACACACGTCTGGCGGCCGCGGCCGGCGTCGCGTACCGCACCGCATACCACTCGCTTCGGTCGGTCGCGCGGGTCGAGCCGGGCGATTCGATCGTCGTGCTGGGCGGCGGCGGTGGCGTCGGCCTCGCCGCTGTCGGCCTGGGAACAGCTCTTGGGGCCGAGGTCATCGCAGTCGCGTCATCGCAGGAAAAGCTCGACGCGGCAAAACAATACGGAGCGACGGGGTTGATCAATCATCGAGAGGCCGACCTGCGCACATCCCTGAAGGCTCTACTCCCCCGGGGAGCGGCCGCGGTGATCGATCCGGTCGGCGGGTCCCTGTCGGAACCGGCGCTGCGTTCGTTGTGCCGCGGCGGTCGCTTCGTGACCATCGGGTTCGCATCTGGCGCGATACCCCGCATTCCCCTCAATCTGGTCCTGGTCAAGGGAATTCAGATTCTCGGGTTCCAGTTCGGGGACATCGCGGCCGACGAGTTCACCCGGAACGAGGCAGAGCTGCGCGAGCTTCTCGGCTCGGGTCAGGTTGTCCCGCACGTGGGTGCGGAGTTCCCCCTCGACGAGGCCGCACAGGCCCTACGCACGGTCGCCGACGGCCGGGCGATCGGGAAGGTCCTCATCCGCGTCCGCGGCCCGGAGGGTCTCGACCCTGGCACACCACACGAATGAGGAGATCTCCGTTGCCTGACACTGCAATCATCACCGGTGCGGCCGGAGGCATCGGCGCCGCCACCGCACGCCGACTGTCCGCGGCAGGACACCGATGCGTCCTCGTCGACCAGAACCCGCGCGTCGAAGAGGTGGCGGCCGCGGTCGGCGGTCAGGCGGTGCTGGGTGATCTCACCGAACCCGAGACCTCGGAACGTGCCGTCGAGGTGGCCGGGGACCATCTGGATCTGCTGGTCCTCAACGCCGGCATGAACTCCGTCGACAAAGACCCGGCATCTCTCGATCGCGACCGATATCGCGCAGTGGTCGGTGTCAACCAGCATGCGGTCGTGTGGGGATTGCGCGCCGCATTACCCGTCATGCGGCGACGAGGGCGTGGGTCGATCGCCGTCACGGCATCACTCGCGGCGCTCCACGGGGTGGAGCAGGACCCGATCTACACGATGACCAAACATGCGGTCATCGGACTCGTGCGCGCACTGTCGGGAAAGTTGGCACGTGAGGGAATCAGTCTCGCCGCGGTGTGCCCGGGGCTCGTGGACACTCCCCTCACCTCGCCTGCCCGCGACCGGTTCCAGGCCGCCGGCATACCCATGCTGACCGCAGACGAGGTCGCGGCCGCCATCGAGGAGCTACTCCTGAGGCCAAGTCCGGGAACCGAACTCGTCGTTCTGCCGGGGAGGTCACCGATGCCGTACGTCGCCGCACCGATTCCCTGAGCGGTGCGGCGACGTCCCCCGACCATGACCGAGAGGTGTCAGCTCGCCGGAACCAGGCCGAGCGGCGGGGTCATCGCGTGGTCGGCCACCATCCGGAAGGACTCGACCGGAGTCAGCAAGTCCGGGTCGACGTGGGCCGCCGCGAAGGCCTGGCGTTTGAATGCCTGTGCCGCACAACTGAGCCGGTGCGAGGTGGTCAGGCAACGCTCGTCCAGCTCCATCGGCAACCCCTCGCCCCACAGTCGAATGTCGGCGAGTCCCCGATCGATCACCGATGTGGCCCCGGCCCGGATCCGCTCGTCGGCGGCGAAGACCCTCGCCGAGATCGCCAGGGCCTGTGGCCACGGGCCGGCGCCGGGCTGATCGAAAGCCTGCCGGCCCACGAGGGAATCCCTGAGATCGAAGAGCGGTGCGCCGAGGATCGCCAACGGTCGGGTGTCCCCTTCCTCGATCACGTGGACCGAGACATCCCAGCCGGCCATCGACTGATCGAACAGCCAGCCACCCGCGTGTTCGATCGCCTCCAACGGATCGGTGGCGATCACTGCGAGCCGGTAGCGCAAGGGACGACGCCTCGCGACAGTTCGCGCTCGAGAGATCTCGTGTACTCCCGGAATACGGGCACCAGTGGAATTGTCGGATCGAGCAACCATGATGTTTCCATTCCATTGATAAAGGCGATGACTTCCACGGCCTTTGCGGCCACGTCCAGGTCCGAACGGAAGCGCCCCTCACGCTGACCACGCCGAATTCCCTCGGCCACGGTCTCGACCGCCGCGTGATAACGGAACAACAGCCGGTCATGGAGCGGCGCGTCCGGTTCGAGGTTCTCCGCCTGTAACACGGTGAACATCCGGACCTGCTCCGGTGACCGTTCGAATCGAAGTGCGACGTTCTCGAGTTGCTCGAGGATGTCGCCCGTGCGATCCGCGTGCTCGTCGTCGTCGGCGTCACGAAGCTCCAACACCGCGTGGAGCAGCTGCGCCTTCGACTCGAAATGATGGAGGAGACCCGCAGGCGTCACGCCCGCCTCCGCCGCGATCTGGGCCAGCGTCGTATTGCGCCATCCGTTTCGGCCCAGCAACTGCTGTGCCACTTCCAGGATGCGTCGCTTGCGCTCCTCACCTTTGGCGAGGAGTGCGTCATACGGACGTGTACCAGACGCCTGACTCACAATGTCGTTCCTGACTGACCAGTGAACAAGTTCGGGGGGCTGCCCGAATCCAACCTAGTGAACACATAGTAGGTAGGTTTCGGTGATGTGACAAGCGTCTCTTCTGAGATTAATCAATGCTGCGGTCACACCAGACGATCGGGCAACGTGGGCCGCCCGATCGGGAATCGCGAGAATGAAGCTCTCCCGTCGCGATAGTATCGTTCTCGGCAGACTTGCGCGCGAGGATCTGCGGCATCCGTCGAACACGTCCGGCAAACCGTGCACGTCAGAGCTCTAACACGAGGAGATCATGCGCTTCATTTATCACTACCCAGAGACCAGTGGCCCCGACGGCGATCTGTTCGCCGCCGGTGGGATCAAGGAGGTGGCCGTCCGCGCCGAGCACGCGGGATTCGACGCATTCTCGCTCAGCGAGCATCCTGCTCCCGGCGCCAGGTGGCTGGCCACCGGCGGTCATCAGACCCTCGATCCGTTCGTCACGCTGGGCTATGTGGCCGCCGCAACGCAACGATTGAAACTCCTCACCTATCTCGCCGTGGCGCCGTACCGGAACCCGCTGCTGCTGGCGAAATCCGCGGCGACTCTCGACACCCTCTCCGGCGGGCGGCTGATCCTCGGACTCGGAGCCGGGTATCAGAAGAGCGAGTTCCATGCCCTCGGCGTCGACATCGCGGAGCGCAACGCATTGCTCGACGAGGCCCTGGACGTCCTCCCACGGCATTGGAGTGGAGAGCCGTTCAGCTTCCAGGGCAAGCATTTCAGCGCCCGCGACGTGATGTGCCGCCCCCGCCCGGTGCAGACAC
This sequence comes from Gordonia sp. DT101, assembly GCF_049844895.1. Taxonomy (NCBI): domain Bacteria; kingdom Bacillati; phylum Actinomycetota; class Actinomycetes; order Mycobacteriales; family Gordoniaceae; genus Gordonia; species Gordonia sp. DT101. The sequence goes on along the minus strand of NZ_JBNCLX010000004.1, from coordinate 514,449 downwards.
CGATCCCGATCTGGATCGGCGGGAACTCGCGGCTCAGTCGTCGCCGGGTCGCCCGGGCGGGCCAGGGTTGGATGCCGATGACCGGTGGCGCGCAGTTGAGTTCGACTGCCCGGACCCCGATGCTCGATCCGGGATCGGAACTCGGCGACATCATCGCCGAACTACGTGGCGCCGCCGACACGGCCGGCCGGACCGAGCCGATCGACGTCCTCTACTCCTACCAGGCAGCGGGGATCGCCGATCCTGCCGCCGACGCCGACCGACACCGGGAAGCATTCGCGCAGCTCGAGAAGGTCGGTGTCACCTGGATCCTGGTGTCGAGTGGGACCACCGACTTCTCCGCAACCGCCGATTTCCTCGACGCGTTCGGCGCCACGTACCTGGCCGCCGGAGGGCGGTGATCTCGTGAGCTGGTTCGACGATCGGAGCCGACTCGACGACGCGGTGGCCGTGATCACCGGCGGCGCAGGCGGACTCGGCGAGGGTATCGCCCGGGACCTCGCCGCTAACGGCGTTCGCCCGGCCGTGATCGACATCGACGAGACAGCGGCGGATGTGTTACGCCGAGCTTTCACCGAGCAGGGACATGACGCGATCGTGCATTGCGGGGACGCTCGCGACCCGGGCGCACTCGAGGCATTGTTCGGTACGGTGGCCGAGCGTTGGGGCCGGGTCGACATCCTGGTGAACATTGTGGGTGGCACCTTTCGTGCCGATTTCGTCGACAGCACTCCCAAGGGCTGGGATGCTCTGCTGCGCACCAATTTTCACCATGTTCTACATGCGTGCTCACTGGCAGTGCCGCGTATGCAGGCGGCCGGGCGAGGCGGCAGCATCATCAACATCACCACCATCGAGGCACATCGTGCCGCACCCGGATTCGCTGTCTACGCGGCGGCGAAAGCCGCCGTCGAGCAGTTCTCCCGGACGCTGGCGATCGAGGTCGCACCCGATCGGATACGGGTCAACAACGTCGCACCCGACTTCGTCCCGACCCCTAATCTCGCGAAGTTCGGGCACGGCGAGACCCCACCGATGGCCACGGCGGCCGGCGCTCGCATCGCGATCCCGATGGGGCGCGTGGGCGAGGTGTCGGACGTCTCGAACGCCGTGGTGTTCCTCGCCTCGGGACTGTCGAGCTACATCACCGGCACCACCCTGCACCCCGACGGTGGCACTCTCGCCTCATCGGGATGGTTCAACTGGCCCGAGAACGGCTGGGCCAACTATGCGCCGGCGTCTGTACTGGACCGGCTGAACACCGTAGCCACGGATCAGTCCGAAGTGTAGGCGCAGTGCGGCGAGCACCGATTCGATCAGCGAATCGGTTATCCGCGGCCCGCCCGGGCAACCAACTCACGGACTCGATGCTTTTGCACTTTGCCCGACGGAGTGCGCGGAAAGTCCTCGACCTCGTGGATCTCCTCCGGCCACTTCTGGCGTGCCACGCCGGATTCTTCGAAATGCGCTCGTAACTCTTCCATGGTGAGCATCGGATGACCACTGCGCAGCCGCACCACCGCCGCAACACGCTCTCCGAGACGCGCATCCGGAGCAGACACCGCCACCGCGTCCGCGACGGCGGGCAAGGTCAGCAGAACCTCTTCCACCGCGGCGGCACTCACATTCTCTCCACCACGAATTATCATGTCGGACTTGCGATCGACGATGGTCAGGTAGCCGTCGGCATCGATCGCGCCGATATCTCCGGTGTGGTACCAGCCGTCGTCGTCGAAAGCACCGGCGGTCAGGGTTTCGTCGGTATAGCCGAGGCACAGGTCCGGACCGCGACTCAAGACCTCGCCGTCGTCCCCCAATCGGATCTCGACCCCGATTCGTGGCGTTCCGTCTGTACACAGTCGCTTGTCTTGCGGCGCAGAACCACTCGTACCGGTCACAGACGGATGCTCGGTGCTGCCGTACGCCCGCGTCACGGTGATACCGAGGTCGGTGAGACGCCTGGTCACGGCAGCGGGAATCGTGGATCCCCCGAGCCCGATGTGGCTGACATACCTCAGGTGGTCGCTGCGAAAATCCGGGTGATCGAGCAGACTGGTGACGAAGTACGTCGGTCCGCCCCCGAAGCCGATGCCGTCGGAGTCCATCAGGCCGAGCACCAGTTTCGGATCCCATTCGTCGCACAGGTCGACCGGGGTGCCTTCGAGGATCGGTATCAAGAACGCTGTCAGCATGCCCATGAAGTGTCCGACCGGAAGCGCGTTGAGCTGGCGACCGCGGTCCGGCTGGTAGTTGGCGATCTGCTGGCGAGTCTCGAATCCGAGAGTCTGATGCGTGTGAACCACACCTTTCGGGTCGCTGGTCGTCCCTGAGGTGTAGGCGATCAGTGCCGCATGACCGGGGTCCACGTCGAGGACACCACCCAACGGTTCGTCCTCGAGTAGTCCCTCGAAACTGCTGCCGACGACGCCGACGATGGGCACGTCGGCACTCACCGCCGGATCGTAGGTCATACGTCCGTGCTGCTCGGCGGTGACAAAGACCTTCGGCCGCGCATCTGAGAGGATGAACGCCACCTCTTTCGGTCCGTAGAAGTGCACGATGGGGACCACGACGGCGCCCAGAATCGATGAGGCCCAGAAGGTTGCGGCCGCTTCCATCCAGTTCGGCAACTGAAAGGCGATCACGTCGCCGGGCCCCACACCGCGCGCCCGGAGGCCCGCGGCCAAGCGGCGAGCCACCAGCTCCACATCGGCGAGAGTTCCGGTGTAGGGCCGCACCTTCGAGTGGACGTGAAACCCGAGGTCGGCATGCTCGTGCAATCCGCGGCCGAGCATCGTCCCCAGCGACTCATCGCTCCACCACCCCATCGTCAAGTAGTGGCTCCTCAGGTCGTCGGACATCGATCGCATCGGGACCGTGGTACTCACCGGCGGATCACAACCCGAGCGATTTCGCGATGATGGTCCGCATGACCTCACTCGTCCCCGCATAGATCCGGGCCACGCGTGCGTCGGTGTAGAGGCGAGCGATCGGGTACTCCATCATGTATCCGTAGCCGCCGAACAGCTGGAGGCACCGATCCACGGCCCGGGCCTGCATCTCGGTGCAGAACAGCTTCACCCGCGCAGCGTCGGCACCCGACAGCTCCCCTTCCACCAGAGCCACGACGGCCTGATCGAGCATCGCCTGCGCCGCCTCCACCTCCGTCGAGATCGACGCCAGCTCGAACTTGGTGTTCTGGAATCCGGAGACCGGTTTGCCGAACGCCTTGCGCTCCGAGACATAGTCGATGGTCGCAGTGAGCGCCGCCCGCGCCTGTGCGACCGAACCCGCCGCCACGGTCATCCGCTCCTGGGACAGATTGTGCCCCAGATATCCGAAGGCCGCGCCCTCCTCACCGAGGATGTTGGTCACCGGAACCCGCACATCGGTGAACGACAACTCCACTGTGTCCTGGACCTTGCAGCCCATCTTGTCGAGCACCCGCCCGCGCTCGAAGCCTTCCATCCCGTCCTCGACGACGAGCAGACTCAGTCCGGCACGGCGGTTCTCGGGATCGGTGGAGGTCCGCGCGACCACGATGACCAGATCGGCGAGCAGCCCACCCGTGATGAAGGTCTTGGCGCCGTTGAGGACGAAGTGATCGCCATCGCGGACTGCACTGGTGCTCACGCCTGCGAGATCCGATCCGGTCCCCGGCTCTGTCATCGCGACGGCGGTGAGCAGTTGTCCGGTCGCCAGGCCGGGGAACCAGCGATCACGCTGCTCGGCATTCGCATAGCGCAGGAAGTACGGCAGGATCACGTCGAGTTGGGTGCGCACCGTCGACAGGGTGACCAGCGCCCGGGAGGCCTCTTCCTGGAGGATCACGTTGTAACGGAAGTCCTCCTGACCGGCCCCGCCGTACTCCTCCGGGATGGCCATGCCCAGCACACCGAGTTCGCCGAGCCGGGCGAAGACGTCGCGGGGCATCTGCCCGGCCTTCTCCCACTTCGGGTACTCCCCGACGACCTCTTTCGTCACGAATTCCCGGACGAGAGCACGGAACGCCTCGTGATCCTCGTGGTAGATCCCACGTCGCATGTCGGAGTCCCCTCAGGCCGTCAGCTCGACCAGGGTGGCGTTGGCGGTTCCTCCGCCTTCACACATGGTCTGCAATCCGTATCGAATGCCGTTGTCGCGCATATGGTGCAGCATTCGGGTCATCAGTATCGCTCCGGAGCCTCCGAGCGGGTGTCCGAGAGCGATCGCGCCGCCGAGCGGATTGAGCCGATCCGTCGGCGCACCGGTCTCGGCGAGCCAGGCCAACGGCACCGGCGCGAAGGCCTCGTTGACCTCGAAGGTCCCCACGTCGGACAGCGACACACCGGCTTTCGCGAGTACCTTGTCGGTCGCCGGGATGGGTCCGGTCAGCATCAGCACCGGGTCCGCGCCCGCCACCGCGCCGCCCCGGTAGTGCGCGATCGGTGTGAGGCCGAGTTCGCGCGCACGCTCGGGGGTGGTGATGAGCAGGGCAGCGGCGCCGTCGGAGATCTGGGACGAGTTACCCGCGTGGATCACACCGTCGTCGCGAAACGCCGGCCGGAGACCGGCGAGTTTCTCGACGGTGGAACCGCGCCGAACCCCTTCGTCGACCGAGACCGTCCCGGTACCCGTCTCGACCGGGACGATCTGCTCAACGAACGCACCTCGATCGATGGCTGCGGCGGCCAATTCATGTGACCGGACCGCGAACTCGTCCAGGACAGCGCGGGACAAACCCCACTTCTCGGCAATGAGCTCGGCCGAGATCCCCTGGTTGAAGGAGAAGTCGTCATAACGGGCCAAGACCTTGGGACCGTATGGCATCCCGGTGGAGCGCGCAGAACCCAGTGGCACCCGGCTCATCACCTCCACACCGCCCGCGACGACGACGTCCTGCTGGCCCGACATCACGGCCTGGGCGGCGAAGTCCAGGGCCTGCTGACTGGAACCGCACGCGCGGTTGATGGTCGTACCCGGGATCGACTCGGGCCATCCGGCCGCCAGCACCGCGTACCGACCGATGTTGCTGGACTGATCGCCGACCTGCGAGACACAGCCCCAGACGACGTCGTCGACGACCGACGGATCGATCCCCGTGCGGCGGGACAACTCCTGCAGCACCACCGCGGAGAGGTCTGCGGCATGCATCTCCGACAATCCGCCGTTGCGCTTGCCGACCGCTGTGCGAACAGCTTCGACGATGACGACTTCACGCATTTCCACTCTCTCCGATCTTGTTGCGCGGCACGCTCCCTGGCGGAGGTACTGCCCAACCTCCGGTGAACGCTGGCTCCTTCTTCTGGGCGAACGCGGCGTACGCCGTGGCCGCGTCCGTGGTCCCGAAATTGATCACCTGCGCGCGCGACTCACGGGCCAGTGCTTCGTGCAGCGATCCATCCGCCCCCTCGTTCAGCAGGGATTTGATCTGCGCGAGCGCCACGGGCGGACCTGCGGCCAGTTGCTGCGCGATCTTCTCCACAAAGGCGTCCATCTCGTCGGCGGCCACCACCCAGGTCACCAAGCCCAACGTGTGGGCCTGCGCGGCGTTGATCATCTCCGCCAACAACGCAAGTCGCTTCGCCTGCTGCAGCCCGACGAGCCGCGGGAGGTGCCACGACCCGCCGAGATCCATGGACAGGCCGCGGCGCGCGAAGATCTGCGAGAAGCGTGCATCGGGGGTGGCGGCCACCAGGTCACAGCCGAGGGCCAGATTCCACCCGGCACCGACCGCGACCCCGTCCACCTTGGCGATCGTCGGGATCGGCAGGTCGTGGACTGCCATCGCGACATCGGCCAGGATGCGCATCTTGTCCACGGGATGGCGCGGATCGGGCTTCGAGATGTCGGCGCCCGAACAGAACGAGCCACCGGCACCGGTCAGGATCAGGGCCCGGGGGCCGTGCGAGCGCGCGGTGTCCTCCAGCACGTCGCGGAGCACGCACCACGCCGTCCAGTCGAGGGCGTTCTTCCGACCGGGCCGATTCAGCGTCACGGTTCGGACGCCCGTGGCGTCGTCGGTGACCACCACCCCCGAATCCGCGGTGTCGACCGTCATCGGTCGAACGCCGGACCGACCGCCCCCTGGGCGCGCAGCTCGGCGATGTCGTCGGCGCCGAGTCCGAGTCCGGCCAGCACACTGTCGGTGTGCTCACCGAGCCCGGGGATCGGACCCATCACGGGATCGAAGCCTGCGATCACCGGCGGTGGCAGTATCGCCGGGATCGGCCCGTTCGGTGTGTCGACCTCACGCCACCGGTCGCGCTCGGCGAGATGCGGGTGGGCGATCACATCGCTCGGCAGATTGAAACGCGCGTTTCCGATGCCCGCCGCGTCCGCGGCCTTCTGGATGTCGAGGAGATCGTGGTTCGAGCACCAGTCACCGATGGCCGCATCGAGTTGGTCGCGATGTTCGACCCGACCCGCGTTCCTGGTGAACCGGGGATCGGCCGCGAGGTCACCGCGTTGGAGTATCTCGGTCGAGAGGCGCTTCCACTCACGGTCGTTCGTGGTACCCAACACCACCTTCTGGCCATCGGCGGTGGCATAGGCGCCGTACGGGGCGACGGCCGGCGACCCCATACCGCGTGGTTCCTGATCGATCCCGGTGTGCCGGGTGTAATTGAGCGCGTAGCCCATCAGTTCGGCCATCGTGTCGAACAGACTGACCGCCACGGCACCCCCGCGTTGCCGCCGTTCACCGTCGCGTCCCTGTCCGACCATCAGCGACAGGATGGAGATCGCCGAATAGAGCCCGGAGCACACGTCGGCCATCGGCGGCCCCGGCTTGGCGGGCGCGTCCGGGTATCCGGTGATCGCGCACGCACCCGACTCCGCTTGGGCGAGAAGGTCATAGGCACGCTTGTGCGACAACGGTCCGCCCGGGCCGTACCCATCGATCTCGACCACGATGAGGTCGGGATGACGGTCCGCGAGATCGTCCGGCCCGATGCCCATCTTCGCCGTGGAACCGGGCGCCAGGTTGGACACCAGGACGTCGGCGCCGTCGAGCAACCGGTGCAGCACGGCCATTCCCGCAGTCGACTTGAGGTCGATGGTGATGGACTCCTTGCCGCGGTTCACCCAGACGAAGTGGGCGGCCATGCCGTTCGCGACGTCGTCGTAGTGGCGCGCGAAATCCCCACCGTTGGGGTTCTCGACCTTGATCACCCGGGCGCCCAGGTCGGCCAGCGTCCGCGTGCACATCGGCGCGGACACCGCCTGCTCGAGCGCGACGACGGTGATACCGGCCAGCGGCCCGTCCGACGGCGTTCCCGCGGTGTCGATTCGCTCGACCGGTGTCGACATCACATCACCATGCCGCCGTCGACCGGCAGCACCTGTCCTGTGATGAACGACGCCGCATCGGAGGCCAGGAAGACAAAAGCGCCGGCCACTTCGGAAGGTTCGGCCCAGCGCCGCAACGGAATCCGGTTGAGCATGGTCGGGGCGAAGCGCTCATCGGTGCGGATGGTCTCCGTCATCGGCGTCGCCGCCAGCGGGGCCAGCGCATTGACCAGGATCTGTTTGCGGGCCAGCTCACGCGCCAGCGACTTGGTGAGACCGATGATCCCGGCCTTCGCCGCCGAGTAGTTCACCTGCCCGAGTGTGCCGGTGATCCCCGCCGACGAGGTCACGTTGATGATGCGACCGGTGCCGTCGGTCGCCAAGTGGGGCAACGCCGCCTGCGAACAGTTGAAGGCACCCATCAGGTGGATATCGAGCATCCGCCGAATGCTGTCCTGGGTGGTGTCGGCGAACATGGCCGGGGCCGTCACCCCGGCATTGTTGACCACGATGTGGACGTGCCCATCCCCCAAGGCCGCCGCGCGACTCATGACGGCGTCGGCGGCGTCGCGGTCGCTGACGTCGAGCGCCATGCTGTCGGCCTTGCCACCAGAGAGCGAGATCTTCTCGGCGACCTCGGCCGCCGCCGATTCGTTCACATCGGTGACCATGACCGCCGCTCCCGCGGTGGCCAGCGCCGCGGCCACCGCCGAACCGATGCCACCGGCGGCGCCGGTGACGACGGCCGCGCGGCCGGTCAGGTCGAACATCGTGTTGTGGCCCATCAGTAACTCCTCGGCATGCCCAATGTGTGTGATCCCAGATAGTTGAGGATCATTTCCTGGCTGATCGGCGCGATCCGCATGACACGCGCCTCGCGGAAGTAGCGTGCGACGTTGTACTCCTCCGAGTACCCCATGCCGCCATGGGTCTGCAGTGCACGGTCGGCGGCCGTGAAACCTGCATCCGCGCAGAGATATTTGGCCGTGTTGGCCTCTCGACCACAGGGTTTCCCGTTGTCGTAGAGCCACGTGGCCTTGCGCAACACCAGTTCCGCCGCATCCAGGTGCGCGAGGGAGTCGGCCAGCGGGAACTGGATGCCCTGGTTCATCCCGATCGGACGGTCGAACACCTCGCGCTGCTTTGCATAGGACACCGCGCGGTCGAGTGCGACCCGGCCGATCCCGAGCGCCTCCGCCGCGATGAGCATGCGCTCCGGATTGAGACCGTCGAGGAGGTACTTGAAGCCCTTGCCCTCTTCACCCACCCGGTCCTCCTCCGGCACGTACAGGTCGTCGATGAACACCTCGTTGGAGGTGACCGCGTTGCGGCCCATCTTCTTGATCGGCCTGATGTCGACGTGCGCGCGATCGAGATCGGTGAGGAACAGCGTCATCCCATCGGTCTTCTTCTCGACCTCGTCATAGGGCGTCGTCCGGGTGAGCAGGAGGATCTTCTCGGCCTCCATCGCCTTCGAGATCCACACCTTGCGACCGTTGATCACGTAGCCGTCGCCCTTGCGGCGCGCGGACGTGGTGATGCGCGAGGTGTCGAGGCCCGCACCGGGTTCGGTCACGCCGAAACACACGTGCAGGTCACCGTTCACCACGCGGGGCAACGTCCGCTGTTTGAGTTCGTCGGACCCGTGCTTGACCACTGGTTGCATACCGAAGATCGAGAGGTGGATGGCGGTCGCCGCGTTCATCGCACCACCCGAACGCGAGACCTGCTCGAGGAGAATCGAGGCCTCGGTGATCCCCAGTCCGTGCCCGCCGTACTCCTCCGGGATGGTCATGCCGAGCCAGCCGCCGTCGGCGATGGCCTGATAGAACTCGGTCGGGAACTCGTGTGCGAGATCCTTTTCCATCCAATAGTGGTCGTCGAAGCGACCGGCCAACTCGGCGACCGACTTCCGGATCACCTCTTGATCCTCGGTCAGATCGAAACTCATCCCTGCAGACATGAACCGAACCTTCCTGTGTGCTTGTGCCGGACATGCGCGCGCACCGGCCCTCCCGTTTGTCGGGCCGGTGCGCGCGGCTGCCGGTCAATCCGATGCCGGGAGCGCTTTCGCAGACTTGAGGGTCATCTCCGTGCCATCACAGATGAGGGGACCCGCGCCGGCTGCGGCGCATAGCAACTCCACGGTTTCGTCGGCGTTGACGTAACGCTTGCCGATCAGCACACCGGGTGCCGATCCGTCTTTCGGCGGCTGTGTCACCGATTTCACCGGCTGTACTGGCGTTTCACCACAGATGATCTCGGCGACACCGTCGGCCGGAGCCTTGACGACGACCACCTTCGTGGTGCACGTCGGACATGCCAACTGCTCACCCGCGCGCAACGGCGGGACTCTCGTGGTCATTGCGAATATTCTCCTTCGCATCGGTGGTGTGTTTTCCGGCCACCGGGGCCGGGGCAAGGCGCTCGCCGAAGGTGTTGAGATCGAACGACTGCCGTGCCAGCCAGAAACGCAGGAAGTTGGTCAGCGAGTAGCGCAGGAAGACCGCCGACCCGACGATGGCGACGGCCACGCCCGTGAGTGCGATCGTCAGCGCGTCACGCTGGACAAGTGGGTCGGATGTGTTGTGCGACATCAGATAAGCGACCACGCCCAGAGCGACGCCGATGACCATGGCGGCCACCCCTAGTCGAACCCACAGTTGAGATCTGGCAGCAGCGGGATCGGGGATCTTCAGCTTCTCGAGTTCCTGTGTGAATCGTTGCGCCCGGTCATCCGATGTGGCGGTCATGTGGCACTTCCTAGGTAGAGGTTGGCGAGTTCATTTCTGAGTGATTCTCCTGGCGGACCCTCGTATTCCACCTGTCCGCGGACCAGTACAGCGGCATGATCGGCCATGTCGAGCACTGCCGAAGCGAACTGCTCGACCACCAGGACGGCGACACCGTCACGAGCGATCTGGGCCACGTGCTCGTAAAGCTTCTCCACCACGAGGGGGGCCAGGCCCATCGAGAGTTCGTCGAGGAGCAGTACCGCCGGATCTGTTGCCAGCCCGCGCGTGAGGGCGAGCATCTGCTGTTCACCGCCCGACAGGGTGCCTGCGGTCTGCGATGCACGTTCCTCGAGGATCGGGAACCTCGAGAAGGCGATGTCCTCGATCTGCTCTCGCGACTTTCCGGTGAACGTCATCATCCAGAGGTTCTCGCGTACCGTCAGATTCGGGAACACCCCACGGCCCTCGGGGATCAGACACAACCCGGCCAGCGCCGCATTCCGGGATGCGATGCCGGTGACGTCGCGACCGCCGTAGAGAATCCGGCCCGAGTCCACCGGATGCACACCCGCAGCCACTTTTTGGGTGGTGGTCTTGCCGGCGCCGTTGGGTCCGAGCAAGGCCACCACTTGGCCGGCGTGAACGCTGATGTCGACACCGTGCAACGCCGTGATGCCGTCGTAGCCGGCGCGAATATCGCAGAGTTCGAGTAACGGTGGAATCATGCTGTCCCCAGATAGGCGTCGAGTACCGCGGCGTTCTGGCGCACCGATTCCGGTGGCCCGGAGGTGATGATCGAGCCCAGGTCGAGCACGTGGACCTGGTCGCAGACACTCATCACGAGTTCCATGTCGTGTTCCACCAGCAGGATTGCCACCCCGTCGGCAGCCACTGTGCGGAGGATCCCGGCGAAGCGCTCGGTCTCTTCGGCATCCTGTCCGGCCGCGGGCTCGTCCAGGAGGATCAGATCCGGTTGCGTGGTCAGCGCTCTCGCCACCTCCACCTGACGACCAACGCCGGTCGGCAGTGAATCGGCGAGCCGGTCGGCGTACGCCTCGAGCTGGGCGCGCTCGATGACCCCGTCGACCAGTTTCGTCACGTCACGTCCGTGGCGGCGGAGCTCGGCCGCGACGAGCAGGTTGTCGCGGACACTGAGCCGGCCGAACAGTTCGAGCCCTTGGAACGTCCGTGCCATACCGCGCTTGGCGCGCTGCGCCGGGCCCAGCCGGGTGATGTCCTTTCCATCGAGGACCACAGAGCCCGTATTCGGCCGCCGAAGGCCCCCGATCACGTCGAACAACGTGCTCTTGCCGGCACCGTTGGGTCCGATCAGCCCGGTGATGTGTCCGCGCTCGGCGGCCAGATGAACACCGTCAAGCGCCCGGTGCGCGCTGAAGGACACCGATACATCACTAACTTCCAGCAGCGACGGCACGATCCAACACCTCCTCGTCATCTTCGGACCATGGCCGGGAGATACCCCACCATTCGACCGGGATCTCCGGGTCATCGGACCCGTCACCCGCATGCCTGCGACGTTCACGCCAACCTGCGAACAGCGGAGTGAGTACCGCTGCGACGACCATTGCCAGACAGAACACGTAGCCGTTGATCACATCGGCAAGCCGCAGCAGCCACGCGACCAGCGTCCACCCCACGAGGGCACCCATCACCACACGATCGGCAAAGGCGGTGTCCCATTGCTTGCGTAGCGCCGCGATTCCGCCCTGTTTGACCGCCCTGGCCCCGAAGGCGATGCCGAGGAGCGCCGGAATCGCCTGGGACACCTCACGCAGCATCGGCCACAACACGCCGATCGCGTTGAGCGGCCCCGCGAGTGCCGCACCCGTGAAGAGTCCACTCCCCACGGTTCCCATTCCTGCCAGGACCACGACCAGGAAGATCGGCAGTCCCGAGATGAAGTTGAACTGGTCTCCGGTCACCGATCCGAGTTGCATGCCGTACAACGCACCCCCGAGTCCGGCCAACGCGGAACTCATACCGAAGACGAGCATCTTCGATATGAGGAGGTTGCCGCCGAGAGTGGCGTAGGCCGCCTCGCTGTCGCGGAGCGCGATCAGCTTCCGCCCGAGGCGACCGCGCCGGAGCAGCGCCACGCCGAGCGTGGCGACCGCGAGGACCACCGCCGCGAACACAGTGGTGCGTTGCGGAGTGTCGATGGCATAGCCGAACAATGTAGGGCCCGGCACCTCGACCGAGCCCTGGTCGAAGAACGAGATGTGCACGCCGAAGAGATCAAAGGCGGGAAGGGTGAAGATCCACCGATCGAAGATCACCGCGATCGCGGCCGTCCCCAAAGCGAGATACACCCCCGACAATCGCAGTGCCGGCAGCGCGATTGCCGCTCCTACGATGCCGGCGATCACCATCGCCGCGATGATCGCCCACCACTGACCGTTCGCTCCCAGGTGGCCACAGACGATCGCACCGATACCGGCGAGCGTGATCTGGCACAACGAGATCTGGCCGGCGTAACCCGCGAGCGGCACGTAGGAGAGCGCCAGCACACCGAACGCGAAGATCTGGCCATAGGTGAGCAGGTCGCCGTCGCTGAGCACTGTCGCCAGAATCAGACCGGACCACACAATCACCAGGGCGAAGAAGATGGTGCCTCGCAGCGACGGCAGCGGCACCGGGCTCAATTGACGATCTCGGCCCCGTAACCGTCCGTGCGGAAAGGCCAGCAGGGCGAGCAGCAGCAGAATCGCGGGAGCTGCCAAGCGAATTCCGGGAAGGTACGCGTTCTGCGGCAGATATCCCGTCAGATAACTCTCCATGCAACCGACCACGACCGCGCCGAGGAAGGTGAGGGGGAGACTCTTGAGCCGACCGAAGATCGCCGCTGCGTATGCACTGACGATCACCAATGACAGTGACATTGCATCGAGCGCGACCACCGGAGCGATCAGGACACCACCGATGGCGGCCAGCTCGATTCCCAGCACCCACGCGATCCGATTGGCACGCACCGGATCTGCTCCGGTGAGACCGACCAGCGAGCGGTCGTCGACCGTGGCACGCATCTCGGTACCGGCCCGCGTCCGGAACAACAGGATGCGCAAGCCGGCAGCCACCAGGATTGCGACGATCATCGTGAGTGCCTGGTGCCAGGTCACCGTGGCACCGAAGACATGGAACGGCTGCTGGTCGGCGAAGAACTGCGGCAGGTTGCGCGGTTCGTTCGGATCCCAAATCCATCGCGCCACCGCGATGAGGCCGCTCAACAGCGCAACCGTCATCACCAGCTTCTCGGCTTCACCGAGGGGCTGCACCGGACGCATCGCGATCTCGACGAGCAGCCCGAACAGTGGCGTCAGCACGCCGAGCACCACGACCAACGACAACCAGACGGGCCATCCCCAGCCGATGCTGAACTGCCAGTACGTGAATGCCGCCATCATGCCGGCGGCGCCGTGGGCGAAGTTGAAGACACCGGTGGTGGTGTAGGTGACGACCAGCCCGCCGCTGATCACTGCGTAGATCGCGGCGGTGCTGAGTCCGACCACGCCGAAGGCGAGGAATTGATCCATTACTGCACGTCACTCATGCTCTTGCCGACATCGGACAACTTCATTCCGTTGCCGTACTGACCGGTCCACTTCTTCACCGGGATGTTGCAGCGGTACGCCCCCTGGTCGGGACCGAAGTCGGCCGGCGTCCACCCGTTCGCGGTCGACTTCTCGACGTTGAAGCACGGCGACGGCGCCGCACCCGGCATGAGATTCTGCGGGGCCTGCAGCCCACCCGCGGTCCATTGGGTTTCCTTGGTCGCGGCACCGAGTACGCATGCACGGGTCACATTGTCTCCGCAGCTCGCCGCCGACTTGGCGAACACCAGCCAGGCCGAGAAGGCGCGCAGCGCGGGGAGGGTGATCGTGGCGTCGGGAGCGTACTTCTTGTACAGCTCCTTGAGCTGGTTCATCACCGGGTCTGTGCTCTCGATCGGCAGGACACCGCCGAGGTCGACGAGATTGTTCTGCTGCTCTGCCGATGAACCGATCAGGTCGAGGAACGACTGACTGTAGGCGTTGTTGTTCGCATCGATCCAATCGGGCTTGTAGTTCATGCTGGTCAACACGCTCTCGAGCTTGGCGAGCTGCTTGTAGTCCCCGAAGAAGATCAGACCTTTGACGCCCTTGTTCTTGATCGCCTGCGCGTACGGGGTCCAGTCCGACACTCCGGCGGCGGGATACACATCGTTGTAGACGAAGGTGCCACCGGCGGCCTTGACGGTCTCGGTCTGAATGTCACCGAGGACCTTGGTGACCGGAGAGTCTCCGTTGATGATGCCGACCGCATTCGCGGACTGCGGATACGCGTCCTTCAACAGCCACTCGCGGAATTGGTAGTAGGGCAGGTAACCGAAGACCTGCGACGGTGACGCCTGCACGCTGAGGTCCGCGCCGAGTTCGCTCAGCTGAGCGACCTGCGCGGGGAAGTTCGGGAGGAGGCATGACAGCCGATCCTTGGTGCCCAGCGCATCGAGAGCCGCTCCACCACCGACGAGCGCGAAGTCCTGCTTGCACGCCTCGGACATCTGCTGCCGGACTGCCATGAGTTTCGTGTCTCGCGTCGTCGCCACGAGTTTGCGACCGTTGATCCCACCGTTGTCGTTGCACCACGACGTGAAAACCTTTGCCGCGTCCCCGAACTCCGAGTTCTTGGTGAAGCCGACATCAGACATGACACCGACCTGGATCTGATCGTCGGTGACCCCCTGCGCGGTGGCCCCCTTCGCGGATCCGTCCTTGCACACATCCGTCAGATCACCGAACGAGCTCGAAACGCTCGACGAGGATCCGGTTCCCGCCGCCCCGCTCTCCTCGGTCCCGCTCCCGTCGCGGCCGCCACATCCAGCGGCAGTAAAGGCCACCACCACGATGGCCATCGCGAGTATTCGCTGTGCTCTCACCTGATTCTCCTCAATGACGTCTCCGGGCCGGCCTATCCCACCGGGATTCGAGAGCGTCTGGCGAAGGCCGTCGGATCAGTTCCGAAGCGCAGCCGTGGCATCCCTGCTCTCGCTAATGAGAAACTAGCTTCTCCTAAACGAAGAATCAACACATTGGGAGATCCAGGTCACAGACTCATCGCACCCGCGGGTGCGCGACGTCGCAGGATGCCGGCAAGCAACCCTGACATCCGACTCTGCAGGCCTCGCGGTACGCCAGGAAACATGCGCCGATCCATTGACTCGCGGGGCAACTCGTGAAAACGTAGTATCCGTCATTGAGAATGTGATTCTCCGAAGGAGGGCCGAATGCGGCTGACACCCTTGCCGGGCGACCAGTGGGACGACGACGTCGATGCCGCACTGGCGGGCATGCTGCCGAAGAGGCGACGGAATCCCCAGGGTGCCGGCAATGCGCTGGCAACCCTCGTACGCCACCCTGATCTCACCAAGGCATTCATGCCGTTCAACGTGCACCTCTTGTTTCGGTCCACACTGTCCGACCGGATTCGTGAGGTCGCCATCCTCCGGGTCGCTGAACTCAGCAAATCGGACTACGAACTCGAGCACCACACGGGTATGGGCCAGTCCGTCGGGATGACACTCCGAGAAATCGACGACGCGCGCAACGGAGTCGCGCTCGACCCCGTCGAACAACTCGTCCTCGAGGCGGTCGGCGAGTTGGACCGTCACCACGCGATCCTCGACGCGACCTGGAAGTCCCTCGCCGAGCACCTCACCGACCGACAGGTGATGGATCTGGTCTTCACGGTCGGCGCCTACTCCACATTGTCCATGGCATTCAACACGTTCGGCATCGAGCCGGATCGCGAACTCCAGCCTGAATACGAAAGGTAAACCATTGGCACACTTCAAGAAACCCGCCGAAGGAAGTTGGACCGAGCACTTCCCCCAGCTCGGGACAGCTCCGGTGGACTACACCGACTCGATCGATCCCGAGTTCTATGAGAGCGAACGCGAGGCGATCTTCAAGAAAACCTGGCTCAACGTCGGCCGGGTCGAGCGCCTCCCCAAGAAGGGCAGCTACTTCACCCGCGAGCTGGCGGCGGCCAACACGTCGCTGATCATCGTCAAGGGCAAGGACGACGTCGTCCGGGCCTTCCACAACGTCTGCCGACACCGTGGCAACAAGCTGGTGTGGGACGACTTCCCCAACGAGGAGACCGCCGGCACCTGCCGACAGTTCACCTGCAAGTACCACGCCTGGCGGTACGACCTCACCGGCGATCTGAGTTACGTCCAGCAGGAGGGTGAGTTCTTCGACCTCGACAAACAACAGTTCGGCCTCAAGTCGGTCCGGTGCGAGATCTGGGAAGGGTTCATCTTCATCAACCTCGACCCGAACGCCGAGTCGCTGGACGACTATCTGGGCACCTACGGCAAGGGACTCCAGGGCTATCCGTTCCATGAGATGACCGAGGTCTACAGCTACCGCGCCGAGGTCGGCAGCAACTGGAAGCTCTTCATCGACGCCTTCGCCGAGTTCTATCACGCCCCGGTACTGCATCAGAAGCAGGCCGTGAAGGACGAGGCCGACAAGCTCATGAAGGTCGGTTTCGAAGGCCTGCATTATGACTTGCAGGGCCCGCACTCGATGGTCTCGTCGTGGGGCGGCATGGCGCCACCCAAGGATCTGAACATGGTCAAGCCGATCGAGCGCATCCTGCGGTCGGGTCTCTTCGGTCCGTGGGATCGACCCGACATCGAGGGCCTGGATCCGCTGCCGCCTGCCATCAACCCAGCCGGCGCGGTCCCCTGGGGCGTCGACGAGTTCGAGTTCTTCCCGAACATGTCGCTGCTGTGCTGGGCGCCGGGTTGGTATCTGACGTACCACTATTGGCCTACCGCGGTCGACCGGCACATCTTCGAGGCCAAGCTCTACTTCGTGCCGCCGAAGACGGTCCGCGAACGCCTCGCCCAGGAGCTGGCCGCGGTCACCTTCAAGGAGTACGCGTTGCAGGACGCGAACACTCTCGAGGCGACGCAGAAGATGATCGAGACCCGCACTGTCACCGATTTCCCCTTGTGCGACCAGGAGATCCTCCTGCGTCACCTACACAAAACGGCTGTCGACCACGTCAAGGAGTACGAAAATGCCAAAACTGCCAGCTGAATTCGCGGAACTGGAGAAGTACTCGGACTGGTGCCTGCCCACCGAGGCGCAGCGCTATGCGAAGCGGCTCGAGTCGAGCATGGCGGACATGCAGGAGTTCTACGACGCGGCGATGAAGCGCCTGGACGACGCGTGCGTCTTCGGTGACAAATTCCCCCTCGACGACCTGCCCGAGGATGTACGTTCGCTGATCCACCTCATGCAGTCTCTGGTGATGGTGTCGTTCCCCGTAGAGGTCTGGAAGCAACCGCGGGTTCCCGACAGCGGTGCCGCCTGGGCCGAACTCGTCTCCGAACCCGTGGTCTGATGGTCACTCTGAAAGCGGCCGGTCTGGTCGACGTCGACACGGGTGAGCTGATCACCCCGGGCATCATCCGTGTCGACGGCGATCGGATCGTCGGAATCGGTGGCGAGCCAGAGGGCGAGATCATCGACCTCGGCGACAACATCCTCCTCCCCGGACTGATGGACATGGAGGTCAACCTGCTGATGGGTGGCCGGGGCGAACGACCCGTCTACTCCACGGTCCAGGATGACCCGCCGACCCGGATGCTGCGTGCGGTGGGCAACTCCCGCCGCACGCTCCGCGCCGGCTTCACCACCGTCCGCAACCTCGGACTCTTCGTCAAGACCGGCGGATACCTACTCGACGTCGCGTTGGGTCGGGCCATCGACAAAGGGTGGATCGACGGACCGCGCATCGTGCCGGCCGGACATGCGATCACCCCCACCGGCGGCCACCTCGACCCGACGATGTTCGCCGCCTTTGCGCCCCATGTCCTGGACCTCACCCTCGAGGAGGGCATCGCCAACGGCGTCGACGAAGTGCGCAAGGCCGTGCGGTATCAGATCAAGCACGGCGCGCAGCTGATCAAGGTCTGCGTGTCGGGCGGCGTCATGTCGCTCACCGGAGAACCTGGGGCGCAGCACTATTCGTTCGACGAGTTGTGTGCCATCGTCGACGAGGCGCACCGTCGCGGTCTGCGAGTGGCATCACACACCCATGGCGCCGAGGCGGTCAAGCAGGCTGTGAAAGCCGGTATCGACTGCATCGAACACGGCTTCCTGATGGACGACGAGGCGATCAAGATGCTGGTCGCGAACGATACCTTCCTGGTTCCGACCACCCGGCTGGCCGACGCGATGGATGTCTCGCACTCCCCGCCCGAGCTGCAGGCGAAGGCGGCCGAGATGTTCCCGAAGGCCCGGATCTCGGTGAAGAAGGCGTATGACGCCGGGGTGAAGATCGCGGTCGGCACAGATGCGCCGGCAATTCCCCACGGCAAGAACGCGGACGAACTCGTGGCGCTCGTCGAGCGCGGGATGCCGGCATCCGCGGTACTGCGTGCGGCCACCGTCACCGCCGCCGAGTTGATCCGGGTCGACGACCGCGGCCGGCTGGCCGAGGGGCTGCTCGCCGACATCATCGCCGTTCCCGGAAATCCACTGGAGGACATCACCGTCACGCAGGATGTCCGCTTCGTGATGAAAGGTGGCAAGGTCTTTGTCCAGAAATGACGCATCCAGAAATGACGACCTGATCGACATCGAGCAATTGCTCGCCAAGTACGCGGTCACGATGACCAAGGGTGACACCGAGGGCGTGGTGTCGGTGTTCACCCCGGACGGCACCTACAGCGCGTTCGGCGAGGTCTATCCCCTCGACCAGTTCCCCCGGCTGGTCGAGGCGGCGCCGAAGGGCCTGTTCCTCACCGGCACCGCCCAGATCGACCTCGACGGCGACGAGGCGACCGGCACGCAGCCCCTCTGCTTCATCGATCACACCCAGCAAGACATGCGTATCGGTTACTACAACGACACCTACGTCCGAACGGACGACGGCTGGCGATTGCGCACCAGGGCGATGACGTTCATCCGCCGCAACGGCGAACACAATTCGGGCCGCCCCCACGCGATCTCCTTCACCGGAGAATGAACACCGAAGAGTTCGGCACGGCCGAGTTCCGGGCGGTGGTGCGCGAGTGGCTCGACACCAATGACCTGTCCTCCGGCGACGACCACTCCTTCGACGCCCAGGTCGCCCAGCTGTCCCGTGTCCGGCGAGCCCTCTACGACGCCGACTGGATGCGTTACGGCTGGCCTGCCGAGGTCGGCGGACTCGGCGGCGAGGCCGTGCTGCGGGCGGTGCTCGGCGAAGAGGTCGCGACACGCAATCTCGCCGAACCGGGCATCTACTCGATGATCGAGGTGCTCGCACCGACCGTCATCTCCTACGCGCGGCCCGAGTTGGCCGCTGAGATGGTGCCACGACTCCTCAACGGCGACGAACAATGGTGCCAGGGCTTCTCCGAGCCCGGGTCCGGAAGCGACCTGGCCTCACTGAGTACGCGCGCCGCGCCGGATCCCGACACCGACACGTGGATCATCAACGGCCAGAAGGTATGGACCAGTCTCGCCCAGTTCGCCGCCCGCTGCGTCCTCCTGACTCGCACCGGCCCCGGTCACGAGGGCATCACTGCGTTCTTCGTGGACATGGACACCCCCGGCATCACGGTGCGACCGCTGCGGACGATGCACGGCGTGGACGAGTTCGCCGAGGTCTGGTTCGATGACGTCGTGGTGCCGGCCGACCGGATGCTCGGCCGGCCCGGCGACGGATGGCGGGTCGCCATGGACCTGCTGCCGCACGAGCGATCGACATGCTTCTGGCACCGCATCGCCTATCTGTATTCCATTCTGGACAACCTTGTGCAGCAGTCGGATCCCGTAGACGACCTCGATCTCGGTGCGGCTTACCTCGCCGCGCACACCGTTCGGTCCAGGTCATATGCGACGCAACAACGATTGGGCGCGGGCGGCCGGCTCGGTCCGGAGACGTCGATCGACAAGGTGCTGCTGGCAACCGCCGAACAACAACTCTTCGACACCTGTCGCGATCTGGTGCCAGGTGCGATCGAGTGGACCGATCCGGTCCTGCGGTCCGAGTATCTCTATTCTCGTGCGGCGACGATCTACGGCGGCACCGCCGAGATCCAGCGCAACATCATCGCGCGCCGACTACTCGATCTGGGAAAGGGTGACAGTGGATAGCGCCGAACAGGATCTCTTCGCCGACACCCTGCGCAAGGTCATGTCGTCGAGTTCCGGGCCGACCCTCGACAAGGCGCTGGCCGAACTCGGGTGGTCGGAGATGCTCGCCGACATCCCCGATGTCGCGATACCACTCGTGTTCCGCCTGCTCGGCGAAACCGGCACGCACAGCTCCATTCTCAACGACGTCCTGTTGCTCGCCCACGACGGTGAACCCGGCTCCGTGGTGGCCCTGCCGTTCGTGGGGCACCGGTGGGTGGAGTGGACCCGGGAGCACATCGACGGGCAGGACTCGATCGATCCGGAGCTACCGCTGCACGAGGTGACCCGTGGCGTCGACGTCCCGCTCGCCCAGGCTCGTCTGGCACTCGGCTGGTGGCTGCTCGGCTCCAGCCGGGCGATGCTCGATCTCGCGCGGACCCATGCACTCGACCGCACACAGTTCGGTCGACCGATCGCGGCGTTCCAGGCCGTTCGTCACCGACTCGCCGAAACGCTGGTGGCCATCGAGGGGGCCGAGGCCACCCTCCGGGTTGCGCAGGACGACTTCGGCGCTCTTCTCGCGAAGGCGGCGGCCGGTCGGGCCGCGTCGATCACCTCACGACATGTCCAGCAGGTTCTCGGTGGTATCGGATTCACGGCGGAGCATCCGTTTCACCGGCATGCCCGCAGGGTCATCATGCTCGATTCGTTGCTGGGCAGTAGTCGAGAGCTGACGCGCGAGGCAGGTGCCCTGATCCGCACCTCGCTGACCGCTCCGCGGTTGATCGACCTCTGAGCGGAGTCGTCTCGTCTCGAACTCCGGGCATCACAGACACTTCGGGCCGGCCTCGAATCGAGGCCGGCCCGAAGGGGTTTCCGTGTGTCAGGCGCAGGCAGGAATCTGTCCCCCGCCACCCTGCACCGCCATCAGGGCACAGAAGGTGTCGGCCGACACCTTCCACTTCCCGTCCTCCTTGATCGCCTGACCGGTCTGACCCGGCATCACCGGGTTGCCTTGCATCAGCAGGTCATATGTGACGTCGGCATGGTCGGCGTCGGTCACCTTCACGTCCTTCACCGCCACCGTCGTCTGCATGGACTGCGGGTTCTGTGTCAGCCCCTGCAGCACCGGCTGGAACGCCGCACCGTTCTCGATCAGCGCGGCGCGCTCGGGCGGCGGGGTCTGACCGTTGAAGAAGGTCACGTAGGCGTCGGTGATCTCTTTGGTGGTCGCCGGGTCCGCGGCGGCCGCAGCCATCGACGTCGACGCCATCGAACTGGTTGCGCTCGAGCCTGAGTCACTCGAGTCCGAGTCGCTACAACCAGCCGCGACGCCGACGATCATGACCGCCCCCGCACACATGGCCAGAGCCCGCGCGGTGAAAGTTCTGCGCATGGTGGTGTCCTTTCTTGTGGGTGCTCGTTATCACGAGCACCCAACTGATTCATGAAGCATCGACGGCAGTGGGTGCCGGCGACCGAGTGTGATAATCACATTCTCCATCTAGAGAATAGGACAATCACCTGCCCGTTTGTGCCGAAACTGAGAATTTCCTATGAGCAATATTGTTGCTGCGCGGACCATTTGACCCGATCGACAGATTCAGCTCATTCGGCCCTTCATCTCGTCGAGATGTACGAGGACCGGAAACCCGCTGACGCTCAGCGCGTTTCCGTGCCCGGTCTGATGGATGTCGAACACCGACTGGATCGCCGCGTAGAAGCCCTGGACATCGAGCGTCTGGTTGACGGCCCGCTTGGCCTGGCGCAATGCGAAAGGGGGCATCGTCGCGATCCTGGCCGCCATCTCCGCGGTCCGCGCATCGAGCTCGTCACGTGGGACCACCAGGTTCACCATGCCGGTCTGTTCCGCCTCCGCGGCGGTGACCGGGCGCCCGGTGAAGAGGATCTCCTTGGCCTTACGCGGGCCGAGTTCCCAGGTGTGACCGTGATATTCGACGCCACCGATACCCATCATCACCACGGGGTCCGAGAACTTGGCATCCTCCGATGCGATGATCAGGTCGCACGGCCAACAGAGCAGCAGCCCACCCGCGATGCAACGGCCTTGCACCGCAGCGATACTCGGCTTGGGGATGTTGCGCCACCGCAGGCTGTAGTCGAGATACCGTCGGGACTCCGTGCCGTAGACCATCTCCAGGGTGATCTTGTCCGGCCTGGGGCCGCCACCGTTGAGGTCATGTCCGGAGGAGAAGTGCTTTCCCTCGCCACGCAGGACGATCACACTGACGTCCGGATCGTCGGCCGCCCTGGTCCACGCCGCGTCCAGCTCGTCGAGGAGCTCGGCGTTCTGGGCGTTGGCCACCTCGGGTCGATTCAGCGTGATCGTCGCGATCTTGTCCTTCACGTCATACAGGATGTTCATCTGTGCCCTTCATCGATACCGCCTCAGCGCCTGGGTAATCCGAGCACTCGTTCCGCGATGACATTCCGCTGGATCTCCGACGTGCCACCGGCGATGGTGTAGCCGAAGCTGCGCGCGTAGCGTTCGAACCAACTCGTGTAGAGCATCTCGAGATCCATGTGGTTGTACGGTGCGGTCAGCCCGGGGTGCGACAACCCGTCCTCCCCGGCGGCGGCGAGTGCGTGCTCGGTCGCGTTCTGAACGGCTTCCGAACCCATCAGCTTGAGCACTGACAAGGCCGGCACATCCTGCTCCCCGCGGGCCGCCCGGCCAAGTGCCTGCGAGCCCAGCAACCGGAGCGCATGTGAGTCCATCACCAACGTCGCGTACCGGTCGCGATCCAAGACCGTCTCCGGCCGGTAGTCGCGGAGCAGGTCCTCCAGTCGCTCGGCAAAGCTGAGCCACAACAGCGTTCGCTCATGTCCCAACGACCCGTTGGCGACATGCCAACCGCCGTTGAGTTCGCCGATCAGATTCTCGGCGGGGACCCGCACGTCCTCGAAGAACACCTCGTTGAAGTCCAGATCCGTGGGCGACGAGATGGCCCCGAACGGGCGGCGGGTGACACCGGGCAGATCGGTCGGGATCAGGATGGCGCTGATGCCCTTGTGCTTGGGGGCATCGGGGTCGGTGCGCACGAACGTCAGCAGGACGTCGGCGTCGTGTGCTCCCGACGTCCAGACCTTCTGGCCGTTCACCACGAACTCGTCACCCTCGAGGCGAGCCTTGGTGCGCAGGGAGGCCAGATCCGAACCGGCCCCCGGCTCACTCATCCCGAGCGACGCCGTGATCTCGGCACGCAGGATGCGCACCGCCCATCTGCTCTTCTGTTCCGGGGTTCCGAAGGTCAGCAGCGATGCCGCGATGATGCCCAGGCCCTGTGGGTTGTAACTGTGGTAGATGCGGCGTCGTGACAGCTCGACGAGATGGACGTACTGCTGCAGGATTCCGGCGTTGCGGCCACCGAACTCCGGCGGGTTCCCGGGCTGTAACCATCCATGATCGAATTGCAGGCGCTGCCACTCACGAGCCCAATCCGGTATGTCCGAACTGGATTTCGCCCGACGCCCGGCGTCCGCCTCGGTGGGAAGATTCTCGTCGAGAAAGGCGACGAACTCCGCCCGGAACTCCTCGACGTCGGCGTCAAAGTTGAGTTGCACGATACTCCTCGGTGATCAATGCCCGGTGTTCGTCCGAACCACCGAGCATCAGTTCTCCTGCCTTGGCACGCTTCAGTGGGAACTGCAGATCGTTCTCCCACGTGTAGCCCATCGCGCCGAACAGCTGATAGCCGTTGCGGAACACCAGCGATTGACACTCTCCCGCCGAGGCTTTCGCCATCGACGCGGCAAGCCGCATGTCGGCGCTGCCGGTCGCGATCGTCAATGCGCTGTAGTACGCGAGGGCCCGAGCCCGCTCCACGGCGACGTGCATGTCGGCGGCCTTGTGCTTCACGGCCTGGAAGCTGCCGATCGCGACGCCGAACTGCTGACGGTTGGTCACGTGCTCGAGGGCGAGGTCGAGGATCCGTTGGCAGGCACCGACCATCGTGATGGACATCCCCATCAAGGCGACCGCGCGTGCCCGGGCGACGTCGGGAACCGGATTGCGTCGCGAATCCGGCACACGCACAGACGGAAACGTGACATCCGCGACGTGCATCAGCGGGTCGAAGCACGGTACCCGCGTCACGACGGCGACATCCGCGGAGATCACGAACACGCCTGCGGCGGTCGCCACGGCGAACTGCTCGGCGCGGTCGCCGTCGAGAACGGTTCGGCAGGTACCCGACAGCAGCCACCCCTCGTCGTCGAGATGCGCGGTGATTCCGGTCGGGACCGCCGCGCCCGTCCGGCCCGGTTCTGCCAGATCCCCGGCCAACGGTGCGAACTGGGTCACGGTCGCCAGGAACGGCGTGGGATCGGTCGCCGCTCCCATGGCCTCCAGGGCGATGGCGAGCTCGACGGATTCGGCCGGCTCCACCAATTCCGTCCAGCCCTGGTCGACATACGTGGCCCAGAGCGATGCCGGGTCGACGTCGTCGTCGACCACCTGCCGGATCCGTGCGGGCGAGCATTCCTTCGCCAGCAGTTCCCGCACGGTCTTACCCCAGAGCCGCTGGTCGGAATCGAACTCTACGAGCACGGACACTCTCCTCTCGGCTTCCTGTGTGCCCCGACGACCGATGACGACGACGGAGAGACTGTTCTATCCATCAAATGAGAATAGCGTTCTCTATTTCAGAATGGAACACTTTCATTCTGAAGAGCGCCCTTCGCCACGATCGATTGTTCACTCAGCTAAACTCGCCCTATGCATAGGCAACTCCGCGGAAATCGGGCGCCATGACAAGCGCGAACGAAGAGCCCGCATGGAAGCAGCGCGCCGTCGAGCGGTCGATCAAGACCGCGAAACTGCGTGCCGAACAGCGTGTGCAACGCTTTCTCGACGCCGCGCAGGCAATCATCACCGAGAAGGGCACCACCGAGTTCACGGTGCAGGAGGTGGTCGAGCGGTCGAAGCAATCCCTGCGCAGCTTCTATCTCCAGTTCGACGGCAAGCACGAGTTGCTCCTCGCCCTGTTCGAAGATGCGCTGAGCAGGTCCGCCGACCAGATCCGGGCGGCCGCGGCCACCGAGACCGACCCCATCGAGCGAGTGCGAGTCGCGGTGACGTTACTGTTCGAGCTGTCGCGGCCGGACCCGAATGCCAAGCGGCCCTTGTTCAGTGACTTCGCCCCGCAGCTGCTGCTCACACATCCGACCGAGGTGCGGATCGCGCACGCCCCGCTGGTCGCGCTGCTGGCGGAATTCCTCGAGGAAGCGTCCGCCGCGGACGAACTGCGCGAGGGCCTGAACCCGCGGCGGGTGTCCGCGATGGTGATGCAGACGGTCATGTTCATCGCCCAGTCGAGCGTGCCCACCGACGACCCCGACAACCATCCCATCACCGCCGACGAGGTCTGGGAGTTCTGCGCGCAGGGATTCAGTCGCAGCGCCTGACGACCCGAGAATTGTATTCTCATTTTCGCAATCTGCGATTACACTGCCGTCATGGCAACTGACTGGCGCGAGCTGATCTCTGTTCTCGAACTGCGTGACTGCACACCGGTCGGTGTCGGCGCCCCCGGCCGTGAGGCGGCCACCACCGCGGCGCCCCCGTCATCCACCACGAGTCAGTCCACCACGAGGCAGTCCACCACGAGTCAGCCCACCACAAGCTGCTATCGCGGCATCAACCTCTCGCTCCCATACCGGCGCCTTTTCGGTGGGCAGTTGCTCGCCCAGTTCGTGGCGGCGGCAGGCGCGGCCAGTCCGGAGAAGTCCATCAGGTCGATACACGCCAATTTCCTGCGAGAAGGCCTGGTCGACGAGGACGTCACCTACGAGGTCGACCACCGACACCGCGGGCGTTCCTTCGACACACTGCAGATCGGCGCCACCCAGACCGACCGGCTCATCGCCGTGGCGACGATCGCGATGCACGTGCCCGACGAGGGACCCGACGTCCAGACGATCGACCCGCTCCCCGACCTGCCCGGCGCCGACAACGAGATCACCGTCGGGTTGTTGCCGTGGGAGATCCGGTCGTTCGACGACCTCGACGACCCGGCCTCTGCCGCACCGCATCACGAGATGTGGATGCGAACACCGGCGGCCGATGACGACCACGCACATCCCTGCGTCGCCGCGTACGCGACCGATCTCACCGTCATCGGTACGGCCCTGCGTCCGTTGGACGGATTCAGCCAGGGCGGCAACGGAACCGCCTTCCATTCGGCGGTGACCTCACACACGATGTGGTTCCACCGACCCGTCCGCACCGACCAGTGGCTCCTGATCCGACAGGACAGCCCGATCATCGCGGGCGGCCGATGCTACGGCCGGGGCGACATCATCACCGAAAGTGGCTCTCTGGTTGCCTCTTTCGCGCAGGAAGCAGTTGTCCGGATGCCGTCGTGACCGCGGCGGCTGCTTCGCCTGCAGTAGCCGACGCGACACCGCGCGGCCATCGGTGCGTCCAGTGGGCCACCGGCAACATCGGCGCCCGCTCGCTGCGCGCGATCATCGAGCACCCCCATCTCGATCTCGTCGGGGTGTACGTGACCTCGCCCGAGAAGAACGGAGCCGATGCCGGCGATCTGTGCGGAGTGGCGCCGATCGGGGTGAAGGCGACCGACAGTGTCGACGACGTCATCGCACTGGCGCCCGATTGCGTCGTGTACATGCCCGCCGCGCTCGACGTCGACGACGTGGTGCGGCTTCTCGAGTCGGGGATCGACATCGTCACCACGCGCGGCGAATTCCACCGTCCAGCGAGCATGGACGCGGATCTACGTGAGCGTATCGAGCACGCATGCCTGGCCGGTGGCACGTCGATCCATTCGACCGGCAGCAGCCCGGGGTTCATCACCGAGGCGATTCCGTTGGTACTCAGCTCCATCCAGCGCCACATCGACAAGATCGCGATCGACGAGTTCGCCGATCTCTCGCGGCGGAACTCCCCCGACCTGCTCTTCGGCATCATGGGCTTCGGCGGCGAGGCGCGCGAGTTCGAGGACTACCGTCTGGAGTACCTCCGCGGCAGCTTCGGTCCGTCGCTCCAACTCGTCGCCGAGTCGATCGGGATGCCACTGGATTCGGTCGACGTACACGGTGAGGCCGGCCTGACGACGCGCGAGGTGTCGATCGCCGCGGGCACCCTGCCCGCGGGTTCGGTCGGTGCCCAGCGGATCACCGTCTCCGGCATGCGAGACGGCCGGGAGATCCTGCGATTCCGCGCCAACTGGTACTGCACCTCGGACATCGAGCCACAGTGGGATCTTCTGGCCACCGGCTGGCGGGTCGTCGTGGATGGTGACGCACCACTGTCCGTCGACATCAACATGCCGATCGATCTGGATCGGATGGCCGAGACCACGCCCGGTTACACCGCCAATCGGGCGGTGAACGCGGTTCGCCACGTCTGCGCTGCCGCTCCGGGTATCCGCACCTCGGTCGACCTCCCGCAGATCGTCGCCGAACTCTCCTGACCTCGCCGACAGCAACCGATTCTCCGCCGACAGCAACCCGCATTTCGCCGACAGCAACCCGTATGTCGTGGAGAGCAACCGGTATTACCCCGACAGCAACCCGTACGTCGTCGACCGTGTGCCAGTTTCTCGGCCACACCGACTCACATTGCGATCCATGGTTGCTCTCGGCGAAATTTGGGTTGCTCTCGGCGAGATACGGGTTGCTGTCGGCGGGATACGGGTTGCTGTCGACGGGGGCGGGGTAACCGGGGGTGGGGCCTAGACCGGAGCGATGAGTTTCTCGGCCGCCGTATACGGGTCCATCCCACCGGACATCACGGCGTCGACGAGTTCCGACAACGCCGGGTGCGTGCGCAGCCGGGTCATCGCGAGGGACAGGATCTGTCCGCGCAGCCGGGCCGCGCGGCGCACCGGGTCGTCGTCACGTCGATGGTTCTCGATCGCCTCCACGAGTGCGCTCACACCCTCGCCACGGGATGCGACGAGGGTCATCACCGGGACCGACGATTCCATCCGCAGGTCTCGCACCGTCTGATCGGCGCCTTCCCGATCTGCCTTGTTGACCACGAGCAGGTCGGCGACCTCGAGCAGTCCGGCCTTCGCCGCCTGGACCGCGTCGCCCGCACCAGGATTGAGGATGACTACGGTGGGGTCCGCGACCGCGGACACCTCGACCTCCGACTGGCCCACTCCCACGGTCTCGACGAGGACGACGTCGTAGTCCAGTGCCTCGAGGAGCCGGATGGCGGCCGGTACCGCAGAGGCGAGACCGCCGAGATGACCGCGAGTCGCCATCGACCGGATGAAAACGTCCCGGTCGTCGATGTGCTGGGTCATCCGGATTCGGTCGCCGAGCAAGGCGCCGCCGCTGTACGGGGAGGTGGGATCGACCGCGAGTACCGCGACCCGCTTTCCGACCGACCGATAGGCGGCGACGAGAGCCGTGATCGTGGTGGACTTCCCGGCGCCGGGCGGCCCGGTGATCCCGATCGCCGAGATCGACCCCGCCGCAGGCCCTATCGCGTCCAGCACCACGTCCCGCCCGGCGCCCTCGACGAGGGAGAGCAACTTTCCGGCCGCCCGCGCCGACCCACCGCGTGCGGCCGCCAACTGATCGTCGACGGACGCCCGCAGCAACTTCTCCTCAGCCATGGACCTCGACGACCGTCGCCGACCCCATGCCGCCACCCGCACACATCGACGCGACTCCGATACCGCCGCCACGCCTTCTCAATTCATAGACCAAAGTGGTCAGCATCCGGGCCCCGCTCGCCGCGACCGGGTGCCCCAGCGAACACCCGCTACCACTCACGTTGACGATGTCCGGGTCGATGTCGAGCAGCTTCACGCACGCGACGCAGTTCGCGGCGAAGGCCTCGTTGATCTCGAACAGGTCGACGTCCGACAGTGAGAGTCCCGCGCGCTTGAGTGCTTTCGGGATTGCCGTCACCGGCGACAGGCCCGTCTGTGCCGGATCGACGCCCACCGACGACCACGAGCGAACCGTGGCCAGCGCAGGCAACCCGAGTTCGTCACTGGCGATTGCGAGCACCGCGGCAGCATCGTTCGCCCCGCTGGCGTTACCCGCGGTGATCGAGAACCCCTCGATCTCGGGGTGCAGAGGCTTGAGCGACGCCAACTTCTCCATGCTGGTCTCCCGCCGCGGATGTTCGTCGACGGAGAACAGACCGTGAACGGTCTTGATCGGCACGATCTCGTCGTCGAATCGCCCGGCGTCGATCGCGGCAATCGCATTGCGGTGTGATCGTAGTGCCCACTCGTCCATCTCGGTCCGCGAGATGCCAGCCGCGACAGCGGAACTCCATCCCACCGTGATCGACATATCCTTGTTCGGGGCATCGGGCTGGTTGGGGTGGGTCGGCGACATCCAGGGTTCGATCCACTCCTCGCCCACCCGGAACTTCGACTTCGGCGACGTGGATTGGGAATTGACGCCGCCGGCCAGGATCAAGGTGTCCATGCCGGTCCGGATGCTCCCCGCCGCGGTCTGCACCGCGGCCAGACCGGCCGCACAATGCCGGTTGACCGCGAGGCCCGGCACATCGACCAGGCCCGCCGTGATCGCGGCGTGGCGCGCGATCACGCCACCGCCGTAGAGGCCCTCGCCCAGGATCACGTCGTCGACGGGGGCGGAGCCCAGATCCTCGACGACGGCGGAGACGGTGTGTTCGGCGAGGTCGAAGGCATCGGTGTCGCGCAGTGTTCCTTTGAACGCGGTTCCGATCGGCGTCCGGCGAGCGGAAACGATGACGGCTTCAGGCATTGTTCTTCTCCAGTTCGGGGTTCTGCTCAGTGTTTGCCAGATCATTCATCAGGTTGCGGCGCAACAGCTTTCCTGTCTCGGTGCGGGGCAGGTCGGGTGTGAAGACGATCGAATCCGGCGTCTTGGACGAGCGCAGCCGCTCGCGGACCCAGGCCCGGATCTCCTCGGCGTCTCCCTCGCCGACGACGACGGCCACCAGGCGCTGTCCCCACTCCGGGTCCGGCACACCGACGACGGCCGCCTCGGCGACCGCGGGATGCTCCATCAACACGTCCTCGATCTCGGCCGGCGCGATGTTCTCACCGCCACGGATGATGGTGTCGTCGGCCCGCCCCTCGATGTAGAGGTAGCCATCGTCGTCGAGGCGGCCGAGATCACGTGTCGGGAACCAGCCCTCGCTGTCGAGCACGCTCCGGCTCCCATACTCACCCGAGATCTGATCGCCCCGGACAAAAACGAGCCCCTCGGCCCCCGTCGGCAACTGCTCGCCGTTCTCGTCACGAATGGTGACCTCGATGCCCGGTAACGGGCGGCCCACGGACCCGAGACGGCCGCGGACCGCAGCATCGTCGGATCCGATGGCCACCCGATGATCGTCGGGCGCGAGAACCGCGATCGATGACGCTGTCTCGGTGAGGCCGTAGGCGTTCACGAAATTCGTGTCCGGCAGCGCCCTCAGTGCTCCCTCGATCACGGATCTGGGCGTCCGCGCACCGCCATAGGCCAGGTTCTTCAGGGACGGCAGCCCCACACCGTCGGCAGGCAACGCGTCGATCACCCGGGCGAGCATCGTCGGTACCAGCATGGCGTGAGTGACCGACTCGGCTCGCACGGTGTCGATCCATTGCGCGGCATCGAATCCCGTCGCATAGACGATGCGGCGCCCGGTGTAGAGGTTGGACATGAGATTTGTCAGTCCGGCTATGTGATAGGGCGGCACCGCGACGAGCGCCGCGTCCCCGACTTCCGCGGAGTTGAACTCGAGGGTGTTGAACACATACGCAAGCAGGTGCCGCTGACGGAGGAGCGCCGCCTTGGGCTCCGAGGTCGTCCCGCTCGTATAGATGACGACCGCAACAGAGTCGGGATCCGACAGGTCCGCGGTGAGATCCTCGGGTGCCGGATCGGGGCGATCGTCGAGGCCGGTGAGCCAGCGGTCGAGGTCACCGGAGCGCAGGACCACGGCGTCGGGATGCTTGCCCTCGAGTCCCGCCAGTGCCGAATCGCTGAGCCGGTAGTTGAGCGGCACGAACGGGATGCCTGCGTAGGCCGCCCCGAAGAGTGCCACCGGGTAGGCAAGGTCGTTGACGCCTTCATAGAGCACCGCCGAGCGCCCGGCGAACGAATGTGCGGCTCGTCGCGCCAGCACGGCGAGTTCCACCGCGGTCACGGAGCGGTCGCCAGAGGTGATGACCAATCTGTCATCGACTTCTGACGTCATTTCGACGATCATGGTGATGTTCATGAGAACATTATTCTCTCAGAACGAGAGTCTTAGTCGCAAGAAGGGAAATGCAAATGGACATCACGGGCAGTTCAGCGCTGGTGGTCGGTGGCGCGGGTGGCCTCGGCGAGGCCACGGTACGTCGGCTTCACGGAGCGGGAGCACGAGTGGTGGTGGCGGATCTGGCCGACGAGAAGGGCAAGGCCCTCGAGGCCGAGCTCGGTGTTCGTTACGTGCGCACCGACGCGACATCGACCGAGGACGTGAACGGGGCGATCGCCGAAGCCGAGGAGATGGGGCCGCTGCGGATCTCCGTGGACACCCACGGCGGTCCGGCCTCGGGCGGGCGTCTCGTCGGAAAAGACGGGAGTCCGTTGGATCTCGACGGCTTCCGGACCACCATCGACGTCTACCTCACCGGCGTCTTCAATGTCATGCGGCTGTCGGCGTCCGCTATCGCACGACAGGAGGCCACCGACACGGGCCGCGGCGTGATCGTGAACACCGCGTCGATCGCCGCGTACGAAGGACAGATCGGACAGCTCCCCTACTCGGCGGCAAAGGGCGGGGTCGTCGGCATGACACTCGTTGCCGCACGCGACCTGTCGCCGTTGGGCATCCGGGTGGTCACCATCGCGCCCGGCACGTTCAACACCCCCGCGTACGGCAAGCACGCCGACCAACTGGAGGAACACTGGGGGAAGCAGGTGCCGTGGCCCAAGCGGATGGGGCAGTCGCCGGAGTACGCCGCCCTCGTGGCCCACATCTGCGAGAACGACTATCTCAACGGTGAGGTCATCCGCCTCGACGGCGCGCTGCGTTTCCCACCGAAGTGACCGATCTCGACGGCAAGGTCGCCTTTGTCGCCGGCGCGAGCCGGGGAATCGGGGCGGCCGTCGCCGCGGCACTGGCCTCGGCCGGTGCCGCGGTGGCGGTGGCGGCCCGAACGGAGACGGTGGGGCGCGTTCCCGGCACGATCCACGATGTCGCCCAGGCGATCACCGCGACCGGCGGTACTGCGCTCCCGGTCGCGTGCGACATCACCGACGAACAATCGGTGGCCTCGGCGATCGACACCACAGTCGACGAATTCGGCGGCGTCGACATCGTGGTCGCGAACGCAGGTGTGCTGTGGCTCGGGCCCGTGGAGTCCACACCGCTCAAACGGTGGCAACTCTGCCTCGACGTGAACCTGACCGGGACGTTCCTGGTGACCAAGGCCGCGATCCCACATCTGCGGGCCCGGGGCGGCGGCTCCCTGATAGCCGTCACGACCAGTGGTGTCGGGATGATCGACCGTGGCGCGAATGCTTATTGGGTGTCCAAGGCCGCGGTCGAGCGGCTCTATCTCGGCCTGGCACACGATCTTCGCAACGACGACGTCGCGGTCAACTGTCTGAGCCCCACCCGGGTGGTCCTCACCGAGGGCTGGCAGGCCGCCGGCGGCGGACGGGAGATCCCGCCGGAGATGGTCGAGCCACCGGAGACCATGGGCCACGCCGCGACGATCCTGGCCGCACAGCGAGCCGACGGCATCACCGGAACGGTCCAGCGGTCCGAGGAACTGCTCGCCGCCTACCCCTGAGCCTCCCGGCGCCCTGAGCTCCCGGCGTTCTGATCTCCCGACGTTCCGGCCGCACTTCCGTGTTCCGGCTCGCAGCTGATGCTGCGGCCAGAGGCGGAAAGTGCGGCCAGAACTGCCTGCTCAGTTCTTCGGCGCCGTCAGGCGCGCGATGGTGGCCCGGAAGTCGTCGGTCTGGAACGAGAGATCCTCGGCCGCATTCGCGTAGTCGAGGCTCGCGAGCACCGCGCGTTCGAGGTGGATGTTGAGCATCCGTTTGGTGGATTCGACGGCTTGCTGCGGCAGCTCCATCATCTTCTTCGCGCACCCGATCGCCTCGGCGAACGGGTCGTCGGCCACATGGTTCGCCAGCCCGAGTTCGACCGCCCGTTCCGCCGAGATCCGGGTGCCGGTGAGCGCGAACTCTTTGGCCTGCAACAAACTGATCTGCAGTGGCCACGTCAGCGGTCCGCCGTCGGCCGCCACCAGCCCCACCTGAACGTGCGGGTCGGCCAGGTAGGCCGCGGGGTTCATGTACACCATGTCGCTCAGCGCCACGAGGCTGCATCCCAGCCCCACCGCAGGCCCGTTGACCGCACTGATCACCGGAACGCGGCACCTGGCCATGCCGAGCACGAGCTCACGTCCGTGGCGAATGGTCTTGGCTCGCAGAGCTGGATCCTCACCGAGCTCCTTGAGGTAGCCGAAGTCGCCTCCTGCCGAGAACGCCTTGCCACGACCCGTGAGCACTGCGGCGCGCACCTCCGGATCCTCACTCAGACGCGTCCACAGCTCCGCCAGTCCCGAATGCAGAGCGTCGTTGACCGCATTGAGCGCATCCGGACGATTCAGCGTGATGATCCGGAGTGGACCCTGCGCGGCGACCTCGATCTCCTCGGGCATCCCGTACATGTCACACTCCCAATCCGAGCAGTCTCGATGCGATGATGTTCTTCTGGATCTGCGACGTACCACCCATGACGCTCTGCGCACGGCTGTACAGGTACGCGCTCAGCAGTTCCGGATCCTTCGTCCCGCCGACGGATACGGCCGCATGTCCGACCGACTGGTCGACCCACGTCATCAGGAGCTTGTCCAGAGACCCCTCCGACGTGTGCGACACGCCGTCGAGTTGCTCGGACAGGCGGCGCCGGACGTGCAACCGCAGCATCTCGGTCTGCACTGCGGCCCAGGCGATTTCCTCGGAGTACTCGTCCGAGCGTTGGGCCAGTTGGCGGACGAGTTTGCCGTACCGAGCGACGTATCCCAGCGTCGACGGCTCCCGCTCGTGCCCGACGACGGTCATCGCGAGCGCCCATCCCTCGCCGGGTGCGCCGATCATCTGATCCGCGGGCACTCGCGCGCCGTCGAAGAGCACCTGACCGAATTCCGTGGTGATGCCACTCATCATCTTCAGCGGCCGCTGTTCGATCCCCTCCTGCTTCATCGAGATGATGAATGCGGAGATGCCACGGTGCCGAGGGGCGTCGGGATCGGTGCGGGCGAGCAGCAGACACCAATCCGCGACGTCGGAGTAGCTCGTCCAGATCTTGTGTCCGTTGATCACGTAGTCGTCGCCCGCACGCGTCGCGGTGGTCCGCAACGACGCCAGATCCGATCCCGCTCCGGGTTCCGAGAATCCCTGGCACCAGCGTTCGGTTCCGTTGATCATCCCCGGCAGGAACCGTTCCTGCAGTTGAGGACTCGCATGCCGCCCGAGCCCGTGCAACAGATAGCCCAGGCTCGGCCGCGGCGGCGCGCCCGCCCGAGCGATCTCCTCGTCGAGGATCACGTCGTAGACCGGCGCGAGGTCGTGGCCACCGAATTTCGCCGGCCAGGAGAGGCCGAAGAAGCCGGCCTCGTAGAGCGCCTGGTGCCACTCGCCCTGGCGGGCCCAGTATTCGTCACCGGACGTCGGGAACGCGGCGGCGTGCTCGGAGAGCCAGCCGCGCAGTCGCTCGCGGAATGCGCCTTCGTCGGTGGAGTCACGATAGTCCAAGGTCGATCTCCTTCAGGCTCACCGGAAAGTTCTCGGTAGACACCAGAACTCGCCGCAGGTGGACGTGTGCGAGGCATTCCCAGGTGTTCCCGATGCCACCGTGCACCTGAATCGAGTTCTCGCACACGGTTCGGGCGGATCGCGCGCAGTACAGCTTGGCCATCTGGGCCGCGCCGACGGCCTCGGACGGTTCGAGTTCGTCGACCGCCCACGCCGCGTGGCGGAGAATGCTCGCCGATCCCTCGAGCACGGCGAGACTCTCGGCCAGCATGTGGCCCACTGCCTGATAGGAACCGATCGTCTTGCCGTACTGCTCCCGGATCTTGGCGTAGTCACAGGCCAGGGCCTGGGCGCCGCGGGCCGCTCCGAGGATGTCGGCGGCGGTGACCACCAGCGCAAGTGCGCGGAAACGTTGCGCGTCGTGTTCCGACAACATCGCGACCGGCGAATCATTCACTGTGTCAACATTCTTGGCGATACGGGTCAGATCCTCCGACGGCACGGCCCCGCCGGCCCGTCCCTCCCGGACGAACACACCGTCGAGTTCCACCACGCGGTCGAGACCATCGGCGTCGGGGACCAGGCCGTCGATCGCCAGGGTCGCCGCGGCTCCCGCGGCCCCGGTGTGCCGGAGCAGATCGTCGGCGAGAGTCGGCCCGAGGAAGGCCGCGTCGACCAGTCCCCTACCGAACTCCTCCGCGACGATCGCGACCTCGACGCCCGTCGCGCCGTCGGAACGCAGACTGCGCCAGCCTGTTCGGTCGATCGCTGCCGCGAGTCGGTCCCGCCGTGTGCTGTCCTCGAGATCGGCCACCGACCCCGGGCCCAGATCGTCAGCCAGTTTGGCTGCGGCATCGCGCAATTGCGATTGCTCACTTGTCAGACGTACATCCATGGCTCTCCTTCAACACTCTGTCTCCGACCACCGTGTCTCTCAGCACCGTGTCTCTAGGCACCGTGTCTCTCAGCACTCGGCGCAGCACCTTGCCCGACGGGAGTCGGGGGATGTCGTCGACGAACATGATCGCGTTCGGTCGTTTGTAGGTGGCCAGCGATGCACTGACGAGATCGATGAGATCGTGGGCTTCGATCGGCGTGATCGCCCGGACCGCGGCCACGATGCGTTCGCCACCGACTCCGTCGTCGACGCCGAACACCGCACAATCGGCAACCGCGGGATGCCCGTGCAGCACCGCTTCGATCTCCGCGGGCGCCACCTGGAAACCACGGACCTTGATCATCTCCTTCGAGCGATCGACGAGGGCGATCCAGCCGTCGGCGTCCACCACACCGACGTCACCGGTGCGGTACCAGCCGTCCACGAAGGCGTCGTCGTTCTCGGATTCGGGCAGATAACCGGCCATCAGGGACGGCGACCGGACCACGATCTCACCGGGAACCCCTGGCGGCGAGGGCACTCGCGTCTCGAGATCGATCGCTCGGACCTGCACGCCCGGGACAGCACGTCCCACGGTGTCGAGTCGCGCCCCGTCGATCGGATTGCACGCGATCACCGGAACTTCGCTGGCACCGTAGGCCGGCACCCAACGGACGCCGGTGCGCCGGGTGACCTCCTCTGCGACACTCGTCGTCACCGGCGTAGCGCCCCACATGATGTAGCGGAGCGAGGAGAGATCGAAACTCTCCAGATCCGGGTGCGACGCGATCGCCAAGGCGATGGGTGCGACCGCCATCTCGACGGTGATCCGGTCGATTTCGATGTGCCGGAGCATGGTGTCGAGGTCGAAGCGTCGGTGCAGGCGAACCCAGACGCCCGCGTCGAGTGCGGTGACGATGTTGAGGAGGCCGAGGATGTGCGACGGCGGCGTCAGCACCTGGATGCGATCCGCACCGGTCAGGGCCAGCGCATCCCGCCAATGCCGGACGGCGGCACCGAAGGACGCATGGGTGTGCCGGACGGCCTTGGGCATTCCCGTGGTGCCGGAGCTGAACACGAGCACGGCGTCGTCGTCGGCATGCGGTTCGTCGAACACCGCCGATCCCCGCGGGACGGGCTCGGCGAGGTCGCGCATGATCATGAGGTCGGCGAGGACAGCGTTGTCACCGACCGCGTGCGTGGCGCGGGATACTTCGAGCGCATGGGCGACCTCGACCGTTCGCCACGCGGGACTGATCAGCACCACCGCCGCACCGAGCCGCCAGATGGCACGCACGGCCACGACGAATTCGGGGCGATTGGACGACATCAGGGCGACTCGCGAACCACGTTTCACCCCGGTTGCCGAGAGTTCTTCGGCAAGGCCGCCCGCCAGCTCATCGAGCTGTCGGCGAGTGTAGGTCGCGTCGTCGAAGGCAAGGGCCACTGCCTCCGTCACGCCATCACCCCCTTCGGACAGATTCCGGTCGAATCACCGGGATCTCCCACAAGCACCTTGAGAAGATCGTACCTCAATGAGAGAATATAGTTCTCACAGAGGCAGAATCTCAATACCGAGAGGATGGACCGTGGCGAGACCACCACTGTTCCAGCAAGCGACCGTGACGCGGGTCGTCAAGGAGACCGACGACGCACGTACCTACGTGCTCGCTCCGGAGACGGGCCCGGTGACCTACAAGGCAGGACAGTTCTGCACCTTCCGCGTGACCGTCGACGGCGAGGAGCTCTATCGCTCCTACTCCATGTCCAGCTCCCCTGAGACAGATGACGAGTTGGCGACCACCGTCAAGCGGGTGGCGGGCGGGCGGGTGTCGAACTGGCTCCTGGACAATCTCGGCGAGGGCGACGTCATCGACATGTCCCGCCCCGCCGGCCTCTTCTGCCTCACCGAGAACACCACCCCGATAGTCGCCTTCAGCGGCGGGAGCGGTGTCACGCCGATCTACTCGATCGCCAAGACCGCCCTCGCAACCACCGACCGTCCGGTGCGGTTGCTCTGCGCCGACCGCGACCGGGAGGCGATCATCTTCGACTCTGGCATGGCCGACCTCGAAAAGCGCCACCCGGGGCGACTCTCGGTGGTTCGCAGCCTCGACGAGCAGAACGGCTTCCTCACCGAATCGGCCGTCCGCGACTTCATCGGCGACGATCTCGACGCAGACTTCTATGTGTGCGGCCCGGAGCCGTTCATGGACCTCGTGGAAGCGGTCCTGCCCGCAGGCGCATCCGTCCACATCGAACGCTTCGGCGCCGTCGCGGCGCTGCCGATCGCAGAGTCCGACGTCGCAGTGTCCGACGAGGCGGAATCGCGTGAATCGGAGTCAGAGGCGCCCGAAACCGACCACACAGCATCCGACGACACGAAGAGTGTCACCGGGACCATCACCATCAAACTCGGACGCAAGAAGGTCACCGTCGACCGGCAGCCGAACGAGACGCTGCTGGAAACGGGACGGCGGGCCGGATTGACCCCGCCGTTCTCCTGCGAGGCGGGCAACTGCGCGACCTGCATGGCACACCTGGACGAAGGAACCGCCACCATGCGGGTCAACGACGCCCTCGAGGACGACGAGATCGAGGACGGTTACGTGCTGACCTGCCAGGCGGTCCCCGACACCGAGACGACCGTCGTCGATTACGAGGCCTGAACATCCGGCCGTTCGTCCGTCGCGACATCCGTCGCACGACGTCACCGCAACCCCGAGAAAGGAATCACACATGCCCAAAGGCATTCTGATGGTCGAAGGTCGTCCGAGCTCGCCGGCCCGCGCCGAGGAGTTCAGCCATTGGTACGACGAGGTGCACATGCCGGAGGTGCTGAAGCTCGATGGCTTCGTCTCCGGACGGCGCTTGCGTCCGATCGATGACGACGGCACGCTCGTCTCCCTCTACGAGATCGACGGCACCGATCTGAAAGATGCTGCACGAGAGCTCTTCACAGCATTTCGCAACGGCGGCTTCACCATGAGCGATGCCATGCAGATGGACCCGCCCCGGTCATGCGCTTTCTCGAGGTCGTCACCGAGAGCTGATCACCGACCGGTGCCGAGATCCTTCACCGGCACCGATGAGCGCATCGGCGGGCATCCCTCTCAGCTCGTCGGTGCGTTCATCTCACCGAGCGTCGCCGCGGGTGTAGTCTGGCTCGAATCCGTCCCCGTGTATCGGACATCCCACGGCGCGGCGCAGGCCGACCGCGACCACCGCCTCCGGGGTGACGTCGGGCTCTTCCGGCATAGCGCGCACCCGCCGCAGCGGGTATACCCCACTTACGCAGTTGTTCTTGACAATTCGTGGCGGAGTCCGCGGCCATCGCGGTGGCGACCAGGTCGATCGCGGCGTCACGATTTGGCCGTACGCTCGGCCACCTGCCGGAACCCGCCATGAACTCGCTGAACGGCCACTGGTCGCGCGAGCGCTCGATGATCATCTCGGTGACATCGGTGACGTCCTCCGACACGGGGAGCACCTGCGGGAACGGACCGCCTACGGAATTGCACGAAGAGTAGGTGGCCGAGTCGTGATAGACCTGAAACGCTTCGTCATAGCCGGTCACCGCAATGACCCCCGGATGAGGTACCGGGTGAACCGGGCAGCGGGACCGCATGGCATCGAAGTACGGGTAGGGGTCGTCCACTGGCGAACTCCTCCTACTGTGCGGCCGGTCACACTTAGTTGTACACTTGTATAGTTCACCCGGTTCCTGAAACGCAAGGCCCGGATAAAAAGAGCCCACAAATGTTGGAAACAAGGCGATTTCAGCTCGGGACGCCGGGCGCTTCGTCAGTGCCGCCGACGTGAGAGGACCAAGAATGCCACGGATCGACCCCGTACCAACCGACAAGTGGCCGTC
This sequence comes from Gordonia sp. DT101, assembly GCF_049844895.1. NCBI lineage: Bacteria > Bacillati > Actinomycetota > Actinomycetes > Mycobacteriales > Gordoniaceae > Gordonia > Gordonia sp. DT101. Next base: position 474,807 of record NZ_JBNCLX010000004.1, on the reverse strand, counting down.
CGAGATGCGCTACGCAATGAAGGCCATGACACCACCTGCGCAGCGGTATTCCCTCACCTCCGAGGGCCGCCCCAGTGGCCGGAACATCTTCTCCACACTGGCGCACAACCCACGCCTGGCCACAGCGGTATGCACCCTCAACGCCCACCTCCTACTGGCCACCAGCCTCACCGAACGTCAACGGGAGCTGGTCATCCTCCGCGTGGCCGCGCTGCGCACGTCGAGCTACGAATGGGCGCAGCACACCTTCATGGCGCGTGACGCCGGAATATCCGATTCCGAGATCGCCTGGATTGCTTGGGGTCCCGACGCCCCCGTGTGGAACCAAGCGGAATCGAACCTGTTGCGTGCCGTGGACGAACTCGTACATGACGGTCTCATCGCGGATCAGACATGGGCAGTCCTGACAGAGTCCCTGAACGAACAGCAGATTCTGGACGTCATCTTCACCGCCGGTGCCTTCTCGACCGTGGCCTGGATGCTCGCGAGCCTCGACGTCGAACTCGATGAGGATCTGCGACGCGCGATCGCATCGCCCATGTTGCCGACAGGGGTGGCCACGACGGAGGACTGAGTTGCGCGGCGGAGGACGACCGCGAAGGTCGGCGCGACCCTCTGACGCGGATCGGGTCACCAGCGGGCGAGGTCGGGAAGAATGACGAGTTCAGCACGCGGGCTTCACCGAGGAACATCGCTTCCACGGTCGAGCGGCGGACCACGATCCGCCACTGACCCTCACGAAGCTCGAGCCCGTCGAGGTACCGACCACTGATGAACTTTGCCGTCTTTCCATCACTTCCGATGAGTACAACGATCACGTAGATCTCGGCATGCGCCGTGTCACCATCGATCTCACACCAGTGGGTGGTGGTGTCATGGGGTGTGAACCCGAGACGTTTCCGCATGCGTGCTCGTCGAACCTGTACTCGTGATTGGCCGCCATGATGAGATCGACGTCGTCACGGTCACATCTATCGTCGTGGCGCGCCACGACGTCAAGGACCTCGGCGCGGTCCTTGAAGTAGTGGACATCTGCCTGCAGGGTCTCCAACGTGGCTTCGAGGCTCACGTCTCTCTCCTTGTTCACATTCGGAGCGGCATCGGGGACCCACACCCGACACGAGTCGGAGCTTCCCACCGTCGGTTGATTGACACTATGCAGTCGTACAGTAGCGTCGGGATGCCAAAATGAAACTCTGCGGACAATTTTCGGAGAAGCGAGGTTTGGACACATGGCAGCAACTCCTCGGCGGGTAGGCACCGAGACGTCGAAGACGAGGGAGAACATCCTTGACTGTGTGGAGACGTTGATGGCGGAGGAGGGATATCCCAGCGTCACATACCGGGCCCTCGCCGCCAAGGCGGGGGTAACTCCCAGCCTGGTCCAGTACTACTTTCCCACGCTCGATTCCATCTTTCTCGTCGCGATTCGGCGACGGACGGATGAGAACCTCCAGCGCCTCACCGACGCCCTTCAGGCACGGCCCGACGAGCCGCTACACGTCCTGTGGGACTTCAGTTGGGAGGAGGCCACAGGGGCACTCGTCACAGAGTTCCTCGCACTTGGGAATCACCGTAAGACGATCGGCGAGGAGATCGCGCGAGTGACCGAACAGATCCGTGGAATCCAGCGAGATGCTCTCGCAGCGCATTTCGCCGCGACCGGTGCGATCGACCGGAAGCCGTCGGCCGGGGCACTCGTCACGTTGATCGCCGGCATCCCGAAGCTGCTCACCCTCGAGAAAGGTGTGGGCATCACGACGGATCACGCCGATGTCGTCGACGCTCTTGAAGCGTATGTGGATTCGGTCGAGCAACGGAAGACGCCTCGGACACAGCGGCGCAAGAAACGGAAGTGACCATACCGTCCCGGACGCCCCGAGGTGGTCGGCCCCGACGATCACTCTCGCGGCGCCGCGACGAGGGAGGCGGATGCCGAGACGGCGGTATCGCCGTCGGCGCGGATCTCCCCCTCCGCCCACCACCGGGCGTCCATCGCTGTCGGTCCGACAGGAAATGATGAACAGGGTCTCGAACAGCGGCAGCGGACGGTGGTAGCGGACCGACAACTCCGCGATCTCGCACCCTGCGTCTGCGTCCGTGGCGGAACCCGCTGCTCGCAGCAGGTGTGCGATCAGCAACGCCGAGACCCCGCCGTGTACCAGCGACCGCGGCCCCTGGTAGGCAAGCCCCAGTGCAACCGTCGCCGAGGCATGGCCGTCGGTCACCTCGACTTCCAGGCGTGGAGCCAGCGCGTTGTACCGGCCGGCCACGGGACCCGTGTCGCACCCCACCGATCCTTGCGCGCGATCCGATTCGAGGAGATCGGCGATCGCGTCGAGCTCCTCACCGGCCCGCGGCAAGGCCGGGTCATCCTCGTCAACCCGGAGCAGCAGATCGGTGATCCGACGTAATCCCGCGGCGGCAGACTGGAGCGGGTCGGTCGGGCCGGTCTGGTTCACATCACTCCTCATCTGACCGCTGCCGTTCCACCACGAACAGTCCGTTTGCGCTCACGCACAGATCGTCGCCGTCCCACAACTCCCCCTCCGCGAATGCCTTTCGAGCATCGACCCGGCTGTGGCGGGACCTGACCAGCAGGTCCCTACCCGTCGGTACCGGCCGATGGAAACGCGTGACTAGATGTGCCACCTCTTATGGCGCGGGATGCGGGCCTGCGCGACGAGAGATCTGCTGTATCGCCTACGGACCTTCTGCCCCGTTCCGGTGCACGATCGACGCCACATTGTTGCGTACGGTCGACGAACTCATCACCGAGGGCGGGATCAGCAAGTCGACCTGGCAGGTCCTCGCGTCAGAATTGGACGAGCAGCAGATCCTCGACGTGATCTTCACCGTCGGCGCCTACGACACCATCGCCCGGATGTTCAATTCCCTCGAACTCGAGATCGACGACGATGTTCACGACCTGATGGCGGCCGAATCGGATTCCGCTCGGCGTCATCGCAATCGAGGGCGGCCTACAGTGGTCTGGCGCCCCAACCGGTCCTCCGTCAGGAGTCAGTCGATACCTCTCCGTGAGGTCCACCGCCATCCGACCGCGCGGCGGCCGGGGGCCGTCAGGTCGCTAAGACGACAGGGGCCACATTGACCGGAACGGCGCGGCGAGGGGAAGGCGAAGGCTCGAGACCGTCTACTCGACTGCGCGAGAGACTGATGTTGGACGAAGAATAACCGCACGTCACCTACCACCGAACACCCACTGTTCTGGTCGACGCTGCCGAACCCTCAGACTTGCATCTCCCCCAGGCTCGGGGCGGGCCGGTACTCGGGAACATGATCCGACATGGTGATCGGGCAGCGGATGGTCCGGAATCCACCGGCCTCGACCACCACCTCCGGGGTCTGCGCCAACGCCTCGGGCAGAGTGCGAACCGCCGCTATCGGGATACCGAGCGGTTTGAGCCTCTTCTCCCAATTCGCCGCGGAATCGGCGGCCAACGCCGAGGTGACCACCGAGAGGACCTCGTCACGACGGGCGGCACGCTCGGCCATCCGCCAGAAGCCGTCGATCCCGGCCTCGTTGGCGAACGCTCGCCAGAAGCCGTCATGGGTGATGAACAGCGCGATGTATCCCTCGGCCGTCGGGAACATCTGCGCCGGCACGTAGTACGAGTGCGCGCCGCCGGCTCGACGAACCGGCTCGGTGCCGGTGTTGAGGTAGGCCGATGCGTGATAGTTCAACTGGGACAGCATCACGTCGCGCAGGGACACATCGATCTGCCCACCACGCCCCGACACGATCTGGGCCAGCAGCCCGAGGGCGGCGGTGAGTCCGGTGGAGTTGTCCGCCGACGAATATCCGGGAAGCGTGGGCGGGCCTTCTGGATCACCGGTGAGTGCAGCAACACCGGTGGCGGCCTGGATCACGTAGTCGAAGGCCGGATCGTCGCCGCCATGCAGACCGTATCCGGTGATGGCGACGCACACGATCCGCTCGTTGAACTCACGGAGCCGCTCGTACGTGAGGCCGAGGCGATGGATCGCGGATGGTTTGAGGTTGACGAGCAACGCGTCGGCCCCGGCGACCATTTCGCCGAGTCGCGCGCGCCCCTCGTCGACAGTGAGATCCAGGCACACACTGCGTTTCCCGCGATTCAGACTCGCGAAGTAGGAGTCACTCACCTGCCGGGAGATCTCCCCGGTCGGGGGTTCGATCTTGATCACCTCGGCCCCGAGGTCGGCGAGCGTCATCGTGGCATAGGGCCCGGCCAGCATCGTGCCCACTTCGAGGATCCGAATGCCGGCCAGGGGACCGGATGTCACCGCAGTTCCTTTGCCAACTCGGCCATGACCTCGCGTGTCTTGTACTTGGACGCGACGAGTTCGTCACGGGTGTCACCGATCGGTAGTAGCCGCATCGAGATGTCGGTGACACCGGCCTTCTCGAAGTCCCGGAAGCGTGCGAGGATCGCGTCCTCGTCGCCGGCCACGCACAGATCGCCGACATCACGGGCATCGCCACGTTCGAGTAATTTCTGATAGTTCGGCGAGAACTCCGCCTCGGCGAGAATGCGATTCGCCCGCGACCGAGCCTCGTCGACCTCCGACGGACGACACAGACACACGGGCACACCCGCGACGATGCGCGGCGCCGGACGGCCCGCACCGTCGGCAGCCTTGTTGATGCCCGGTGCGATGTGCTCGGCGATCGCCCGTTCGTCGGCCATCCAGAGGATGGTGCCGTCGGCCCGCTCTCCGGCGAGGCGCAGCATGACCGGGCCGAGTGCCGCCAAGAACACGGGCATGGGTGCGACCGGACCGAGTTCGAGCGGGTTGTGCACCGTAAACGAACCGTTCTCCACATCGACCGGCCCCGGACCGTGCAACGCCTGGTCGAGGACCTCGAGATAGTCGCGGGTGAATCGGGCCGGCTTCTCGTATGGGAGGCCGAGCATGTCCGCCACGATCCAGTGATGCGACGGCCCGACCCCGAGCGCCAACCGCCCGGCCGAGGCCGCGTGCGCCGACAATGCCTGTCGGGCCAACGCAATCGGATGCTGTGCCTGCAGCGGAACCACCGCCGTACCGAGTTCGATCCGCGATGTGCGCGCGCCCATCAACGCGATCGTGATCAGCGCATCGAAGTCAGTTGGCACCTGCGGAATCCACGCCGTGTCCATCCCTGCGGACTCGGCCCACTCGATGTCTTTCATCATCCGATCGACCTTGCGGGCTGAATCGCCCCGCTCGGGTCCGATCATCACTCCGACGCGCACGTTTCCTCCAAGGGTCTCACGATGGTCAGGTAAGTGTGGTCACGACGGAGTCGTGGTCGCGGTGAGAGCACGAACGTCGGTGACCAATTGCTCGAGCGGCGTTCCGGTCGGAAATACCGCCGCGGCACCGGCTTCGAGGAGCGTGTCGACGTCGGACTGCGGGATGGTGCCGCCGACCACGACGGCGATGTCTCCCGCGTCGGCAGCCCGCAGGGCGTCGACGGTCCGGCGCGTCAGCGCCACGTGGGCGCCGGACAGGATGCTCAGGCCGACCACCGTGACGTCCTCGTGTAGCGCAATCGAGACGATGTCCTCGATTCGCTGCCGGATACCGGTGTAGATGACCTCGAAACCGGCGTCGCGCAACGTCCGGGCGACGATCTTGGCGCCGCGATCATGGCCGTCGAGACCCGGTTTGGCGACCAGGATGCGGGCGGTCATCAGAACACCACCGGCTGACTGAACTCGCCCCACACATTCTTGAGCGTCGACACCATCTCGCCGACAGTGCAATACGCGTTCGCGCAATCGATCAGTCGATGCATCAGATTCTCGTCTCCTTCCGCTGCCCGCGACAGCGCGGTCAAGGTGTTCGCCACATCGTCGGCATTGCGTTCGGCCTTCACCTTCGCGAGACGCTTCAGCTGCGTCTCCCGCCCCTGGGCATCGAGCTCATAGGTGGCGATCTCCGGGGCCGGCTCGTCGGCCACAAATCTGTTGACCCCCACCACGGGACGCTCACCGCCCTCGACCTCTTGGTGAATCCGGTAGGCCTCGTCGGCGATCAGCCCTTGCAGGTAGCCTTCCTCGATCGCCCGGACCATGCCGCCGTGCGCCTCGAGGTCGGACATGATCTCGATGATGCGCTCCTCCGTGGCGTCGGTCAGCGACTCGACGAAATACGAACCACCGAGCGGATCGGCGACCCGGGCGACCCCCGTCTCGTAGGCGAGGATCTGTTGCGTCCGTAGTGCCATCGTCGCCGATTCCTCACTCGGCAGGGCGAAAGGCTCGTCCCAGGCCGCGGTGAACATCGACTGGACGCCCCCGAGGACCGAGGCCATCGCCTCGTAGGCGACACGCACCAGATTGTTCTGTGCCTGTGGCGCATACAGCGATGCCCCGCCGGCAACACAGCCGAACCGGAACATCGCGGCCTTGTCGGTGGTCGCCCCGTAACGCTCGCGGACGATCGTCGCCCAGCGACGTCGCCCGGCACGATACTTGGCGATCTCTTCGAAGAAGTCGCCGTGGGTGTAGAAGAAGAAGGAGATCTGGGGCGCGAACTGGTCGATCGTCATCCGCCCGCGCTCGACGACCGTGTCGCAGTACGTCACACCGTCCGCAAGCGTGAAGGCCATCTCCTGCACGGCATTGGCGCCGGCGTCGCGGAAGTGCGCGCCCGCCACCGAGATCGCGTTGAACCTCGGCACCTCGGCCGCACAGAACTCGATGGTGTCGGCGATCAGCCGGAGCGATGGTTCGGGCGGCCAGATCCACGTCCCTCGTGAGGCGTATTCCTTGAGGATGTCGTTCTGGATCGTGCCGGTCAGTTTCTCCCTCGGCACGCCCTTGCGTTCCGCCGCCGCGACATACATGGCCAGCAGGATGGCGGCGGTCCCGTTGATGGTGAAGCTGGTGCTGATCTTGTCGAGCGGGATCTGGTCGAACAGGATCTCGGCGTCGGCCAGGGTGTCGACCGCGCAACCGACACGGCCGACCTCCTCGCCGTACTCCGGATCATCCGAGTCGTACCCGCATTGCGACGGCAGGTCGAGCGCGACCGAGAGGCCGGTGCCGCCCTGGTCGAGCAGGTACCGGTAGCGGCGATTCGATTCTTCGGCAGTACCGAATCCGGAGTACTGCCGGAAGGTCCACAACCTCCCCCGGTAACCCGTCGGAAAGTTCCCCCGGGTGAACGGGTACTCCCCCGGCGACGGGGGGACCGCGGAGTCGGGGTTGGGCCCATAGGCAGTGTCCAGCGGGATGCCGGAGGCTGTCTCAGTCTGTGGTTCCATCAGCGGATACGATACTTGCAGAAAATGAGAATGCCAATACCGCCGCGTGCGGCAGGTCCGCCGCCACGACCGCGGCGACCCGAACGCGAACTGCACGCCGACCTCCGTGAACTCGACAGTCACGCTGCGCCGCGGCGAACTTCGGACCCAACAGGGTGAGAATAAGATTCTCCGCAAGCGAGATCACGATGCTATTCTGGGGCCATGCATCCGGCCAGCATCACACCCGACGGCGGTCCATGGGACCCGCTCGGGGATGTGACGGCCGCGTCCCGGCAGTATCTGAAAGCGATCTGGGACGCGAGCGAGTGGGATCCGGATCCGGTCACCACCAAGAGGATCGCGGAGCGCGTCGGTGTCTCGCCGTCGACCGCATCCGATGCCGTCCGACGCCTCGCCCACAAAGGGTTCGTGACGCACGAACGCTACGGTGCGGTGGCACTCAGCAGCCGGGGTGAGGCGGCGGCCGCACACATCATCCGGCGTATTCGGCTCATCGAGTCCTACCTCGTCCGAGAGCTCGGGTACGGCTGGCACGAGGTACACGATGACGCCGACACCCTCGCCCACGCCGCCTCCGACAACTTGATCGAGCGCATCGACCGGCGATTGGGACACCCGACCCGGGACCCGCACGGCGATCCCATCCCCGCCGCCGACGGTCGGATGTCGACTCCGCCACTGCGCCCTCTGTCGACCTGCGAGACGGGCGACACCGGCACGGTGGCCCGGATCGCCGACTCCGATCCGGCGATGCTCGAGTACTTCGGTTCCGTGGGCCTCACCCTCGACTCGGGAGTGACCGTGCACGCCAAGCGACCGTTTGCCGGGACGATGCGCATCTCGGTCACAGGCTTCGCCGAGATGGAACTCGGCGACATCGCGGTCCGGTCGGTCTGGTTGACCACCGCAGACCGCGGATGAACACAGACAGAGCCGGAACTACCGGCAACTCCACCAGCCACGAAGGAGAGTGTCATGAACATTGACGACCTGGTGCTCATCAGCATCGACGACCACGTGGTGGAGCCACCCGACATGTTCCTCCGCCACGTCCCGGACAAATACCGAGATCAGGCACCCGTCGTCGTCACCGACGACAAAGGCGTCGACCAGTGGATCTACATGGGCAAGCAAGCTGGGGTCAGCGGACTCAACGCGGTGGTGTCCTGGCCCGCCGAGGAATGGGGCCGCGATCCGGCCGGATTCGCCGAGATGCGTCCCGGCGTCTACAACGTCCACGAGCGCGTTCGGGACATGAGCCGCAACGGGATCTGGGCGTCGATGTGCTTTCCCACCTTCGCCGGATTCTCCGCACGTCACCTCAATCAGCACCAGAGCGACATCACCCTGGTGATGGTGTCCGCCTACAACGACTGGCACATCGACGAGTGGGCAGGCGCCTACCCCGATCGCTTCATCCCGCTGGCACTGCTACCCACCTGGAATGTCGACGCGATGTGCGCGGAGATCCAACGGGTGGCGGCCAAGGGCTGCCGTGCGGTGACGATGCCCGAACTCCCCCACCTCGAGGGACTGCCGAGCTACCACGACCTGGACTATTGGGGTCCGGTGTTCGAGACCCTGTCCGAGACCGGCCTGGTGATGTGCCTGCACATCGGCACCGGGTTCGGCGCGCTCAACCTGGCCAAGGACTCGACCATCGACAGCCTCATGGTGCTGGCGTCGCAGATCTCGGCCCTCGCCGCGCAGGACCTTCTCTGGGGACCGGCGATGCGCACGTATCCCGACCTCAAGTTCGCGTTCTCCGAGGGCGGGATCGGTTGGATACCTTTCTATCTCGATCGTTCCGACCGGCACTACACGAACCAGAAGTGGCTCCGCCGCGACTTCGGGGACAAGCTGCCCAGCGAGGTCTTCCGGGACCACTCGCTAGCCTGCTATGTCACCGACAAGACCTCCCTGCTGCTCCGTCACGAGATCGGTATCGACAACATCGCGTGGGAGTGCGACTACCCCCACTCGGACTGCTTCTGGCCGGACGCCCCGGAACAGATGCTGACCGAACTCCAGGCGGCCGGCGCCGACGATTCCGACATCAATCAGATCTCGTGGGAGAACTCGGCGCGCTTCTTCAACTGGAATCCGCTCGACAACCACACCCGCGACGAGATCAACGTCGGCGCGCTGCGTCGGTCGGCCGTCGACGTCGACGTGTCGATCCGGTCGCGCGAGGAATGGAAGCGCCGTTACAACGAGAAGCACATGGCGCAGGCCTAATCGCCTCCCGCTCGTGGCTACTCACCACCGCTGGTTGAGTAGCCACGAGCGAGCACAGTTCCCACCGCTGGTTGAGTAGCCACGAGCGAGCGCAGCGAGCCCGAGGCGTATCGAAACCACGCCGCACCCGCCCGGCCGGCCTCTCAACCCCCCGCGACCAACCCCCGACCGCTCACCATCGGCAGGTCCAGTGCCGTGATCAGTCCGGGCTTCGCATCCACGACGGCGGCAACGGAATTGACCAGCCGCATCGCCGTCACGATCATCCCCGACACGTTGTGGTCGCCGTGCTCGCCGTGGTGGGCGAACTCGACCTTCATCTCCGGTTCACCCGAGATGAGGATGCGGTAGCAGCCGTCGCCCTCGGCGGGCTTCGGCCACTCGGGGCACTGCTGCGGATCTGTACGGGTGTAGTGCTCGAGGACGACGCGATCGACGCCGTCGACCTGCCCGACCACCTCGAAATGGAGTGCCGCCACAGTCCCTTCGGGGATCTCCACGGACACCGTCGAATAGTCGCGGTCCGCTGCCACACGATCGTGACGCTCGACCAACGGCTCGTCCAGGGTCAGTCCGAGTCCGGCGGCGATCTGCCGGACCACGCTGCCCCAGCCCATCGCCAGCACGCCCGGCAGAAGCAGGAGCGGCGTCGCATCCATCGGCTGTCCGAATCCGAAGATGTCCTTCATGACCACCGGCTGGTAATACGTCGAGTAGTCCGCGATCTCGAGGCAACGCACCTCGTCGATCCGCTGTGAGAGACTCGTCATCGCCAACGGCAGAACATCATTGGCGAAACCGGGATCGATACCGTTCACGTGCAGGCTGGCATTGCCCGATTCACCCGCCGCCGCGATCCGGTCGAGCAGCTCCCGATTCAGGATGCCCTCGGGGAATTGCAACACCACCGGGCCGCTCGACACGACGTTGATCCCGTTCTCGACGAAGAAGATGAGATCGTCGATCGCCTCGAAGATCCGATCGTCGGTCATCGCGGTGTGCACGATGCAGTCGGGCCGCAGGGCGATCAGCGCGTCACGGTCGTCGGTCGCAACGACGCCGAGTTCTCGATCGAGACCGGCGAGGTCGCCGGCATCCCTGCCGACCTTGGCCGGGTCCGACACCCAGACCCCGACGAGCTCCAGATCAGGCCGGGCATCGATCCCGGCGATTGCATGCCTACCCACGGTTCCGGTCGACCACTCGACCACACGAAGAGTCATGACCCCAAGGTAGAACATGTTCCAATTCTGGCGTGTGATTTCTGCCGATCCTGATGGCCTCCGCGGGGATCACCTCTCGTTTGCCGAGGTCACGTACGGTCGGTGAGGTGACCGACCCAACCGCGCCGACGGCCGTCATCCACGACGGCCACACCACACAGATCAAATGGCACCGGGCGCGACGTCGTGCCGACGATCCCGCTTTCACGACGTCCCGCATCATCGAGGGCATGGCGGTCGGCGCAAGTGTCGAAGTCGACCTGGTGCTCCATGCCGACCGCGGATTCGCGGTCCTGCACGACCGCGACGTCGCACACGCCACCACGGGCACCGGCCGTATCTCCGAGCTCCCGGCGTCCTACGTCCGCACCTTGTTCCTGCGGTCGAACACCGGGGTTCCGCTCGATGAGCCGGTCCTGCTCCTCGAGGACCTCGCCGACATCCTCGACCGGCAGGCGGTTCATCCGGACGCGTTGCTGCAGTTGGATTTCAAAGAGGACGCCCAGGCATTGGACCCTGCAGCGATCGACACCTTCGCGCGTGCGGTCACCCCGATCGCGCCGAATACGATCCTCTCGTGCGGTGATGCCCAGGCCGTGCGCCTGCTGACCGACCCGGTCCCGGGCATCCGGATCGGTTACGACCCCTGCCATCACGGTGCCGTCGACCGGGTTCTGCGCTCGGGTGATATTGCGACCTTCGTCGAGCGGGCGGTCACGGCGTCACCCCGCGCCGAGATGATCTATCTCGAGCGCCGGTTGATCCTCGAGGCGGATGGTCGCGGATTCGACATCATCGCGGCATTCCACGCGCACGCGCGCACCATCGACGCCTATACGCTCTACCGCGCCGACGGCGAATCCGTCCGGGAGGCACGACGGCTCATCGAACTGCGGGCCGACCAGATCACGACCGACGACCCGGAGGGCGTGGTCGCGGCGCTGACGGGCGCAGCGTCGAGTTCGGCGGCCGCGGAACTCGACGGAATCTTCGACGTGGACGGCAGGTGATCGGCGACACTGGGAAGACGTTCGAAAACACCACTTCCGGGAGGAAGGCATCATGAGCATCGAAGGAAACGCCCAGCGTCGTGGCATCACCACCGTCGGAGACGGATTCGCGTATCTGGAATGCCCACGGTGGCACGCCGGACGGATCTGGTTCGTGGACTTCTACACCTATCGCGTGTGCTCGGCGGCCGCGGACGGCAGCGACCTCAAGGTCGAGGCGGAGGTGCCCCAGCAACCGTCCGGGCTGGGCTGGCTGCCCGACGACAGGCTCCTGATCGTCTCGATGCGCGACGCCCGGATACTCCGTCGCGAGCCCGACGGCGAGCTGGTGACACACGCTGATCTCTCGGGATACGTGTCCGGCCATCCCAACGACATGGTCGTCGACCCGTCATCCGGTCGCGCATACGTCGGCGAGTTCGGATTCGATCTCATGGGCGGTGCACCGCTGCAGACCGCGGTGCTGCTGAGGGTCGATCCCGATGGGTCGGTCACCGTCGCCGCGGACGACCTGTGGTTCCCCAACGGCAGCGTGATCACCGACGCCGGGGTCCTGCTGGTCGACGAGACCTTCGGCAATCGGGTCACCGCGTTCGACATCGGCGACGACGGCAGCCTCACCAACCGTCGGGTGTGGGCACAGTTCGGCGAGCTGCCCACGGATACCGAGATCGAGAAGGCGCTTCCCCAACTCTCCGTCGCGCCCGACGGCTGCTGCCTCGACGCCGACGGCGCGCTCTGGATCGCCGACGCGCTCGGCGCCCGTCTCGTCCGGGTCGTCGAGGGTGGCGACATCGTCGACGAGATCCCGGTGGGCACCGGCGTCTTCGCCTGCATGCTCGGCGGATCGGACGGACGCACGCTGTTCGCCTGTGCCGCACCGGATTTTCACGAGGAAGCCCGTAAGAACGCGCGCGAGGGAAGCCTCATCGCGATCTCGGTGGACGTGCCGCACGCGGGCACGCCCTGATTCCGGCCGAGTGCTGATCCCGACCGAGCGTCAGCCGAACAACGTCGGCAGCGTGCCCTCGTAGACCTCACGCAATTCGGTGAGCGGGATCTCGAACTGACCCTGCACCGACACCGCATCGCTGCCCTGATCGACCACACCGACCCGAGCCCACGGCATGCCGCGCGCATCGAGCATCGACGTGAAGCGTGACTCCTCGGTGCGCGGCACCGCGACCACGGCTCGACCCGCCGACTCGGAGAACAGCCACACGAACGGGTCGGCATCTTCGGGAAGCAAAATGCGACAACCGGTCTCGCCGGCGAGCGCGGATTCGACGACCGCCTGGATGAGTCCACCCTCGGACAGGTCGTGCGCAGCGGACACGAGACCGTCGCGCGAGGCCGCCATCAGGATGTCGGCCAGCAACCGCTCGTGTTCGAGGTCGACCTGCGGCGGCACACCGCCGAGATGGTCGTGGGTGACCTGCGCCCAGATCGAGCCGTCGAACTCGTCGAGGGTCGATCCGAGCAGGATCAGGGTCTCCCCCGGCTCGGTACCGAACCCGGTCGGGATGCGGCGATGCACATCGTCGATCACACCCAGCACACCGACGACCGGCGTGGGCAGGATCGGAGTCGACCCGGTCTGGTTGTAGAAGCTCACGTTGCCGCCCGTCACCGGGATGCCCAGCTGAGCGCAGCCGTCGGCGAGCCCGCGCACGGCCTGCTGGAACTGCCACATCACCGCCGGGTCCTCGGGAGAACCGAAGTTCAGGCAGTTCGTCACCGCCTTGGGCGCCGCGCCCGACACCGCGACGTTCCGGTAGGCCTCGGCCAGCGCGAGCTGCGCACCGCGGTAGGGATCGAGGAAGGTGTAGCGACCCGACGCGTCGGTGGCCAGCGCGATGCCGCGGCCCGAGCTCTCGTCGATCCGGATCATGCCGGAGTCGGCGTTCTCGGCGAGCACGGTGTTGCCGCGGACGTACCGGTCGTACTGCTCGGTGATGAACTTGCGGCTGCACAATGCCGGCGAGCCGAGCATCTGCAGCACCGTGGCACGCAGCGTGTCCGGGGTGTCCGGGCGCTCGAGCGGGGCGGACGTCGACTCGATCACCCCGTCCTGCCAGTCGGGTCGTGCCACCGGTCGCTCATAGACCGGGCCGTCGTGGGCGACGGTGCGCGGCGGAACATCGACGACGGTCTCGCCGTGCCAGGTGATCTGGAGCTGATCCCCGTCGGTGACCTCACCGATCACGGTGGCCAGCACGTCCCACTTCTTGCAGACCTCGAGGAACGCGTCCACGTTGTCGGGGGTGACCACGGCGCACATACGTTCCTGCGACTCGCTCGACAGCACCTCGGCCGGGGTCATGCCCTCGGCGCGCATGGGCACCTTCTCCAGATCGATGTGCATACCGCCGTCGCCGGCGGCGGCCAGTTCGGAGGTCGCGCAGGACAGACCGGCACCGCCGAGGTCCTGGATACCGACGACCAGACCGGCGTGATAGAGCTCGAGGCAGCACTCGATGAGCACCTTCTCGGTGAACGGGTCGCCGACCTGCACGCTCGGCAACTTCTTGCGATTCGGACCCGACTGGCCTTCGCCGTCGTCATCGAAGGTCTCCGACGCCAGTACCGAGACTCCGCCGATGCCGTCGAGTCCGGTGCGCGCACCGAACAGGATGATCTTGTTGCCCGCTCCCGACGCGAAGGCCAGGTGCAGGTCCTCGGTCCGCAGCACGCCCGCGCACAGGGCGTTGACCAGCGGATTGCCCGCGTAGCTGGCGTCGAAGACGGTTTCGCCGCCGACGTTGGGCAGTCCGAGCGAGTTTCCGTAGCCACCCACGCCGCGAACCACGCCGTCGACGACACGGCGGGTGTCGGGCGCGTCGGCGGGACCGAAGCGGAGCTGGTCCATGACCGCGATCGGACGGGCGCCCATCGCCATGATGTCGCGCACGATGCCGCCGACACCGGTTGCCGCGCCCTGGTAGGGCTCGACGTAGCTCGGATGATTGTGCGATTCCACCTTGAAGGTCACCGCCCAGCCGTCACCGACGTCGACGACGCCCGCGTTCTCACCGATGCCGGCCAGCATGCCGGCCCGCATCTCGTCGGTGGTGGTCTCCCCGAAGTAGCGCAGATGCACCTTCGACGACTTGTAGCTGCAGTGCTCGGACCACATGACCGAGTACATCGCGAGCTCCGCGTCGGTGGGCCGACGGCCCAGGATCTCGCGGATCCGGGCGTACTCGTCGTCCTTGAGACCGAGTTCACGGAACGGTTGGGGTTGATCTGGGCTGCCGGCAGCGGCTGAGACGGTATCCACCTGCGCATTCACTCTAGCCAGTGTAGGTGAGGCGCCATCGCGGGCGCGTGGTGGCGTGACTCATGCCAACGCTAGGCTGACTTCGGACACGAACAGGTCGACGACGTCGACGACGGCCTGCACGAGGCATGTATCTGGGGGGCCTGAGATGGCAGACGTCCGCAAGGCGCGGCAACTGTTCGAACTCGGCGTGTTGTCGCTGGGCATCGCGGTCGAGGGCCAGGAACCGATCAACAATCCACAGCAGGCCGCCAAGGCTTTCACCCGCGCCAGCGAATGGGACCCGACGATGGGCGACGCGTGGCTGGGCCGGCTGGCCGGTGGTGAGGACACCGACGAGGTCCTCCTCGCCCTGTACCGCAATCGCGGCACCATCGGCCATGAACAACGGCGTCTCGGGCTACCGCAGGGCACGCTGGCCGGGCGCTGGGTGGTGGGCGACATCAGTTACCACCTGTCCGGTGTCACGGAGGCGACCGCGGCCTACGCGTCGTCGTTGGCGCGCGGCAAGGACTTCGCCGGGGCCCAGGAGGTGCTGGACGAGATCCCGGCCGCTCGTCGTGTACCGATCGTCGAATTCGTGCAGGCGACCCTGTTCATGGCGACCCAGCGCTGGACGGATCTGTTGACCGCGCTGCGCCGCTCGGAGCGGTGGAACGACACCTTCCTCCAAGCCGCCGCCGACTACATGGCCGGCACCGCGTGCATCCAGCTGGGCATGTTCGGCGAGGGAATCCGACGACTGCAGAATGCGGTCGAGGGCCCTATCCCGGCGCTCGCCACCGAGGCGATGGTCGCCCACGGCATGGCGCTGCGCGAGCAGGGGCAGGAGGAGAAGGCCCGTGCGTTGTTCGAGCAGGCCTACGCCCGCAATCCGAACTCCATCGCGGGCCAGGCGCTGAAATCACCGAGCTTCCGCCTCGTGATCACCTCACCCGACGAGATCGCCGAACGCCGCGACCCGTGGGATCCCCGGTCTGTCACCGACCCGGTCGAGACCCTCGTCTCGGATACCACCGAACAGCCCGAGATGGCCGAGATGGTCGACGACGCCCAGCGTGAGCTCGGCGATCAGATCGGACTGGATTCCGTCAAAGAGCAAGTGGCAAAACTACAATCGGCCGCGACTCTGGCAAGGGTCCGAGCCGATCGCGGACTGAACACCGCGGCGCGGAGCCTGCATCTCGCCTTCACCGGCCCACCGGGAACGGGCAAGACCACAGTGGCGCGGATCGTCGCCAAGATCTATTGCGGGCTCGGATTCATCAAGACGGACAAGGTGATCGAGGCGACACGTCGCGACCTCGTCGGCGAGCACCTCGGGTCGACCGCACCCAAGACGTCGGCGGTCATCGACTCGGCGATGGACGGCGTGCTGTTCATCGATGAGGCCTACACGCTGATCCAGCAGGGGCTCTCGGGCGGGGATGCATTCGGCAAGGAGGCCGTCGACACCCTGCTCGCCCGAATGGAGGACGACCGCGACCGACTGGTGGTGATCATCGCCGGTTACGACTCCGAGATCGACCGTTTCCTGTCGTCCAACGACGGTCTCGCGTCCCGCTTCGCACGCCGCGTGCGTTTCGACTCCTACACTCCCGAAGAGTTGGCCCGGATCGGTGAGTTCATTGCGCGCAAACGGGATTCGCTCCTCACCCCCGAGGCGGTCACCGAGATCGAGTTGGCCTGTACGCCGCTCTACCACGATGTACGCGGCGATGGTCCGGCCCGGCGACGGGCCAGCGACATCGCCGGCAACGGGCGCTTCATCCGCAACATCATCGAGGCCGCCGAAGAGGAGCGCGAGTACCGCCTCTCCGCTCTCGGCGATCTCGAGTCACTGTCACATGACGATCTGATGCGCGTCGAGGTGAACGACGTCCGGACCGCACTGTCGGGGGTGCTGTCGGGTCTGCAGCTCAGCCATAACCGATCGACGCGATGACGTGGTGCCGGTGGGGCTCACCCTCCAGCTTGTGGAGGTACCCCTCGATGAACTCGAACGTCTCGCGATGACCCTTCTCGAACCCGAGCCACTTCTCCATCATCACCAGCCGGGACACACTCGTGATGATCACGATCAGCACCTCCGCCGGCAGCTCCCGCGAGCTCACGCCGTAACTGGGTAACAGCTTCTCGATCGCCTCCTGCGCCTGATCGCGTAGTTGCTCCGAGTACCGAGCGATCTCCGTGCGGAGATCCTTGCGGTGATTGGCCAGCGCGAGGAGTTCGGTCGTGAACTGGGAAACCGACGGGTCGATGCTGAACTGCCACAGCGCCCACAGCGGCTGCGGCGACTCGAGCAGAGCCCGCTGTTGTTCCAGCCCCTGCTCCGCCCGGCGCCGGAACATCTCCAGGAACAGGTCGTCCATCGTGCGGAAGTAGTAGTGCACGAGCTGCGGCTTCAGCCCGGCGGTCTGTGCGACCTTCCGTGAAGTGACTGCGGCATAGCCACTTTCGAGCATGAGAGCCTCGGCCGCATCCAACAGGATTGACCTGTTCTTGGCCTCCACCGATCCGAATCTGCGCTCGGTCACACTCGCCGCCTTTCCTGTCGCGCCCCGAACTCACCCTAAACCGGAAATGGGATATGTCCATTTTGAGAATGTGATCTTGACCTCACTCGTTGGAGCGTGGTAACAAGTACTACACCCCGCTGAGCACTCGCTCAGCATCTTTACCCAGAGTTCCCAGCCAACACAGCCCTTACGCATCCCACTCTCTGACGAGAGTTGCCGCACAGGAGGTTTCCGGTGAGCGATCTGACCGAACTGAATTACTTCACCGACGCGAGCCTGGTTCCCGACCCATACCCCTACTTCGACGAGTTGCGCAGCAAGTGCCCCGTGACCAAGGAGCCACACTTCGGCGTCCTCGCGATCACCGGACATGCAGAGGCGGTGACCGTCCTCAAGGACCCCGCCACGTTCTCGTCCTGCCTCGCCGCCACCGGCCCCTTCCCCGGCCTGCCGTTCGAGCCCGAGGGGGATGACGTCGGTGACCTCATCGACCAGCATCGCGACGAATTGCCCCTCCACGAGCACATGGTGACCATGGACCCCCCGGACCACAGCCGCGCTCGCAGCCTGCTGAGCCGCCTCCTCACGCCACGGCGTATCCAGGAGAACGAGGAGTTCATGTGGAAGCTGGCCGACGAGTACATCGAGGAGTTCGTGGGCAACGGCGAGTGTGAACTCATGTCGGACTTCGCAAAACCGTTCTCACTCCTGGTGATCGCCGACCTGCTTGGCGTTCCGGAGGAGGATCACGAGGAGTTCCGGACCGTTCTCGGAGCGCCGCGTAAGGGCGCCCGGCCGGGCGCCATGGACTCGGAGGTCATGTCCGACAACCCGCTGCAATGGCTCGACGACAAGTTCACGAAGTACATCGAGGACCGCCGCGCGACGCCCCGCGGCGACGTCCTCACGGCCCTGGCCGAATCGAAGTACAAGGACGGCAGCACGCCCGAGGTCGTCGAGGTGGTGCGGACCGCGACATTCCTCTTCGCCGCGGGCCAGGAGACCACGACCAAGCTGATCAGCGCCGCGCTCCGTGTGATCGGTGAGCGACCGGACATCCAGCAGCGACTGCGCGACGACCCGGAGCTGATCCCGATCTTCATCGAGGAGACACTGCGGCTGGAGAGCCCGGTGAAGAGCGGTTTCCGGGTGGCGCGCAAGAACACGACGGTCGGCGAGACCGCCGTACCCGCCGGCACGACCCTGATGTTCTGCCCGGGTGCGGCCAATCGCGACCCCGATCACTTCCCGGATCCGAACACCTTCGATCTCGAGCGCACCAATGTGCGCGAGCATCTGACCTTCGGCCGCGGGATCCATTCGTGCCCGGGCAGCCCGCTCGCCCGCATCGAGGGCCGGGTCACCGTCGAGCGTTTCCTGGCCCGCATGGCCGACATCCGCGTGTCCGAAGAGCACCACGGTCACAACGGCCACCGTCACTACGACTTCGAACCGACCTACATCCTGCGCGGGCTCACCACTCTGCACCTCGATTTCACCCCGAAGGCCTGAGAGCGTGGAAATGACAAGCACCACAGCGACAGCCACCACCCGAACCAGCGTCGTCACCGGCGGGGGCTCGGGGATCGGGCAGTCCGTTGCCGAGCATCTCGCAGCGGCCGGACATCGCATCGGCGTCCTCGACCAGAATGTCGAGGCCGCCGAGAAGGTGGCTGCCGACCTCCGCTCGGGTGGCGCCGAAGCCATCGCGCAGGCCGTGGACGTGAGCGATCGGACCGCGGTGGAGAAGGCCATGGGGGTGGTCCGGGAGAAATTCGGCCCCATCGAGATCCTGGTGACCAGCGCCGGCATCGAATCGCAGATGCCCTACCCGGACATCGCGCAGGACGAGTGGGACCGCATCATCGCGGTCAACCTCACGGGCACCTTCAACTGCACCCAGTCGGTCATCGGCGACATGCAGGCCGGCCAGTGGGGACGTATCGTGACGATCTCGTCCTCCAGCGCCCAGTCCGGCGCTCCCGAACGTGCCCACTATGTGGCGTCCAAGGGCGGCGTCATCGGGCTGACCAAGGCGTTGGCATTCGAGTACGCGCCACATGGCATCACCGTCAACACGATTCCGCCGTCGATCATCGCGACCCCGATGGCCGAGAAAGCCGTCGAGGCCGGCCTCGTGCCGGCGATCGAGGATCTCGCCGCGTTGACGCCCGTGCGCCGCGCGGGACTGCCCGGCGATGTCGCGGCCGCGGCGGCGTTCCTGTGCTCAGATCAGGCCGGTTTCATCACCGGACAGGCGATCGGCGTCAACGGCGGTTGGTACATCTGACGTTCGACTTTCCCGAGTGCGCACCCTCAGCCCGGGGTGCGCGCCCCTGACCATCGCCGCCGGTGGTCTCGCCTCTGCATGCCGAGGATCGACCGGGCCAGAGAGGGGGGAAACGGTGTCCACCGTCAACAGCGACATCACGACGCACGCCGCCCCTGCCGACGTTGATGCGCCGACGGAGCCGATCACCACCGGCGGCGGCGACTCGTCGCGGCCACCGACGTCACCGCCGGCGCCCGAGACGCCCAAGGCGACCGACGAGATCACCTCGTGGATGACCGGTTATGTGCGCCGTCACCCGCGGGCATCGCTGGAAACCGTTGGCGGCCAGTTTGTCCTGGGCATCCGCGCAGTCCAGCACCTCATCGTCGATCTGCTGACGCTCCGCTTCCCGGTCAAGGAGTTCATCCGGCAGGCGACCTTCATGGCCTCGGCCTCGGCGCTGCCGACGATCTTCGTCGCCATTCCCATCGGCATGACCCTGTCCATCCAGTTCGCACTGCTGGCCGGTCAGGTCGGCGCGACGTCACTTGCAGGTGCGGCCAGTGGTCTCGCCGTGATCCGGCAGGGCGCACCGATGGTCTCGGCACTCCTGATGGCCTCGGCGGCGGGCTCCGCCGTCTGCGCCGACCTCGGTTCCCGAAAGATCCGCGACGAGATCGACGCCATGGAGGTGATGGGTCTCTCGGTGATCCGGAGACTGGTCGTCCCGCGATTGGCGGCGGCGATCCTGGTCAGTACCACATTGACCGGAGTCGTCTGCTTCGTCGGCTTCCTCTCCGGCTATCTGTTCAACACGTTCGTCCAGAACGGGACGCCGGGCACGTTCGTCACCACCTTCGCCTCGTTCGCGACGCTCTCCGATTTCTATCTGACGATCGTGAAATCCATTGTGTTCGGCGCGATCGTGGCGATCGTGGCCTGCCAGAAGGGACTGACCACCCGTGGCGGTCCGGCAGGCGTCGCCAACTCGGTCAACGCCACGGTGGTCGCCTCCATCATCCTGCTGATGCTGGTCAATGTCGGCTTCACCCAGATGTACGTTCTACTCTTCCCGAGGACGGGGTTCTGATGGCGGCGACGTACTATCCGAGCGGACTCCGCCCTCTCGTCCGCGCGACCGACGCGGCCGGGAGCGCCATCCTCCGCATCGGGCACCTCGCCGCGTTCCTGGCCCGCGCACTCATCTCCATCCCGATCGCCCTGCGCCACTACCGCAAGGAATGCCTGCGCATTCTCTCCGACGTCACCTGGGGCAACGGCTCCATCGTGGTCGGCGGTGGAACCGCGGGCGTGATCATCGTCCTCGGCGGCGCCGCCGGCGCGATCGTGGGCATCGAGGGTTACAACGCGCTGCATCTGCTCGGCATGGAACCGGCAACCGGCATGGTCGCCTCCACCGCCACCACACGTGAACTCGCACCGATCATGGCGTCCTTGGCCTTTGCCGCACAGGCGGGCTGTCGATTCACCGCTCAACTCGGCGCGATGCGCATCTCCGAGGAGATCGATGCGCTCGAGGCTTTGGCGATCCGGCCGATTCCCTACCTCGTCTCGACGCGCCTACTCGCCTCCATCATCGCCGTCATCCCGCTCTACCTGGTCTGCCTCGCGGTCAACTACGTCTCCGTCCAGCTCGTCGTCGGACTGAGCGGCGGCTTGTCGGGCGGTACATATCAGCACTACTTCGAGCTGGTCCTCAACCCCACCGACATCATGTACTCGTTGATCAAGGCGGTGATCTTCGTGATCATCACCACCACCATCCAGTGCTACTACGGCTTCTATGCCCACGGCGGCCCCCAGGGTGTGGGCACCGCGTCCGGACGTGCCATGCGGGCCAGCATCTCGGTGATGATCGTCGCCAATCTCCTTCTCACCGTGGCATTCTGGGGAGTCGGAAGCGGAGCAAGGTTGAGCGGATGAACTCACCGAGCATCTACGACGCGGGGCCGCACGGGCTGTCGAACCGGCAGCTGCTCATCAGTGGCATCATCGCCATCGCCGTGATCGTCGCCGTTCTCGCTGCGATCGCGCTCAAGTCCGGTGGCACCTTCACCCCGAAGGTACCGGTGACCGCCCAGCTCGCCGACGTCGGCGACGGCCTCCCGGTGAACTCCGACGTCAAGTACCGAGGTGTCATCGTCGGCACGGTCACCGGGGTGACACCAGCGATCGCGGGCCCCGACAACACGGTCGACATCTCGATCGCCCCCGACCGTGCGCCACAGATACCTCGCACCGTGACCGCTCGCGTGGTACCCAGCAATGTCTTCGCGGTGTCGTCGGTGCAGCTGATCGACAACGGCTCCGCGCCGGCGATCGCGTCGGGTGACGTGATCTCCCAGGACACCAACGCCTCGACGGTGCAGTTCCAGACGGCGTTGTCCAAGCTGCGCGCCATCGTCTCCGCGACCGCACGTGCCGGCAGCGACCGCACGGTCGGCATGCTCGCCGCGGTGGCCACCGCCACCGATCGGCGTGGCTCCGACATCTCCCGGGCCGGTGCACAACTCGACCGTATCGTCGGCGAGCTCGACCGCGTTGTCCAGCCGGACGGGGGGCCGTCCACCCTGAAGTCGCTCAGTTCGGCGGTCACCGGCCTGCGGAAGTCCGCACCCGATCTCCTCGACGCGTTGCACAGTTCGGTCGGACCCATGCAGACGGTGGCCCGCGAATCCGGCGCGCTCTCCGACCTGCTCGGCTCCGGAATCTCCACCACCGCACGGGTCAACACGGCACTCGAGCGCAACACCGCCCAGATCATCCGCATCACCACCCAGGCAGCCCCGGTCGTGTCGGTGGTGGCGGCCGGCAGCTCCGGCTTCACCGCCATCGACAGAAACATCGGCGTCATCGCAGACAGATGGTTTTCAGATTTCTGGCCGGCCGGCCTGGCCAACGGACGGGGAAAGTTCCTGTTCCAGGTCACCCCCCACAAGCTCTACACCCGCGCGGACTGCCCCCGATACGGAAATCTGAAGGGCCCCAGCTGCTTCACTGCCCCGACCAGCGTGTCGCCCCCGGTCCTGAAAGGCAACGCACGCAAGGGAGTCACCGCCGGATACCAGACGGCCGGCATGGGCGGCAACGTCGGTTCGGTCGGCAGCGCCGATGAACAGGCGACCCTCGGCAACCTCGTCGGTGGGGGCCCCAACAGCGCCAACACTCTCATTCTCGGCCCCGTCGCCCGCGGCGCGTCCGTCACGGTGTCCCCCGACGACCAGAAGGGTTCGTCATGAGTGTCCGGAAGCCCCTCATCGGATTGATTCTCTTCCTCCTCGTCTCGCTGGCACTGACATCCACGGTCTACGTCACCCTTCAACGCGACGTCTCCGAGGACACGAAGAACTACAGCGCGGTGTTCACCGACATCACGGGACTCAAAGCCGGCGACGACGTCCGCATGGCCGGGATTCGCGTCGGCCGGGTCGACTCGGTCGGTCTCGACGGAACCGCGGCACGCGTCTCGTTTCGAGTCGACTCCGATCAGGTCGTCGACGGGAGCACCAAGGCCTCGATCGTCTACCAGAACATCGTCGGACAACGGTACGTCGGCCTGTCTCGCGGAGACTTTCCCAACCCCACGCCACTGAACGGTAGCGAGATCCCCCTCGCACACACCGAGCCGTCCTTTGACATCTCCGCATTGCTGAACGGATTCGAGCCGTTGTTCAGCGTCCTGGATCCGAAACAGGTCGACAATGTCACCAACGCGTTGATCCGTGCCCTGCAAGGCGATTCGTCATCGATCACCACCCTGGTCGCCGAGACGTCGTCCCTCGCCGAATCGGTCGCCGGACCCGATCAGGTGCTCGGCGACGTCATCTCCAACCTGTCCCGCGTGGTCGGGACGTTCGCGGCCCAGCGCAGCAACATCGACACCGTCCTGGTCAGCTCCCGCAGGATCTTCGAACAGATGTCCGCACAACGTGATTCATTCATCGGCTCGCTCGACAAGACCGCGCAGGTCGCCGATCGCGCATCCACGCTCGCCCGTGGCGCGCTACCGGAGGTGCAGCAAATGCTCTCCCGGCAACCCGGATTCATCGGCCACTTCCTCGCCAACAAGGACGAGTTCGCCTACCTCGGTTTCAATCTCCCACCGCTGCTGAAAGGCCTGGCACGGGTCACCCAGGCGGGCGCGTACATCGACACCTACCTGTGCAATTTCAATGTGACCCTGGTACCCGCGTTGAGCACGGTGATCCCGTCCATCGTCGCCCACGCGACGCCGGGTGGCAAAGCCACACAATCCCCGATCTGCAGGTGAGACGATGAGATCCTTCACCGCGCGTATCCGCAAATCGTTGTCACAGCCCATCGAGAACTGGAACAAGGTCATCATCGGCGCCGTCGCGCTGGTGGCCATCGTGGTGGTCGCCCTCGGGCTGATCAAGGTCGGCCAGGCCGGAATCGGCAAGCATTCGGTTCGCGCTCAGTTCGCTCAGGCCGCCGGTCTCACGCCCGGCGATTCGATCAGTGTCGCCGGCGTTCCGGTGGGCACGGTCAAGGACACCCGGCTCGACCACACCTTCGTCACCGTGACGATGGAGGTGGGCGACGATGTCCCCCTGGGATCGGACACACGAGCATCGATCAAGCTGACCACGCTACTCGGCTCCCGATACATCGAGCTGTCACCCGCCGGCTCCGGATCGCTCCCCGACGATCTCATCCCCTTGTCGCACACGGCTGTCCCCTACGACCTGCAACAGGTCATGCAAAACGCCACAACGACTTTCGAACAGGTCGATGCCGAGAAGATCGGGACGTCGATGACCACGTTGTCCCGCCAGCTCGACGGCACACCCGAGCTGGTCCCACAGGCCCTCACCAATATCCAGAGCCTGTCGACCATCATCGCCGACCGACGCGGGCAGATCGGTTCCCTGCTGACCAGTACGCAGAAGCTGACCGCCGTGGTCCGGCGGCAAGAGTCCGGTCTCGGCCAGCTGATGACGCAGGGGCGTGATCTGTTGCGTGCGTTGCTGACCCGACAGGTGATGATCGATCGGCTCCTCGACTCGACAACGGTGCTGGCGAATCAGCTCCGCCAGGTCGTCGTCGCCGATCGGTCGGGTCTCGACAAATTGGTCACCAATCTCGACGGCCTGCTGGACAGCCTGCGGCGCAACGACAATCTGCTGCGCAACACGCTCCAGATCCTGCCTGTCCCGGTCCGGAATTTCGTGAACGTCACCGGGACCGGCAACGAGACAGACTTCACCTCGCTGACGGGCCCGCTGATCGATTCGTGGATGTGCGCGATCTCCAAGCAGGCAAACCTCGCCAACCTCCCGCCCTACTTCAAGGACTGCCGATGACCCGGGGTCGAATCATCAAGGTGGCACTGCTGGCCGTGGCGGTGCTGCTGGTCGTCGGTGTCGCACGGTCGTGCACCGACGACGACCACACGATCTCCGTCGTCGCGCAGTTCGACAACGCCTCCGGGCTCTACGAGGGCAACGCGGTCTCGGTACTCGGGATGCCTGTCGGCAAGGTCACCAAGATCACCCCGCACGCCGGATTCGTCGATGTGGCGATGGACATCAGCACGGACACACCGGTTCCCGCCGACGCGTCCGCGGTGACGGTCTCCACGTCCGTGCTGACCGACCGGCATGTGGAACTCACCCCCGCATATCAGGGCGGCCCCCAACTGCAGGACAATGCCCACCTGGAGCTGAACCAGACCAGGACCCCGGTCGAGGTTGACCGGATGCTGGCCATGGCCGACAAACTGTCGGTCCAACTACAGGGCGACAATCGCGGTGGCGGGCCGGTCGCCGACCTGCTGAACGTGAGTGCGGCGATGACGTCGGGGAACGGGCCGGACATCCGTTCGGCGCTGGGCTCGCTGTCTCGTGCGCTCGCGATGGGCTCCGATCACGGTGAGCAGACGCGCAACGCGATCACCGACATCGTCGATGACATGTCGTCGCTCTCGGCGACCGCGGCCCGAAACGATGCCACCATCCGGGAGTTCGGATCGTCGGTCCAGCAGATGTCGGATCTGTTCGCGGACCAGAACATCGGGTGGGGCACCACCGGCGCCAAGATCAATGCGGTTCTCGGTGAGGCGACCGATCTCATGCAGCAGCGTCGCAAGGATGTCGCGGACACGGTCTCGGGCGCCACCACGGTCACGCGGGCGCTCGCGGACTACCGGAGATCGTTGTCGGAGTTCCTCGACGTCGCGCCGCTGGTGATGGACAACGCGTACAACACGATCGATAAGAAGGCCGGAGTCGCCCGGGTCCATGCCCAGCTCGAGAAGGTGTTCTTCGACGGACGACTCGTCAAGGAGGTCTGCAACGTACTCGGGATGCGCGAACTCGGTTGTGCGACGGGCACGTTGCGCGACTTCGGGCCGGACTTCGGCATGGACGGAATGCTCGAGGCGATGGCGGGGAAGCCGCAATGAGGTATTCGACGATCGTCCGGCTGATGGTGGCGGCCCTCTGCATGTGCACGCTCGCCGGGTGCGGCGTCGGCCTCGCGGACCTGCCTCTGCCCAAGAAGGGAACCGAATCCGGCGCGACCTATACGCTGCGCGCCGAGTTCGCGAACGCACTGAACCTCCCCGAGGAGGCAAAGGTCAAACTCAACGGCGCAGACGTGGGTTCGGTGCAGAGCATGTCCGTGCGTGACTACGTCGCCGTGGTGACCATGCACGTCGCGGACGAGGTGAAGCTGCCGCGCGGCACCCGAGCCGAACTGCGCTCGGCCACTCCGCTCGGTGACGTCTTCGTCGCCCTGCAGCCGCCGAAGTCGCTCACGACCGACACCGCCGACCTCGGTGACGGGGACACGATCTCGTTGAAGGACACCGGCGCTGCGACGACGGTCGAGGAGATCCTCTCCACGTCGGCGCTGTTGGTCAACGGGGGCGTCCTCCGCGACCTGACGAAGATCGTCAACGGCCTGGGGCGAACCGTGGGCAATCGTGGTGACAAGTTGTCGGACCTCATCGCACATTCCACCCGGTTGATCTCCGCGCTGTCCGCACGATCGGGCGACATCCGCAATGCGCTGCGCCAGACCGACGCTCTGGTCTCCACCGTGTCGGCACAGCAGAAGACGGTCAACGATTCACTCGCCGCCGCCGGACCTGCGCTCGACGTCATCTCGTCGAACTCGGATCAGATCCTGACCCTGGTCGATCAGATCGGACAGATCAGCACTCAGCTGTCGCGCTATCCGTCGATCGCCACCGGCAAGACACAGAACCTGATGGCCAACCTCAACACCCTGTCGAAGGGGCTCAACGACGCCGCGACGGACCCCCAGGCGGACCTGACCAAGATGAACTCGTTGCTCGCGCCGGTCATGAAGATCACCAATTCCACTGCTGCTCACGTCAATGCGGACCTTCAGGACCTGTCCATCGGCGCGCTGGCGGACCCCCGGCACAAGGCCGATCCGGGGGCCCGACTACCCGACGTCACCGACGTCGGCAACTTCGTCGGGACCATCACGTACACCTTGGAGAAGCTGCGCAAGAAGTTGGAGCCGCCGCGATGACGTCGACAACCGATGACCGCTCGTTCGCGGCGCCCGGCGCCTCGGCCTTCCGTACCGGCTTCCTCGAAGTCCCGGCACGCGGCATCGTGTCGGCCACCCGACGGGGGCGCCGACATCGACTCGGGCTGTCCGCCATCGGGTTGTTCGTCGTGCTCATCCTGGGCATCGGGTATCTCGTGTTCGGCGTCTTCCACAGCTCGCCCGCCAGCTCCCCGATCGTGGTCCGCGTGCAGCTCAAGGAATCCGGTGGCCTTCTCGCCGGCCAGAACGTCACACTCCGCGGCGTGCCGGTCGGCCGCGTGCGTCAGGTGGACCTCACCCGGGACGGTGTCGTCGCACAGGCCGAGATCGACCCGAGCGTCCAGATCCCGGTGCGGGGCGAGGTCCGGGTGGCCGGCCTGTCGCTGGCGGGCGAACAGTATCTCGACTTCCGGCCCGCCACGTCGTCCGGCCCGTTCCTCAGCGACGGAACGGTGATCTCGGCGGACCAGACCACCACCCCGGTCCCGCTCGCGAACGTCCTCGACGACCTCAGCGGCACCCTCGATCAGGTCGATCCGGAGAAGTTGCACACCATCACGCATGAACTCGGGGTCTCGCCACAGGGTTCGGAGCGGCTGGCCGACATCATCGACGGCGGGACGTTCCTGATCTCCACCCTCGATTCCGTTCTGCCGCAGACGGTGAGTCTGTTGAAGAGCAGTCGCACGGTGCTCACCACCCTCGGCCAGGGCGCGCCGGCCCTCACCGAGACGTCCAAAGATCTCAGCCACCTGATGGCCGGTGCGGCGCGCAAGCAGAACGGCTACCGTACGCTGCTGAACCGCACCCCGGCAGCGCTGCGGGCCACCGACGCCATCATCGCCGACAACGCGCCCACGATGGTGCAACTGCTGGGCAATCTGGCAACCGTGACACAGATGGCCTACGTGCACATACCCGCTCTCAACGAATTCTTCTTCCCCCAGGATCGGGACGGATCGACCCTTGGCGCACTGAGCACCACCATGCGAGACGGCGGCATCTGGGCCGCGGTGAACATCTATCCGCGCAACACCTGTGATTACGGGCTGCCGCGCCTGCCACCGTCACAACCCGATCATCCGGAACCTTATCTGTATACGTACTGCAACAACCCCGACCCGTCGGTACAGATCAGGGGTGCCCGGAATGCACCCCGGCCGCCGGGCGACGACACCGCGGGTCCGCCACCCGGAGCGGCGCCCGACGCCCGCTCGAGTCCCTCACCGACCGGACCGCAATCGATTCCGCTGCCCTTCGCCGGACCCGCACTACCGTCCCAACCATGACCACCGGAAGATCGATCGAAAGGACAATCGTGAACTCCACGACGACCAAGGCACCGAACAAGTCCTCGTCCGTGCGTCCGCCGTCGGCGCGATCCACGGCCAAGCGGTTGGCCGGCGCGGCGCCGTCGGTGCGGCGCGAGAAATCCGCTGAGTCGCCGAGCGATCCCGCGACCACCCCGCTCTCCGACGACGACACCGACACCGACACGACGGAACCGGCGCAGGTGAGCTCCGATCCGCCGGAGGTCACCGCCGACGACGAGGCAGCCACCTCCGATCACGAGGAAGAATCCGCCGCCGCCCCGACCCGTCGAGCGCGGGTCCGGGCCGCCCTCACCGGCCGCCGAACCCGGCGAATCTTCACCGTCGTCGTCACTTTGGTGGCCATCGTCGGTGTGGCACTTGCCGGTTGGTTCGGCATGGAGTGGAAGCAGGCTCGCGACGTCGACAACGCTGCCACGGCCGCGAAGTCGGTCGCCGAGCAATACGCGGTCTCCCTGACCAGCGTCAGCGCCGACAGCGTCGACAAGGACTTCGCGACCGTTCTCGGCGGCGCCACCGGCGGATTCAAGGACATGTACGCGAAGTCGAGCGCGCAGTTGCGTCAGTTGCTCGTCGACAACAAGGCCGACGCGCAGGGAAAGGTCATCGCATCGGGCATCCAGTCGGCGACCACCGACAAGGTGGTGGTGCTCCTGTTCATCGACCAGACGGTACGCAACGCGTCCACTCCCGAGCCACGGATCGACCGCAGCCGTGTGGTGATGACGATGGACAAGGTCGGTGACCGATGGCTCGCATCCAAGGTCGACCTGCCGTGATCACCCACGACTGACCCTGCTCGCGCAGGTTCTCGTCGACTCCCAGAGGTGAGGGCTCAGGCGTCCGCGGAGGTGATCCCGATGATCGCGTCCGTGAGTTCCGGTCGGCAGATCACCAGGTCGGGCAGATAGGTGTCGTCGCGGTTGTAGACGAGTTCCGAACCGTCGATCCGGCCACACCACAAGCCTTTTGCCTGGGCCACCGCAACGGGTGCCGCCGAGTCCCACTCGTATTGGCCACCTGCGTGCACGTAGGCGACGGCCTCGCCCCGGACAACCGCCATGGCCTTGGCGCCGGCAGAGCCCATCGCCAGCACCTCTCCGCCGATGGCATCGGCGACCGCCTGGGAGAAGACGGGCGGGCGAGAAGCGCTGACCACCACACGTGGCCGATCCCCCGCGGGCACGGCCGCGAGCCCGTCGGTCGGGGCCACCGGTTCGGTGTCGTCGAGGTAGGTGACGCCAAGAGCCGGGAGTGCCACCGCACCTGCGATGAGTCCGTCGGTCGCCGACCACAACGCCACGTGGACCGCCCAGTCGGCGCGACCTTCGGTGCCGTATTCCCTTGTGCCGTCGACCGGATCGACGATCCAGACCCGGGCGGCGGTCAACCTCTGCTTGTCGTCGGCGGATTCCTCGGAGAGCACCGCGTCATCGCGCCGCTCGGCCGCCAGCCGAGCCAGGATGAACTCGTCGGACCGGAGATCGCCTGCCTTGCCGAGTTCCTTTCCGGCGAGCCCGCTGGTGGCACGGATCTCGAGGAGCAGTTCTCCTGCGGCGGTGGCCAGATCACCGGCGAGCACACGATCGGTGGACAAGTCGCTCTCCTACAGTCCCAGGTTTCGGATGATCGATTCGGCCACGTCGACCGGCGAACCATCCGATGGTGTCACCACCACGTCGGCATGGCCGGGACGTTCGTAGGGTGAGTCGATCCCGGTGAACTGGCTGATCTCGCCGCGGCGCGCCTTGGCGTACAGGCCCTTCGGGTCACGTTCTTCACACACGTCGAGCGGTGTATCCACGAAGATCTCGAAGAACGGCAGTCGCCGTTGCGCATGGATCTCGCGCGCCCGTTGCCTCTCCTCGGCGAACGGACTGATCAGCGAGACGATCGCGATCGCCCCCGCGTCGGCGAACAGGGCAGCGACCTCACTGGTTCGGCGGATGTTCTCCCGACGGTCGTCGTCGGAGAAGCCGAGGTCGACGTTGAGGCCGTGCCGGAGGTTGTCGCCGTCCATCAGGTACGCGGGGCGGCTCTCGGCCACCAGTCGGC
Source organism: Gordonia sp. DT101 (assembly GCF_049844895.1). Lineage (NCBI taxonomy): Bacteria > Bacillati > Actinomycetota > Actinomycetes > Mycobacteriales > Gordoniaceae > Gordonia > Gordonia sp. DT101. Next base: position 444,052 of record NZ_JBNCLX010000004.1, on the reverse strand, counting down.
GTTCGAGTTCGACGGCCAGCGACGACTTGCCGGAACCGGACAGTCCGGTGAGCCAGATGGTGGCGCCCTGATGGGTCCGCTGTTCACGCGACACCTTGGTGGTCTGCCACACCACGTGGCTGTCCTTGCTGACCGGCGCGGTGATCATGCCCGCCGCCACCGTCTTGTTGCTCCCCTCGTCGATGAGGATGAAGCTGCCGGTCTCCCGGTTCTTGCGGTAGGCGTCGAACATCACCGGCTGCTGCGTGTGCACGGTGATCCGCGCGATCTCGTTGAGCCCGAGGCTGGTCGCCTCCTCGTCACGGTGCAGCGTGTTGACGTCGAGGCGATAGTTCAGTCCGCTCACCTGCGCGCGGGTCAGCCGCGTGCCGCACATCATCTGATACCGGTTGCCCGGACGCAGTTCGGTGTCGTCGGCGAACCAGCACACCATCGCGTCGAGGTCGCGGCCGACGTACGGACGGTTGTTCGGACGCGCCAGCATGTCGCCACGCACGATGTCGATCTCGTCGGCGAGTTCGATCGACACCGCCATCGTCGCGAACGCCTCGTCCACCTTGGTGCCGCCGGGCCCCCAGATCTCGGTGATGGTCGTGCTGAATCCCCCGGGCAGGACGACGATCTCATCTCCTCGCGAGAACACGCCGCCGGCCACCGTCCCGGCGTAGGCGCGGTGGTCGGCACCGTCGCTGCGCTGGGGCCGGATGACGTACTGCACCGGCATCCGCGCGTCGATCAGGTTGCGGTCCGAGGCGATGTAGACGTTCTCGAGGTGATTCAGGAGAGGGCGGCCCTCGTACCACGGCATGTTCACCGACTGCTCGACCACGTTGTCGCCCTGCAACGCAGACATCGGGATGAAGGTCAGGTCGATGACGTTGAGCTTGGCGGCAAAGGCGATGAAATCATCACAGATCTCGTCGAACCGCTCCTGCGACCAGTCGACGAGGTCCATCTTGTTCACACAGATCGTCAGGTGCGGAATGCCCAGGAGCGACGAGAGGAACGCGTGCCGTCGGGTCTGTTCCAGCACCCCTTTCCGGGCATCGATGAGAATCATCGCCAGGTCGGAGGTCGAGGCGCCGGTGACCATGTTGCGCGTGTACTGCACGTGTCCCGGAGTGTCGGCGATGATGAACTTGCGCCTCGGGGTCGTGAAGTAGCGGTAGGCCACGTCGATCGTGATGCCTTGTTCGCGTTCGGCCCGCAGACCGTCGGTGAGGAGCGCGAGGTTCGCATACTCGTCGCCACGCTCGGCACTCGTGCGCTCGATGGATTCGAGTTGGTCGGTGAAGATGCTCTTCGAATCGAAGAGCAGTCTGCCGATGAGGGTCGACTTACCGTCGTCGACCGATCCGGCCGTCGCCAGGCGGAGCAGTTCTTTGGGCATCAGAAGTACCCCTCCTTCTTCCGATCCTCCATACCCGCTTCGGAGATGCGGTCGTCGGCGCGGGTGGCACCCCGTTCGGTGACCCGGGTGATCTCGATCTCCTCGACCACCTTCTCGATGGTGTCGGCCCCGCTGAGGACGCAGCCCGTGCACGTGGCATCGCCGACGGTACGGAAACGGACCATCTCGGTCCTCGCCTCCTCCCCCGGGTACTGCTGCAGGAAGCGGGTCTTGGCGAGCAGCATGCCGTCGCGCGGGATCACCTCACGCTCGTGCGCGTAGTAGATCGGCGGGAGTTCCATGTGCTCGGCGCCGATGTACTGCCAGATGTCGAGTTCGGTCCAGTTGCTCAGCGGGAACACCCGGATGTGTTCGCCCTTGTGGTGCCTGCCGTTGTACAGGTGCCAGAGTTCCGGACGCTGGGCGCGCGGGTCCCAGGCGCCGAACTCGTCACGGAAGCTGAACACTCGCTCTTTGGCCCTGGCCTTCTCCTCGTCCCGCCGGGCACCGCCGAACACCGCGTCGAACCGGTTCTCGGTGATGCCACGAAGGAGTGCGGTGGTCTGCAGCCGGTTGCGGCTCGTGCCCGGACCGGTGTCCTCGACGACCCGTCCCGCATCGATGTCGTCCTGGACGGAGCTGACCACCAGTCGCACACCGGTCTGCTCGACGACCCGGTCACGGAAGTCGATGACCTCGTCGAAATTGTGTCCGGTGTCGACATGCATCAGCGGGAACGGCACCGGGGCCGGCCAGAACGCCTTGCGCGCCAGGTGAAACATCACCACCGAGTCCTTGCCTCCGGAGAACAGCAGTACCGGCCGCTCGAAGGTGGCGGCCACCTCTCGGATGATGTGGACCGACTCGGCTTCGAGCGCATCCAGGTGGGTCAATTCGTACCCGTGGTGCACGCGATGACCTGTCGCGTCTGCCGTGCTCGACATTGACCAACTCCTTGACATGTCGGTTATTCGACACTCAGTATTGAGTATGTGACACAAACCGTAGGTGAGTCGTCTGGCGCGAGTCAACCGTCGCGCGCCGGCGCTTCACCTCCCACCGCCCGCGTCATCAGCATCATCGAACTCCTCGCCGATCCGGCCAGGCAATCGATGACGCTTGCCGAGATTGTCCGCCAGATCGGGTTGTCGCGCGCCACCGCCCACGCGATCGTCGGCGAACTGGTCGAACGCGGTTGGCTGTTCCGAGACCCCGCGTCGAACACCTACGGGATCGGTCCGGGATTCGTCGCGCTCGCCCGGTCTGCGGACAACGCGGATCACCTGAGTCGATGGGCGGCTACTGCCGCGCGGGCACTGAGCGACCGATTGTCGATCCCCTGCTTCGTCGCCCGACGTACCGCCCACGATTCGATCACCGTGGCCGAACACGCGGTACCCGATCACCTCACCGACGGCGGCGACGCATCGCCGTGGTTCCGCCATGGTCAGCGCATCCGGCTGCGCCCGCCGATCTGCCGGGAGTTCGTCGCATGGGAGTCGGCGGAGGCCCGGGCCGACTGGATCGCCCAGGCTCCGGAGCCGACACGAACACGGCTGCGAGTGGTCCTCGACGTCATCGCCGAGCGCGGTTACTCGATCGAGCGGATGACCGACGATCACGTCGCGATGGTCGATGCGCTGAGCTCGCTCGACACGATGTCGGACGGCCTGCGCGCCAAGGTCGGCGACCTGCTGACCGAACTGTCGGTGATCGACTACCTCCCCGACGAGCTGACCGGAGACGTCGCCGCGGTCACGATCGGCGCTCCGATCAGGGATGCGAACCGGGGGGTGGTGGCCTCGATCGTCGCCTGCCCCAACACGACGATGCCGGCGGCCGAGCTGACGGCCATCGCCGAGGCTACGCGAGCGGCCGCCGACCGGATCTCCGAACAGTTGCGGTAGGCACCACCCGACGGTACGAAAGCGCACGTCCCCCATTCGTCCGACACACCAGTCACAACACCATCACAGTTCCCATAACTCGCAAATACCCCATGTCGGGCAGATCGCCACATCGGCTACGGTCCCCGACATGTCACAGCTCCCTCGCCCCTCGACCCACGAAACCCCAGGCTCCACGCGTCGTCGTCGCCTCACCATCGCCCTCCTCGCCGCCGCCGCCGCGATCGGACTCGGCGCCGTGGCGCCCACCACCGCGTCCGCAGAGACGGTCGTGCCGCTCGACCGGTGCTGGGGAGTGAGTCCGAACATCGTCGACCAGCCGTTCAGCACTGCGCGACTGTTCGTGAGTCCCAACGGGCGCGGTCGCGTCACCGCTGCCGTCCGCGACGTCTCCAGCTTCTGGACACCGACCGGCGGATACCAATCGGCCGGACGACTCGAGTGGCACAACCTCTCGACCGGCAAGAAGGGCGTCGCATTCGACACCGCGCAGATCAGATTGTTCGTCGGCGGACCCACGTTCCGGCTCGACACCGGACCCGGAACGGTTCGGGTCACGTTCAGCGCCGTGAATCGCAACGCGTTGTGGGCGATACCGAGCACCTCCTGTAGCGGGACCATGCGCGTGGGCTGACCGAGTCCCCGATCACGCCGCCCGGAGCGAGCAACACCCGACTACCAACCAAGCACTTGCTAGGTTACGCTCGGGGCATGAGTGATGCCGTCATCCCGCCCGCACTCGGCCCCGACGACCTCGGGCCGGATTCGACACCCGTCGCCTACGAGGTCGGCGGCCCCGAAGGCGCTGTCGCCTACGTGACGCTGAACCGGCCCGATTACCGCAACGCCCAGAACTCCGTGATGACGTATTCACTGGATGCGGCGTTCCGCAAGGCCGTCGACGACGCGGCGGTCAAGGTCGTGGTGCTCCGCGCGAACGGCAAGCACTTCTCGGCCGGTCACGACATCGGTACCCCGGAACGCGACTTCGACACCTTCTACGACAACGTCGCCACCCTGCACTGGGACCACACCGACAAGTCGGGGGCAGATCAGCGTCTCGCCCGCGAGATGGAGGTCTACATGGGCATGTGCCGCCGTTGGCGTGAGATGCCCAAGCCGGTCATCGCCCAGGTCCACGGTGCCTGCATCGCGGGCGGTCTGATGCTCGCGTGGATCTGCGACTTCATCGTGGCCTCCGACGATGCATTCTTCTCCGATCCCGTTGCCCGCATGGGCATCCCGGGCGTTGAGTACTTCGCGCATGCCTACGCGCTGGGTACTCGCCGCGCGAAGGAGATCCTGTTCACCGGCGAACGGTTCACCGCCACACAAGCTGCCGAGTGGGGCATGGTCAACCACGTCGTGCCCCGGGATGAACTGTCCGCCAAGGTCGACGCGATCGCCGAGAAGATGGTCGCGATGCCGATGCAGGGACTCTTCCTGAGCAAGAAGGCCGTCAACATCTGCGAGGACCAGATGGGCCTGCGCAACTCGATGGACTCGGTGTTCGGGTGGCATCACTTCGCGCATGCGGCCAACTCCGAGTCGGGCGGCGATTCGCTCGGCGGCATGGATGCCAAGTCGATGAAGGCGAGTGGGGCGTCGGCATCCAACGGGTCGGGGAGCTGACATGGATCTGTACTTCGACGACGACGCCGAGGAATTCCGCACGGAGGTGCGGTCGTGGCTGGCCGAACATGTTCCCGCCGAACCACTCCCGTCGATGGACACCGCAGAGGGCTTCGAGGCGCACCGGGAATGGGAACGAACGATGGCCGCCGACCGGATGTCGGTGGTCAGCTGGCCCGAGGAATACGGGGGCCGCGACGTCCCCCTGCTGCACTGGGTGATCTTCGAGGAGGAGTACTACCGCTCGGGCGCGCCCGGCCGGGTCAGCCAGAACGGCATCTTCCTGCTCGCCCCCACATTGTTCGAACATGCCAACCCCGATCAGCTCGCCCGCATCCTGCCGCGCATGGCGCGTGCCGACGACATCTGGGGTCAGGCGTGGAGCGAACCCGAGGCGGGCAGCGACCTCGCCTCGCTACGGTCGACGGCGACTCGTACCGACGGCGGGTGGCTGCTCAACGGGCAGAAGACCTGGAGTTCGCGATCGAGCTTCGCCGACTGGGCGTTCGGCCTGTTCCGCACCGACAAAGCGGCCCAGCGTCACAAGGGACTCACGTACTTCATGTTCGACCTGCGCAGTCCGGGCGTCACGGTACGGCCGATCGCGCAGCTCGACGGCGAGCCCGGCTTTGCCGAACTCTTCCTCTCCGATGTCTTCGTCCCCGACGACCCGGCCGACCCCGGCGACTCCGGCGTCATCGGTGAGATCGACAACGGCTGGCGCGTGGCCATGAGCACCGCGGCCAACGAACGCGGTCTCTCGCTACGCTCCCCCGGCCGCTTCCTGGCGGCCACCGATCGTCTGGTCGACCTGTGGAAGCGCAATCGCGACTCGGTGCCGTCGACGGCGAATGTCGATGCCCGCGTTGCCGATGCGTGGATCGGCGCCCGGGCCTACGAGCTCTCGACGTACCAGACGGTCAGCCGTCTCGCCGCAGGCGGCCAGCTGGGTATGGAATCGTCGATCAACAAGGTGTTCTGGTCGCAGTGGGACATCGCCACGCACGAGACCGCCCTCGACCTCCAGGGTGTCGACGCCGAACTCGACGACGCCTGGATGGACGGCTACCTCTTCTCGCTGTCCGGTCCGATTTACGCCGGTACCAACGAGATCCAGCGCAACGTCATCGCGGAACGGCTGCTCGGCCTCCCGCGTGGGGACAGGTGACACCATGGAATTCCTCCTCTCCGATGTGCACGACGACCTGGGCTCCACGGTCGACGCCCTGCTCACCAAGGCCGATGTCGCGTCGCGCGCCCGCGCGTGGGCCGACGGCGATCCGCAACCGGCTAGCGAGGTGTTCGCCACGCTGGCCGAGACCGGGATCAGCGGCCTGCTGATCGACGAGTCGTCGGGCGGCTCGTCGGCCGGCGCCATCGAGATGGCCGTCGCCATGGAACAGATCGGACGCCACGCCCTCCCCGGACCGGTCATCGAGACCATCGCGGTGCTGCCCGTGTTGTTCCACGCCGCGAACATCACCGGGGAACGTCTGAGCGCCTTGGCCGAAGGGTCCATCGCCACCTGCGCCATCCCACCGATCGCACCGATGGCCCCCGTCGCCGACGTCGCCTACCTCGTGCGCGACGGCGTGCTCAGCACGGCCACCGTCGGCGAACCGGTGGCGACCGTCGATCCGACCCGCATGGTCGCCGAGCTGACCCCGGGCGAGGTACTGGCCGAAGGCGTCTCCGTCGACGATGCGATCGACATCGGCATCTTGGCGGCGGCCGCACAGCTGCTCGGCATGGCAGGCTCGATGCTCACCCTCGCCGCCGACTATGCGCAGGCGCGCAAGCAGTTCGGTCGTCCGATCGGCTCCTTCCAGGCGGTCAAGCACCACCTCGCCGACGTCGCGATCGCGATCGAGATGGCACGACCCCTGGTCCACGCCGCCGCTCTCGGGATCGACGGTCTGGCGCCGGAGGACACCGACACCCGTCGGGACGTCGCTGCGGCCAAGGTCGCTGCCGGCGACGCTGCCCACCTCGCCTCGCGCCGGGCGCTGCAGGTGCTGGGAGCCATCGGCTACACCACCGAGCACGACCTGTCTCTCTACCTGACCAAGACGCGTGCGCTGCTCACCGCGTGGGGAACTCCCGCGGTCCTGCGGCAGCGAGTACTGGAGTCGTTGTGACCAGTGATGTGATCGCCCCCGCAGCGGTCTCGGCGGAGGAGCGCGAGGCGCTCGCCGAGGCCATCCGCGATCTGGTGACCCGCCGCGCCGACTCCGCATCCGCCCGAGCGGCGATGCGCGCGACACCACGGATCGACCGCGGGCTCTGGCAGACGTTGTGCGCAGAGATCGGTGTTGCGGCCCTCCCCATCCCGGAAGAGGCCGGTGGCGCGGGCGCCTCCTTCGCCGAGACGGCGGCCGTTCTCGAGGAACTGGGCCGATCGCTGAGCCCGGTGCCTGTCTACGCGACGGCGCTGGCCACCGCCGCGATCCTCATCGCCGGTGACGACGAGGTCACCGCCGCCTTGCTGCCGTCCATCGCATCCGGCGAGCGCATCGCGACGGTGTGTTGGGCGGGTCGCGACGGATGGGACCGGCCGGGAGTGCGGGCCGACGGCGGATTGCTCTCCGGCACAGCCGACTACGTGATCGACGGCGAGGCGGCAGACCTCCTGCTGGTACTCGCCGGTGGCGTCGACGGCACCACCCTGCACGCGGTGGATGCCGACGCCGACGGTGTGACGGTCACCCCCCTACCCGTGGTCGATCCCAGTCGCCCCCTCTCGCGGATCGACTTCGACGAAGCACCGGCCCGCACGATCGCGTCGGGCTCGGATCTGCCTGGCCGACTCCGCACCCACGCATGGGCCCTGCTGGCCGCCGAACAGGTCGGCGGTGCCGCGGCAGCACTCGACCTCACCGTCGACTACACGAAGTCACGCAAGCAGTTCGGTCGGATCATCGGATCGTTCCAGGCGTTGAAGCATCGGATGGCAGACATGTACGCGCTGGTCGAGACTGCGCGATCGATCTCCAGGGCTGCCGTGGCGGCGATCGTCACCGGCGATCCGGCTGCCGACGGCCTGGCAGCGGCGGCACATGTGTACTGCTCGGAAGCGTTCGCACGCGTGACCGGCGAGGGCATCCAGCTCCACGGGGGTATCGGCATCACTGCCGAACACGACATCCAGCTCTATTTCAAGCGCGCACACGGCAGTGCCCAACTGTTCGGGCAGCCGCACGAGGTCATCGCCGAACTCGGCGGCCGCCTGCTCAGCTGAAGCGGCCCGCCGCCGCGAGCGGCGGCATCCGCCTCAATAATCGAAAGAGCTGTCCGAACCCGTCGCACCCGGCCGAATCCGCCGGATGTGGACACGTCGCGCCAGCCGGATCGCCGGGCGTACCAGGAACTCGATGCTGCCCAACAGGAAACACCAGGTGGCTGCGAAGGTCGTGCTCTCCCAGAAGAACAGGATGCTGCCGGCGACAAACCACATCGCGATCAGGACATCGTTCGCGATGCTGATCGTCTCCCATCGCTGCCGCACGATCAGCTCCTCACGCCCGATCGTGAAGGTCACTTCGTCATCACTCAACCTGCAGTCCCCTCCGGTCCGATTGCCAAAGCCCCGTGTCTTCTCACCGGCTTTCTGCGGCTTCCACTTCTACTTCCGACATCATCACAGGGACGTCGTCGCCTTCCGTCGCTCCGCGAACTGATCTGCCAGCCCGACGATCAGCGCGACCAGAACCAGCAGCGCCGCCGTCGAGAGCCCGAGCTGGAACGCTTTCGCCCAGTCGCCGTGTGTATTCGCCACCTGTGCGAAGAACACTGCTCCCACCACGGCGATACCGGCGGCGGAGCCGATACGCTGGCCGGTCTGCAGAACGCCACCCGCGATGCCCGCCTTGGAGACCGGGATCTCGTCGAGACTCAGGGTGAGGTTCGGCGAGATCACCAACCCCGATCCGATGCCGGCCACCAGCAACGGGACTGCGGCCGCGTAGGCCACGTTGTCCCCGGGCACCAATTGGACTGCGAACACGGTCGTCACCATGCCGACGACAACGAGCAGCAGTCCGAAGACGACCAGCTTGCGGCCGAACTTCCCGACGATGTTCCCGCCGATGGCCGCCGATACCGCGGAACCGAGCGCGAAGGGGGTCACGGCGAGACCCGCCATCAGTGCCGAATAGCCCAGTCCCTGCTGCACATAGAGGGTGTAGATGAAGAAGACCGTGGTGAATCCGGCGAAGTACACGAGCGCGATGACACAGCCCAGCGAATACGACCGCAGGGTGAACAACGACAGGTCCACGAGTTGCTGCCGGCCCCGGTGCGCCTGGTGCCGCTCCCACCACACGAAGACCGCCAGGAGCACCGCGGCGAGGACCATCAACAGCCACTTGCCGTTGCCTTCCCACTGCTGTTCCTGGACGAGCGGCAGCATCAGTGCAACCACGCCGGCGCCGAGCAGGACCACCCCGATGGGGTCGAACGACGATGCGCGCAACGGCTGCTTGGTCTCGACCGGCCGGGAGGGTATCAGTCGGACTGCCGCGATGAAGGCCAGGATGCCGATCGGTACGTTCACGAAGAACACCCATCGCCAGCCGTGCTCTTCACCGCCGATCTGGATGAGGATGCCGCCGAGCAGGGGCCCGACCGCGGTCGAGATGCCGATGGTCGCGGCGAACATCCCGAACGCCCGGCCGCGCTCGGCGCCCCGGAACAGGAGCTGGATGAGTCCCGACACCTGGGGGCTGAGAATGCCGCCGGCGGCGCCCTGGATGAGCCGCGAGATGACCAGCATTCCCGGCCCCGGTGCCAGGCCGCACGCCGCGGAGGCAAGGACGAACAGCGTCAATCCGACGAGGAATGTGGTCTTGCGACCCCGAGCGTCCCCGACGCGGCCGGCCGGTACCAGCACGAGGCCGAAGGTCAGGGCGTATCCGGAAACCACCCACGACAGGTCGGCCGACGTCGCGCCGAGCCCCTTCTCGATCGACGGCAGCGCCACGTTGACGATCGAGACGTCGAGCAGGGTCATGAAGCCGACCACCAGGCACACTGCCAGCGCCTTCCAGCGCCGCGGATCGGGCTGATACTGATCGGACAGCGGGCCGGCGGGCGTTGACATGTCTGTAGTGAACCACCTCGTACGTGTCGGGCGCGCGACTCAGGCTTCCGAGATCCGGCGAGATGTGCACATGGAAGTGAGCATGCGCGACGGCTCGTCCGTGAAGGTGGCGGAGATCTCGGCGCTCAGCGTGCTCGCGGGCCGCGCGCCCGCCCGGCCGTCCGGTCGCGGAGCCGGGCCAGCAGCTTCTCCACCGCTCCCGACAAAACCAACAGCAGCAAGGGCCAGGAACCCGTCTCGGGATAGAGGATCGCGATGACCATGGCGACCACCAGCAGCACGAACGTCACGGTGCCCGAGCGCCGGCGGAGCCATGGTTCGATGTCGTCGCCCGGTTCCAGCAGCTCGCGACGACGGGCGCCCCACGCGGTCATGGAGACCAACGAGAGAATCGATACGGCAAGCACTCCCATGTAGACGGCGTTGGCACGTTCGATGTACTGATTGTCGAGCATGGCCGTGACGAACGGAAGCGCCACGATGGTCAGCAGCCAGACGAAGTGGAGCTCGAACAGCACCCGGTCGTAGGTCCGGAAATGCTCCATGGTGCGGTGATGATTGCGCCACAAGACCCAGATCACGATGAAGCTGACAAAGAAACTGACGATCTCGGGCATATGTTCGGAGAGGACGTCACCGACCGTGGTGTCCTCCGAGATCTCCCGCGGGATGTCGGCAAGCGGCAGCACGAGGAGGGTGAGCGCAATCGCGACCACCGCATCCGAGAACGCGATCAGCCGGCGGAATCCCTCCTCGGTGCGACGAGACTCGTAGTCGGCCATGAAACAGACAGTACGATGACTCGCGATCGACTGCGCGACATGCGGTGAAACAGCGCGAGCGTCCTACCGGCCCGCCAAGGCGGCCTTCACGAAGTCGGCGGCTGCAAGCGCTTTCTCCAGCTGCCCGGCCTTGACCACGTCGTCAGCTGCCGAGGGTGTCTGCCACTGCGCCAGCGGAGTGAGCTCGCCGTCGAGAAACTGTTGTCTGCACCTGCCCCGCTGGATCTTGCCGCTGGACGTCGTAGGAATCGAGACACGTTCCACCAGTAGCACCGAATGCGTGTCGATTCCGTACCGGTCCGCGACGGCGGTCCGGACCCGGTCGATGAGCCCGGCAAACCCGGCCCCCTCGATCCGCTCGCGGTCGACCTCCTGCACGACGACCAGTCGTTCGACCTGTCGCAGACCCGGTGTGAACGCAAAGGCCGCACCACGGCCGGAAACCAGCGCTGAGTGGCAGCCCTGCACCGTCAGCTCTATGTCGTTGGGATAGTAGTTGCCACCGCGGATCACGATGAGGTCCTTGCAGCGGCCGGTGATGAACAGCTCACCTGAGGCCAGGAACCCGAGATCACCGGTACGCAGGAACGGACCTTCCGACGTACCCGCTATCGAGGCAGCGAAGGTGTGCTCGGTTTCTTCCGCCCGCTCCCAGTATCCTTGGGCGACACCAGGTCCGGCGAACCAGATCTCGCCGACCTCGTTCGTCTCGCATCGGCGCCGGGTCGTGGGGTTCACGATGGCGACCTGACCGGCCCGCGGCTGACCGCAACCGACCACGGCGACCGATCGGTCGCCGGCGACGCTGTCGACGATACGGTCGCCACTGAGTGCCTCGCGGTCGATGTGGCCGACCAGCGGGAGCTCGGAGTCCGACCCGCCGGACACCAGCAGCGTCGCTTCTGCCAGTCCGTACACCGCGGAGAAGGCCGACGGCCGGAATCCGGCGGAAGCGAAAGCTCCGGCGAAAGCCTGCAAGGAAGCCGCTTGCACCGGCTCGGCACCGTTCATGGCGGTGGTCAGGCTCGACAGATCAAGCGCCGCACGCTCTTCCGCGGTGCTGTGCTCGACACACAGGTCATAGGCGAAGTTCGGCGCCACCGTGTAGGTGGCGCGATGACGAGATATCGCCTCCATCCACCGCATCGGCCGCTTGATGAAAGAGGTCGGCGACATGAGGTGGGTGGTGCACCCGCGATGGATCATCGAGAAGATGCCACCGATGAGCCCCATGTCGTGATGCGACGGCAACCAGAGGCACGCTATATCGGCGTCGTCGCCCTCCCACGACTGACGGATGGACTCCATGTTGTGGAGCAGATTCGCATGCGTCAGCACGACCCCTTTCGGTGTCGTCGTGGACCCAGATGTGTACTGCACCATGGCTGTTGCGCTGGCATCGATGTCTGGTGCCACCCAATCCGCGGCGTCGGCAGACACCTCGTCCATCAGGCCCCACCGCAGGTCTCGCCCCTCGCCCAGCGCATCCAGGGCGGCCTTGATGCTCTCGTGCGTCTCGGCGACGCCCATTACGAATCGCGCTTGGGCATCAGGGACCACCGACGAGAGTCTCGGAGCCAGCCGCTCATGCACCGGCACGGCGACAGCCCCCGCGTAGATGCAGCCGAAGATCCCGGCGATGTGGTCGAGACCGGGCCGGCACAACACCAGCACGCGCTCACCCGCGGCACCATCCGCCTGCAAGCCGGCCGCGATCGCCCGAGCCCTGGTGTCCAGCTCGCGATACGTCACCCGACGAGAGTTCTCGCCGTCGCCGTCATAGGAGAAGCTGAACGCGAGCTTGTCCTCGTGCGTCTCGGCCCGCCGGCTCATCATGTCCAGAAGGGTCGCCTCGGGGGGCATTTTGTGATTCTGCATCCGTCACCTAATCGATCGTGCTGACCCGCGCGCTTCGATGTCGCTCGGCCGGGACCGGGGTGGCCGACGCAGGCCCGTGTCGACCTCGGGTGGGAAGTGACAATACCCGAGGACCCGTTCGGCGCCAGCATTTTTGGCCAATCGCCGGTGGGCTCCGCGCCCGTCGGCATCGCGCCTCCCCCGGCGCCCACGCGGTCGGGAAGGAAATTCTCCAAAGCTGCCATTTTGTGAGACTGCTCAGTCTATGTTAAGGGAGTTCTTAACTTAGGCGTAATAAGGAGTTCCCGTGCAGCGCTCAGCCCCCGCCTCCATCGATGCGAAACAACCATGCAATCGCCCCTCCACCCGCTCCTGGGTCACCGCCGGCGTCGCCGTTGCCGGCGTCGGCATGATTGCACTGGCGCCGAGCGTGACCTCCGCGGCACCGCTCGCGCAGCCGGCCACGGACGCCGCTGCGGTACAGCTCGCGGCGGATTGGAAGCCGTTCACCGCGTACATCGACGCGTTCAACAAGACATCGGCCAATGCATCGACGCTGTTCGGCAACTTCATGCTGGCTCCCGGTGTGTCGCTGCAGCAGGCGATCGTCAACCAGGCGGGCTACCTGCAGCAAGTGATCGACGACCCGTCGACCATCGACACGGTGATCGACTCCATGCGCAGCAACCTGAAGGCGATCGCGACGGGCCTGACGCTGATCGGGGCGGATGCTGACACCACCAGCACGGTGACCAACCACTCTGTCGACGGTCTCCATGGTGTGATCGTCTCGATGCTGCCACAATTCTTGCCGGCCGACAGCGCCATCGATCCCGCCGTGGTCTCCGCGGTCATGAATGTGCTGGCCTCACCGCTGAGCGGCGTCCTCATCGGTCTCGCCGGCCCGGTGGTAAGCCCCGTGGTCGCGGTGCTCAACAGCGCCATCACCATTGCGGCCGCGGTCCAGGCAGGCGATCGGTCGGCCGCGTTCTCCGACCTGTGGGATGCACCGGCGAAGGTGATCGACTCCGTCTTCAACGGGGCGACTCTCGATCTCACCGCCCTGACACCGATGATCAACGACACCGGGCTCCTGGGGGGCACCACTCTCAACAGCCTCGACATCGCCTTCGGCGGGTTGTTCACGCCCGGCAGTATCGGGCGTGGAACCTACGACGTGAATGACGGCACCATCGCCGCAGCCGGCGGCTCGATCCTGAACAGTGTCGGGCTGAACCTGACCACCGATGCGCTCGGCTTCCCCCTCACCCTCGACATCCCCGGCCAGGCGGTCGGTCCGATCGGCGCCCTCGAGGGCATGTCGCAGACGATCGGCGCCTTGCTCGGCGACAACTGGGATGGCAAAGACGGCAAGGTGATCCCCCCACTGGCCGGACTCGAGTTCCCCCAGTTGCCCGGCGGCTCGACGAGCACGACCGATGCGGCAGAGAAACTCGCGGCTGCGTACTCCGATACCAAGTCGGCATCACCGACGAGTGACACCGCCTCGGCCGACGCGCCGGCACTCAAGACGGTGAAGCTCGACGTCGGTTCCCCTGCCGACGACCAAGCATCGTCGAGCACCCGACAGGACACCACCGAGACACCTTCTCCGACAGAAAATGTCACGGGCCCCGTCAACTCGACGAGTCCGGGCTCGTCAAGTTCTGACAGCGGAGCCGCCGCCGGCTCAGACAGCGACTCCGCATCCGGCGCGGACGGCGGATCGACGTCGAGTGACTCGTCCTCCAGCGCCTCGTCATCCACCGACTCGTCCTCGGGCGAGTCGTCGGGCGAGTCGTCGTCGGGCGAGACGTCCTCCAGCGAGTCGTCGTCAGGTGGGTCGACATCGAGCTCGAGCGGATCGTCCTCCGACAGCTCGTCATCGGGCAGCTCGTCATCGGGTAGCTCGTCGTCGAGTAGCTCGTCATCGGGCGACTAGCAGCGCAGTTGCGCACGTGAAACGCTCGGCTCGCAGTTGCGGGCCGAGCGTTTCATGCTGTGTGCCAACGATCCTCAGGGAGCCGCTCAGCGGGCGAATGCCTCCGCGACCGCAGCCTCTGTCAGACCGTAATCGGCAAGACTGTACTGATGCTGGGGCTTGCGTGCCCCCGACTGACTCTCGGCATCGAGGGCGTCCATCGCGGCGCGCGCGTCGTCGGAGAACTCCGTACCCAGCGCCGTGTACACCCGCTCGACGGTGCCGAACGGATCGTTGCGAAGGTCTGCGAAGTCGATGTCGAGGAACTGCGCCGGGTCGTGGTTGCGGCGCGCGGCCTCGAACTCGCGAAGCCCTCGTGACCAGAGTTCGAGTTGCGCCTCACCGATCTTGTCGCCGACGAAGGTGTTGGACCATCCCGGCGTCGCGTGCTCGGCCAGGCTGCACATCGACGCGATGATCGTCTCTGGGGGCCGATGAGTCTGGATCACAAGCGCATCGGGATAGGCTGCCATCAGGGCGTCCAGCGCGAACATGTGGCTGGGATTCTTGAGGACCCAACGCTTCTCCGGATCGTTGAGTCCGATCATCTGCAGATTCCGGCGGTGCCGCTGATACGTGGGTGTCCAGTCCTGCTGCGCGAGCCACCGAGAATAGGTGGGCAGGTACGCCAGCGACTCGTAGGAGATCGACATCACGTTCTGCCGCAGCAGTTGCCAGCATTCCTCGACCTCACCGGCATCGAGGTAGTGCAGACCCATGAACTCGGGGTTCGCCACGTGATGTTTCTCGAGGCCGGCGTTGATCTGCTGATACACCGGGTTCGACGCCCAGGTGTCACGCGGGGGTCGCGGCTGCGGGAACTCCGCGAGCCACATCTCCAATCCCTGGTGTGCCGGATCCGCGGTGAGAAGTCGATGCAGGGCCGTGGTGCCTGTCCTCGGCAACCCGGTGACGAAGATCGGGCGCGTGATCGGCACATCGGCGTAGGAGGGATTGGCCTGCCACGACGACTCGGACAACAGTCGGGCGATCAGCGCTCCTTTGAGGAAGAAGCGGAACATCTTGCTGCCCAGTTCGGTGAGGTCCGCGTCCCGCGCATACGACTCGAGCAGCACCTCCAGCGCCTCGCGGTAGTCGTCCGGGTTGCCGAAGTCGTCGAGACCCGTTGCCCGCATAGCGGATTCGTGCAGATCGGACGCCGTACCGACGTTCAGACGCGGCCCGCCCGCTTCGCTCCCGGCGCCTGGCACGCGAGCCGCACTAGTCATGGTATTCACCGCAGTTGACGTCGAGGGTGTGGCCGGTGATGGCGCTCGCCATCGGCGAGGCCAGGAACACCACCGCCTCGGCGATCTCGTCGGGCTCGGGCAATCTCTTGAGATCCGATTTGCTCGCGGTCTGTTCGTAGACCTGCTCCTCGGTGATCCCGTACTTCTTCGCGACCTCGCCGAAGTACCACTTCAACTGATCATCCCAGATGTATCCGGGCGCCACGGTGTTGATCCGGATACCCTTGTCGCCCAGCTCGGTCGCGAGTGTCTGCGACATCGCGAGCATCGCAGACTTCGCGAGCTTGTAGCTCCCGTAACGCGGTTCGGAGTGCCGGATGACCATCGAGTTGATGTTGACGAAGGCTCCGTCGGACTCGGCGAGCGGATCGGTGAAGGCCTTGATCACCCGGAGCGTACCCAGAACGGTGAGGTCCAGACTCGCGGTGATGTGATCGAAGTCGGTGCGCGACAACGGCTTCATCGACGGCAGGGCGAACGCGTTGTTCACCACCACATCCACCCGACCGAACTCGCCGATCGTCGCCGCCACCAGTCCGTTCACCGCATCGTCGTCGGTGATGTCGGTCGGCACCACGAACGACGTGCCGCCGGCATCATCGACCTCGGCGGCGACCTCTTTCAGGCGAGACTCGGTACGCGCGGCCAGCACGACCTTCGCGCCCGCGGCCGCGGCGCGCAGACAGATCGATCTACCCAGACCCGGCCCCACCCCCGACA
This sequence comes from Gordonia sp. DT101, assembly GCF_049844895.1. Lineage (NCBI taxonomy): Bacteria > Bacillati > Actinomycetota > Actinomycetes > Mycobacteriales > Gordoniaceae > Gordonia > Gordonia sp. DT101. Next base: position 427,435 of record NZ_JBNCLX010000004.1, on the reverse strand, counting down.
CCACGACCACCTTGTCGGCGAGCAGTCCGCCGGAAACCGCTGACGTCATCCCAACATCCTTTCGGCAAAGGCACGCTGGCGCGCCGCGATTCGTTCGGCCCATCCGGCCGTGTCGATGACATTGTCCGACCAGTACGGCAGATGCGCCTCAACATCGTCGATATCGATCACCTGTGCCGTCGGTCCACTTTCCGGCGGAATCGGGTGATCGGTGCGCTGCCAGCGGAACTGCATGATCCCGGTGGTGCGCCCGGTGGTCTCGATCCAGTTGGCGACGCCCGGATTCCGCCGCGACACGACCATCCTGATCATGCCGTCCGGATCGACCTGCGCCTGCGCCGAGTTCAGGCTGGTCTGGTGATTCACGTAGTCGAGCGAGATGTACCACATGCTGCCCAGTTGAAACCCCTGGTACGGCACGTCCGATTTCGGCACCGTGATCACCATCGCCTCGTTGTCGGCCAGGCGGAAATGCCCGACCGACGACGACTGGGTCGCCAACCCGCCAGGGGTGAGCCGCGGCGCGGTGAAGGTGTTGACCGGCTCGTCCAGGTAGAACCACTTCGGAAAGTTGAACCAGGTGTTGATCCGCGATGTGAGCATCTTGCCCGCAGTGGCGTAACGGCGCGTCACACGGGCGAGATCCGGTTCCTCCGGGGCGGTTCCGACAGTGTCGGCCCGTTCGATGGAGATGGACCCCTTCGTCTGCGTCCAGTCGCCGTACACCTCGCGGACCGCCAGCATCGAAGCGCCGTCCGCCAGCACGAAGTAGTCGTCACGCTCCTCGTCGATCGGCGGGCCGAAGGTGATCTCGAAGTTGCCGTCCGCGTCGATCGGGATGCGGCGGTCGTCGAACGCGTCATCACCGCCGGGGACGTTCGATGCGGTGTAATCGCCCGCGAGCACCTGGAAGCTCAGATCGACTGTGCTGCCACGGTGTCCGCGGACCACATAAGTCCCGTCGGCCTCCACGTCTGCGTGGTAGTACAGCGTGTCCGGGTTGTCGAGGCCCATCTTCGTCGCCGGTCCGGTGGACGTGATGAAGTTCGGGTGACTCTTCTGCCGGCTCCGGACCAGCTGCACAATCGCTGCGATACTCCCGCCGAGGTAGTCGTAGCCCTCGGCGAGATCCTGCTCGCTCTCCACGAAGTCGGCCGAGGCGATCAACCTCTCCGCCTCCGCGATCGCTTCGGTCAGTGGCCGCGTGACATCGACGGGACGCACGATCCCCGTCTCGGTTGATTCGCTCGTCGGTGAGCTCATAGCCAGGTGTCGCCTCCGGTCCAGGTGAGGAAATTCTCCAGTTCGGCCTGTGCGGGCGTCACCCGCGGATGCTCGGTGGACAGGTACCCGCCGCGATAGAACAGCAACGGCTTGTCCTGCAACACATCACCCAGGGTCCGAGCACGACCGATGACGATGTGGTGGTCGCCGCCGTCGGTGACCCGTTCGACGTCGCATTCCACCCAGGTCAGGGCATGCCGGATAACCGGCAGTCCCGCCGGTGACGGATCCCAGGTGATGGTGCGGAACTTGTCGTCACCCGGGGCTCCGAACGCAGCGCTGACGTCCTGCTGGCGGTTGGACAGCACGTTGACGCAGAACTTGCCGGTCTGCTCGATGACCTTCCAGCTCCGCGAGGTCTTCATCGGGCAGAAGATCACGAGCGGGGGGTCCAGTGACAGGGCGGCGAAGGACTGGCAGGCGAACCCGACGGGCGCCCCGTCCTCACCGACTGTGGTGATGACGGTGACGCCGGTACAGAACTGCCCCATCGCAGTCCGGAACTGCCTCGAGTCGAAGTCCGCCGAGCCGTACGGTGTGTGTGTCATCTCAGTTCTGGAATCCGACAGTGAAGTCATGTCCCCACAAACTCACGGCGGTACTCTCCCGCGCGACCCACTCGTCGTCGACGACGGTCCTTCCCTCGCAACCGAACTCGATGTCGAAGCCACCCGGTGTCTTCATGTAGAAGGAGAGCATCAGATCGTTGACGTGTCGCCCCAGGGTCGCCGACATCTTCACCTTCTTGCGCAGCGCACGATCCAGACACAACCCGACGTCGTCCGAGTTCTCCACCTCGAGCATCAGATGCACGATCCCGGTGCTGTTGGGAATCGGCAGGAACGCCAGCGAATGATGGCGCGGGTTGCAGCCGAGGAAGCGAAGCCAGGGCGACTCGTCGCCCTCCTCCCGACCGACGGCCTGCGGCGGTAGGCGCATCGAGTCACGGAGACCGAACCCCAGCACATCTCGGTAGAACGCCAGTGCCGCCTTGTCGTCATCACACGTCAGCACCACATGCCCGAGCCCCTGCTCGCCGGTCACGAACTTGTGACCATAGGGGCTGACCACCCGGCGATGCTCCAGCGCCACACCGTGGAACGCCTCGATGGTGTTGCCCGCCGGATCGGTGAAGACGATCATCTCGACCACGCGGCGGTCCGCGAGCTCGTCGTCCTTGCCTTCCCGGAAGATGACTCCGGCCGCCGACAGGCGATCCCGCACATCTTGCAGGGCTTCGGCATTCGGACATTCCCAACCGGAGCTCGCCAGGCGGTCGTGTTCGCCCGGGACAATCACCAGCCGAGCCGGGAAGTCGTCCATCCGAAGGTAGAGGGCGCCGTCGGTGAGACCCTTCCCCTCGATCATGCCGAGCACCTTGAGGCCGTATTCGCGCCAGGCGTCGACGTCGGTGGCCTCGATCCTCATGTATCCGAGAGACCGGATCGGACTGTCACTCATCTGTTCTGACTCCTACTGGTCGTTCCGCGCTCTGAGACGTCTGAATCAGACCATGCTGTCCCCGATGGGGATGCCGAATTCGCCGTTGCCGAAGGCGACGTAGGCGCGCTCAGGATCGTTGGCCGCGTGCACACGTCCGCCGTGGGCATCGCGCCAGAAACGCTGGATCGGCGAGTCGAGGTTCAGAGCGCCACCGCCCGAGTTCTCGAAAAGCGTGTCGATCGCCGCGACCGCACGGGCGGTGGCCCGCACCTGATCACGGCGCGCCGCGAGTCGCAGCTCCATCGGAGGCTCCTCGCCGGCGAGGATCAGGTCGTACTCGTCCTGCAGGTTGCCGGTGAGCTGACGCCACGCGGCGTCGATGTCGCTCGCCGCGCCGGCGATCCGCACCTTCGCGAACGGATCGTCCTTGCTCTTCTCGCCGGCATAGGCGGCGCGCACACGCTTGCCCTGGTGCTCGACATGCGCCTGGTAGGCGCCGTAGGCCATGCCGACGATCGGGGTCGAGATCACGCTCGGGTGGATGGTCCCCCAGGGCATCCGGTACACCGGCGCAGTGTTCTGCTCGAGGCCCGGGCTCTGGTAGGTCGCCATGGTGCGCATGCTCAGCACGCGATGCGTCGGCACGAACGCATCCTTGACCTCGATCGTGTTGGAGCCGGTGCCCTTGAGCCCCACCACATGCCACACGTCCTTGATGTTGTAGTCCTCGCGCGGCAACAGGTAGGACACGAAGTCCACCGGTTTCCCGTTCTTGATGACCGGACCACCCACAAAGACCCAATCGGCGATCTCACAACCGGACGAGAACGCCCAGTTGCCGTTGACCTTGTAACCCCCGTCGACCACCTCGCCCATGCCCATCGGGGCATACGACGAGGAGATTCGAACCGAGGTGTCCTTGCCCCAGACATCCTCCTGGGCCTGCTGGGTGAACAGCGCGAGGTGCCAGTTGTGGATGCCGATGATGCCCGACACCCAGCCGGTCGAACCGCACGCGGTGGAGATCCGGCGCACGGCCTCGTAGAACGTGACCGGGTCGACCTGGTATCCGCCCCACTGCTCCGGCTGCATCAGCTTGAAGAAGCCTGCGCCTTCGAGGCTGGAAACGGTCTCGTCCGGGATTCGACGCAGATCCTCGGTCTGCTGAGCCCGTTGTTCGATCTCGGGAAGCAGCGCGTTGATCTTCTCCAGGACCTGCTCGGCCGCTTCGCTCCGCTGACTAGGCATGTCGCCTGCTCCTACTCGTTGCTCGACGACCGTAGAGGTCGCCCCTGGTTCTCGTTCGTGTTTGAGATTAGAACACGTTCTCATTTATGTCGAGCACTGGGCCTTTGTGCCCATTTCCTGCCCCGATCTACACCTCGATGGGCGATTCGTTCCCCATTTTTGTAACATGTTCTAGTATTGGCAGTGAGCCGATTCGCACCGAACGGGCGAGTCACGCGTCAGATGACAGGAGTAATGGATGTCTGCGACACCCGACATGAAGGCCGGCACCACAGCCCCCGCCGGTGACGATGTCGACGTCCGGGAGATCGATACGGGCGCGCCACCCACGCGATTCGCACGCGGCTGGCACTGCCTGGGCCTGGTGTCGGAGTTCACCGACGGTGAGCCGCACTCGGTGCAGATCTTCGGGACCAAGTTGGTCGTCTGGGCCGACGAGGACGGCAATGTCAACGTCCTCGACGCATTTTGCCGCCACATGGGCGGAGATCTCAGTCAGGGCAGCGTCAAGAACGGCAACGTCGCGTGCCCGTTCCACGGGTGGCAGTGGAAGGGCAACGGCCGGTGCGCCACCGTGCCCTACGCCAAGCGCAACCCAAAGCTCGCCAAGACCCGGGCGTGGCCGACGATGACCCGCAACGGGCAGATATTCGTCTACAACGACCCCGAGGGCAACCCCCCGCCCGAGGATTGCATCATCCCGGATCTCGAGGAGGTCGGCTCCGACGACTGGACCGCCTGGACCTGGAACCGGATCGTGATCGAGGGATCCAACTGCCGCGAGATCATCGACAACGTCGTCGACATGGCGCACTTCTACTACGTGCACTTCGCCCTTCCCGACTACTTCAAGAACGTGTTCGAGGGTGAGGTCGCGGCGCAGTACATGAACTCGCACGGCCGACCCGACATCTCGCTGGGCACCAACTACGGCGACAGTCGCCTGGAGTCCATCGCCGCGTACTACGGCCCCTCGTACATGCTCAACCCGATGGTCCAGTACTACGGCGGGTACGCAGTGGAGACCATCTTGACCAACTGCCACTACCCGATCGACGCGAACTCGTTCGTGCTGATGTACGGAGTGATGGCGAAGGTCCCCGACGGGCTCACCGCAGAGCAAGCGTCGAAGATGGCCACGAAGATCTCCGCGGGTGTCGAGGTCGGCTTCCTCCAGGACGTCGAGATCTGGAAGAACAAGACCCGCATCGACAACCCGCTCCTGGTCGAAGAAGACGGTCCCGTCTATCAGCTCCGTCGTTGGTACGACCAGTTCTATGTCGACAAGGCCGACGTCACCGAGGAGATGACCGAGCGCTTCGAGTACGAGATCGACACGGAGAAGGCACTCGAGAGCTGGGGCATCGAGATCCAGGAGAACCTGCGGCGCCAGGAGGACGAAGCCTCGGCCGATGGCCGCGACGCCGAGTCCTCGGAGAAGGCCGAGGTCTGAGGCGATGACGCGGGCAGCCGAGCGCGGCGGGGTCACGGGGTCATCGGATTGGGCCAAGGCGCCCGACTTCCATGCCGATCCCGACCGGCGCGCGGCTGTCCACGACGCCACCGAGCGCGACCGCGACCACTATCTGCGCGGTGGCATGCGGGAGATCGAATGCCGTAGCTGCCACGCCTGTGTGCTGGTCAAGAAGACCAGTTCGTTTCATACGAGCGTCCAGTGGAACACCGAGGCACGCACCCGGTGCAACCAACTCGAACCGGACCGCACCACCGGCCGGGCACTTCTGCCGGGCGCGATGATGCCGACCTGCCCTCGGTTGTCGGCCAGCATCGATCACGGCGTCGCCGAAGGGATAATTCCGGGCCAGTCGCCGGACAGTGATCCCGACGGCTACTGGTGAAACGCCCCACAAGCCACTTCAGTCACTTCTGCCCCGATCTCGACCAAAGGTTGAGCCGATTCGAGCCGGGTCGGTCACTGTATTGGCATGCAGAATCTTCGACGTCGTGTAGCCGGCATCGCGTGTGCGGCCGGTATTGCGATCGGCGCGTCATTCGCGGCGCAGCCCGCGGCCCTCGCGGACACCGGTTCCTCCGGTTCGTCGGGGTCGATGGAGATCTATCTACCGATATCCACACCGGCAGGCGTACAGGCGCTCAACGCGGCCGTGACGCAGATAGGCAAGCCGTATAAGTGGGGTGGGACCGGGCCGAACTCGTGGGACTGCTCCGGCCTCGTCCAGTGGGCCTTCCGCACAGCCGGAATCCAGCTCCCACGGGTCAGCCAGCAGCAGGCACGGGTGGGTCATGCCATTCCGTTCGGGGCCCTGGCGCCGGGCGACATCATGATCTTCTGGCGGGATGCCAGCCACGTGGGCATCTACGCGGGCTTCGGCCAGGTGTTCAACGCGTACGGCCCGAACGGGGTCCCGATCGGGTTCACGCCGCTCGATCGCATGCCCCCGCTCAAGACGATTCGTCGGCTGGGCTAGCGACGTCCGGATCGGGGGTTGGTTCCGTCGCACCGTCGCGTCCGATGATCACCACCGACATCATGAGGCCGAGGATCAGCACACTGACAACCAGCACCCCGACCAGGCCGTACCCGACCGAGATGATCGGTGTATCGGCATCGACGGCATCGGTGACCCGGGACTCGAACAGGTGCTTGCCGGGGTCGGACAACGTCACGACGGCAACGACCAATGCGACGACCGACCCGATCCCCACCACCACGACGGCGGGCCACCGCAACTCCGATCGCCACCAGGCCAGCGCGGCGGCGAGTGCGATCACCACACCGACGATGACCGTGATCAGCCCCGGTCTGCGGGTGAGATCCTCGAGGAATGCCACGTCTTCGGGCGCGGCGCCCGGTACCGAGACCCGGCCGAGCCCGGTCACCGACGGCTTGACCCCCTGATCGGAGACACCCCACGGGACGAGACTGAACGCGACCAGCAGCAGTCCGCCGAGCAACCCGGCAGGCCAGGTCCATCGACGCACGCGGTCAGGCCGTGATGGGTCCGCTCCGTCGGTCATTCCTCCAGGGTGCCATGCGGCCAGAACGGGTCGCGGCCGGTCAGCCCCGCCAACCGATCGACGAGTCGGGCGTCCTCCGGGACCTCGACGACCGGCCCGAACATCCCGTCACGCTCGCTCTGCGGCTGCGGCGGATGATGGAAGTCATAGACGATCTGCAGGATGCCGTCGGGGAGTTCGAGGTCCACACCGATGCTGCGCGCCACATCCCAGCCGTGCAGGACGAGTTCGGAGAGCGCGACGGTGCCCATGATCTCGGCCGGCGCGTCGACCCCGCCCGCCTGCGTCATCCCCTGCCACGCCTCCGGTCGCTGCCAACTCGATGCCAGGTCACGCACTCTCGATGGCAGCATCGTCCGCCAGTCGTCGGGCAAGACGCTCTCCGAGACCTGCGGTGCCGTCGATGTCGACGGGCCGACGTCTTTCCGCGCGGCCGCCGCAAATGCCTCGCTCAGCCCGATCACGTGTGCCAGGAGCGCACCGAGGTCGGTACCGACGCACGGCGTCGGTCGGTGGAGCATGTCGTGGTCGACCTTGGCCGCCAGACCGAGGATCGCGTCGGCCGCGGTGGAGATCTGTCCCGCATAGGTGACATCGGTGGGCTGCATCGGGGGCTCCTCGTTCAGGTCTGACGGTCTCGCTCTGGACTGTCGACGGTCCGTTGAAGGTGTCGACCACGCAGGACGCCCGTTCTCATCGGTGTCCCGGGATTCCGGCATGTCGCCGATGAATTTCGACCACCCTTGAGGTCAGCAGTGGTGAACGATCCAACCCGCGAGAGGACTCGACAATGAGCGACTATTCGGCACCGGTCGGTGCACCGATCTGGTTCGACTTGATGAGCAGTGACCCGGCGAAAGCGGTGGAGTTCTATGGCGCCCTCTTCGGCTGGGATGTCGAGGGCCCTCCGCGTGAGGAGTTCGGCGGCTACCAGAACTTCACCAAGAACGGTAAGCGGGTCGCGGGATTGAGCCCGTACATGGCTGAGGCGGGCGGTCCGGCCAACGTGTGGTCGATGTACCTGCGCACCGATGACCCGGCGGCCACCGGCAAGGCGATCGAGGAGGCCGGGGGAAGTGTCATGTTCCCGCCGATGGATGTCGGCGACGAGGGCACCATGATGGTCGCCACCGACACCGCGGGTGCCGCCATCGGATTCTGGAAGCCGAATCAGCATCACGGTTTCAGCCAGTGGGGCGATCACGGCACGCCGTACTGGTTCGAGTCCCACTCGAAGGAGTACGCGAAGTCGATCGAGTTCTACACGGCAGTCCTCGGTGCGCGCATCGAGGAGGTGGGCACCGGAGGTGACCCGGATGCCGTCGGACCCGATCACTACGGCCAGATGTTCATCGGCGAGAGTTCTTACTCCGGGATCATGGACGCCGCCAAGATCCACCCGGCGGAGGTGCCGTCGTTCTGGCAGGTTTACATCACCGTCGACGACGTCGCGGCGTCCGTGTCGCAGGTCGAGTCGCTCGGCGGCACCGTGCTGATGCCCGGCGAGGTGACGCCGTACGGCACGTTGGCTGCCCTGACCGACCCGATGGGCGCCATCATCTCCCTGGGACACCCGCCGGCCGGGATGTAGCCGTGGCTCCCGCGGGTCTGGTCGGCTCCCGCGGGTCTGGCCGGCTCCCGCGGGTCTGGCCGGCTCCCGCGGGTTGTCGACCACCCGCGGGGACCGAGCACACCCGCGACCCGAGATCCGTGGGCACCGATATCAGGCCTGCTGCGTCATATGAACATGACACCGTTCCCCACCGATCGCCACGGCCTGATCCATCGCGCGACCGTTCTGTCCGCCCACTTCTCGGACGAGGAGTACCGACGCGCACTGCGCACCAAGGAGACGATCTCCATCGGCCGGGGCGTGTGTGTACCCGCGGGCAAGCGGTCGCCCACCGAATGGCACCGACTGAAGGCAATCGCAGCCTCGGTCACGAGCGATGTCACTCCGACACTCAGCCACCAGTCGGCGGCGGTGATCCCCGGGATCGAGATGCTGACGCCGAACCTCCGTCGCATCCACATGACCACCGGCACGCCGAACGGCGGCTACCGCACCACCACTCAACATCGACATGTCGGCAGGTTCGCCCCCGACGAGGTCGTCGAGATCGAGGGTCTCCCAGTGACCTCCCTGGAACGCACCGCGGTCGACATTGCCTGTTCGAGTCCCCTGGGATTTGCCGGGGCGTTGGCTGTTCTCGATTCCGCATTGCGTAAAGGCGCAGATCGCGAGGTGATGGCGCGACTGCTCGGCAGCAGGCGTCGCGGTGCCGCCCACGCCAGGCGGGCGCTGCATCACGCGGATGGGCTGTCGGAGAATCCCGGCGAATCCTGGGGACGCGCCCAGATGATCGAGGCAGGTCTACCGGTCCCCCGACTTCAGCACGAGTTCCATGGCACCGACGGGAAGTTCATCGCACGCACCGACTACGACTGGGCCGGACTGCTGGTCGGCGAGTTCGACGGAAAGGTCAAGTACGAGAAGCTCGTCCGGCCCGGCGAGAGCACCTCCGACGTCGTCATCCGCGAGAAAGCTCGCGAAGACGGGCTCCGTCGACTCGGCATCGTTGTACTGCGCTGGACGTGGAACGACCTTCGGCAGGGACGCGTGGTGGGGATGATACGAGAGTGGTTGACCGCCTGGCCCTCGCGGCCGCCTGACCCCGCACGTCCCCGTGCTCACGCAAGTCCCTCGTGCTCACGCGGGCCGTCCGTGCTCACGCGGGCCGTCGACTACCCGCGTGAGCCGAACTCACCCGCGGGAGAGATGACGACCCGCGTGTCGGTGCTCAAACCCCGGCGTTCGCGTCCTGCTTCTTCTTCAGTTCCAGCGCGATGTCGATGAGCTGATCCTCCTGGCCACCAACCAGTTTGCGGTTGCCGGCCTCGAGCAGGATCTCGGCGGCCGACACGTTGTAGCGCTCCGCATGGCCCTCGGCGTGCTTGAGGAACGAGCTGTAGCAGCCGGCGTAGCCCATCATCATCGCCGAACGATCGACCAGGCACTCCGACGGCATCGCCGGACGCACCACGTCCTGGGCGGCGTCGGCGATCTTCATGAAGTCCACGCCGGTGCTGATCCCCAGTTTGTCGCACACACCCACGAACGCCTCGGTCGGCGTGTTACCCGCACCCGCGCCGAATCGTCGGATCGAGCCGTCGATCTGCTGGGCTCCGGCACGGATCGCGTTGATGGAGTTGGCGACCGCGATGTCGAGGTTCTCGTGGCCGTGGAAGCCGATCTGGGCGTCGTCACCCAATTCCGCGCGCACCGCCTGCACTCGAACGGTGACGTCTTCGAGCACCAACGCGCCCGCCGAGTCGACGACGTAGACGCACTGGCAGCCGGCATCGGCCATGATCCGGGCCTGCTCGGCCAACTTCTCCGGCGGTTGCGAGTGGCTCATCATCAAGAAGCCGACCGTTTCCAGCCCGAGGTCGCGTGCCAAGCCGAAATGCTGGATCGACACGTCGGCCTCGGTGCAATGCGTGGCGATCCGGCAGATCTGCCCGCCGTTGTCCTGCGCGGCCCTGATGTCGTCCTTGGTCCCGAGGCCCGGCAGCATCAGGAACGCGATCTTGGCCTGCTTCGCCGTCTCGGCGGCAGCCTTGATCAGTTGCTGCTCAGGTGTTTTCGAGAATCCGTAGTTGAACGACGACCCGCCCAACCCGTCACCGTGGGTCACCTCGATCACCGGCACACCCGAGGCATCGAGTGCCGCGACGATATCGCGCACCTCCTGCTCGGTGAACTGATGCCGTTTGTGGTGGCTGCCATCACGCAACGACGAGTCGGTGATGCGGATGTCCAGGGTGTCGGAGTACTTGCGTGCGTTCGCCATCAAATCTGTTGCTGCTGCGGTCATGCCGAGACTCCCAACTTCTGCTTCGCGATCTCTTCGCCGACCTTGGTGGCAGCGGCGGTCATGATGTCGAGGTTGCCCGCGTACGGCGGCAGGAAGTCGCCTGCGCCCTCGACCTCGACGAAGATGGAGACCCGCGCGTGCCCACCGTTGAGCACTGACGGCGGATCGAACTGCGGATCCTGGAGCAGCCGATAGCCGGGCACGTACGCCTGGATCTCCTTCTCCCGCTTGTGGATCGACTCGGCGATCGCGTCGGTGTCCGCATCCTCCGGGATCGCACAGAAGATGGTGTCGCGCATGATCATCGGCGGATCGGCCGGGTTCAGGATGATGATCGCCTTGCCGCGGGTCGCCCCGCCGATGGTCTCCACACCCTTAGACGTCGTCGCGGTGAACTCGTCGATGTTCGCGCGCGTACCCGGGCCGGCCGAGACGGACGCGACCGACGCGACGATCTCGGCGTAGGGCACCGGCACCACGGACGACACCGCGTGCACCATCGGGATGGTCGCCTGCCCACCGCAGGTGATCATGTTGGTGTTCGGCGCGTCCAGGTGCTCGCGGAGGTTCGCCGGCGGGACCACCGCCGGACCGACCGCGGCCGGGGTGAGGTCGACCGCGGTGATCCCGGCCGCCTCGTACTTCGGGGCGTATTCGCGATGCACATAGGCCGATGTCGCCTCGAAGATGAAGTCCGGACGTTCCGACGACGACAGGAGTTCGTCGGCGCCACCGCTCATGGTGATCAGGCCGTGGTCGGCGGCCCGCTTCATGCCCTCGGAGTCGGCGTCGATACCGACCATCCACCTCGGTTCGATGACCCCGGATCGTTCCAGCTTGTACATCAGGTCGGTGCCGATGTTGCCCGACCCGATGATCGCTGCGGTCAGCTTGGCTGCCACCTGCGCCTCCTTGCTCGTTCGTACGTGTTGAAGTTCTTGTTGGTCAGTTCTCGTCCATCGGCCCAGTCAGCACCGCCGCCGGCTGAGCTGGCGTCTCCGCCGGCTGAGCTAGTCGAAGTCCAGCGTCACGCTGCCCAGCCCTTCGAACTCGGCGACAAAATGGTCACCCGAGCTGATGTCGATCGCGCGGGTCGCGGTGCCGGGCAGGATCACGTCGCCCTTGCGGAGCCGTACGCCGAAGCCCTCGACCTTGCGGGCGAGCCAGGAGACCGCGTTCAGCGGGTGACCCAACACCGCCGACGAGTTGCCCTTGGCAATCACCTCACCATTACGGTGCAACACCGCGTCGATGTTCCCGGTGTCGATCTCGCTGATCGGGACACGTTGTTCGCCGAGTATCCAGCCGCACGACGACGCATTGTCGGCGATGGTGTCACACAGGGTGATCTTCCAGTCCTTGATGCGTGAGTCGATCAGCTCGATCGACGGCACCACCCATTCGACCGCCTCGATCACGTCCTCGTTGGTGCAGCCCTCGCCCGGAAGGTCCGCGCCGAGGATGAAGCCGACCTCCACCTCGACGCGCGGAAAGCAGAGCTTCTTCGCATCGATCGGCGTCTTCTCGAAGTACTGCATCTCGTCGAGGAGATGGCCGTAATCGGGCTCGTCGACGTTCATCATCTTCTGCATGGCCTCGGAGGCGAGGCCGACCTTGTGACCGGCAACCTTCGCGCCGGCATCGAGCCGCTTGCGGATATTGATCAGCTGGATCTCGTAGGCGTCGACGACATCGAGGTCGGGGTGGGTGTCGGTCGGCCGATCGATCGCGACGGCGGCCTTCTCCGAGTTCCACAGATCGGCCGCGATCTGCTCACGAATTGCCTGGTCGACCGCCACTTCGTCTCCTTCTCCGTTGCCTTCGGCCCGCTCGCCGCCCTCCGGGCGCCACCGAGTGAACGTGTTCTAGTTTAGAACATGTTGCAGATTCGCGACATGCCCCCGCCGCTCCGCCGTCGGTCGAATGACCTCGGTGGATGCGCTCAGGCGTGCGAGCCGCCGTCGACCCGCACCTCGGTACCCGTGATGAACGCCGCGTCTTCGCTGGCGAGCATCGCGACCACACCGGCCACGACCTCCGGCGGAGCGAAGCCACCACCGGCCAGCAGCGGCGTGGGGAACAGCGAGTAGTCGGCATCCTCGGGCAGGCCGGGGCCCGCACTCTGCCCGCTGGCCCCGCTGCCGTCGGTCATCCCCGACGCGATCGATCCGGGCTGTACCGCGTTGAACCGGATACCCGCTTTTCCGTATTCAGAGGCCAGGGCGTGGGTCATCGCCTGGATGCCGCCCTTGCTCGCGGCGTACGCGGCCATGTACGGATGCGCGAAGGCCGCCGACGTCGAGCTGAAGTTCACCACCGCGGGCGACGATCCCTCACGCAGTGCCGGTATGGACTCACGGATCATCAGGAAGGTGCCCGTGAGATTGATCCGGATGACGGTCTCGAACAACTCCACCGACATCTCGTGGCTGTGCGCCGAACGCAGAATTCCCGCGGCGTTGACCAGAACGTCCAGGCCACCAAGCGCCTCGACGGCCGCTGCGACGCCCGCCCGGACCGATGCCTCGTCGGAAACGTCGACGGCAACAGTCGTCAGGGTCGCCGAGGCACCCGCCTTGTCCTTGGTGTCGGCCAGGCCCGCCTCGCTCACATCGGCCGCGACAACCTGCGCCCCTTCCTCGAGCATCCGCAATGTGGTCGCCTGACCGATCCCCGAACCCGCACCGGTGATCAGGACCCGGCGTCCCTCAAAGCGCTGTCCGCTGTATTGCTGTCCGCTGCCTTGCTGCATCGCAGTTCTCCCTCTCTCGGCATTACCCAAAGCGATACCACCAGACGCCGTCGTCGCGGGTTCAATCGGCATCCACTGAGCGGGAAGCCGGAATTCCCGCCCACTGACCGGGAGAGAGCCGTTCGGTCGCGACCGGTTCCGACGACCATCGAACCGTCACACCAGTCCGTCTGGAGAGTTGGAGGTCTCGATGCTGGGTCACACGAATGGTCAATCCCCCTCGGAAACCGAGGAGTTCAGAACGATCGAAGCGGCGGCCGCACCGGCCCGCTTCGCCCGCGGCTGGCATTGCCTCGGGCTGCTCGACACCTTCCAGGACGGTCGGCCTCACCAGGTGAAGGCCTTCGGTACGACGCTGGTGGTCTTTCAGGCCCAGGAGACCGGGAAGCTCCACATCCTCGACGCCTATTGCCGGCACATGGGCGGAAACCTCGCGCTCGGCACCATCAAGGGCGACTCGATCGCCTGCCCGTTCCATGACTGGCGCTGGGGCGGCAACGGACGCTGCACCGACATCCCCTACGCCAAGCGGGTTCCCCCGGTGGCGAAGACCCGCTCGTGGCCGACGCTCGAGCGCAACGGGCAGCTCTTCGTGTGGCACGACCCGCAGGGGAGCAAGCCCACCGACGACGTGACGATCCCCGAGATCGAGGGATTCGGAACATCGGAATGGACCGGTTGGACGTGGAACTCACTCCTCGTCGAGGGATCGCATTGCCGCGAGATCGTCGACAATGTGGTGGACATGGCGCACTTCTTCTACGTGCACTACGCGTTTCCGCGCTACTTCAAGAATGTCTTCGAGGGCCACACCGCCACGCAGTACATGAGATCCACCCCTCGCCAGGACATCGAGGTCGGTACGAACTACGACGATCCGAACTCCACATTGCGTTCCGATGCATCGTACTTCGGTCCCTCGTACATGATCGACTGGCTGTGGAGCGAGGCTCAGGGCATGACCATCGAGACGGTCCTGATCAATTGCCACTATCCGGTCTCATCGAATTCCTTTGTGCTGCAGTACGGCGCGATGGTGAAGAAGCCCGAGGGCATGTCCGACGAGGCGGCGGAGGGGATGGCCGCACAGTTCGCCCAGGGCGTGGAGATGGGCTTCGAGCAGGACATCGAGATCTGGAAGAACAAGGCGCCCATCGACAACCCGCTGCTCTCCGAAGAGGACGGACCGGTGTACCAGCTGCGCCGCTGGTACGAGCAGTTCTATGTCGACGTCGATCAGGTCACCGACGATATGACCAACCGTTTCGAGTTCGAGATCGACACCGAGCGGGCGGTGCAGAGCTGGGAGGCCGAGGTCGCCGAGAACATCGCCAACAGCAACACACTGCAAGCCCACGCCTGACGGCGGTCGGCCACCGACCATTCTGCCGCACACCATCACGAGCACGAGGAAACGAACATGAACGAAGCACTCGAGAACATCACGGCACTGGCGGACGAGATCCGCGGTCAGGCCGAGGAGGCCGAGCGGATCGGCCGGCTGCCCGACGAGACGGCCAAGAAACTCAAGGCCGCCGGACCGATCCGTTTGTTGCAGCCCAAGAAGTACGGCGGCTACGAGGCGCATCCGCGCGAGTTCGCCGAGACCGTGATGGCCGCGGCGGCGCTCGACGGCGCGACCGGGTGGGTCTGCGGCATCGTCGGCGTCCACCCGTGGCAGTTGGCATTCGCGGATCCGAAGGTCCAGGAAGAGGTCTGGGGTACCGACAAC
The DNA here is from genome assembly GCF_049844895.1 of Gordonia sp. DT101. Lineage (NCBI taxonomy): Bacteria > Bacillati > Actinomycetota > Actinomycetes > Mycobacteriales > Gordoniaceae > Gordonia > Gordonia sp. DT101. Next base: position 412,098 of record NZ_JBNCLX010000004.1, on the reverse strand, counting down.
GACACCTGGATGGCGTCACCGTATGCACCGACGGGAATCGCCGTCCCGGTCGACGGCGGATACATATTCAACGGCCGCTGGCAATTCAGTTCCGGCACCGATCACTGTGACTGGATCTTCCTCGGTGCGCTGCTCGGCACGGCCGACGGTTCCATCGCCGACCCCCCGACGATGTTGCACATGATCCTGCCCCGCAGCGACTACCAGATCGTCGACGACTCATGGAACGTGGTCGGCCTCAAGGGAACCGGTTCCAAGGACATCATCGTCAAGGATGCCTTCGTCCCCGCGTACCGGGTGATGAACGGCGACGAGGTGATCGACGGCACCGCGCAGCGCGAGTACGGAGTGACCGAGACCCTCTACAAGATGCCGTGGTCCAACATGTTCCCGCTGGGAATCTCGTCGGCGGTCATCGGTATCGCGGAGGGCGCTCTCGCCGCGCACCTCGACTATCAGCGCGAACGGGTCGGCGCCCAGGGGACCGCGATCAAGGATGACCCCTACGTCCTGTTCGCGGTCGGCGAGGCCGCGGCGGACATCAACGCGGCCCGCCAGGAGCTGCTGGCCACCGTCGACACCATGTGGGACATCGTCGATGCCGGCAAGGAGGTGTCGTTCGACCAGAGGGCTGCCGGACGACGGACCCAGGTGCGCGCCGCGTGGCGGGCCGTGATGGCCGTGGATCAGATCTTCGCGCGCTCCGGGGGCAACGCTCTGCGCATGGACAAGCCGCTGCAGCGATTCTGGCGCGACGCGCACGCCGGGCTGAATCACGCTATTCACGTGCCGAGCACGGTCTATCACGCTTCGGCCCTCAGCTCGCTCGGCATCGAGCCGCCCGAGCCGCTGCAGAAGATGATCTGACCGGAATCATCACGGAATAACATGACCGACAAAGGAATCGACATGACAGAGATCAAAGGGCTGGGCTATCTCAAGATCCAGACCACCGACATCGACCGCTGGCGCACCTTCGCGTTCGACGTGTTGGGCTTCGCGCAGGGCAGCGGACCCGACGAGGACGCCCTGTACCTCCGGATGGACGAACGTGCAGCACGCATCGTCGTCGTCCCGGGGGACACCGACGAGGTCGTCGAGATCGGCTGGGAAGTGCGCGACGGCGCCGCACTCACACGAGTCCAGTCCGCGTTGGAGCGGGCCGGCGTTGCTGTGAAGCCGCTGTCCGTCGAAGAGGCCGAAGCCCGTCGCGTCGAAGAGGTTGTCTCGTTCACGGATCCGACCGGGGCCGCCGTGGAGATCTTCCACGGCCCCGTGCTCGACCACAGCCCTGTCGTCACCCCGTTCGGCGCGACCTTCGTCACCGGCGGCCAGGGTCTCGGGCATGTCGTGCTGCCGACCACAGACCCGGTCGGGGCCCTCGACTTCTATACCGATGTCCTCGGGTTCCTGCCCCGCGGAGCGATGCGCCTTCCGGCGCCGCCGGAGTTCGGCCCGATGCGTATCCGGTTCCTCGGCGTCAACGAGCGCCATCACAGCCTCGCGCTCTGCCCTGCACCCCACGGCGGAGCGCCGGGTCTCATCCACGTGATGGTCGAGGTCGACTCCCTCGACGCGGTCGGCCAGGCTCTCGACCGTGTGGTCAAGGACGGCTTCTCCGTCTCGTCCACGCTGGGCCGGCACACCAACGACAAGATGGTGTCCTTCTACGTCCGGGCACCCGGGGGCTGGGACATCGAATTCGGCACCGAGGGCATGAAAGTGGACGAGGCCCACTACACGGCCGAGGAGATCACCGCCGACAGCTACTGGGGCCACGACTGGTCGGGAAGCGAGCCGCTGGCTGCGATGTAACAGCGATCTGCGGTCATGAGACGAACGGGGGCGTTCCACCTGCGGGTGGGACGCCCCCGTTTTCGTCGAGGATGGGCGGGCCCCAGAAAGCATTTATGTGACAGCGGCCACATAGTGTGTTACTAATAGGCATATGCCTATTAGGCATAGTGTGCAGCCCGCACTCCTCACCGCTCCCCCATGGAGGTGTCATGACCCTCGAGATGGAGACATCCACCCCGAATGCCGTACTCGATCGTGTATCCCTCGTCCTCGACGCGTTCGACGGACCAGGCCGACTGACCCTCGCCCAGATCGTGCGTCGTACCGGCCTGCCACGATCGTCAGCCCATCGAATGCTGGAACGTCTGGTCGCGCTGAGGTGGCTACGTCGGCAGGGACGTGACTACGAACTGGGGATCCGGTTGATGGAACTCGGATCGATCGCCGTCCATCAGGATCGTCTGCACGAGGCGGCCCTTCCGTTCCTGCACGAGTTGCACCGGACCACGGGATTCGTCGTCCATCTCGCGATCCTCGACGGACCGGATGTGGTGTACCTGGAGAAGATCGGCGGCACCCTCGCGGCCGCCATCCCGACGCGGGTGGGCGGCCGTCAGCCGGCCCACTGCACCGCGGTCGGCAAAGCGATCCTCGCGCACTCGGACCACCAGGCGGGCAGCCGGGAACCGGGCGAACCGCTGACCCAGAAGACGCGCTACTCCATCTCGACGCGCTCCCGCCTCGAGACCGAACTCGTCAAGATCCGCACCCACGGGATCGCCTACGAGCGCGAAGAGTCGCTCCCCGGCATCGGTTGTGTCGCGGCGCCGATCGGCGACCTCGACGAGGCCGTCGCCGCGGTCTCGGTCTGCGGTCCCGCAGACCGGATGAACTTCGATCACCGGATGGCGGCACCCGTGCGCATGACGGCCTTGGCGATATGGCGCAACCTCGAGGGCGGATCGGGCCGGGTGGTGCCCACCCTGCAGCGCAGGCATCAGCATCTCGGGATGCGTCGGGCGTCGGTCTCCCCGATCAGCGGCGCGCCGACCCGGGTGGCGCGATGATCGACCCGGGAATCGCCGCCATCCTGCCTCGACTGAATGAGGGATTTCCTCGAGTGGAGACGATGTCGGCCCCTGCGGCGCGAGCAGCCATCCGTGCCCGGCTGCAACCTGATCCCGAGCCCATCCCGGTGGCCCGCGTCCATGATCGGACGGTCCCCGGGCCGGACGGCGAGATCCCGATCCGGATCTACTGGCCCGTGGACCAGGACACCACCCACACCGCACGGCCTCTGATCGTGTTCGCCCACGGTGGCGGATTCGTGTTCTGCGACCTCGACAGCCATGACGACCTCTGTCGTTCGATGGCGAACGGGACCGGCGCTGTCGTGGTGTCCGTCGACTATCGTCGCGCTCCCGAACACCCGTGGCCCGCGGCTGCCCATGATGTCCATGCGGTCACGATCTGGGCGTCCGACGAAGCGACCGAACTGGGCGCAGATCCGGAGCGCGTGATCGTGGCCGGCGACAGCGCAGGCGGAAATCTCGCGGCCGTCGCGTCGCTCCTGGCCCGCGAGGCAGGCGGACCGCCGATTCGCGCTCAGGCCTTGATCTACCCAGTGGTGGCCGCGGACTTCACCAGCGACTCATATGTCCGCTTCGCGGAGGGCCACTACAACACGGCGGCCGCGATGAAATGGTATTGGGATCAGTACGTTCCGGAACCAGAGGACCGCACACACCCCCATGCCTCTCCCATTCGCGCGGACCTCGTCGGCCTGCCCCCGACCCTCGTGATCACCGCCGTGCATGACCCGCTGTGGTCGGAAGGTGCCGACCTCGCGCGTGCGCTCGCTGCGGCCGGGGTCCAGACCGTCCACCACGACCATGCAGGCGCCATCCACGGATTCATGACGATGCCCGTCCTCGACCTGTGTGAAGCCGCACGCAAGCAGGCATGGACCGACCTTCGCGCGCTGGCGGATCAGGACTGAGATCGATCAGTCGTCGTGTTCGGTCGCCTGGACCTGCTTCTCGACCTCACGCCAATGTCCCGGTCGTGGGCGGGGGAAGCTCTCGCCATGCTTGCCTGCGGTGAAAATCTCTTCGGCGGCATCGATCTCGTCGATCAGCTCCAGCGCCAGTTCACGCTCGTTGGCGTAATAGCGCTCGGCCCAACGCATCGCGATCCGCGCGTATGCCCATGCCGGTTCCGCCTCGGCTGCCGCGGCATCGACGGCGACCCTGTGCTGCAACGCCTCAACTCGCTCAACATGCTCGCGGAGCATCGCCTTGACCGTCTCCGGCGTACTGAGGTGCCCGAAAGCGGTCCGCAACAACACGCCGTGCTTGAGCATAGGAGGATCGACCGGTGCATCGAGCGCCCAGATGCGGACCGCCCGCCGGCCGGCATCCGTGATCTTGTAGACCCTTCGATTGCGGCCACCATCGCCGGTGGCCATCCGCGAGGTGGCGTAACCGTGGTTCTCGATCCGCTTCAGCTCCGAATAGACTTGGCTGAACGACGGACTCCAGTAATAGTGGCGAAGGCTCCAGTCCGCCCACTTCTTGATGTCGTACCCGGAGACCTCTTCCTCGTAGGCGAGCATGCAGAGGACAGCCCATGAGGTCGGAGGAAGATTGGGCAGATCCTCGAAGCGAACTTTTTCCGAGGTCACGGCCAAATGCTACCAACAGGTTGGCCCGAAGCTCGCGGCGTGGCCGCGCACTCAGCGGGACAGCCCGTTGATTCGTCGATGCAATGGGCTGATTCTGTTGTAATACGGCAACTTTCGGAGGAATCATGAGTTACGACAGGGTGTTGACCAGGCAGCTCGATATCGATGAGGGCAGCCTTCGGCGGGTGTGGGGCAACTTTGCGACCGGTGTGGCGGTGATCACCGCCCACGACGGGATGGAACCGATCGGCTTCACCTGCCAATCCGTCGTGTCCGTCTCGCTGACACCACCCTTGATGTCGTTCTGCCCGGCGGCGACATCCACCTCGTGGCCGCGGATACGCCAAGTCGGCGAGTTCTGCATCAACATCCTCGCCGACGATCAGCACGAGATGTGCCGGCAGTTCGCCCGAACCGGAACAGAAAAGTTCCGCGACATCGGCTGGCAGCCCAGCCCAGCCGGCGCTCCCGTCCTCGACGACGCGCTCGCCCATATCGACGCCCGTCTGGACTCCGAACACGACGCCGGCGACCACACCATCGTCGTCGCGCAAATCACCGGGTTGTCGGCGCAGGAGGCCAAGGGCCCGTTGCTCTTCTTCCGCGGCGGCTTCGGCACCTTCGGCGACCTCTCCGGGTGATGCACGGCCGGGCGCTCCCCGTCCGTGGTCGAACGGGGAGCGCGTGGAACCGGCCACGGCGTCAGGGCCGGTTCGGGACGGACTCGTCGCGAATCACGTCGAAGCCGCGATACCCGTCCGCCGCCACCTCCTCGATGATGTCGCGATACACGCCGAACCCACCGACGAACGGCATGAACACCCTGGGTTTTCCCGGGATGTTCGCACCCAGGTACCAGGAGTTCGCCTCGGGCATCAATGTTCGAGCAGCTCGTTCCGAGCATTCCCGGACCCAGCTGTCGACGGCGTCGGGCCGGGCCTCGATGGCCTCCGCCCCGACGGCGTCGAGGGCCGTGAGTGCGTCGGCCACCCAATCCACGTGAAGTTCGGAGTGCAGCACCATGTTCGCCAGGACCGAGGGACTGCCGGGACCGGTCAGGTTGAAGAGGTTGGGGAATCCGGCGACCCCCAGACCGAGGTAGGTCCGTGGTCCTTCGCTCCAGGCCTGCTTGAGCGTCTCACCCCCACGCCCGACGATGTTGATCCGTTCCACCGAGCCGGTCATGGCGTCGAATCCGGTGGCCAGTACCAGCGAGTCGAGACTGATGGTACGACCACCGACGCTGATTCCGTCGGGCGTGATCCGATCGATCGGCGTCGATCGCAGGTCGACGATCTGCACGTTCGATCGATTGAATGTCTGGAAGTAGTTGTCGTCGGTGCAGATCCGCTTGGCACCGATCGGATGGTCACGCGGGATCAGGACCTCGGCCACCGCCGGGTCGTCGATCACGGAGCGGATCTCCTGCTCCCAGAACTCCCGGGCAGTGCGGTTCGCCTCGAGATCGGTCAGCTGGTCGGGGAACGTCTTGCTGAACAGGACTCCGCCCAGAAGCCAACGCTTTTCGTATGCCTCATGGCGTTCATCGTCGGACACGTCCAGCGCCGACCTCGGGTGCGGCTGATGCGGTGAGCCCCCACCGCTCTCCATCGATTGGCGACGACGCTCCGCGTAACCGGCCTTGTGGGCCGCCCGCGTCGCATCGTCGAGCGGCACGTTTCCGGCCGGGATGCTGTAATTCGGAGTCCGCTGGAAGACGTGGAGCTCTGCCGCGGTCTCGGCGATGCGCGGAATGGCCTGTATGCCCGATGATCCCGTCCCGATCACCCCAACACGTCGCCCGGCGAAATCGACGCCGCCGTGCGGCCACGACGATGTGTGGTGGATATCGCCGGCGAATGACGTCAGGCCGGGGATCTGCGGGATGTTCGCACTCGACAGCGGCCCGAGCGCGAGCACGCAGAACCTGGCCGATACCTCCTCACCGGCATCGGTGCGCACCAGCCAGCGAAGTGTCGACTCGTCGAGCGTCACGTCGACCACCCGGGTGTTCAATGCGATGTCGCGCCGGAGGTCGAATCTGTCCGCCACATGGTTGAGATAGCGCAGGATCTCGGGCTGCGTCGCGTACTTCTCGCTCCAGTCCCACTCCTGCTGAAGCTGGTCGTCGAAAGAGTATGAGTAGTCAACGCTCTCGACGTCACAACGCGCGCCGGGATAGCGGTTCCAGTACCAGACGCCGCCCACGCCACCGCCCGCCTCGTAGACTTGGACGGACTGACCGTCACGTCGAAACCGCTGTAGCGCATACAGTCCCGCGATTCCCGCACCGACCACAACGACGTCGACGGTACGCACATGTGTGGCGGCTTCTGAGTTGGTGGTGTCCACGTCAATTCGCCTTCCGATCGGTACGTTTCACTGACCGTCGACGCTAGGATCGCGAGACCGCCGAATGCCAGTGATCCTCCCGCTGATCGGCACACTCGGCCACGGTCAGATCACCCTCCCGATCATCGGGACAACGCACCTCCGCCCCTCACCCTGCTCACCTACCGTCGGTACTGGTTCACGGAAGGGGAACAGGATGCACTGGGACGACGAAGTAGATGTGCTCGTCGCGGGATCGGGCGGCGGACTCGCCGGCGCCTACACCGCGGCACGCGAAGGACTGCGGGTGGCCGTGGTCGAGGCGACCGACAAGTTCGGGGGTACCACCGCGTACTCCGGCGGCGGCGGGATGTGGTTTCCGTGTAACCCGGCCTTGCGTCGAGCGGGCACCGACGACACCCTCGACGCGGCGCTCGAGTACTTCCACGCCGTGGTCGGCGAGCGCACTCCGGCCGATCTCCAGCAGACCTACATCCGTCGCGGATCCGACGTGATCGAGTATCTGGAGAGCGATCCCGCGTTTGCCTTCGAGATGTTCCCCTGGCCCGACTATTTCGGGAAGGCACCTGGCGCACGGCTCGACGGTCAGCGCCACATCACTCCCGTACCTTTGCCCGCGTCGGAACTCGGCGACCTACGTGACTCGTTGCGCGGCCCGCTCGACACCGATCGGCTTGGTGCGCCACCGCCGGACCTGCTCATCGGCGGACAAGCGCTCATCGGACGATTTCTCAAGGCCATCAGCCGCTTCCCCAATGCGTCACTACACCTCGATTCGCCTCTGGTCGACCTCGTCGTCGAGGACGGTTCGGTGGTCGGGGCGATCGTCGAACACGACGGGACGCGCCGTGCGATCCGGACCTTCCGTGGCGTGCTGCTGGCCGCCGGTGGCTTCGAGCAGAACGACGAGATGCGCGATCGGTTCGGGGTTCCCGGCTCGGCGCGCGACACGATGGGACCGTGGGGAAATCTCGGCCGCGCACATCAGGCCGCGATCACCGCCGGCGCAGACCTCGACCTCATGGATCAGGCATGGTGGTCGCCCGGAATGACCCATCCGGACGGGCGCTCGGCGTTTGCCCTGTGGTTCACCGGTGGCATCTTCGTGAACCAGGAAGGGCAGCGATTCGTCAACGAGTCCGCACCGTATGACCGATTGGGCCGCGAGGCCATCCAGGCCATCGAACAGGAAACACTGGCCCTGCCGTTCTGGATGGTCTACGACGACAAGGAAGGTGTGGTCCCGCCGGTCAAGGCATCCAACGTGTCCATGGTGGACACCGAGGATTACGAGTCCGCGGGACTGTGGCACTCCGCCGACACGCTGGAGGATCTCGCCGCCCGGATCGGTGTCGACCCGACCGGACTCGTAGCGACCATCGAGCGCTTCAACAAGTTCGTGGCCGACGGCGTCGATCCGGACTTCGGCCGTGGCGACGAGGCGTATGACCGAGCGTTCTCCGGCGGCGAGCCGCCGATGGTCCCGATCGACCAGCCGCCCTATCACGCTGCAGCCTTTGGCATCTCCGACCTCGGAACCAAGGGCGGAGTGCACACCGACAGTGCCGGGGCCGCTCTCGACAAGACGGGCCGACGAATCGATGGCCTCTACGCCGCGGGCAACACGATGGCCGCGGTGAGTGGGACCACCTACCCGGGCGGCGGCAACCCTATCGGCGCCTCGGTCCTGTTCAGCCACCTCGCCGTCCTCGACATGCTCTCCCGTACCGGAGAACCCGGCCCCGACACCACGATCTCGAGGAGTTCCGATGAATCCGAATGACCTGATCCGCTCCCGAGTCCTGCAATATCTGTCGGCGATCGGGTCCGGAACGGCCGCGGACATCGCCGCCCTGTACGCCGACGGCGCCACCGTCGAGGACCCCGTCGGTTCCGACATCCGAACCGGCCGAACGGCGATCGAGGAATTCTACGGCCCGCTCAGCGGCGCCGACTGCGACGCCGAACTCCTCACCCTGCGCGTGTCCGGCCACACCGCAGCATTTCACTTCCGCGTCACCACACGAACCCCCGACCAGGTCATCGTCGTCGAACCCATTGACATCATGACGTTCGACGACGATGCCCAGATCACCAGCATGCGTGCGGTCTGGGCACCCGACGACCTGACCATCAAGAACCGATAGAGAGACCGGACATGACCACAGATGAACTGCAGTGGGATCGCGACGTCGACTTCGTCGTGGTCGGGAGCGGGGCGGGCGGGCTCACCGGTGCGTTGGCCGCTGCCGCGGAAGGACTCGATACGCTCATCATCGAGAAGGCCTCGGTCTTCGGCGGTAGCACGGCGCTGTCGGGCGGCGGGGTATGGATTCCGAACAACGCCACCCTTCGCCGCGAAGGGATCGTCGACTCACGCGAGAATGTGCGCGCCTATCTCGACGCCGTCGTCGGCGACCGAGTTCCCTCCGCCAACGTCGACGCCTTCATCGACGAGGGACCGCGGATGGTCGAGTTCCTGGAGAAGACCAGTCCGCACATGCGTTTCCAGTGGTGTCCGGGCTACTCCGACTACCATCCGGAGCGGCCCGGCGGCCGTCCGGAAGGCCGGTCGATCGAGCCGCTGCCGGTCGATCTCAAGCAACTCGGCGAGGACGAGAACCGGTTGCGCCCGGCCGCACTGGCCACGCCTCCCGGTCTGTTCATCACATCCAAGGACTTCGTCGCCCTCAACATGGTGATGCGCACCTGGAAGGGCAGGCGGACCGCGTTGATGACGGGCCTGCGGGCAGTCAAAGCGGTTGTCCTGCGGCGCCATATGGACACGCTCGGCCGAGCACTCGTCGCCCGGCTCCGACTGGCGTTGAACGACGCGGGCGTGCCACTGCTCCTCGACACGCCCTTGGAGTCACTCATCACCGACGCGTCCGGTGCGGTGATCGGCGTCGTCGCCGATCACCGTGGCGAACAGATCCGCATCCGGGCCCGGGCCGGAGTGTTGCTGGCGACCGGAGGGTTCGAACACAACGACGAGATGCGCAAACGCCATCTCCCGTCCGGCGGGCAGGACGACTACAGCGCGGCGTCGAAGGACAACACGGGAGACGGAATAGTCGCCGGCGCCGACGTCGGTGCCGCGGTGGATCTCATGGACGACGCCTGGTGGATGCCGTCCTTCCAGCGTCCAGACGGCATCAACCAGGTGCTGGTGTCCGAGCGATCGATTCCGCGTTCGATCATCGTCGATCAAAGCGGCCACCGGTTCACCAACGAGGCGGCGCCCTATGTGACCTTCGTGCACGCCCAACTGGCAGGCGGTCACGAACCGGCCTGGTTCATCTTCGATCGCACCGCGAAGAACCGGTATCCGATCGGCGGCATCATGCCCGGACAGTCGTTCCCTGCGGACTGGTCACAGAACGGTCTCCTGGTGAAGGCGAGCACCCTCGGGGAGCTCGCCGCCGCCATCGACGTCGACCCTGCCGCATTGACCGGAACCGTGGAGCGCTACAACGGTTTCGCGCGCGGCGGCAAGGATCTCGATCACGGTCGCGGCGACAGTGCATACGACAACTACTACGGCGACCCGAGTCTCGATCAGCCAACGCTCGACGTTCTCGATCGCGGCCCGTTCTATGCGCTCCGCATGCGTGCCGGTGACCTCGGCACCAAGGGTGGTCTCGTGTACAACGCCGACGCACAGGTCCTGCGCAACGACGGAACCGTCATCGACGGTCTCTTCGCGACCGGCAACACGTCGGCCTCGGTGATGGGCAACGACTACGCGGGCGCCGGTGCGACCATCGGTCCCGCCATGGTCTTCGGCTACGTCGCGGCACGCCGCGCCGCTGCCGACCGCTGAGGCCTCCGATGCAAGAGTTGACCTGCGGTACTTGCCGAACCACCGTCCTCGCAGAGAAATTCAGTCCGAGCCATACCAGCATTCAATGGCTCGAGGATGCCGCCCACGCGTGCCCCGAATTCGCTCGCATCATCGCGGCCGGCGAGAACGTGAGCGCCATCCCGACCTGTCCCGCACTCCGCGAAACCATCGAAGAGGCCGCCCGCAACGGGCGGTTGGCGACCGACAGCATTCGGGTCGAGCCGACCCGCGGACTGCCCCACCGATTGCGCCGCGATCAGAACACCCCAGGAGATTGAGATCATGAGCACTCCAGTAACACCATCGGACACAGCACAATTGGCCGGCAAGGTGATCGTCGTCAGCGGCGGCGCGCGCGGCCTCGGCTCGGCGTTCGCGCATCGCATCGTCGCGCGCGGCGGCAAGGTGGTGATCGGCGACATCCTCGACGACGTGGGCAAGCAGACCGCCGAGGATCTCGGTGACGCCGCACGCTACGTCCGTCTCGACGTCACCGATCCCGACCAGTGGGCGGAAGCCGTCGCACACGCACAAGCCGAATTCGGCTCCCTCACAGGGATCGTCAACAACGCCGGGATCTCGACGGGAGCATTCGTCGAGCAGGACACGCTCGAGAACTTCCGACAGGTCCTCGAGATCAACCTCGTCGGCGTGTTCAACGGCATCCGCGCCGCCATCGCACCTCTGCGAGCGGCGGGCGGCGGATCGATCGTCAACATCTCTTCTGCAGCCGGTCTCACCGGATTGCCACTCACCAGCGGCTACGGTGCATCGAAATGGGGCGTCCGCGGACTGACCAAGATCACCGCGGTAGAACTCGCCACGGATCGCATCCGCGTCAACTCGGTCCACCCCGGAATGACCTACACGCCGATGACATCGTCGATCGGTATCGAGACCGGCGATGGCAAATATCCCAACACGCCGATTGGTCGGGTGGGGCTCCCGGACGAGATCGCCGGCGCCGTCAGCTTCCTCCTGTCCGACGATGCCGCATACATGACCGGTGCCGAGCTCGCCGTGGACGGCGGATGGACCGCGGGCCCCACCGTCGCCTACGCGATGGGACAGTGATCATGACCGTGACAAATCCCGCTGCGACGAATCCCGCTGTGACGATCCCCGGGGTGACGACACGCGAGATCGCCACCTCCCGTGGCGTACTCCGCTACCACGAGGCCGGCGACGGACCGGTCCTGCTGCTTCTGCACGGCTCAGGTCCCGGCGTTACCGGGCTCCGCAACTTCAGCGGAAATCTATCGTTCTTCGCGGAGCATTTCCGTTGCCTCGTCCTGGAATTCCCAGGTTTCGGCGTCAGCGACGACTTCGGCGGCCATCCGATGGTCACCGCGCTGGCCGCGGTCGAGGAGTTCGTCGACGCGCTGGATCTGACGGATGTCGCGATCATCGGCAACTCGATGGGCGGTGGCGTCGCCCTGAGTTACGCGGCCGCCCACCCGGACAAGGTCCGGAGCCTCGTCACGATCGGCGGGATCGGCAAGAACCTCTTCAGCCCGGGACCCAGTGAAGGAATCCGGCTCCTGCAAGAATTCACCGACGACCCGAACCGCGAGCGACTCGTGCGCTGGCTGCACTCGATGGTCTACGACCCCGCCTTGATCACCGACGACCTCATCGAGGAACGCTGGGCGCAGGCCACCGAGCCCGGCACGCTCGAGAGCGCGCGACGGATGTACGGGTCAACGGCATTCGCCGCGATGATCGCGGCGATGGAGAACTCGGACACTCCCCCGCCCTGGGCGACGATGCACAAGGTCACTGCACCGACCCTGCTGACCTGGGGCCGCGATGACCGCGTCAGCCCGTTGGACATGTCACTCATCCCGATGCGGACGATCCCGAACGCCGAGCTGCACGTGTTCCCGCAGTGCGGGCACTGGGCGATGATCGAGCAGAAGTCGGCTTTCGAGAGTGCGGTGTCGGCGTTTCTGCGGCGGGAGCCCGCCGTCGGCGGCACCCGATAGCGACAGTCACCCCACAGGAGGCCAGGCATGACCAGCACGCCCAGATCCGTCCGACCGCTCGCAGCGTCCGAGGTCGACGAGTTCACCTACCAAACCGACGTGCTGGTGATCGGATTCGGCTGTGCCGGAGCGGCTGCCGCTCTCGAGGCGGACGCTGCCGGCGCCGACACGATCCTTCTCGAGCGGCAGAGCGGTGGCGGTGGATCGGCCGCGTTGTCCGGCGGCGAGATCTATCTGGGCGGCGGCACAGGAATCCAGCAGGCGTGCGGATTCACGGATACGCCTGCGGAGATGGAGAAGTTCCTGCTCGCCGCCCTCGGCCCGGACGCCGACGCCGACAAGGTCCGACGCTACTGCCACGGGAGCGTCGAGCACTTCGAATGGCTGGTCGCACAGGGCGTTCCGTTCAAGCCGTCGCTGTGGGACTCGCCGACCTGGGTCCCGCCGACCGACGACGGCCTGATGTGGATGGGAGAGAACGCCCATCCCTTCTGCGATGTCGCGACTCCTGTACCCCGCGGCCACCGGGTCACGTCCGACGGCTTCGGTGGCAAGGTTCTGATGGCCGTGCTCGGTGACGCGATCGCGGAATCGGATGTTGCCGTCCACACCGATACCGCGGTCCACCGGCTCGTCGTCGAGAACAACCGCGTCGTCGGCGTATCCGCGCGCCATTTCGGCGAGACCGTCACCTACCGGGCGCGGGGCGGGGTCGTGATCACCACCGGCGGCTTCGCCGACAACGCCGAGATGGTCGCCCAGCACGCTCCCCAGCTGGTCGGCCTGGGCGTGAACAGCGACGGCGGCGACGACGGTCGCGGTATCCGGATGGCACAAGCGGCCGGTGCCGCGATCCGGCACATGTCGGCCGGCCAGGTCGGCATCTCGCTGATCCCCGGGATGATGGTCCGCGGGATGATCGTGAACGACCTGGGCCAGCGCTTCATCAACGAGGATGTGTACCCCGGCCTCGTCGGTCAGGCCGCTCTGTTCAAGCACGGATTGCGAGTCTGGGTGATTCTCGACGAGAAGGGGTACGAGGAGGTCCCGGAGGACGAGAGATGGGGCGTGGTACCTCATTTCGTCGCCGAGTCCGTCTCGGAGCTCGAACGCGAGATCGGCATGCCCGACGGGGCCCTGCAGAGCACTGTGACCGAATACAACCGGTATGCCGGCGAGGGCATCGATCCCTACTTCCACAAGTCCGCCCGGTGGTTGCGGCCATTGCAGGCTCCATTCGCCGCCATCGACGTCCGCAAGGGCATCGCCCCACCGGAATACGGTGCCGCCGGTGGCGGCGGAGCAGAGGTCTTCACCCTCGGTGGCGTGTGCACCACGGTCGACGGGGCGGTCCTGGATCTCGACGGAGAGGCGATACCAGGGCTCTTCGCGGCCGGGCGCGCGACGTCGGGCCTGCACTCCTGGGGCTACATCAGTGGCACCTCGCTCGGCGACGGCACCTTCTTCGGCCGACGCGCCGGCGCCGCTGCGGCCGAAAGGCGTTGACAACGCCACACTCCTGGGACACGTGCCAAGACTCGTCACCCAACTGAGCTCGCCGTCCCCGCTGAGTCCGCCGTCCCCGCCAAGCTCGCCATCCCCGCTGAGTCCGCCATCCCCGCCAAGCTCGCCACCCCGCCGAGCTCGCATCCTCCGCCGATCGAGTAGAGCGAGGCGCCAGCCGAGCTCGTATCGAGATCCCCGCACCAACCCCGGAAAATTCTCTGCGCTATCTCCAAGAAAATCCTTGACGTCGAACACCAGTTCGAATACCTTGGATGGCATGAGAACTTCGGGGGAACTCATGACCACAGTCAATACGGTTGTCGATTCACTGAGCGACCTGCACTTCGACGACGATTCGGATCTGACCAAGCGGTCGGCATTCGACATCATGAGAGCGCTCATCGTGATGCGCAACCTGCTCGAACACCGCATGGCGACCGTGGCCGGCCACCTCGACCGCCTCGGCGTCGCCAAAGACCACGGCCGCAAGATGACCGAACTACTGATCGTCATGGGCCTCGCCCCCGCATTCGCCGCCCGGCTACAACGCGTCGCCGCGGCTTCGTCATCGTTGCCGACACTGCACGCACATGCCATCGACGGTGCGATCTCCGGTGAACACGTCGACGCCATCGTCAAAGGGGTGGCGCATACTGCTTCGCGGTCTGCGGAACCGATCGACGACGCGACGCGTCTGACCTTTGTGACAGATCTCCTCGGCCAGTTCTTCTCTGGAGCCACACCCGCCCAGATCGCCAAACGTGCTCGTGCACTGGGTAATCAGCAGGCCGACGACACGGGCGGAGTTCCCGCGGCCGAAGACCGTAATCTGAATACCCTGTCGAAATCCATTGATACCGATGGTCGCCTGGAAGTGCGTGCCGACCTCAACGTCGAAGTCGGCGAAAAGTTCCATGCCGCCATCGAAGAACTCGCCAAACCCCGGCCGGAACCCGACGGGTCACCGGATGCGCGGTCGACTGAGCGCCGCCAAGCCGATGCACTGGAGACACTGCTCGACATCGCCGCCCGCGGCACCAACACCGCATCCGCACCGCGGACTCAAACATTGATCACCGTGCCGGCGCAGAGACCCGCACAGGCGCAGTTGGAGTTCATGGGCTCGATCACCGAAGCCACCCTGTACACCCTCACGTGCGACGGCACCATCACCACCATGATCGTGGACGGGGAAAAGGTGCCCCTCGACATCAGCCGGGAGAAACGACTGTTCCCGCCGCCCATACGAAGAGCCCTGCATGAGCGCGACAAGTGCTGCATCAAATGCGGTGCGCCAGCATCCCGTACGCATGCGCACCATCTGCATCACTGGGCCGACGGTGGCGAAACCTGCCTGGAAAACGGATGTTTACTCTGCCCGTCCTGTCACGCCGACGTTCACCACAACGGCTGGGACGTGGTGATGGGATTCGACAAACACCCCTGGCTGATACCACCGGCCGCCTTAGACCCCAAACGGCAACCGATACCGGCTCACAACCGACGCACACTGAGTTTCGACAACCTGCCTTCGGCCGCCTGACCCGGCCGATCCCCGCCACCTGACCCGACGTCGCTCCTCCATTCCGAACACGCTCCTTCGGTCGAAGCAGCGGGAACGAAACGGTGCAGCGAGAACCCACCATCCGACGCGACGATTCACATGACTTCCCACGCACCTGGTCCCGGCCGGGACCGCATCTGTCCCTTGAGAACTCAATAGTGTGAGAATCGGGCGGCACCCTACGGTGTCGCGTACCCGACGGCCACCCAGATCAGGGTCTTCCGACCCCGAACTGAGTGGTGCGCGATACGCGACACCGTATGGGCGTCGTCGCCGATCAGGCGGCGCCGAGAACCCCAGTGGTCTCGATGATTTCATCACTCGCTCGCCGTGGCATGGCCAGCGCGGTCAGCGCGCCCACCACCGAGACGATCGCACCGATCACGAAGGCCACCTTGAATCCGTCCGAGTCATAGAACGTGGCGCCTTCCGCAACCATCGCGACATGCGAATTGTTCAGCACGGTGAACGCGACCACCGACAGCACCGCCGGGAAGATGCTCTGACTCACGGCGACAATGCTGGCCGTACTGGCCTGCAGCGTCGGCGACACGGCCTCGATCACCAGGTTCGGCACGGCCGCATACGACATACCCTGCCCCAGACCGAGGATCACCGCTCCAAGGATGATCGTCGACTTCTCCGAATGGTTGAACGCCACCACGAGCATGCCGAGCGCCATCAGCGAGAGGCCTGCGAGCATGAGCAGCCGCGGAGCGATACCACGGCTCACCAACACACCGACGAAGAGTCCGCCGGTCACGATCGCGATCACCATCGGAAGCTGGAACAGCGCGAAGTCCTCGGCCGACAGACCCCAGCCGTACCCGAGGCCCAGCATGCCGGGAACCATCACCATCATCGGCAGCAGCACCGCGAACAGCCCGGAGATCCCGTACGCGACACCAGCGCTGATGGTCGTGAGATACACCGGACGACGACGCAGCACATCCAGATCCACCAGAGGCGCGGCAACCGTTCTCGCCGACACCAGCCATGCGACGAGCAACGCAGCGCCACCGAGAAGATAGGTGAGGGTCGATGCTGCGGTCCAGCCCCAGGACGGACCGAAACTGACGCCGATGAGCACACCGGCGAGACCCGCCCCGAGCAGCACCGCGCCCACCAGATCGACGGTTGTCCGCACCCTCAGCGGCGACTCGTCGACGGTGACGAGAATCGCGAACCCGATCGCGACCACGACGGCGAAGAGAAACCAGAAGATACTGCGGAATCCGAAGTCGTCGATCAGCCAGCCGGTGAGGAACGGCGCCGGCACCGCCACCAGGCCCATCCCGGTTGTCGCAATGCTGACCGCCAGCGCGACGGCCTTCGGCGGGAACACATCTCGGATCAGCGAATAACCGAGGAATAGGCACGGGACGAGGAACCCGGCCAGTGCACGGCCGGCGATCATCACGCCGTACGAGGGCGCGATCGCCGACAACAGGCACCCGGCCGCAGCCAACGCGACACAGACGAGCAGGAGTCGACGTTTACCGAACATGTCCGAGAGGCGGCCGATGACGGGCGCGGTGACGGCGCCGGTGAGCAGGAATGCCGTGAGCAGCCAGGCCCCCTGCGTTGTCTGGTAATGGGTGACGATGAACGGCAGTGCCGTCGAGATCATCAGATAGCTGATCGCCAGGACCTCCAGCAACAGCACGATGGACACGAGACCGAGCACGAGCCGGGGCGTCCAGACCCGCTGGTCGTCGGATGTCGCCGCGCCAGGCGTGACGCTCGAGCCCTCGCTCGGAGTGGGTTGTACAGGCATCGCATACCTTCCATGGACACCGACCCACAGACCTCGGGCCGGTACGAAGTGATCGGCGACCACAGGATGTGGTGCCAGTCACATCACACCGGCGCCGAACTGCCTGCACCAGCCGAGGCTCCCGCTGTTCGGGACAGATTATCCGGCAGGGCTAGTCACGAAATATTCTGCACTGCAACCATATTGCGGATCTCACAGCCACCGACGCACACGACGACGTGGTCCCGCTCCACACGGGCCCACGTCGTCGGTCGGAATCGAGTCTGGTTGTCAGCGTTGCGTGGACCCCGCGTCCACGGGCAGTGTGACCGCGGTGATGTAACGCGCCTCGTCCGAGGCGAGGAACAGCGCGGCGTTCGCGACGTCGACCGGTTCGATCCACGGAACCGGCAGCATGTTCATCGTCTGGGCCGCCGCGGCGAACTCCTCACGGGTGGGGTTCTCCAGATCCGGCCGGAACGCCTTGCGGACCATCGGGTTCTGGATCATCGGCGTGTCGACGTTGGTTGGATGTACAGAGTTCACGCGAATGCCGTGCGGCGCCAGCTCATGTGCCAGCGACCGCATCAGGCCGACAATGCCGTGTTTGGCCGACACGTAGTGGGCAACTCCGGACAGTCCGCGCAGCCCGGCGATGGAGCTGGTCAGGATCATCGCACCACCGCCCTGTTCAATGAGATGCGGCGCGGTCGCCTTGCAGGTCTGCCACACTCCCGTGAGATTGACGTCGATCATCGTGTTCCACGCGTCGTCGGAGAGTTCGACCGCCGCACCCTTCGATGTGATACCCGCTGTGGCGCAGACGATGTCGAGACCACCGAGATCAGCGACAGCAGCGTCGACGGTGGCGCGGAGGAATGTGCCGTCACGGACGTCGACAACTGCGGAGATCACCCGTGAGCCCAGCTTCTCGGCAAGCAACGTCACCTCGGCGAGGTCCTCGGAGGTCGATGGCGGCGTCACTGTCGTCTCCACGGACTGGCAGATGTCGAGGGCGATGATGTCGGCGCCCTCCTCGGCGAAGCGCACCACCTGCGCTCGCCCGATGCCGCGTGCCGCACCGGTCACCAGAGCCACGCGCCCTGCCACGCGGCCCATCACGAGACCTTCGCCACGAGGCCGGCATCGACGACGACATTCGTGCCGGTGACGTAACGCGCCTCCGCGGACAACAGGAAGAGCACGGCGTTGCTGACGTCGACTGGGCTGACCCACGGCACGCCGAGCAGGTTGCGGGAGGCGAGCGCGACTGCTGCGTCGTCTTCGGCGGGTGCTTCGAGGTCGGGGCGCAGCTTCGCGAAGACCTGTTCATTGAGGATCATCGACGTACCCACCGATCCCGGGTGGACAGCGTTCACCCGGATACCGTTCGGGCCGAGTTCGTTCGCCAATGTCTGGGTCAGCCCGACGACGCCGTGCTTGCTCGCGCAATAGTGCGCGGTTCCCGCCATCCCCTTGAGCCCGTTGGTCGATCCGATGATCACCACCGACCCGCCCCTTTCCATCAGGGGCACCGTCGCCTTCACCGTGTGCCACGCACCGGTCAGATTGATGTCGACGACCCGTCGCCAGTCGTCATCGTCGATCTCCCACGATTGGCGGGCCTCCGGGTAGACACCGGCGTTGGCGACCACGGCATCGAGGCGACCGAGTTCGTCGACGCCTGCGCGCACAGCAGCGGCGAGGCTCTCGAAGTCACGGATGTCGGCACAAGCGGTGACGCAGCGCCCGCCCACCCAGTCGACCTCGCGCAGCGTGCCGGCCAGATCGTCGACCGACGCCTCTAGGTCGACCGCGATGACACTCGCACCCTCCTCGGCAAGCCGCACGCAGTGGCTTCGCCCCATCCCCTTGGCCGCGCCGGTGACCAGGACCACCTGATCGCTCATGCGGTTCATCTCGTTCTCCCGAAACACCTGTGCATGGCCGCGACCATAAGGTCAGGTGATCGCGCTGGAACCATCTGTCTCCCACTCAGCGGGCCACCGCCGAGATCTCTCCCGGACAACAGAATCCGCCACTCCGCGGGGCCGACCCACCGCACACCATGTCGTGAGCAACGAAGGAGGTTGGTATGACGACGGTTGCCGCCCGTGTGGCCCCACCACGTTCCGCGTCGGCCCGCGTCTCACGCGTCATCGACGAGACCCGGCACGCGAAGTCCATCGTGTTCGAGGTGCCCGCCGACCGCACGCACGACTTCACCTATCGTCCCGGGCAATTCCTGACCCTGCGCATCCCGAGCGATACGGCAGGGTCGGTGGCCCGGTGCTACTCCCTCGCCAGCTGCCCGGTCAGCGACGACGAATTGATGGTCACAGTCAAGCGCACCGCGAACGGATACGGCTCCAACTGGTTGTGCGACAACGTTTCCGAAGGAGACATCGTCGACCTGCTCCCGCCGTCGGGCGTCTTCACGCCGACGTCGGCCGACGAGGACCTCCTCCTCTGGGGAGCCGGGAGCGGCATCACCCCGCTGTTCTCGATCCTCAAGTCCACTCTCGCGACCGGGAGTGGGCAGGTTGCCCTCGTCTACGCCAACAACGACGCCGACTCGATCATCTTCGACGAACAACTGCGCGTACTCGCCGCCCGGCACCCGAATCGTCTGGTCGTGATCCATTGGCTCGAATCCGTCCGGGAGCGCCCAACCGCCGACCAACTCGCGCGGTTGGCCGAACCGTTCGCCGACCGACACTCGTACATTTGCGGTCCCGCGGGATTCATGGCGACCGTGCGGGACGCGATGGCGAGTCTCGGCGTACCGCGGTCACGGGTGCACGCCGAGGTCTTCGCATCTCTTCGCGGCGATCCCTTCGCCCAGCGCGCATCGGAACCACACGCACCGGAACCGGCCGCGGAGTCCGATGCCCTCGCCACGACGACCGCGCAGGTCGATACCGACGGAGACACCCACACCATCGACTGGCCGCGATCGCAGAACCTGGTGGAAGCGATGCTCGCCCACGGGGTCGACGTCCCCTTCTCCTGCCGCGAAGGGCAATGCGGCACGTGCGCGTGTGTCGTCGTCGACGGCGACGTGACGATGACCGACACCGGCGTGCTCGACGAGGACGACCTCGAAGCCGGCTACGTCCTGGCGTGCCAGGCCCGTCCGAACGGTGATTTCGCCCGCATCAGATTCTGATCGACAATCCACTCGAGAAAGAGGGAACAATCCTGTGTTGACCACGATTCGCCGGCGGAACGGCATCCGCCTCGCCGTTGCGGCCGTCAGCATCTGCCTGACGTCCGTCGGGATCGCCACGATTCCGGAGTCCGCACCGTCGGCATCCGCGGCTCCGGTCGCCGGCGCGAGCATCGGGATCTCGGCAGCCAATGCGCGTGATGTCGGCGGCTACGCGACCCGGGACGGTTCCACCGTCCGCACCGGCTTCGTCTATCGCAGCAATGCACTCAACACGTTGACCGATGCGGACAACCAGAAGCTCGTCGCACTGGGCATCACCGACATCGTCGACGTCCGGTCACCCAACGAGGTCGCCGCGAGCCCTGACAGTCTCCCGCCGGTCCGATACACCAAGCGGCCGATCTGGGATCCCGACAACGATTTCTATCTGACGGTCAACCGGATCATCGGTAGTGGCCCGGCGGCCCAGCAGCAGGCCCTCGGCGGGGGCAGGGCAGCGCGGATGATGCAGGACTACTACCGCTGGATGATCACAGATGCGGCCGCCCGCCGTCAGGTCGGCTCGACCCTGCGTGACATCGCCACGTCCTCCACACCGCTCCTCTTTCACTGCACGTCGGGTAAGGACCGGACCGGTCTCGTCTCGGCTGTCCTGCTGACCGCCCTCGGCGTACCCGAGCGGACCGTCTTCGAGGATTACCTCGCATCGAACTCTCGCCTCGCCGCGAGCAATCAGGCGCAGATGACGTACCTCGTCGACCGCGGTCTGGTGACCGACCCCGCGCTGTTCACCCCGGTCCTCGGCGTCCAGAGAGATTTCCTCGCGGCGTCGTTCGACCAGATCCGCCGGTCGTATGGTTCGTTCGACCGCTTCCTGGATCGCGGACTGGGCGTCGACGCGGTGACCGTGAAGGCCCTCCGGGCGAAGATGTTGCGCCGTGGCGGGCTCCCTCCGCTGTTCGGATCGCTCGACGGCGGCAGCTCGAACTGACCCGGAGTTACGGGCCTCCTCTGGCGTACCATTTCTGCAACGTGTTCTAATTCAGAACAAGAACTTGTTGCACCCCGCGGCGCACGAAGGGACTTCCATGGCCGGCGCGACCGATCCTGCAGAACAGACCACCACGGCACAATCCACAAAGAGCGAGACGTACGACGTCATCGTCGTCGGTGCCGGGGCGGCCGGCTTGAGCGCGGCCATCACGGCCGCCGCGAGCGGCCTGAAGACCGTCATCATCGAGAAGTCCCCGTACTGGGGTGGCTCGACCTCACGCTCGGGCGGTGGTGTCTGGATCCCGAACAACTCGGTGCTGAAGCGGGACGGTGTCGACGACACCACCGACAAGGCCCGCGAGTATGTGCACGCGATCATCGGCGAACACGCACCCGCCGAGCGCATCGACGCCTACATCGACCGTGGGCCCGAGGCGCTGGACTTCCTCATGAAGAACGCCCCGCTCGACCTCGAATGGGTGAAGAACTACTCCGACTACTACCCCGAGGCCCCTGGCGGCCGCCTCGGCGGTCGGTCCGTCGAGCCACGCCCGTTCGACGCCCGCAAACTCGGCGACGACCTCAAGACCCTGCATCCGCAGTACACCAAGGCGCCGCTGAACATGGTGGTCCTGCAGTCGGATTACCGCTGGCTCAACACCGGTCTCCGGCACTGGCGGGGTCCGCTCCGGATGGCCAAGGTCGGCAGCCGGTTCTTCTGGGCCCGCTCGCGTGGCAAGAAGCTCATCGCGATGGGCGCCGCACTCGCGGCCGAACTCCTGCTCGGGGTCCGTCAGCTCGGAGTTCCGCTCCGTCTCAACACCGGTCTCACCGATCTGCTGACCGAGGACGGCCGCGTGGTCGGTGTGGTCGCCGAGTCCGACGGCGCGACCTTCCCCATCCACGCTCGGCACGGCGTGATCCTGGCGTGCGGCGGCTTCGAGAACAATGCCGAGATGCGGCGCAAGTACCAGCGGGAGCCGATCGGTTCGGACTGGACCACCGGCGCACCTTCCAACACCGGTGACGGCATCAGTGCGGGACAGAAGATCGGTGCTGCGGTCTCACTGATGGACGACGCCTGGTGGGGCCCGACGATCCCGCTGCCCCGCGGTCCGTGGTTCGCGCTGTCGGAACGGTCCGTTCCCGGCACCTTCATCGTCAACGAGCAGGGACAGCGATTCATGAACGAATCGTTGCCGTACGTGGAGGCGGTGCATCAGATGTACGGCGGCGAGTTCGGTCAGGGCGAGGGGCCCGGCACCAATGTGCCGTCGTGGCTGATCTTCGACCAGACCTGCCGTAATCGCTATCTGTTCGCGGGAATCAACGCGCGCCAACCGCTTCCGAAGAAGTGGCTTGAGTCGGGTGTGGTGGTCAAGGCCGACACCATCGCCGAACTCGCCGAGAAGACCGGCCTGCCGGCGGACGCCCTCGCGGCGACCACCGAGCGGTTCAACGGCTTCGCACGGTCAGGTGTGGACGCCGACTTCGGACGCGGCAAGAGCGGCTACGACCACTACTACGGCGACATCACCAACAAACCGAACCCGAGCCTCGGCGCCGTGGCCAAGGCGCCGTTCTATGCGGCCAAGATGGTTCCCGGCGACCTCGGTACCAAGGGCGGCATCGACACCGACGCGTCCGGTCGCGCACTGCGGGCCGACGGCTCCGTGATCGACGGCCTCTACGCCGCGGGCAACACCAGCGCACCGGTGATGGGCCACACCTACGCCGGCCCCGGCGCCACCATCGGCCCGGCCTTGGTCTTCGGATATCTCGCGGCCCTCGATGCCGCGGCGAAAGCGCAGACCGCCGCACCGTCCACGAGCACCACAGGAGCCTGATCACCGTGCCCATCGATCCATCCGTAGCCGTCGGCGCCGATCTCGGCGAGGTCTCGTTCGAATGGTCGGCCTCTGACGTCGCGCTGTATCACCTTGCCGTCGGCGCAGCGGCCGACCCGATGGACACCGCCGGGCTCGCCTACATCGACGACGTCGCGCCGAAGGTTCTGCCGACGTTCGCCGCTGTCGCCGCGTCGTTCCACATGACCGAGCCGCCGACGGTGAACTTTCCCGGCATCGACATCGATCTCGCGAAGGTGGTGCACGGGAGCGAGAAGATCACCGCACACCGACCGGTGCCGGCGACCGGCAAGGCGACGAGCCGGACGCGGATCGTCGAAGTCCAGGACAAGGGCTCCGCGGCCGTCGTCATCCTGGAGGCAGCGACCTCCGACGACGCTGGTCCTCTGTGGACCACCCAGTGGTCGATCTTCGCCAAGGGCGAGGGCGGCTTCGGCGGCGAACGCGGCGCGTCCGCCAAGGTGGCCTACCCGGATCGCGAGCCCGACCATCGTCTGTCGGTGCCGACACTGCCGCAGCAGGCGCTGCTCTACCGGCTGTGCGGTGACCGTAATCCGTTGCACTCGGACCCGGAGTTCGCCGCGAATGCCGGCTTCCCGCGCCCGATCCTGCATGGCCGCTGCACCTACGGCTCGGTCTGTCGCGCGGTCACGGATGCTGTCCTCGGCGGCGACGTCACCGCGGTCCGCGAGTACTCGGCATCCTTCGCCGGTGTTGTGTTCCCCGGTGAGACGCTGGACGTGAACGTCTGGGACGAGGGCGAACAGCTGCTCGTCACGGCGACCGTGGCCGACCGCGACGGCGCGCCTGCACTCGCGAACGTGGTCCTCACCGTCGCGCGCTGACGGTACGAGAGGCCTTCGGTAACACGAGGTCTCGATACGCCGACTCGCTTCGCTCGCCGGCTACTCGACCGGCGGTGGGCACTCCCCGCTGACCGGCAGGCCACCACCGACCGGGGTGGGTACTCCCCGCTGATCGGCAGGCCACCGCCGACCCGCGGTAGGCACTCCCCGCTGACCGGCAGGTCACCACCGACCCGCGGTCGGTAGTTCACCGCTGATCGAGTAGACGACGAGCGTAGCGAGGAAGTCGTATCGAGATCATCCCGCGGGCAACAGCCCGACGAGCCCACGCAGATCGTCGTCGGACGGCACCTCGCGGACGAATACGACCCGATAGAGCAGGTATCCCGCCCAGCCGTCGACGATGACGTCGATCGGCAGGACGGCAGGTAATTCCGATCGTGTGATCCCCCGCCGCAGGATCTCCGCTCCTGGCTCCTTCCACGCGCGAAGGAGCTCGCGCAATTCGAGCTGCCCGGCCTCGCCGCGCTCGGCGAGCGCTCCGGCGACCACGGACGGCCCGCCCAACAACGTCAGGGTGTGCCTGAGGTCGCGGAGATGGCTCAGGGCGTCCCCGGCGACCGAACCCGTGTCAGGAGCCGGCGGCGCGGCGAGGTCAGCGGCGAAGGCGTCGGTGATGACCGCGGCCTTCGTCGGCCAACGTCGATACAGCGATGCCTTGCCCACGCCGGCACGGGCGGCGATGGCGTCCATCGTGGTCTGGTGATAACCGACCTCGTCGATGAGGCCCCGGGTGGCATCCAGGATCTTCTCGTCGAGCCGCTCGTCGCGTGGTCGACCTCGCCCTCGCAAAACCTCGCCGTCGACCATCTCACCATGCTTCCTCATCCCGCTTCCGGAATAACGGAACGACAAGTCTCGTTATTAGGAATGTACGACCCGCCAATGGGACGGGCCGGCCTTTCACGAAAGAGGTTCGCACCATGACTGCTCGATTCAGCGACAAGGTAGTGCTCATCACCGGCGCAGGTTCGGGGCTCGGCAGGGCCGCCGCCACTCGGGTCGCCGGCGAAGGGGCCTCCCTGGCTCTGGTGGACGTCAGCGAGCAGGGCCTCGCCGGCACCGCCGACGCCATCGCCGACATCGCCTCCGACGCGAAGGTGATCCAGATCGTCGCCGACGTCGCCGACGAAGATGCGGTCAAGGGCTACGTCGCCCGGACCGTCGAGACCTTCGGTCACATCGACGCGTTCTTCAACAACGCGGGCATCGAGGGAAAGCAGGATCTCACCCAGGACTTCGGCACCGACGAGTTCGACAAGGTCCTCTCGATCAACCTGCGCGGAGTGTTCCTCGGGCTCAAGCACGTGCTCGCCGTCATGAAGGAGCAGGGATCGGGCAGTGTCGTGAACACGGCATCGGTCGGCGGTATCCGCGGCGTCGGCAACCAGTCGGGATATGCGGCCGCCAAGCACGGCGTGGTCGGCCTGACCCGCAACTCGGGCATCGAATACGGCCAGTACGGCGTGTCCGTCAAGGCCATCGCGCCGGGAGCGATCATGACCCCGATGGTCGAGGGTTCACTCAAGCAGCTGGACCCGGAGAACTGGGAAGAGGCGGGCCGACAGTTCGTGAGCGTCAACCCGATGAAGCGTTTCGGTCGCCCCGAGGAGGTCGGCAACCTGGTCGCCTTCCTGCTCTCCGACGAGTCGTCGTTCATCAATGCGACCGTCATCCCCATCGACGGAGGGCAGTCCGAGAAGTACTGATCGAGGAGTTCGAGTGGTCTGCGCCACAGCGCGGTGCGTGTGACCCCAACCTGGTCGGCCGGGCAGTAATCTCGACGCGGACAACCGACGTCGACTTTGCCCGGCCGCCGGGCATCCGCGAGGAGAACTCATGAGTGATTCGCTGCAGTCCCTGCTCGACAACGATCGCCCCGCCGTGGTCGCCGACCTTGTCGAGGTGATCGACGCCGAGGTGTCGGACCAGAAGGGACTCGGCGGCGCCGCGGTGAAGACGGCCTACGCGGCCGCCCAGAAGGTCAAGCCCGGCGTCACCGCGTCGGCGACCGACAAGATGCTCCCGGACTTCCTGTCGGCACTTGCCCCCCTGTGGGACTCGAAGCCGGGCGGGGTCGCTTTCGGCGATCATCTGGTCGCCAATGGCGATGCTGCCGCCGAGGCGCTGTTGACGGTCACCGATGATCAGGCTGCGACCGCGAAGCCGTCGCTCGCCAAGGCATACAACTCGTTGCGAGGCAAGGCCAAAGGCTATGTCCTTGCAGCGCTCCCTCGTGTGGGCACCGCAATCGAGAAGCACGCAGGCTGATTCGACCAACCACGCGCGCGTCGCCGAGAACTCCTCGGCGGCGCGCGTTATCGTGTCAGGCGGCAGATGTGACGATGACGAGCAGGCCGACGACCACCGCGACCAACGCCGCCACCATCGACAGCACACGCCATACGTGCACGCGCACAGGCGAGTAGTCGGTACCTTGTGAAGAGGCGACACGGGATGGCGCCATGATCTCCCACTTTCGGTTGTCCGGGTCACCATCGACCGAACGGCCGACCATCGCCGGGATTTGTTACTGCAGTGATAAATGTGTCACATGTTGCGCTCAGGTTGACGTCGCCGACACCGCGTGTCTCGATTACGAAACAGCAACACCGCGGCCAGGGATCTGATGAGGTGAGGCGATGCGCCCGAAGATGAGTCGAGACGACCTCCGGTCTGCGTGGCTGATCTTGATCGCGTGCGCTGCGGTGAGCATGGTCGTCGCGGCGATGGCCGCGCTGAACACCGCGCTCCCCGCCATCGCCATCGACGTCGGCGCGGACGCCGGACAGATGACCTGGATCGTCGACGGATACACCCTTGCGCTGGCCGCACTGTTGTTGCCCGCCGGCGCCGTCGGTGATCGATTCGGCCGCCGGGGCGTGCTGATCGTGGGTCTCGTGATCTTCGGCATCGCATCCCTGATCGCCATCTGGGTGAGCAGCCCCACCGAGTTGATCGCGACTCGCTGCCTTGCCGGTGCTGCTGCCGCGCTCATCATGCCGACCACCCTCTCGTTGATCACCTCCGGCGTGCCGGAGTCGCGGCGCGCGATGGCTGTCAGCATCTGGGCCGCTGTCGCAGGTGGTGGCGCCATCGCAGGCTTCCTGGTGACCGGCGTCTTGCTCGAATTCTTCTCGTGGCACTCGATCTTCATAACCTTCGCCGCGTCGTCGGTGATATCGGCGGCGTTGTGCTTCACCATCGGCACCTCACGAGACCGCAATCCCGGCGCATTCGACTATCTCGGCACCATGTCCTCGGTGCTGGCCGTGACGGCCATCGTGTTCGGCTTACTCGAAGCGCCGCATCGCGGTTGGGATGATCCGGTCGTTCTGGTCTGCCTCGTCGGAGGCATCCTGCTCGTCGGGGTGTTCTGCATCATCGAGTTGCGACGGGAGTCGCCGCTGCTCGACATCCGCCTGTTTACCAACCGCGCTTTCGGGTCGGGATCCCTGTCGGTGGCCATACAGTTCCTCGGCTCCTTCGGCATGTTCTATCTGCTGTTGCAGCAACTCCAATTGGTGTTCGGATACTCGCCACTCAAGTCCGCTCTTGCCCTGCTTCCTTTCGTCGTGGGCGTCGGCATCTTTTCGCTGGTCGGCAACTGGGCCGCTGTCCGCTTTCACATGGTGAAGTACTTCATCAGCGGCGGCGTGCTGCTCTCCGGGGTCGGCATCATCCTCATGGGGGCCATCGACTACGACGACTATCTGTCGGTCGCATGGATTCTCGGGATCTTCGCCAGCGGTATCGGGCTGGCAAACGCGACGTCGACCACCGCGATCATGTCGAACACTCCCCTGGACAACCAGGGCATCGGGTCCGCGGTCAACGACACATCTCGCGAAGTCGGCGCGGCCATCGGGATCGCGTTGGCGGGAAGCATCGTGGCAGCGGGCTGGTCGTCGCGGATCGGCCCAGTGGCCGACGCGACCCGCGACCAGATGGTCGAGGCCGGACAGCAAAGAATCGCTGCCGGTGACGCTGCCGGCGGGCAGGCACTGGTCGCGCAGGCCGATGTCGCGGCCGACACCATTCGCCGGTCCCTCGCCGAGGCCAGCGCCGTCGCCGACCGTCTCGCCGATCAGGCGGGCCCACTCGCCGCCCGCATCCTCGACGGGGCCCGCGAGGCATTCATGGGTCCCCTGAGCCAGGCCTACATCGTGCTCGGATCATTGATCGTCGCCAGTTCATTACTGCTGTTCTGGCTGACGCCGATGCGCATCGTCGAGGAATCTCCCGACGCCACCGACGATTCCGGCCTCGCGGACGCCGACGGTGCCGCCCCCGCGGACACTGACTCCGACGCCGATACCGTCGATACGCGGCCAGGCGGCTGAATGCCGCCGGCTCGCCCATGATCTCGGCCGACAACCTGTTCGGCGCGGGGATGTCGATCGCGCTGCTCGTCGCGGTCATCGCGTTCACCATGACCGCCCGTCGGCTCCCCCCGGCCGTCGTCGCGGTGCCCGCCGCAGTTCTGGTGGTCGCGACAGGGCTCGCGCCATGGTCGAGCGCCGCGGACGAACTCGAATTCATGGCGCCGACGATCGCCTTTCTCGCGGCGATGTTGGTCGTCGCAGATATCTGTGCCCGGACCGGTGTGTTCGCCTGGGTGGGCGCGCTCATGTCACGCCGGAGCCGCGGGTCGCCGAACCGACTGTTGCGCATCGTGTTCGCGGTGGCCGCCGTGGTCACAGCCATTCTGAGCCTGGATGCGACCATCGTGCTGCTGACACCGCTCGCCGTCGCCGCTGCCCGCCGCGTCGGCGCACGGGTGACACCGGTCAGCATGGCCACCGCTCACCTGGCCAACAGCGCCTCGACGCTGATGCCGGTGTCGAATCTGACCAATCTCATCGCCTTCTCGGCGACGGGACTCACCTTCCTGTCCTTCACCGCGACGATGGCCGCACCATGGCTCGCTGCGATCGTGGTGGAGTTCCTCATCTTCCGGTTCTTCTTCGGCAAGGATCTCAGGGCCCGCCCCACTATCGCGACCGCTACCGGCAATGACTCGGTTGATATCCGCGACGACCCGCCGGCACCACGGTGGACGCTCACCTGCCTCGGACTGCTGCTGGTCGGATTCGTGGTAGCCGAACCCCTTGACATCCCGTTGGCCGCCGTCGCGGCCGCAGTCGCGGTGTTGATGGCCGCGCCGTTGCTGGTCGCGACCCCACGCTCGGCCACGATCCACGTGATCCGGGCGGCCAATATCCCGTTCCTCGCCTTTGTCGCGGCCCTCGGCGTGGTCATCCTGCCTGTACGTGCGGGCCCGCTCGGTGACGCGGTCGCCGAGCTGATCCCCTCTGACACAGGCCTGTTGGCATTGCTTGCGGTCGCGGCGCTGGCCGCCGTGCTGGCCAACGTCCTGAACAACCTACCGGCCACCTTGCTGCTGGTACCACTGGTCGCTCATCAGCCCGCGCTGGTACTCGCGGTACTGCTGGGCGTCAACATCGGACCCAACCTCGCCTACTTCGGCTCGCTGGCGACGTTGCTGTGGCGCGACGTGATGCACCGTCACGCCCTGCCGCCGCCCTCGCGGCGCTACTTGCAGCTCGGGTTGTTGTCGGTGCCGCCCACCCTGATCACCGCCGTCGTCGCACTGTGGATCAGTCTGCAACTCAGCTGACCCCGCCGATCGTGCACAGAAATCCGCCGACCGTGCGCAATCAGTCGATGCTGCTCACTGCTGCGCACAGTCGACGCGATCCAGTGCCCGATCGACGACGAATTGCGCACGCTCGATGTGGAATTGCGCCCGGTCGGCGGGATTCTGTACCCGATCGGCGGGTTACGAGTTGAGACCCGGGCGACCGTCTACGTCGCGGCGCCGGCGGTCTCGCTGGCGTCGGCGGCGGCGTTCTTGGCCCACCGGTAGTCGGCCTTGCCCGCCGGGGTTCGCTTGACCTCGTCGACGAACACGACGGTGCGCGGAACCTTGTAGCGGGCGAGGGTCTTTCGACAATGGTCCTGGATCTCTTCCAGCGTCGGCTCGATCGCGCCATCGGCCACCTGGATGACGGCCGCCACGCGCTGACCGTAACGCTCGTCGGGCACCGGGACGACCAGTGCGTCGGCGACCGCGGGATGCGCATGAAGTTCGGCTTCGACCTCTTCGGCGTACACCTTCTCGCCGCCGGTGTTGATGCACTGCGACCCGCGACCGAGGAACACGATTGTGCCGTCGGCCTCCACCGTGCCCATGTCGCCCAGGATCGATATCCGGGTGCCGTCCGGCAGGGTCGGGAAGGTCTTCGCGGTCTTCGCCTCGTCCTTGTAGTAGCCGAGCGGGACATTGCCGATGCGCGCGATGTAGCCCACATCGCCGGAACCGGGCTCGATCTTGTTGAGCGACTCGTCGACCACCATCATCCGATCGGTCGGCGGCACCCGGAGATTCCCGTTGTCGTCCATCATGATCTCGCCGTCGTTGCCCGACTCCGATGCACCGAAGTTGTCGCGCAACACCAGATCCGACTTCACCGCCAAGAAGCGGTCGCGCACATGCTGCGACCAGATCGCGCCACCGGACGTCACCGAGAACAGCGACGACAGGTCGACCTCATCGGTGCGACGCTCGAACTCCTCGACGAGCGGCATTCCCATGGCATCACCGACGATGAGGATGATCTGAACCTTCTCCGCCTCGACCGCGGACACGATGGCGACGGGGTCGAAGTCCCGCTCGATGACGAGCCGCCCGCCGAGGGTGAAGAAGGTGAACAGCGAGTACGACGCGGCACCATGCATCAGCGGAGCCGCAAGCAGGAAGGCGATCGACGGGAAATCCTTGACCGCAGTGGCGATCTCGGCCAGGTCTTTCCGAGCCTCGCCGTACGGGTTCCCGCCCGACAGCGGCTTCCGGAAGAAGTCGTCGTGCTGCCACATGACGCCCTTGGGGTAGCCCGTGGTGCCGCCGGTGTAGAGGAGGTACAGCTCCTCACCGTTGCGCGCCTCGAAGTCACGTTCGGTTGACTTCGTGTCCGAATCGGCGAACGACACGATCTCCACGGATCGGTCACCCGGGAGATCGACTGCGGCGTCCGACAGCTCGTTCTCGACCGCACCGATCACCAGAACGGTGCGGACCGAGGGCAGCTCGGGCAACAGCGCGGCCACGCTGCGCTGGTGTTCGGGAAGCTCGACGATAATCGCGCGCGAGTCCGAGTTATCGAAGATGTACTGCAGTTCGGGATTTGTGTAGCGATAGTTGATGTTCACCGGCACAGCCCGGATCTTCAGCAACCCCAGCAGGCTGGTCACGTGCTCGACACTGTTCTTCAGGAACAGCGAGACGTTGTCGTGGGCGCCGATCCCGGCACCCGACAGCATATGTGCGACCTGGTTGGCGAGCCCGTCGAGTTCGGCGTAGCTGATCTGACGCCCCTGGTAGCTCAGCGCGATGCGCTCGGGCACCGAATCGGCGACCGTCTCGAACACGTCGGCCAGATTGAACTTCATTGTCTTTCTCCCTTTTGCTGAACTCGCCTAGTTGACCTGAGACCGCGTGAGCACCAGACCGCTGGTGGGGACCCCCGTACCCGCGGTGACCACGATCTTGTCGGCGTTTTCGACCTGATTGACCGAATCGCCACGTATCTGTCGGACCGCCTCCGCGATCCCGTTCATCCCGTGAATGTAGGCCTCACCGAGTTGTCCCCCATGGGTGTTCAGAGGCAGCTCGCCACCGACCTCGAGCGCGCCCGGGTGCCGGACGAAGTCTTTCGCCTCTCCTCGACCACAGAACCCCAACTCCTCGAGCTGCATCAGCGTGTAAGGAGTGAAGTGGTCGTAGAGGATGGCCATGTCCATGTCGGACGGACCGAGCCCCGACTGCTTCCACAACTGCCGGCCCACCAGGCCCATCTCCGGAAGGCCCGCGAGGTCGTCGCGGTAGTAGCTCGACATGATGAACTGGTCGTCGGCGCTTCCGGCCGCTGCCGCGGAGATCACCGCGGGCACTTGCGGCAGGTCGCGGGCGCGCTCGGCCGACACCACCACGATGGCCACGCCACCGTCGGATTCCTGGCAGCAGTCGAGCAGGTGCAACGGCTCGGCGATGTAGCGGGAGGACTGGTGGTCTTCCAGCGTGATCGGCTTGCCGTGAAAGAACGCGTTGGGGTTGACCGCGGCATGTTTGCGGTCGACCACCGCGATTCGGCCGAAATCCTCACTGGTTGCACCATATTCGTGCATATACCGCTGAGCGACCATCGCGACGAACGCGGCCGGCGTAGACAGGCCGTGCGGGTAGGAGAATGCGTTGTCGGTGCCCGACGAGTTCTCCTGATTGGCGACGGCACTGTTGACCTGACCGAATCGGAGGCCGGATCGTTCGTTGAAGGCCCGGTAGGCGACGACGACGTCGGCCACTCCGGTCGCAACGGCCATCGCCGCCTGTTGCACGGTCGCGCAAGCCGCACCACCGCCGTAATGGATGCGGGAGAAGTAGGTCATCTCCTTGATGCCCACCGCACGCGCCACAGCGATCTCGGCGTTGGTGTCCATCGTGAAGGAGACCAGACCGTCGACGTCCGCCGGAGTGAGCCCGGCATCTGCCACGGCGGCCGACACGGCCTCGGCGGCCAATCGCAACTCACTGCGCCCGGAATCCTTGGAGAACTCGGTGGCGCCGATGCCGGCGATCGCAGCCTGTCCGGAGAGCCCGGCCATCACGACTTCCTTTCCGTGGTCTGCCCGTGGGTGAGGGTGACCGTCGAGATCACATGCTTTCCCAGGGAATTGGTCCCGGTCACCGACACGGTGATCACGCCGTCGGTGACGTCGGTGACCTCACCGGCGAAGGTAACCGAGTCGTAGGCATACCAGGGCACACCGAGTTTCAGGGAGATCGATCGAATCCGCGCGGTCGGTCCCGCCCAGTCGGTGACGAAGCGCTCGACGAGACCGGTGTCGGTGAGGATGTTGACGAAGATGTCCTTGGAACCCTTGGCCTGTGCGAGATCCCGGTCGTGGTGTACGTCCTGGAAGTCGCGGGTGGCCAGCGCGGTCGCAACGACGAACGTCGGGGTGGCCTCGATCGTCAGCGGCGGCAACGTGTCTGCCACCTGAACCGGTTGGGGTGCAAGGGCTGTCACGACTTTCCCTCCTCGACGGGTGTGAATGCGTACAGGGTCCACGAGTCGGCTTCGGTGTCGGCGTCGGTCGGGAAATCGAGATATGTCGCCTCGACCGGCAGGCCCACCCGCACCTGTTCCGGTGTGATGCCGCGGAGCTCGCCCAGCATGCGGACGCCTTCATCGAGCTCGACGAGTGCCACCACGAACGGCAGTTGGCGGCCGGGTACCTTCGGCGCGTGATGGACGACGTAGCTGTAGACGGCTCCACGCCCCGTGGAGACCACGTAATCCGTCTCCGGCACAAGGCCGTCCGCTTGGCGCGGCTTCCAGGTGGCTGGGATCGGCGGATGTCGCAGCGTCCCGTCGGCCACTTTCTGAATCCGCAACTCGTGCTGCGCGACGCCGTCCCAGAAGAACGTGGTGTCTCGCGAAGCGCTCGGCTTGAGCATGCGAGTCGGATCGAGATCCTCGGGAACCGTCGTGGCCACATCTGCCTCCGCCTCCGATGACGGCGGGCGGAACTTCAGGATGCGGAACGACATCTCGGCGACCACCTCGTCCCCGACGGACCACACGTTGCGGGTGGTGAAGAACCATCCCTCACCGAGCGCGGTGTTCTTGGGGCCGACCACGTCGACGAGTTCGGCCGACAGGCTGACCTCTTCGCCGGGTTCGGTGTAGCGGTGATAGACGGTGTCGCAGTTGGTCGCGACGACGGAGGTGTAGCCCGCGTCATCGAACAGTTCGCTGGCGCGACCGAGCGGATCGTCCGTGGTGCGCTTGCCGTGCAGGCCACGCATCGTCCAGACCTGGGCCATGGCCGGCGGCGCGACCACACCGGGATGGCCCGCCGCACGCGCCACCGATTCGTCGACATAGATGGGGTTCTCGTCCCCCATCGCCTCGACCCAGTTGTTGATCATCGGCTGGTTGATCGGGTCACGTCCGGTGACGGGTGCGCTGCGGCCGTCGGCCTTGATGGCTTCTGCGGCGGCCCGGATGTCCACTTCAGTCATTGCTTCGACCCTTCGTGACGCTCGCAAGCTCGCTCCTCAGGGACCGGGGGACGCTCGCAAGCTCGCCCCTCAGGGACCAGGTGACGCTCATCGCTTCGCCCTCGGCAATCCCAGTCCGGAGGTCGCGATCATGTCGCGCATGACCTCGTTGACACCACCGCCGAAGGTGATCACCACATTGCGCTTCTGCTGGACGTCCAACCAGTCGACCAGCGCCGCGGTCTCCGGATCGGTGAAATCTCCGTAGCGCCCGACGATCTCGTTGATGAGGCGGCCGATGGTCTGGAGACGCTCGGTGGCGAAAACCTTGGTCGCGGCGGCATCGGCCATCGAGATCGCCTCTCCGGTGGATGCGACCTGCCAGTTCAGCAACTCGTTGATCCGGGCGTAGGCCTCGATCTCGGCGAGCGCGCGACGGACGTCGGGGTGCTTGGCGATCACCGTGCCATCGGAACCGGGCTGTTGGGACCACGCCCTGATACGGGCCGCGAGGCCGTCGATGCGGCCGGCCGGGCCGAGCATGACGCGTTCGTGGTTGAGCTGCGTGGTGATCAGCTTCCAGCCGCCGCCCTCGTCGCCGACACGCATCGACACCGGCACGCGGACGTTGTTGTAGTACGTCGCGTTCACGTGGTGTGCCCCGTCGGCGGTGATGATCGGGGTCCAGCTGAAGCCGGGGTCCTTGGTGTCGACGATCAGAATCGAGATGCCCTTGTGTTTGGGGGCTTCCTTGTCGGTCCGGACGGCCAGCCAGATGTAGTCGGCGTCGTGCGCACCGGTGGTGAAGATCTTCTGCCCGTTGACAACATAGTGATCCCCGTCGAGGACGGCACTCGTGGTCAAGGAGGCGAGATCGGTGCCGGCCTCCGGCTCCGTGTAGCCGATGGCGAAATGCACTTCACCGGCGAGGATGTCGGGCAGGAACCTGTCCTTCAGTTCCGGTGTGCCGTGAACCTGCAACGTGGGTCCGACGGTCTGCAGCGTCACCGCAGGCAACGGCACATCGGCGCGGACCGCCTCATTGGTGAAGATCTGCTGCTCGATCTCACCGAAACCCTTGCCGCCGTACTCTTTCGGCCAGCCGACTCCGAGCCGACCGTCTTTTCCCATCTGCCGGATGACCTTGCGGTACGTCTCGCCGTGGCGCTCGGTGAGCATCGCCTCGGCATCGGCCGGGCTGACCAGGTTCGCGAAGTACTCGCGGAGCTCGGCACGGAGCGCCTTCTGCTCCGGGGTGAGATCAATGAACATGTGCTGCCTGCGCTTTCGAATCGAGCCGCGCATCGGAATCGTCGGCGACCTCGTCCAGACGGGCATCGGCACCGCCGATCAGCCGGGCGAGATCCTTGGCAATGGAGAAGTAGCGATGCAGCGGATACGTCACGTCGACGCCGATCCCGCCGTGCAGGTGGGTCATGGTGCGCATGGTCGCCGGGATCTCCGCCGCCAGCCAATACGACGCGATCCCGAGATCCTGTGTGGCGTCGAGCCCTTCGGCCATCCGCCACGCTGCCGCCGTGGTCGCGAGATCCATCGAGCGCTCGATCACGTAGATGTCGGCGAGCTGCTGACCCACTGCCTGGAAGAGCGCGATCGGCTTGCCGAACTGCTCACGCCCGGTGACATGGTCGGCGGTGAGGCGGGTCGCACCGGCCACCAGGCCGTCGGCATAGGCCGACAGCACCAGCCGGTAGCGATCGCGCAGCACCGAGACATCGGCGGTGAGGACATCGGCCTCATCGATCTCGACATCATCGAAACGCACCGTGTACTCGCCCCACCCGCTCGAGGTGGGTGTCCGCGAGATGGTGACGCCCGGCTTGTCGGCGGAAACCATCACGACGCCGCCGTCGGTCGACACCACGAGAGCCGCGGCGCCGTCCGCGTGCAGCACACCGGTCTTCGTTCCGGTCAGCCGACCGTCACGGATCGTGGTGCGCGGTGTCGGCGTCAGGGTGTCGCCCTGCTCGCCGATGGCCACCGCATGCCACGCCGCACCCTGCAATGTTGGGCCCCACGCCGCGCGCGATGCCGCCGATGCGTGGCGCAGCGTGAGCGCCGAGGTGAGCGTTCCGAGTGCCGGCGTGACCGCCGCGGACTCCCCCATCTTCCGCAACAGCGGCAAGAGATCGATCACGGCGACGTCGTCGCCGTCGAGATCGGCCGGGAGCGGCAACGCCATCAGCCCGGCGTCGGCGATCGATCGCCAGAGAACGTCGTCGAACGCACCCGTCACCTCCGGGCCGAAACCCCGCTGACCGAACTTGGTCTCCCAGTCCGGCTGGTGCCGGGCAAAAACCTCCGCGGCGGCATCGCGTACCGCGACCGCCGTGTCGTCGAGGGCAAAGTCCACCCCACTGCCTCCTTGCGACAATTAGAACCTGTTCTAGTTGTATCAGACGGGTTTGCGCCTGTGTCCGCTACCGGCCCCCATCTGCCAATTCGATGCCGAAATCGCATATTCGGCGGGATCAACCGCGGGGCAAACCGAGAATCCGTTCCGCTGCTGCGGTGCGCAAGATCTGCGTCGTCCCGCCGGCGATCGAGAGACACCGGTTTTGGAGGAACGCGTCCGAGGCATCACCGGCCACCACCGCGTCCGTACCGAGAAGATCCAGGGCGAATTCCGGAACCGCCTGGCGGTGCCGGACGCCGATCAGTTTCCGCACGCTCGACAGCGCACCCGGATCGTGCCCGGCCAACCGCTGGGTCACCGCACGCGCGTCGATCACCTGCCCGACGTGCGCCTCGGCGACGAGTCCACCGAGGGTCGCCATCTCGTCGGGTTCGAGAGTCCTGGGCATGTCCACGATCTGGCGCAGCAGGGCGTCCATCTCCTTGCCCAGTCCCGATCCGCCCATGGCCACCCGTTCATTGGCAAGCGTCGTACGTGCCAGCCGCCACCCACCGTTGATCTCGCCGACCACACAGTCGTCGGGGACGAACACGTCGTCGAGGAATACCTCGTTGAAGTTGGCCCGGCCGGTCAGTTCACGCAGCGGCCGGATGTCGATGCCCGCCGAGGTCATGTCGATGACGAAATAGGTGATGCCCTTGTGCTTCGGCGCATCCGGATCGGTCCGAGCAAGACAGACCCCCCAGGTGGCGTTGTGCGCCTGTGACGTCCAGATCTTCTGCCCCTGCAGCTGCCAGCCACCATCGACCCGGGTGGCCCTGGTCCGCAGTGCGGCCAGATCCGAACCGGCCTCGGGTTCGCTGAACAACTGGCACCACACGATGTCGCCGCCGAGCGTCGGCCCGACGAAACGGTCCCGCTGCGTGTCGGTGCCGTGTTCGAGGATCGTCGGGATGGCCCAGGCACCGATCACCAGGTCCGGGCGGTCCACCCCGGCCCGCTCGAACTCGCCGTCGATCAGGAGTTGGAGTGCCGGCTCGGCCGACAGACCGTACGGCGTGGGCCAGTGGGGCATCAGATAGCCGGATTCCGCCATCGCCTGACGACGCTTGTCGGGCTCGGCGGCCTTGATACCGGCGACCGCCTCCCGTACCTCGGGGCGACGTTCTTCCACCGCCGACAGGTCTATCTCGAAATCCCGCCGCACGCCCTGGAGCCCGAGACGACCCAGCTGACGACGGGCCTCGACGGCCTGCCCCAGTGCGGCTCGCGCCGTCATCGCCGATCGCAGATAGAGGTGGGCGTCGTGCTCGAAGGTGAAGCCGATCCCACCGAGCACCTGGACACAGTCCTTGGCGTTGGCGACCGCGGCATCGGCGACGATGGTGTCGGCAGCGCATCTGCTGATCCGGAGTTGCGCATGCGCGCGTTCGGGTTCCGCGCTGACGAGCACGTCGTCGACGGCGCGCGCGAGGTCCCAGGCCACCGCCGTGAGTTCTTCGCTCCGGCAGAGCATGTCGGCGCAGATGTGTTTGATCGCCTGGAACGAACCGATCGGCGCACCGAACTGGGTCCGCACCTTCGCGTAGTCCACCGCGGTATCGAGGGCCCACCGGGCGACGCCGCTCTGATAGGCGGCGAGCGTCGCGGACAGCACGCCCGCCACGAGATCCGGGTCGTCGAGGGTGACGAGCTCCGACGGGTCAACAGACGTAACGCGAACCCGTGAAACCGACTCGGTGCCACTGACGGGCCCCTGCGGCGTCACGTCGACGACGCCGACCCCGGACGGCAGGATGCGCCACACGCGATCACCGTCGACCTGCAGCGGGATCAGCAACGCGCAGCCGTCGACATAGCCGGGGACCGATCCGAGATCGATCTGGCCGTCGCGGAGTTCCGTTGCCCCGACGCCCGCGAAGGCGGATGCCGGGGCCGCAGCGGCCACTTCACCTGCCGCGAGCCGAGCGAGCAGACCGCCGGCCCGGTCGTCAGTGCTGCGGGAAAGCCCGAGAGCCGCTGCGACGGTGGGACTGATCGGCCCCGGCACGAGGCTGCGGCCGCACTGTTCGATCATCGCGGCGACGTCGGTGAAGGTGGCGCCGAAACCCCCATGTTCCTCGGGCAGCGCCGCCGCGAACACGCCGAACTCGGCGAGTTGGGCGAGCAGCCCGGTCCATTGATCCCCCGGTTTGTCGATATCCGCACGGACCAGTTCGGTGGTCTGGACACCATGTGCCCAGGTTGCGATCGCGTCACAGACGGCGATCTGTTCGGCTGTCGTGGCGATTGTCACGCTATTCCTCTGTATGTCAGGTTGTGACGGGCAATTAGAACCTGTTCTAATATGCCATGGGTGGTTGCCAACCGGTAGGCACCCTTCAGGAACCGAAACACGTGAGGATGTCTTCGACCACATGGCACGTTCTGCACCGGCAAGCGCCTCCGTCGACACGGCGGCGAACCCCGCCCCGACGGCCGGCACACCGTCGGGGGGAACCGAGACCGGATCGTCGGCCCAGCGCGAGCGGCGCCGACGCATCCTCGACGCCACGTTGGCGCTGGCATCCAAGGGCGGCTACGACGCGGTCCAGATGCGGACCGTCGCCGACAAGGCCGACGTCGCCGTCGGCACCCTCTATCGGTATTTTCCGTCCAAGGTCCACCTGCTCGTGACCGCACTGGCCCGGGAGTTCGAGCGGGTCGAGGCACGCGTCGATCGCTCACAACTGCGCGGCGACACCGCAGTCGACCGTCTGCGGCATGTCCTCGACATGATCACTTATGCGATGCAGCGCGATCCCCTGCTCACCGAGGCCATGACGCGCGCATTCATGTTCGCCGATGCGTCCGCGACCGCCGAGGTCGATCAGGTGGCCGGCATCATCGATCGCCTCTTGGCGGGCGCCATGGTCGGCAACGGCGAGCCCGGTGAAGAAGACCTCGCCATCGCGCGCGTCCTGTCGGATGTCTGGATGTCGAATCTCGTGCAGTGGCTGACCCGTCGCGCCTCGGCCACCGACGTCACCAACCGACTCGAGCTGACCGTCCGACTGCTCCTCAGGGATAGCGCGGACTAGTCACCCACCGCCCGTCTGCACAGTTGGGCCGACCCCTCCTTCGCCGAGCGGGCACAGTTCCTTCGCCGAGCGGGCACAGTTCCTCGCCGATCGGGCACAGTTCCTCGACCACTGGGCGCGAACGTTCTTCGATCGTGCGCGGCTGCGCACGATCGACACCAGGCTGCGCACAGTCAGCGACAAACTGCGCACGATCGGCGCAGAATTGCGCACGGTCGGCGCAGAATTGCGCACGATCGGCGAGGCGGAGCGAGGCGAGGCGGAGCGAGGCGAGGCGAGGAGCGGTCAGTGCGCTAAACGAGCGGCGGGCTTTGCCGGCGCGGCCTTCCGGTTCAGATCGGCCGAGAGCATCGGCCAGGTACGCCGCAGGTCGGACTCCCAGTACTCCCACGAATGCGTTCCGGTGGGCCGCGAGATGGTCTGCATCGGAACGCGGAGACCACGCAGACGCGTGGCCATCTGCTGCGTACACGAGTTGACCGCGGCCTCGATGACACCGCCGAGCACGACCTGGTTGGCCAACGTCAGCGGATTGCCCTGGACCAGTCGCGCCTCGGGCCGGTCGTAGGGCCCGGGCAGGCCGGTGCCGGACGTCATGTAGACCTTGGTACTACGCAGTTTGGCCGCATTCACGAACGGGTCGTTCTCCCGCCATCCCGGTCCGCCGACGGGCCCCCACATGTTGTCGAGGTTGCCCTGGCCGCGGTCGGCGACCACCATGCGAATGTAGGCCTGCCCCACTGGATCACTGGTTCGCGCGCACCCGCTGTATGCGGCGACCGACCGATAGAGGTGCGGAGCCGCGATCGCGAGATTCAGCACCGAGGTGCCGGCCATCGAGATCCCCGCGATCGCATTGACCTTCGTCGTACCGAATTCCTTGTCGATCAAGGGGGGCAATTCCTTGGTCAGAAAGGTCTGCCACTTGTTTCGCCCCAACACCGGATCGTCGTGCCGCCAGTCGGTGTAATACGAGAATGCCCCACCGATCGGGGTCACGACGTTGACGTTCTTGTCCGCGAAGAACTTCACATAGTCGGTCTTGGCCGCCCAGGTCGCCGAGTCCTCACCACCACCCGCTCCGTTGAGCAGATAGAAGGTCGGCCGCGGCTTGCTCGTGTCGCGTGGCCGGAGGACGGTGATCGGGACCATGCGTCGCATCGACGCCGAATAGACGATGGCCGTGGCCTGCTGCTTGTTGTCGTGGATCACCGTGTCGATCCGGGACACAGCCGGGTCGGGTTCCGGGGCGGCAGACGCCGCCGCCGATCCCAGTGTGAGCGCGACGGCGACCGTGGCCGCGGCACTGACCCACGCACCCCATCGAGGACCCCAACGTGTGTCCACCACTATTCCCTTCAGCCACAAAAGTCACATCTGTCACAGATGCTAGCCGTGGGCGATCGCCGCCCCAAGTCGTGGAACAGGCTTGTTAGTCAGTTGTGACGTCGGGGCGGCGCGGAACCATGAGCGCGAACATCGGCCGCAGGCATTCGGCGAGCCGGGCGCCGGGGTCGGCCAGCCAGCGTTCGTGGCCGGCCGACGAAGCAGCCATCACCGCATACGCAACGGCCAGCGGGTACTCGTCGCCGGGGCGACCGCCGGTCCGCTTCGCCACGAATTCGGCGATCACGGTGCGCCATTGCCGATATACGGCACCCGCCTGCGCCTGCACCGCCGCAGCGTGCAGGATCAGTTCCGCACGATGCCGGGCCCACTCGTCCTCCGCAAGGCCGTGATCGATCGCCGCTATGAACGCATCCTCGACGACGTCCACCGGATTCGCGGAGGGCGCCGACTCCGCGATCATCGCGCGGAAATGCCGAAGCTCGGCATTCGATTCGACCCACACCACGTCGGCCTTGGTGGCGAAGTAGCGGAAGAACGTTCGCCTGCTCACGCCGACGGCGGCCGCGATGTCCTCCACTGTCGTCTGATCGAAGCCGTCGCCGAGGAACAGCCGTTGCGCCGCGGCCGCTAGCTCGCGGGCACTGGTACTCGCGGGACGTCCACCCCGATCGATCTCGACATCCGAGGAAACCCCCGCTCCACCTGGCGTGTCCTCGTGACCCATCAGGCCATCGTCCCACCGTCGGGTCGGTGCCACCGAAACTGACACCCTAGTGTTTTGTCACTGTGTGACATAGCCTCGATTTGAGACGTGGATCACACGTCCGTGGCGAAAGGGAGTGCGTCAGATGGGCAAATTGGAAGGCCAGGTCGCCTTCATCACCGGTGCGGCACGCGGACAGGGACGAAGCCACGCGATCCGGCTGGCCGAGGAAGGCGCCGACGTCATCGCGGTCGATGTCACCGAGCAGGTCTCGACGGTCCCGTATGACACCGCCCGGCCCGGTGACATGGAGCAAACCGTCAAGGAGGTCGAGGCGCTCGACCGCCGCATCATCGCCTCCGAGGTCGACGTGCGTGACCTCGCCGGGCTGCAGAAGGCGGCGGCCGATGGCATGGCCGCGTTGGGGCGCATCGACATCGTCCTCGCGAACGCCGGCATCAACACCATGGCACCCACCCTCGAGATGGACGAGGAGATGTGGGACACGATGATCGACATCAACCTCACCGGCGCGTGGAAGACCGTACGTGCAGCCGTCCCCTACATCGTCGAGGGAGGACGCGGCGGTTCGGTGGTGCTCACGAGTTCACTCGCCGCCCTCGTGGCGAACGAGAACATCGCGCACTACACCGCCGCCAAGCACGGACTGGTCGGCTTGATGAGGGTCCTCGCGAAAGAGCTCGGACCGCAGAGCATTCGGGTCAACAGCGTGCACCCGACGACGGTCGCCACCGATATGGTCCTCAACGATGCGACCTACCGTCTCTTCCGACCGGATCTCCCGGCACCGACCCGAGAGGACTATGAAGTCGCGGCCCGCGAGATGAACCGACTGCCCGTCCCCGCGCTCGACCCGGTCGACATCTCCAACGCCATCGTCTACCTCGTCTCCGACTCCGGGCGCTATGTGACCGGCACGACCCAGGTGATCGACGCGGGCGGCAGCCTCTGACGCGGTCGACCGTGGTCTCGATACACGGCTCGCCTGGCGGCTCGCCGCTACTCGACCAGCGGGCGGGCAGGTCGAGGTTCAGCTGTGCGTGAACTTCGGGTCGCGTTTCTCCACGAAGGCCGCCATACCCTCGGTCTGATCGTCGGTGGCGAACGTGGAGTAGAACAGTGCCCGCTCGGCACGAACCCCCTCGGCGAGACCGGATTCGAAGGCCCGGTTCACCGCATCCTTCGCCAGCGAGGCGGCGATGAACGACTTCGACGCGATCGTGGCCGCGACCTCTTTCGCAGTGCTGAAACAGTCCTCGGCCGCGACCACCCTCGACACCAGACCCAGCCGGTCGGCCTCGTCGACCTTCATGTTCCGGCCGGTGAGGATCATGTCCATCGCCTTGGCCTTGCCGACCGCCCGTGTGAGCCTCTGGGAGCCACCGATTCCCGGGATCACACCGAGATTGATCTCGGGCTGACCGAACACCGCGTTGTCGCCGGCGACGAGGATGTCGCAGATCATCGCAAGTTCGCAACCACCTCCGAGGGCGTAGCCCGTGACGGCCGCAACGATGGGCGTGCGCAGCCGGGACAGTTCGTCCCACGCGCCGAAGAAGGATTCCGTCACCACCGCGCTGTAGGTCTTCGACGACATCTCCTTGATGTCGGCACCTGCCGCGAACGCCCGGTCGGAGCCGGTGATCACGATGGCGCCGATATCCGGATCGCGATCGAAATCAGTTGCCGCACCGACCACCTCGTTCATCAGGGTGGTATTGAGCGCGTTCAGGGCCTTCGGCCGGTTCAGGGTGATGACACCAACTCGTCCATTGCGATCGACGATGATCGTCTCCAGATCAGACACTCGAATCCTCCTGTGGTGCGGTGTCGATGGTCAATTCCAGCTCGTCCGGCAGGGGCGCGAAGAACTCGTCGACCTCCGCTGCGGTCACCGCAGAGTGATCGGGATGACGCCACGACGGCGAGCGGTCCTTGTCGATCACCTGGGCGCGGATACCCTCGGCCATGTCGGGATTGAGTAGGCTGCGCAGCGAGACGCGGTACTCGCGCGCCAAGGTTTCCTCCAGCGTGGGCTTTTCGTCTCGCAACGACCGGAGAGTCACCGCCAGGGCGATCGGGCTCTTGGCGGCGATCGTGTCCGCGACCTTGGCCGCATCTTCGGTGCCGACGGACCGGCAGCGTTCGATGATCTCTGCGACGGTCTCGGCCGCGAACGCGGTGCCGATCCAGTTCCGCTGTGCGGCGAGCGTCGACTCCGGTGGCTGCTGCGCATATTCGGCGAGGGCGTCGTCGAGCGAGGCCGTGTGGAGAGCCCGCTGGAATGCGCCGAGGTCGCCAGCGGGAACGAAGTGATCGGCAAGGCCGAGCGCGATGGCATCCGCACCCGACAGCGATTTGGCGGTGAGCGCGGCATAGGCCCCGAGACCATCCGGCACCCGCGCGAGCAGATGCGTCCCGCCGACGTCCGGAACGAACCCGATGCCCACCTCGGGCATGGCGAGGCGGGTGCGGTCGGTGACGATCCGAGTGTTCGCATGGGCGGAGATGCCGACACCGCCACCCATCACGATCCCGTCCATGATGGCCACATACGGCTTGGGGTAGCGCGCGATGTCGGCGTTGAGCCGATACTCGTCGCGCCAGAACTCCGCGGAGGCGCACCCCGCCGCATCTGCGTCGCCGGCTGCCGGGTCGCCGCTGAGCGCCGACGCGTCCCGGTGGATCGCCACGATGTCGCCGCCGGCACACAGCCCGCGCTCACCGGCGCCGGCCAGCATCACCGCCCCGACCTCACCGTCGGCCGCCCAGCCTCGCAACAACTCGTCCATCGCCGTGACCATCGGATGGTCGAGCGCGTTGATCGATCTGGGCCGGTTCAGTGTC
Organism: Gordonia sp. DT101; assembly: GCF_049844895.1. Classification (NCBI taxonomy): domain Bacteria; kingdom Bacillati; phylum Actinomycetota; class Actinomycetes; order Mycobacteriales; family Gordoniaceae; genus Gordonia; species Gordonia sp. DT101. The sequence continues at coordinate 367,247 of NZ_JBNCLX010000004.1, read as the reverse complement.
AGGGTCGCCAGTCGGCCGTCCAGCGCGGACAGCACCGATGGTTCGTCCGCCATCGCTTACTCCTCGAACGTCGTCGGATAGTCCATCAAATACTTGCATATCCTAGTAAGGGAGTACAGAGCAGGTCTCCGCCGGTTCTCGGAGTCGCGAGTCAGGCTACGGCCGCACGCGCACAAATGCCTCGACGAGCAGGCTCAGCACGGCCTGGCCACCCTGGTTGACGAGCTCAGCCGTCGTCGTAACCAACGCCCGGCCCCGCTTGTCGAAGTCGATCGCATCGATCACGATCGCACCGGTGAGCGTGTCACCAGGCCGGACCGGCCGCAGGAATCGGACGTCGGTGAGGCTCTTACCCGCGATCACACTCCAGCCCCCGAAGACACCGGATACCGCCAACCGCTGGTAGACGGCCAGCGTGTGGATCCCACTCGCGATGAGGCCTCCATAGGCGCCGGCCTCGGCGATCTCCTTGTCGATGTGGAAGCCCTGCGGATCCCAGGCCGTGGCGTAGTCGATCACCTCGGCCTCGGTGACGGTGTAAGTGTCCAGCGGGTACCGAGCACCGACCTGCAGATCGTCGGCGTAGGTGACATCGGGAGCATGTTTCACGGTGGCCAGGGTAGCCACGGCCGATCCGCGGTCGCAGTGCGGCGGGTCGCGTTCAGCGGCGGACTCCCGTCTCCGGAGTCACCTCGGGGCGGTGGCCGTCGAGCATCAGCGCGGAGACCACACCGAGTGCCTCCTGCCAGGCACGGGTCATCTCGGTCGTCCAGCTGTCCCCGCCGATCTCGGCCATCGTCGCGATCATGCATTCCCCCACCGCGTCATACATTTCCGCGGTGACCCCCATGTCGTCATGGCGCCGCCCCAGCGTCTGGAGGTTGGTGGTGAGCCAGTCATTGTCGTCGAGATGGTCCAGTACCGCCACGATCGCCGTCCTCAGCATGGCGGCTTGAACCTTGTTGTCGCGGCGGAAAATCGGCTCGACTGCGGGATATCGGTCGAACAAGACCTGGTAGAAGCGGACGGTCAATCCGTCGTCGGGAAGATCGACGAGCGACAGACCGTCGTCGAGTGCTTGCCTGTCCATCAAATCAGGCCCCCTCGGATCTGTCGTCACGCGGGTTCTCGGCGGGGCCGTCGTCGTGCATCTCATGCACCTCACTCTTGAGGATGCGTAACGAGCTGCCCAGCCCGCGCGCGGCAGCCGGCAATTTGCTCGACCCGAACAACACGAGAAAGACGATCGCCACCACGACGACATGCCACGGCTGGACCGCACCCATCACCATCTCCTTTCCACCACAGAACTATTCGTCATTCATTCGCCGGCTGGTGGTAGGCATCAGCGGTACTTCGGATTGTTGATGACCGGGATCTCGATGTTGATGGGCATGTGCAGCTCGGACATGTAGAGCAGCACGAACTGACGCAGGAACTCGTCGAAGAGCCAGTACGCCTCTTTCGGCACACCGACATTCAGCGCGCCCTCGCGGACCGCGACATAGGGCCCCCACGCGGTCTCCAGCAGCGGGCTCCACACCGGCTCCCTGGGGATGTCGAGCCAGTCGGCGACCTTGTCGCCGAGCATGAACCTGGTCAGCGCCCCCAGCACACCCCTCGAGAGCAGGGACAGATCGAGGTTGTATCCGAGACCGAGCAGGATGTCGGCCAGTTTCTTGCCCTCCGGCGTGGGTGCCAAGATGGGGTCGAGCACCTGCTTCGCTTGCGAATCGGCCGCGTTCCATGACTTCGGAATGTATTGATCTTCCACCCCGAGCATGTGTGCGGTCACCTGCCACGAATGCAGGAAACCCTCGGACTCATCGGCCGCGATCGGCACATTCCACTTCTGCAGATTTCGCCACACCGTGGTCGGCAGGCTGTGCCAGGTGACCATGATGTCGGCCTGACTGATCGGCTTCTTCTCCGGCGCCGCGTGCACCCAGTGCGGCGACTGCGGCAGGAGGTGCCGGACCGCCGCATGGGCCATCCGCGTCTTGACACAGGTGACAACCATCTCGCCATCCGGCTGATAGGCGTTGAGAGAACCTATGTCGTATCCGAGTTTGGCGGTCTTGGTGATGCGGTCCTTCATGTCCGCGCCACCCTTGGAGTAGTAGACCGCGCGCGCCTCCTTGGGGATGACCGTGCTCATCATGCCGCTCGCAAAGCCGTACAGCACACCGAGATACGTACCGCGCTTCTGGTTGAAACGCACTGCCGCCGCAAGCTTGTCGCGATCGGTCCACGACGGCAACTGCCGGGCATGTTCCATGAAGTCCCGCAGATCCGCAGGTAGGCCGGCGGGCAGCGGCTGGCCGTTCTTGGTCCACGACCGCAGGATCTTGTTGACCTTCGGCACCTCGCCTCGATCCAGCAACGCGGCGATCACGGCATCGGCCTCCGGATCCCACCCACCCTTCGGATCCGCGCCGCTTCCGACCCCCGGCAAGGACTCCGCCGGCGACCATGTCCACGGCGTGGCCGGCGCGACGACCGCTGCCGCACCGAGGGCCCCCAACGTTCCCCCGGTTTTCAGCAGCCTGCGCCTGTTCAGATCTTCCATTCTTCACTCCCGTCGAACGCCCGACTCGATGACGCGATGTAACAATGCATGTAACTCTGTAACATTGCTACCATGATTGTGGTCCGCATCACAAGGGGTGGGTCGCCGATCCCAATCGATAGGCTGATCGGTGAAGGCGGCCGTCGAGGAGGGAAATCGTGCAATCACGTCCAACGTCGACAGCGCCCTCCAAATCACTCCTCGAGCGCGCGTACATCGGATTGTTCTCGCAGGACGACGACGGCGACCGCGACGATCCGACTCGGACCCGAATTCTCGATGCCGCACATGATCAGTTCTGCCGCATGGGAATTCAGCGATCGTCACTGGAAGAAGTCGCACGTCGCGCCGGCGTCACCCGCATCACGATCTACCGGAAGTTCGACACAAAGGACACACTCGTCGAGCAAGTCGTCATCCGCGAGTTCCGCAGGTACTTCGCCCGGTTCCTCGACGACATCGCCGGCGCCGACACAGTCGCGGATCGCGTGGTGGCCGGCTTCGTCAGCTCGCTGCGCGCCATCTCCGACAATCCGCTCATCGGCGGCCTGCTCGAGACCGAACCGACTCTGCTGATCGGTTCGATCATCGGCATCGGCGACAACGGGAGCCTCCTCGCCACGGTCCGCGGGTTCGTCGCCGGGCAGCTCCGTAGCGAACAGCAGGCAGGCACGGTGTCAGCCGACCTCGACACCGAACTGGCGGCCGAGATGATGGTTCGCGTCTCTGCTTCGTTTCTGACCGTCCCGAGCCGGATCATCGACCTCGACGACGATGTCCAACTCGCCGACGTCGCACGGCAGTTCCTGGTTCCCATGTTGGACGCACCAGCCACCGACGACACGATCTCGTCGACCTGATCGGAGTCCGATGTCCATGCGGCCGACGTCCAAGAACTCACCGCCGTGGTACTGCTCGAGCGTTCGAGTCGAGATGCAAGCGGCGACTCACCCGTCACCAGCCGCGGTCATCTCCGACACCACACCAACGCGATCGTGCAGTTCCTCCCGAATCCATTCGGGTTCGACGACGCTGAACGTCGACTCCAGATAACCCATCCACAACACCCGCATCGCGTGATTCCTGTCGGCGAACCTGAGGCCCACGCGAATCCCCTTCCCGGACTCCACGCGACCGAGCACCTCGGCAAACGCCGACACCCTCTCCGCATCGCCTGCAGCACAGTCGATCACCACATCGAGCGGGTCGAACGTCGAGCGGAATGCATCACGATGCCGATCCCACACGGCCTCGAGATCCACCGACGGCTCCCGCTGCGCCGGGTCGTCGAGCACCACCACAGCTGACATCCGTGACACCCGATACATCCGCTCCACACCGTCGGAGTACGCCACCAGATACCAGGTGTCGCCGGCCACGATCAGCCCGATCGGGTCCAGCACCCGCTCAGCCGACGAGCCTTCCCGCCGCTCGTACAACAGGCGCACACGACGTCCCTCGAACACCGCTTCCTGCACCGGCGCCAACGCGTCGATCTGCTGTGGTGGACGCACAAAACCCTCCGGCCGCACCAGAATCCGCTGGCTGGCCTCCGCCACACCACCGCGATGCACCTCCGGCAACGACGCCGCCAACTTCCGCTTCGCACTCGCGGCCGCCGCAGAATCGATCCGGCCGCCACCCGACAACAGCGCGATCGCCTCCGGCAGCGTGAGGCCCGACAGATCCGTCCGATAACCACTGACCAACGCGAATCCGCCGTTGCGCCCGCGCTCCGAGTACACGGGCACACCCGACAACGACAACGCCTCGATGTCACGCAGGATCGTCCGTTCGGAGACTTCCAACTCGACCGCGAGTTCGGATGCGGTCATGCGGCCTTTCGAGCGCAGCAACATCAACACAGACAGCAGACGTTCGGCACGCATGCCGAAATCTTCTCAAGAAAACATGACAGAAGGTGTCGTGTTTACGCGATTGACTGATCATCACCAGCCCGAACAACCGAAGGAACAGCGATGACCAGCAACCAGCCCGCCGACCCCCGCCCCGCCTACGCTGCTGCCACCGAGTGGGTCACCGGCCTGCTCGCCGCGGTGTCCGACGACCAGCTCACTGCGCCGACCCCGTGCGAGGAGTTCGACGTCCGCATGCTCGCAGCACATGTGACCGCGACCGCACAGCGCGCCATCGTGTTGGCCGAAGGCGGCGACGTGCTCGCGGTGCCCCGGTTTGCCGAGACCCACGACGCCGAGTCCTTTGCCGCCCTTGTCGGCCGGGCCGTCGAGTTGTGGTCCGACGACGCCAAGCTCGGCGCGATGGTGCGGGTGCCATGGGGCGAGGTGCCCGGCGCCGGTGCGCTGTGGGGTTACGTCAGCGAGACCTTTGTGCACGGCTGGGACCTGGCGGTGGCCACTGGCCAACCCGCCGAGGCCGACGCGTCCGTCGTCGAGCCGGTGCTGGCCGTCGCCCAGCAGTTCATCCCGTCGGAGATCCGTGGCGACACCGAGGTCCCGTTCGGGACCGTCGTCGAGCCGCGGCCAGAAGCCGGGCCGACGGAGCGTCTCGCGAACTGGACCGGGCGGGATGCGACGAAATGGGTGCGGTCGGTCGCGTGAGGAGGCGTGGTCTCGATTTCGACGCACTGCCGGCGCCGGTGCGAGGGATGGCGCGGCACGCTTACGACGACGCATCTTCCTCATCGCCGCCGGCGATACCGCCCTGATTGCGAGAGGCCTCCGCGATAGCCACCGCACGGTGGGTGACATCCCCGGCAGCCTGATCGTTCTCAGTTGCCGACCGGATACGTGAACGCAGCTCACGCCAGGAAGGATGCCAACCGGCGGATGAGCTCTGCCGGTCGGTCAAGTGGTATCAGGTGCCCGCACTCGGCAATGCGATCGCCGATCACGTTGTCGGCCACTCCGGTCACCTGTTCGAACAGTGCGTCGCCGACCGGTTCGGACCCGATGACCAACGTCGGAGTCGCCAGCCTTGTCGCCGAGGTCGCGGTGGCGATCTGCGCTGCCGACGAGGGCATCGCCCGGTAGTACTCGAATCCGCAGCGCAGTGACTCGATCCCGGAATACGCATTGACGAAGTCATCCCGAATGCCGTGGTCGATGCCTTGCCCATCGAAAGTGCCAGAGCGATAGAAGAAGTCGAGATACTCGGCCTCGTGGCCCACCACCACGCGTTCGGCCAGTCCGGGCACCTGATGAAAGCCGAACCACCACGGCGCTCCCGATGACAGGAACGTTTCGGCTCCCGCCAGTTGCCCCAACAGCGACTCCATCACGACGAGGCGGCCGATCCGGTCCTGATTGTGGAGCGCGAACAGGAACGCCGGCGGGACCCCCGCGTCGATTGCGACCACGTCGACGCTCGGGACCAGCAGATGGTCGAGAAGTGCGACGATGTCTCGCGCCAGGTTCTCCGCGTCGTAGCCGTCCGCGGAGCGTTCATTGTCGCCGAGACCGCGTGAATCCGGCGCGATGACACGCCGATCGCGAGCGAGTACGGACATCGTGGTGGCCCACAGGCGCCAGGTGTGCGGGAATCCGTGGAGCAGCAGAAGCGGCCGACCTTCGCCGGCCGTGGCAACGTTGATCGAGAGCCGTGACGTCTCCACCTTCCTGACGTCTACCTCCATCGATGGTCCTTCCACTATGGTTTCCAATGGATACCCTGTCACCGTAGGAAACCTGTAGCGATCGTGGAAGTACACACTTCCCGGAAAGGTGGTTACCGCACAGTGCCTACCGCTCCACACGGCGACCTTCTGGACGCCCAGTGCCCGACGAGATGGCTGCTCGATCGTCTCGGCGGCAAATGGGTCTCGATGATCATCAAACTTCTCGGTGATTCGTCGGCAGAGATGCGCTTCTCACATCTCCAGCAGCACATGCCCGGGGTGACGCACAAGATGTTGTCGCAGACTCTCAAGCAACTCGTGGCAGACGGGTTGGTAGAGCGCCGCGTCGAGGACAGCGTGCCGCCTGCCGTCCACTATCGCCTGACACCACTGGGGGATTCGTTGTCAACACCTCTGGCGGCGCTTCGGAACTGGGCAGAATCACACATGCATGAGATCGATACGATTCACGCCAACCGGTGCGCGGCCGAGCACGCAGAATGACCTGAAACCAGTCGATTCGACGATCGCTGACAACATCGAACATGAGGACGTCGAGTTCGATCAAGGTGCCTTGTCCTGGCCGCGCAACCGATATCAGACCTCGCTGCTCTCAGTCGACCGACGGGTAGGGCCACGGTGGCGCGAATCGGGCGGCATACGATGGACGTCGATGACCGAAGACCGGATGCCCGACGTTTACGAATCGGGTACTCCGCAACCCGAGGACTCGCGGCCGGCATCCAGAGGCGCTTTCGCCTCCTTGTCCAACCCGAATTACCGGCTCTATTTCTTCGGACAGGCACTGTCTCTGGTCGGCACCTGGATGCAGGCCACCGCGCAGGCCTGGCTCGTCCTCACCCTCAGCGGGTCGGCATCGATCCTGGGCGTCATCGTTGCGCTTCAGGCGCTGCCGGTGCTACTCCTCGGGCCCTACGCGGGCGTGATCGCCGATCGCGTCGATCGCCGCCGGCTGATGATCATCCTGCAGTCCGTCATGGGCGTGCTCGCCGCGGTCCTCGCCGCGCTGACCCTCGCCGGCCGGGTGCAGATCTGGCACGTGGCAGTCCTGGCCCTGCTACTCGGGCTCAACAACGCCTTCGAGAATCCGGCTCGCCAGGCCTTCATACACCAGATCGTCGGTGCGTCCTTGATCCGCAATGCGGTCACGCTGAACTCAGTGATGGTCAATGCCGCACGCGCCGTCGGTCCCGGGGTCGCCGGCGTGCTCCTCGCCGCCGTCGGCGCGGGCTGGTGCTTCGCCATCAATGCCGGGAGTTTCGTCGCGGTCGTCGTATCCCTCATCGCGATGAACACCGCGTCGATCGAACACGAGGAACCGATCGCCCGCGCCCGCGGACAGCTGCGCGAAGGACTGCGCTACGTCGCCGGGTTGCCGACGCTGTGGATTCCCCTGGTGATGATGGCGCTGGTCGGCACCCTCGCCTACGAGTTCCAGGTGTCGTTGCCCGCGGCAGCCAAGGAGACGTTCGACGGCGGGCCGCAGGCCTTCGGGTTCATGACGTCCGCGATGGGAATCGGCGCGGTGGTCGGCGGTCTTCTGGTGGCCGCCCGCGGAACCACCGGTCTGCGGCCGCTGACGATCGCGGCGGCAGGTTTCGGGGTGACGATCGCGATCACCGCCGTGGCGCCCACCCTGCCGGTCGCGATAGCGGCCCTGTTCTTCGTCGGGTGGCTGAGCGTGACGTTCATGTCCACCGGCAATGCGACACTGCAGCTCAACGCCGATCCCCGGATGAGGGGACGGGTGATGTCGCTGTGGTCGGTGGCCTTCATGGGATCGACCCCGATCGGCGGGCCGATCATCGGGGCGATCAGCGAATCGGCAGGTGCGCGTGTGGGCCTGGCGGTCGGTGCCGCCGCGTGTTTCGTGGCCGCCGGGCTGGGCGTGCTGGTGTGGCGCCGTCGACGTGTACCAAGGGCGCGCCTGACTCCCACCGACACCCTTACCGCACCGGATACCGGAAATCACTGAGCCGAGTTCGTCAAACGGTCTAGGGTGATCGCCACACGGAAGTCGGTCGAACCTGGGGGGCTACATGTCGGGCCGTGCGTTGTTCTCATGTCGGTCGGGCGTCCGCCCACTCATCACCGCGTCAGCCGTTCTCACAGTGGGCGTGGTGCTGATCTCGATCCTCGGCACCGCCCCGGCCACTGCCGGGACGCACTACTTCCCCGATATCTCGGAGAAGTCGGTACCGAAGGCCGAATGCGGCCCGGGGTCACTCCCCGAACGTGGCCTGCAGGGTGAGGTCAGCGCTGAGGACCGCAACTCGGGTCGCAGTACACGCGGCTATCGATGCAATCTGACGCAGCTCGGCAACGTGCGCGGCGCCGGCGGCGGGATCGTCTCCGCCACCTACGATCACTGCAGCTATACCGGCAGTCTGTTCCCGGGCGACAACTTCGTGAAGCAGCCCGGCGTCCAGGTGGTCGACGCCTCGAATCCCGAGCGCCCACGGGTCGTCGGCTCGCTCACCGATCCCGCCATGCGTGGTGGCACCTGGGAAACGCTGAAGGTCAACCGGAAACGCAAACTCTTGGCGGCGACCGCTGTCCCATTGCTCTGGGGCGGCGGCCTCTTCGCCATCTACGACATCTCCGATTGCGCACACCCCAAACTGCTCAACGCCGGTGGACCGGGCATCACCACGCCGTTGCCGTTCACCTCGCACGAAGGTGGGTTCTCCCCGGACGGCCGCACCTACTGGGCCTCCGGTCTGTCGCCAGGGCACCTGTCGGCGATCGACGTCTCGAATCCGAGCAGGCCCAGGGTGATCTGGCAGGGGCTGCACAGTCTGCTCGGGCACGGTTTCGGCATCTCCCCCGACGGCAACCGCATGTACCTCTCCAACATGGCGGGGATCACCGTCCTCGACATCAGCGACGTGCAACGGCGCGCCCCCTATCCGCAGGTCCCACATCTCGCCGCGTATCTGTGGCCGGACGGCCAGCTCAATCAACATTCGATCCCGGTCACCCACCGATCCCGTCCGTACATCATCACCGCCGACGAGGGCGGTTCCGGCGGCGTGAAGATCTTCGACGTCAGCTCGGTCGACCGGCCGAGATATGCCGCACAGATCAAACTCGAGATCAATCTCCCCGACAATCTCGACCGCAATCTGCGCTCGTCGATGGGCGGCTCGCTGTTCAGCAGCAATCCGCACTACTGCGCCGTCGACCGCCCCACCGATCCAACCACCCTGGCGTGTGGATGGGAGTCGTCCGGAATCCGGGTCTTCGACATCCGCGACTTCACGAGAATCCGAGAGCTCGCCTACTTCAATCCGCCCGCCCGCAAGGGCGCCACCCTCGCCGATGCACCCAACTCGCCGCACGTCCTCGGCTCCGTCATCGGAGTCCCGGCCGTCGATTTCCTGAGTCTCGGGATGTCGATGGCCCATGGGAAGGTGAAGCTGGGCGACATCATCGGCCCACGTTCCGGCATGGTGGTCGGCGGCGACATGTCCACCGACTGGTGCCTCTCGCCACCCGAGTTCCACGACAACGAGCTCTGGACGACCTGCGCCGACGGCGGGTTCTACGCACTCGCCCTGAGTCCGAAGGTCTACACGCCGCCCGCCGACCAGCAGTCGACGATCGGATGATCACCACCATCCGCGCGGTCGCGACCGCAGGTGTCGCGGTCCTGCTCATCTCGATCGGGGTGGTGGCCGGCGTGGCATGGCAGAGCACCCGCGACGGCAACGACACCTCGCACCGCCCGAGCGTCACCGACATCGGGTTCGCCCAGGACATGTCGACCCATCACGACCAGGCGATCCTCATGGCGCAGAGCCTCTCTGCCGACACGGCACCCGAGATCCGCGGGCTGGCGGACCGGATCGTCGTGGCGCAGACCGCGGAGACGTCGACGATGCGCGGGTGGCTGACGTGGTTCGGTCTCCCGGTCACCTCGGATCATCCGATGTCGTGGATGGACCACCCGCGGAGCCATCATCACGACGCGCCCTCGGGCGATGGTCCGCCGATGCCCGGGATGGCGAGCATCGACGAGATCACCCGGCTGTCGGCCGCCCACGGCCGTGCCGCCGAAATCCTCTTCCTGCAGTTGATGATCCGCCACCACCGCGGTGGGATCGACATGGCCGCGGCAGCGCACAACGATGCCCGGGCGAGCTCTGTGACGAAGCAGCTCGCCCTGACGATGATCAGTGACGAGGGGGACGAGATCGGGCAGATGACCTTGCTGCTCCGCGCCCGGGATGCGTTGCCACTGCCCACCTGAGCAGTCGGCCGACCACGATCAATCCCGGTCGACCACCGTGCGTTCGATCCAGTCGGCGAGGTCGCGCCGCACCTCGTCACGATTGGTCTCGTTGAGGATCTCGTGCCGCGCACCGGAATACACCTTCACGGTGACGTCGGTCAGGCCACCCGCCCGATAGTGATCGGCGAGCAGAGTCGACAGGGCGAGTCCTCCGTTGACGGGATCCAGATCGCCGACCGCGATGAGGATCGGTAACGACGAGACCATGCCGCCCACGCGTTCGGGATCGGCGATCGCCCGGGCCTGCACGAACATGTCCTTCCCCGACTCGGCATCGAGACCGAAGCCACACAGGGGATCGGCGACGTAGGCGTCGACGATCGCGTCGTCGCGACTCAGCCAGTCGTACTCGGTACGGGCCGGCTCGAACGGAGCATTGAATCCCGACAGATCGATTTCGGTGTCGAGGTCTAGTGCGGGTTCGAGGCCGTCGAGCGCAGCAGTCCCACTCAAGACCACCGCGTCGACGGTGTCGCTGTGGTCGAGGAGGAACTGCTGCGCGGCGAACGAGCCCATGCTGTGGGCGATCATCGCCACCGGCAATCCGGGGTATTCGGCGTGCACGCCACCCACGACGACGCCGATGTCGGCGACCAGTCGCTGCCAGCCGTCGGGCCCGAGGTCACCGGGCTCGCGTCCCCGCAGCACCGACCCGCCGTGGCCGCGGTGATCGTAGGCGTACACCACGAACCCCTCATCGACGAGCGACTCGGCCGTCTCCGCATACCGCTGTGAGTGTTCTCCCATGCCATGCACCAGCACCACTGCCGCGCGGGCGTCGGCGGCCGGCACCCACCGCCGGGCGAGCAGCGGGCTTCCGTCGCCTGCGGTCACGGTGAAGGTTTCGGCCATGGTGCGCTCCTCTACAGGTCCCGACCCCGTCGTCGGTGGTATTCGCGAATCACGCTAGCCCAGCATCGGACGTGTTCGGGGCGGTTCACCGATCCGCTCGACCCGCCGCACCGCGGGTCGAGCCGAGAACTCTCAGGTTCGAGGAGTAGCCTCTGCGCGGGTCCCTCGGACATCTGGTGTCCGAGGCGGCCGAAGTGAAGCGGGAGGCCGGGGCATCGTTACGCAGGAACAACAGATACAACCGCCCGAGCCTCCGCCGAATCCGGACGAATCGGACAGTGCCACAGTCCAACTCGCAGCCCCTGCGGAGCCGGTGACCACGCCGGTGACCAAGAAGCCGGATCGGCACCTCTACCAGATCGATTTCGTCCGGCTGGTGACGTTCGCGGCGGTCATCCTCGACCATGTCCTCCTCGGCATCGCGACGGGCACCGATGTGGGCGCCGGGGCGCTCGGCCTCCTGTTGCGTTACACCCGGTATTCGTTCTTCGCGTTGACCGGCTTCGTCCTGACGTACCAGTACCGCGACCGTGAGCTGAAACCCCTCACCTTCTGGCGACGTCGATACAAGCTGATCGGCCTGCCGTTCGTGGTGTGGAGCCTCTTCTACTGGGTGTACGGACGCTACCGCGCGGGCGGTATGTCCGCTCTGGGCGATCTGGTCGATTCGCCCCACTCGATCGCGGTGTCACTCAAGAGCATCTGCTACGACCTCATCACCGGCAACGCGTGGTATCACCTGTACTTCCTGTCGGTGAGCATGCAGATCTACGCGGTCTTCCCCCTCATCCTGATCGTGCTCCGGAAGACCTGGGGATATCACCGGTACCTACTGCTCGCGAGCTTCGCGGCGCAGACCACATTGCTGTACTTCATGGTCCGGCCTCCGCTCGACTTCTTCACCCATGGCCCGCAGCACATGCTGTGGTCGCACCTCGTCGCGACGATCCTGCCCTATCAGTTCTTCGTGCTCGCCGGATGTGTTGCAGCGATGCACTACCCGGCGTTCCAAGGTTTCATGATCCGGTGGCGCCGGCAGTTGATCGCCGGCGCGGCCGTGGTGATCGTCCTGACGCTGCTCTATTACCTGCACGAGACGCACATGGGCGAGACCATCTTCCGGGCCACCAACGTGTTCATGGTGCACAACACATTCGCCTACATCGCGATCATCACGATCCTCTACTGCCTGGGCACGGTCTGGCAGAGCCGTCGCACCAAGGGCTCCGTACCCGACAACTTCATGCGGACCGCCGCCGACCGGTCGTTCGGCATCTACTTGGCGCACGCGCTCGCACTCAGCGAATTGATGCCCATCATCTCCGAGCATCGGAATCTACCGACCTGGCCGCTGATCCTGGTCGCCTACGTGGGCACCGTCGCGTTGACGATCTTCATCGTGGAGGTGTTGCGCCGCAGCCCGATCAGTCTGATCACGACCGGCCGCAGCACCATCGATTGGCGAACCCAGAATGCCGGCAGATCGATGGCCGTGGCGACCATTGCCATCGCTCTGGGCGTGCTCCTGCGCGTCGTGTTCGCTGCTCTCGTGGGCGATCTCATCGTCGCCACGGGTGCTCTTCTGCTCGTCTCCGCCGGTCTCGCGTTCTGGCGTCAGCGCCGCGCCGCTACTGCAGCGCTCTGAGAATCAGCTGCGTGACAGCCCTCTTGCCCGTGCGATTCGGGTGATAGAAGACCCCGCGTTCGAACCCGTCCACCCAGGGGCGCTGTGAACAGACAGCGTGGGCAGCACCCGATTTCGATGCGGTGACCAGCACAGCTCCGGTCGACCGCGCGGCGCGGGCGGTGGCCTCGGCCAGCCCGTCGAAAACACGCTTGGTCTCCGCGCGTTCGGAGTAGGTGAGCGGCAGCTCGGAACACGATGTCGAGGTCGTCCCGATCACCGGCGGGTAGTCGACCAGGACGACCTTGGCATGCGGGGCCCGCGCACGGACGGCATCGACGGTTCGGGCGATCGTCCGCTCGACCTTGCGGTAGGCGGCCGGGCCCGGCTCGGGCGCGGGGAGGCGCCCTGCGCCGCAGACTCGTCGGGCCACCCCGGCAACCGCGGGTTGCACGGCGTTGCCGCAGCTGAGTGAGGTCAATCGGCCGATGTAGTCGAGATCGTTCCCGCCGGTCGTGATGGTCACCAGGGCCGTTTTCGGGGTGACCGCGGCGACCTGCGGCTCGCTCGTCTTGCCCCGCTGCGCGCGGTCCACGATGTCGACTGTCGTGGCGCCGGAACAGGTCACGTCGATCAGTCGCATCCCACGCGCCGATGCCACCTGGTTCGGGTAGTCGTCGGCCGACCGCATACAGGGCGTTCGCGGCGCCGACGACAGTTCCGGACCGGCGGCATAGGAACTTCCCAGTGCCACATACGTCTTGGGAATGTGCCCGGAGCCGGCCGCACTCGCCTTCACCGGCGGGCTGACCGTCTCGGTGATCGCGGTGCCGGGGACGACGACGGCGGCCACAGCGGCCGCAGACGCGGCGATGGTCGCCGCGCGGGTCACGAGTTCACGCCTCATGACGGACAGTCTCACACAGGGCCGCTCACTTGGCGCACAGACCCCGCCGAGCATGCCGAAGGCTGTTGTGCGCGCTCGGCGATCAGAAGATCTGCGGCAGATCCGTCGACACCCGATCGGTGAAGGTGGCGGGTCGCTTCTCCAGGAAGGACGTGACCCCCTCGGCGACGTCAGGCATGGTGCCGCGGAAGTAGATGGCCTTCGAATCGGCCTCGTGGGCCACCCGGGGGCTCGGCGCACCGGCCATCCGCCACAGCAATTGGCGCGTCAGCGCGACCGACACCGGCGCGGTGCCGGACGTCATCTTCCTCGCCACCCCGATCGCGGTGGCGAGCACGTCCGCCTTGGGCACCACCTGCTGCACCAGCCCCCGTTCGTGTGCTTCGGCCACCGGCACCATCTGTGCGCCCATCGTCCATTGCAGCGCGGTGGGCAGTCCCACGAGTCGTGGCAGGAACCAGGTCGAGCACGCCTCCGGGACCAACCCTCGCTGGGCGAACACGAATCCGAACTTGGCATCCTCCGATGCAATACGGACGTCGGCGGCCAGCGTCATCGTCACGCCGACGCCCGCGGCCGCGCCGTTGATCGCCATCACGACGGGTTTCAACGACTCGAAGATCCGGAGGGTCAATTGTCCGCCCGAATCCGGTGGGATCTCGCCGGGAGCGGGCTCCTCGAGTTCGAACGTCGTGGCTCCTCCACCGAGGTCTGCGCCCGCGCAGAACGCCCGGCCGTTCCCGGTGATCACCACTGCCCGGATCGAGTCGTCGGCGTCGCACCTGTCCAGCGCGGCTTTGATCTCCTCCCCCATCTGGTAGGTGAAGGCGTTGAGCCGGTCGGGACGGTTGAGACGGATCACTGCGATCTCGTCGTCGAGCTCCACGGAGATGACAGCCTCCGACTCGGCAGCGGACAAGCCGGAAGAGGTCTGATCTGAAGTCACGTTCGCGATACTAACGCTGGCGGAAAACTACTCTCAGAACTGTGTCGATCTGTCGCGAGCCCGTTCGACGCATGGATAGAGGGCCTCGACCCCGCGGCCCCGCGACGAAAGGCACGACGATGAAGTACATGCTGATCATGCGAGCAACAGAAGAAGCGATCGCCGCCTCTGCAGAGGTCGATTTCACCGAGATCATCAACGCGATGGGCCGGTACAACGAGGAGATGATCAACGCCGGAGTCCTCGCGGCCGGCGAGGGTCTGAGCGACGCATCCGAAGGCTTCGTCGTGGCTTTTTCCGACGACGACGAACCGCTGGTCACCGACGGCCCGTACGGCGAGGTCCACGAACTGTTCAACGGATTCTGGATTCTGCAGGTCTCCAGCCGCGAAGAGGCGCTCGAGTGGGCGAAGAAGGCCCCGCTCGGGGCCGGTTCCAAACTGGAGGTCCGGCGCATCAACGACGAGACCGACTTCGCGGAGTTCGCCGACAACGAGTACGTCCAGAAGGAGAAGGGCTGGCGGGAACAGCTCGCTTCGGAGTGAGCGACGTCGAGATACGGCGGAGGGTCGACGCGGTCTGGCGTATCGAGGGCACCCGGATCGTCGCGACACTCGCCCGCGTCGTCGGTGATGTCGGACTTGCCGAAGACGTGGCGCAAGAAGCGGTCGCCGAGGCGCTGGAGCAGTGGCCGCAGTCGGGTGTCCCGCGGAATGCGGGCGCTTGGCTGACGGCCGTCGCGAAACGGCGCGCGATCGACGGGTGGCGGCGACAAGAACGTCTCGATCAGCGATACGAGGTCATCGCACGCGATCTCGGGACGGTCACCGAGGAGGAATGGGAACCGGTCCGCGATGACGTGCTCAAGCTGGTGTTCACCGCATGCCACCCCGTACTGGGACGAGAGGCGCAGGTGGCCTTGACGCTACGGGTCGTCGGCGGGCTCAGCACCGAGGAACTCGCTCGGTTGTTCCTGACGTCGGTGCCGACGATGCAGCAGCGGATCGTCCGTGCCAAGAAGGCACTCTCGGCGGCCCGGGTGCCCTACGAGGTCCCGGAGCCACCGAAGTGGCGAGAACGCCTCTCCGGTGTGCTCGGGGTGATCTATCTGATCTTCACGGAGGGGTATGCCGCGACTGCGGGTGACACCTGGATGCGTCGCGATCTGGCGCAGGAAGCGGTACGTCTCGGGCGTGTTCTCGCCGCCCTGGTGCCCCGCGAGCCCGAGGTCCACGGACTGCTCGCGCTGATGGAACTGCAGGCTTCCCGTTTCGCGGCTCGTGTCGCCGCCGACGGGCGACCGGTACTGCTCGCCGCCCAGGACCGGCGTCGGTGGGATCGGGGGCAGATCGCCCGCGGACTCACCGCACTCGAGCGGTCCGACGCGCTCGGGCGCGGTCGCGGACCGTATGCCCTGCAGGCGGCAATCGCCGCCTGCCACGCAGGTGCGCCGGACGTCGACGCAACCGATTGGCCCCAGATCGTCGTGCTCTACGAGGCGCTGGAGCAACTGACCCGGAACCCCGTGGTCACCCTCAACAAGATCGTCGCGATCTCCATGGCCTCGGGCGCCGGCGCGGCGCTGGAGCTACTCGACGCAGAGGTCGACGAGAGGGCACTTGCCGGATCGCACCTCCTGCCGAGTGTCCGCGGCGAACTGCTCACGCTGCTCGGCCGAACCGACGAGGCGCGGACCGAGCTCGAACGTGCCCGTGACCTCACCGCCAACGGTGCTCAACGTCGGGTACTCGAGGAGAAGATCGCGGCGTTGTGAGCGACCTTCGGCGCCGGCCCTTCGTGACGCATCGCTCGTACCTCGCGAGGCTCCTCAGGGACCGGTGATGGGCCTGACGCGCCCAGCCCCCGAGGAGCGAGCTTGCGAACGGCCCCCGACCCCTGAGGAGCGAGCTTGCGAGCGTCTCGAAGGGCACGCCGGGCCCCTTCGACGCTCGGCTGGCGCCTCGCACCTCAGGGAACAAAAACTACGCAGGGAACGAAGGCGACCGACACGAACGAGCCGCCGCGACAATGACTGTCGCGGCGGCCCGTCTGTGTTCGGTTGTGTGAGCGACTAGCTCGACTCGCCGTTGCTGTCGCCGGCCTTGGTCAGCTCGGCAGGTGCGTCGGGCACCTCGCGCGGCTTCTCGGAGCCGGAGAACACGAACTTGGCGTCCTCGCCGTCGTCTTCGCCGTCCCAGCCCTCGACGTCGACCAGGATGATCTGGCCTGCGCCGATCTCGTTGAACAGGATCTTCTCCGAGAGCTGGTCCTCGATCTCACGCTGGATGGTCCGACGCAGCGGCCGAGCACCGAGCACCGGATCGAAGCCACGCTTGGCCAACAGCGCCTTTGCCTGGTCGGTCAGCTCGATCGCCATGTCCTTGGCCTTCAACTGTGTCTCCACACGGTTGATCATCAGATCGACCATCTGGATGATCTCGTCGCGCGTCAACTGGTGGAAGACGATGACGTCGTCGATGCGGTTGAGGAACTCGGGGCGGAAGTGTTTCTTCAGCTCGTCATTGACCTTCTGCTTCATCCGCTCGTACTGCGAGCCGTCGCTGTTGCCCTGCGTGAAGCCGAGGCCGACCGCCTTGGAGATGTCGCTGGTACCGAGGTTCGAGGTGAAGATCAGCACGGTGTTCTTGAAGTCGACCGTGCGTCCCTGACCGTCGGTCAGACGACCGTCCTCCAACACCTGAAGCAGCGTGTTGTAGATCTCCGAGTGCGCCTTCTCGATCTCGTCGAACAACACCACCGAGAACGGCTTGCGGCGCACCTTCTCGGTGAGCTGGCCGCCCTCTTCGTATCCGACGTAGCCGGGAGGGGCACCGAACAGGCGCGACGCGGTGAACCGGTCGTGGAACTCGCCCATGTCGATCTGGATGAGAGCATCGTCCTCGCCGAACAGGAAGTTCGCCAGCGCCTTGGACAGCTCGGTCTTACCGACACCGGACGGGCCGGCGAAGATGAAGGAGCCGGACGGACGCTTCGGATCCTTCAGACCGGCGCGGGTACGGCGGATCGCCTTGGAGACGGCCTTGACGGCGTCCTCCTGGCCGATGATCCGCTTGTGCAGCTCGTCCTCCATGCGGAGCAGACGGGTGGTCTCCTCCTCGGTGAGCTTGAACACCGGGATACCGGTCCAGTTGCCGAGGACCTCCGCGATCTGCTCGTCGTCGACCTCGGCCACGACGTCCATGTCGCCGCTGCGCCATTGCTTCTCACGCTCGGCTCGCTCGCCGACCAGCTGCTTCTCCTTGTCGCGGAGATTGGCGGCCTTCTCGAAGTCCTGCGCGTCGATCGCGGATTCCTTCTCCTTGCGGGCGTCGGCGATGCGCTCGTCGAACTCGCGGAGATCTGGCGGCGCGGTCATCCGGCGGATACGCATGCGCGCGCCCGCCTCGTCGATGAGGTCGATCGCCTTGTCCGGCAGGAACCGGTCGTTGATGTAGCGGTCGGCCAGCGTCGCCGCCGCGACGAGCGCACCGTCGGTGATGGACACCCGGTGGTGGCTCTCGTAACGGTCGCGCAGACCCTTCAGGATCTCGATCGTGTGCTCGACCGACGGTTCGCCGACCTGCACCGGCTGGAAACGGCGCTCGAGGGCGGCGTCCTTCTCGATGTACTTGCGGTACTCGTCGAGGGTGGTGGCACCGATGGTCTGGAGCTCACCGCGGGCCAGCTTCGGCTTCAGGATCGACGCGGCGTCGATCGCGCCCTCGGCGGCACCCGCACCGACCAGCGTGTGCAGCTCGTCGATGAACAGGATGATGTCGCCGCGGGTGTTGATCTCCTTGAGCACCTTCTTCAGGCGCTCCTCGAAGTCGCCGCGGTAGCGGCTGCCGGCCACCAACGACCCGAGGTCGAGGGTGTAGAGCTGCTTGTCCTTGAGCGTCTCCGGCACCTGGCCGTTGACGATGGCCTGCGCGAGCCCCTCGACGACGGCGGTCTTGCCGACGCCGGGCTCACCGATGAGCACCGGGTTGTTCTTGGTGCGGCGGGACAGCACCTGCATGACCCGCTCGATCTCTTTCTCACGCCCGATGACCGGGTCGAGTTTGGCCTCGGCGGCCGCGGCGGTCAGGTTTCTACCGAACTGATCGAGGACCAGCGACGTCGACGGTGTGCCCGCCTCGCTGCTGCGTCCGCCGGTGCCGGCCTCCTGCGGCTCCTTGCCTTGGTAGCCCGAGAGCAGCTGGATGACCTGCTGGCGGACCCGGTTGAGGTCTGCACCCAGCTTGACCAGCACCTGGGCGGCCACACCCTCGCCCTCGCGGATGAGGCCGAGGAGAATGTGCTCGGTGCCGATGTAGTTGTGGCCGAGCTGCAGCGCCTCGCGCAGCGAGAGCTCCAGGACCTTCTTGGCACGCGGCGTGAACGGGATGTGCCCCGAGGGTGCCTGCTGCCCCTGGCCGATGATCTCCTCGACCTGGCTGCGAACACCTTCGAGAGAGATCCCGAGAGATTCGAGTGCCTTGGCGGCGACACCTTCACCCTCGTGGATGAGACCCAGGAGGATGTGCTCGGTGCCGATGTAGTTGTGGTTGAGCATCCGCGCTTCTTCTTGCGCCAGGACGACGACACGACGTGCGCGGTCGGTGAACCGTTCGAACATTGTTCTCCCTCGTTAGCTAGCGCCCCGGCCGTCGGTGACAACCACAGCGTCGACAACTGCAGCGGTGTCCGTATACATGACGACCAGCCTGCCTCCACTCTAGTGGTCGCTTGGAGTGCAGCTACCGTTAACGTCGGTCGTCAACGATATCCGTGATGGTCATGCCGGGGGTCTGCGCACTACAACCGTGCACGTAGGCGCTCTGTTCCATCGACGCTACGCCGAGAGCGAACGGCTCGTTTCCGGCGCACCGCGATGACGTTTCCGGACGGATCAGCGAACGACGCGATTTCCGGGCCGTTGCCGCCACCTCGCGCGATGCCGCGCGCGGCCTGCTCGAAGGCGCCGAGCTGCAGCAACTCCGCCCGTTTGCCGATCAGGCATGAATCTTCAGGCCGCCATCCAGAGCCAGACCAAGGCTGCCAGGTTGGCGGCCGCCGTGACGGCCGGGCCGATGGTCTTGAATCGGTCGTGGATCACGCCGCCGATCACGGCGTCCACAGCCTGGACGGTCACCATCGCGACGGCGACCGCCACCAAGAACGGCGTTGAGCCGGCAAAGAGCGCAGCCAACGCCACGGCAGCCAGCGCCAAGCTCCGCGCGCACGCATACATCGAGGGTGCGCGCTCAGCCGCCTCGGACGAAGTCAGACCGGCGACCGAGTAGCCGAGGCTGACGGCGGCACTGATCGCAGTAACTGCGGCACAGATCCAGAACGCGAGCGACATGGCCAAAGGGTAGCGACGGGCGGACGGCAGAGTCATCGTCCACCAACGGGCGGACGGCGAGGTCATCGTCGCCCACAGCATCCGGCGAAAATTCGGACATCGCCGGGTAGCCTCCGTCACATGAGTGATGACGCTCGGCCTCACCACGACAGCACCGGCGACATCATCGACCCCTCCCCGAGCGATCCGCCACATCCCGAGGCAGGCCGCAGCTCGGTCAATCTCGCGGTCTTCATCACGAGTGCGACGATCGTGCTCGCGTTCGCGATCTGGGCCCTGGTCTCACCGGACACGGCCGCGAGTGTGATCAACGACGTCCGCGAGTTCATCTCCCGATGGTTCGGCTGGTGGTATTTCATCCTCGCGACGGCGATCCTCGGGGTCGTCGTCTTCCTGGGGGCAAGCAAATACGGCCGGTATCGCCTCGGCCCCGAGGAATCCCGACCCGAGTACAGCCTGTTCACCTGGACCGCCATGCTCTTCGCGGCCGGGATCGGCATCGACCTCATGTTCTTCTCGGTCGCCGAACCGGTCACCCACTTCCTCAATCCCCCCACCGGACCGGGCGAGACCAATGCCGCCGCCCGCGAGGCGGTCACCTGGACGGTGTTCCACTACGGCGTCACCGGATGGGCGATGTACGCACTGATGGGCGGCGCCCTGGCCTACTTCGCGTTCCGCCACAACCTGCCGCTGACCATCCGTGCCGCGCTGTACCCGATCTTCGGGAAACGGGTCGAGGGGCGCTGGGGCGACGCCATCGACGTCGCCGCGGTCCTCGGGACCATCTTCGGGATCGCGACGTCACTGGGTATCGGTGTGGTGCAACTCAACTACGGTCTCAACGAGATCTTCGGGATATCGCAGGGCAAGGCCGCCCAGATCGGTCTGATCGTGCTGTCGGTGGTCATCGCGACCGCCTCGGCCACCTCGGGTGTCGACAAGGGCATCCGCCGACTCTCCGAGCTGAATGTCATCCTCGCGATCGTCCTGCTCGTCTACATCCTCGTGGCGGGCAAGACCGACTTCCTGCTCAACGGCCTCACACAGAACGCCGGGGACTACGTGTCCACCTTCGCCGACCGCACGCTCGACACGTTCGCCTGGGATCAGGTCAATCCGACGCCGGGCAACGACGCCCGCGGGTTCGTCGACGGCTGGACGCTGTTCTTCTGGGCGTGGTGGGTGGCGTGGGCGCCGTTCGTCGGCCTGTTCCTGGCGCGAATCTCCCGCGGACGCACCATGCGCCAGTTCGTGTTCGGCGTCCTCGTCGTGCCGTTCAGCTTCATCCTGTTGTGGATCTCCATCTTCGGGAACAGCGCGCTCGAGGTCGCGCGCGGCGACCAGGGCTTCGCCGAGACCACTGCCTCCACCCCCGAAGCCGGGTTCTACTCGCTGCTCGAGCAGTATCCCGGGTCCACGCTGCTCATCGGGATCGCCACGATCACCGGTCTGCTGTTCTACGTCACCAGCGCCGACTCCGGTTCACTCGTGATGGGCAATTTCACCTCGCGGCTGCCGGATCCGATGGCCGACTGCGCGCGATCCGTGCGCATCTTCTGGTCCGTGGCCATCGGACTGCTCACGCTGTCGATGCTGTTCGCCGGCGGCGGTGACGGATCGATCCTCACGTTGCAGGCCGCGACGGTGATCATGGGACTGCCGTTCTCGTTCGTGCTCGGCCTCATCTGCATCTCGCTGCTGAGAGCGGTCCGGAACGAGTCGTACAAGCTGGACAGTTTCCGGACGACACTGCCCAAGGTGATCGCCGCGGGCCGCGGCTCGTCGGAACACGGGAGTTGGCGGCAACGCCTCGTGGGCACCCTGCGCTATCCGGGGCCGTCGACGACGCGCAAGTTCATCACCAAATCCGTCGTCCCCGCGATGCGTGAGGTCGCCGACGAGTTCACGAAGGGCGGCATCGCAGCCCGGGTCGACGAATCGGCGAGCAACGAGGGTCTGCCGTCACCCCGGCTGATCGTCGAACTCGCGCAGGAGCCGCGGTTCGAATACTGCGTGTGGCCGGTGTCGGCGCCGACCCCGACTTACGCCGTGCTGTCGCAGCGGTCCGACGATCGCTACTTCCGGTGCGAGGTGTACCTGACCGAAGGGTCACAAGGCTATTCACTCAATGCCTACAATCGCGAACAGGTCATCGGCGACATCCTGGACCAGTACGAGCGTCACCTCGGCTACCTTCATCTGCGACGATCGGCCACCGACAGCCACGCCATCCCTGTGGTCGACAGACCCGATGCCGAACCCCAAGGAATCCCGGAACCATGAGCGACACGCTTTTCATCGACGGCCGGTGGCGCCCCGCGGCCTCCGGTCAGACACGTGAGATCCGCTGTCCTGCAGACGGTTCACTCGTCGGCGTGGTCGCGGAGGCGGGGTCCGTCGACACCGAGTCCGCCATCGCCGCGGCACGACACGCCTTCGACGACGGTCCCTGGCGGCAGACCGGTGCGGCCGAGCGAGGTGATCTCCTGCTGCGTGTCGCGGCCGAGATCGACACACGCCGCGACGAGTTCGTGCGCGCCGAGACGCTCGACACCGGCAAGCGACCGTACGAGTCGGACCTCGACATGACCGACATCGCCAACTGCTTCCGTTATTTCGGCAAGCTCGCCGCCGAGGATGCCGGTCGGGTGGTCGACGCCGGCTCCGCGGACGTGGACTCCCGGATCGTCTACGAGCCGGTCGGCGTCTGCGGCCTGATCACACCGTGGAATTATCCGCTTCTGCAGGCGGCGTGGAAGATCGCACCTGCCCTCGCCGCGGGCAACACCTTCGTACTCAAGCCCGCCGAACTCACCCCGCACACCTCGATCCTCATCATGCGGGTGCTCGAACACCTGGGGGTGCCTCCTGGCGTGGCGAACCTTGTCCTGGGCGCCGGAGCCGATGCCGGGGCGCCGCTGTCGGCCCACCCCGATGTCGATCTCGTCTCTTTCACCGGCGGTCTCGTCACCGGCAAGGTGATCGCACGGCAGGCGGCCGCGACGGTGAAGAAGGTGGCGCTCGAGCTCGGCGGCAAGAACCCGAACGTCGTGTTCGCCGACGCCTGCGACACCGACGACCGGCTCGGCGCCGCGGTCGACAACGCACTCAACGCCGCATTCCTGCACTCGGGTCAAGTGTGTTCGGCGGGAGCACGTCTCGTCATCGAGGATTCCGCGCACAACCGATTCGTCGACGAACTCGTCCGTCGGGCAGAGCAGATCCGGCTCGGCCTCCCGTTCGCCGACGGCACCGAGACCGGCCCGCTGATCTCGTCGGCGCACCGCGACAAGGTGCACGCGTATGTCGAGCAGGCCCGCGCCGACGGCGCGGTGATCCGAACCGGCGGGGCATTCGGCACCGGCGACCACGGCTCCGGAAGTCTCGACGACGGCTGGTTCTACCTGCCCACGATCATCGACGGAGCAACCAGGGAGATGGCGTGCGTACACGATGAGGCCTTCGGGCCGACGGTGACCGTCGAGACCTTCACCGACGAGGACGAAGCCGTCGCCATCGCCAATGACACCGAATACGGACTGGCGGGCGCGGTCTGGTCCGCCGATTCCGCACGTGCCCGTCGCATCGCGGCTCGATTGCGGCACGGCACCGTGTGGGTCAACGAGTTCGGACCGTATCTGCCGCAGGCAGAATGGGGCGGATTCGGACACTCGGGCGTCGGCCGCGAGCTCGGACCATCGGGCCTCGCCGAGTATCGAGAGGCCAAACACGTCTACGAGAATCTCCGGCCGGGCGTGACCGGCTGGTTCGCCGACCGAGGGAGAAACCGATGACCGACACCTTCGACCACGTCGTCGTCGGGGGTGGCTCGGCAGGCGCAGCCGTCGCATCACGGCTGTCCGAGAATCCCGCCGTCACCGTCTGTCTCATCGAGGCCGGGCCGTCGGATATCGGTGACGACGCCATCCTGCGGTTGGACCGGTGGATGGAACTACTCGAGTCCGGATACGACTGGGACTATCCGATCGAGCCGCAGGAGAACGGTAACGACTTCATGCGCCATGCCCGGGCGAAGGTGCTCGGCGGATGCAGTTCCCACAACAGCTGTATCGCGTTCTGGGCACCGCGCGAGGACCTCGACTCCTGGGAGCGCGACTTCGGTTGCACCGGTTGGGGGTCCGAATCGGTGTATCGACTCTATCCCCAGATCGAGACCAACGACGCGCCTGGCGATCACCACGGTCGTAGGGGTCCGGTGCACATCATGACCGTGCCGCCGAACGACCCGTGTGGCGTGGCGGTACTCGACGCCTGCGAGGCCGTCGGCATCCCGCGCGTCGAGTTCAACAGCGGCACCACGGTGATCAACGGCGCCAGCTTTTTCCAGATCAACCGACGTCCGGACGGCGTACGAGCATCCTCGTCGGTCAGCTACCTCCACCCGAATCTGGACCGCCCGAACCTCACGGTCCGCACCGGCTCATGGGCCAAGCGGATCGTCGTCGAGCAATCCGGCGGCGGTCTGCGTGCGAGCGGTGTCGACATCACCGACAACGCCTTCGGTCGCACCACCACGGTGCACGCCACACGCGAGGTGATCGTATCGGCGGGCGCCATCGACACGCCGAAACTGCTGATGCTGTCGGGAATCGGGCCGACCGTCCACCTGCGCGAGCACGGGATCGATGTGCTGGTCGACTCGCCGGGGGTCGGCGCGAATCTGCAGGACCACCCGGAGGGTGTGATCGGCTTCGAGACGACACGGCCGATGCCGACCGAGTCCACCCAGTGGTGGGAAGCGGGCATCTTCACCTCCACCGTCGACGGCCTCGACCGCCCCGACCTGATGATGCATTACGGCAGTGTGCCGTTCGACATGCACACACTGCGCCAGGGATATCCCACCAGCGAGAACACCTTCTGCCTCACGCCGAATGTCACACACGCGCGGTCGCGCGGCACCGTGCGTCTGCGCTCCCTCGACTTCCGCGACAAACCGCGGGTGGATCCTCGTTATTTCACCGACCCCGACGGCCATGACATGCGGGTGATGATCGCCGGCATCCGTAAGGCGCGCGAGATAGCGGCGGCCGCGCCGCTGTCGGATTGGATTGCACGCGAACTGTATCCGGGCGCGGATGCCACGACGGACACCGAGCTGGCCGACTACATCAGCCGGACGCACAACACCGTCTACCATCCGGTCGGGACAGTCCGGATGGGGCCCGCCGACGACCCGACGTCACCACTGGACCCGGACCTGCGCGTGAAAGGCGTGTCGGGACTGCGGGTTGCCGATGCCTCGGTGTTCCCCGCACACACGACGGTCAACCCGAACATCACCGTGATGCTGGTCGGCGAGCGGTGCGCGGAGCTGGTCGCTGCCGCGGCGACCGAAGGTGACCGCTGAGGCCGAACGCGCCGCCCTGCCCCTCCCATGCCCCGACGCCCGGCTAACGTCCGGCGAGCTCGGCGACGACCGGAGAAAACCTGTCGGCCACGTCGGCGCCGAAGATGAAGTACGAGAAGCCGATCTCCTCCCGTCGCCGCTGGATCTCCTCGACGGCCGCCGCCGGATCATCCGGGAGCACGGTCATCGCGTCCGCGGCGCGAAGCACAGCCGGGTCGGTGTCGGGCGACGCCATGTGCGGTGCGACGTGGTCACCGACAACCGGCACGGCGAGCGCGAGCTCTATCTTCCCAGCGGCGCGGAAGTCACGCGCCAACCGCTCGACGTCGCCTCGAGGCTGATCGCCCAGTGCGAACGTGACCGTGTCCGCAACCTCGGCCGCCAACGCCCGCGCCTTAGAACCGGATACGGCCATCGCCACAGGCGTGTGGTGGTCGGGACCGTCGAGTTCCCGCAGCGCCCTGACGGTTTCACGTACCCCGGCCAGCCGCCCGCTCGGCGGCGGCACCGGAGGCATTCTCTTGTCGCGGAGCTCATCCTCGATTCCCGGCCTGCCGGTGCCGATGCCCATCTCGAAGCGGCCCTCGGTCACCAGCGACAACGAGTGCGCCTCCCACGCGGTCAGCCAGGCCGGGCGTAGCGGCGAGGCGTAGACCCACGTGCCCACGCGCAGGTCGGTCAGGGCCGCGACCGTGGCCAGCATCGGACCGGGAGCCGGTTGCATCTGCGGGAAGTCGGGTACCAGCAGCGTCGAGTAGCCGCTGTCGGCGACGCGGCGCACGCGATCGCGCCACGTCGGCAGGTCGGTTCTGAGCGGGGCAACCACCCCGAATCGAAACGGCTTCGTCATGTCCGGGCCCCTGTCAGTCGGTCGGTCCAGAGGTATCGACGACGGGTCCACGCGGATTTCATCGGTACGGCCGAAATCGCAGGCCACCGCGTCTCGGATTCACCGCTGCTCTGACCGTCCCCCGAACGAATCGACGATTCGGTCGAGGACGACGAGCACCTCTCCTGTGGCGGCGTCCCGGTCCGCTGCACTCGCGACATACAGCGCCGACTCGTCGAGGGCCCCGATGGCGACATGCGCGAGGGGTCGCGTGGGTTGGTCGTCGATCTGCCCCGCGGCGATCGCCGCCTGCAGAATGCCCTCGATCAGCGCGAACCCGAACTCTTCGCCACGCGCCCGCCACTCGCTCCAGCCGAGCACCGACGGGGCATCCACCAACGAGATCATGTGGATCGCCGGGTCCGTCACCCGCTCGAGGAACACGCGGACACCGGCCTTCAGCGCAGCGAGCGGATCAGTGATCGCAAGGTCGCCGACACGCACGGCGACCTCGGCGGTGATGTCCTGTTCGACGTCGTCGTACACCGCCGCGAACAAGCCCTGCTTGTCCTTGAACTGGTGGTACAGCGCACCGCGGGTGACACCGGCCTTGTCGACGATCGCCTGCGTGCCGACATCGGCATATCCGAGCTCACCGAACAGCGCGCGGCCGGCCGAGACCAGCGCGGATCGGGTGGCGGCGGTGCGCTCGGCCTGTGTTCGACGATTGACTTTCATACAGGTTGCACGTAACTTTCATACAGAGTGTTCGTAAGTTCACGACAAGCCTAGTCGAGAGGGTGAGAGCTCATGACCGGCACGACGACAACCATCGAATTGCCTTCCGGAACCATCGAGCACACGACCTACGGTCCCGAGGACTCGCCGTACCCGCCGATCGTCTTCGTCCATGGCGCGGTCGTCGACCATCGACTGTGGCGACCGGTCGCCGAACTCCTCGCGCAGGCCGGCTACCGGTGCCATGCCCCGACCCTTCCGTTGGGATCCCACCACATACCGTGGGGGCCGGCGGCCGACCGCAGTCCGCAGGGAGCCGCGCGACTCGTCCGTGAGCTCGTCGCGCAACTCGGCCTCTCCGACGCGACATTGGTCGCGAACGACACCGGGGGCGCGGTGACCCAGTTCGCCCTCGATGCCGACCCGGACTTCGTCCGCGCTCTGGTCTTCACCAATTGCGATGCCTTCGAACTGTTCCCGCCACAACCGTTCGGTTTCGTCTTCGCCCTGATGCGTCAGCGTCCTCTGCTCAAGCCGATGGTCGAGAGCATGCGCGTCAAGGCGTTACGACACTCGTCGCTGGGCGTCGGTCTGCTGCTCGCCGATCCCGATCCCGACTTCACGCTCTCGGTCTTCGAGCCGATGCGTACCGACGCCCGCATCCGAGACGACTTCATCGCCTTCCTCAAGGAGATCGACCCGGCCGAACTCGCCGCGGTGACACCGCGACTTGCACGCACCGACCGGCCGGTGACCATGGTGTGGGGCGCCGACGATCGGTGCTTCACCCCAGCGCACGGTCGGCGCTTCGCGGCGGTCTTCCCGAACTCGCGCTTCATCGACGTCCCGAATGCGCGCACCTTTGTGCCACTCGACCAGCCGCGTGCGGTCGCCGACGCGATCGCCTCGACCACCGCGAGAATCTGACGCCTCGCACGTCGCTGCGAAGAATTCTTTTCGGATCAGGCGTCGGAAAACGCCTCCGACGAACGACGATGAAGATGTGAGCGGCGAACAAGATGGTCCGCCCCAGGGCGGAGCGCCGGCACTGCTGGCGGTGTACGACGATGCACTGCCGGCCGTGTACGGCTACTTGCTGCGCCGGTGTTCGGATCGCCGGGTGGCCGAGGATCTCACCTCGGAGACCTTCCTGGCCGCGATGGACACCGTGCGCCGCGACGACGAGGCCCGTCCGACCACCCCATGGCTGATCGGGGTGGCGCGACACAAACTCGCCGACCATTGGCGCGCCATGCAGCGGACGCCCGAACCCGTCGAGCAACTCCCGGAATCGGTCGACGACGATTGGGAGATCCACCTCGACCGGATGGTGGCGCACTACACGCTGGGCACTCTGTCGCCGACGCACCGGGCGGTGCTGACCCTGCGGTATGTCGACGACCTGACGGTCGGCGACTGTGCCGCCGTCCTCGGTCGCACCGTCGGTGCGACCGAAGCGCTGCTCACCCGGGCCAAGCGGGCCTTTCGCGCGGCCTATCCGGATACCGAATCCCGGCCCGGCCAACCCCACCACACCCGGGGAGGAGGTCACGCATGAGCGAGTACAACAGCACCGAGAATCGCGGCCGCGCAACGCCGTCCGATCCGCTCGTCGTCCTGCGGTCCTCCGATACCCCCGGCTGGACCGAACCCGTCGCGCCTGACGCCGACTTCGCCCGCACGCTGCGGGACCGACTCGAGCGCGGGGCCACCCTTCCGACAGGAGTTGTCATGAGTACATCGACCATGGAGACAGACGCAGCATTGTCGAACGCAGCGTCGCCGACCCCGCCCGCCGTCGAACGGCCGGGCGCCCTCCCCTACCTGAATGTCGCCGACGCGCGAGCCGCGATCGACTGGTACGTCGCACATCTCGGCGCCCGTCTGCGCGGTGAACCGATCATCATGGACGACGGACGCGTCGGGCACGCCGAGCTCGAGATCGGCGGTGGTGCCATCTACCTCGCGGACGAGTTCGCCGAGATGGGACTCACCCGACCACAGGCCGGCAAGGTGTCGGTCAGTCTGATGCTGCCGGTCGACGACGCCGATGCCGCGGTCGCCACAGCGGAGCGCGGTGGCGCGGCGGTCACCCTGGAACCACGTGACGGCTACGGCATGCGAAGCGGGACGATCGTCGACCCATTCGGCCATCGGTGGATGCTGGCCGGGCCGTCGACGGCGGGCGCACCGATCGACAACGGCATCCACACGGGCGACATTGTCCACATGTCGCTGCAGACCCCCGACGCCGGACGCGCGGCGCGCTTCTACGGCGCCGTGCTCGGCTGGAACTACGATCCGGAATCCCGGCAGGTCACCAACCTCGGTCACCGTCTGGGCATCTCGGACGCCGGCGGATACGGCTCGGGCACGCTCTACTGCGTCTACGCGGTCGACGACTTCGACGCCGCGCGGGACGCGATCGTTGCGGCAGGTGGCCAGGCGACCGTGGTCACCGAGGTTTCTCGCGACGGCACACAGGTCCTCGACGCCACCGATGATTCGGGAGTCGCCTTCTCGGTCCACGTCGCCGCCCCCGGCGAGCAGCGGCCAGACCAACATCCCCGCGGAATCGGAGAGATGTCGTATCTGACCGTGCACACCGCCGACAGCTCGCGCTATCGCGCCTTCTACGGCGCCGTGCTCGGCTGGACCTTCCATGGCGGTCGCATCGACGACGGATGGGAGGTCGACGACGTCCGCCCGCAGGTCGGTATCGCCGGCGGGTCCGACAAGGCGGTGGCCGTACCGATGTGGAACGTCGCCGACATGGATGCGGCGGTCGAGCGGGTCGTCGCGGCAGGCGGCCGGGTCATCACCGAACCCGCTGGCCAGGCGTACGGCCTGATGGCCCTGTGTGCCGATGATCAGGGCACCGAGTTCTACCTGGGTCAGCTGTTCTGATCTCGGGCGGCGTCGTAGGCGGTCCGGGAGACGGCAACGTCGGGAACGCGTGACTCGACGAGTTCGATGATGCCCATCAGGCGGGCCGCGACGTCGGCCCCGAGGTCGGTGAGCGAGTACTCCACTTTCGGCGGGATCGTCTGCAGCACAGCACGGTTCACGAATCCATCGCGCTCCAGCGTCTGCAGGGTGACCGACAGCATCCGCTCACTGACCCCGTCGACCCGGCGTCGTAGTGCGTTGAAACGCAGGTCGCCCTCGTTGAGCGCCGCCAGCGCGAGCAACCCCCATCGGCTCGTCACGTTCTGCAAGACGTCGCGGGACTGACAATCGCGGGCGAACACATCCGCCTCGAGGGTCGGATCGCCCGCGACCTCCTTGATCGAAGACGCGGGTTCGGTGGCAGCCATACCGCCAGTGTAGGCCACGTGAGAGCGTGTGCTTCTTCTCACGCTTGCACCATACGAATAGTAAGTGCATGCTGTCACGGAACCACCACAATCCCAGGAGGAAACTCGATGACCACATACGCGGTAACCGGCGCGACCGGCGGACTCGGCGGAAGCGCCGTCCGCTCCCTGCTCGAGCGGGGCGCTGCCCCAGCTGACGTCGTGGCGATCGTGCGTTCGCCCGAGAAGGCGGAGGCCCTGCGCGACGCCGGCGTCACCGTCCGCGTCGCCGACTACGGTGACGTCGATGCGCTGACCAGTGCCCTCACCGGCGTGGACCGGCTCTTCTTCGTATCCGGCTCCGAGGTGGGACAGCGAACTCCGCAGCACACCAACGTGATCGCCGCAGCGAAAACGGCCGGAGTCGGCTTCGTCGCATACAGCAGCATCCTCGACGCGGACACCAACCCGTTGGCGTTGGCGGCCGAGCATCTGGAGACGGAGAAGCTGATCGCCGACAGTGGACTGCGGTACTCATTCCTACGCAACAACTGGTACTGGGACAATTACGTCGCCGGTGCCGGCGCTGCCATCGAATCCGGCATCCTCTACGGTGCGGCCGGCGACGGCAAGGTGGCCGGAGCCGCCCGCGACGACTACGCCGCGGCAGCCGCTGCCGTACTCCTGAGCGACGACCCGCGCCCGATCTATGAACTCGCCGGTTCCCAGCGGCTCGATTACACCGAGATCGCCGCGACGATCGCGAAGATCTCGGGCACACCGGTCCGCTACGAGAACCTGCCCGAGCAGGCGTACGCGGCCGCGCTCGAGGGGAACGGAATCCCGGCGCCGTTCGCGGGCATCCTGGCGAACTCCGATGCGGGCATCGGGGTCGGCGCACTCGATTCCGACTCGACCGACCTAACCGAGCTGCTCGGACGACCGTTGGTGCCGCTCGCCGACGTCCTGAATGCCGGGCTCGCCGTTCGCGTCTGAGGACCGATCAGCCACGGGTCTGCACCAGACCCACGAGCATGACCACGAATCCGGCCACCGCCGCGAACGCCCGGACGATGTTCCACCGCACCCACGGTCGCACGAAATCCTCCCAGACCGTGGGTGCGTCGGCAGGCGACACCGATCCGGCATCGTCGAGCCGAGTGTTGAGCGGAACGTTGACACCCATGGTGATGACGAGGGCCACGACGTAGAGGACGACCGCGACGATCAGCCACCATCGCAACGTCTCCCGCCACCACATCGCGATACCGAGCGCACCGAATACCAGCCCGCCGAAGAAGATCAGCGCGAACACAGGATTGAGGATCGCGGCATTGATGCGCGCCATCGCGACCACCGCGACCTGTGCGCCGGCACGATTCAGCCCGGGCATCACCGCGTACGCGAACGCCGACAACAGGCCCGCGCTCAGGCCCATGGTCGTGACCGTCAGGACGAGAATTCCGTCACGGAGCTGGTTCATCGCGACACCGACTCACCGACAAGGGAACTCACGTAGTCGGCGAAGTCCGTCGGCGGGCGACCGAGGACGCGGGCGACGTCGCCCGACAAGCGCGCGTTGCGCCCATCGAACAACGTGCCGAACAACGACGACAACAGATCGACCTCATCGTCGGCCACGCCGACGTCGCGGAGCAGATCGCGATAATCCTGTGCACCGACATGATTGAACGAGACGGCCCGGCCACGCGCGGCACCGATCTCGGCGGCCGCCTCGGCGAAGGTCAGCAGGCGCGGTCCGGTCAGCTCGTAGGTCTGCCCGGCGTGAGGACTGACACCCTGCGACGTCTCGTCGAGCAGGGCGGCCACCGCCACCTCGGCGATGTCACGGGTGTCCACGAACGGCTCACCCACCTCGCCGACCGGCAGAGTCAGTGAGCCCTCGGCGATCTCCGGCGCAAAGCCGCCCTCCGAGAAATTCTGATCGAACCAGGCGCATGAGAGGACTGTCGACTCCGCGCGAGCGGCGTGCACGATGCGTCCGGCCTCCTGCGCTTCCCCCTCACCCCGTCCGGCGAGCAGAACCAGCCGCCCCACCCCGGCGGCATCGGCGAGACGGACCAGCTCCGCGATGTCGTCGATGGCGCCGGGCACGATGAGGTCGGGTTGATACGCGATGTAGACGGCCCCGACTCCGGCGAGCGCCGGTGCCCACGTGGAGCGTTCGGACCAATCGAATCTCGTCGCGCTGGACCGGCCGGCCCTGCGCACGAGCCGGCCCCGCCTCTCGAGTTGGTCGGCGACGTGGCGGCCGGTCTTGCCGGTCGCCCCGATGACGAGAACGGGTACTGATTCGGGTTGGGTCGTGTGGTGGTTCATGCGTTCAGTTCACAGCGTCGGATCGAGACGTTCCATAGCTGATTGGCTCAGATACATACGAGATCGTCTCGTCGGGTCGTATGCTCGAGGCCATGGATGCACTCGGCAGTCTCCTCAACGGACCTCGAGCCCAGAGCCCGATGCTGTTGCGGATGGCGATGAGGGCGCCATGGTCGGTGCGCATCGAGGACACCGCCCCACTGACCGTCGTCGCGGTCACCCGCGGAACCTCGACGCTCACCTATGACGACGGCACCGAACACCCCGTCGCGGCCGGCGACGTCGCGCTCATCCGCGGCACCCACCCGTACACGATCGCCCACGACCCTGCACACCATTGGGTCGCCCGGATCGACGCCAACGGCGACTGTTTCGATCCCACCGGCACGCACAGCGTCGCCGAGGACATGTGCTTCGGCGTCCGGTCGTGGGGCAACTGCGCCGACGACTCGGCTGCCGACGCCATCATGCTCATCGGCACCTACGCGAGCGGGGAGGTCAGCCAGCGCCTGCTCGCCGCCCTCGACAGGTTCACGGTGATTCCCATGCACGATCACCCGTTGGTGTCGATGATGGAAACCGAGATCGTCCGCGATTCCCCCGCACAGGAAGCCGTGTTGAACCGCCTCCTCGATCTGGTGCTGATCACCGGCCTGCGTCAATCGATGGAATCGGGTCGGGTTCGGGCCGCGCAGTGGTACCGCGCGCACACAGATCCAGTGATTGGACATGCACTTCGGTTGCTCCACAACAACATCGACCAACAGTGGACGGTCGCCTCCCTGGCCTCGGCAACCGGGGTGTCGCGCGCGGTGCTGGCCCGGCGATTCACCGACCTCGTCGGCGAGCCGCCGATGACCTACCTCACGGAGTGGCGGCTGTCGCTGGCCGCAGATCTCCTGGCAGACCGCACCACATCCCTGAGTTCGATTGCCCGCCACGTCGGCTACGGCAGCCCGTTCGCGTTCAGCGCCGCCTTCAAACGTCGGCGCGGGGTGAGCCCGGCCGCCTACCGTGCACAGATGACCGACGGCGACGACGCGACAGCAGCGGGGCTCATGGTTCACTGATGGCCATGTCCATCCGCTCGTCGCTCGCCGGTCTCGTGCGGCGCATGCCCTTCGGCATCGGCACGGTGACGATGCTTCTCGTAGCTGCGATGGTCGCGTCGGTCGCGGCGATCCTCGCCATCGGTACACCGGCGGACAACTCGACCGAGTACCGCGACGGCCACCTGCGCGGCTACGCCACCGAGCCCGACGTCGCGTGGACACAGTCGAGCGACACGTTGCCCGGCTATCGCGCCGACTCCGGCGTCGAGGTGGTCGACACGTGGCGCGACGAATGGCTCCTCGCGTATCCGTCGGGACTCGGCCGCGCCTTCGTCCTGGTGAACGCGAGGTCCGGCTCACCGCTGTGGAAAGATCCCGTGGTCGCCGGACTCGGCGGCTGCGGACTCAACGATCTCGGGCAGGTCGGCTGCGCCATCAAGCTCGGCGGGGTCCCCGACGGCTTCTATCTGATCGACGACACCGGCACTCCCACTTCGGGTACCGACCTCGACGACACCGAGCACGTCGTCGGTGTGGGCACGGACTATCTCCGCATCGACCAGGCCGGATATCGCGCGACCCTCCGCGACCCGACGGGCCGCGAGATCTGGTCGCGCACCTTCGCCGCCTCGGCTCAGGCGAGGACCCGACCCGACGGCGTTCTGATCGTCAGCACCGCGGACGGCACACGATTCGTCCTCGACCCGGCCACCGGGGCCGACCGCCTCTCGTGCAGCCAGTGCGACATCACCTCGTTCGACACCGGTATCACCGTGCAGTACAACGAGTTCGGCCGCGAGCGGGTTGCCACGTACGCGGTCACCGAGGGTGACGTACAGACTCCCCCGGTCGCCGTCTCCGACGGACTCCGGGTTCTCGGAGGTAAGTCGACGCTGCCCGTCCTGACCGGCACCGGTGACGGTCAGGTCCAGGCCACCCAAGGCCGATACGAGATCCGCGACCCGGCGCGAGAGGATGCGCTCTGGCAGATCACCGACCCGGAACTGTCGAAGGCGAACACCAAGCCCTGCGGCACCGAGGTGGCGTTCGCCCTCAAGGATCGGACCCGGCTCTTCTACACCCTCGCGGACGGCAAGCGGATCGGCCGGATGGACCCTCCCGCGTTCGACAGACCGGAGAGCAACATCGACCACCTGTCGTGCGTCGGCTCGTCGGGCACGACCATGATCTTCGCCGACCCCGACCAGGTCACGGCCATCGACACCACGACCGGACAGATCTCCTGGACGCGGTCGGTGATCGGCACCACCGAGGCCGTGGAAGGCTACCTCGTCCTTCACGAAGGCACCTCGATCACGGTCCTGCGGCCCCACTGAATCGTCGGCCGCGACTGTGCGTGGCGTCACACCGAATCCGGTTCCAGAGCGCTGAACTGCGCCACTCCGAACGCCTTCAGGAATATCTCAGATTTGATAACAGCAAGATAACGGTGCACCCAAGAATTGGTGTACGGTCGGCGACGGTCGATGGTCGCTCTGGGGGGGGGACCACACCGGGTAAGCAGTCCACCGATGTGTTGTTCGCGAGGTTGATTCGTCTTGGGGAAGCATTCCGCATCCACGCTGGGTGCAACGTCGTTCACCTTGGCTCCCCCGCCCCCACCGCCGGTCGACTGGGACCCTGTCAGGCCGTCGATCGAGTGGAATCCGTTCGAGCAGACCAATCCGCTCTGGCCCAGCGAACCGATCACACTCACCGGCCCCAAGACACCGAAGACACCGAGAGTTCCGACCAGGCACGCGCGCCGGGAGGTCTGGAAGGTGCGCGCCCCCATCCTGGCGGCCGCCATCGTCCCCATCGGCGTCATCGCCGCGAGCGCCACCGGTGCCGGGCACTCCACCACCCCGAAGGCGACCGCCTCGTCGTCGGAGGTCTCCGCGCAGCCGCTCACCGGAGACGCAGAGGCCACGGTCCGACGGGCCGCAGCAACCTTCCGCTTGCCGGCTCCACTCCCGCCGCCACCCCCGCCTCGCCCACCGGCCGTGGTGGCCGACGGCGAGGTGCCCGCTCCGAATTACGACGCCTACCAGAGGGCCGCCGACATCCTGGCCAAGACCAACCCCAGCTGCGGGATTCCCTGGTCGGTCATCGCGGGTATCGGCAAGGTCGAGTCCCATCACGCCAACAACGGCGACGTCGACCCCGCCACGGGCGAGCTACGCACTCCTATCTACGGTCCGACACTGGACGGCAGCCTGGCAGCCAACGAGGTCATCACCGACACCGACGGCGGGCGTCTAGACGGCGACTCCACCTATGACCGTGCTGTTGGCCCGATGCAGTTCCTGCCCTCGACCTGGGAGCACTACGGCGCCGACGGCAACGGCGACGGCAAGAGCGACCCGCAGAACATCTACGACGCCGCGCTCACCACCGGTCGCTATCTCTGCGACGGGCACAAAAACCTTCGCAGTACCGCCGAACAGGTATCCGCGATCCTCCGATACAACAACTCGATGACCTACGTCGACAACGTGCTGGGCTTCGCTCGGAGCTACTGACCCGACTGCGACGCCATCACCAACGCCGGGCCGTCACGATCCGCTCAGGAACGCCTGCAGCGCAGCTGAATACATCGGTACGTCGTCGGCGCCCATGAGTTCGCGTGCGCTGTGCATGGCCAACTGCGGCGCCCCGACATCAATGGTCGTCAGACCCGTCCGCGCGGCCGTGATGGGGCCGATGGTCGACCCGCACGGCAGGTCGGCGCGGTGGGTGTAGCGCTGCATCGGCACGCCCGCCGAATCGCACGCGATCGCGAACACGGCCTCGCCCACCGCATCCGAGGCGTACCTCAGGTTCTGGTTGACCTTCAGTACCGGGCCGCCGTTGATGTCGATCCGGTGCGAAGGCTCGTGCCGGTCCGGGTAGTTGGGATGGGTGGCGTGCGCCATGTCACCGGACACACAGACACTTGCCGCCATCGCCTGTAGGTATTCGGATCGAGAACCACCGCGGGCCAACACGATCCGCTCACAGATGGTCGCCAGTAAGTCGGAGGCGGCGCCGCGTTCGGATCCGCTGCCCACCTCCTCATGATCGAACAGCGCCACCATCCGGGTCTCGATCGAGGGCTCCGAATCGAGCAGCGCGCGCAACCCGGCGTAGCACGTCCCCTGATTGTCGAGGCGCGGAGCGCTGAGCAGATCGTCGCGTGGACCGATGAGTCGAGACGGCGTGACGTCGTGGGTCATCAACTCCCAGCCCAGCAATGACGACGGCTCGATGCCTGCGTACGAAGCCACCCACTCGAGGACACCGGGCTCCTCCGGGCTCGCCGACCAGAGCCCGTCCACGTGCCGCTGCGGGTCGAGGGTGACCCCTTTGCGATCCTCGGACAAATGAATTGCCAACTGCGGCACCCGGACCACCGGCTCGGTCACGTGGACCAGCACATGTTCGACGGCGGAACCGACGCGATGGGCCAACCGACCGGACAGCCCGAGGTCGCGGTCCAGCCACGAATTCAGCCACGCCCCGCCATACGGCTCGAGTGCCACCATCCCCACGCCGGCCGACGTCCGGTCCGGATGCTGCTTGACCCGCAGGTTCGGGCTGTCGGTGTGTCCGCCGATGATACGAAAAGCGTTGCCGTCGCCGGTATCCCACGCGACCAGCGAACCACCCCTGATGACGTAGTTCCGGCTCGAGGCGGTCGACCACTCCTCGTGCTCGTGCAGTCGAACGTAACCCGCCGCCTCCAATTCCGCTGCGACGGTGGCGCACACGTGGAACGGCGACGGTGAAGCGTCGATGAATTCGCCGAGCCCCTCGGCGGTGGCAGTGGTCGTGATCAACGGGCACCTCCTACAGTTGCGGATGTCAGCGGCAGCCTGCCCCGGACGATCTCCTCGACCACACCGATCGCGACGGCCACCGCGATCCCGCCGACCCGCGCTCGCGGACGGAGCGAGACGTTGCACAACCCGAGCATGGCGACCCCGGTGGCCACCATGATCAGAGAGGTCATCAGGCGGCGGCGAGCACGGAATCGATCACCGAATAGAAGAGTCCCAGACCGTCGTCGCTGGGTCCGGTCAGCGCTTCGGTCGCATGCTCGGGGTGCGGCATCAGGCCGACGATGCGGCCGTCGGCGCTGGAGATCCCGGCGATGTCGAGTGCCGAGCCGTTCGGGTTGCCACCGGAATAGGTGAACACGATGCGGCCCTCGCCCCCGAGCTCCTCGAGTTTGGCCTGCGGGGCGACATAGCGGCCTTCGCCGGACTTGAGCGGGATGAGGATCTCGGCGCCCCGCTCGAAGCGGCTCGTCCACGTCGTGGTGTTCGATTCGACCTTCAGCCACTCGTCGCGGCAGACGAAATGCAAGCCCTCGTTGCGGGTCAGCGCGCCCGGCAGCAGGCCCGCCTCGCACAGCACCTGGAAACCGTTGCAGATCCCGAGGACCGGCAACCCCTTGGTGGCCGCCTCCAGAACCGAACCCATCACCGGCGCGAATCGGGCGATGGCGCCGGCACGCAGGTAGTCGCCGTAGGAGAAGCCTCCCGGCACGATCACCGCGTCGACATTCTTGAGGTCGGCGTCGCCGTGCCACAGTTCCACCGGCTCGGCACCGGCCAGTCGCGCAGCGCGGACGGCGTCGATGTCATCGAGCGTCCCGGGGAAGGTGATGACCCCGATACGAGCAGTCATGAGTCGGCCCTCAGTCCGCGACGCGCGAGACGTTGAAGTTCTCGATCACCGTGTTGGTGAGCAATTCCTCCGCGATACGTTCGAGCGCCACGTCGTCGACCGAGTCGTCGACCTCGAGTTCGAATCGCTTGCCCTGTCGGACGTCGGCAACCCCGGAGAATCCCAGCCGACCCAGAGCTCCCACGATCGCCTGCCCTTGCGGGTCGAGGATCTCGGCCTTCGGCATCACGTCGACCACCACTCGCGCCATGGGCACTTGCTCCGTTCTCGCTGGTGCGCTGTTCAGCGATCACCTTACCGGGTGGTCGCCGCCCACACGGTGTCCGGATCACTCCACCCGTACTGCACCGACCGGGCGCACAGATTCATCGATCGGGCCCTCGACCGCGTCGACCGGGCACAGAAATTCGTCGACCGTGCACTCATGTGCACGGTCGACGAGGAACTGCGCCCGCTCGGCGGGAAGTTGCACCCGGTCGGCGAGGTCGGTGACCCTGCCTGGTGTTGCGTCAGAGCGCCGCTTCGATGGCGGAGATAACCGCGGGGTCATTCGGCTCGGTGCGGGGACGGAAACGGTTGATCACCGTGCCGTCGGCGCCGACGAGGAACTTCTCGAAGTTCCACTGCACGTCGCCCGCCTCGCCGTCCGCGTCGGCCGTCTTGGTCAGCTCCGCATACAGCGGGTGCTGGCCGTCGCCCTTGACGTCGGCCTTCTCCAGGAGGGGAAAGGAGACGCCATAGCTGGTCGAGCAGAAGGTCGCGATCTCCTCGGCGGTGCCCGGCTCCTGGCCCATGAACTGGTTGCACGGCATGCCGACGACGGTCAGACCGCGGTCACCGTAGCTCTTCGCGATCTCCTCGAGCCCCGTGTACTGCGGGGTCAGGCCACATTTGCTCGCCACGTTGACGACCAGCATCGGTCCGGGGAGGGCGGAGAGATCGAGCGCGCTGCCATCGAGCGCCTTGACTGGGATGTCTTTGACGTTGCTCACCCCTTCGACGCTATCGCAGCCCGGAGATCGGAGGCGGAGATCACCCCCGGTATGACCGCCGTCACTGTGCGGCACCCGTTATGCCGGATCTCACCATTACTTGCGTTTCCGAAATAGTTGCGTAGGCGTTACTTTTATACCCGTGGCCGAAACCCAGACGCAGAACCACGACTCGTCCCCCGCTCCCGCGGGTTCCGTCGACGTCGGTTGCGACATGCTCACGGGCTTCCTCGACCGGCTAGCCTGCATGGGCAAGGCGCACACCATGGACACCCTCGCCGCCACCGAGCTGACGTTCTCCCAACTACGCGTTCTGTTCGCGCTCGGAGCGCACGGTGTCGGTGTCGAGAGCATGTCGGTCCACGAGATCGCCGATCAGGTCAATCTCTCGCTCGCGGCAGCCGGCCGGACGGTCGACAAACTCGTCGGTACCGGGCTCGTCGATCGTCGCGAGGACGCGACCGACCGTCGGGTCAAGCGGGTATCACTGACCACCGAGGGCCGGCAGATCGTCGACTCCCAGCTGAGCATCAAACAGGATCTGATCCGCGGTTTCATCGGTCGACTCCCCGAGCCGCTACGACGGGGCCTGTGCGGCGCCCTGAACCCCATCGTCGACAACGAGGTCGACTACTTCTCCGGTATCGGCGATCCGCCCCCGGCCTCCGATCCCGCCCCCTCATCGGACAGTTCACAGAAAGCCAATTCATGACCTCCTCGTCAACGCCGGCGCACGCCCACGCGGGCCCGCCGGACACCAAGCTCGACCGACACGTCCTGATCGTCGCCGGCGTCGTCGTGCTCGGTGCGATCATGTCCATCCTCGACGTCACCGTTGTGTCGGTGGCGCAGAACACCTTCCAGCAGGAGTTCGGCACGGACGCGGCCGGCGCCGCCTGGACGATGACCGGCTACACGCTGGCGCTCGCCGCAGTCATACCGCTGTCCAGCTGGGCTGCAGCCCGTTTCGGCACCAAGAAGGTCTATCTCACCTCACTGGTGCTGTTCGTGGTCGGTTCGGCACTGTGCGCGCTGGCCTGGAACATCGGTTCGCTGGTGGCGTTCCGCGTCATCCAGGGCCTCGGCGGCGGAATGCTCATGCCGATCGGCATGATGATCCTGACAAAGGCCGCCGGACCGGAACGTGTCGGTTCGGTGATGGCTGTTCTCGGTATCCCGATGCTGCTGGGCCCGATCGCCGGCCCGATCCTGGGCGGCCTGCTCATCGAGAAGGCCTCCTGGCATTGGGTGTTCCTGATCAACGTGCCGATCGGCGTCGTCGCGATCATCTACTCGTGGTTCGCCCTGCGTGGCGACAACGAGACGACCTCGCGTCCATCATTCGACTTCATCGGTCTGCTCTTGCTGTCACCAGGACTGGCGTTGTTCCTCTACGGCATCTCGTCGAGCAACGAGGCAGGCACATTCATCACGGCCAAGGTGCTGATCCCCGCGATCGTCGGCGCGGTCCTGATCGTCGCGTTCGTCTTTCACGCACTGCGTGCCAAGAACCCGCTCCTGGACCTGCGTCTGTTCCGCAACCGCACGCTCACCGTCGCGGTGATCTCGATGACGCTGTTCATGATCGCGTTCTTCGGCGCGTCACTCTTGTTCCCGCAGTACTTCATCGGCGTCCGCGGTGAGACGACACTCTCCGCCGGTCTGCTGCTGGCCCCGCAGGGTATCGGTGCGATGCTGACCATGCCGATCGCCGGGCGGATGACCGACAAGATCGGTCCCGGAAAGTTCGTGCTGTCCGGAATCGTCCTGATGTTCCTCGGCATGGGTACATTCGTGTTCGTCGGTGCGGAGACCTCCTACCTGATCCTGTGCGGCGCGCTGTTCGTCCAGGGCCTGGGTATGGGCATGACGATGATGCCGATCATGACCGCCGCCCTGGCGACCCTGACCAATTCGCAGGTGCCCGACGGCTCCACGCTGGTGAACGTGGTCCAGCAGACCGCCTCCTCGATCGGTTCGGCCGTCATCGCAGTGATCCTGGCGACGAATCTCAAGAACGCACCAGAGGGAATGCTCGCCATCGTGTCCAACACGGCACCGGACAAGCTCCCCGCGAACATGCAGGGCGCACCGGTCCCGACTTCGTTCTTCGAGTCCGCAGCGAACGCCTTCGGTTCGACCTTCGTCGTCGGCGCGGTCCTGATCGCGCTCACGCTGATCCCCGCGTTCTTCCTGCCCCGCAAGAAGATCGCATCGTCGCTGACCGAAGAAGACATGGATCGCGCGCCGATCGTCATGCACTAACTCGTCACTCCCACACGCAGAACTCCCACAAACCCGGAATGCATCCGGTGTTTGTGGGAGTTTTGCGTGTGGTGCTGAGTCAGTCGGGGACGTAGGCGCCTGTCTGCTGGAGAATCCATGCCAACTCGAAGGCAACCTCTTCCCACTGCTTGTAGCGGCCGCTGACACCGCCATGGCCTGCCGACATCTCCGTCTTGAGCAGCACCAGGTTGTCGGAGGTGCTCAGTTCCTGAAGACGTGCCACCCATTTCGCCGCCTCGGTGAACAGCACGCGGGTGTCGTTCAGCGAGGTGAGGGCCAGGATCGGCGGATAGGGCTTGGCACCGACGTTCTCGTACGGTGAGTACGTCTTCATGTAGGCGTAGACGTCCGGGTCGTGCAGGGGATCTCCCCACTCGTCCCATTCGATCACCGTGAGCGGCAACGACGGGTCGAGGATCGACGTCAGAGCGTCGACGAACGGCACCGAGGCGAGGATGCCGTTGAAGAGCTCCGGCGCCAGGTTCGCGACCGCACCCATCAGCAGGCCACCTGCCGAACCACCCTCGGCCACCATCTGTTTCGGCGTGGTCCAGCCGGTATCGACCAGGTACCCGGCCGCATCGACGAAGTCGGTGAAGGTGTTCTTCTTGGTCAGGGTCTTTCCGTTGTCGTACCAGTATCGACCCATCTCGCCGCCACCACGGATGTGGGCGAGAACGAACACCACCCCGCGGTCGAGCATCGACAGCCTCGACACCGAGAACCCGGGATCGATGCTCGTCTCGTACGACCCGTAGCCGTACAACAGGAGGGGGGCGGGACGGTTGTCGTCGACACCCTTGCGCCGCACGATCGACAACGGGATCTTGGTGCCATCTGCCGCGGTCGCCCACTCGCGTGATTGCACGTAATCGGCCGGGTCATACCCGCCGAGAACCGGTTGCCGCTTCAGCAGGGTGCGGTCGCCGGTGGCGACATCGAGATCGAGCAATTCGGTGGGCTCGATGAAACTGGCGTATCCGATGCGCAGTTTCGGCGTGACCCACTCAGGATTGCCGCCGAGCCCTGACGACGACAGTTCCTGGTCGAACTCGACCTCGTGAAAGTCTGCAGGCGCGGGGATTCCGTCGAGGCCGCGCAGATCGGCAATGGCGAGCTTCGGAAGTGCCGCATACCGGTACGACAGCACGAGGTAGTCACGAAACGCGTCGAG
Source organism: Gordonia sp. DT101 (assembly GCF_049844895.1). NCBI lineage: Bacteria > Bacillati > Actinomycetota > Actinomycetes > Mycobacteriales > Gordoniaceae > Gordonia > Gordonia sp. DT101. Next base: position 324,340 of record NZ_JBNCLX010000004.1, on the reverse strand, counting down.
ATCCTCGATCCGGCGTTCCGGATCGTGCGCGATGAACTCGCGTCGGTCCGACGGGTCGTCGACCGGAGCGATGTCGATGGCGAAGTTCTCCGCCTTCACCCCGTCGCGAATGTCGTTGTGCACGATCACGTAATAGTCGTCGCCGGAGATCACGACGTGCTCGACGCTGTACTCGACACCCTCGACCCGCGGTGCCACACTGCGGAACTCGCCGGTCGGGTCGTCGGCGGGGAGCACGTACACCTCGGACGTGATCTTGGACCCCACGCCGATCATCAGGTATTTGTCACTCCGAGTGGAACCCATTCCGACCCAATAGCGCTCGTCCGGCTCGTGGAACACGCGCACGTCGTCGGTGCCGGCGCCCATGTCGTGACGCCACACCGTGTCCGGGCGCCATGCGTCGTCGACAGTCTGATAGAAGACGTGCTGGGCATCCGACGACCACACCGCGCCGCCCGCGGTATCGGCGATCTGGTCGTCGAGGAGTTCGCCGGTGCGAAGGTTCTTGAACCGCAACAGATACCGCTCGTCACCGACGGTGTCGGTGCTGTAGGCCAGCCAGTCGCCGTCGTCGCTGACGGAGAGTCCACCGAGGCTGAAGAAGTCGTGACCCTCAGCCTCGACATTGGCGTCGAGAAGTACCTCTTCACCGGTGAGCGTCGCATCCGCGACGATCTCCGGCGGAGTCCAGTCGTCGTCGGCGGCTATCGGGCAGCGACACCGGATCGCGTACTGCTTGCCCTCTTCGGTCCGGGCGTAATACCAATACCGACCACGGCGACTCGGCACCGACATGTCGGTTTCCTGTGTGCGACTCTTGATCTCGCCGAAAATCTGCTTGCGCAAGCCGTCGAGTTGCGCGGTGTGCGACTCGGTGAACACGTTCTGCGCCTCGAGGTAGGCCACGACCTCGGGATCTTCCTTGTCCCGCAGCCATTCATACTCGTCGACGAAGGTGTCACCATGGTGCACACGTTCGCTCGGCACTTTCTTGGCCACCGGGGCGGCGACGTCGGACTTCACAATCATCTCCTACTCGTGATCCGGCCAGTCGGCGAAGGACTTCTGCGAAATCCACTCGTAGGCCTCGATATAGCGTTCTCGGGTTCGATCCACCACGGAATCCGGCAACGACGGTGGCGGCTGATCGGCCACCCGATCCCAGCCGGATTCCGGTCCCGTCAGCCAATTCCGGACGATCTGCTTGTCGAAACTCGGCTGCACCTCACCGGGCCGATACGATGCCGCCTCCCAGTACCGTGACGAATCCGGGGTCAGCACCTCGTCGGCCAGCACGAGCTCACCGCTGCCGCCGAGACCGAATTCGAACTTGGTGTCGGCCAAGATGATTCCACGCTCGGCAGCAATGCCGGCGCCGCGTCCGTAGATGTCGAGCGTCGTCGCACGCAATCGCTCCGCGCGTTCGGCACCTTCTTGTTCCACCACCCGCCCGAAGCTGATGTTCTCGTCGTGGTCGCCCTGCGCAGCCTTGGTGGCCGGGGTGAAGATCGGCTCGGGCAGCTCGCTCGCCTCATCGAGCCCCGTCGGCAATTCGACCCCGCACACGGCGCCGGTCGCACGGTAGTCGAGCAGACCGGAGCCGGTGAGGTATCCGCGCGCCACGCACTCGACCTGCACCATCGGCAGCTTGCGGACCACCATCGAACGCCCGACGCACTCGGCCGGGATCCGCTCGTCGGTCGGTCCGCCGGCGAGATGGTTCGGGACCCCGAGCACGTCGAACCAGTAGAAGCTCATCGCGGTCAGGATGCGGCCCTTGTCCGGTATCGCCGGACTGAGGATGTGGTCGTACGCCGAGATCCGGTCGGAGGCGACGAGGAGAAGAGTGTTCGCGTCGATCTCGTAGATCTCACGGACCTTCCCTGACGCCAGGTGCATGTACGACTGCAGTTCAGGACGCATGGCTTCGACCCTAGAGGTATGACATCCTGCATCGCATGTCCGGTCCGTTGATCTCCATCACCTACTGCACGCAATGCAACTGGCTGCTGCGGGCGTCGTGGATGGCCAGCGAGTTGCTCAACACGTTCGGCACCGAGTTGGGCTCGGTGACGCTGGTTCCGGGCACCGGGGGTGTGTTCCACATCGACGTCGATGGACAGCAGGTCTGGGAACGCAAACGCGATGGCGGGTTCCCCGATGTGGTGACGCTCAAGCGCCTCGTCCGCGACAGCGCGCTACCGGACTGGAATCTGGGGCACGCGGATCGGTCGGCGGGCCCATCGTGACCGTTCGAGACCCTTCGAGACGCTCGCAAGCTCGCTCCTCAGGGCGCAGCGCTCGCATCGCGGTCCCTGAGGAACGCAGCGCGGCGAACCGTCAGAGAATCGGCGCAGGCCCGTAACCGGCGGCGTCCGGGTAATCGGCGATGATCTTCTCGGCGGCGGCGACAACGTCGGCCACCTGCTGCTCCGCGGCACCGACGAACACCGTTTTGTCGGCGAGGAGCTCGTCGAGCTGCGCACGATCGAGCGGGATGCGGTCATCGCCCGCCAACCGGTCGAGCAGATCGGGCTCCCGACCCTGCTCACGCATGGCGAGGGCGACCGCGACGGCGTTCTCCTTGATCGCCTCGTGCGCGGTCTCGCGGCCGACGCCCGCCCGCACCGACGCCATCAACACCTTGGTGGTGGCCAGGAACGGCAGGTAGCGATCGAGCTCGTTGGCGATCACGGCCGGGTAGGCGCCGAACTCGGCGAGCACGGTCAGGAAGGTCTCCATGAGGCCGTCGATCGCGAAGAAGGCATCCGGTAACGCGACCCGACGCACGACCGAACAGAAGACGTCGCCCTCGTTCCACTGCGCGCCGGCGAGTTCCGCGGCCATCGAACCGTAGCCACGGAGGATCACCTGCAGTCCGTTGACCCGTTCGCAGCTGCGCGTGTTCATCTTGTGGGGCATCGCCGAGCTGCCGACCTGACCCGGCTGGAAGCCCTCGGTCACCAATTCATGGCCGGCCATCAGGCGGATGGTGTGGGCCAGCGACGACGGCCCGGCGGCAACCTGCACCAGGGCCGACACCACGTCGTGGTCGAGCGAGCGCGGGTAGATCTGGCCCACCGAGGTCAGGGAACGCGCGAAACCGAGATGACCAGCGACACGGGCCTCGAGATCGGCGAGCTTCGTGGCGTCGCCGCCGAGAAGGTCGAGCATGTCCTGCGAGGTTCCCATCGGCCCCTTGATGCCCCGCAGCGGATAACGATCGATGAGCTCACGCAACCGGGTGAGCGCGATCATCAGTTCGTCGGCGGCACTCGCGAACCGCTTGCCGAGCGTGGTGGCCTGGGCGGCCACGTTGTGGCTGCGCCCGGCCATCACCACGCTCGAATACTGCGCGGCCCGCTCGACGATGCGCGCGAGCACCGCGACACCGTGCGCGTGCACATGCTCGAGCGACCGCAGGATCTGCAGCTGCTCGACGTTCTCGGTGAGGTCTCGACTGGTCATACCCTTGTGGATCTGCTCATGCCCGGCGAGGGCATTGAACTCCTCGATCCGCGCCTTCACGTCGTGGCGGGTGACCCGTTCACGCTCGGCGATGGACTCGAGATCGATCTGACCGACGACCTTCTCGTAGTCGGCGATCGCACCGTCGGGGACGTCGATGCCCAGGTCGCGCTGGGCCTTGAGGACGGCGATCCACAGCTGGCGCTCGAGAGCGATCTTGTGGCGCGAGGACCAGAGCTCCGCGAGGTCAGCGGAGGCATAACGACTGGCCAGAACGTTGGAGATGGCAGGCTTCGACACGTGCACAGTGTAGTCGCGAGTGCGTGGACCCCTGGAATCGCGGTAACCGGAACGGCGGCTGATCGGCTCGGTCTCGTGATGAGACGTACAATCGCGCAATGCGTCGCGCGTCTTTCTCGCACTGGCCCTGCTCAATGGCTCGGACCGCCGACCTCGTCGGCGATCCCTGGACCTCACTGGTTCTCCGTGAGGCCTTCTACGGAACCCGACGGTTCGACGAGTTCCGCCGTGAGCTCGGCATCGCCCGCAACACCCTGACGGACCGCCTCCGACGCCTGGTCGACGAGGGCATGCTGGAGCGCCACCTCTATGCAAACGAACCGATCCGCCACGAGTACGTCCTGACCGACAAAGGCGCCGACTTCTGGAACGTCCTGCTGGCCATGTCCGCGTGGGGTGACCGCTGGCTGGCCGACGACGCCGGCCCGCCGGTGACAATGCGTCACACCGCCTGCGGGCACGAGACCCGAGCGCGGGTGGTCTGCGAACACTGCGGCGAGGCGATGCCGATCGAGGAGACCCGGATGTCCTTCGGCCCCGGCTACCCGGTGCGGCTGCGGGAGCGTCCCGACGTCAAGGCCCGATTCGACCGCATGTCCCGCGACTGACACTCGGATCCATGCTCTCGAGGGATCCGCACTCTCAACGTCTTGAACTCCACGGTCTCATCATGCAACCATCTGTTGTGTTAGAAGTGATCGCGAGAGATGGGACCGGCAACATGGAGTGGACAGGAGCCCGGTACGCCGACGGGCCGACCGCAGAGGTGCACATCAGGGTGGCGGCGCCGCCCGCCGTTGTGTGGCAGGTCGTCACCGATGTCGAGTCGATGGCCGAGATGAGCTCGGAGTTGCAGTCGGTCCGCTGGACCGACCCGGCTGCCGAGCCGGGGGTCGGGGTCACCTTCATCGGCGCGAGCCGGCATCCGGCGATGGGCGAATGGTCGACCACCTCCCACGTCGTCGAATGGAATCCCCCCACGTCATTCGCGTGGGCCGTCGAGGATGTGGACTCCCCGTCTGCCACCTGGCGGTTCACCCTCGATCCCGACGGTGACGAAACGGTGCTGACCCAGTGGGTGCAGATGGGACCCGGCAGGTCCGGGCTCTCCGCCGCCATCGACGCCATGCCGGACAAGGAGCAGAAGATCGTCTTCGTACGGATGCGTGAGTTCGAGACGAACATGACCGCGACCCTCGACCAGATCAAGGACCGCGCCGAACGTCTCGCACAGGACGCCGCCGGCGCGACGACGACGCCGGAGGCGCGGCCATGAGGACGGCGACAACCGTCGAGGTCTCCCGGGACGCCGCCGAGACGACCACTTTCGTGCTGGAGGCCGAGCGCCTCGGACTCGACATCTGTTGGGTCGCCGAGGCGTGGGGCTCCGACGCGCCCTCCTACCTCGGCTACCTGGCTGCTCGAACCAACCGAATCCTGCTGGGCTCCGGGATCATTCAGATCGGCACGCGCACTCCGGTGTCGATTGCACAGGCGGCGCTGACGGTCGCCGAACTGTCGGAGGGTCGCTTCCTGCTCGGTCTCGGACCGTCGGGACCACAGGTCATGGAGGGCCTGCACGGAGTCGAGTTCCGGCGCCCGATGACCCGGATGCGGGAGACCGTCGACGTCATCCGGGAGGCGTTCTCCGGGGCACGGATCTCCTATGCCGGCGAGACTGTGCGCATACCGCGCACAGAGGACTCCAAACCGATGAGACTGTCGATCCCGGGCCGCGACGACATACCCATCTACCTGGCATCGATGTCGCCGAAGATGCTCGAACTCACCGGCCAGATCGCCGACGGCTGGCTCGGCACGAGCTTCGTGCCCGAAGGGTCCGCCGCCTACTTCGACCATCTCGACGCAGGATTACGTACAGCCGGACGGACCAGAGCCGACATCGATGTGTGTCAGGGCGCCGAGATTGCCATCTTCGACGATGCCGACCGCCTGGCGGAGCACGTCAACGGTCGGAAAAAAGAACTTGCATTCAGCATCGGCGGCATGGGTAACGCCGACACCAACTTCTACAACGCCGCCTACGCACGGCAGGGATGGTCCGAGGTGACCGGTGAGATCCAGAGTCGTTGGCAGGGCGGCGATCGCGAGGGTGCGGTGAAACTCGTCTCCGACGAGATGGTCCTGGCGACAACGCTGATCGGAACACGCCCCATGGTGGCCGAGCGGTTACGCGACTGGGCTGCGACAGGCGTCACCACTGTGAGGCTCTATCCGGCAGGCGACACGCTAGACGAACGGCTCTCGAATCTCTCGGAAGGGATCGAGCTCGCGGGCGCGACCGACAACGCCGCCCCCGCCTGGTGAAAGCCGCAGGTCAGAGCGCGAAACACGCCCATCCGGAGCCGTATCCCTGGTGCACACGCATCACCGCGACCGGCCCCTGAACCCCGGCCTGTTTGGCGTACAGCAAGCGATCGCCGATCCGTCGGGGCACCCATCGGATCGTCGCGATGGCCCCGTCGGCCTGCGCGGCACCGATGAACCGCTCCGGGTACCCCTGCTTGCGTTCCCAGAAGGTGACGGGTCCCGACGCGTTGACGTCGACGGTCAGGTCGTAAAGACATCCGGTGCCGTACACCACCGACGAGAACGGTACGCCCGCGTCGATCTTGCCGACCGGGACGGCCCCGGCCGACCCCGGTGACACCATCGTCAACCCGATTGTCGCGAGACCCGTTGCGAGAGCCCCGGACAGCACAGTCTTCCTGCGTCGCCTCACTGTGTGCTGCGTCGACACGGCTCCCTCTCCACTGGTGGCTTCGATCGTCATTCCCGCGGCGCGAGGACGTCGATGACCTCGTGCAGCGCTTCCCGTGCGGCGGCATACGGGCTGACCTGCCGCTGACCGAGCGCACCGACGACGGCGCCATCCTCCACGGCGATCAGTTGACGGACGTGCATCGGCTCGGCCAGCCGGAATGATTTCTGCAGAACGTCCGAATGCATCTCTGCCAGTAGGACCCGGCGGTCGATCACCACCTCACGCAACCGCGGATACCGTGCCGCCAGAGCGATGGTCTCGTACCGCGCGGCGAGTGTCTGGATGGTCGTGTCGGGCCCGATGAAGACCTCGGCGAGCGCGTCGGCGGTTGCCTGCCCACCGCGTCGTCGTCGCGGTAGGGCATCGCGGCGCGCGGCGATGCACTCTTCGTCGTTGCGGCACACATAGGCGGCCGCCTCCGCCATCAGATCCTCCAGCGACCCGAAGTAGTAAGTGGTCGAGGCGAGCGGCAACTTCGCACGGTCGGCGACGGCCCGATGACGGACCGCATCGAATCCGCCGTCGAGCAGCAACTCGCCGGCGGCCTCGATCAGTCGGGACCGCCGTCGCAGTCCCTTCGGGGTTGCCGCCGACGTCATGGAATCATGCTGCCAAAGGCGTAACCTGCCACGGGTTGCTTTGGCAAAAGCCGTAACGCGGTCAACGAATTCGAGAACGCCGGACGAACGGGTGGACGCTGCCGGAGGCTTGAACATGCGCCGCCCGCACCGCTCCCTGGGACGATGGCCTGATGGACGACGATGCACTCCTCCACCACGCGATCGATCTCGCCGCCGCCGCCCGCGCCCGCGGCGACCACCCGTTCGGGGCGTTGCTCACCGACACCACCGGCGAGGTGATCCTGACCGCACAGAACAGTATCGAGACCGACGACGATCCGACGGCCCACGCCGAGACGAACCTGGTGCGTGCCGCCGGCCGCCGATTCACCTCCGACGAGCGGCGCTCGATGACCCTGTACACCAGTACCGAACCATGTGCGATGTGTGCCGGCGCGATCTATTGGGCCTCGATCCCGACAGTCGTGTTCGCGCTGAGTGAGGCCGATCTACGGTCGATGACCGGCGACGACCCCAAGAACCCGTCGCTGGACCTGCCGTGCCGGGAGGTGTTCGCACGCGGCGCCCGCCCGACCTCGGTACGCGGCCCGTTCGACATCCCGGCCGCACGTGAGGTCCATGCGGGATTCTGGCGAGCATCGTGATGTGAGGCAGCTCCGAATCGGAGGAGACACGCTCTAGGCGAAGTAGTGCCCCGCATCGAGGTCCTCGATCAGGCCGGGCAGTTCCGGCTTCCAGTCCATCAGTTCGCGGGTGATCGCCGCCGATGTCGGGTTGTCCACCGAGACGAAGGCGGCCAGGAACCGGAACACCTCTTCGTTGTCCTCGGATCTCACTGTGCGCGTAGGAATTCCGGCACCGCGACCGATGGCTTCGGCGATCTCCCGGAACGGGACACCCTCATCGCCCACCGCGTGCAACCGAGTCCCCGCCGGGGCACCCTCCAGCGCGAGCCGATAAAGACGTGCGGCATCGCGGGTGTGGACGGCCGGCCAGCGGTTGTCCCCGGTACCCGGATATCCGGAAAACCCGTTCTCGCGCGCGAATCCGATCAGCGACGGCACGAAACCGTGGTGGTCGAGATCGCTGTGCACCGATGGCGGCAGCCGGAGAACCGACGACCTGACGCCGCGTTCCGCCAAGCCGACGAGTGCATTCTCGGCGTCGATGCGATAGCCGCCGTCGAACGCATCCGACTCCGTTCCCGGCCGGCCGGTGACGCCCATCATCGGGATCATCGCGGTTCCCGATGTCCCGACCAGCGGCTTGCCCGTTCCGATCAGCGCGTTCCCCAGTGCGTCGAGAGCCGCCAGGTCCGCGGCCGCCGCCGACGCCAGGTCCCCCGCTGCCATCGCGTCGTGCTTGAACGCCAGGTGAATGACCCCGTCGGCGTCGCGTGCGGCGTCGGCCAGACCCTCGAGGTCGTCGAGGTCGCCGCGACGAACGACGGCGCCCTGTTCGGCCACCGCGGCGGCAGCGGCATCCGAGCGCGCGAGGCCGACGACCTGGTGCCCGGCCTGCAACAACTCCGGGATGACCGCAGATCCGATGTGCCCGGACGCGCCGGTGATGAATACCCGCATGAGACCCTCCTAGGCCCTCGTTTCGTGAGTTCGTGACCCACGTGCCGTGATGTCATGTTCTGACATCACTGACTCTACGCCTGATGTCAGGTTGTGTCATCACGTATCCTCGGACGCATGGGACGATGGCCGACGGGCTCACGCGAGCGGCTGCAGCGGGCGGCGTTGACCCTGTTCGTGGAGAAGGGCTTCGATCAGACCTCGGTCGCCGACATCTCGTCACGGGCCGGCGTGACCGAACGAACCTTCTACCGTCAGTTCGGCGAGAAGCGCGAAGTGCTCTTCGATGGCGGGAAGTCACTGGAGCTCACCATCACCGAGCACCTTTCCACATCACCCGCCGAGGAGCGGCCACTTGAGGCCGCCGAGCACGCCCTTGTGCACGCCGCCACCGAATTCTTCTCCGGCAGACTACCTTTCGCCAGACAGCGACAATCCGTGATCGACGCGAACCCAGAACTCCAGGAGCGCGAGCTGCTCAAGATGGCGTCGCTCGTCGATGCCATCCGTGACTCTCTGGAATCCCGGGACACCCCCGATATCGCGGCCCGACTCGCGGCCGAGATGGCCGTCGCCGCATTCAAGGTGGCCTTCGGCAGCTGGATCGACCGAGCCAACGACCGCTCGCTGGCAGACCTGATCCGCACCTGTCTCGACGAGATGCGAGACGTCGCAGCACACTGACCCCTCACCACCGCCAGGTCGACACCCTGCGGTCCGGACGCTTGCTTGCCGACCTATACCCCCAGGGGTATCCTCGAATGAGGATACCCCTGCGGGTATCGCGCACAGCAGCTGAAGGGGCGGACGCATGGTCGGCGATGAGGAATCGATCACGGTGGTACTCAACCGTTTACGCCGCGCACACGGCCAGTTGGCCGGCGTGATCTCGATGATCGAACAGGGCCGCGACTGCAAGGATGTGGTCACCCAACTCGCTGCCGTGTCTCGTGCGCTCGATCGCGCCGGCTTCAAGATCGTGGCGACCGGCCTGCGGGAGTGCCTGACCGGCGAGGACGCCGGGAACAGCGAACCGATGACCGAGGAGCAGCTCGAGAAGCTGTTTCTCGCACTCGCCTGACAACCGCCATCGAAAAGGAATGCTCATGCAGCTCGGATACTCGACAACCCTCACCACCACCTTCGACGACGCAGTCTCCCGAACACGAGATGCACTGGCCGAACAGGGATTCGGCGTTCTCACCGAGATCGACGTGACGGCCACCCTCAAGCAGAAGCTCGACGCCGACATGGAGAAGTACCTCATCCTCGGCGCATGCAACCCGTCCCTGGCCCATGGTGCCCTCGACGTCGACCGGCAGATCGGGCTGCTCCTGCCGTGCAACGTCGTCGTCCGCGACGACACCGACAACGCGGGCACCGTAATCGTCGAGGCGATGAACCCCGACATCATGGTCCAGGTCACCGATGCACCGGGCCTGGGGGACGTCGCCGCCGCCGCAGCGGAGAAATTGCAGGCCGCCATCGCGGCACTGACCAGCTGACCGAGACCCGACTTCCGCGCAGGTCCGCCTGACGAGTGCACCGATGACTGAAATGACACAAATTTGTGTTATCTCAGTCATCGGTGCATAGTTGGTTCATGCCCGATGACGCACAGCTCACCTTCGCCGACCACATGGCCCGCTACTACGCACGACGATTCAGCTTTCCGCCCATGGTCGGACGGGTCATCGGCTATCTGTCCGTATGCGACGCGCCGGGACAGAGCATCGCCGAACTGAGCGAGGCACTGCTCGCCAGCCGCAGCGCGATCACCGGCGCCATCGAGAACCTCGAGAACCTCGGCGTCGTCAAACGCACCCGGACGGCAGGCGAACGTATGGACCGCATCGCCATCGACCTGTCCACACCGCGATCGCTGGGTTTCGACATGACCGAGTACGAGGAGTTGGCCGACCTCGCCCGCGAAGGCCTCGAGATCGTCGGGGACGCGCCCGCAGAACGTCGAGCAGCGCTGTCCGAGACAGCGGCGCTCGCCGACTTCCTCGTCGACCGGATTCCTGCGCTCTACGAGGAATGGAAGAAACACCGGGCAGCTCTGGTCATGTCGGGTGACCTCTACGACCCGAACGCCGACAGCACATCCGACGAGGACGGAGACCGGAAATGAATCCACGAAGTGTGCACGACACGGCGATCGAGGCCCGGGGACTCGTGAAACGCTACGACGACAAGGTCGTCCTCGACGGGCTCGACCTGACGATCCCGCGGGGCGAGGTCTTCGCGCTGCTGGGGCCCAACGGGTCGGGCAAGACGACGACGGTGAACATTCTGTCGACCCTGATAGACGCCGATGCCGGACGTGTCGTCGTCGGCGGCCACGACCTGGCCGACAACCCCAATGGCATCCGATCCGTCATCGGCGTCACCGGGCAGTTCGCCGCCCTCGACGACCTGCTGACCGGACGCGAGAACCTGCAGCTGATGGCCGATCTGAATCATCTCGGCCGCGGCCCCGGCCGTGCCCGCGTCGATGAACTGCTCGCCGAATTCGACCTGGTGGACGCCGCCGACCGCGCGGTGTCCACCTACTCCGGCGGCATGCGCCGACGCCTCGATCTCGCCATGACCCTGGTGTCGACACCGGAGGTGATCTTCCTCGACGAGCCGACCACCGGACTCGACCCGCGCAGCCGGCGGACCTTGTGGGACACCATCAGCGGGTTGGCGCGCAACGGGGTGACGGTCTTCTTGACGACGCAATACCTCGAAGAGGCCGATCGTCTCGCCGACCGCGTCGCCGTCCTCGACCAGGGCTCGATCGTCGCCCAGGGGACGCCGTCCGAGCTGAAGGGCCTCGTCCCCGGATCGTCGATCCACCTGGTCTTCGCCGACGACGAGACCTTCCACCGCGCTCAGACAGTGTTTGCCGACGCCGCCGCCGTTCCCACCGCACGCCGACTGGACCTGTCCACCGACGACACCGTCCGTTCCCTACGAGAAGCACTGGGGCGCATCGAATCCGAGCAGCTCGACCTCATCGACGTCTCGGTGCACACCGCCAGCCTCGACGACGTCTTCTTCGCCTTGACGGGCCGCGCCGAACCGCGAGCCGATGACGCACCCACCCCGCACGAAGGAGCCGCCTGATGTCCACGCTCACCTACGCCGTCGAGGACTCGACGACGATGTTGCGCCGTAGTCTGCGTCGCATCATCCGCTACCCGTCGATGACGGTGCTGCTCATCGGCATGCCGGTCGTGTTCCTGTTGCTGTTCGTCTATGTGTTCGGCGGGCAGTTGGGCGCCGACATGGTCACGCCATCGGGCAACACAGGACGCGCCGCCTACCTCGATTACGTGGTACCCGGCGTCCTGCTGATCACGGTCGCAGCGGCGGTGCAGGGCACATCGATCTCCGTTGCCATGGACATGACCTCCGGGATCATCGCCCGGTTCCGGACGATGGCCATCAGTCGGTCGTCGGTGCTCACCGGGCACGTGATCGGGAGCCTGCTCCAGACCCTGGCCAGTCTGGTCGTGGTACTCGCCGTCGCCCTCGCGCTGGGCTTCCGCCCGTCGGGGACAGTGGTCGAGTGGCTGGCAGCATTCGGCCTGCTGACCCTCTTCTCGGTGGCGTTGATCTGGCTCGCGGTGTATCTCGGGCTCTCGGCGAAGAGTGTGGAGACCGCCAGCAACACCCCGATGTTCCTTACCCTGCTGCCATTCCTGGGTAGCGGCTTCGTGCCGACCGAGTCGATGCCACCCGGTCTGCGTCAGTTCGCGGAGTATCAGCCGTTCACGCCGGTCGCGGAGACCCTGCGCGGCCTGCTCACCGGCACCGCGATCGGAACCGGCACCGCCGTCGCCGCGCTGGCGTGGAGCTTCGGGATCGCCGCCGTCTGCTGCGTTGCCGCTCTCCGGACCTACGACCGTCGTCGCGTCGCCTGATCCGGATGCGACGCAACTGCCCCGGGTGATGCGCATCACCCGGGGCAGTACGCATCACCGAGTCTTGTTGCGCCACATCCGTCACACACCTCGGCGTGGCGGATCCGGCGTGTTTCGATCCGGTCGCCCCGCACCAGTAATCTGTGGAGTCGATGAAGCCCCAACGCGACTCACCGAGACGTCCGACTGACCCGACCGAGCTCCGTCTCGGCCGGGTCACTCGGCGTTCGGTGCTGGCCGGGGGCTTCGGTGCCGCCCTGATCGGCGGCCTCGCGGCGTGCTCAGGTGAGCAACCCACCAAGGTCCAGCCCCGCAAGCTGGAGACTCGCGCCGCCGACGACGAGCTGCCGTCGGAGACCAGCCCACAAAATATTGCGAGCGGCCCCCCGCTGGTCACCGGCAGTTTCGTCTCGGCGAAGATGGGCGGACGGCAGACCCGATGGGCCGTCGCCCGGCCGAGCGGTGTCTCGGGCCGACTCCCCGTCGTCGTCGTGCTGCACGCGCTGAACACGAACGAGAAGTCCATTTTCTCCTCGAAGCTCGAGATGCAGAACGTGCTGCAGAAGTACGTGGACGCCGGCAATGCACCGTTCGCGCTGGCCGCTGCCGACGCCGCGCGCAACTACTATCACCCCCGCGCCGACGGCACCGATGCTGCGGCGATGATCCTCGACGAATTCCTGCCGATGCTGGCGTCGAACCCGCAACTCGATCTGTCGACCGAGCGAATCGGACTGTTCGGCTGGTCCATGGGCGGATACGGCGCGTTGCGGCTGGCCGCGCTCCTGGGAGCTCCACGCGTGGCCGCCGTCGCCGTGTGTTCTCCGGCGTTGTGGGCAGACCCGCGCAACTATCCGCCCCGCGCCTTCGACTCGCTCGAGGACTACCAGGCCAATTCTCTCTTCGGCCAGCAGGCCGCGTTCGCCAGGATCCCCCTGCTGATCGATATCGGTTCGTCCGACCAGTTCTTCACCTACACGCGTCAATGGGCGGCCGGACTCCATCCGCCGGCGGCGTTCGGCACGTCTGCGGGCGGGCATACCAATCGCTACTGGCGCAGCGCGCTCCCCGAACAGGTCGAGTTCCTCGGCCGCAACCTCGCCCGGTAACCGCACACCCCCACTCCCCCTCCCGCACCCTCACTCCGCACCCCCGCGCGCACCTCCCACCCCAGCCCCGCCCCGCCAGCCGCGACGGTTTCCGTCATCCGCGCCCCCTGAATGCCGTCGCGGATGACGGGAACCGTCGCGGCTGGCGGGAAGGGGGCTGGGGTGGGAGGGAGAGTTGGGTGGGTCAGAGGGTGATGCGGCCGTCGAGGGCGGCTTTCCCGATGTCGGTGCGGTAGTGCGAGCCGGGGAGTTTGATGTTCGCGATGCGATCGTAGGCCTGAGCGCGGGCCTCGGCGAGGTCGGCACCCGTCCCGACGACGGCGAGTACCCGCCCGCCGGCGGAGACCACCGCGCCATCATCGTTGCGCGCGGTACCCGCGTGCAGCACCCCGTCGCCCTCGGCGCCGGCGATCACGTCGCCGGTGCGCGGCTTACCCGGGTAGTTCTCGGCCGCGACGACCACCGTCACGGCGGCACCATCGGCCCATTCCAGCGGCGGCAACTTGTCCAGCGCTCCGGTGGCGGTCGCGTTGAGCGCCTGCCCCAGTGGGGATTTCAGCAATGCGAGGACGGCTTGGGTCTCGGGATCACCGAACCGGCAGTTGAACTCGACGACGGCCGGGCCATCCTTGCCGATCGCCAGGCCGGCATAGAGCAGACCGGAGAACGGGGTCCCACGCTTGGCGAGTTCCGCGGCGACGGGCTTCACCACGTCGTCGACGATCTGCTGGGTCACCTCGTCGGGCAGCCACGGCAGCGGCGTGTACGCGCCCATCCCGCCGGTGTTGGGCCCGGCGTCGTCGTCGCCGACCCGCTTGTGGTCTTGCGCGGGGATGAGTGGCACCACCGTGTCTCCATCCACCAGAGAGAAGAGCGACACCTCGGGGCCGTCGAGGAAGCTCTCCAACAGGACCGGATGGCCATTCTCCAGTAGTTCGGCCGCATGGTCGCGCGCGGTCAGCCGATCGGTGGTCACCACTACGCCTTTGCCGGCCGCCAGTCCGTCGTCCTTGACCACCCAGGTCGGGCCGAATCGGTTGAGGGCCGCATCGAGCTTGGCCGGGTTGTCGACGATCTCGCTGTGCGCGGTCCGCACCCCCGCGGCCGCCATGACGTCCTTGGCGAAAGCCTTCGATCCCTCGATCTGAGCCGCCTCCGCACCCGGGCCGAAGGTGGCGAAACCGGCGTCGCGCAACGCATCCGCGATTCCGAGGACCAGTGGCACCTCCGGGCCGATGACCACGAGGTCGGCAGCGATGCTCGTCGCCAGCGCCACCACCGCCTCTGCGGCCGCGACGTCGACGTCGTGATTGGTGGCGATCGCGGAGGTCCCGGCATTGCCGGGCGCGACATGCAGGGCGGTCACCGACGGGTCCGCCGACAGTCCGATGAGCAGGGCATGTTCGCGGCCGCCCGAGCCGATCACGAGTACGCGCACGGTGTCGACTCTAGTTCCCCGGTGGCACCGTCATCGAACCCGTCCTTGATCATTCGCTTCAACTCAGACGTCGAATGGCACGTGCGGGTGCCGACGCCGCCATTCTGTCAGTTCAGCGAGAAACGCATGCTCTTCGTATGCACGGATATCTGCGTACACCGATCTGGGCGTGCCGTGGATCCTGCCCACTGAGTTGTGCGGCTCTGCAAACCATTCATCTACGGAGTTCTGGACTCGGCGCTCGATCTCACGGTTTCGTGCAATTCGATCCGCGCAGCACCGCTGGTACGACATGTCGATTGGGTCGGCGGGCGCCTGGTCACCGGCGATCTTCCTTGCGATCTCCTCGATCGCCCCCGCGGGGAAGTTCCCAACCATTTCCGGGTCCTGAGACAAGTAACGCAGCAAACACAGATACTCGCGGGGCAATCCACGGATCTCGTCACGCACGACTGATCCAGCCTGGGCGATCGATGAGACTGCCGTCGCGAAGTCGTCCCAGAACTCGCTGGTCGGCGAGCTCCTCCCGAAGTTCTGGGTTTCGCGAATAGAAGTCAAGGAGCCAGAACATCGCGGGCAACCCGAGGCCCAACCGATCCGCGCGAACCATACGGGAACCGACGTGCTTACGCACAACCTCGATATACCCCCGCCTCGACGATCCGGCGCGATGGGGGATCACAACACGGTCAACACTCGCCCAATCGATCTCGAAACTGCTGAACACACCCATAACCCTGATAGCTCGGGAAGTAATGAGGACAGCCTCGCCCATCGATCGGATCATCGCCGTGAGGACAATAACCAGCAGAGCAAATCCGAACGGTAGCAACACAATAGAAAAGATCAGCACTTGCCCTGCCGTCGGAGCGAGCTGACCCCATCCGGTCCTCAGACCGAGTCCGAGCATGATAGAGCCCAGCCCCATGAATCCCATCGCCAACGAACCGGAGATCACCATTGGACGATATACACGAATTGCGACGCCTCGGCCATCCACGCTCACACTGCCCATGTCCGGAGTTGGCACAGTGCACCGTCTGGACACTTCGAACAGTTGGACACCCAGCGCGGAGAACGAGATCATCGCGCACACACCGAGCGCACATCGGTAATAGTCGCCCTTGAAGAGACCCCCGACCGTCAGCCATACCCCGACACCGAGTATCACCGGTATGACAAATCCGGCGGACAGAATGGTCCGCCAATCAGTCGCGCCGAGTTCTGATGTCGGCACCGGATAACGGGCGACTCGCAGGTTTTCGCCCGTCAATTGCACACCGCTTCACCGATTCTGGAGCCCACGTATCCGAAGTAAAAGCCACCGAAGGTAGATCCTGTCGCAGCGCCGGCCGCCGCGCCCGCGGGCCCGGCGAGCGCTGTTCCGCCGGCAGCGGCCAGGGCCCCCGACGCGTATCCACCGACCGCACCCACGCCGGCCGACACTCCTGCCACGCACCGGTCATGCGCGTCTTGTGCCGCCATGACATCGTAGGCGGCAGTCGCCAGCGTCAGAGCAGGCCCGGCGAACTTTGCACCAGCATGAATATTCGCCACAGCATCTTGGCTGACATGCGGAATCACACCGCCCTCTTTGGCGCCGGTTTCAAGCGCCGAAAGCCCACCTCCAACGGTTGCTAGATATGGATGGGAAAAGAAGTCAGGCACCTTTCGGGAATTGTCACTGCGCCCATTCTCGAAAACCAGTGTCTCACCGCCGCTTCCGCGAGCGATGTTTACCCAACCCTTGTCGCTCCGGATGCCGAGATCGTATCCGCCGTGCCACGAGGTGAAGGTGGAGATCCTTTGTCCGTCGGAGTCAAACATCTCGACCTGGTCGGCAGGCACCCCGTTCGGAGGCCCGCCAAAAACGGGCATCTGCACTCCGCTTGGCAAAGTACGCCACTGGGCGTCGTATTTCTCCCAATGGGTGAACACTTGAGTCGTGCCATCCTGCATGGTGACCGTTGTGATTCTCTTGCCACCTTCGTCGGAGACCGTCTTCTCGGCCACGGTCTCCGACATCGTCACCGACCGAACGAGTCTCTGGTGATCGCCACCCTCGGTTGTGGACGGATCGATCACTTGGTCTCTCGGAGCAGCGGTGCTCTCGAGATCTGCGGCGCTGAGCCACAGCGAGACACCTTCCAGATGTTTCGACAGCTCAATCGCCAAGTCATGATCTGCGCGCCCCACTGCCGTGACCAATGGATTGAGTTGGTCTTGAAACCCTTGTGCGGCAAGCGCCATGAGTCGTGCCATCGCACGCGACATAGCCTGAGGGCGGAGCAAGACCACCCACTCGTTGTCAACATATAACGGGCCTGACTCGATCGTCGCCACGAGCCGGTCTATCGCGTGTTTGGACACAGTCAAGCTGCTCGATCCCTGCTGGACGGATTCGTTTGTCGTTTCGCCCAGCAAATCAAAATGGCTACCAACCGTGTCCGCTCGACTGAAAGCGTCGTTGGCCGCCGTGGCTGCAGATCCCGACCACTCCTTGGCGTTTGTCAGCTTCAGCAACCTGGCTCCCGCATCCCACGAGGTTGCACTGATGCGCTTCCCAGCTTTGGCAATCTCATCGCCTGCCGCGAGCAACCCGTCGACCCGCCACGATGCCAGTGTTGATCGATTCGGGATCATCGCGATTCCGGAACTATCGCATCCAGCTCGCTTGCCAGTTCGTCGTCGCGCGCCTGATAGGTGTCAGCGCCGACGCGGACGGCCGAGCCCATCGAGTGGTACCCCGCTGCCATCTCGTCAACAGACTTCTGCAGCACGGGGTCCGCCGCTGCAGCAACAAAGGCTGTCGATGAGCCGGGCATCAACGCTGCCAGTCGGCCAAATGTGGCGGGCAGATCTGACGATTCGATCGTCGACGCACACTCGTCCACGCACCCTGCGAACGCGCGCAAGATCCCCCGATCGACCCACAAATCACCCATGATTCCCCCGCTTGTCATATCAATGGCGTCGGCCCAGATTCTCGTCTCTGATTCAGGCGACGGCGTCGAGATCCAGGCCGGCCGCAGTCGGGTGCGCTGGAAGTACGCCGACCAAATGACGCCCTGCCGCGGATCCGCTCACTGAACCACCTCGACCCCCATCGACGCCAACACCTCGGCACGTCTCGGCACACCCATGACCTCGTCGATGACGACGATCAGCACGGGCGCCAGGGTCGTCACGACCACCGCGACCACCACCGACACTCCGGCGGCGGCGAGCCAGACACCGGCGACGAGGCAGATGCCCGCTCCCAGGGCGAGGATCACGCTCAGCGGGTCGAACGGAAGCAGGTAGTCGTACAGCGCGAGCAGACCGACACAGTAGATCCCCAGCGGCACGGCGAGCGTGGCGACCACCGCACCCGGGCCGATGTGGGCCTCGTGCTCGATGTAGAGGGCCGCGACATGCAGACCGGCTCCGACCGCGGCGGCAGCCATGAAGATCACGATGTGCCCGTACCCCCAGACGAAGCTCTTCTCCCGATGCGCATGTAGCGCATCGCCGACCGGGATGATGAAGTACATCCACCACATCGCGAAGGTGACACCCATGGCGGCCAGGCCGAGAACCGCTGTCTCCACGGACCAACCCTCGACCTCGATGAGCGCCCCGAGGACCGCAACCGTGCCGACCACACCCTCGCCGAGGGTGATGATCGTCAGCAACGAGTAGCGCTCGGCGATGTGATGGGGATGCCAGGGTGTTCCACCGCCTTTGCGCTCGCCGAGGTAGGGCCCGAGGAGTTCGACCAGGATGCAGCCGATCATCGCGAACAGGGTCGCCAGCGGCCGCATGTCGGCGATCAGCACGCCGACCCACCCGATCTGTGCGAGCAGGGTCATCGCGGCGTAGATCAGAGCTACGCGCCGATGCTGCTCGCTCTGCACCGCGACACGCAGCCACTGCGCGACCATCCCGACGCGCATCACGATGTATCCGATGACCAGGACCCGGTTGTCGACGTGCTCGTGATGGCCGAGTGACTCGAAGATCGGCGGGATGCCGAGCGCGATGATGGCGACGCCGATCATCTGGACCAGGGTCACCAGACGAAAGAACCAGTCGTCGGTGTCGAATGCCGAAGCGAACCAGGCGAAGTTGATCCACGCCCAGATCGCCGCGAACGTGCACAGCAGGTAGCCGAAGATGGCGACCTGATAGTGCCCCTCGGCGAGCTGATGGGCGACCTGCGTCCCCGCTGTGGAGAAGGCGACCACGAAGACCAGGTCGTAGAACAGCTCGAGACTGGTGGCGGCGCGGCCCTCCTCATGGGGGTCGCGTCCGGTCATCCGCCGTATGGGGTGTCCGATCGTGAAGCTCACGATCGGAACTCTAACGACATTTGGGGGCGCATCGGGCGACGTGCGCACCGCGTGGACGCAGAGACCTCACCCACCGTCAGAGACCTTCTGCGGGACAGAGGTCTCCGACGACGGGTGAGGTCCATCAGCGGCGCTGTCGGGTCAGGGTCAGTCCGGCGCCGCCGTCAGGTCGTACACCGTGGTGCCATCGACCGTCGTCGCGGTGTAGTTCTCCTGCACCCACGCGGCGATCTGGGCGGACGGTTGCGTCGTGTCCGAGCTGCCGAAACCGCGCCCACCCCCGATGAAGTAGTGGATCTTCTTCTCTGCCACCAGCTTCTGGAACTGCTCGAGGGTCGGCGACGGATCCGTGCCGTTGAACCCGCCGATCGGCATCACCGAGTGACCGGACTCGAGCTGATAACCCGACGCCTCGTTCGAGCCGACCGCCGCGGCCACCCAGGTGAACTGGTCGGCGTCGGTCCGCAGCATCGCGACGAGTTCTTCGCTCGGCTTCGAGCCGTTCAGCAGGCCGCCGGGTCCGCCCATGCCGCCGGGTCCGCCCTCGGCGCCCATGCCGCCGGGGCCCGCCATAGCGCCCGGCATGCCCATGCCGCCGCCTCCCGGCATCCCGCCGGGCCTGTTCGCCGCGCCACCGGGCATCATGCCCGGCGCACCCCCGCCGCCGGCCTGCATGCCGCCGCGCATCGCACCCCACCGATGGTGACCGCCCGGTCCACCGCCACCGGGACCGAATTCACCGCTGACGCGCGGGCCGGCCGAGATGATCGACCCCTCTTTGGGTGTCGACACCGTGTCGATCGTGTAGGCGACGGGGCCGGCGAGTGCCGCGGCGAGCGCGGTGATCACCGCCAGTGCCGACAGGTACGGCCGATGCGCGACCAGCATCGCGGCACCGCCGACGATGCCCACGATCAGCACCATCCAGCGCAACCACGGCACGAATTCGGGCGACCGAGCGAGCAGCGCGAAGCCCCAGATCGCCGCGATCCACACCGCGGCGGCGAGCACGACGCGCACCCAGAGCCGATCACGGGCCGACCAGCACACCGCGGCGCCGCCGGCCACCACCGCCGCGACCGCCGGTGCCAGCGCAGCGGTGTAGTAGCTGTGGAAGATACCCGCCATGAAGCTGAACACCATCATGGTGACCAGCAGCCACAGTCCCCACACGACGAGATAGGCGCGCCGCAGGTCGGTGCGGCGGGCCTTGCCGATCACGAACAGCGCGGCGATGGCCAGCACCAGGCCGGTCGGGATCAGCCACGCGATCTGACCGCCCTGGGCCGGCTCGAACATCCGGAGCCACCCCGTCTCACCCCACATGCCGCCGCCTCCGCCGGGACCACCACCCGGGCCGCCGCCGGGCGGCCCGCCCATCGCGCCCGCGTAGGCGTTCAGGCCGGCACCGGCGCCGTCTCCGCGCCCGCCGCCGGGGACGACACTGCCGGTCTCGTTGCCGCTGAGTCGCCCGAAACCGTTGTAACCGAAGGTGAGTTCGAGAATCGAATTGTTCTGCGAGCCACCGATCCACGGGCGCGACGACACCGGCCACAGTTCGACGGTGAGAATCCACCACCCGGCACTGACGATCATCGCGCCCAGCGCCGCGAAGAGATGCCCGAGGCGCTTCACCCAGGAGTGTTGTCCGAACGCGAGATACGTGATCGCCAGCGGCGGCACGATCAGCATCACCTGTAGTTGCTTGGTGAGGAAGCCGAACCCGATGAACACACCGGTCAGGATCATCCACCGGAGCCGGCCGTCCTCGACGGCCTTGAGAGTCGCCCAGACGGCCGCGACCATCAGCAGGATCAGCAATGCCTCCGGGTTGTCGAAGCGGAACATGAGCGCCGCGACAGGTGTGACCGCCAGCGTCGCACCGGCCAGGATGCCGGCCCAATGCCCGAAGTACTTCTTGGTGATGACGTAGAGAAGCGCGACCGACGCGACACCCATCAGGGCCTCGGGGATCAGGATCGACCACGAGTTGAGCCCGAAGATCCGCACCGAGATCCCCGGAATCCACAGTGCGGCGGGGGGTTTGTCGACGGTGATGGAGTTGGCCATGTCCGACGACCCGAAGAACCAGGCCTTCCAGGATTCGGATCCGGCCTGGATGGCCGCCGAGTAGAATGAGTTCGCCCAGCCGTTGGCCGACAGGTTCACGATGTAGAGCACCCCGGTGCCGACGAGCAGCAGCGCGAGCGAGACACGCTGCCACACATGGGCGTTCCGCCCGGACGCGGGAGCGTCGGGCGGAACGGAGGCGGATGCGGGACTGTCGACGACAGTACTCATTCGGCTGCCCCTTCGGCGATGGGTTTGGGGTTGGCTGCGGCCAGGTGTCCGCGGAAGACCCACCGTAGCCCGACGAAGCGGGTCATCGTGGCGACCAGGTTGGCGACCACGAGCACCACCAGTTCCAGATGCTTCGTGGATTCGGGGGCGAAGGCGTGGAGCGCGACCAGGGCTCCCGAGGTGACCAGCCAGCCGAACACGAAGACCCCGAGTCCGAACAACTGGTGCCGGACGGCGCCCTCCCGACCCTCTATGCCGAAGCTGAAGCGACGGTTGGCCGCGGTGTTGAGCACCGCGGTGACGGCCAACGCGACGAAGTTCGACACCTGCGCTCCCAGGAACGAGTGCAGCAACAGGTAGAGCACCGCGTAGGCGATGGTGGACGCGACGCCGATGACGCAGAACCGGGCCAACTGGCCGACCAGGCCGAACGGCACACCCTCGAGCTGCGGACCGGGAGCCCGGTCCCGTCCGATCGTGTCGCGCAGTTCGGCGATGGGCAACCGTCCGGTGGTCAGCGCATACCCGACGCGGGCGCAGCCCTTCAGGTCTGCGACGGCGGTCGACACGATGTCGACCGTGCTGTTCGGATCGTCGACCCAGTCGACCGGGACCTCGGCGATCCGCAGCCCGATCCGCTCGGCGAGCACCAGGAGCTCGGTGTCGAAGAACCAGCCGGTGTCCTCGACGTACGGCAGCACCTGCCGGGCGATCCCGGTGCGCATCGCCTTGAACCCGCACTGCGCGTCGGAGAACTTC
This sequence comes from Gordonia sp. DT101, assembly GCF_049844895.1. Lineage (NCBI taxonomy): Bacteria > Bacillati > Actinomycetota > Actinomycetes > Mycobacteriales > Gordoniaceae > Gordonia > Gordonia sp. DT101. Next base: position 301,768 of record NZ_JBNCLX010000004.1, on the reverse strand, counting down.
GCACGCATCGTGGTCCGCAGGATCAGGTTGTAGGAACGGGAGATGAACTCGCGCTTCGGACCCCGGACCACCCGCGACGCCCGCGAGAGCCTCGTGCCGATGGCGATGTCGGAGTGCCCGGAGATGAGCGGCGCGATCAGGGGCATCAACGCATTGAGGTCGGTGGAGAGGTCGACGTCGCAGTAGGCGACGATCTCGGCATCGCTGGCCCGCCACACCGCGTTGAGGGCACGCCCGCGACCCTTCTGATCGAGATGCACCACGCGCACTCCGTCGATCTCGCCGGCGAGCTGAGCGGCGATCGCCAGCGTGGAGTCGGTGCTGGCGTTGTCGGCGACGGTGATGCGCGACGGGTAGGGCACATGGGTGCGGAGATGGTCGCGCAGGCGACGGACCGAACCGGCGATGTCGGCCTGTTCGTTGTAGACCGGCACGACGATGTCGAGGACGGGCGCCGGCGTCGAACTGTCGGCGACGATCGTCGACGGCGAGGCGGCCATCGGGAGGGCGTCTGTTGTCATGATCCAAGAATCGGGTGTCAAACTTCACCCACTCTGCGTCGACGCTGTCAGGTTCCTGTGAGCGATTTCGAGCCTGTGGACGACGACGTGCCGGTGTCACCGCGGCCCGATAGGTTGGCGTCATGTCCTCTTCATCCACATCGGCCGCCCTGTCCACCGAGCAGCGGGAGGCCGCCGACCGGGTGATCGAGAGTCTCGCCGGGCCCGGCGCGCACCTGCGCGACGACCAGCTGACGGCGGTGTCGGCGCTGGTGACTCCCGCCGCACGAGTCCTGGTGGTGCAGGCGACCGGCTGGGGGAAGTCGGCGGTCTACTGGTCTGCGACCGCGATCCGCCGAGAAGGTGGCGGCGGGCCGACCCTGATCGTGTCTCCGCTGCTCTCGTTGATGCGCGATCAGGTCAGCGCGGCCGAACGGGCCGGGCTGCGGGCCGCGACGTTGAACTCGTCGAACTTCGACGAGTGGTCGGCGGTCGAGGGTGAGCTTCGGTCGGGTGAGCTCGACGTCTTGCTCGTCTCGCCGGAACGGCTGGCCAATCCCGGGTTCGGACGGCGTGTGCTGGACGCGCTGGCCGGTCAGCTGGGCCTGCTGGTGATCGACGAGGCGCATGCGATCTCGGACTGGGGTCACGACTTCCGGCCCGACTATCGCCGGGTATCGGATGTGTTGCAGACGCTGAATCCGCAGACGCCGGTGCTCGCGACCACCGCGACCGCGAATGCGCGGGTGACCGAGGACGTGGCGGCGCAGCTGGGGGACGATACCCTCGTGCTACGCGGTTCGTTGGCGCGGAAATCACTGCACCTCAACGTGATCGACGACCTGTCGCCGATCGAACGATACGGCTGGGTGGCACAGTATCTGCCGAGCCTGCCCGGGTCGGGCATCGTCTACGTGCTCACGGTCGCGGATGCCGACCGGCTGGTGGATGCGATTCGTGCGGTACACGGCGCCGACTACCCGATCGCCGCCTACACCGGGCAACTGGACGGCGACAGTCGTCATCGACTCGAGGATGCCTTGCTGCGCAACGAGGTCAAGGCCCTGGTGGCGACGTCGGCACTGGGCATGGGCTACGACAAACCGGATCTCGGGTTCGTGGTGCACGTCGGTTCTCCGCCGTCACCGGTCTCTTACTACCAGCAGGTCGGTCGCGCCGGCCGTGCGCTCGACGACGCGGTGGTGATGCTGCTGGCCTCGCGGGCCGACGACGCGATCTGGGAGCATTTCGCCACCGCGACCATCCCGGACCCGGATCGGATGCAGGTTCTGCTCGACACACTGGGTGCCGCCGACGGCCCGGTGTCGGTGCCGCAGCTGGAATCTTCGACCGGATTCCGCAGGGGCCGAGTCGAATTGATGTTGAAGCAGCTCGCCGTCGACGGTGCGACCGAACGCGGTCCCGACGGCTGGGAGTCGACCGGCAGGCCCTGGACCTACGACCAGGAGCACTACGACGGGGTGTTGGCCGTCCGGCGCCGCGAGGCCGACATCATGCGCGCCTACGTGGCGGGCCGCGAATGCCTCATGCAGCTGTTGACGTCGTCGCTCGACGATCCGGCCGCAGAACCGTGTGGTCGCTGCTCGGTGTGTCGCGGCAAGCTCACCGAGCCGTTGTCGTCGGAGGTGTCACCGGAACTCGTCCGCACGATCACCGGGTCGCTCCGCCGATCCGCGCTGACCCTGGAACCGCGAAAGATGTGGCCGGGCGGCGCATTCGGGACCCGCGGCCGCATTCCCGCCGGCCTTGCCGCCGAGCCTGGACGCGTCCTGGCGCACGCCGACGCCCCGGAATGGACCGATCTGCTCGCCGCCGCTCGGCGCGGTGATGGGCAGGCGCTGACAGATCTCGGTGATGCCGCCGTGGCCACGTTGTCGTCGTGGGTGCGCGAGAGCGGTATCCGGCCGGACGTCATCGCGTCCCTGCGGCTGACCGGGACCGTGCTCGCCGACAAGGTCGCCGATCACCTCTGCGAGGTCGGGCGACGACCTCGGCTGACCGTCCCGGTGAGGTCAGGCGACGGCGCCGGGAGCGCAGCGAGCGGGCCGAATCAACACGGCGCCGGGAGCGCAGCGAGCGGGCCGAATCAACACGGCGCCGGGAGCGCAGCGAGCGGGCCGAATCAACACGGCCCGGGCCGCGACGCGACCGGAGCCACCGAAGCGGTGTACTGGCGTGATCATCTCGGCGAGATGCCCGACGTCACAGGTCAGAACGTATTGCTGGTCGTCGACGAGACGTCGTCGGGGTGGCCGATCACCCTCGCGGCCGCGGCGCTGCGCGAGGCAGGCGCCGACACCGTCCTCCCGCTGCTCATCCATCGCACGGTGTAGCCCGAGGACGTAGCAACAATCCGCGGTGGGCGCGGATTGTTGCTACAAATCGGGGAGGTCAGGCGTCGGCGACGTACTCGCCGTAGCCGGTGTCACGCAGGGCGGTGCGGATCTTCTCGGCGACGGCATCGAGTTCGGCCGGGTCGGGATCCTTCTCCGCGTTGCCGAGGTCAAAGGCGTCCATGCTCTCGAGCGGGAAGACGTGGAGGTGCACATGCGGGACCTCGAGCCCGGCGATCATCGTGCCGACCCTCGACACCCCGAACGCCTGCTTGACCGCGCGACCGATCTTCTGCGAGACGTCGGCGAGGTGCGCGTAGGACGCGGTGTCCATCTGCTCCCAGTGATCGACCTCCTTGCGGGGCACGACGAGCACGTGCCCCGGGGTCACCGGGTTGATGGTGAGGAATGCGACGGCCTGACCGTCCTGCCACACGAACCGTCCGGGCAGTTCTCCGTTGATGATCATGCTGAAGACCGATGCCATGGCAGTCAGTGTAGGTGCTGACATGACACCGCCCGACGTGTTGTCGCGGTGGCTGTCGGGGGTCCATGACATTCTTTTCGTGTGAGTCGCCCAGAGTTCACCAGGACCGTCGTGTCGACGGACGTCGTCGCGATGGCCCAGCGATTTCCGCGGTTGCGGTACATGGGTTCCAAGTACCGGCTCCTCCCCCACCTCGAACGGACCTTCGCCGAGATCGGCGGTACCACGGCGGTCGATGCGTTCTCCGGGTCCGGCGTGGTGTCGTATCTGCTCAAGCGACAGGGTTTCCAGGTCATCAGCAACGATTTCCTGAACTTCCCGCACATCATCACCAGGGCGACGGTCGCCAACTCGAGCGTGCACCTCGAACCCGACCTCGTCGAGGAGATCTGCGGGCCGCCCGCCGACGACCGGGACTTCATCCAGACCACCTTCGACGGTCTGTACTTCACCGCCGAGGACCGCGCCTTCCTGGACTCGGCGTGGTCGCACATCGACCGGCTGCGCGGATATCGGCGCGACCTCGCCATCTCCGCACTCGTGTTGTCGGCCGCACGCAAGCAGCCGCGCGGGGTGTTCACCTTCACCGATTCGTCCCGGTACGCCGATGGACGCCGTGACCTACGGATGTCGCTGCGCGACCACTTCCGGCTGCGCGCGGTGGACGAGTACAACTCCACCGTGTTCAGCAACGGGCAGTCGAACCGCAGCGTCAGCGGCGACATCTTCGATCTCGACATCAGCGGCCTGGGTACTGCTCCCGATCTCGTCTACCTCGACCCGCCCTACGCGCCGCCCACCGACGACAACGACTACATCAAGCGCTATCACTTCCTGGAGGGGCTCAGCGCATACTGGCGCGGTATGACGATCATGGAACACACCAAGACCAAGAAGCTGACCAAGCGCTACACGCCGTTCGCCTACAAGCACACCATCGAGGACGCGCTGGTCCGGACCTTCGAGCACTTCGAGGCGTCGGGCGCGATCGTGTTGTCGTACTCGTCCAACGCGCTGCCCGGCGCCGATCGGATCGTCGACCTGCTCGGCAAGGTCAAACCGTCGGTGGAGGTGGTGGCCATCGATCACAAGTACAGCTTCGGCACGCACGTCGCCGCGACTCGGCGCGACGTGAGCGAGTACCTGTTCATCGGGCGGGACTGAACGACAGATGTGCTCAGCACGATGAGTGACGCCGGATCATTCGACGAATATCTGAAGACGCTGGGCCGGTTGACCTCTCATGTCGACCCGACCGCGTCGACACCGGAGGCGGAACGCATCATCCAGGCCACCGGCACTCTGGGCGACATGCTCGACACCGATGTCGCGGGGCTGGCGGCCTGGGTACGTGACCACCCCGCGGACGTCCCGGTGCTCGGCCTGGCAGTCGGGCTCTCGCAGGAGAAGTTGAAGAACGTGCTGCGCGACCGCTTCGGCACCACCGGCTGGCACGGCGTCGCGCGCTCCCAGCCGGTCGATCTGATCACCTGGCTGGACACCGAATTCGATCTGGTGCGGATGCTCCGGACCCAGCTGGAACGCACCTACACCTTCGCCGACATCCTGGTGGCACGCGCCGGTAGTCGGGTGACCGCCACCCGGGCGGGGGCGTCGGGGCGCCACATCGAAGACGAGATCGAGGCCATCGCACACGATCTCGGCCTCGACTACGTCACCCGATCCCGGTTCACCGGGCGCAATGGTCGCACCGCGCCGGCGGATCTGATCATCGGCGACCCCGAGACAGCCGACATCGTCGTCGCAGCAAAGGGTTTCGATTCGACGGGCAGCAAACTCACCGATGCCGTCCGTGAGATCGAGGAGATGGCCGAGGTGCGTCTACCGAAACAACTGGTGCTCGCGGTGATCGACGGCATCGGCTGGAAGTCACGCCAATCCGATCTCCGCCGTATTCATCAACTGTGGGCGGATCGTCAGATCGACGGGATGTACACGCTGGTCAGCCTCGACCGCTTCCGCGACGACGTCCGCGAGTTCGCGGCTCTGCGACGCCTGATCTGACGCAGCCGCGACGGTTCCCGACATCCGCGACGGGTTTTCGGGGTCGCGGATGTCGGGAACCGTCGCGGCTGCCAGGTCAGGTCACTCCCCGTAGAGCCGCGCGACGTCCGGTGAATCGAGCCAGCCCGCGTATGTCGGTGTGGTCGGCCATCCGTCGGGCATGTCCTGCCATTCCTCGCGACGACCTCGCGGCAGGGTGTCGATCAACGGGAACGTATGCGAAAGCTGTTCCACTCCGCGGCCCGACGTGTGCCAGGTGCGGTAGACGGTATCACCCTGGCGCAAAAAGACATTGAGACCGAATCCCTCACCGGGAGCGGCGTCGACGTCGGTGCCGAACGCGCTCTCGGCCGACGAGTACCACTCCATCGCGTTGCCGACTCTCGCCTTGTACGCCAACGCCTCGTCGATCGGCCCGTTGGTGACGATCACGAACCGGGCGTCGTAGTTGTCGAGGAAGTCGAGCCGGGTGAACTGCGCGGTGAAGCTCGTGCAACCGCCGCATTGGAACTCGGCGCCGTTCGACCACATGTGGTTGTAGACGATGAGCTGGGACCGGCCGGCGAAGATGTCGACCAGCCGGGTCTGCCCCTCCGGCCCGGTCAGCGTGTAGTCCGGCATCTCGACCATGGGCAGTCGTCGGCGCTGAGCGGCGATGGCGTCGAGTTCGCGGGTGGCGGCCTTCTCCCGGACTCGCAGGTCGGACAGCGCATCGCGCCAGGTTTGGTCATCGACCACGGGTGGCAGGGCATCAGACATGGGGAGTTCCTTTCGTCCTCTCCCCATACTGACCGCCCCGGCGCCGGGTAATCATCGGTTCGGCTGGGTTCCCGGCGGGTTCCCGCTGCGTTCCGGCTCAGCCGGCCAGTCGCGGGAGCCGCACCCAGAAGGTCGAGCCCTCCCCTGGTGTCGAGTCCACCCCGACCGTGCCCTGATGAGCGTCGACCAGCGCCGCCACGATCGAGAGCCCCAGGCCGCTACCGCCGCCGCCGTCCCCTCGGTGACGAGACGTGTCGCCGCGGTAGAAGCGCTCGAAGACGTGTGAGGCCTCCTCGGGAGTGAGCCCCTGCCCCGTGTCGGTGACGGTGAGCAGCACGTCGTCACGGCCGTTGGTCTGGTCGACCCCGACGCCGATGGTGATCGACGCCTCGGCAGGCGTGTGGGCGATCGCATTGTTGATCAGATTCCGCAGCACCTGCAGCAGACGCGGCGAGTCACCCGAGACCACCGGCGGTTCCGCCGCGTCCCCGACCTCGATGCGGATCGCTCGTTGCGGCGCAGCCGCTTTCGCGCTGTGGACCGCATCGGCGGCCAGGGTCAGCAGGTCGACCGGCTGATGAGAGATCGGCCGGTGTGCATCGAGACGGGCGAGCATCAGCAGGTCTTCGACGAGCAGGCCCATCCGGCCGGCCTCCGCGTCGATGCGTCCCATCGCGTCGGTCGCATCGGGGACACCTCCCTGCTTGTACAGCTCGGCGAAACCCTTGATCGAGGTGAGCGGCGTACGCAGCTCATGGCTGGCGTCGGCGATGAACCGCCGCATCTTCTCCTCGGAGGCGCGTGCCTGCTGCTCGGACGCCGCGGTCCGCGCGAAGGCCCGCTGGATCTGACCGAGCATCGCGTTCAGCGAACCGGACAGACTCCCGACCTCGGTGTTGGGCGGCGCGGGCGGCACCCGCATGTTCAGATTGCCGGCCGCAATCGCGTGAGCGGTCTCCTCGACGCGACGCAGCGGCCGCAGACTGGACCGCACCAGCAGATAGCTCAGCACCCCGATGGCCACCACGACGATGGCCCCGATCGCGAGTTGCAACCACATCAGGCGCGACAACGTGGCGTGCACGTCTCCGAGCGGGGTCGCGACGACGGATTCGCCGAACGGCGTCGAGGCCTTGACCACCCGCCAGTCGGGGCCGTCACCGTCGGCCGACCCGACGGTGGTCGGCCCGGTGTTCCCCGGCGGGAGACCGTCGATGTCCGGCTCGTCCGAGAAGTCGTTGTTGACGATCGTGTCGCCGCTACCGATGGTGATCATCGAGTAGTACTGCGACGGTGGGCGCCGGGGACCGGGCGGCATCCCCTGCGTTGGGGCGCTCGCCGGGTCGCGTGGGCGCGCCCAGGTCTGGACGGCGTTCGTGAGCCCGTCGTCGGTGCGGGAGAGCAGATCCTGCTTCATCGCCGAGGTCACCGCGAGGCCCGAAGCGAGCAGCCCCAGCACGACCAGCACGAGAGTCAGCCCGACCAGGGACAACCGCAGTGGTATGCCCCTCTTGGGCGTGTGACCTGTGTCCGGCGCCGGCGGCGCAGGCCGTCGGTCGGAAGGTGCGGTGGTGGGTGGGCTGGTCACCCGCGGGGCTCGCGCATCACGTAGCCCACACCCCGCAGGGTGTGGATGAGCCGCTTGTCGCCGGTGTCGAGCTTGCGCCGCAGGTAGGACACATACGATTCGACCACATTGACCTCGCCGCCGAAGTCGTAGTTCCACACGTGGTCGAGAATGCGTGGCTTGGACAGGACGGTGCCCGCGTTCACCATGAAATACCGGAGCAACGTGAATTCGGTCGGCGAGAGCGACACTAGTTCGCCTGCCTTCCACACCTCATGGGTCTCGTCGTCGAGCTCGATGTCGGCGAAGGTGATCCGCGCCGACTCTTTGGCCTGCTCGTCGAATCCGCTGCGTCGCAACAGCACCTGCAGACGCGCGACCACCTCTTCGAGGGAGAACGGCTTGGTGACGTAGTCGTCGCCGCCGATGGTCAGTCCGTTGATCTTGTCCTCGATCGAGTCGCGCGCCGAGAGGAACAGCGCCGGGGCGGCGACACCGTCGGCGCGCAGACGGCGGAGCAGACCGAAGCCGTCCATGCCGGGCATCATGACGTCGAGGATCAGCACATCGGGCTTGAAGGTGCGGCAGCGGTCGATCGCCGCGGGGCCGTTCTCTGCGGTCGAGACCTCGTAGCCCTGGAACTTGAGGGAGACCGACAGCAGTTCGCGAATGTTCTCCTCGTCGTCGACGACGAGCACCTTGGCGCCCTGACCGGCTCCCTGACCCTTCACAGCTTCGCTCATGGAATCACCTTCTCCCACCAGGCTGCCATGAGTCTGGATCATTGCTGTGAGATTTCTGTGAGTGCCGACCTGCGGTGATGGTTGCTGCCGGCGAAAAATCGGTTGCTGTCGGCGAGAAACGGGTTGCTGTCGGCGGAAAACCGGTTGCCGTCGGCGAGAAACGGGTTGCTGTCGGCGGTCAGGCGCGCATGAACGGGGCGGGATATCCGGGTGAGGGGCGTACCTCGCCGAGCCACGCCTCCAATTGCGCCGCCCGTTCCGCCAGGGCGCGTGTCGCGGCCCGCGGCAATTTCTCGAGCGGGTGGATCTCGATCCGGCCGTCGTCCTTGTGTTGTCGCCAACCGCCCACGATCCGGCCGTCCCACCACGCGGTCTGACCGCCGTTGCCGTTGCTGTCGAAGACGTGCCCGACATGCGGCCCCAGATAGAAGTCGCGCTGTTTCCAGCCCATCGTCGTCGGGTCGAGTTCGGGCAGAAGAAAAGCTGCCGGTTCGGCCGGGTCATCGACGGATCCGTCGCCGGGCACGTCGTCGACGAGGACGTAGCCGACGTTCCCGTCGTCGAGGTCGACCTCGACGACGGCGAGCGCGGCAAGGGCCGTACGCACCGCGCGCTTCGTCGAGCCCAGCCACCAGACGAGGTCGGTCTCGGTGCCCGGCCCGAACGAACGCAGCCAGCGTTCGATCATCGCGCGGTGCCCGTCCTCGACCGTCACGCCCGGCAACGGCTCACCGAGCCACGTGCTCATCGACGACCACGACGGCCTCGAAAGATGCCAGCCGGCGGAATTGGGCCCGCGCACGATGTCGCCGGCCGCGCTCATCATGTTGAGCACCCTCGGTCCCATCGGGGCTCGCGCCTCCCACTTGGTGCCGACGCCGTGGACCACGTAACCGTCGAGGGCCGGCAGACGTTCGCGGAGCTGCGTGGAGGTGCGCAGCGAGCCGTCGGCGAGATCGTCGCGAACGGCGGCGCGTGCGGTGTCGATCCATCGGTCCGGATCGTCGAAGCCGGGACTGCGCCGGAGATCGCGCAGCATGTTGGTGCGCTCCGAGGCCGTGACTCGCGGACCCACCGCCCCGACGGCGTCGGCGAGGACCGGTCGGGTGAACACGAACAGGGTGCGGCGCATCGCGAGCTGCTTGATCAGGCTGCGGTCCCGATACAGGGCGGCGTCCATCTGGTCCGGCCGGAATCCCGCGATACGGGCCCAGGCCGAGAGATAGACGGTCGAGGGAGTGGTCGCGTGATAGCCGACAAGGGAGTCCGCGAGTTCGGCCACCGATGAGGCGTGGTCTCCGGCGGCGAGACGATGCCGGTGGACCAGCCGGGCGCGCCGTTGCACGTCACTGATCGCGGGACGAGCGCCCATCAGGCTGGCAGTGCGGCGATCGCCTCGATCTCGACCACCTGTCCGTCGTAGGGCAGGACGGTGGCGCCCAACATCATCGCCGGTGGGACCGCGTCGCCGAACTGCTCGACGACCGCGTCCCAGGCGACCATGAGATCAGCCTGCAACTGCTCCGCGACGTAGATGGTCAGCTTGGCGACGTCCGACATCGATGCGCCCTGCTCGGTGAGGACCACCGCCAGGTTCTGCAGGCACTTCCGTGTCTGACCGACGACGTCACCCGGGGCGTCCACGGCACCGTCGGTGGTGAGTGGACTGATCCCGGCGGTGAACAGCAGCGGACCGGGCGCGACGGTCGCGCTGTAGGCGAAACCCCCGTCGTGCAGAGCGGACGAACCGTTCAGGCGAACTCGCGACATGGGCCGATCCTACGTCGGCGATCCGACGGCCCCGAGAGACGTCGAGCCCCGCCGGATCTGTCCGGCAGGGCTCGAAGTCGTCGACCGTCTGGAGGCCGGTGGTCAGTACTTGGGGAAGAAGGACAGCGCCAGTTCGCCTGCCGGGGCCAGCTTCGGATTGGTGGCGACCGCGCGGTCGATCCCCAGCTTGATGTTGTCGAGGGTCGGCGCGGCATTCTCGACCGTCGGCTCGACCTTCGGCAGCGGTGCCGCGTTCGCGGGTGCCGCGGCAAACGCGAGCGCACCCGCCATCGCCGCTCCGGCGATGCTCGCGCCGATCACCCGCCGTGTGACCCGAGCCGAACGCCGCCGTGACCCCTTGTTGATATTCCGGTCCATGTCGTCGACCGCCTTTCCCCCGCACCACGCGGAAGTCGTGATGAATGTCTGCAGTGCTCCAATGTATGCGGTCGGCGACGGTCGGCACGCGTCGACATGGTCAATTCACAACATCCGTCGCCACGACGCACCTAATCGTCGTCACGAACGCACATCTCCGATTCGACAGCTGCGATGCGCATGGTCAGTTCCCAGCGCCCGCGTCCCGCTATACGGTGAGACACATGACATTTCAGGGTCAGGTGGCGCTGGTCACCGGAGCGACGAGCGGCATCGGGCGGGCGACGGCGATGCTGCTCGCGGCGCGCGGGGCCCGGGTCGTGGTGACCGGTCGAGGCGTCCGGCGGGGCCGGTCGGTGGTCGACGCGATCCGCGACGATGGCGGAACGGCCGACTTCGCGGCTGCCGACCTCTCGGATGCGGCTGGTTGTCAGGCCCTCGCCGAGCAGGCGATCGCGACCGCGGGCCGGGTGGACATCCTGATCAACAATGCCGCCGTCGGACCACTGGGACCGACGACGTCCATCACCGAGGACGTGTTCGACGCGTGCTTCGCCACCAACGTCAAGGCCCCGTTCTACCTCGTCGGCGCCCTCGCACCGGCGATGGCCGAACGCGGCGACGGCGTCATCGTCAACGTGAGCACCATGGTCGCGTCGTTCGGCAGCGCCGGCAGCGCGGTCTACGGGTCCAGCAAGGCCGCCCTCAACCTGTTGACCAAGTCGTGGGCGGCCGAATTCGGCCCCCGAGGTGTACGGGTCAACGCGGTGGCACCCGGTCCCACCCTCACCGAGGGAACCGTCGAGGTCTGGGGCGAGGCCGGACTCGAGAAACTCGCGCGCACCGCACCGGCCCGTCGGGTGGCCGCACCCGACGACATCGCCGAGACCATCTGCTACCTGGCCGGTCCGGCGGCGGCTCTCATCCATGGCGCCGTGGTACCCGTCGACGGCGGGCGAACGGCAGTCTGACCGCCGACCGCCCTAGCGAAAGCTGAGCACCTCGTCGCCCCAGGCGCGGCGGATCTCGGCGTCGAGGTCGTCGACGACGCGGTCGGTCTCGTCGATGACGAGTGTCGACCTGGTGTGTTCGTCGAACGCGGGCCAGGCCGGCGCCGCACCGGTACCCGGATCGCCGTGATGGGCGAACGACGTCCATCGGCTCTGCATGCGCGCCGAGATCTCCTCCCCGGTCTTGCGGCCGCCGAGTTTGAACGTGATGTCGGCCGGACCCAACACCAGGTTGCCCCACACATAGGGCAGTTCGGTTGCGTGCGTCGCCCCCACCCGGAGTGCCCGGAGCATCCGCGTCGCCCAGTCGAATCGATACAGGAAGACCGGCGCGTGGCGGCTGTGCGACTCGGCGAGCCAGAGGGTCGGCATCCGGAAGGCGATGTCGCGCGCGACCCCGAGGCCGGCGACCTTGGGACGCATCCCGGAGTAGGCCGAGGTGATCTGTGCACGTTCCGGCAACGCGATCTCCGGGTACTCGGTCATCATCGCCGCGAACATGCGCTCGATGTCGGCGGGCGTGATCGGCATCAACGGCGATTTCATCCACTTGAACGCGGACGCCTCGTCCTTGTTGGTGCCGATCAGCAGGGGAACCGACAAGGACTCACCCGCCCGGAACACGTCCATCGGGTGACGAGGTACCAGATCGCTGTCGATGACCGGCGCGAACGCGATGGTGCCGGGGTTGTCGAGGGGAACGGCCGTGAAAGCCGCCATGGTGGCCGACGTGATGCGGTCGACGCCGACGGTGTCCAACTCGGTGGCGTCATCCGATCCGATACCGATCGCGTCGAGGAATCGCTGTGCGATGCCGGCCGAACGCTCGTGGTCGTACATCGAGGTGGCCGGCGAGCTCTCCGCGATCGCCTTGTGGAACAGGCCGTCGGCGGCTGGCATCGTCAGCAGCGTGGTGACCAGACCGGCGCCGGCCGACTCCCCGAACACGGTGACGTTGTCGGGATCACCGCCGAAGCCTGCGATGTTGTCGCGGACCCAGCTCATCGCGAGCAGGACGTCGCTGAGCGCGGCGTTCGACTCGAAGCGCGGGTCGGCGTCGGGATGGTTGAGCGAGGTCAGATCGGCGAAGCCGAGCGCACCGATCCGGTAGTTGAGGGTGACCACCACAACGTCACCTCCCGATACGAGGTCGGTTGCGTCGTAGAGCGCTTGACTGCCACTCCCGAACACATACGCACCGCCGTGCAGCCAGACCATCACCGGGAACCGGGCCGCGTCGGCTGCTGCGCCGCTCGGCGACCAGACGTCGAGGAACAGACAGTCCTCGTCCATCCGGACGTCCTTGCGGAGCAGGATCGCCGGATTCCGTTCCTGCGGACAGACGGCGCCGAACGCATCCGCATCGACGACGCCGTCGTGGGGCTCCGGCGGACGCGCACGACGCCATCGGAGATCACCGAGCGGCGGTGCTGCGTACCGGATGCCCTTCCAGACATCGACCGCAGGGCCCGCGGTCCCGCGGACAGGCCCGTGGCCGGTGGGGACGACTGGTCTTTCCGCTGTCGGCATCCGTCCATGGTGTCCCCATTCGGGGCACGCTGCTCCCGGGACCGCACGGAACTTCGCCCACGAGACCGCCGGACGTCCGAGACACGTCCTATTGTCGGGGTGTGCCGCTCACCGATGTGGTCCCGCTGCCCGGCGGTACGTTCCGGATGGGCTCGGACCACGACCACCCCGAGAAGCCCATCGATCCCGCCGACTTCCCGGGAGCCGATCCGGCCGAACCGGTACCCGGATCACCGGCCTTCACCCCGACAACGGTCCCGGTGGACCTGGGCGACCGGCGGCCGTATCGGCCGACCGCGAGGTCGGCCCAATCCGACGATTCCGCGCCCTCGCACATGGGGTTTCGGTGCGTGATCTGATATCTGCGATCCGCGATACATGAGTCTCGTCACAACCGGGAACGAGACCGCTCGCGGGAAGCGTTTTCCTTCGGGCTCGGCGCCGGGAAATCCGATGGAGCCCCCTGTCAGGATTGAACTGACGACCGCTCGCTTACAAGGCGAGTGCTCTACCACTGAGCTAAGGAGGCCTGCGTGCGCGAGTATATCGGCCGCGCGTTGGGGTACCTGAACCCCATCCACCTCGTCGGTGACCGTCAGGCCACCATCGACACCATCGAGCCCGGCAGCATCATGGTGTCGCCGCGCAAGCCGATCGACCGCTTCGACGTCGCCGCCATCACCGAGGTTCTCGATCTGGCGACGAAGATCGGGGCGGTACTGCTGGATTCGGGCACCGCCGCGACGGACACGCAGCACCAGATCGAATTCGTCGCAGGCGTCTACGGCCTCGAGGACGTCGACGTGGACGTCACCTACAACACCATCGTGGTGAGTGCGCGGCGCGGAGCCACCCTGCCGCCCATCACGACGATGGAGCAGGTCTACTACCGCTCGATGGACTTCACCCGACTCGCCGAGATCGACCGGCTCGTGCGACGCATCCGCGACATGGCCCTCACGCCGTCGACGGCGCACCGGATGGTCGACGAGATCATCACCGCGCCGCACCCCTATCCGCACTGGGTCGCCACCTCGGCGTGGGGCGTGATGGCCGGCGGCATCTCCGTGTTGCTGGGTGGCGGAATGCTGGGCGCCCTCCTCGCCTTCGTCAGCACCGTCGCGGTGATCCTCGTGAATCGCCGGCTCAACCGGATCGGTACCCCGGTGTTCTTCCAGCAGTTCACCGGAGGTGTGATCGCGGTGGTGCCGGCTGCGATCACCTTCGGTCTCTCCGAGCGCTTCAATTTCGACTTGAGTCCGTCGTTCGTCATCGCGGCCGGCATCGTGGTGCTGCTCTCCGGTCTGTCGCTCGTCGGTTCCGTGCAGGACGCGATCACCGGCGCGCCGATCACCGGTGTCGCCCGATTCTTCGAACTCCTCCTCATGACCGGGGGACTGATCGCAGGCGTTGGTATCGCGATCCAGTTGTTCGAGCATGTGGGCATCTACCTCCCGACGATCACCCCGGGCACCACGTTCCCCGCCGTCGAGCTCCCGTCCCGCATCTTCGCCGGGGCCGTCGCCGCACTGGCGTACGCGCTGGCCAGCTACGCCGAGAAGCGAGCTCTGCCCGTGGCGTTCGTGGGTGGCGCCATCGGCGCGGCCGTGGTCGCGGTGGCGACGTTCACCTCGATCGGCGACGTCGTCGCGAACGGCATCGCGGCCGCACTCGTCGGCTTCCTCGGTGGCCTGATGGCCCGCCGGGCCCTCACCCCGCCGCTGGTCGTCGCGGTGGCGGGTATCACGCCGCTGCTGCCGGGTCTGGCGGTCTATCGCGGTCTGTACGGCATCCTCAACGAACAGACCGTCGACGGATTCACATGGATCACCAGTGCACTCGCGATCGGTTGTGCTCTGGCCGCGGGCGTCACCCTCGGCGAGTTCATCGCACGTTCGCTGCGCCGACCCCAACTGGCGGTCCGGCCGGCCTGGATGGCGATGCTCCGACGCAACCGGGTGCACGGACGCTTCCCGGTGGGTGACCGACGTCGCCAGGTCATCGCCCAGCGACCACGACCGAGCAGGTAGAATCGGGTGTCGCGCCCACCACACCAGGCGCGGCGCCGCCAGCCACCGCTGGACACACGATTGCGAAGCAAGAGGAACACATGCCTGCGAAGACAACCGACATCCCCGACGACGAGTTGGAGCCGGTGGCCGACGAGACCGCCACCTCGGCGCGCCGCGTCGTCGCCGCCTACGCGACCGACGCCGACGAATGCCGGATGCTCCTGTCCATGTTGGGGATCGCGCCGGGCGAGAACGCCTAGCGGGATGGCGGAGTCCGGGCGCGTTTCGAACGGCGGGACCACCGCCGAACAACCCAAGGGAGACGCAGAGTTCGTCGTCGTCGCGAACCGTCTCCCGGTCGACAAAGAAGTGCTGCCCGACGGCACCGCCAACTGGAAACGCAGCCCCGGCGGCCTGGTCACCGCGCTGGAGCCGATCCTGCGTGCGCAGACCGGGGCGTGGGTGGGCTGGTCCGGCATCGCCGACTCCGACGACAACCCGGACATCGAGGGCGTCGAGATCCATGCGGTCCCGTTGTCGACACACGAGATCGCCGAGTATTACGAGGGATTCTCCAACGCGACCCTGTGGCCGCTCTATCACGACGTGATCGTCAAGCCCGAGTACCACCGCGAATGGTGGAACACCTATGTCGAGGTGAATCGCCGGTTCGCCGAGAAGACCGCCGCCGCGGCCGCCGAGGGCGCGATCGTGTGGATCCAGGACTACCAGCTGCAGCTGGTCCCCAAGATGCTGCGGATGCTGCGGCCCGATCTCAAGATCGGATTCTTCCTCCACATCCCGTTTCCGCCGGTCGAACTGTTCATGCAACTCCCGTGGCGGACGGAGATCGTGGAAGGCCTGCTCGGCGCGGATCTCATCGGGTTCCATCTGCCCGGCGGCGCACAGAACTTCCTCTTCCTCGCCCGCCGGCTGGCCGGACAGGCCACCAGCAAGGGCTCGGTGGGCGTGCGATCCCGCTTCGGCGTGGTCCAGGTCGGATTCCGCACGGTGCGGGTGGGCGCCTTCCCCATCTCCATCGACTCGGGCGAGCTCGACGCCAATTCCCGCTCCAAGCAGATCCGTAAGCGGGCGGTGGAGATCCGCGAGGAACTCGGTAATCCGAAGACGATCATGCTCGGCGTCGACCGGCTCGACTACACCAAGGGCATCGATGTGCGGCTCAAGGCCCTGTCGGAACTCCTGGCGGAGAAGCGGATCGATCCCGAGCAGACCGTCATGGTGCAGCTGGCCACGCCGAGCCGAGAACGCGTCGACAGCTACGTCCGGATGCGCGCAGGCATCGAGCAGCTCGTCGGAAACATCAACGGCGTGTACGGCAACGTCGGCCGTCCGGTGGTCCAGTACCTGCACCGCCCGGTCCCCCGCGACGAACTGATCGCCTTCTTCGTCGCCGCCGACGTCATGTTGGTGACCCCGCTCCGCGACGGTATGAACCTGGTCGCCAAGGAGTACGTGGCCTGCCGCAGTGATCTCGGAGGCGCGCTGGTGCTCAGCGAATTCACCGGCGCCGCATCCGAATTGCGGAGCGCATATCAAGCGAACCCGTACGATCTCGACGGCGTCAAGGACGCGATCGTCGCCGCTGTCGAGCAGACCCAGAACGAGGGCAGACGGCGGATGCGCGCACTTCGTCGTCAGGTCCTCACCCACAACGTGACGAAGTGGGCGGAGAGCTTCCTGGGCACCCTGTCCTCATTGTCGGAGACGGCCGCCGACGCCAACCGCGGCGTCCACCTCGTCGACGGCGGTGCCGAATCGTCCGGCCGGGACGAATGAGCGCGACCGGAATCCCGGCCGACCTACGTGAGGCGTTGCTGAGTGCCGCGCAGTCGCGTCGTCTGCTGGTGGCATCCGACTACGACGGGTGCGTCTCACCGCTGGTCTCCCGGCCCGAGGACGCCGTCCCCGATCCGGCGTCCGTCGCGGCGATCGAGGCGGCGGGCAGTCTGCCGGACACCGCGGCGGCCGTCATCTCCGGGCGTGCGCTGTCGGTGCTCGCGGAGTTGTCGGGGCTCACGGCGCCGGTGATCCTGGTGGGTAGCCACGGCAGCGAGTTCGAGTCCGGATTCGCGTCGGAGATCACCGACGAGCGTCGCGCTCTCCTCGCCCGCATCATCGACGAATTACGTTCCATCGCGGGCGATTACCCCGGAGCGATGGTGGAGACCAAGCCTGCGAGCGCGGTCATCCACGTACGCAACGCGACCCCTGCCGACGCCGAGACCGCGCTGCGGCGCACCCTCTCGGCCCCTGCCACGTGGCCCGGCGTCGAGGTCACCGAGGGCAAGGCCGTCGTCGAACTCGCCGTCATCGAGACCAGCAAGGGCCACGCCCTCGACGTTCTGCGCGATCGCTTCGACGCCGATGTGGTGATCTACCTCGGAGACGACGTCACCGACGAGAAGGCATTCGCACATCTGCGCACCGCCGACGGCGATGTGAGCATCAAGGTCGGCGCCGGCGAGACCGCGGCCTCCCATCGGATCGAGGACACCGACGACGTGGCGACCGTGCTCGAGTTCATCACCGGCCGTCGCCGGGAATGGTTGACCGACAAGGCCTGACGATCCGCGGAACGCCCACCGGGCGCAGACCAGCGCCGATCGGGCACAGTCCAGCGCCGATCGGGCGCAGATTCGCGGCGAGTGTGCACTGGAGAATATGTCAGCGCACAGTCGGCGAGATTCTGCGCACAGTCAGCCCTGAGCCGCGCCCGATCGACGCAGGAGTGCGCCCGATCGACGGGATTCTGCGCCCGATCGGCGAGACGCCGGTCAGAAGGATGCCACCGGGGCGTCGACGAGCGGGTCATGCGCATGTTGCCGCTCGGCGGTCTCCCGGATCACCCGGTGCACAAAGCCGAGTTTGCGGACCACCGGCTGCGGGATGTCGAACGGGTAGAGCGGCCGACGGCCCATCGCGGCGTTGACCCGATTGAACATCGTGGACAACCACTTCCAGTCGTAGAGCAGGCGCTCGATGGGTTCGTCGGCGTACGAGGCAAGCGGGACGATGTCGTGGTCCATGGTGAAGCGGACCTGATCACTCTCCAGCATGAGCCCGGATTCCCGTGCGGTGTCGATGGTTCCGGTGATGTGCAGGTAATGGGCGAAGCACTCGGCGAAGTCTTCCCACGGATGCATTGTGGCGTACTCGGAGATGAACGAATCCTGCCAGTTGCGCGGTGGGCCGGACGTGTAGTGGCGGGTGATCGCGTCGGCGTAACTGGTTCGTTCGTCACCGAAGATCTCACGCGCCTTGTCGAGGTATTCGGTTGCACCGTCACCGGTTTCGACCAGGATGTGCTCGTAGTAGTGCCCGACCTCGTGCCGGAAGTGACCGAGCATGGTCCGATACTGCTCACCGAGGTCCACCCGCAGCCGTTCGCGGTAGGCATCCATCGACTCCGCGAGGTCGATGGTGATCACCCCGTTGGCGTGGCCGATCATCACCTGGCGTCCCGTGGTCAGACTCGACAGCAGGTCGAAGGCCAGGCCGCCGTCGGAGCGCCAGAACGGTTCCACCGGCAGCCCGAGGTCGACGAGTTGATAGATCAGCATCCGCATGTCCCGAGCGGTCGGGTTCAGCTTCTCGAGCGCGATCGTGTCGTCGGTCTCGGGGTGGCGACGCACCAGTGAACCGGGAAAGCAGCGGCCCCGCAGTCCGATCGAGGTCTCGTCGACCTCGGCCAGGGTCATCCAGTTGCAGCCGGTGCCGGACCAGTTCGAACAACGGACCCACCGCTTGCCGTCGATCTCGACACCGTCTTCGGAAGCCACCACCAGGGAACGCGAGGGCAGGTGGAGCCCCACCGTGGTACCGCATCCCGGGCATTCTTGGTTGACGAAACCCGAGAGCGCGTTGCAGATCGGGCACGTGAGTGCATGCATGGCGTCAGCCTATGCGGATACGCTGCTCTCCGGTGTCCACCGGCAGATCCCCCCGCACCGTCGCGGTGACCTTGTAGTAGTTGAGGTTGATCGTCCCGCGGTGATTGTCGAGAAAGGCGGTGTCGGCGGCGTCACGGCCGGTGGAGATCCGCACCAGGCTCTGCCGGGGCGCGAGACGGGTGGCATCCACGACGACCCATTCGTCGTCGATGATGGCCTCGGCCACCGCGTGGAAGTCCATCGGGTCACAACCCGGCGCGTAGACGGCGACCAGACGCGCCGGGATGTTGAGCGCCCGGAGCAGCGCGACGACGAGGTGCGCATAGTCGCGGCAGACGCCCGCACCGGCGAGCAGTGTGTCCGCGGCGCCGTCGATCGGGTCGCTCGCACCGGGTATGTAGTTCAACCGATTCTGGACGAACTGGGTCACCTGGTTGAGGAGCTCATCGGGTGGCAGGCTCGCGTCGAACTGTCCGGCGGCGAATCCGAAGAACTTGTCGCACTCCGCATACCGACTGGGCCGCAGATAGATCGAACGGTCCGTCACGCCGACCGGGATCGGGTCGGCCGGAGTCGTGACCGACGCCGAGTACTCGATGGCCACCAGGCCGGATTCGATCTGCAGGCGGTGGATGCGGCTGCCGTGCTCCCCGACGATCTCTTCGGGCTGGACCGGATTTCCGTCGATCGTGACCGTCAACGATTCGGTCATCGACAGTCCGGGGAGCCGGGCGACCGCTATCTGCATCTCCAGCTCGGTGGCGGCGGAGACATATACCTCGAGGGACGCCGCGACGTCACGTGGGGATGTGGTCATGGCACCACGGTAAGTCATCGGCGGCCCGCCGGTACCGCGGGCATTGTCCGACTCGCTCAGTCGGTGGCGGTCGCCCCGACCGGATCGGCATAGATGACGCTGAGCGCCACCACCACCGCCGCACTCTCCTGCACGCGAATCCCGAAGCGGGACGGTGCGATCTCGATCGGCCGGCGAGTGGTCGATGCCTTGTCGAAGGCGGCCTGCACCGGTGCCAGGCCGTCGGGATGTGCGGCGAACGCGTCGCCGGACACCACGATCGCGTCCGGATTGATGACGTCGCGCAACATCGCCACGGCGACGCCGAGAACCTCCGCACGATCGTCGGCGATGGGCGCGGCATCGTCGGCGATCCCCAGCCGTTCCGCCGCCCGGCGCGCCGGCGTGCTGCCGATCACCTGTTGCAACGTGGCTGCGCCGGGGGACGCGAGGACCGATGCGTGCACCGGCAGGTGCCCGATGGTCCCGGCCCCCCGCAACGGCATGTGGACCTTGCCCTCGATCGTCATCGCCATGCCGACAGTCTCCCGCGCGTAGAAGAACAGCGCCGTGCCGTCGAACTCTCGCGGGTAGGTCAACAGGAGTTCGGCGGCCGCCATCGCCTGCACGTGTTCGCACACCGAGACCGGGACCCCGAGTTCTTCGGACAGCATCGTCCCGATCGGCACCCGGCGCCAGCCGAGCACCGGGTGGTCGATGACCCCAGTCGCGGCATCCACCAGACCGCCGGATGCGACACCCGCCCACAGCAACCGTCGGCCACCGAAGCGCGCGGCGAGCTCACGCAACTGCCGGCAGAGGTCGCCGACCGCGGACTCGTCGCGCGGGGTGCGCACGGCGTGACTGTAAAGCGTGCGGCCACCGAGGTCGGCGATCGCCAGCAACGTCCGGCGCGCCCCGATGTGCATTCCGGCGACACACAGCTTGTCCCGATCCAGGGTCAGCGGATTCTTCGGCCGGCCGATACCGCCGGGGTCGACCAGATCGGGCCGTTCGACGACGAGTCCCAGACGCGAGAGAATCGTGACCTGCCGGTTGATCGTCGCCGGTGAGAGTGACGTGGCCGCCGACAGATGATCACGCGTGACCGGCGCGTTGACCCGGACCGCCTGCAGCACCGCGGCCGCGGGGATCGAGCCCACCTGCAGCGCCGCGGGTACGACTCCGGTGGGCAACATGCACTGAATCTAGCAATCCGCGGGCGTCGCTAAGCTGAACGCATGAGTAGCAGCACGGCACAATCAGGTTCGTCGGACTCCGAGCAGAAGGTCGCGGTGGTGACCGGCGCCAGCTCGGGCATCGGCGCGGCGACGGCCCGACAGCTGGCCGCGCAGGGCTACCACGTGGTGCTCGGAGCGCGACGAACCGAGCTGATCGACGAGCTCGCGAACGAGATCGGTGGCACCGGTCGACAACTCGACGTGACCGACGAGACCTCTGTGAATGCCTTTGTCGCAGGCCTCGAGAAGGTTCATGTGTTGGTGAACAACGCGGGCGGCGCCAAAGGACTCGACCCGGTGGCGACCGCCGACCTCGACGACTGGCGATGGATGTGGGAGACGAACGTCCTCGGCACCCTGCGGATGACCAAGGCGCTGATCCCGGCACTCATCGCCTCCGGGGATGGACTCATCGTGACGATAACCTCGATCGCCGCGATCGAGGCCTACGACAACGGGTCCGGGTACACGTCGGCCAAGCACGCGCAGGCGGTGATGCACCGGACCCTGCGTTTCGAGCTGCTCGGAAAGCCCGTGCGCCTCACCGAGATCGCGCCCGGCATGGTGGAGACGGACTTCTCCCTCGTCCGTTTCGAGGGTGACAAGGAGCGAGCCGATGCGGTGTACGAGGGTCTCACGCCGCTGAGCGCGGACGACGTCGCCGAGGTGATCGCCTTTGTCGCGTCCCGTCCGCCCCACGTCGATCTCGACCAGATCGTCATCAAGCCGCGCGATCAGGCATCGGCCCGACGCAACGTCAAGACCGGCTGAGCGACAGTCGGTTCCGGTGATCAGCCGGGCGGCGCCGGTGCGGGCGCGTTGGAGGTCGGCGCACCGGACGGGGTGGCAGGCGCGGTGACCTGTGACGGATCACCCTTGATCGCCGACATCCCGGTCCACGAGTCCCAGTCGTAGATCCAGTCGAAGATGTCACCGTCGGCCTCGGAGAGTGGGATGCGGGTGCCCGTCACCTCGACGGGATCGCCGTAGATCGCGGACTCGAAGTAGCGCTGCGCGTTCTCCAGCGAGAGATTGATGCAGCCGTTGGTAACGTTCGACGATCCTTGCACGCCAATGGTTTCCGGATTCGCGTGGATGAACTCACCGTTGTTGGAGATCCGCACGGCGAAACGCTCTCGGATGTTGAAGTACCCCGCGGCAGGGTTGCTCATGAAGAAATCCTCGTACTTCTCCGTGACCACGTGGATGCCCGAGCGCGTGACGTTACGGTCGAGGTCGCCCCCGCCGTAACTGCACGGCAAGGTCATCAACACGCCTCCGTCGCGCACCACGACGATCTGATGGGATGGCGCCGCGGCCTTCACCACCTGCGACCGGCCGATCACGAAATCGCTCGTCACATCGGCTGCACCGTAGGCGCCGCCGCCGTGATCGACGCCGTACAGCTTGGCCGACATGTGCACCTTGGTGCCCGGTGCGTAGTACTCCTTGGTCCGCCAGTGCGCTCGCGAACCGTTGTCCTCGCCGAGCCACGCCCAGGCTCCTTCGATGGGCGGTTCGGTGGTGACCGTGAGAGCCTTCTCGACCGCTTGCTTGTCCTCGACCGTGTCGTCGAACTTCAGGATGATCGGCGCCGCGATCCCGACTTCCTGCCCGTCACCGATGTTGACCACCACGTTCATCTGCGATTGGGGCGACAGCGTGGTGAAGGAGCCGGTGACCTGCGTGCTGACCCGGTCGTAGCCGACCGCGCTGCCGTGCCAGGTGTACTGCGAGCCGTAGCCCAGGGGCTCGCTGATGGTGAAGGTCTTCCGATCCTCCGACATGGTGCCTGCGACGACCTTGCCGCTGGGGTTGAGGAGCTTGACGTCTGGGTTGAGCAGGCCGTTCTCGGATTTCACGGAGACTGCTGCGGTCGGATTGGGGGCGTCGCCGGAATCCAGCGCAGGCGTGTAGACGACGTTGACCGTGGGTGCATCGGGCTTCGCGTCGTCGGTGCTGCCGGACTTGCCGGTGGAACAGGCCGCCGCGGCCACGCCGACGGCGCCGATACCGGCGGCTGCGAGGACGGCTCGACGGGAGAGGGGAAGGTGCGCGCTCATAACGTGTCCAGCGTACCGATGAAACTCGAGAAAACCCGGCCTGCCTGCTGTGATGTCGCCGAATTCACGTTCGGAGTCCGCACTGCCCGCTCGACGGCAGGTGTTCTCACCCGGGGATATGCGCCCGCTCACCGTCGTGATCGAAGATCGACACGATCTCGGCGGGCCCTTCGACGGCCGTCATGCCGTGCGGAATCATCGTCGAGAACTCCGCTGCCTGACCCGGCGGCACCAGGATCACACGTTCGCCCAAGTGGAGACGGATGGTCCCGGAGATCACGGTGAACCACTCCCGACCAGGGTGAACCCCGAGGTGATCAGGGTCGACGCGATGCTCGGTCGTCACCCGCATCTTGGCCACCGTCACCCCGCCGGGCGCGCCGTCGCGGGAGAGCTTCCAGACGGTCATGCCGGCTGATGTGTGCGGCTCGGGCCGGATCACGACGTCGTCGTCGCCGACCGATTCGACGAGCTGATCGAGCGAGGTGCCGAGCGCGCGGGCGATCGGCACCAGCTGATCCAACGCGACCCTGCGGTGGCCTGTCTCGATCCGACTCAGAGTCGACGGGCTGAGGAAACAGCGTGCCGCCATCGAGTCGAGGGTCCACCCCTTCGCAATGCGCAGACCCCGGATGCGCTGGCGGACGACGGCATCGATTTCTTGCTCCATGCGCAAGACTATATGCGTTTGACGCATCAGACCGCTACTCTCGATGCTATGGCGCACTCCCACGACACTCATCACCACGCGCCCGGCCACGGGCACACAGACGGGCACACACACGGACACGGGAATCATCCCGATGCCGAGACGATGGCGACGGTCCTCGACCTCGACGCCACCGTGAACGGTCACTACCTCGGCGAGGTCTGCGACCGGATCGCGGTGCTCGTACCCGAGCCCCGGACCATGCTCGACCTGGGCTCCGGGACCGGCACCGGGACGCTCGCACTGGCCCGGCGATTCGGGTCGTCGCAGGTGGTCGCGCTCGACAACTCGGCCGAACTGCTCGAGCGCGTCGCCCGGGCCGCGCAGGAGGCCGGACTCGACGGGCAGGTCCGCACCGTGACCGCCGATCTCGACAGCGCACTCCCCGACCACATCTCCGACGTCGACGTCGCATGGGCGTCGTCGACGCTGCACCATTTCGCCGATGCGGAAGCTCTGCTCCGTTCGACGTTCCGGGCCCTGCGGCCCGGCGGCGTGCTCGCCATCGTCGAGATCGCCGAGCCGCCGACCTTCCTGCCCCCGGACTCCGCCGACGGTGAGGTGGAGCAGCGCCTGCGTGAGGCGATCCTCGGGAAAGGCTGGAACGGCGGATGGAACGGGCGGCCCGACTGGGCACCGAGCATCACTGCGGCCGACTTCGAGATCGTCGAGACCCGCGACATCCCGACCGACCTCGACAATCCGCCCGCCGCGGCGGCCGACTACGCGGTCGAATGGCTGACGCGGGTGCGGTCCGGCCTCACCGATGACGACGCCTCCGCAGAAGATCTGGCCGCCGTCGACCAACTCCTCCACGACGACAACCCGGCCTCCCTTCGTCGCCGCAACGACCTGGTCGTGCGCAGCAGTCGCATCGCCTGGATCGCGCGACGACCCGAGAACTCCTAGATCCCCCTGCCGAAAGCGAGAGAAACCATGAGCAGCAACATCTTCGACGTCGCCATCGTCGGTGGCGGTCCCGCGGGCCTGAGCGCGGCGACCACCTTGGCGCGATCCCTGCGCTCGGTCGTCGTCCTCGACGCCGGCCAACCGCGCAACGCCCCGGCCGGACGCGCCCACAACGTCCTCGGCCAGGAGGGCACACCTCCCCTCGAACTGCTCGAGAAAGGGCGAGCCGAAGCCCGCGGCTACGGCGTCGAGATCCGCACCGCGGAGGTCGTCGACGGAACGCGCAGCGACTCCGGCCGTTTCGATCTCACTCTCGGCGACGACAGCGCGATCACCGCACGACGCGTCGTCCTCGCATCCGGCCTCGTCGACGAGCTGCCGGAAGTACCAGGCGTGCAGGAACTCTGGGGATCATCGGTGCTGCACTGCCCGTACTGCCACGGATACGAGGTGCGTGGTCGGCGGATAGGCGTGCTCGGCACCAGCCCTATGTCGGTGCACCAGACGCTGATGTTCCGCCAGCTCAGCGACGATGTCACCTTGTTCACACACACCATCCCGGAGATCGGAGCCGAAGAGGCGGAACAGCTCTCGGCCCTGGGCGTGAGGGTCGTCGACGGACTCGTCGACCATCTGGCGATCGAAGACGGCGCGGTGCGGGCCGTGGTCCTGGGCGACGGCACCGAGGTGGAACGCGCGGCTGTGGTGGTCGCGCCACGGTTCGTCGTCCGCTCGGCGCTGTTCACCCGACTCGGCGGTACACTCGCCGACCACCCGATGGGCGGTCAGTACGTCGCAACCGGCCCGATGGGCATGACCGATGTCCCGGGCGTGTGGGCGGCCGGCAACGTCGCCGATCTCGCCGCCACGGTGGCCGTCTCGATGGGGGCCGGAGTGAACGCGGGCGCAGCGGTCAACGCGGATCTGATCGCCGAAGACACCCGCGCGGCAGTCGAGTCTCGGCGGGTTCGGGCCTAGACACCCGGCCGCACGGGCGTATCGTGCACCGGCCGATGGTGGTCATCCTCCGCGAACGAGTTCTCTGACTTCACGGACGGAGCCCGCGGAGGTCAGCCGAGCCAGCGAGCCATCGTGACGAAGCCTGCGGGGCAGGAGTCCGTCGTCGGGGTTGGCACAGGTGTTTCGGCTCGGCAGCACGCGAAACCGCCCAGGTGATGTGGGTTCGGGTCCGCCGAAGCGGATGACCTTCGGCAAACCGCCGAACCTGTCGCTCGCGTATGTCACCGCGGCGGCGAGCGCTTCGGTGACTGACGGTTCGAGTACGTGACCGCGTTTCCCGGTACTCAATCCGTGCCCTGGAAGGTCGACGACAACAACGTTGATGCCGCTCTCCGCAAGTTCGACGGCCTTTTCCGTGAGATACCGGGCGTGGAGTCCGAGCGGGGCCGGAAGGACAACGGTCGCTTCGCCACTCGTCGCGACGTGCACTTCGGCATGCACGCTGCCCACCGAAACCGCAAGCTGCGTGTGTTCGACCCCCCGCCCGTCGACCCCGGCGTACTCCGAGGCAGGCTCGAGTGCCCACTCGCAGGCCAGATGCCGGTCCAACGCATCTTCTCTGCGTAGTAATGCCTTGCCCTGCAAGAGAATCATGATCGCCGCCGACTCACGTGCGGTCAAGGTGGGCTGCCAGCCGGTGGCCTCGGTCAGCCGTGTCGAATCGACCACCGTCTCACCCGCCGTCACCCAATGTCCGGAGAACGCCGTGAGGCGGAGCCGAAAAGCGATGTTGGCGGCCACGATGGCGGGTCGTTCGGGCACGGAGAACATGCGCTGGCCCTGCATTGCCGCCAGCTCGCGGACACCTACCCACTCACGTGGCGCGAGGTTGAAGGGGCCGATCAGATCTTGCTTCGTCGCACGATGGAACGCGTCGGCCATGTCTCGTTGGTGCAGAAACTGATACGACGCGTCGTCGGCTCGAGGGAAGGCGCCGATGGGGCCGGTGAGCTGGTCGATGCCGTCGTTGGCGAAGTTCGGACCGATGATGTAGGTCGGCCGGAGCATCGAAATTGCCATCTCACGCGGGTGTCGGCGTAACCACCATTCGGCGTAGTGTTCCACCTCGGCCTTGTCGTAGAAGTAGTATCGCACCGGATCGCCTGCAGGATAGACATCTTCGTCGACGGGCTCGGCATAGATCTCCGGACCGTAGGCGTTGATGCTCGATGCGATCACCAAACGACGCACACCGGCGCGTGCGGCGCCGTCGATCACATTGCGTGAGCCTCGCACGTTGATGTCGTGTGTGGCCTGCTTGTCGCGAAGCTCTTCCACCACGAAGGCCAGGTGTACCACCGCCTCGCAGCCGCGGAAGACGTCTTCGATCTGCGGGTCGCGAATGTCCATGTGCACGGAGTCGAGTTTCGGATGTTGCAACTCGAGCGGCCGCCGGCTCAACCCGATGACGCTGTCGATCTCGGGATCGGCCAACAACGCGGGGAGGATCGCGGCGCCGAAGTCACTCGTCGCTCCGGTGACGGCAACTCTCATGCGGCATCCTCGTTCAAGGTCTCGGAAATCACCTCGACTGCTCGGCGGAGTTGAGCATCGGTGTGCGTGGCCATGACACAGAGGCGAAGCATGGCACCGTCCCGCGGAACCGCCGGATACAGTGCGGCACTTGTGAACACACCTTTGGCGAAGATCTTCCGCCACAGGTCCATCGCCTGCACGTCATCACCGACGTGAACCGCGACGATGGGTGTCACCGTGGTGTTTCCATCGGGCAACGGTGACAACGCGCTGACGTCGAGCCCATTCTCCAGCAGTCCGGAACGGAGAACCGCCGCGTTGTCCAATGCGCGTCGGGCACGCTGCGCGCCCTCTTCGCTGCGGATGAGTCGCACGGCCGCCAATGACCCGCCCACCGCGGCCGGAACGCCAGAGGTGGTGAACAGGAACGCTTTGGCGTTGACCCGGAGTGAGTCGAGCAGGTCACCGGATCCCGCGATGAAACCTCCAGTGGAACTGGGACTCTTGGACAGGGAGGCCATCCGGACATCTGTATCGCTGTCGGTGCCGAAGAGTTCCGCCGCCCCGGTTCTCTGCGCGCCGAACAATCCCAGACTGTGAGCTTCGTCGACCATCAATGCGGCGCCGAAACCGTCGCACACCGCGGAGATCTGCGCCAGCGGCGCAAGGTCGCCTTCCATCGAGTACAGGCCGTCGACTATCACCAAGACGGCCTCCGACGACTCAGAGACCTCGGCGAGGATGCTTTCCAGGTCGGCTACGTCATTGTGTCGAAACTTCCGGGTGGTGGCACCGGAGAGTGCGCACCCGTCGCGAATCGACGCGTGTGCAGCAGAATCCACCACCACGGTGTCGCCAGGTCCGACCAAGGCGCTGATCGTGCCGAGGTTGGTCTGATAACCGGTGGTGAACACCATGGCGTCCTCGGTGCCGTGCCATTGTGCAATCTCCGACTCGAGTTCGAGATGGAGGTCCATGGTGCCGTTGAGCAGGCGACTTCCGGTTACGGCGCCACCGAACCTGTCGAGCGCGGCTTGCGCACCTTTGAGGATCGCGGGGTGATCTGCCAGCCCCAGGTAGTTGTTGGAACCGAGCATGATCCGATCTTCACCTTCGACCTGGACAACAGGTGAGGTGGCGGATTCCATGACGCGGAAATAGGGATTTCCCTCGGTGCCACGACCTGCACGTAGCAGCTTCACGCGGTCGTCACCTTCGAGCCTTTGGATCAATCTGTTCACAGCCATCAGTGAAGATCTCCCTCGCAATTGCGGATGTGTGAGCGGATTTCCCGGGTGGTTCGGACCGGCGCGAACATCAGATTGGTTGCACGGCCAATCCGCGTGACTCCGCGCCACGAACCACGGTTCGAGATCCCGGGGATATCCGGGGGCATCCACGAACGACTGAGGAGCGTCATGACCGCACTGATGACCCGTGAACGCCAAGCACTGAAGGCATACCTGCCCGATCTCGCCGACTACCTCGATGAGACACCGCTGCTCGCACTGGAGGCCAGAGACAGCGGCGCCATTGCGCGATTCCGCGACGCCGGGGGCACCGCGCTCACCATCCCGAAGGAGTCCGGAGGTCTTGGTGCATCCGCGCTCGATGCGGTGCGGGTACAACGTGCCATCGGTAGTCGATCGCCTTCGCTCGGCGCGGGCACCACCATGCACCATCTGTCCTTGGCCACACTCAACGAGTTCGCGCAGGCTGCGACGGAGGAGGACCGTGCCCTGATCCAAGGACTCGTGGAGCAGCGGGCCGTCATCGCATCGGGGTTCTCCGAGGGCGTCACCGGGGGCAGCGTCTTCATCCCCACCATGTCCGCACGGAAGAAGGGTTCGAGCTATGTCATCAACGGCAGCAAGAAGCCATGCAGTCTGTCGAGCTCGATGAACCTTTTGACCGCCAGCGTGGAAGTCGACACCGGCGAACGTGCCATCGCACTCATACCTGCGGATACACCCGGGATCTCGGTGCACCGATTCTGGGAGACCCAGATACTTGCCGGCGCCGAGAGTGACGAGGTGCAACTCGACGACGTCGAGGTCCCGGCCGATCTCGTGCTCCTCAACGACGCAGATGACCCGAACGGACAACACGAGATGACGGGCTACCTGTGGTTCGGTCTCCTCATCACTGCCAACTACCTCGGCGCCGCGAGCTCACTACTCGAGAGGTTGCTCGCCGCAGGCAAGAACGACCACGAAGGATATGTGCGTGCAGCTGCCGACATCGAGAACGGCATGGCAGCGGTGGAGAGCATTGCGCGGTCCCTCGACGAAGGTGAGCGTGGCCAAGACATATCGGTGCGTCTGCTCCTGTGCCGCATAGCTATTCGTGATGCACTCGTCCGGGCATCGTCGGCCGCGATCGAGTCACTGGGCGGTATCGCGTTCATCAAGTCGTCCGACATCGGATATCTCGCCGCGGCTGTTCACGCGTTCGCCTTCCATCCCCCGTCACGACGGTCGGTGTCCGAATCACTCGCCAAATATCATGCGGGACATGAGTTCGCCTTCGTCTGAGAGCGAGACCTAGGCCGTCGGCGTCGCGTGCCCGCGCTGGTGAGCAGCTGGCCGTCGGAGCGGTTGGCCGCCGGAAATGGTTACGCCGGAAAGCCGTCCAGCACCGCCCGCGACGACGACAGTCCCAGCCGCGTCGCGCCGGCCGCGATGAGTTCGGCGGCGAACTCGGCGGTCCGGATCCCGCCGCTCGCCTTGACGCCGACGCGATCGCCGACGGCCGCGCGCATGAGCCGCACCGCCTCGACGCTCGCGCCGCCGGCCGGGTGAAACCCGGTGGAGGTCTTGACCATCGCCGCTCCGGCCTGCACCGCGCGACGGCACACCTCCGTGACGGTGTCGGGGCCGGTCAGCTCGAGCAGCGCCGCGGACTCGACGATGACCTTCAGCACGACGCCCTCCCCGATGGCCTCCCGCACGGTCAGGACATCGACGAACACCTCGTCGAATCTCCCGTCCACGGCCGCGCCCACATCGATCACCATGTCGACCTCGTCGGCCCCGGTGTCCACGGCCAGCCGCGCCTCGGACGCCTTCACCAGTGAGTGATGCTTGCCCGACGGGAACCCGGCCACCACACAGGTCTTCTGGTTCCCGGTGTCGATCGGCAGCATCGACGGTGACAGGCAGACCGCGTAGACGCCCAGCTCGGCGGCCTCCGCGACCGCCGCCTCGGCCGCGGCGCGGGTCGCCTCGGGCTTGAGCAGGGTGTGGTCGATGATGGCCGCGACGTCGCGGCGGGTCAGGTCGCTGGTGGTCACACAGACGAGCTTGGCACACTGACAGATGTGGCAGTACCCGAGATATCCCCCGCAGCGACCACCACCGACCGAACCGACCCCGAACATCGGTACGTGCTGACCCTCGGGTGCCCGGATCGCACCGGCATCGTCGCGCGGATCTCCGGTTTCCTCGCCGAGATCGGCGGCTGGATCACCGAGGCCGGATATCACTCCGATGCCGAGACCGGCTGGTTCTTCACTCGCCAGACGGTGCGCGCCGGATCGGTGGCGATGAGTGTCGACGAGATGCGGGCTCGGTTCGCCGACGAGGTGGCGGCCGAGTTGGGACCGGGAACCGAGTGGCGGCTCACCGACTCCGGGACTCCGAAGTCGGTGGTGCTGCTGGTCAGCAAGGAAACCCACTGCCTCGTCGATCTGTTGGGCCGCGCCCACCGTGGCGAGCTACCGGCCGACGTGTCCGCGGTGATCGGCAATCACCGCGACCTCGAGGACCTGGTCACTCGGTTCGACGTGCCGTTTCATCACGTGCCGTTCGCGCCGGACAACAAGGGTGCCGCCTTCGAGGAATTGGGCCGCGTCGTCGACGGTTATTCACCCGATGCGGTCGTGCTGGCGCGCTTCATGCAGATCCTGCCGCCCCAACTGTGTGACGCCTGGGCGGGTCGGGCGATCAACATCCATCACAGCTTCCTGCCCAGCTTTATCGGGGCGCGGCCCTATCACCAGGCGTTCGCGCGGGGCGTCAAGCTGATCGGCGCCACCTGCCACTACGTCACCGCCGACCTCGACGCGGGTCCGATCGTCGAGCAGGACGTCATCCGGGTCGACCACAGCGACACCGTGGCCGACATGGTGCGCCAGGGACGCGACATCGAGACGCTCGTGCTCTCGCGCGGACTGCGGTGGCACCTCGAGGACCGGGTCCTCGTGCACGGCCGGAAGACGGTCGTCTTCAGCTAGCGTTCGCCGATCAGAAGTCGAACCCACCGAAGTCGCCGCCACCGTCGAAGAAACCGCCGCCGCCGTCGCCGCCACCGTCGAAGAATCCGCCGCCACCATCGCCGCCGTCCCCGCCGCCGAAATCACCGCCGCCGTCGCCACCGTCGCCACCATCTCCGCCGCCGTCCCCGCCGTCGAGGGCGCCGCCATCGGAACCGTCACCGGCGCCGTTCTCGAACGCATTGGCGTCGTAGTTGACGCCGGCCATGCCCGAGAACATCGCGGAGAACAGGAACATCGAACCGATGCCCCATGCGCCGGCGACCAGCGCAGGCTTCCACCACGGCTCGGAGTACCAGCCCGCAGGCACCGGCCGACCTGCGACGCGACCGCCGGGGTAG
The DNA here is from genome assembly GCF_049844895.1 of Gordonia sp. DT101. NCBI lineage: Bacteria > Bacillati > Actinomycetota > Actinomycetes > Mycobacteriales > Gordoniaceae > Gordonia > Gordonia sp. DT101. The sequence continues at coordinate 269,891 of NZ_JBNCLX010000004.1, read as the reverse complement.
TAGTTGGGGGTCCGCGACGACGGGCCGGGTGACGCCTCGACCTGTCGTCCTTCGAAGTCGACCGTGCGGTCCTCGGTGACCGCACCGGCACTCTTCTGGCCTTCCAGTTCCGGGACCGGGGGGCCGGGATCGAGATTCATCGCGGTCCGCGCGGCGCGGGCGTAATACAGGCCTTCGATCGCGGTCTGCTTGGCCAGTCGCGCCTGGGCGACACTGTTGGCCTGCTCGATCTGCGATCCGGCGGCGTTGTAGCGCTCTCCGGCATCAGCGAGTGCCTGCTTCGACGCCGGGCCGTCGCCGACCAACATGAAGACCTGGCCGCCGAGACGTTCGATGGCCTGCCGGGCATCGGCCTTGGCATCGTCGAGCGAACGGGCGGCATTGGCACCCGACCGCTGCTGGGACATCACGACGATGCCCACGACCACCAGGACCACGAGAACGATCAGGATCAGTGCGCTCATTTTCTCCTCCGTCTGGGTACACCTCACCCGTCAGCTCGGGAGCCGTGGGCATCCCACCAGACCGGTAAAATCGGACATCTCCCAGCGTACCGGCGATCCGAGGACGCGCGCGTCGCCGCAGGTCCGGCGTCCGTGCTCAGAACGGAGCGTTACGCGTCACGCGGCCTTGCAGTCTCCCGAGCCGCCCGCGACCTGTCCGCTGAGTTTCACGTCGTTGCCGTCCACGGCGAAGTCGACACCCTGGTCGGTCACCTTCAAGTTCTTCACGGTGACCTGGTTCAGCTGGCCGAACAGCGAACCCGAGACGCTGTCGACGACCTGCTGGGCGAAGTCCGCGGGGATGCCGAAGATGAACGCGTTGGCCTTGACGACTTCGAAGTGCACGTGGCCGTCCTGCACCGTCGGTTTGATCGTCGTCGACACCGGGATCGGCAGGAACGCGAGTTGCACCGACGAGTCCACCTGGATGGTGCCGTCGGCCGCGTTCCCGGTCATCGAGTCGATGGTGGCGCCCTGCATCAGTCCCGCCGCTCCCGACTGACCGGCACCGGACGCCGATGAGTCGGCGCCGGAGGTCATCGATTTGCTCATGGCGACCACGCGGTCGAACGGGACGAAGCCGGTGCCGACCAGTGAGTGGATGGTGGAGCTGTCGCCGTCGCCCTTGATGCCTTCTGCTCGTGCGTGCAGTCGCATCTCACCGGGTTTGTCGGCGGTGTCGACCTGCACGAACGGAATGTCGTTGCCAAAACCTTGCAGCAGCATCGGCTTTCGGCTCAACGACACAGACGTCTCGGTGCCCGTGAGGTCGGCGAACGCACTCTGCATGCAGTCGGTGGCTTTGTTGCGCAGGTAGAGCTCGCTACCGACGGCGGCGATGACGACCAGGATCACGAGAGCCGCCGACGACGCCGCGATGATCTTGCCGGTGCTGCGTTTACGCCGTGCGGGCGCCGTCGTCACGACGCCGGGATCCGAGTTCGGCGGGATGGGGGCGAATCCGTCGGACGGTCCGAACCCCGTCGTCTGACCCTGGTCCTCGAATCGGGTGGTCTCGGTGCGGCCGACCTGCGAGTAGGCGCGCGGGGATTCTTCGGTCGACGGAGGATCGAATTGGGTCGTGTGCTCTCCGGGGTCCGCCGGGTGGGGAACGCTTGCAGGCTGACCAACTTCGGCTTGCTCGCCTGCGGCCTGCTCGCTCCGGGGCTGCTCGCCAGGGGCATGGTCCTGTCCGGTCTGATCTCCACCGGTGCCACTGTCGGTGGGGCCGCTGTCCGTCCGGCCGCCGTCGGTGGGGTCGCCGTCGGTGAGGTCGCTGCCGGTGGGGTCGCTGCCGGTGGGGTCGCTGCCGGTGGGGTCGCTGCCGGTGGGGTCGCTGCCGGGCTTCGCGCTGTCGCTGTTCTCGCTGTCGGTCATGTCGTGAGGTCCTCAGGTGTCATAGGTGCCGAGGCCGGTCGGATAGGCCGTTGATTGTTGAGAACGGCCAGGGTGCTGCGGGCCTTCTCCACTGCGCGAGTATCGATGTCGTGGACGCCGATATGCACGCCTTCGTCGTACGCTGCGACCACGCTACCGAAGGGATCTGTGAGTTGGCTGTGTCCTGTGCCGGTGGGTGCCGAGGACTCTCGAACCGCTGAATCCGCAGGCAGGGCTTGTCCGACCGCTGCGACAAACGTCGTCGAATCCAACGCTCGGGCGGTTGCCAGCACCTCCCACTGATGCACCTTGCCCGGACCCGCGCCCCACGACGCCGGCACCACGATGAGCTGCGCCCCGCGTGACGCCAGTTCGGTGAACAGCGCCGGGAACCGGATGTCGTAGCAGGTCGCGACGCCGACGACGACGTCACCGATCGCGAAGGTCAACGGGTCCTCCCCGGGCGCGACCGTGCGGGACTCGGCGAAACCGAAGGCGTCATAGAGGTGGATCTTGTCGTAGGACAGCCGGGTGCCGTCAGGGCGGGCGATCACCAGGGTGTTGCGCACCCGATCATCGTCGGGGGTGAACATCCCCGCGACCACGGTGATCTCGTGACGCGCGGCGATCTCCGACACCGCCGTCGCCCACGGACCGTCCACGGGTTCGGCCACCGGGCCCAGCGGCACCCCGAAACGGCACATCGTGGCCTCCGGCAGCACCACCAGATCGGCCCCGCCGTCGGACGCCGTGTGCGCGGCGGACGCGACCAACTCGAGGTTGGCGGCCGGGTCGGTGCCCGACGTGATCTGCGCCATCGCAATTCGCATGGGCACCAGGGTAGCCACCGGCGAACAGCTGACAATCATCTGAACGAACGGCTCCGCCGCGGCATCTGAACGAACGGCTCCGCCGCGGCATCTGAACGAACGGCTCCGCCGCGGCATCTGAACGAACGGCTCCGCCGCGGCATCCGAACGAACGGCTCCACCGCGGCCGACCTACCTGGGTGCGACCTCCGACCACGGCACCGTCAGAATGTTGTCGACGCTTCGGCCCCGGGGAATCACGACATCTGTCCCCTGCGCGCGGAGCAGGGTGAGCGCCTGCCGCCAGCGAATCCGCGGACCGTAGGCGGCGTGCGTCGCCGCCACATCCCAGCACCGATCCGCGAGCCGCAGGAGGCGGTGGACGGGTTCGCCGGGAACGTTGCGGTGGATCAGCACCTTGGGCAACCGCTCGGCGAGTTCGGACGGGCGTTCGGTGTGCTCGGGCGACCAGCACAACGTCAACGTCCGCGGCCCGTCGGCATCCAGGAGCACCCAGCAGCAGCGACGGCCGATCTCGTCGCAGGTGCCCTCGACGATGAGCCCACCCGGCGCGAGTGCAGCCTGCATCTGCGCCCAGGCCGCCGCGACCTCGTCCTCGTCGTACTGCCGCAAGACGTTGAATGCCCGGACGAGATGCGGGGTGAGACCCGCCAATTCGAAACCGCCGAGCGCGAACCGCACTCCGGCACGAGGTTCCACCACGCGTTCGGGATCGATCTCGAGACCGACCATTTGGAGTCCGGGAGCGACCTTCCGCAGACGCAGTGCCATCTCGACAGCGGTGTCGGGGCGGGCGCCGTAACCCAGGTCGACGACGATCGGCTGCGGCACATCACTCAGCGCACGGACGACCACGTCGTCGTGGACCATCCACCGGTCCACGCGCCGCAGGCGATTGATGTTCGTGGTCCCCCGCGTGACCCGACCGACCCGTTTCATCCGCCGCGCCCGGACGGGGATCTCAGAGGTTCTTCGTGACCCAGTCGGCCGCGTACTCGGCCTCGGCCCGGAAGAGGTCGACAAGGTTGACCAGCATCAGCTGCTCGAGCTTGCCGTTGATGAACGGGAGGTAGACCTTGACCTCGCTGGTCTTGCGGATGGTGCAGCCGGTCTCGGTGGGGAACAGTTCCTGCCAGCCGTTGAGGCTGCCCGGGCCGGCCGGGATGGAGGCGTTGTAATTGCCCTTGGTGTTGTCCGGATCGAACACACCGAACGACTCCTCGCGGGTGATCACCATGTCCTTCATCAGGACGGTCTGCGCGAGCGCCGGAAGTTGGTCGCGACCGATCGTCTGCTTGAGGACGACCTTCATTCCGGTCTCGTCGGAGGTGAAGGACTCGACCTCGCAGTGTGGCGAGATCATCTGGAACCCCGCCATCATGTCATCCCAGTACTGCCGGGTGTTCTGCGCCTGGTAGAGCGTCTGCGCGGGGTGGGTGAAGCGCGCCGAGTAGCTGAGCCGTCGTGCCATGGCGACCAGGCTACGTTACCGATTCGTTGCTTCCCAAGTCGCCGCCCTTCGAGACGCTGCGCTCCTCAGGGATCGGGCACGGCCGACGCTGCGCTCCTCAGGGATCGGGCATGGCCGACGCTGCGCCCCTCAGGGACCGGGGCACCGCTACCGATTCGCTGCTTCCCAAGTCACGGTCTGCTCGCGCTCGGAGTCCAGGAGTTCGATGAGCTGGTCGATGATGGCCTTCTCGATCTTGCCGCCGACGAACGGGACACTGACCTCGACGTCGGCCTGATATGTCGCCGACGCCGGATCGCCACTGGCCACCAGGGTTCCGTCGACCTTGGCCGGCGCGCCGACAACCGTGGCGGTGATCTCGCCGGTGATCTGATCGCCGGCCAGCGTGAAGGTGCTACGACGCGGGATCTCCAGATCGCCAGGGCGGACCTTGGTGACGATGGACGGCAACTTCTCTTCGGGCACACCTTGCTGCATGGTGACGGTGATGGTGTCGTCGGCGAACTCGAACGACTCGAGCTTGCCGTGGCTCGAGTTGATCGCCTCGAGCAGATCGCGCCAGTACTGTTCGGTCGAGAGGACCTCCCAGAGCCGCCGTACTCCGAACGGGTAGGACACCGCGTGCTCCATCTTGCTGGCCATGAGGGGGAGAGTACCGGACCACCGAATTGCCGCTACGGTTACTCGGGTGACCGATTCAGGGGTGAACCGACCCGCGCCCGCAGCTCAGGGCGCCCGTCTTGCCGAGCTCACCACCCTGCGCCTCGGCGGTCCCGCCCGCGCCGTGGTGCGATGCCCCGACACCCGCAGCCTGGTCGACGAGATCACCGCCCTCGATGGCCGGGCCGAACGCACCTTACTCATCGGCGGCGGCTCGAATCTGGTGATCTCCGATGACCGTTTCGACGGCACGGCCATCCTCATCCAGAGTTCTCGCATCGAGTTCGGCTCCGGCCGGGAATCGGGCCGGGCGCATGTCACCGCCGATGCCGGCGTCGACTGGGACACCCTCGTCGCCACCACGATCGGTGAGGGTTTCGGTGGGCTGGAATGCCTTTCGGGCATTCCGGGTGCCGCGGGCGCCACCCCGGTGCAGAACGTCGGTGCGTATGGCGTCGAGGTCGCCGATCTGTTGCGCAGCGTGCAGGTGCTCGATCGGCGGGCGGCCAAACTGCGGTGGGTGGCGCCGACGGAACTCGGATTGGGTTACCGAACCAGCAGTCTCAAGCACCGCGACGACCATGTCGTCGTGGCGGTCTCCTTCTGGCTCAACGACGATCGTGTCAGCCAGCCACTGCGCTATCGCGAGCTCTCGGCGGCGCTCGGCGTCGAGGCCGGGGAACGTGCGGATGCCGGCGACGTCCGCGAACAGGTCCTCGCCCTGCGACGCGGCAAGGGCATGGTCCTCGACCCGGATGACCACGACACCTGGAGTGCCGGATCGTTTTTCACCAACCCGATCCTCGCATCGGGCGCTGTCGACATCCTGGAAAAGATCCACCACCGCGTCGGCCGCGACATCACCGTCCCAACCTATCCGGCCGACGACGGCGTGAAGCTGTCGGCCGGGTGGCTCATCGAACGTGCCGGCTACGCGCGCGGGTATCCCGGCCCGTCATCCCCGGTCCGGCTGTCCACGAAACACACTCTCGCGCTGACCAATCGCGGCGACGCGACCACAGATGAGTTGCTCGACCTCGCCCGCGACGTCCAGACCGGCGTAAAGGAGGCGTTCGGCGTGACCCTGCATCCCGAGCCCGTCCTGGTGAACTGTTCGATCTGACGGGCGGTCAGCCCACCGAACTCGATGCCCGCGCCGACTCCGCGACGATGTCGTCGAGGATCTCGTTGAAGCGCACATCGGCCTCGATGCTCGACATGTGCCCGATGCCGTCGAGGACGATCAGTTCGCGGAGATTCCCGTTGCGCCGCAACACGTCGGCCATCTGCTCGGCGTGTACCGGCGGGGTCAACCGATCGTCCGTGCCGACGACGACGGTGGTCGGCACGGTGAGCGCGTCGAGTCCCGCGGTCACGTCGAGCTTGCCCATCGCCGAACCCCAGCCGGCCCGCGACCGGGGCGGGCAGCCGGCGATCATCTCGTCGACGAAGTCGACGTGGGCCTTCCGCGCATTGGGACCCAGCGCGATGTAGTGGGAGAACCGCGAACCGTAGGGAGTACGCGGGATCGGCATCGGTGTCGAGGTGAACAGCTTGCTGACGGCGCTCTCGAAAGGCTTGGTGTACCGCGGGAGGTCGACCGGGATCAGCAAATGGTTCTGCATCACGGCCTTCGCCGCGGTGGAGGTGAGCGCGACGCCCGAGACCAGCGAGCCCACCTTCTCCGGGTATTGCGCCGCCCACGACAAGATGGTCATACCGCCCATGCTGTGTCCGACGAGGATCGCACGGCGACCCTTCGGGACCACCGCCGACAACACGGCGTCGAGGTCCTGCCCGAGCATCGCGATGGTCGGCCGGGTGCGACCGAGTTGGCTCGCGCCGTGCCCGCGCTGGTCGTAGGCGACCACGTCATGCGTGCGGGCCAGGTGATTGATCTGCGGGTACCAGTACGCGATGTTGCAGGTCCAGCCATGCACCATCACGACGATGTCTCCGTCGCCCGCCTCCGCCGGCGCGTAACGCTCGACGTTCAGGCGAGCACCGCCGACCGCGTCCACCGGGATGCGCTCCGGCTCGACGGTGGGCACGGCCAGCAGATCGTCGGGACCGTCGTCGACGGCTCGTTCGGCACGGAACGCGTCCCGGGCCAGGCCCGCGAAGATCGTTCCGATGCCCACCGCGATCGCGCCGGCCCCCGCAGCCACCACCGCTCCCGTCGTGATCGCCAGTGCTCGTCTGTTCATCATCTCCCCTTAGGGCCGCCGCATTCAGTCCGTGCGGTCGGCCACGGTTCGCGCCCCGTCGGTGGGTTCACCGACGTCCACGGTGTCAGCATCCTCGCCGTGCTCGAGGGCTCCGGCCCCGGTCTCCAGATCTGCCGGTTCCCCCTCCGTCGAGGCGTCGAAATAGGTGCTGGCCTCGCCGATCGCCACGGAGATCTGCTTGTCGAGTGCCTGTCGGAAGGTCGACTCCACGATCTCGTGGGCCATCGGCCGCACGGTCTGGATCAGCTCGGCCATCTTGCTGACCTGCTCCTCGCCCAGGTCGGGCAGGTTCTCGTCGAAGTACTTGTCGGTGATGATCGAGACGAAGCTCTTCGCCACGTCTTCGAGATCGTCCTGTACGCGGACCCAGCGGTCGAGCAGGACGTCGATGTCCACACCCGCCTTGACCAGGGTCTCCGCGCCTTCGAGGAGCTCGGGATTGCGGATCGCATAGTGCGCGCCGTCCTTGGCCAGCAGTCCGAGCTTCTGACTCAATGCGATCGACCGGTCGGTGGCGTTCAGGGTCTTGCGGAGTTCGGTGATGGTGATCGTCGCCGCGCGTTTGAAGTTGCGGAACCGGCCACTCTTCGGGGTACCCCGCAATATCTGTTCGACGCGCATCCCGTAGTGGGCCGCATGCAGGAGTTCGCTGATGGTGGCGAAGGTATACCCGCGTTCGAGCATGCGGGAGATGAGGTTCAGCCGGACGAGGTGCTCATCGGAGTACCACCCGGTGCGTCCCCGGATGGCCGGCGCGGGCAGCAATCCGCGGTCTTGGTAGACGCGGATGTTGCGCACGCTGACCCCGGACGCCTGAGCCAGGTCGTTGATCCGATACTCGGCCATTTCGCCAGTGTATTCAGTCCCGACCGATGACCCTAACCACCGGGCGCGAGTTGTCCGGAGGGATCCGTCACGCTTTCTTGCTGAACCACCGCTTGCCCTGGATGTCGTCGACGCGCGGCCGCACGTCGACGAGGTAGACGAGCATGGCCACCACACCGATCAGACCGAGGAAGTTCACCGCACCGAACAGCCAGATGAACAAGGTCGCCGCCGCCAGAATCGCCACCCAGATGACCTTGCTCTGCCGGTCGACGGCGGGAAACGCATCGGACCGTTGGAGAGCCGCATGCACCAGCGCCACCGCCGACGCGACACCGGCGATCACGGTCAGGGCCAGCAGGATCAGGTTTTGCCCGTAGGCCATCACGCTAAGAAGGTCCACGCCCCCACCTTAGACATGTCCCACGGTTCGCGATTCGGACGAACCCGTCAGGCCTTCTTCGCGGCGGCCTTCTTCGCCGGGGCTGTCTTCGCCGGGGCCTTCTTGGCCGGGGCTTTCTTCGCTGCGGCCTTCTTCGCGGGGGCCTTCTTGGCCGGGGCCTTCTTGGCCGGGGCCTTCTTGGCCGGGGCCTTCTTGGCAGCAGTCTTCTTGGCAGCGGTCTTCTTCGCCGGCGCCTCCTTCGCGGGGGCCTTCTTGGCGGGCGCCTGCTTTGCCGGCGACCTCTTCGACGGCTCGAGCACCACCTCATCCGCTTTCCCGCCGGTCAGGCCGGCGAGCGCGGCGGCCCGTTCTCCGACCGCGCGCGTCTGGCCCGAGATGCTGCCGAGCGCATCCTCGGTGAGGCCGACGGCGTCGTTGTAGACCTTTTCCAACTTGGGCAGATTCTCTTCGACGAGGGGTTGGGCCTTGAGCCGCTCCACCACCTCTTCGCCGCGTTCGGACAGCGCGGTGAGCAGGCCCGCCGCGACGGCCAGATAGGCCTCGGCCACCTTGCGGAGTTCCTCGGGGGTGAACCGGGCACGCAGATCCTCGATCTCGGTGGGGAGTTCCACCGGGAGCGAGGACAGTTTGGTCCGCGCCTCCTCGAACAGTGCCAGAGCCGAGTCCCGCGTCTCGTCGACCCGTGCCTGCGCCTTGCTCTGCGCATCGCCGAATCGTTTCTGCGCTTCGTCACCGGCGGCCTCGCTGCGCTCGCGGAGATCGGTGAGCAGGACGGCCACCTGCTCGATCACGGTGTTCATCGGGTTCTCCGGCATGGCTTCACTCCTTGGCGTCGGTGTTCTCTCTTCGGAACGACTCATAGATCTCGAGCAGCATCTGTTTCTGGCGTTCGCTGATCGAGTCGTCGGCGAGCAGTGCGTCGCGAACCGGCCCGGCCGGACGCTCCTCGAGGATTCCGGCGCGCACATAGAGAACCTCGGCGGACAGTCGCAGGCCCTTGGCGATCTGGGCGAGGACGTCGGCAGACGGCTTGCGGAGTCCCCGTTCGATCTGGCTCAGGTACGGATTGCTGACGCCGGCGCGCTCGGCCAGTTGCCGGAGCGACACCTCGGCCGCGACCCGTTGTGCACGGATGAAACCGCCGATGTCCTGGGCGGCATTCGTCACCGCATCCTGGGCGGCGGTCGCCACTGCCTCGACCGCTTCCACCGGGCCCGTCGAACTGTCGTCGTCGGCAGATGGCACTTCGCCTCCGGCCGGCTCGGGCAGATCGTTCTCGTGCGGCTTCATCACACTCCCGTCACATTCCCCGTCGCTCCGCTCGCCCCGGTCGGTTCCTGCCACCAGTATCTGCGGGTGTGCTAGCTAGTGCAAGCAGAGTGCTAACCACCGGCGCGAGCGGGCCAGATCCCACCCGCCCGCCGCCTAGCCGAAGATCAACACCGAGACCGTGTAGATCGCGAGCCCGGCGAGCGCGCCGACGACCGTGCCGTTGATGCGGATGAACTGGAGATCGCGGCCGACCTGGAGTTCGATCTTTCGGCTGGTCTCGTCGGCGTCCCATCCGCGGACCGTCTCGGTGATCACCGAGATGATCTCCTGCGAGTAGTTGACCGCGACGTGACGGGCCGCCCGCGCCACCCAGCCGTTCATCTTCTCCTGCAGCGGACGGTCGTCCCGGATTCGCGTGGCCAGCTGGATCACCGCGTCCGACAACGAGTTCCGCAACGTGCTGTTGGGGTCGGTGAGCATCTGCTCGACGACGGCCTTGCCGGTCTTCCAGGCCGTCGAAGCAGCATCCGAGACCTCGTCGCGGCCGATCAGCTCCTGCTTGATCGCCTCGAACCGGGCGATCATCTCCGGATCGTGCTGCAGGTCGTCGGCGAACTGTTCGACGAACTGATGCATCGAACGGCGGAACTGGTGGTCCGGCTCGGTACGCACCTTGTAGGTGAAGTCGACCAGCTCGCGGTAGATCTTGTCGCCGAGCATGGCGTTGACGAACTTGGGTTTCCACGACGGGCCGACATCCTGGTCGACGACACGGTCGATCAGATCCTGGCTACCCAGGGCCCACTCGTGGGCACGGTCGCACGCCAGCTGGAACACCGGCTCGAGCCGGTCCTCGGCGATGAGCTGCTCGAGAATCCGACCCAGCGGCTGCGCCCATTCCGGCTCCCCCGCCCATTTGATCGCGTGCTCGATCAGCTGCTCGATGTCCTCGTCGCGCAGCATCTCCGCGGCGAGCGAGATCATCCGCGCGGCCTCATCGGACACCCGCGGGACGTTGGCCGGGTCGGCGAGCCAGGTGGACAGGCGGCGGGGCAGTTCCAGGCTCGTCGCACGATCTTCGATCACGTCCGGGGTCATGAAGTTCTCTTCGATGAATCCCCCGAGCTGATCGCCGATGTCGTCCTTCTTCTTGCGGATCAGCGCGGTGTGCGGGATCGGCAATCCCAGCGGATGCCGGAACAGCGCGGTGACCGCGAACCAGTCGGCGAGCGCACCCACCATGCCGGCCTCGGAAGCGGCGCGGACATAGCCGACCCACGCGGCGACGTCGACGCCGTCACGGTGTTCGAGATAGCGGGTGAAGAGATACACGACTGCCGCGAAGACCAGGAATCCGGTGGCAACCACCTTCATCTTGCGCAGGTCGCGACGGCGGGCGGCGTCGCCGGCACCGTCGGAACCGAAGCCGAGAGATGACTGCGGCGGCTCCTGCGCAGGTGGACGGTCCGGCCCACCGGATACGTCCGAAATGACTGTTGGCGGCATTGGACCAGTTTTACCCGCCACCCACTACGCTAGCCAGGTGATGGCCAATCGCCCGAGCCCAGCCGCGGCAGCCCGAGCCGCCGTGGCCGCCGCCACGAACGTGACCCGGGGCCTCGAGCAGGCATTGATCAGTACCGTCACCGAGGGCGTCGCCAAACCCGACGGCCGGCGGCAACGCTGGGAGAAGCACAAGGCGGCACGACGGACCGAACTGACCGACGGCACCATCGACGCGGTGCGCACACTCGGCGCCGACGTCGGGATGGACGAGATCGCCGCACACATCGGTGTGTCCAAAACCGTTCTCTACCGGTACTTCACCGACAAGAGTGATCTCGGTGTGGCGACCGCGGTGCGCTTCTTCGAGACGATGCTGCTGCCGCGCCTGACCGAGGCAATCACCGACGACGTCGACGAGTACACGCTGACCCGCACTGCCATCGGTGTCTACGTGAACGCGGTCGCCGACGAACCGAACCTGTACAAGTTCGCGCTGACCAGCCCCCCGTCGTCGGCGGCCACCGCCGACTCGGAGAAGCTGGTCGCACAGTTGATGACCGCCGCTCTCGTCCTGCGGATGACCGAGCGCGACGCCGACATCTCGGGTGCCGAGGTGTGGTCCAACGCATTGGTGGGCGCGATCCAGCGCGCGGTCGACTGGTGGATGACCGAACGTTCCATCCCGGTCGGCGATCTGATCGACTACCTGACGATGCTGTCGTGGAGCTCCATCGTCGGCATCGCGGCATTCAACGGTTCCCGGGAGGCGTTCGTCGCCGCGCCGCCACCACTTCCGGAACCGGAACCACCTATCACCGACAACGGAATCGAGGACACCGAATGAGCCGTACCGCACTGGTCACCGGAGGCAGTCGCGGAGTCGGACAGGGGGTGGCCACGGCGCTCGCCGTCGCCGGCTGGACCGTCTACGTCACGTCACGTCAGGGGACCGGACCGGACGGAACCATCGCGGTGGCCTGCGACCACACCGACGACGATGCGGTCGCCGAGGTGTTTGCCCGGGTCGAGCGCGACACCGACGGACTCGACCTTCTCGTCAACAACGCCTGGGCCGCCCCGCGTGGCTTCGGCGGCTTCTCCGACCGGTTCTGGGAACGTCCGGTCGACGACTGGGACACCCTCATCGACGTCGGGTTGCGCGCCCACTACGTCGCCTCCGTTCACGCCGCCCGGATGATGGTCGCGCGCGGCAGCGGGCTGATCACCTCGATCTCGTCCTTCGGTTCCCGTGGTCATCTGCATTCGGTCCTGTACGGCATGAGCAAGTCGGGGCTCGACAAGATGTCGTTCGACATGGGTCACGAGCTCTCCGGTACCGGCGTCACCGCGGTGTCGTTGTGGCTGGGTCTCATCCGGACCGAACTGCTGCTGTCCCTCGGGATCGACGAGTTCGCCGGGTTCTCACTGCAACGCGCGGAGGACCCGGAGTTCGTGGGGCGGGTGATCGATGCCCTGGCAGGCGATCCCGACCTGGACGACCACAACGGCCATACCCTGGTCACTGCTGAACTCGGCGCTCGATACGGCCTCATCAACAACGATGGGACCGCGCCCGATTCACATCGTGAGGCCTTCGGTGGCGGACCGCTGTTCCCGCCCACCGCCGCGGCGGCCGAATCGCTCGGCTGACACTGCAACGATCGGGAGGGCACGGCTCAATGGGGAAGCACGCGAAGACGGCCGGCTGGACCACACCCGCCGTCGAGTCACTGCGCGTCACGGCGACCGGGCCGATCGCCGGATTCGAGCCATCGTCGACACCGGGTTTCGAGGGTGGCAAGGACAGTGGCGCAGCCCTTCTCACCGAGCGTGGTGCCGTCCTCGCCGATCTCCAGGAGTTGCTCTACGCCAACGGAAGAGCCGGCGACCGGCGATCGGTGCTACTCGTCCTACAGGGCATGGACACGGCCGGCAAGGGCGGGATCGTCCGGCACGTCGGAGGACTGGTCGATCCGCAGGGCCTGACCATTCAGGGGTTCGGCAAGCCGACACCGGAGGAGCTCTCGCACGACTTCTTATGGCGTGTTCATCGTGCGCTGCCACCCGGCGGCCGGATCGGCATCTTCGACCGTTCCCATTACGAGGACGTGTTGCCCGTGCGGGTGCACGATCTCGTACCGAAGTCGGAGTGGGAGAAGCGCTACGAGGTGATCAACCAGTTCGAGCGCGACCTCGTGGCGTCGGGAACCACGATCATCAAATGCGCGATGGTCGTGTCCAAGTCCGAACAGAAGGCACGCCTGACCGAGCGCCTCGAGCGTCCGGACAAGTACTGGAAATACGACCCCGGCGACATCGACGAACGCGGCTTCTGGGACGACTATCTCGAGGCCTACCAGGCGATCTTCGACCGCTGCGACAGCAGCCACGCACCCTGGTTCCTGATCCCCGCCGACCGCAAATGGTTTGCGCGACTGGCCATCTGCGAGCTGTTGATCAACGCTCTCGAGCGTCTCGACCTCGAATGGCCGAAGGCGGACTTCGACGTCGAGGCGGAAAAGAAGCGCGTGGCCGCGCTGGAGGACTGACTCCGTACACAGATGCACCCTGAGCGGGTTTCCGCGACAATTATTGTCGTCGACGCTCGCTCACGTTGCAGTTGCGTACGACCTGCCACGGAACACGGGCTCGAGTTCAATCCCACCCTGGCCGAGCGTCCAGCACGATGTCATCCGCGACGGACGACCAGTCCTGTGTTGCGGTGACTGCGAGTTGTATGAGCGTCGTGTCGAAATCGCCGCTCGAGAACACGATGTTGTGAATGTTCGAGACCAACGGACCGAATGGCGATTCCATCGTTCCCAACAAACGGATGGAGAATGCCTCGTCGCCCAGCCGAACGCTCAGTTGATCTCTCGCGGTCCAGCCATGCACATCCTCTGTGATCTCACTGGCGAGTGCACCGACGCGGGCAGTTGAGTCGTGCAGCCCGCTGATGGTCCATCCCATCAGGATCGCTGAAGAAACAAACGCGGGCTCGATTGCATCACCGTCATTGCCGATCGACGAGGCGATCTCGTCCACCGCGGCGGAATCGAGCCACGTCACAGCCGGTTGCCCACCTGCGTAGCCGGCACGGATCCGACGCCACTCCGGTGGTAGCCCCCGTGGACGAAGTTCATGGGCGCTCAGATCGACCACCGGTTCGACCCGCGCTCCGGGAAATCGGTTCAATTCCTCAATGAGATTCATGATCCATCACCACAGACACAGTCAGCGCTATCGATTCACCGACCTCGAGTCCGTCGGGTGGTGTCGCCGAGACCATGGCTTCGATCTCGGCCGGAGAAGTGTTTCTTCCCTGCTCATTCCAGGTCCGAAGCTGTTCGATCGTCGACAGCAGAGAGTCGAAGTCCACGTTGTAGGGCACGGGCGACACGACAAGGGGACGCCCTGACGCAGGCGTCAGTTTGATCGATGGGGCACCCTGTTCCACGCTCACGAAATCAATTCGTGCAGTACCGATGTCCACAGACCTACCGCTGCCGGAGCGCACTGCGGTCGCCGTCAGCGTCAAGGGACCCCTGTACTTGTAGGCCAACACAGCCGTGAGCGCCGCACCTAGAAGCGTCGGAACGGCAAGGAGCGCAATACGCCATGCCTGTGTCGCCCCGACTGCCACTTGTCCGACGACGCCAACAGCCATCATTGCGAACACCATTGTCATCCACAGCCATCCATTGGTGTAAAACGGCTGTCGGTAGAGCACGAGATGTTGGGGCGCACGTCGCAACTTGGTCCTCTTCCGCAACACGACCGGAACGGGGATCAATGCCGTTGCGACAAACACCAACGCCAACACGTTGCCGCCCAGCGCGATTGCCACGGCAATCCCCACAATCCCGATCAGGACCAGTGCCAACATATGCCCCAGCGCCCGTGGGACTTCGTAAGTGGTGTGTCGCTTCCACTGATAAGTCAGACTTTCAGAGGTCAGTCCCATAGTGCATCGATCCCCTTCGACGTGAAGAATGCCGCCGTCCCTCCGATGGCAGCGCCGGCGATCGCACCGACGATGGTTCCGGCCCCAGGTACAACCGAACCGATCGTCGCGCCGACCTCGGTGCCTGCGATGATCGAGGCCATTGCCGCACTCGCACCGGCCGCCGCCACAGTTCCCGTGCCCACGCCGACCGCTGTACTTGCAGTTTCTCGGGTAATCGCCTCACTCCACGAGTTTCCCTCAGCATGATCAGCAAATACCGATGGCACTGCTGTCAGCACGCCCACGACTCCGCCGATCTTGGAGATCCCCTTCATTCGGCCTATGTCCTCCAACCATGGCAGGATCTTTGCGTTCACACCGGTCGGATTCTCGCCGATCGACTTGAGTCAGATGTCGCGGATGATGTCGGCCTTTGCACCGGTCAATCCCGCCGTACTCCCCAGGACCACGTCACCGGTGGAAGGGGCCCAATCGACGTCTCCCTTCACGTCACCATCCGCGGCGTCGATCGCCTTCGCGAGGTCGTGATCGGCCACGACAGCCGCCGTCAGAACGGCCAGCAGCTCGAACTGAAGCCTCTCCAGTGCATCGTGATAGGCCTTGACCTTCTCGGCGGGCCAGTCATCCATGTTCGGCGGATGCGGGTCGAAGATCGTGTCCGAGTTTGCGTCGAGAACGAAACCGTACTTTGCGACGTCCGCGCGAAGCCGTTTGAGCGATTCTTTGACCTGGTCTATCTCGCCCTCAGCTCTGCGGGCGGCGTCGGCAACGCTCGTCGCGACCTCACCGTGACGATCGAGGTCCTTGCGGGTCTTGCTGACGGACTCTCGAGCGGCATCGCCAGCGGAACTGTTCCACGTCTCGAAGGCGGTCAGTTTGCCCACTTTCACCCCGACGGCACTTCACCGAGCACATATCGTGCCACGGGCGATGGGCACACTCGCCACGTGGTCATTCAGGCGACGGACTCAACCACCTCGACCATGTCCGAGATGCACCCTTTTCCGGTGTCTCCCTGCCCGTTTCGCAGGCCCTGCGCTGGGGTGAATGTATCTTGGCAGTCGAAACGGCTGTGCACAGCGAGGGAGGATCAGGATGGGCGACGCGACATCCCCGCAATCCGGTGAGGTGACTGTGTCGCCCGACGACCTCCACCGCGACGGATATCGCCTCGCGGGCTGGCAATCGGAATCCGACGATGTGTATTCGGGCGCGCACGCCGAGATCGAGAGTGCGGTGGCGTCGGGATGGGTCGGAGCGTCGGCCGCCGCCATGAGCTCTCGGGTGGAGTCGATGCGAGCTGCCGCAGAGACATTGACCACCCGGATGGGCGATCATTCGACCCACTTTCGGACCTCTGCGGTGCACTACACCACCACCGACGACTCATCCGCCGGACGAATCGAGACGGTGACCGCCCAACCGGGCGAATCGACCCTGAATCTCTGATCGACGAGACGGGACAGGCCATCGTCTCTACGTGACGGTCGAACGCCGATTCCCCGCCCGCAGCACCCCGTACGCCACCAACCCGATCACCAGCCCCCAGAACGCTCCCCCGATCCCGAAGAAGGTGACCCCGGACGCGGCCGCGACGAACGTCAGGGCGGCGGGCACGCGCGTCTCGACGGCGGTGAACGCACCGACGATAGCGCTGGCGAATGTCCCCAGAAGTGCAAGGCCGGCAACGGCTTCCACGAGTCCACCGGGCGCGACGGCCGCAATCGTGACCAGCACCCCTGACAACCCGGCCAGCGCCAGGTAGGTGATTCCGGCGGAGACGCCGGCCACCCAGCGCCGCCCCCGATCCGGTCCGGCCTCATCCCCAGCGGCCAACGCCGCCGACAGCGCGGCGAGATTGATGGCGTGGCCTCCGAACGGCGCGGCCACCAGCGTGCCGACCCCGGTGACGGACATGGCGGCACGCCACGGCGTCACATATCCGAACGAGCTCAGCACCGCCACACCCGGGATGTTCTGCGACGCCATCGTCACGATGAACAGGGGCACCGCGATGCCGATGATCGCGGCCGCGTCGAAGGACGGGGCCGTGACCGACAATGCCGGAAACCAGGTTGCCGAGCCGAGGCCGTTCCCGCCGTCGACGGCGAGGTGGATACCGATGACCACCAGCGCGGTCGCCAACGCCAGCGGCAGCGCCCACCGGGTCAACCACCGTGTCGCGAGCAGCCAGACCGCCAGCACCGGAATTGCCGGCGCGGGGGCGGCCACCAGCGAATGCATCGGCGCGAGACACAGCGTCAGCAGCACGCCGGCGAGCATGGCCTGCGCAATCGGTGTCGGGATCCGCGAGATCAGATCTCCCAACGCCGGCACCAGGCCGGTGACCAGGATCAACACCCCGACCACCAGGAACGCACCGACCGCGGCCCGCCACCCGGCGTCGTACGACGCCCCCATACTGACCAGCATCGCGGCCCCGGGAGTCGACCAGGCGAGCGTGATCGGCGCACGAGTCCGCACGCTGAGAACGATGATCCCCAGGCCGAACACCACCGTCAGCGCCAGCAGTCCCGACGCCGCCTGCTCGGCCGTCGCACCGACCGCACGCAAACCGGCCGTGACCACCGCGAACGACGAAGTGAACCCGACCAGCGCAGTGACGATGCCCGCGACAATCGGCTGCTGCAGACCGGGTTGTGCTGTGATTGTCACCGGAGTGAGGCTACCTCAAACGTTCCGTAAACAGAACGCAGCCTCGATCGAGTGGGAGAATCCAGCCTGTGACCGTCGAACACCGCAGGCAAGCCGTCGGCAGCCGAATCGCGGCCCTGCGCGCCGACCGCGGACTCTCCCTGTCCGAACTCGCCCGCCGCGCCGCGATCGGCAAGGGTTCGCTGTCGGAGATCGAAGCCGGGCAACGCAATCCGACTCTCGATACGCTCTACGCCGTTGCCGGACCACTCGGCGTCCCGCTGACCGCACTCCTCGGCGAGGACGCCGGGACCGAGGGGAGCGGCGAGTTCCTGCACGCCCAGATCCTGCACGTCGAGCATCATCCGGATGGCGCGACCACCGAGGTCTTCTGGCTCCGCATCCTGCCGGGCGGCGTCCGCACCTCCCCCGCACACGGCGCAGGGGTCACCGAGAACGTCCACGTGGTGACCGGTGCGCTCGAGGCCGGCCGCGCAGGTACCGAACGGCACGCCGAACCAGGCGAAACACTGCAGTGGATCAGCGACGTCGAGCACACCTATCGGAGCCGGACAGGTGCCACCGCGGTGCTCACCATCCACTCCCCGCCGCAGTGAATGCACAGTCGCCCGACGGTTCCACCTCAAACGCCGGAATCCACCTTCGAATACGCGAAGGTGGATTCCGGCAGACGAGGTGAACGTGTCACCCCCGCTTTGCGATTGACTAGTTGGCGGCCTTCTTGGCAGGCGCCTTCTTGGCGGGTGCCTTCTTCGCCGGCGCCTTCTTTGCAGCGGCGATCTTCTTCGCCGGCGACGCATTGGCGGTACGGCCCTTGGCCTCGACAGTCCCTGCGGCGCCACCGATCTCATCGGCGGCGTCGGCGGTGCCGGACTTGATGGTCTGACCCGCCTCTTCGATGTCGACGGCCACGTCCTCGACGCGATTGCTCACCCGACCGGCCAATTTCGCCGCGCGCTCACCGACGACGCGCGTCTGCGACGACACGACACCGAGGGTGTCCTCGGTCAGGTCGACGGCGTCGCTGTAGACCTTGCCCGCACGGTCGATGTTCTCCTGGACGACCGGCTGCTGACGCAGACGCTCGACGGTCTCCTCGCCGCGCTCGGCGAGCGAGTTGTAGAACTCGGTGGCGGACTCGAGGTAACCCTCGGCGGCCTTGCGTAGCTCATCAGAGCTGATCTTGCCGCGCAGTTCCTCGATGCCGGCGGGCACGTCCTCGGGCAGCGACCCGATCCGAGTCTTGGTCTCCTCGTAGCGCGCCGCAGCGGTGCCGCGGGTCTCCTCGAAGCGCGCCTGGGCGCTCTCCGATGCAGACTCGGTGCGCTCGCGCAGTTGCGAGATGATGTCGTTGAACTGGGTGACGACATAGTCGCCTGCTCCCACGGCCGCGTAGATCGGATTGGCCAGCGTGCGTGTCGATTCACTCACAGCGAACTCCTCATGAGTTGTGATTTGAGATTGTGTGGTCACCAAATACGCCGTGGCACAAATACTGTCGAATGGTCAGCGGTCTCGGATCACTCGACAACGCCGTTGCTGTCGATGGCGCATCGGGCCATTTCCTTGGTTCCATCACCCAGTATCCACGTTCTGCTAGCAAATGCAAGCACACTGCTAGCACTGGTGGTGGATGTCACCACCAGTTGATCTGCTGTCAATACGGATGATCAGCCGGAGACAGCCTGCGTCGCGGCGATACGCCGGCGCTCGCGCCGGGCGGCGGCAACCATGTTGCGCAGCGACGGTTCGAGCTGCCAATAGTGCCGCGTCTTCAGACCGCCATCGGGATTGACCCACAGTCGTTTCGGATCGATCGCGCTCGTCGCTCGTCGGATACGCGCATCGATCTCGTCGATGTCGGGGATCGCCGCACTGCGGCTCTCGTACACGCCCGGACCCACATCTCGCTGGATCGCCGTGCCGCGTTTGGCCAATTCGTCGAGCACCCAATCGATCGACCGGGTCGCGACGATCGAGGTGACGTCGGCATCCAGGGCATCGAAGGCCTCGACGACCTGCGCGATGGACGAATAGCCGAGGTGCGTGTGGATCTGGGTGGCCGGCCCGGCGCCACCGACGGCGAGCTTGAACGCCGCCACCGCCCAGTCGAGGTAGCCGTCCCGCCCTCGCTCGCGCAACGGGAGGAGCTCGCGGATCGACGGCTCATCGACCTGGATGATCCGGATCCCCGCTCTCTCCAGGTCTGTCACCTCGTCGCGCACCGCCAGCGCCAACTGCTCGACGGTCTCGTGGAGCGGCTGGTCCTGGCGTACGAAGGAACGCGCGAGCATGGTGACCGGACCGGTCAGGATCGCCTTGACGGGTTTGTCGGTCAACGACTGCGCGAAAGTGATCCACTCGACCGTCATCGGGCCGCGACGTTTGATGTCCCCGTAGAGGATCGGCGGCCGGACACATCTCGAGCCGTACACCTGGACCCAACCCATGTGGGTGAACGCGTAACCGTCCATGAGCTCGGCGAAGTACTGGATCATGTCGTTGCGTTCGGGCTCGCCGTGCACCAGCACGTCGAGCCCGATGTCCTCCTGCAACTCGATGATCCGTCTGATCTCCTGCTTGAGGCGGTCGACGTACTCGTCCCAGCCGAGCCGGCCCTGGCCGTAGTAGTAGCGGGCCAGTTGGACATCCCTGGTCTGCGGAAACGAGCCCAGGGTGCAGGTGGGCACCGTCGGCAGACCGAGGGTCTTGTCCTGCGCCTTCTTGCGTTCGGCGTACGGGGCACGCTCGCGCTGGTCGGGACGGATGTGGGCAACCCTCTGCCGCACATCATGTTTCAGCTTGAAGTCGACCTTCGTGGGTCGCGTGTACCAATGCGCGGGCGCACCGTCGGCAATGGCCTTCGCGAGTGCCACCACCTCGCCGACCTTCTGCTTCGCGAATGACAGCCGATCGGCGACGTGACCGGGGAGGTCGGGCTCGATCAACTTGTCGACCGGAACATGCATCAATGTGCAGGACGTGGACACGACGAGGTCGGGGATGTGCTTCTTGATCTCCAGCAGATAGTCGAGCTTTCCGCCCTTGGCGGCCTTCCACACATTGCGCCCGTCGATGACACCGGCGTACAGCCGCTTGCGTTTCAGCCCGGGGATCTTTGCCAGTGCCGCCGCCGACATCGGCTCACTGACCAGATCGACGCCGATCGCGTCGACCTGCGTCTGCGCCAGGATCGGCAGTGCCGCACCGAGATCGCCGTACTGGCCCGTCACCAGCAACCGCGGGCGCAACCCCGCATGGGACAGCTGGGTGTAGGCGCGGTCAAGCGATTCGAGCTCGGCATCGGACCGATCGCTGGTGAACGCCGGCTCATCGAGCTGGACACACTTGCAGTTCTGCTTGGCAAGGCGTTCCAACAGATCGACGTAGGCGGGCAGCAGATCATCGAGGCGATCGAGCGGACGGAACCCGTCCGGCGCATCCGGCGCCGGCTTCGACAGCAGCAGCAGGCTGACCGGCCCGAGGGTCACCGGGCGCAACTCGATGCCGTCGGCGCTCGCACGCCGGTGTTCGTCGAGCAGTCGTTGCGCGAACTCCGGAGCCGCGGTCAGCGAGAACTCGGTGTCCACACCGATCTCCGGCTGCCGGTAGTGGTAGTTGGTGTTGAAGAACTTCACCAACTCCAAGGGCGGGAAGTCGGGTTTGCCCCGGGCCATCGCGAAGTAGTGGTCGAGCGGCTCGAGGTCGGCACGCAGCGGTTCGAACCGGGCGGGTACGGCACCGAACAACAGCGCGTTGTCGAGCACGTGGTCGTAGAACGAGAAGATGTTGCCGGGTACCTGTTCGAGTCCGGTGGCGGCCAGTTCATGCCACATCCCGTCGCCGATCTCCCGACCGGCTGCGAGCAGCTGGTCGAGCGAACTGCCCTGATGCCAGTAATCCTCGAGGGCCTTCTTCAGCTCGCGGCGAGCGCCGATGCGGGGATAACCCAGGATCGACGAGCCGTATTCGATCTCCTGCAACGAGCTAGTCATTGGTAGACCCTATCGGCAGTTCCCGACCCGATGGGTGACCTCGGTGCGTTCCCCGGATCACCATGAAGGCGCTTGCGCGGGTTACTTGTTCGCGCCGTTCTCGCTGTATTGGTAGAAGCCGTGCCCGGCCTTCTTGCCGAGGCGGCCGGCCTCCACCATGCGCAGCAGCAGGGGCGGCGGCGAGTAGAGCGGCTCCTTGAATTCCTCGTACATCTTGTCCGCGATGGCCTTCACGGTGTCGAGGCCAACGAGGTCGGTCAGCTTCAGCGGGCCCATGGGGTGGGCACATCCGAGCACCATCGCCTTGTCGATGTCCTCGACGGTGGCAAAGCCGCTCTCCACCATGCGGATGGCCGAGAGCAGGTATGGCACGAGGAGTGCGTTGACGACGAACCCGGAGCGATCGGCCGAGCGGACGACCTGCTTGCCCAGGATGTCGTGGGCGAAGGCCTCGGCGCGCTCGGTGACCTCCGGCGTGGTCATCAGCGTGGTGACGAGCTCGACCAGCGGGAGCACCGGCACCGGGTTGAAGAAGTGCAAGCCGATCACACGGTGGGCATTGGCGGTGGCCATGCCCAGCTTCATGATCGGGATCGACGAGGTGTTGGACGCCAGCACCGCGTTCGGGTCGGTGACGACCTTGTCGAGTTCCTTGAAGATCTCGGTCTTGACCGCCTCGTCCTCGACGACCGCCTCGCAGACGAGCTGACGATCGGCGAAGTCGCCCAGATCGGAGGTGAAGCGGAGTCGCCAGGCAGCCTGCTCGCGCTCACGCTCGGTCAGCTTCCCGCTGGAGACCCCACGATCCAGCGAGCGCAGGATTCGGGCACGACCGGCCGCAGCGAGTTCGCGTGTGGACTCGTAGACAAGGACGTCCGCGTGCGCGCGGGCGCACACTTCGGCGATGCCGGCACCCATCTGACCGGCGCCGATGACGCCGACGCGGGAGATCTTTTCGGTTGCCATGGTCGGCTCCTCGAATCAGAAAAGTTCGGTGGTGGTCTTCGTCGATCCGGCCCCGGATAACGGCCCCGGATACCGACGAACCCGGGGTGGGCAGAGGATCACCCCGCCCACCCCGGATGTCATGTCAGGCAACGACTATCAGGCCGAACCTCGACTCAGTGGAACTGTCCCTCTTCGGTCGAACCCTTCAGCGAGGTGGTGGAGCTGGTCGGGTCCACGGTGGTGGCGATGCTGTCGAAGTAGCCGGCGCCGACCTCGCGCTGGTGCTTGACAGCGGTGAAGCCACGCTCGTCGGCAGCCTTGAACTCACGGTTCTGCAGATCGACGAAGGCGGTCATCTGCTCGCGGGCGTAACCGTAGGCAAGGTCGAACATGCCGTAGTTCAGCGAGTGGAAGCCGGCCAGCGTGATGAACTGGAAGGTGAAGCCCATGGCGCCCAGCTCGTTCTGGAACTTGGCGATGGTGCTGTCGTCGAGGTGCTTGCTCCAGTTGAACGACGGGCTGCAGTTGTAGGACAGCAGCTGGTCCGGGAACTCCGACTTGACCGACTCGGCGAACTTGCGCGCGAGCTCGAGGTCCGGGGTACCGGTCTCCATCCAGATCATGTCGGCGTACGGAGCGTAGGACTTCGCACGTGCGATGCACGGCTCGATGCCGTTCTTCACGTGGTAGTAGCCCTCGGCGGTGCGCTCACCGGTGACGAACTGCTTGTCGCGGTCGTCGACGTCCGAGGTGATGAGCGTCGCGGCCTCGGCGTCGGTACGCGCGATGACGACGGTCGGGGTGCCTGCGACGTCCGCGGCGAGGCGGGCCGAGTTCAGCGTGCGGACGTGCTGCTGGGTGGGGATCAGCACCTTGCCACCGAGGTGGCCGCACTTCTTCTCCGACGCCAACTGGTCTTCCCAGTGGGTACCGGCGGCACCCGCGGCGATCATGGCCTTCTGGAGCTCGTAGACGTTGAGGGCGCCACCGAAGCCGGCCTCACCGTCGGCCACGATCGGCACGACCCAGTTGTCCACCGAGTCGTCACCCTCGACGCGGGCGATCTCATCGGCGCGCATGAGCGCGTTGTTGATGCGTCGGACCACCGACGGCACCGAGTTCGCCGGGTACAGCGACTGATCGGGGTAGGTGTGGCCCGACAGGTTCGCGTCACCCGCGACCTGCCAACCCGACAGGTACACGGCCTTGAGGCCGGCGCGGACCTGCTGGACCGCCTGGTTACCGGTCAACGCGCCGAGCGCGTTGATGTAGCTGCCGTCTCCGGCGTTGACGCCCTCCCAGAGGATCTCGGCGCCGCGGCGGGCGAGGGTCTGCTCCTCGACGACCGAGCCCTGGAGCTCAGCCACCTGCTCGGCGGTGTAATCGCGCTTGACGCCCTTCCAACGCGGGTTGGTGTCCCAGTCCTGCTGGATCTCCGCGGCGGTGCGTGGCTTTCCGACGTTGCTCATGCCTACTTCGCTTTCGTTGTCCTGCTGCGACCCGGTGGCGCCCGGGCCGGTGTGCTGACAGACAGTGCCCGAGTCGCGTAGGTCGGCCGCAAATTGTGCGAACAAACCGACGCTGTCCGGTGGTGCCTGTGACAAGGGTGCCACAGAACAAATGTGCAGGTCCAATCCCTTTCGTGTGCAAAATCAGGCAAGGATCTGGCGAGCTTTTGCAAAGTTTGCAAACCTGGTCATGTGAATCTTTCACCATCCGGCGCCAAAAAGTACGCGCGTACTGCGTTTTTACCGACGTGCGCTGACGCCCTGCACCGCACACACGTCGTCGTCAGTCGACCGGCGAGGCATCCGACCGGAACCCGATCTGTGAGGGCGTTCACACCTTCGGCGGTGTCTGGTCAGCGCGCGGCGGCCGAGATGGCCTCGCCGAATGCCGCTGCGAACTCCGCATCGGTCATGGGCTGGGTCGCCCCGGACGGCGGCTTCGTGGCCGGGGTCGCCTCGCCGCCCACCGTGAGCTGGACGGTGACCGGGGCCGCGCCGGGAACTGCGACGATCGCGTACCCGGCGAAGCCGATCTGGGTGCTCACCGCACCGTCGATCAGGGTGGTCGTGACCGTCGATCGCATCGCCGACGACTGCTGCACCGACGACTCGCTCTCGCCCGAATCCGGATTCGGCACCTCGGTGTATCTGGTGACGATCCGCGCACCACGCAGGTTTCCGCTGCCGATCACCGTGGTGGTGGTCGCGCATCGTCCGGTCGTGACGCGGATGTCGGCGTCGATGTCGCGACGAACGGTCGAGACGAGCTCGACCAACGAGCCCGCGTCGCTGCGTGCCGCCAGGACTGCCGAGTTCGCGGCGGTCAGTTGTGGATTCAGATCGGCATCAGCGGTCGGACGACATTCGGGCGGTGCGAACGCAGCCGATCTCGCCGACTCGATCGGTCCCCGATTCGCCGCCACCAGGTCGGCCACCGACAACTGCGCAGGGGTGAAGCCGGCAGGTAGCTGGTCTGGCGACATGAGCAGGTCGGCCGGGACCTCGGAGGGTGCCGGACCGGCCGCCGGACCGGAACCACACCCGGCGACCACAATCACCACCGCGGCCGCCGTGATGATCGCCGAGACCGGCCACCGGCGCTGGACCAGGACACGCACGCGGTCACCGTACCCTGAACGTGCAGGCGAGCAGAGTGACGGGATCACGTTCCGACGACCCGCACCCACGCACCCGCTCGGCCCCGACAGGAGGTTGCCATGACCAAGACCTACGTCGGCTCGCGACTGCGCCAGCTCCGGTCGGAGCGGGGCCTCTCCCAGGTCGCGCTTGCGCAATCACTGGCCATCTCACCGTCGTACCTCAACCAGATCGAACACGACGCCCGCCCGCTCACCGTGCCGGTCCTGTCGAAGATCACCGAGGTGTTCGGCATCGACGAGGAGTTCTTCGACTCCCAGGACAGCGTCCGGCTGGTCGCCGAATTGCGCGAGGTCCTCCTCGACGACGACCTCGAGGCCGCGCCTGCGGCGACCGAGGCGCACACCATCAGTTCCCTGGTCGCCACACACCCCGAGATCGCGCAGGCGATGGTGAACCTCCATCAGCGCTACCGGATCGCCACCGACCAACTGGCTGCCGCCACCGACGAACGGGGCGACCGGAGCATGCGAGGCTCCATCACGGCTCCTCACGAAGAAGTCCGCGACTACTTCTACCAGCGCCGCAACTACATTCACGAGCTCGACGTGGCCGCCGAGGAGATGACGGTACGGATGCGGATGCACTCGGCCGACATCCGCCGGGAGATCGCCAACCGGCTCGAGAACGTGCACGGCGTCAGCATCATCCGCCGAGTCGATCTCGGCGACTACACCCTGCACCGATTCGACCCGGAGACACGCCGACTGGAGTTCTCCGCCGCATTGTCCGCGGGACAGCGCACGATGAAGCTCGCCGCCGAACTGGGCTACCTCGAATACGGGGATCTGCTCGACCGGCTCGTCGACGACGGCAATTTCACCAGCGACGAGGCCCGGTCACTCGCACTGCTCGGGCTGGCCAACTACTTCGCCGCGGCAGCGGTTCTTCCGTACAGCCAGTTCCACGGCGCGGCCGAGGATTTCCGATACGACATCGAGAGGCTGTCGGCGTTCTACTCGGTGTCCTACGAGACGATCTGCCACCGACTCTCGACGCTGCAGCGGCCCAATCTGCGCGGCATCCCCTGGTCGTTCGTCCGTGTCGACCGAGCGGGGAACATGTCGAAACGCCAGTCCGCCACCGGATTCCACTTTTCCTCCAGCGGCGGAACATGTCCCCTGTGGAATGTCTACGAGACCTTTGGATCGCCGGGCAAGATCCTCACCCAGATCGCCGAGATGCCCGACGGCCGTGACTATCTCTGGGTTGCCCGGACCGTGGAGCGCCGCGCCGCCCGATACGGACAACCCGGCAAGACATTCGCCATCGGACTCGGTTGCGAACTCCGCCACGCGGGGCGGGTCATCTACTCCGACGGACTCGAGATAGGTCCGCAGGCGCAGATCACACCGATCGGCGCGGGCTGCCGGGTCTGCGAGCGCCTGAACTGTGCACAGCGCGCGTTTCCGGCGCTAGGCGCAAACCTGCACATCGACGAGCACCGCAGCACGGTGTCTCCCTATATGACGAATTGACCTTCAAACAAGACCAATTGATGTGATACCGATCACAGTTCAATTACGGTTGCACATGTAGGTCGCGTGTCCCAGTCAATCGACTTGGACGCAGTCGTACGCTTCGGCCAGTGAGGAGATCACCGGGGATTCCCCTCACACCCGAGAGGGAGTACGCCATGAAGCGGAAGCGCTCATACCTTGCGGCCCTTCGATTCCGGGGTGGCGTCGCCACCCTCGGTGCGGTCGCCGTCCTCACCGCCACCACCGTGACCTCCGCCGCCACGGCCGTGGCCGAACCGCCGAACATGCTGCCGGTACCGTCGCAGGTGCCACACGCCATCAACGGGGCGTTGCCGCCCCCACCCTTCCCGCGACTCGGGAGGATTCCACTGCGCGCACAGGCCAAGGGGTTCGACCATCGCACACTGGAATTGCGCGAGGCCGCCCTGCCGTCGCCGACGGGGGACCCGTTGTTCGACCGTTGGCCGACGAACCTCGCGGCGTTGGCACCGGGCCAGATCATCGCCACCCGGGACGTGACGGCGACCGCGGCGCCGGTGGTGACGTCTCCCATCCGGTTCGCGCGGTTGATCAAGTTCCGCAGTACCGACGCCACCGGCGCTCCGTCGTTCGGCACCGCAACGATCCTGGCACCGCGGACCCCGCGCGCCACCGCGTCACGTCCGATTCTCGTCAACAATCTCCCGATCGATTCGCTCGGCACCGCATGCGATCCGGGATATACTCTGGCACATGGATTTTCGATAGCAACCAACGTCACCGACCTCATCCCCCCGACCACCCAGCTGGCCCTCTCCCACGGATATTCGGTACTCATCCCCGACCACCAGGGCCCACGGATGGCATATGCGGAACCCGTCGTCGCGGGACATGTCGTGCTCGACGCCATCCGAGCCGCGGGCAACCTCGACCGCCGTTCCTTCGGGGCATCGCGGATCGCCATGACGGGCTACTCGGGTGGGGCGATCGCCACCAACGGCGCGACGAAGCTGCTCGCCGACTACGCCCCTGAGCTGATCGGCCGCGTCGTCGGTGCCGCACTCGGTGGGGTACCCGCCGATTTCCGCATGCTCGTCGGCAGCATGAACGCGAATCTCGCCACCGGTCTCTTCCATGCCGCCACCTTCGGCATCGCGCGTGAGCGGACCGAGATCCTCCCGATGGCAAATGATTTCGCGCAGTGGCTGGCCACCTCACCACTGAAGAACGTGTGCACGATCCCCGCCGCGCTCGCGGGCCAGACGTTCTGGCCGATGCAGCTGCTGTCGAACAACCCGGACCCGTTCCACTCACCGGTCGCCGAACACATCTACCGGGTGACCAAGATGGCCGACCGAAAATCGGCTGTTCCCCTGTACATCTACCAGGGCACCTACGAGTGGTGGATTCCTGCCGCCGGGGCACGGGATCTGTACCACCGGCAGTGCCAACTCGGCGGGACTGCCGCGTATCGCGAGGTGTTCGGTGAACACGTCTCTGCGGCAGTGCTCGGCTTCCCGGGCGCGCTGGATTGGCTTGACCAGCGGCTACGCGGCATACCGGCGCCCAACGAATGCCGGTGAGATCGGCCGCCCGGTCGCCCAAACGTACCAATGCAGATGACCCAGTCGACTCCGGTAGGGCGTTTGTCGGTACCCGCGCTTAGAATCCTTCGAAGATTGTTTGAGAAGCGAAAACTCGGTCATCCAGCCGCAACCGGCGGCCGGGGATACGGGGATCGCGACCATGAGGAGTGAGTGATGCCTGGGCGATCGTCGGGGTCCATGAGAACAGTGCTGCGCACGGCGATGATCGTCGGTGTCACGATGACCGCTCTGGCGACGGGTTCGGCAACCGCCCTCGCCGACCCGCCCAGTCTGATGCCGGCCCCGGCACAGTTCCCCGGCCGGGTCGATTCCATGGTGCCGCCACCCCCGGTTCCCCAGCTCAAGTCGATACCGGCGCGGGCCGTCACCCCAGGGGCGTCGCGCGAGCTCCAGGAATTCCGGGAAGCGGTCATGCCGTCCCCGACCGGTGACTCCTTCTTCGATTTCTGGCCCGCCGACCTGGCGCAGCACCGGCCCGGCGAGATCCTGAGGACCCGTGATGTCGCCCCGGTCGCCGCACCTCTGCTGGAGGCGAAGGTCGGCTACGCACGCCAGATCAAGTTCACTTCCCGCGACGCAGCGGATCGGCCCATCTTCGGCACGGCCACCCTGTTCGTACCGCCGACACCGTGGAAGGGGGCCGGTGCCCGCCCGGTCATGGTGAACAATCCGCCGATCGTCGCGCTGGGCACACGCTGCACCACCGGATACACGCTCTCGCACGGCAAGAGCGGGGACACGAACAACACCGACCTGAACCCGCCGACCACCCAGGACTCGCTGAAAAAGGGTTATGCGGTGATCGTTCCGGACCACACCGGCCCACGCATGGCCTACGCCGAGCCGTATGTCGCGGCACATGTCGTGCTCGATGCCGTCCGCGCTGCGGCCACCTACGACAAGCGCAACTTCGGCAGCGGCCCGATCGGAATGCTCGGCTACTCCGGCGGCGCCATCGCCACGAACGCGACCGCCAAGCTCGCAAGTTCGTATGCGCCCGACGTGGCCGGCCGGTTCGTCGGCGCCGCGATCGGCGGCGTCCCCGCCGACTACCGGGTCCTCGCGGCGAGTATGAACGCCAATCTCGCCACCGGCGTCTACCACGCGGCGATCCTGGGCATCGCCCGTGAGCGGCCCGAACTGCTCCCGATGGCCAACAATGTCGCGCGCTGGCTGGCGTCGAACGACTTCTTCAAGAATCTGTGCACGGGGACCATGGGCGACCTCGGCGCCACGTTCGCGCCGACGCAGGCACTCTCCAACGACCCCGACCCCTTCCACTCACCGGTCGCGGAGAAGATCTTCGAGGTCACCAAGATGGCCGGGATGAAGTCGGCCATGCCGGAGTTCATCTATCACGGCGCCGAGGAGTGGTGGATTCCCGCCCGCCAGGCCCGCGCGCTGTTCGATGAGCAGTGCCGCCTCGGCACCGATGCCACCTACCGCGAGTACCCGGGCGAACACATGACGACCGTCTTCGTCGCCTTCCCCGACGCGATGGCGTGGCTCGAGGACCGCCTCGCCGGACACCCGGCGAAGAGCGGATGCCCGGCGCGGTGAAGGTCGACAGCGTCCCCGCTCCCTGAGGTGAGAGCGCAGCGAGCCACGAAAGGGTCTGTCAGAAGACCATGACGCGGACGTTCTCCGCGACGCATGCCGGCTTCTCTACGCCCTCGATCTCGATCGTGTTCTTGACGACCATGTTGACGCCGGCCGGTGTCTCGTCGATCGAGGTGATCACGGCATTCGAACGGATTCGCGAGCCCACCTTCACCGGGTTGGGGAAACGCACCTTGTTCGCACCGTAATTGATGACCAGTTTCGGACCCTCGACGGTGAAGATGCCGCCGGCCAACACCGGGAGCAGGGAGAGCGTCAGGTAGCCATGCGCGATCGTCGTACCGAACGGGCCGTCCTTCGCGCGTTCGGGATCGACGTGGATCCACTGATGGTCGCCGGTCGCCTCCGCGAAGGCGTCGACGCGATCCTGAGTGATCTCCAGCCACTCGCCGGAACCCAGATCCTCGCCGATCGCGGCCTTCATTTCCTCGACACTGGTGAACGTTCGTTGTGTGGTGCTCGTCATAGTTTCGGTAGTCTACCGTGGGCGTCATGAGCACTCCGCACGTCGCGCCGGACGACACCGGCACGCCTCGCGTCGCCCCCGGCGGTCTCCGCGAACTCGGCCCGATCAATTGGGTGTTCGCCCGCGGGGCCGCCCGGGTGATCGGGGTCGACAACGCGCGCATCTTCTCCACACTGGGCCGGGCGAAGGGGCTGTTCCGCGCCTGGCTGCATTTCAGCGGGCGACTGATGCCGTTCGGGGCCCTGTCGCGCAAGGAATCCGAGATGATCATCATCCGGGTCGCGCACCTCCGCGACTGCGACTACGAACTCGACCATCATCGGCGGCTGGGGGCTCGGGCGGGCGTCAAGGGAGACATCTTCGACCGGGTACTGGAAGGCCCGGATGCCGGCTGGGGTGACCGCGAGCGTGCGTTGTTGCAGGCCACCGATGAACTCGTCACCGCCAAGGACATCAGCGACGACACGTGGGCGGCCCTACGCCGCCATCTCGACGACGGCCGACTGATCGCGTTCGTCCTGCTCGTCGGGCAATACGACACACTGGCGACGACCATCGGCACCCTGCGGGTCCAGCGCGACACCCGGGTCTGATCCACACCATCCTGATCCACACCATTCCGGGGGAAACGACATGGATTCGATCGCGCAGCGGTTGATGCGCAATCAACTGTTCTCCCATGTGTACGAACAACTCTGGCGACCTGTCTTCACCCGGTTGTTCAGCCTCGGCGGATCCGGAACCGCCGATTTCGACTCGGCGTTGTCCGCTTACCTGTCGCGGCCCGGCAATCGACTGATGCTCGATGTCGCCTGCGGCCCCGGCAATTACACGCGCCGATTCGCCGACGGCCTGACCGATGACGGCCGATGCGTCGGCATCGACTTCTCCCCGTCGATGCTCGCCAAGGCCACCGAAACCAACACCACCGCCCGCACCAGCTACATCCGTGCCGATGCGCACTCGATCCCCTTTGCGGACAACACCTTCGACACCGTCACGTGCCTGGCGGCGCTCTATCTCATCCCCGATCCGCTGCCCGTCGTCGACGAATTGCTCCGGGTCACGCGCCCCGGTGGCGAGGTGGTGATCTTCACGTCCGTACGCACCGATCTCACGTCGGTGCCCGGCGTCCGGGAGATCGCGGGGATGTCGGGCTATCGG
This sequence comes from Gordonia sp. DT101, assembly GCF_049844895.1. NCBI lineage: Bacteria > Bacillati > Actinomycetota > Actinomycetes > Mycobacteriales > Gordoniaceae > Gordonia > Gordonia sp. DT101. The sequence continues at coordinate 238,247 of NZ_JBNCLX010000004.1, read as the reverse complement.
ATCTTCGGCAGACACGAGATCGTCGAGCGGCTCCATGCGGCCGGTGCGGAGCACGTCGAGCAGACCATGACAGGCCAGGGACAATATGTCCTGGCCGCCAAGGGCCACTGACATCTCGCTACACCATTCGGCTCGCGCTGCATCGATCGAATCCGCGGGAACGCAACGGTGCAGCGGCGACACGAGTTCCAGCGGGCGAGGTCAGATGTCGCGGTTCAGATGTCCCGGTAGTCCCGGACCGACATCCGGTGACCGCGCCGCTCGGGCCGGGCGCCATGGAGTTCGACCATCCGGATGATCCGCTGACGTTGCCCCGCATAGGGTTCGAGCAGTTCGAGCATGCCGTCGTCGTCGACGGGTTCGCCGATCAGCGTGAGGCCCACCAGCTTCGGAATGTGGTAATCACCCACGTTGACGACGTCGGCGTCGCCGACTGCGCGTGCGCGCGTCTCTGCCTCGGTCCACCGGCCCACGCCGCGGAGTAGTCGAAGGTGATCGGGATGGCGTTCCACGGCCATCGAGGTCGCGCCGCGGATGGTGCGCATGCGTACCGGCTCGATGCCGCTGCGATGCCATTCCCAACTGGGAATCTGCGCCCACGTCGGTTGCGGTGGCGGCACCCGCATGGTGTCCGGCACCGGGCCCGGAGCCCGTTCCCCGTAGCGCCGCAACAGGTATCGCCAGGCTCGCCACGCCTCGGTGCCAACGACCTTCTGTTCGAGGATGGCCGGCACCAGCGCCTCCCACACCCGGTCGGTGCGACCGATGCGGAGACCGTCGGATCGCTGCACCAGCCGTTCGACGACCGGGTCGGGCGGCTCCAGTGCGCTCGGATCGTCCTGTGCCCCGAGGAAGTCGGGCATCTGATCGAGCAGCCAGCCGGCCCCCGGGCCCCACGCGCGACCGGTGACCGTCGTGCCGTCGAAGCGGACGGTCAGAGTGCCGGCACCGTCCGGCGTGTGGACCGCGCGCCACACCGAACCGTCGCGGCCGTAGACGAACGCGGGATCTCCGCTGCCGCGGCGCAGATGCCCGACGGTGGCGCGGATGTCAAGCGAGTATCCCGGAGTCCATTCGCGGGTGCGCTCACTCATGGCGATTCCGTAGCATTAATCCGCGCCTGGCGCGGATTATTGCTACGCATCGGGATTCACAGGTTGATCATGTGGCCGATCGCGCCGTGGAAGGTCTCCTGCATCGCCTCACTCAACGTCGGGTGGGTGTGCACGTTGCGCGCGAGTTCCTTGGCGGTCAGATCCCATTTGTGGGCCAAGGTCATCTCCGGGAGCATCTCGGAGACGTTGTCGCCGACCAGGTGGCCACCGAGTAGTTCGTCGGTGTCGGTGTTGGTCAGCAGCTTGACGAAGCCAGCCGTCTCACCGAGGCCCTGTGCCTTGCCGTTGGCGCTGAACGGGAAGGTGGTCGCCTTCACGTTGTAGCCCTCGTCCTTGGCCTGGGCCTCGGTCAGCCCGAACGACGCGACCTGCGGCTGACAGAAGGTGGCGCGCGGCATGAACCGGTAGTCGCCCAACGCCATCGTCTCGGCGCCGGCCATCACCTCGGCGGCCACCACACCCTGCGCCTCGGCGACATGGGCCAGCATCAGCTTCGCGGTGACGTCGCCGATGGCGTAGATGTTGTCGACGTTGGTGCGCATGAAGTCGTCGATCGCGATGGCGCCGCGGTCGGTCAGCTCCACACCGGCGTTCTCGAGGCCGAAGCCCTCGACGCGCGGGGCGAACCCGACGGACATGAGGACCTTGTCGACGGTGATCTCGCCGTCGTTGTCCTTGGCGTCCTTGTAGCTCACGGTGACGCTGTCGCCGTTGTCCTTGACGGTCTGCACCTTGGTGGAGGTGAGCACCTTGACGCCGAGCTTCTTGTATTCCTTCGCGATGGCCTTGGACGCGTCGACGTCCTCGTTCGGCAGCACGCGGTCGAGGAACTCGACGATGGTGACGTCGACGCCGTAGTTGGCGAGCACGTAACCGAACTCCATGCCGATCGCGCCGGCACCGACGATGACGATCGAGGAGGGCAGCTCACGGGTGAGGATCTGGGTCTCGTAGGTGACGACGTTGTCGGACAGCTCGACGCCGGGCAGCAACTTCACCGTGGAACCGGTGTTGATGATGACGTTGTCAAAGGTGATCTCGCGATCTCCCACCACGATCGTCTTCGCGTCCTTGAACTTCCCGTACCCGTCGATCTCGGTGATCTTGTTCTTCTTCATCAGGAAGTGGACGCCCTTGACGATCCCGTCCGACACCTTGCGGCTCCGGTCGAAGGCCGCGCCGAAGTCGAACGAGACGTCGCCGCTCATGCCGAAGGTCTTCGCCTGATGGTTGAAGATGTGGGCCAACTCGGCATTGCGCAGCAGCGCCTTGGACGGGATACATCCGACGTTGAGGCAGACCCCGCCCCAGTACTTCTCTTCGATGACGGCGGTTTTCATGCCCAGCTGGGCAGACCGGATCGCGGCCACGTACCCACCTGGACCAGCACCCAGGACAACTGTTTGGAAGTGTTCAGACACGTCTGCCAGCCTACGTCGCACCATGTCGCGGCCGCAGGGCGTCCCCATACCAATCGGTAACTTCGTCCGGCCGCGGGTCGATTCCGGCAACGCGTGTCGATCTGGGTGACGCGAATCGTCGACGACCAGCGCCACCCGTCGCGACCCGCGCAATCGGCGAAGACCCGCGCGAACGCCGCCGACGGCATGATCTTCCATCACTGATTGAATCAATGATGGAACTGTGCTTGCATCGAATCATGGCCCCCAGGACCCCGTCACGCAGCGCGACGACCCGGACCGCGCTGCTTGTCTCGGCGGAATCGCTGTTCCTGACCGACGGGTACGAGCAGGTCTCGGTGCGCGCCATCTGTGCGCACGCACAGGCCAATCCCGCTGCCGTCCACTACCACTTCGGATCCAAGGACCGCCTCGCCGTCGAACTGCTCGAAGACCGCATGGCTCCGCACTGGACCGATCCGCTGGACCGATTTGATCCGGACCGATCGGATGTCACCGACCTGGTCGATGAGATCCTGCGCCCCTTCGTCGACATCGGAGAGCAGCCGGTGGGACGGCTGCACCTACAACTGCTTGATCGTTTTGTCCGCACACATCCCCAGGCGACCTGGACGCAGCCGTGGTTCCAGCTCGACCGGTGGTCAGACATGCTGGGCCGCCTCGTCGAAGGAATGTCCGACGCCGAGGCGCGACGCCGGTGGGGACTCGCGTTCGGCCTGATCCTGTCGCAGTTCGGCGGCGACCGCGCCCAGTCGCGCACCGCGGTCATCACCCTCCGCGATTTCGTGGTCGCCGGCCTCACCTCCCCCGCACCGCCCACCACACCCGAGGAGAACTCATGACCGCGCCCGACCCCTTCACTCCCGCACGTCTCGGACCGCTCACGTTGCGCAATCGGCTGATCAAGTGCGCGACCTTCGAGGGCGCCACCCCCGACGCCCTGGTGACCGACGACCTCATCGAGTTCCACCGCGAGGTCGCCGCCGGCGGTGTCGCGATGAGCACGGTGGCCTACTGTGCCGTGGCCCCCGAGGGCCGCACCGACCGACACCAGATCTGGCTGCGTGACGAGGCGATGCCAGGCCTCCGACGGCTCACCGACGCCATCCACTCCGAAGGCGCACTGGCCGCCGCGCAGCTCGGGCACGCGGGTCCGGTGGCGAACTCCGTGTCCAACCGCAAGAAGGCCCTCGGCCCCTCCCACATCCCGGCACCGATGGGCATGTCCGTCACGCAGAAGCTCGACGCCGACGGGATCACCGCGATGCTGGCAACCTTTCGTCGAGCGGCTCGGATCGCGGTCGACTCGGGGTTCGACGGTCTCGAGATCCACTGCGGCCACAATTACCTGATCAGCAGCTTCCTGTCCCCGCTGCTCAATCACCGCCACGACGGCTACGGCGGCTCCCTGGTCAACCGTGCCCGGTTCGCCCGCGAGGTCGTCGAGGCGGTGCGCGACGAGGTGGGCGACGAGGCCGCGGTCTGGGCCAAGCTCAACATGTACGACGGCGTCGGCACACCCGGCACCGGCCACCGCAGTCGATTCAGCGGTTTCAACACCGACGAGGCGTGTGCCGTGGCGCAGCTCCTCGAGTCCGACGGCCACCTCGATGCGATCGAGCCCACCGCAGGCAGCTCACTGCTCAACCCGATGTACCTGTTCCACGGCGAGCCGCCGCGCGACGAGTTCGCCGACGCGTTCCGCGGCGCGATGCGCACCGGCCTCAAGGCGATGGGTCCGGTCTTCCTCAAGCACTACGAGTATCACGATGCGTATCTGCTTCCCCTCGCGCGACAGCTCCGCGCTGCCGTGCGCATGCCGCTGATCCTGTTGGGCGGCATCACCGATCGCGCCTCGATGGAGTTGGCTCTCACGGAAGGCTTCGACTTCGTGGCGATGGGGCGTGCCCTGTTACGCGAACCGGACCTGCCGCTGCGCATCCAGGCCGACCCGACCACGACGTCGCGCTGCGTGCACTGCAATCTGTGCATGCCGACCATCTACAGCCACACCCGTTGCCCGATCCGGGCGGGCGAGGTCCCCGATCCGCTCGCCGTCGAGGTCACCGCGCAGTAACCGTCGGTTCCGGCCGCACGTTCATGTTCTGGCTTCGAGCGGTTCCTGCGGCCGGAACCCGAAAGTGCGGCCAGAACCATGTCGGGCCGGGTCGGTCGTCGCGTCAGCGGGTGAACTCGCCGTTCGACGTCCCGTCGTCGTAGTACTCCACGGTCATCCGTGAGCCTGCCGCGCCGGCGAAGGAGACCTTGGAGATCGATCCGGGTTCGGCGTTCTCGGTGCGCAGCGTGAACGTGTAGGTGTTGCCGTCCCAGTGCGTCAGCTCGTGGGTCGTTTTTCCGTCGGGCCCCAGGGCGAGGACGAGCTTGCCGTTCTGCTCGCCGACAACGGCGGGTCCGTACACATCGTTCTGATAGGTGCCCGTATACGTCGAGAGCGGCTGCGCCGGTGCCGGATTCGCCGGCGGCTGCTGACCCACGAGACTGCCGGAGGGCTTGTTCATCTCGGCGTAACCGTGGGCGTACAGGGTGCGCCAATCGTGGCGGACCTCGCCGAACGCGACGATGTCGGCGAACTCACCGGTCAACGCGTCGACGGCCCCGATGGGAGCGGCGTTGGACAGCGCGACGATCGCGACATCGGCCGACGGCATGACCAGGAAGTTCGTCCCGGCCCCCATCGAGAAGGCCCCGGAGTGGCTGTACTGCGTGCGGGCTCCTTCGGTGACCGAGACGTTGAATCCGTAGCCGTAATAGCCGGCCCGCGCGTCCGGTGAACCAGCGGGCGACGAGACCATCTCCGGTGTCACCGCCGGCAGCAGCGCGTCCGCACCGACGATCTGCTTGCCGTCGTACATCCCGTTGCCGAGCAGCATCGCCATCCAGTGCGTCAGGTCGTTCACCGACGACGAGATACCACCCGCCGGGGACTGCGCATCGGGGTCACGTTGCTGCGGCGTCTTGACCCAGTTGTCACCGTCCTGCACGTGTCCGACGACCCGGTCGGGTTCGGCTTCGAAGTCGCGAAACCGGGAACTGGTGTGGTTCATGCCGAGTGGACCGTATAGTGCCTGCTCCGAGAGCGTCTCCCAGTCCGACCCCGCCTTCCGAGCGGCCGACTCGCCCGCCGCGGTCACCCCGAAGTTGGTGTAGTTGTACGTGATGCGGAACGGATCCAGTGGCATATAGCGTAGCCGGGCGAGGATCTGATCCCGGTCGTATCCGAGCTCTTCGAGCTTGTCCCCCGCGTGATCGGGCAGGCCGGAACGATGCGCATACATGTCCCCGATGCTGACGTTCTGGCTCACATACAGATCAGAGAGCGCGAAGCCCGGAAGATTCTCCGCGACCGGGGTGTCCCATCCCACCACCTTGTCGGTGATCAACTTCGCGATCACGGTGGAGCCGATCGACTTGGACATCGACGCCAGCGGGAACACCGTATCCGCATCGACTTTTCGGTCGGTGCCCACCTCCGAAACGCCGAAACCCTTCGCATACACCGACTTGCCGCCGTGAACCACGGCGACCGCCATCCCCGGGATCTTGGTGGACTCCATCAGGGAATCGACGAGCCCGTCGAGCTTGCCGACGGCGGTGTCGACGGCGTTGTCCGGGAGATCCTGCGCGACGGCCGTGTTCGGGTCACCTGGTTCCTCCGCCGCAGAAACCGCGGACGACGAGGTACCGGACACCGACGACGACCCAGATGACGATGTATCGCACGCGGCGACGGCGGTGGCGGCAACCATCGCGACGGCCACGACGGCGGTCGATCGTCGGGTTCGCGCGCGCGACGAGGTTCGAACGCCCATGAGTCCATACCCGCTTCCTCGAGGTGCCCACTGGCCCCGACCAGGCGCGACGCCCGTTGGATCGACCACAGAATATCCGCAATCGGAACTTCTCGGGCGCGGTTGGACGGAGTTGGGCGCAGTTGGGCGGAGTCTGCGCACCTGACCTTCGGGCTCCTGGAATTTGCAGGGCGGCGACCGAGTGTCACACCTTGTTCCCCCTCGTCTGCAGGTGAACACGGTCACCAGGGGTGGACCTTGACCGGCGCCGGATCTCATCACCGCGCTAGGTTGGCGGGACGAGAGCTTGGCGTGACCGCAGCAGAGCCGGAGGACATCGATGAGCACTGAGCGTGCAACCGACGACATGACCCGCACCGACGACCCCTACCTGTGGCTGGAGGAGGTCGGCGGGGATCGGGCGCTGGACTGGGTGCGCGCCCACAATCAACCCACCGTCGACGATCTGACGTCGGATGAGCGGTTCTCGGTGCTCGAGTCCGAGGACCTGGAGATCCTCGACACCGACGACCGGATCCCGTACGTACGGCGGCGTGGGAGTCATCTGTACAACTTCTGGCGCGACGCGGCGAACCCGAAGGGACTCTGGCGGCGGACCACGCTGGAGTCGTATCGAACGGACTCTCCTGAATGGGATGTCCTGATCGACGTCGACGCGCTGGCGGCAGCCGAGGACGAGAACTGGGTGTGGGCGGGCGCCACGGTGCTCCGGCCCGAATACCGGCATGCGCTGGTGTCGTTGTCGCGGGGCGGCGCGGACGCGAGCGTGGTGCGCGAGTTCGACCTCGACACGCGTGAGTGGGTCGTCGACGGTTTCGTGCTCCCGGAGAACAAGTCCAGCATCGGCTGGATCGACCGTGACACCGTCTATGTCGGAACGGATTTCGGCGCGCAGCCGGATGGTCGAGGGTCGCTGACCACGTCGGGCTACCCGCGAGTGGTCAAACGGTGGGAACGGGGTACCCCTCTTGAGGACGCGGTGACCGTGTTCGCGGGTGAGGTCGACGATGTCTCGGTCGGGGTCACCTTCGACAGCACCCCCGGGTATGAGCGGCATTTCGCCAGCCGTGCCACCGACTTCTTCAACGCGCTGCGGTACGAGATCCGCGGTGACGAAAAGGTTCTCGTCGATGTCCCGACCGATGCGCACTCCGGGGTGCGGCACGACTGGTTGTTCGTGATGCCGCGGTCGGACTGGGAGGTCGGCGGTGCCACCCACGCGGCCGGGACACTGCTGGTATTCGACTACGACGACTATCTCGCCGGTGGCCGGGATGGGACGGTGCTGTTCGCCCCGGACGCCCACACCAGTCTCAGCGACTACGCCTTCACCCGCTCGCATCTGGTCCTGGTGACACTGCACGACGTACACACCGAGGTCTCCGTGCGCGAACTGGGCACCTGGGCGCCCGTCGAGATGTCCGGCCTGCCCTCACTGGCCACCATCTCCGTGCTCGACACCGATGCCGACGAGAGCGACGAGATCTTCTGGTCGGCAAGCTCGTTCACCACTCCGCCCAGCCTCCTCTACGGGGAGTCCGGAGTCGGTCCCGAGGTGATCAAGCAGTCGCCGTCGTTCTTCGATGCCGACGACGTGGTCGCCGAACAGCACTTCGCGACCTCTGACGACGGCACCCCGGTCCCCTACTTCGTCGTCCGACGCAGCGGCGTCACCTCCGGTCCCACCCTGCTGTACGGGTACGGCGGTTTCGAGAATTCGCTGACCCCTGGGTATCTGGCCGTCAGTGGACGCAGCTGGATCGCCCGCGGCGGCATCTATGTCATCGCGAACATCCGCGGCGGGGGCGAATACGGGCCGTCGTGGCACACGCAGGCACAGAAGGCCGGGCGTCACCTCGTCTACGAGGACTTCGCCGCTGTCGCACGGGCGTTGGTCGCCGATGGACTCACCACGCCGGGCCAGTTGGGCGCCCAGGGCGGATCCAACGGCGGCCTCCTGATGGGCGTGATGTTGACACGATATCCGGAACTGTTCGGCGCCTTGGTCTGTCAGGTTCCACTGATCGACATGCGCCGCTATCACCTGTTGCTGGCCGGCGCGTCGTGGATGGCCGAATACGGCGATCCGGACGATCCGGACCAGTGGTCGTTCATGGAACCGTTCTCGCCGTATCAGAACCTGCAGTCGGGTGCCGACTATCCGCAGATCCTGGTCACCACCTCCACCCGCGACGACCGCGTCCACCCCGGCCATGCGCGCAAACTGGTTGCGCGCCTGGAAGAACTCGGCCACGACGTGGCCTACTACGAGAACATCGAAGGCGGCCATGGCGGCGCGGCGGACAACAAGCAGGCCGCGTTCAAGGCGGCACTGGCCTATGAGTTCCTGTGGAGGACTCTGGCCGGGGAATGACCCCACCGGCGAACGGTGTCCAGAGGATTCCACGGTAGCGCGTGCCGCGCCTGCGCGATCGGGTACCAGGCGAGCCCGATCAGCAGCGACGAGAAATGCCCGATCCCGGTGAAGGTCAGATCGAGCACCGGGGGCAGGCCGTACACCGCGAGGATTCCGGCCAGGTAGACCCAGCGCCACGGGTAGGCGATCCGGTAGGTGAGCACCCCGATCACGGCGGCCAGGAAGTAACTCACGCCGACGTCGGTCACGTCGACCAGCGACGAGCCGGCCATCCCGTTTCTGATCGCCAGGCCGAGGAGGCCCTCGCTGACGTAGGTGGCGATCACGTGTGCGCTCAGACCGACCACCAGCCAGCGCAGCGATCCCAGCCACCGCTCGGCAGGGACGTGGAAGACACAGAACAAGATCAGGTACGGGAGCCAGAACGACCCGTCGATCCAGAACAGGCTGGTGACCAGGACCTGGACCGGATCGGTCGACAGGTGGTGCAGGTTGGTCGACCGTTCGCCGAGCAGCCGGTTCAGTTCTTCCGGGGTCATCGAGCGCTGGATGATGGTGGTGATCAGCAGCACCACCAACCACGCACACGTGAGTGGCGCACCGCGAACGATGCGCCACAGTCGTACACAGATCGCACGTGAGCGGGACACCTTGTGGATTATCGTCTCGGCGTCGCGCTCAGGTGCGGTTTGCGCCGACGTCCGCGGCGACACCACCCACCCAGTCCGCGACGAGCGCCGGTACCCGTGCATCCCGCGCCCACCGATTGTGACCGAGTGGCGCCGCGACATGATGTGTGTCGACGACGCAGCCGGCCAGCTTGGCGGTGAGCGCGCGCATCACCCGCGGCGGCGCATCGGTGTCCGCGCCGACCGTGATGGCGCAGACCGGGAGCCGCAACTCCCGCATCGCCGCCTCGTAGTCGACATCGGCATCGCGTGGCGCGAAGGTCCCGTTCCGATTGAGGTAGGTCCAGTCGCGAATCAGCACCCGTGATTGCCTGCCGTACCCCTCGATGACCGAGCCCGGCCAGTATCCGAGCGTCTTCGACACGCGGTGCATCGCGGGCGGCCCGACGGTCGCCAGCAGCCCCTGGCCGCCACGATAGAGCTTCCAATACGGCACGCCCGACGCGACGAGAATCAGGCCCGCGATCTCGGAGTCACCCCGAATGGCATTGCGGGCAGCGAACATCGAGGCGATGTGCCCACCCATCGAGTGGCCGGCGACGAACAGTGGGGCCGTCGGACAGTGCTTGCGCGCGACGGCGACGGCCGCCGGGATGTCCTCGGTGGTCAGCGCCTGCTGACCGAAACGACTCGCCCGCGACGGCCGTGGTCTGCTGCGCCCCTGACCGCGCAATTCACCGACCACGACGTTCACACCCGCGTGCCCGCAACGGCCGGCGAACATGTCGAAATACGCCGCGGGAACACCGAGACCGGGCCACAGCACGATGACCGGACGATCGGGTGCGGTGACGAACACTCGCAGCGGAGTCACGGTGCCGTCCGGGAGACGGATCTCCTCGACGACCGCGTCTGCCCGCGATCCGGGGTCGGTCATCTGCGCGCGGGCGACCGGCCGAAGGCGAGGCGGGCGACGAAACCGACCACCACGACGCCTGCGCCGACCGCCCCCACGATCAGGGCCAGATGGTGCAGGTCGGCGACCGTACCGTCGATGATCACCCTGGCGACCTCGCGGCCGGCGTCCTCGGTGCCGTCGACCTCCTGTTTGGCACGCTCGGCGAAGAAGATCCCGACGGCCCACGCGAATGCCGCGGAACCGATCAATCCGACACCGAGCCACGCGAGTACGGTTCCGCGGCGCCGCGCGATGAGCAACGCCAGCACGCTACCCGCCACCGCGACCACGAGGGACCAGTAGGCCATCTCGGTGATCTGCTGTCCCACGTCGTGATAGCGCCCGGCCTCCAATCCCGACCCGTCACGGTTGAGGGGCACGAGGATCGGACCCGTCACGCGAGCATCGATGTTCGTCTGGGCGATCACGCGGTTCACCATGTCCGTGATGTCGAGCTGCATGACCGTGGTGTCCCCGGTCGCCGGGGGCGGATCGAACAACCAGGCGTGCTGCTGGGACATGACGTCGACGAAATCGGCCTCGAACGCGTCACTGTGCGTGTACGCACGCGCCGCCGGTTCCACCGCGTCCGACGCCGCAGGGATGTTCGCCTGCTCGGTCACCGACGACGAGATCTGGCTCGCCAGATAGTCCTGGACCTTGTCGTCCTGGGCCATCGGCGTCACCGTGGTGACGAAGCCCTCGGGGTCCACCAGACGTTCTTTCACCCAGAGCGACGGGAAGGCCAACACGATCGCCGCCATCGCCACCAGTGTCAGGAGCCCGCTGAGGAATGTCCGCACAGCCACGAGGCTACCGAGGCCCCCGGGGTTCGGGCGTAGTGGCTACTCCCCGACCAGATCGCGTGCGCGTCCCACGATCAACGGGTCGGGTTCACCGACGAAATCGGCATTCTTGCCCTTGTACTCGAAGAGACTCAGGACGTGGCGCATCGCGTTGATGCGGGCGCGCTTCTTGTCGTTGCTCTTCACCACGGTCCACGGCGCGTACTCGGTGTCGGTCGCCGCGAACATGGCCTCCTTGGCCTCGGTGTAGGCATCCCACTTGTCCAGCGACGCCAGATCCATCGGCGACAGCTTCCACTGCCGGACCGGGTCGATCTGGCGGATCGCGAACCGCGTGCGCTGTTCCAAGGGGGTCACCGAGAACCAGAACTTCACCAGGTTGATGCCGTCGTCGACCAGCATCTTCTCGAAGGCCGGCACCTGCTCGACGAACTGGTCGTACTGCTCGGACGTGCAGAAGCCCATGACCCTCTCCACGCCCGCACGGTTGTACCAGGAGCGGTCGAAGAAGACCATCTCCCCGCCGGCCGGCAGATGCTGGGCGTAGCGCTGGAAGTACCACTCGGTCGATTCACGCTCGCTGGGCTTCTCCAGTGCGACGACACGCGAGCCACGAGGATTCAGATGTTCGTTGAACCGCTTGATCGTCCCGCCCTTTCCGGCGGCGTCACGCCCCTCGAACACCATCAGGTGTCGCTGACCGGTCTGCTTGGACCACTTCTGCAGCTTCAACAACTCGATCTGCAGGCGGCGCTTGGTCACCTCGTACTCGCGGCGGCTCATCCGCTCGTCGTACGGGTAGTCCTGCCGCCACGTGTCGACCACGTTGCGTTCGGGCAACGTCAGCAGCACCGGGTCGTCGTCATCGTCGTCGTTGACGGCGAATTGCGTCGTGTCATGCAGATCGACGAGCTGCTGGAGTGCCTCGCGGCCGTTGAGAACACTGAAATCCGGCCCGATCTCCGCCGATCCGTACAGTTCCGCGTCATGTAGCTCAGTCACCGCTCAACGATATGCGCATCGACGAAACAGCGTGTTGCCAAAAGGTGAACCGGCGCGTGATCCGGCTCAGTTACGGAAGTCGATCGATCCCGAGTGGAGGCAGGCCTTGCCCGTGGTGCTGTCGTATGCGGTGGCGAACCCGCCCTGACACACCGTGCCCGCGGAACCGGAGATGGCCTGTCCACCCCATCCGCCGATCGCGATGGTGGTGCCGCCCTCACGGGCCTGGGCGAGCGAGAATGCCTTCGGTCCGGTCGTCACCGAGTAGGAATTGCCCCGCGTGGTGGCGCCCGCGAGTGCCGACGATCCGGGTTGCAGGTTGCGCGCGTTCGCGTTTCCGCCCTTGTCGGCGACCGCGATGGCCGTGCCCTGATTGCTCGTGTCCTCGGACTGGGCGCTGCTGCCCGGTCCGGCCTTCGCGCCGCACCCGCCGTTGCCGACGATCCGCTGGATCTGATGTCCGTCGGTGGCGGCGCATGTCGTCGCGGCACCTGCGGTGGCACCGCCCGCCAGACCGATCATCCACGCCAACGAGGTACCACCGATCACCAGCGCCGCGGCTCGAGCACCGAAGTTATTGATACGCATAGAGATTGGCCTCCTCATTCGCCACGGATCGCAGAGTGCAGCAGCACTGCCCGCAAGCGTACCCAGTGACCGCCGAAACGTGGGGCCCGGGTTGGCAAAACGACCCCGGCCGAAGCCGGGGTCGCGCGGGATGTCTTCCGTCAGCCCGCCGCGCGGCGTTGGACCTCGGCCGTCAATCCCTTGCGGGCCGTGTCGACCGCCATCTTCTGTGCACGCTTGACGATCATTCCCGGCAGCTTGATCTTCAGCTCGACGTCGAGGGTGAACTCCACATGCGAGCCGTCGCCGTCAGGGGTCACGACGTAGACCCCGTGCTGCTCGCTCAGCTGATTCGCCTCGATCAGATCCCAGGTGCAGGAGTTGTCGGTCCAGGTATAGGTCAGCGTCTGCTCATCGGAGATACCCGCCGCGGTCACCACCACCCGAACCTTGTCGGGCGTGCCGTCCTCGTTCTTGCTGAGGACTTCGGCCTCCTTGTGGGGCCCCGACCAATCCGGAAGGGATTCCACGTCCATCAGCACCTCCATCACGACAGACGGCGGGGCGGCGACTTCGAACTCGATCTTCGCGGAGACAGCCATGGCAGAGAACCTACCGTGCGGCGCAAGTGCCGACGCGGTGAACCACCACGATCAGGCCTCGCGGTCGATGAGGTTGAGCGGCCACGCCTCGTCCGGGATGTCGCGCAGCGTGCAGGCCTGATCGACGGCGGTGAACCAGCCGCGAAAATGGAGGATCTCCCCGACGACCGGATTACGGACGGTCGCGTCGCACCGGAATCGCTGCCGCTGGTCATCCCAGCCCTCGATGTATTTGAACTGCGCGGAGAACAACCCCTTCATACCGACCTTCGGCCCGCGTCCGAGCCATCGCATCGGCCCGCTCTCGAGCAGCAGTTCACCCGCCTTGGTCACCGACGGCTCAATCGGGTAGAGGAGCTCCGGTCCGTCGCCGAAATAGTCGACGAGCCCACCGCGACCGGACACCAACAGGGAATTGAGATTGCGGGTTCCGGTTGTGTAATTGAAGGCGCGCAGGACGGCGAGCGACTCGCGGCCGATCTCGTCGGCATAACAATAGTGGCCCTGCGTGAACGGGACCATCCGGCTCGACTTGGCCGGCAACGCGTTCCGCTTGGCATAGTGCCACCAGAACGGGGGCGGCAGAGCAGAGGAGATGTAGACGGACTCGTACATCCCAGTGGCGATCTGAGCGACACCCGACGTCGAATCGATGCCGTAGCGCCACGCCACATTGGGGTGGAGCCGATCAAAATCCGAACCGAGGATCTGCCGGTACACCGGCGTCATGACGTCTACCCTCCCCATCTCACTCGGGCGCCGACGTGATGTAAACCACGTGGACGGACTCGTGTCCTGAGAGTAGAACCTACGCGACCCGACCAGGCAACTTGACGCCGGGCGTGCGGTCAGGCAGCCGCGGCCTCGCACAGACGTGCCAATTCGTCGATCACCCGGTCGAGCGGTTCGACGGTTCGTTGGGTCTGGCACAACCCGACGGCACCCTCGATCGCGGCGATGACCAGATGCGCCAACGAATCTGCTCGTTGCGGCTCCACACCCTCGTGGACCAGTCGCGTGGAGATCAGCCGCGTCCAGCGGGCGAAGATCTGCTCGGCCTCATCGGCCACCTCCGGCTCGGACCGGCGGGCGAGACCACCCGCCAGAATGGGACAGCCGAACTCGAAATCGGTGGTCACCAGCATCCTGCGCCAGACGTCACCGATCTCGGCGACGGCCTCGGCCGGGGTGGCCGAGCTCTCGCTGCTGATCCGGCCGGCCATGTAGTCGCCTGCGTGTCGCACGGCCTCGGTCATCAGCTGGGTCTTGCCGCCGGGGAAGTGGTGGTAGATGGACCCGCGGGGCGCCGAACTCGCGGCGATCACGTCGCCGATCGATGTCGCCGCCACCCCGTCCCGACCGATCAGGTCGGCGGCGTGCACGACCATGCGCTCGCGCGGACCGCGTTCGGCCGCACGGGGCCGCAACTCCTCCGGAGGCCTCGTCTCCGCGGGGTGCCCGTCCACCGAACTCATCACACTCCCTATGCAGGTCTTCATAATCGGCGTGTTCTATGCCATCCTACATAGTCATGAGCCCCGACACCGAGATTCTGGACCCGTCCGCCATGACCGGGCTGCAACTGCTGCGGGCCGCGATGAGCAACCCCGATCCCGACCGTCCGGGCATCTGGCGACTTCTCGGCATGAGCGCCAAGGAGATCGACGAAGGGCGGGTGTCGTTCACCGTCACACCGCAGGCCGACTTCGCCAACCCGCTGGGCACCGTGCACGGCGGCATCTGCGCGACGCTGTTGGATTCGGTGATGGGCTGCGCCGTCCACACCACGCTGCCGGCCGGGGTCGGCTATACGACCCTGGAACTCAAGATCAACTACATCCGATCGGTGGCCGTCGACGCAGGCGAACTGACCGCGGTCGGCACGGTGATCCACGTCGGCGGGCGCACGGCGACCGCCGAGGGCAAGGTGTTCGCCGACGACGGCAAACTCGTCGCCCACGGGACCACGACGTGCATCGTGTTCCGCTGAATCCCACGGTCGACCTGGGAGACAGTGATCCGGGTGCTCTGATGGGTCACCCGGCGTCGAGGAATCGATGCCGCAACGCGTCCTGCGCCGCGGCATCGATGCCGAGTCCCTCGGCGAAGTAGTTCTCGATGGTCCCGAAGCGTTGATCGACTTCGGCGAACGCCGCATCGAGGTAGGCCTCCTGCACCCCGAGCAGCGGTCGGAGGAGGTCGGGATTCCCGCCGGCCGCCTCGAAACCGTCGAAGACCGACGCGATGGCCGGGAGGAACAGGTCGTTGGTGAGCAGGTAGTCGCCGTAGACGCCGTCGCGGCCGACGCCCATGAGCGTGAGGAAAGCGGCTGCGGCCCAGCCGGTCCGGTCCTTTCCGGCAGTGCAGTGGAAGAGCGCGGGCGTGCCGTCGAGGAGACCGCGGAAGAACGCCTGATAAGAGTTCAGCGCGCTCGGTAGGTTCACGAGTTCCCGATAGGCCTCGATCATCCGCTCGATCCCGCTGCCGTCGGCGAGCTTGTCGTTGGCCGCCGCGACGGCGATCGGATCGGCGAGCACCTTGTCGAGATTGGCCGGCGCACTCACCGACATCGCATCGGCGAGCACGTCGAGATGGACTCCCCGCACACCGTCGATCACCGGATCCGGTTGGGCCTCCGCCTCGGCCTCCGAGCGGAGGTCGTAGACGGTGCGGATTCCGAGCCCGACCAGGTAAGCACGGTCGGCATCGGACGCCTTGTCGAGCGCCGCCGAGCGGAAGAGACGACCCGTCGCCACCCGGCGCCCGTCGACGGTCCTCCAGCCCCCGACGTCCCGGAAGTTGGCAACAGAGACGAGAGCGATGTGTTCGACGGCAGGTTCGGTCATGGGTTCATCGTTCCAGACCCGCGACCGCGGGGGCTACGTACGCCATGCGCGTGCTGATGGCCTACCCCGGGGCTTATTCCCGTGGATGCGGGGAGCACATTGGTGAGCCGGTGTGGGGTGTCAACAACATGGGCTCATCCCCGCGGGCGCGGGGAGCACTGATTCGAAGTCGGGGCCATCGGGCAGGTCGAGGGCTCATCCCCGCGGACGCGGGGAGCACGCGCGCTCGCCGTCCCAATTGAGGTTGATGCAGGGCTCATCCCCGCGGACGCGGGGAGCACACCACCTGCCCGATCTGGGTGAGGGCTGTGAGGGGCTCATCCCCGCGGACGCGGGGAGCACGGCGACGTTGGCCCGCACAGATCGGAGGATGCGGGCTCATCCCCGCGGACGCGGGGAGCACGCACCGGCCACGGCAGTTGGTCACCGATGGTGGGGCTCATCCCCGCGGACGCGGGGAGCACGTTTTGGTCGACGTTCGCAAATATCAGTGTTCGGGCTCATCCCCGCGGACGCGGGGAGCACGTCGTAGGCGTTGTCGAGGTACCAGGTCATTAGGGCTCATCCCCGCGGACGCGGGGAGCACCCCTTGTTCGGGACGAGGACGCCGATGCCGTCGGGCTCATCCCCGCGGACGCGGGGAGCACTCCGGTCAATGGGTACAGATCGCATTCGGATCGGGCTCATCCCCGCGGACGCGGGGAGCACCGGTGAGAGTTTCAGCGGCTCATCGTCCCCGCGGGCTCATCCCCGCGGACGCGGGGAGCACATTGCCCTGGTCGGGCGCGAACAGCCGCTTGAGGGCTCATCCCCGCGGACGCGGGGAGCACTCAACGCGGTGTCGAGCATGTCGGCCAGTTGCGGGCTCATCCCCGCGGACGCGGGGAGCACGTCAGCGGCGCCGAGAGCGTCAGCGTCCACACGGGCTCATCCCCGCGGACGCGGGGAGCACGCCGTCGACCGCCACCACCACCGCGCCGTCGAGGGCTCATCCCCGCGGACGCGGGGAGCACGAGGAGGTGGGGTAGGTGGCCAAAGGCATTTGGGGCTCATCCCCGCGGACGCGGGGAGCACTTCGCGGCAGAGTTGCGCTGTGCGGCGGCGTAGGGCTCATCCCCGCGGACGCGGGGAGCACATGTCCTCGGGGATGTCGACGACCCGTGCGAAGGGCTCATCCCCGCGGACGCGGGGAGCACTTCTTGAAGATGGCTCTCGGTGATGCCCCGACGGGCTCATCCCCGCGGACGCGGGGAGCACGTTGTAAGACCGCGCCAGCCTTCCTGCTGCACGGGCTCATCCCCGCGGACGCGGGGAGCACTTGCGAATCGTCCATGCCCTTCTTGGACTCCGGGGCTCATCCCCGCGGACGCGGGGGGCACATCCGGGCCGGGATCGGCGCGCCGAGCTGGGTGGGCTCATCCCCGCGGACGCGGGGAGCACCTTGAGTCTCAGTTTGGTGGGGTTGCGACGTGGGGCTCATCCCCGCGGACGCGGGGAGCACCGTCGACGTGATGGGACTCGAGCGCGCCGGCGAGGGCTCATCCCCGCGGACGCGGGGAGCACGCGTACATGCACGCAAAGAAGGGTCGGTCGGTGGGCTCATCCCCGCGGACGCGGGGAGCACTTGGTGCCGCCGAACCCATTGCGCATGCCGACGGGCTCATCCCCGCGGACGCGGGGAGCACATCCAAACCCTCGAAGAGTGCTTCGCCGACAGGGGCTCATCCCCGCGGACGCGGGGAGCACACCGCGGTCCTCGACGGTCCCGGCGCGCGGGAGGGCTCATCCCCGCGGACGCGGGGAGCACGTGATCGCGGCCTGCACCTCGGCGGGGCTGGTGGGCTCATCCCCGCGGACGCGGGGAGCACCAGGCGTCCAGGACGAACAGTGGCGGACTGAAGGGCTCATCCCCGCGGACGCGGGGAGCACATGCTGTTACCGACGGGCTTGATGACGTGGTCGGGCTCATCCCCGCGGACGCGGGGAGCACAGCTTGTCGGCGGTGATCCATGCGCACGGTGGGGGCTCATCCCCGCGGACGCGGGGAGCACCCGACGCTGACCTTGATGATCGCGTTGGCATCGGGCTCATCCCCGCGGACGCGGGGAGCACGATCAGACGCTGACGCGGGAAGCTCTGTCGCAGGGCTCATCCCCGCGGACGCGGGGAGCACACGATCGCGACCGAGCACACCGAGGCGGAAGCGGGCTCATCCCCGCGGACGCGGGGAGCACGCGAGCATCCCGCCGCCGGCGAATGCTGGCGTGGGCTCATCCCCGCGGACGCGGGGAGCACAACCAGACCAGCGGGCCGGACACCATCAAGGCGGGCTCATCCCCGCGGACGCGGGGAGCACGCCGTCGCCCATCAGTACGTCGATCTCTAGCCGGGCTCATCCCCGCGGACGCGGGGAGCACAACTGTGGTGCCCAGCCTGTTTGCCATCTGCTGGGCTCATCCCCGCGGACGCGGGGAGCACAGATCTGGCCGTTCGGCCAAGGATTGCGGCGCGGGCTCATCCCCGCGGACGCGGGGAGCACATGCCCATGTCGTCAAGCTGCTTCATGCGGGCGGGCTCATCCCCGCGGACGCGGGGAGCACGTGGAGTCTGTCGTCGCGCGGACGGTCGAGAAGGGCTCATCCCCGCGGACGCGGGGAGCACAAGGTGACTGTCACCAAGACGGATGCGGTGCAGGGCTCATCCCCGCGGACGCGGGGAGCACCCCGTATGGGTGCGAAGCGGTGCTTGTCATACGGGCTCATCCCCGCGGACGCGGGGAGCACGTTGCAGGGCCGCCCAGATCGACAGGACACCCTCGGCTCATCCCCGCGGACGCGGGGAGCACACTTCGTGACCTGCATAGTTGCCGACGGCCCACCGCATCTTACTTCAGATCGACGCCGCGTCTACTATTGATTCCTGCGTGCCATTCGATACCGGCTGGCTTTGCTTCGTCCCGCCCGCGGTTGTGCAGCCGACGGCAATGCCTCCCCGGTATGCGGCCGACGAACCAGGCGAATCCCATCGACGTCGACGGGTTCCCAGTCGTAACGATGTACGAGGAATTCGAGTCGCTGCTCGTTTCGTGCCGGGTAGACCATGATGGCCCGGCCGTCTTTGACAAGTTCCCGCACGCGCACCCAGAGGAGCTCTCGCACTCGTCGGGACAGAACTCCGACGAAGACACCTGGACTAATCTCGAGTAACCAACGGGTGAGGTGTCCGCGAAGACCTGCCGGGCATGCCGTCACGATGAGGACTACCACGGGACCTCGTAGTCATAGTCCGCGTCGTGGCTCTGTGCGCTGTTCACTGCTTCGCCGCGATCGTCCCAGAGATAGACCACATCGGCATCGAAGTCGGGTACGTCATCGTCGTCCGGCAGCAGGAGCTGTTTGATGTCCCCCGCGCAGCGCGGCAGGAGTTTGCTTTGGTACACGATGTCGCGCACTTGACGACGGGTCACGGCCGGAATGTCGTCCACGTCTGCGGCAGCCACGTCGAATGCAACCGGGATGGCGATCTCGGCCTTGTACAGATCGGCAATGTCGTATACGAAGGAACGGTCGTGGCCGGTGTGTACGAAGCCAAGTCCGGGCGAACAGCCAAGAGCGACCGTCACCGCGTGGGCAACACCGTACAGACACGTCGTCGCCGCCGACAGCGCCTTGTTTACATCGTCACTGGCTTCGAAATCGTTCGGGTCGTAGTCGCGTCGGGTCCACTCCACGCCGGTGCGCTCAGCGTGCTCACGATAAGACCGTCGGACTCTCGCACCTTCCTTTCCACGCAGCTGCTGCATCGTCAACGACGACGTATCCTCGCCGGGGAACCTCATCGCGTACATTGCTCTCGCCACCGCGAGTCGCGAGTCCCTGTTCGAGACGGCCCTCGCCTGTGCATCCAGCAACCGACTGGAACGTCCGAGCGGGCGACCGTGCGCGTAGTAGCGAACCCCCTGCTCTCCCACCCACACAGCAGTCGAGCCGGATTCAGCCATCAAGGTCATGGCCTGATGGGTGACTCGGGTTCCCGGTCCGAGCAGCAACGCACCGATCGTCGCGGCGGGAATGTGCACAACGCCGCGCTCGTCGGTAGCGATGATTGCATTGCCGTCCCGGTGAACAGTGCACCGCTCGAGATAGATGAAGGAGACGCGTTCGGATGCACGCACGAGTTCCGACGGCCGCACCGGCGGAGGACCTGGGACGTTGTTCAACTCAGAGTGTCCGGGGGGACGGCCAAAGTCATCAATCCGCAACCGTACGCCTTCGCACGACCGATACCGCAGCTGAGCGTTCGCCGTAAGCGCTCGGCGTCGGTCACCTCCAGCACTCCTTCAAATGTCGCGTGGGCGACAGTCACACGTCGCCCGCCTCCCTTACCGAATCGCATCACTCCCCGATCGACCACCCGCACAGCTGGACTCGCTTGGAGTCCAGCTGTCACCACGAACCCATTGCCGACCGCTCTTTGCAGCAGCCATTGCTCTTGCTGCGCGACCGACACGTGGGCAACCGGCTTGGTGCGCGCAGAATTCTCTGCTCTCATGCTGCGCACCGGATTCGCGCGCAGCCGGAACGAGAATCGCCGTCCTTCCTGGACAGCATCGAGAACAGGCCGGTAGTCCCGGGTCTGCCACATCGCTCCAGTCTGCCAGCCGGCTTGCTCGACGACATGAGAGAGGTCGGGCTCGACCGGGCTGACGATGTACAGGTGGATCTCGTCGGCCGCAGGTGAGTCAATCCTCCAGAGCGCCCTAGCTCCAGCGTCGGTCAACATGCCGGGCGCGAAGGATGCCTCCACCGCCGCATGCATGGCCTCCGGATTCGACAGCAGCTTGGCTGCACCTCGCCGTCGCCTGTTGATGGGCATCCTCGTTAGATACATAGTCAGCCACCTCCGAGCAGTGCCATCGGATCATGCACCGGTCGACCGTTGGAGTTGTCGATCGGGATTGAGATCTCTTCGACTGTTCGCCAGGAGTATTCACGTCGACGAGGATCAAAGCTCACCGGGACGTCACGAACTTGCGACCCGACGCCGGGCATGCCGTCGACGAACGCGCGCAGAGTCACCACGTTCGCTTGGCGCCGCCGGCGGTCTTCGGATGCCTGCCAGGGAGTCGAGGACAGGGCGTCTCTGAGCGAGTCGGTAGTTTTTCGAAGATACACGGGCCGGCTCGGCGGGCACGAGCGTCGACCCAGATACAGGGGAAAAGTCGGTCTCGACAGCGCCGACTCCAGGGCCGAGATCAGCGAGGCATCCCCTTCGACCGCGCCGACAAAGACGGCATCAGCGAGATAGTAGCGAACGGACAATGGCATCGTGCGCGTACCGTCGAGACTGCGGGCAACTTGGAAATCCCTTGCCAGGGAGCCCTCTTGGTCGACACGCACCCCAAAGTTCAGATCCAGGAGATGTTCGATGTCCTCTGAGCGCCTGATCCCCTGCGCCGCAGCAAGGAGACCGAGCACACCGCTCTTCGTCGGCTCGGTACGTGTGCCACGGTTCGTGAAGCGACTCGAAGCGCCCCAAGACTGCATGGGACCGGCGAGACAGATGACCAGAGTGCTCACGCCGGTGCGCTCAACTCTGTTGTGACCGAAGCGGACACTCTCGCCACCAACTCGGCGATACTCAACCTCTCCCCCACTTCAGCCAACGCGTCGGCGGCCGGGTTCACGGCCGTGAAGAACTTTGCGGTCGGACCTCCGTACGCGGCGGCGACGTCCGACTCTCGTGACGCCAACGACTGCGCCGCCTGCGACAGGACACCACTGCCGACAGCGGGTTCGATCGCTTCCTCGAATGCTCCGACCAGGTTGACCGGCTGATCGTCACGTATGCAGATCAACACCGCATCTGGTACCACATTGTTGGCGAAGGTGTTGAGCTTGCCGGTGGGCATCGACAGCGCAAAGGACTCGACGAATGTGGCGGCTGCCCGGGAAGTTGCCGACAGATCACCAAGATTGGCCGCGAGGCCGGCCACGTTGATGGTCGCGTATCGGTACAGGGTCGACGAGTTGAACTCAATGGTGCCGATCATGCCCGCT
The DNA here is from genome assembly GCF_049844895.1 of Gordonia sp. DT101. NCBI lineage: Bacteria > Bacillati > Actinomycetota > Actinomycetes > Mycobacteriales > Gordoniaceae > Gordonia > Gordonia sp. DT101. Next base: position 216,035 of record NZ_JBNCLX010000004.1, on the reverse strand, counting down.
CCGGTCTCATGCCGGGATTCGTGGAAATCGTCGACAGCGGTGAAATAGTCGAACTCCTGCTCCACCGCCTGGACACCGAGGGCGTGAGCGACCTGCACGGACGCATCCACGTTCAGGTCTGCGTCGTCGGCGACCATCCGACCGAACAGCGCGACGTCGATGCTGTGGTCGGTGTCGATGACCTGCTTGACACGCTTCTTGTCCGGCAGCTCACCGGTCGAGTGAGCGTTAGCCGCCAACTCGGCGAGCGCGTCGAGTTGCGCTGCACTCAGGAATATCAGGTAGCCAGACTCGTCCGGCTTCGCGGGCTCTCCTTTCTTGGCCTTGGGAGTGGTCATCTTGATGCCGCTCGCGGCGAACACCGCGGAAGCAAGGGCGTACGCGTCAGTCTTCCCCAACCCGACGACCCGATCTGTCAACAGATCGCCGAGTAATTCGGCGAGCCGCTTTGTCCGATAACCGAGTTCGGACTTGTTTAAGGTTGAGTTGAATCGCTTGCGCGTGGCCCGCTTCCACGCCTGGCTCGATACGCGCGCGCGACGACTACCCCCGTAGATGGCCGTCTTCGGGCTACCGGTGTCGTCTCGATTGACATTGCTCGGCGGTAACGATTGGAGGATATGGATGTCGATGTACATTCTGTCGCTCATCTCTCGGTGTCGTTGGTGTCGTCGGTCGATTCTTCGTCGCTGTCTGGCCGCTGAGATCGTGGGCGAAAGTCTCTGCCCCAGCGCAGTCGGACCCGCTCCGGATGGCGACGTTCGAAGAGCGTATGGAGGTCGTCGGCCAAACGCCCGTAGTCGAGCGGGATGTTCGACCCCCTGAGCAAAGTCACGAGCGACCGCAGGTGATGAACGATCCCGGCATCGGTGTCGGACAGTGCGATCGCCTGGAACCGCCGACGTATGGCGACCTCGCGGTCCGTTGCCACACTCAGTGCCCGCGCGGCCGATCCGAGCGATCCGCCGGCACGGTGCATAGGCGTAGCCCGGCCCTGTTGATGCAAAGCGAAGAGGGTGACCGCCACGTGGGCCGCACGTTCGGATGTGGACGGTTCGTCACCACCCTGCAGCCGAGTGGGCACGAGATCGATTGTCTCGGGCCACACCGCCGGCACACTGCCTGGTTCGGACGACGCCGCGTGTCGCAGGCGAGCCATCTGGACCACGACCGCCGACTCCCGATGATCGGCCAACACGGCGCGTTGCAAATTCCATACGTACTTCGATACCACCTCACCGAGACTGCCGAGCGGGGCTCGCGGTTGTTCTCGAGTACCACTCGTCATCGTGCACTCTCCAACTCGTTCGATTCGTTCACCACAGCTCCGATCAACTCTCGACGCAGGACCGACCGAAACAGCTGGTCGGCGCCGGCGGCGTCCACCAACCGGTGGGCGCCCCGGCTGTTGGCAACAGTTCTCCCGATGAACGCCGGCCTACCGGAATTCCGGATGAGCTCACCGGCGATAGACGTGGCGATACCGTAAAGAGTTCGATGCCAGCTGATCTGGAGCTGATCGGTCCGTTCGACGCCCAATCTCGTGAGCCAGCCACGATAGGGAATGTCAACCGCGGAGAGAAACCTTGCGTGCGCAGACGACCGCTCACCGTCGCCGACACCCCCGGACGCCACGGCGAGATCACGCGCCAAGTTCGCGACCGCGGCGGCCACGGCCCCGGCGGTCCGGACCGCATCGATCGCGTCTCGTCGGCAGCCAGCCCGACCGAAGTTGGCCATTCTCATACTGATTCGATCGTCAACCGCCGCGCCGACCACACTGGCCTGGGTGTCGTACCGCAATCCGAATGTGTGTGGAGACACGAATGCGTCGTCGTCGACGTATCCCTCGTCGACGACCTTGTCGAGCCAGCCGACGACCGCAGGGGCATACCCTCGGTTTCCTTCAGCCACATCGGTCAGTAAACTCTCGAATCCCTCCCACACCGAGCGATCAGCGTCGAACGTTCTGGGGTAGTAGGTGTCACTACCGAATTCTTTCGACTTGTTGGCACTGAACCGCCACCCGGACAGGTACTCACGACGACGCTGACGGTGTGGCTCGATGGGATCGCCGTTTCCGACGAGTACGCCCACGGCGCGGGACGCAGAGTAGATCACCTTGATTCGTCGGCTCTGCCACGTCAGTAGATCGATCGGTCCAGACGGGATCGGTGCGTCGCGTGCTCCGACACCCGGGTGCGGTCTCTCCCAGGCGGGGCGGTCATCTGCGATGACGGACGACTCTTGTTCGTACACAAGGACGGTGTTCAAGAGCAGCGTCTCGGACAGGGTCGCGCCCTCGAGCAGGACCCCGCCCAACTGTCCTGTCCACGCGATACCCATCGGGTAGCCCTTCCCCTTCCGCGTCCTCGGATCGTCGACGCTGCCGGTCTTGATCCCCGAGGGGTCATACGCCTGCGTGTGCACGATCCATCGCGCCGCCTCCGCGAGCGAGAGGTCAGCGGCGCCGGAACCCGCGCGCGTCGAGAAGAACGGGTGCTTTCCCTGGAGGTCGGCAATCATGACCCCGACAGGCCGGACCGCGGGCTTGGCGGTCGGAAAGTCGGTCACTTGATAGAACGGCGCCACATCGTCGAGCAGATCGAAACGCGAGTGCACGGACTGCAGATATCGTTCGATCTCGTCCGCCGGCAGTGTTCGCCGCTCCCACAACGCACCCCACCGTTCGAGGGGATCACCGCCCCAGTCGACCGCACGACGCAGGATCGCCAGCAGCAGTCGCATGACCGCGAACTGCTGGCTCGGGATGTCACCGCCGACGGTGACGATTTCGCCCGCATCTCGGAACACCTGTGCGATCGATTGCTCCCTTGCACGGCCGTCTCGGTCGAAGACGATGATCCAGGGTTCGTCGATGAGGTTGAAACTCCCGGTCACTGGGTCTCGATCCGGTCGACCAGCAAGCCGTCGTTCTCGTCATAGGTGACCCGATAGTCCAGCACCTCGGCTGAATTGCTCTCATCGAGTTCGACGACGAGTTCACCGGCCAACCACTTCGAGGACTGCCATCCTTCATACATGCGAAGCTCCAATTCGGTTATGGTGCGGTCGATCTTGTCCGGGCGACTCAGCTCGATCGGCAATCGAATCGACGAGTTGAGTGCCTTTCGCGCCAGGCGCGATGGCGGCTCGAAGTGCGTATCGATGAGGTCTCCGCCACACTGCGGTAAGAGGTACACCACTCCACCGACACTTCTGGTCAACAGCACCTCGATGCATTCATCCGAGTCACGGACCCGGGCATATCCGCGTGGGTCGTCGGCATCGAGTGTGTTCTTTGTGAACCAGTCGATGAGATCGCGGCCCGACGGCGCGCTCAGCCGCCACGTCTCGGCGCGATCACGCTGGTCGGCGGCGCGTGCCGCTTGTTGTCGATCGGCCGCGACCATGGTCGCGGTCCAGGCGTCCGCTGCCGCGACCTGCTCTGCGTAGGCCGCCTGCACCAACTTCGGGACATCGGCGGGCAGCGTGATCGTCTCGCGACCGTCCAATACCGCAGCACAGCGGTACAGGCGCGACGCGCCGTAGACCCTCGTCGCTCCGGTGTCGAGCGTCGGGGGTTCGGCGTGCCAATCGAGTACGCCGGTAAGCACCAGGCGAGGCTTTTGCAGCGCCGCCGGCCGCTCACGCCGGTGGCGGTGGAGCCGCCCGACGCGTTGGAGAAGAAGATCGACGGGTGCGATGTCGGAGATCAGCAGATCGAAGTCGAGGTCGAGCGACTGTTCGATCACTTGGGTGGCGACGACGATCCGCATCTTCGGACGACGCCCCTCACGACCGAGCTGACCCACGAGTTCCTTCTCGAGATCGGACCGGTGCTTGGCAACGAACCGCGAATGCAGGAGGACGACGTCGTCACCGAATTCGGCACGCAACACGCCGGCCGTGCGTTGGGCCCGGCGCACCGTGTTACGGATCACCGCCACGCAACCACCTCCGGCCATCGCATCGCGCAACAGGGCGACCAGGGTGGCGTCCTCGTCGTCGCGCCGCTCGATGGTCACCGACGTCAAAGTCTCCTGTGGCACGGTGGAGATGGACCTCGTCACGCCGACCGAGGTGACCACCGGATAGCCGAGGTCGCCGCCGATGTCGTCGCCGCCGGCCGACGCGCCGCCGAGGCCACTCTCATACGCTCTGGCGAGGGCCACACGCTGATCGCCGGGTAACGTGGCCGACATCATGATCACCGGAATACGGTAAGCGGCAAGCCATTCGAGGGATCGGATCAGGTAGTGCCGCATGTATTCGTCGGCGGCGTGCACCTCGTCGATCACCATGACCTTGTTCGCCAGGGCGAGATGACGCAGCATCACGTGCTTCGCTTGCAAACCGGCGAACAGCAGTTGATCGATCGTACCGACCACCACGTCGGCCAGCATGGACCGTTTCCGGCCGAAGAACCACTGATGGGCGATGACCTCGGCCGTGCAGCCCGTCGGCGTGCCGTCGGAGTCGGTTCCGATGTCCACCAGCCTGCTCGTGCGGTCAAGACCTCGAAACTCGTCGTTGAGGTGCGACTTGCTATGTGCCAGCATCACGCTGGTCACCACCTCGGACCCCTGGTTCGACAGCCAGGTGTGCACCCGGGTGAACATGGCGTCGGAGGTGGCCATCGTCGGCAAGGCAACGAAAACACCGCCGAGTCCGAACTTCGCGGCCAGATACTCGGCCGCGGCGAAGGCCGCTTCCGTCTTGCCCGATCCCATCGTCGACTCGATGATGAGCATCCCCGGTTCGGTCATCGCCCTTGCTGCGTCGACGACAGCACCTTGCATAGCATTCGGTACCGCGCCTGGCGGCAGTTCAAATCGGTCAGTCATCAAGTCGCCGAGATCGTCCGGCGGATCCGCGAACCACGGTGCCGGCAGATCCAGTTCGCGCCACGCGTCGGCTGCCGCCACGACAGACTCGGTGCGCTCGGACAGTGAAAACAGATGACCATTGCTGGCGATCCAATCCGCCATGATCACGAAGCCGGTCCAGAGAACCTGCTGTGGGCGCGTCAACGGCGTCGACGCCCACCTCTCCAGCAGACTTTGCGCGTCGACATGCTCGATCACGTGTGCAATCAACTCGTCACGGGCAGCGGCCCATTGGGCGTCGCCAAAGTGCTTCTCGCGCCGCTCGGCACCGGCGACAGCCTGACTCGTCGTCGGTGGCACGCCATGATGGGATCCCCCGACAACGGCATAGCTGCGGGCGGTCCGCCTGTTGAACCCGACCGACTGCAGATACCCCTGGAGCGCGATGAAGCCGACCAGAGAGTGTGGCGCGTCGCTGCGATGATCAATGGGAAACGGAAATCGAAGTCCGGCGTCACGCATCGGCCCACACAGCATGTCAACCTGGATCGCGAACGCGGGACTCAGCTTTCCGACATCATGCGTTCCCGCGAGGAATCGGCCGAGAATACGGGCAACGTCGTCGGTGCTGCCCCCCGCCAGGAATCGTCGCGTCGAGCGCGGCAGCCACTCATCCCACAGGTACCCGGCGACCTCGGCCGCGTCTTCGCAGTGGCGTACTAGCGACAGCCATCCGTCCGACTCCCGGTCCGATTTGGCCCATGCCGCCAGGACCTGTCGACTCAACACGTGTCCCCCGATCGCCCGACTCACACGCGTGTAATTAAACGCGCTTACGACGTCGAAAGCGCACTTTCAACCAGATTTCGTGCGAATCGACGAACCGCCGTTGTGTGCGAGAGTTAGCGTGATCGGGGCCGCCGCCACCCACGCCGAAGGCCGGTCACCCACGTGGGGTGACCGGCCTTCGGTCTGAGCGCGTGCCGAGGCTTCGAGGCTCGTGCCTCGCACCTCAACCGGCAGCAGGACTCTGATCAGGAGATCAGAAGCCCATGCCGCCCATCTCGTCGCCACCCGGCATTGCCGGGGCCGGGTTCTTCTCCGGCTTGTCGGCGACGACGGCCTCGGTGGTGAGGAACAGAGCCGCGATCGACGCAGCGTTCTGCAGCGCCGAGCGGGTGACCTTCACCGGGTCGTTGATGCCACGGGCCAGCAGGTCCTCGTACTCGCCGGTCGCGGCGTTGAGGCCGGTGCCCAGCGGGGAGTTGCGAACCTTGTCCGCCACGACGCCCGGCTCGAGCCCGGCGTTGATGGCGATCTGCTTGGCCGGAGCCTCGAGCGCGACGCGCACGATGTTGGCGCCGGTGGCCTCGTCACCGGTCAGCGACAGACCGGAGATCGCAGCCTCGGACTGCAGCAGGGCCACGCCACCACCGGCGACGATGCCCTCTTCGACGGCAGCCTTCGCATTGCGGACGGCGTCCTCGATGCGGTGCTTGCGCTCCTTGAGCTCGACCTCGGTGGCCGCGCCGGCCTTGATGACCGCAACACCGCCGGCCAGCTTGGCCAGACGCTCCTGCAGCTTCTCACGGTCGTAGTCGGAGTCGCTGTTCTCGATCTCGCTGCGGATCTGTGCCACGCGACCGGCGATCGCGTCGGCATCGCCGGCGCCGTCGACGATGGTGGTCTCGTCCTTGGTCACGACGACCTTGCGGGCGGTACCGAGCAGCTCGACGCCTGCACCCTCGAGCGAGAGGCCGACCTCTTCGCTGATGACCTCGCCACCGCTGAGGATGGCGATGTCGGCCAGCATGGCCTTACGACGGTCACCGAAGCCCGGAGCCTTGACGGCGACGGACTTGAACGTGCCGCGGATCTTGTTGACGACCAGGGTCGACAGGGCTTCGCCCTCGACGTCCTCGGCGATGATCAGCAGCGGCTTGCCGGCCTGGATGACCTTCTCCAGCAGCGGCAGCAGGTCCTTCACGGTCGAGACCTTGCCCGAGACGAGCAGGATGTACGGATCCTCGAGGACGGCTTCCTGACGATCGGCGTCGGTCACGAAGTAGCCCGAGACGTAGCCCTTGTCGAAGCGCATGCCCTCGGTGAGCTCCAGCTGGAGCCCGAAGGTCTGAGCCTCTTCGACGGTGATGACGCCTTCCTTGCCGACCTTGTCCATCGCCTCGGCGATGAGCTCGCCGATCGAGGAGTCGCCGGCCGAGATGCCCGCGGTGGCAGCGATCTGCTCCTTGGTCTCGACCTCCTTGGCGCTCTTCAGGAGGGACTCGGTGACAGCCTCGACGGCCTTCTCGATGCCGCGCTTCAGACCCAGCGGGTTGGCGCCGGCAGCGACGTTGCGCAGTCCCTCACGAACGAGGGCCTGTGCCAGGACGGTGGCGGTGGTGGTGCCGTCGCCCGCGACGTCGTCGGTCTTCTTGGCGACCTCTTTGACGAGCTCGGCACCGATCTTCTCGTACGGGTCCTCCAGCTCGATCTCCTTGGCGATGGACACACCATCGTTGGTGATCGTGGGGGCGCCCCACTTCTTCTCCAGGACGACGTTGCGACCCTTGGGTCCCAACGTCACCTTGACTGCGTCGGCGAGGCTGTTCAGGCCCCGCTCGAGGCCGCGACGGGCCTCTTCGTCGAACGCGATTTGCTTGGCCATGGGTAAGTGATCCTCCGATAGGGGGTGACACCAGGTATCTATGGCCGGAACTCGGTGCCCGCGACGGACGACCGGTGTGTCATTCGGTACCGGTCTCACCGTCCCGACCTGGCACTCACAGCTTGCGAGTGCCAAACTCGTTTTTAGCACTCGACCGGGGCGAGTGCAAGGTGGCGATCACTTCCGCAGCAGCCGCACCAGCACCCCGGCCGCATGGGCCTTGGCGGCGCGGTCTGGTCAGGCGAGGGCAGGAGAAGTCCGCGCCGGCGAGTCGAGACGACCGTCGCGCATGTGCAGCGTGAGGTCCACGCCGCGTCCCGGCGCCACCGACATCGAATCCAGGTCGTGACTCACGAGCACAGCGGCGACATCCCGGTCCCGCACGAGGGTGCCGATCAACTCGATGATCGCCCTGCCCCGCTCGGTGTCCAGTGCCGAGGTCGGCTCGTCGACGAGCAGCAATGACGGCGATCCCATCAGCGCCCGGGCGATGTTCACGCGCTGCCGCATCCCCCCGGAGAGCTCGTGCGGCCGGCGGCCGGCAGCCGCGACCACACCGACGTCGTCGAGCAGTGCCATCGCCTCGTCCCGATGCCGCGCCGGCTTCTGTCCGCGCAGATCGACGGTCAGCAGCAGTTGGTCGAGCGCGGTCAGCGATGGCAGCAGATTGTCCTGCTGGAACACGAACCCGATGCGGTCTCGCCGAATCCGTGCCCGCTCCTCGTCGGAGAGGCCCGTCGTCGGTGTGCCGTCGATCTCGACGGTCCCCGAGTCCGGGGTCAGGAGCGTGCCCGCGACGGACAGGAGACTCGATTTGCCGGATCCGGACGGTCCGGTCACCGCCACGAAACTGCCGTTCGCGACATCGAGATCGACGTCGTCGAGTGCCGTCAGCCGGCCGCGGCCGTCGGCAAAGGTGAGCGTGACATTCGACAGCGACAGACTCATGGTGGGCTCCTATCGGATCGTGCGTTCGGAGGTCGTGGGTGTGGAGATTTCGTGGTGGGTGCGACGAGAACCGGATCACCGCGACATCGCGACGACCGGATCGACAACGGTGACGCGGCGAACCGCCAGCAGCGCGCCGGCGCTGCCGAGCAGTGTCATCGCGACCAGGGGCAGGGCGATGCCGCCGACGGTCAGGGCGACCGGTACCGCTGCCGACGCGGCGGCCGCCAAACCGATCCCGAGCAGCGCGCCGACCAGCTCGCCGACGAACAGGACGAGCGCCGCCTGCCCGAAACCGTCTCGCAGCAGGTACCACCGGTTGGCGCCCAGAGCACGCACCACGGCGAGATCACGCAGGCGCTGCACCGTCCACACGGCGAAGAAGGCACCGACGACCAGTGCGGAGATCGCCAGCAGCATCGCTTGGATCGCCAGCAGCGACCCGCGCTCCGAACGGTAACCGGGAACGGTGTCGACGGCTTTCGGCATCGACACGCTCACCGTTCCGGGGGCGTCGGTCGAGCCGCCGGACAGCACCACCGCGCTCGCGTTCTGGCCGTGCGAGAGCTCGCGCCAGGTGTCCATGGACGTGTACGCGACCGGCGTGTGGGCGTAGTCGCCTGCGGGGCCGATGGCGTCGACCCGTAGGCGTGTCGGGCCGGCCGTGACCGGGTCACCGATCCCGACGCCCAATGCATCGGCCTGCTCCCGGGTGAGCAGGATGCCGCCGGAGCGCGGCAACCCGCCGACGTCGGGCGTCGGCATCAGATCGGTCCCGGCACCGAAGACGGCTGCCGTCGAGGTGACGTCGCCGTGCGTGATCCGGGTGGTCGTCACACCGAGTTCGGATGCGCCACCGCCGTTCTCGTCGACGATCCGACGGACTGTCGATTCGTCGAGCTCGCTCTGCGACAGTGACGGGCCCTCCGACCCGGCAGTGTCCTGGAGCACCAGGGTCTGCCCCGGCAACCTGCTGATCGCCGAGATCGACTGGTTCTGCAAGCCGTTGGTCAGCGCCGAGAGCGCCACCACCAGGAACGTCATCATCGCGATGACCGCACAGATCAAGGCGAATCGCCCCGTGGCGAATCTGATGTCGCGGATGCCGATGAACACCGCACTCCCTTCGTCGCTGCCGATGTCGATGTCGATGTCGATGTCTCCAGCCTCGGCGGCGTGGACTCGCTGGGCATCGGCGCACCGATGGGTTCCGGGAACTCGTTCGGTCGACCCGGAAGTCCATCAAAAGTTGGAGGCGGCGACCGGTGCCCGATGGGGATACTTGTGGATGTGACCTCGCCCCCTCGCCAGATCGATCCCCCCGGCATCTCGTCGGGTGATGGCGCAGCGCCCGAGGTCGATCGGCACGTGCTGCTGGCCGGACACGTGTTGTTCGCCGTCCTGCTCGGGCTCGGAGCGGTGCGGGCCACAGTGGCTTCGTCGATCCCGGCGGTGCCGATCCTGGCCGCGCTGGCGGCCGCCGGCTGGTACTACGCCGGAGCGGTGTGGGTCTCGCGGCGACGCGGGCGGATCGCCCGACTGTGGTTGGCCGGACTGATCCTGATCTGGCTGGGCCTCGTCGTGCTGTCCGGCGAGTTCGTGTGGCTGGCGTTCCTGCTCGCATTGCTGGTCTGGCATCTGTTTCCCGTCCGGGCCGCGATACCCATCGAGGTGACGATCGCGCTCGCGGCGGCGATCGGGTTCGCCGCACATCAGGACCGGTGGGTGGCGGGAGCGATCTTCGGCCCGGTCATCGGGGTGGCCTGCGCCGCGGTGATGACCGAGATCTATCAGCGGCTGCGAGCCCAGTCGGAGGAACGCCGGCGCCTCCTCGACGAGCTCATGCGTACCCAGCAAACACTCGCGATCCGCGAACGCGAGGCCGGTCGGCTGGCCGAGCGCGAGCGTCTCGCCGGGGAAATCCACGACACCGTGGGGCAGAGTCTGGCGAGCGTGATCATGTTGCTGCGCGCGGCACTCGGGCCGTCCACTCCGGCACATCGCGCGCAGCAATTGCACACGGCACTCGACACCGCGACCGGAGCGCTCGGCGAGACGAGACGCTTCCTCCTCGGGCTGAACCCTGCGGCGCTCGAGAGAGACGGTCTCACCCAGGCACTCCGATCACTCGCCGACGACAGCTCCGCATTCGGGTTGCGGACCGTCTTCGAACAACACGGGAACCCGCGACCTCTGCCCACCGGCGTCCAGGTCGCGCTGCTCCGCGCGGCGCAGGAGGCCTTGTCCAACGCGCGCCGGCACGCCGGGGCCGACTCGGCGACCATCACCCTGACCTATCTGGACGACGAGGTGAGCATCGACGTCGTCGACGACGGTGTCGGGTTCGACCCGGCAGCCCTCGACGGCCCGCGCGCCGACGGGACCGGCTACGGACTCACCGCGATGCGCGGCCGACTGGCCGAGCGGGGCGGTGATGTGACTGTCGAGTCCGAGGCCGGCGCCGGAACCGCGGTCCGCGCCACGATCCCGGTCGACGTCGGGACCGACGCGGAGGCCGGCACGTGATCCGACTACTCCTCGTGGACGACCACCCGGTGGTGCGGGCCGGCCTGCGCGCCGTGCTGGCACCTGTCGACGGTATCGAGATCGCGGCGGAGGCCGGTACCGCAGCGGATGCGCTGGCCGCGGTGCAGCGCGGGGACATCGACGTGGTCCTGATGGACTTGCGGCTCGGAAGCGGCGGTGACGGGGTAGACGCAACCGAATCCATTCGGGCGCTTCCGAATCCGCCGCGGGTGCTGATCCTCACGACGTACGAGACGGATGGCGACATCCTGCGCGCGGTCCGGGCCGGTGCCACCGGCTATCTGTTGAAGGACGCCGACCCCGACGATCTCGTCCGCGCGATCGGATCGGCGGCCGCCGGGGAGACGGTCCTGGCGCCACCGGTGGCGGCCCGGCTCCTCGGGAGGATGCAGTCGCCGGAGACCGCCCTCACACAACGCGAACTCGAGATCGTCGGCCGGCTGTCGGACGGGGATTCCAACCGCGACATCGCACGCGCATTCACCATCTCCGAGGCCACCGTCAAGTCCCACCTGGTGCACATCTTCGACAAGCTCGGCGTGGACAGCCGGACGCGGGTGGTCGCCGAGGCTCGCCGACGCGGACTGCTCTGACGACGTTCGCCCACGGGGGTCCCGTCATTCGCGCACATGGCCGGGATGTCCGATTCGACCGGTTACCGATAGGGTCGGGCGCGTGGAGATCCTGCTGATCGTCATCGTGGCACTGCTGCTGATCATCGCGGTCGTGGTCGTGTTCAACTTCCTGGGGAACCGCAAGTTGCGGCAGGCCGAGTCCGACGCGCTGCGTGACCGGGCGTACCGGCCCGGCGACCCGTTCTCGACCGCCGACGACGACGCGGTGCGCGGTGATCCCCGGCAGCTGAAACCCAGCGACCTGGTCGACCTCCGCGGCGACACGTTCGCGGTACGCGGGACCCTCCGATTGTCCCAGAGCGGCTACCTCTGGACCGAGAACTTCCTGGACACCGGCACCGGCCGCAAGGCGTGGATCTCGGTCGAGGACGACCCGGACCTCGAGGTGGTGCTGTGGCACGAGCTGACGGGCGTGACGCTCACCCCCGGACCGGACAGCCTGGAGTTGGACGGTCGCCGCTATCACTCCGACGAGTCGGGGTCGGCGGAGTTCACCTCGATCGGAACCACCGGTCTCGCCGCCCGCGGCTCGATGCGCTATCACGACTACGAGGCAGGTGACGAACGCCTGTCGTTCGAGGATTTCGGATCCGGGTGGGAATGCGCCCGCGGCGAGGTGATCGAGCGCAGCGAGTACCGCATCTATCCGTCCGACCCCACTCCTGAATCGTGAAGGGCGCGACGCGACTGCAGGTCCGCTATGCCGACACCAGCGCCCGCCGACTCGCCTTCTCGCTGACCGCCGAACTCCAGGAACCGTTGGCACGCTGCGACCGGCGAATCGGTGACCGCACGGTGTCGCTGCGACTCCTCGGCGCAAGCCATCAGGTGGTGGTCGACGACGGCATCGACCGCCTGTGCGAGACGGTGGCCTGCCTGCCCGGCATGGACGAACCACTGCCGGAATCCGTCGTCGAGGACGGATATACGTTCACCGCGCGCATCGAGTCGTGCGATGCCGACCAGATGCAGTCGATCGTCGCCAATCTCGGCCACCGCATCGACCGCCACGTCGCCGCCGGCGGCCCCGCGGTGATGGGCCACTTTCCCGGGCTGCCGCTCGCGGTCACCGCGGTGATCGCGACGGCGCACGCCGACGCACTCGCCTGGCAGACCTGGCACACCTATCCGCAATGCTCCGAGCTCGTGGTGACCTCGAGTGAGCTGCGCCGGACTCCGGAGACCGGCGGATGACCCGACCGCCACCTCCTCCCCCACCGTCGGGCGGATTCGGTCCCGACCCGGGTTCCGGCCGCGACGACGATCCTCGTCGCGGTCTGCGCCGAACCCGGAACCTCGCGGTCGCCGCGATCGTGCTGATCGCCGTCCTCGCCATCGTCGGGTCGTGCTCGGTGAAAGCGTTCCGCGGTCTCGCCGGCGACGACGCCAGCGCGCGCAGCTACATCACGTCGCACTACCAGCGCGACACCAGCCTCGACGAAGGTGACGTCGACGCCTACGTGGCGGACGGGACGCCCGATACCGTGGCCGCGGAGTTGAGCGATGTGGAGCGCCCCAACGATCAGCGCAGCGGCGACACGGCGAATCCGTCCAATGTCGCGGGCAGCCAGTTCCTGCAGTACCCGGACTATCTGATCGGGCTGTTTCCCTTGACCGCCAACACGACCCGCGTCATGCTCAGCCGCGACTACCGATCGGGATACAACCACTACCTCCCGTTCATCGGCGCCTTCTGGGTGCCGACACCGAATTTCGGCGGCTCCGGCAGCAGTTACCGAGGCGGCGGATCCGGCGGTGGCGGCAAGTGACCGAAACCATCGCACCGAGCCCACCGATCAGTCCCCATCTGCCCACCCGACCGTCCAGCATCACCTGAACCGGAGGACACCGTGCTCACCAGACTCATCGAGAATGCCTACGCGGCAGCGGCCTACGGCGCGACCGGTATGGTCCTCATGCTGCTGGCCTTCGCCGTCGTCGACGTGCTGACACCCGGCAACCTCCGCCACCAGCTGTGGGCGGATCGCAACCGCAACGCGGGCATCCTGGTCGGCTCCAATCTGGCGGCGGTCGCCATCATCGTCACCGCGGCGATCGTCGCGAGCCAGGGCAGGCTGCTGGAGGGCCTCACCTACACCGTCGTGTACACGATCATCGGCATCGTGATCATGACGGCGAGCTTCCTGATCATCGACCTGTTCACCCCGGGCAAGCTCGGTGAACTCGTCGTCCATCCCGAAAGCCACCCGGCGGTCTGGGTCCACGGTGTCACCCACGTCGGCATCGCGCTGATCGTGGCCGCCTCGATCCTCTGACCTCACACCGGCATCAGCAGAATCATGACCACCATCGAGGAATCCGCGTCGGGCGCATCGAACGACGACGACGCGGCACGGCCCGTCGACACGGCACGGCCTGTCGACGGGGCACAGCCCGTCGAGGACACACGGGGCCGATGGTCCCGCACCGCGCTCCTCGCGGTCGTGTTCGTCTGCGCCGCATGCGGTCTGGTCTACGAACTCGCCCTGGTGTCCCTCGGCTCGTTCCTGATCGGCAACACCGCCACCCAGGCCTCCATCGTGCTCGCGGTGATGGTCTTCGCAATGGGCATCGGGTCGCTGGCGGCCAAACCCCTGCAATCGCATGCCGTCACCACGTTCGCGGCCATCGAGCTGGCGCTCGCCCTGATCGGCGGGTTGTCGGTGATGGCGTTGTACGCCGCGTTCTCCTATCTCTCGCTGTACACACCCGCACTGGTGGCCGTGGCGTTCGTCCTCGGCCTGTTGATCGGCGCCGAGATCCCGCTGCTGATGGTGCTGCTGCAGCGAATTCGTCGCCAGGACGCGGGGTCCGCGGTCGCGGACATGTTCGCGGTGGACTACATCGGCGCGCTCGTCGGCGGCCTCTGTTTCCCGTTTCTGCTGCTCCCGCTGTTCGGGCAATTGCGAGGCGCCCTCGTCGTCGGGCTGGTCAATGCCGCGGCCGGCTGTTTCCTCGTGTTCGTGGTGTTCCGGCATGACCTGGGCCGTACCCGGGGGCTGGTGCTGGGCGTCGTGGGCGTCGGCGTCGTCGCCACGTTGATCGCGGGACTGGTGTGGGCCGACCGATTCGAGGTGACCGCCCGCCAGGCCCTCTTCCGCGATCCGATCGTCGCAGCCGAACGCACGCCGTATCAGGACATCGTGATCACCCAGCGCCGCACGCCGGTCGGGCCCGACACACGGCTCTACCTCAACGGGGATCTGCAGTTCTCGTCGATCGACGAGTACCGATATCACGAGTCGCTGGTCCATCCGGCCCTGTCCGGGTGGCACGGCAAGGTCCTGATCCTCGGCGGCGGCGACGGCCTCGCGCTGCGGGAGGTGTTGACCTATCCCGACGTCGAGTCGGCAACCCTGGTGGAGCTCGACCCGGAGATGATCCGGCTGGCCCGTTCCGACCACCGCCTGCGCGATCTGAACCGTGGTTCGATGGACGATCCGCGCAGCACCGTGGTGAGCGCTGACGCGTTCTCGTGGTTGCGGGACAACCGGGACCGCTTCGACGTCATCATCGTCGACATGCCGGATCCCGACGAGTCCGCCACCGCCAAGCTGTATTCCACCGAGTTCTATTCACTCGTCCGGGCGCATCTGGCCGACGGCGGCCGCGCCGTGGTGCAGGCAGGTTCGCCCTACTTCGCACCACACTCGTTCTGGTGTATCGATGCGACGCTCCGCGCGGCCGGCTTGGCGACCACGCCCTACCACGTCGACGTGCCGTCGTTCGGCGACTGGGGCTACCTGTTGGCCGGGACGTCGAAACCCGCTCTGCGGGTGGACTCCCCGAAACCGTTGCGCTTCCTCAGCCGGGCCGAGTTGGCCGCGGCGGCGGTCTTCCCCGCCGACCGCCCTCCGATCGATGTTCCGCCCTCGACACTGATGGACCCACGCATCCTGCGGTACGCGCAGGGCGAGTGGTCGGTGTACTGAGCTCGGCCGTCCCGGTTTGGCGGTCAAGGTGATCACCGGGCCCGGGAGGTGGGATCGTGGAGACCATGTCCGGACAGCTGGCGATCGCCCTCGCCGTGGCGGCCGTGCTCGTCGTCGTCGCGGCGGTGGTGCTCATCCGCACCCGCCGCGTGGTCACCACGCCGACCGAGCGTGCCGTCCATTTCGCGCTGCAAACGGCATCGCAGGCGGCGCGTTCGCTACGCACGGGCCTCTCGGCGTCCTCGGCGCGCGACGCCCTCCCGCACCTGCGAGCGCTCACCGCGGCCGATGCCCTGGCGCTCTACGATCCGGTCGGCGAGGTGCTGGCCCACGAGCCCGCCGACGATCCCCTGTGGGATGACGCGCTGACCGCTGCCGCGGCAGAGGCGGCGCGGACGGCGGAGCCCGATCGGCGACGAGTACTGGTGAACGATCCGTGTGGTCCGGAATCGCCGGTCCGCGCACTCATCGCCGAACCGCTGATCGCCGACGGCAGCAGCGTCGGAGTGCTCGTGGTGGCCACCACCCAGCGTCCAGGACCGGGCATGCTCGGCGCGGTCGGCGAGGTCGCGCGGTACGTGTCGAGCCAGATCGAATTGGCCGACCTCGAGACGTCGAGGGCGCGCCTCGATCGCGCGGAGGTCCTCGCGCTGCGCGCACAGATCAGTCCGCACTTCATCTACAACGCCCTCAACACCATCGCGTCGTTCGTGCGGACCGACCCCGACCGGGCCCGGGAACTGATCCTCGACTTCGCGGACTTCACCCGGTACTCCTTCCGGGCCGCAGGCGAATACACCGTGCTGGCGGACGAGCTGCGCAACATCGACCGGTACCTGACGCTCGAACGCGCCCGGTTCGGACCGGCCCTGAACGTGAAGCTCCAGGTGGCGCCGGAGGTGCTGAACGTCGTCGTGCCGTTCCTCGCGTTGCAACCGCTCGTGGAGAACGCCGTTCGGCACGGACTGGCGGGCAAGGGCGGCGGCACCATCACGATCATCGCCCGCGACGAAGGCGCCGACTGTGTGATCACCGTGGAGGACGACGGCGCCGGCATGGATCCCGAACTCCTGCGGTCCGGCGACATCGATGCCCTGACGCCCGCCGAGAACGCCGCCCGCAGCGAGTCCGACGGCGCCCACGTGGGGCTCACGAATGTGGATCATCGGCTGCGGGCCGCGTTCGGCAACGATTACGGTCTAGTGGTCGACACGGGGATCGATGCGGGCACCCGAGTCGGCATGCGGGTCCCCAAGTTCCGCGCCGGTATCCGTGCCTAGCATGTCCGTGAAGGGAGGTCCTCGAATGCCGTTGGTGGTCCTCGCCGTCGACGACGAGCCCCCGGCGCTCGACGAACTGACCTATCTGCTCCGGCATCAGCCCGAGGTCGACGATGTGCTCAGCGCCGGCGACGCCACCCACGCGCTGCGGCAGCTCAACGAGCATCGCATCGACGCGATCTTCCTGGACATCAACATGCCCGGGCTCTCCGGCCTCGAGCTCGCCGGTGTGCTGACCAAGTACGCCGATCCGCCCGCCGTCGTGTTCGTGACCGCCCACGACGACAAGGCGGTCGACGCCTTCGAGGTCGGCGCGGTCGACTACCTCCTCAAGCCGTTGCGCGAAGAACGACTCACGCAGGCGATCTCCCGCGTCCTGACGGTCCGCGAGAGCTCCGGCCAACCCGGACCGGTTCCGCCGGGGGTGACCGGCACCGACGAGGTGATCCCGGTGGAGTTGTCCGGCGTCACCTCGCTGGTCCGCCGCGACAGCATCTCCTGGGTGGAGGCGGTGGGCGACTATGCCCGGCTGCATTCGAAGTCGGGCGCTCATCTCGTGCGAATCCCGTTGTCCACCCTGGCATCCCGCTGGCAGGATCACGGATTCCAGCGCGTCCACCGATCCTATCTGGTGGCGCTGCCGATGGTGACCGGACTGCGCACGAGCGGTTCCACGACCGTCGTGGCCATCCGTGCGAACGGGGCGTCGGCCGCCGTCGAGCTGCCGGTCAGTCGCCGTCAGCTCCGTGAGCTCAAGGATCTGCTGATCCGCGATCCGATGCGTGAGCTCAAGTCGATCTCGGACGACCCGGCGCAGCGATGACCGGTCAACAGCCACAGCGGGAACGGGTGGTCTTGTCGCGGCGGCGCGGCGCGCGAATGGTGCGCACCCGGGTCGAGGTGCAGGAGCAGACCGAGGTCGGCGACGCCCTGGTGCGCGGGCTGATGCGTGCGCAATTGGGACTCGCCCTGCGCCTGGCGATGAGTGTGGTCGCCATCATCGTCGCGATCCCGGTGGTGGGCACCATCTTTCCGTGGCTCACCACCGTCAGCGTGCTCGGGATCCGGCTCAACTGGCTGATCCTGGCGCTGTTGCTCTACCCCCTGCTCTACGTCACCGGCCGGGTCTACGTGCGGTTCGCCGAACAGGCCGAACGCGACTTCATCGGACTCGTCGACGACGAACGCGACCAGCGGTGAGCACCGACGTGGATGCGCTCACCGCGGTGGCGCTGGGGCTCGCGGCCGTCGCCACCGTTGCCGTCGGCGCGTACGGCGGCCGACTCGCCCGGACCACCTCCGACTTCCTCGTCGCCTCGCGCAGCGTCGGCTCTCGCTGGAACGCCGCAGCGATCTCCGGCGAATATCTCTCGGCCGCCTCCTTTCTCGGCGTCGCCGGCCTGGTGGCCAAGTACGGCGCCGATGCGCTCTGGTATCCGGTCGGATTCACCGCCGGGTATCTGGGGCTGCTGTTGTTCGTGGCGGCCCCGCTGCGTCGGTCCGGCGCGTATACGGTGCCCGACTTCGCCGAGTTCCGGCTGAGCTCCTCGACCGCCCGGCTCGCCTCGATGATGGTCGTGGTGGTGGTGTGTGTGCTGTACCTGATCCCCCAGCTCCAGGGTGCGGGACTCACCTTGAACATCCTGCTGGGTGCGCCCGTGTGGATCGGTGTGGTGGCGGTGGGCGCGATCGTGATCGTCAACGTCGTCGGAGGCGGCATGCGATCGATCACCTTCGTCCAGGCATTCCAGTACTGGCTCAAGCTCACCGCGATCGCGGTGCCGGCGCTCGCCTTGCTCGCCGTCTTCTTCTCCGACCGGGCAGAACTCGGCGCGCCCGCACCACCACGCGTGGCGCAGGCCACCACGGTCGACATCACCACCGATGTGACGGTGACAGTCACCGAGACAGCGGGCCTGACCGTGACGGGAACACTCGACGGTGAGCACGTCGAGGCCGTGCCGATCCCTACCACGGGAACACACGACCTGGCTGCCGGTACGATGATCCACCTCGATGCGGGCGCGGCCACCCCGGTGGTGGAGGGCGCCCCGACCACCGGGGCCGACTGGATCGCCTCGGGCGGCGGACTCGGTGGGCGACAACCACTGTTCGAAGTGCTGTCCCTCATCGTCGCGACCTTCCTCGGCACCATGGGACTCCCACACGTACTGGTGCGCTTCTACACCAATCCGGACGGTCGGTCGGCGCGCCGGACCGCGCTCGCGGTGATCGCGTTGCTGGCACTGTTCTATCTGTTCCCCACGCTGCTCGGAGTCTTCGCCAGGCTGTACGTACCGCAGCTGTTGATCACCGGCACCGCCGACGCCGCGGTCCTCCTGTTGCCCAGCGCGGCGGTCGGCGGGGTGGCCGGGCAGTTCCTCGCAGCCCTGGTCGCCGCGGGCGCCATCGCCGCCTTTCTCGCGACGTCGTCGGGCCTGCTGGTCAGTGTCGCGGGTGCGCTCGCCACCGACGTCCTGCGCGGGCGCGTCCGCGACTTCCGGCTAGCGGCCGTGATCGGCGGTCTGATCCCGATCGGGCTGTCGCTCGCCGCCACCTCGCTCGAACTGTCGCGGACCGTCGGCCTGGTGTTCGCGGTCGCCGCCTCCACGCTGTGTCCCCTTCTGGTGCTGGGGATCTGGTGGCGAGGCCTGACGGCACCCGGCGCCGTCGCCGGCCTGGTGGTCGGCGGGTTCTCGTCGGGGGCGGCGACCAGCCTGGCGATCGCGGGTGTGGTCGACAACGATGCGCTCGGCGGCTGGCCGGCGATGATCATCGGATACCCGGCCGCGGTGACCGTGCCCCTCGCGTTCGCCACCATGATCCTGGTCAGTCTCGCCACCCGAGCGCACCTGCCCGTCGACCTCGCCCGCACGTTCGCGCGGATGCATGTTCCGGAACGCCTCGGGATGGGGATCGAACGGTTGCCGAAGGAGTAGTCGCGACGGCGTGGGCGCCGGGTACGCGGGATCACCGGGCCTGCGAGGTCGCCGGGCTTGCGGGATCGCAGGGCTTACGGGATCGCCGGGCTTACATGGGCGTTGGTCAGCGCGGGTATGTGGTGATCTCCTGTCCCGTGGTGGCGTTCCGCCACGTGATGGTGCGGTCGGTGTTCATGGTGGGTCGCCATCGGCCGAGGTGTTTGCGGTGATGGTCGGGCGGACACAGCGGAGCCAGGTTGAAGGCCACCGTCCACCCGCCGGCGCGCGGGTCGGCATGGTCGAACTTCACGATGTGGTCGAGCTCGCACTCGTGAGAGGGCATCCCGCAGAACGGGTATCGACAGATGAGATCCGACAACAGGATCTCGCCACGTAGCCGTTCCGACGGTGTGTGGGTCAAGGCACCGGGCGGTGGATGCTCGAACCCGCCGTGGCCGGTCGGATCCACCGGCGGGGCCGGGCCGCGGTCACCGATGACAATGAGGCCGGAGCCGCGGCGGGTCAGGTGTGGAGGCAGCGTGATCAGCGAGGCTCGCGGGGACAAGGTGGCCGCCAATGACGGGTCGATGGCCCCGAAGCCGCGCAGTCGAGGCACCTCGACACCGGCCGGATCGACGACGAGGGTCCACGGGGCCGGAACTGCCTGGCCGGGAGACGCTTCCGGTGCAGGTTCGGTTCCGGAAAGGCTCTGTGCACGAGCGCCGGCCACCTCGTCGGCCGGGACATCGACCTCGGCCGCCGGTTCGTTCGCCTCGGCCGCCAGTTCGTTCGCCTCGTTCGCCTCGGCCGCCGGCCCGCGCATCGGGCAGTCGTCCAGACCACACGCACAGGTCAGCTTCTTGCCAGGCACCCCGAGCAGCTCCGCCAACGCGAGCACGCGGCGGCGGCCGATCGTTCGAGGATCGCGGCGACACACCCGCACGGCGATCAACGCACCGATCCGGTCACGCAGGAACACCGCGTCCTCGGCCGGCACACACGCGTCGATGTTGGCGTGACCGGATGAGTCGTCGGTAATGCTGACGTTCTCCCACGCATCGGCGAATCCGTCACGCGCCTCGGCCGCAGCCTCCGGATCGAGACTGATGACCGCCTCTTCGAGTTCGTCACGCAGCACCTTGTCGGTCGAGGGGCGCGACGCCAGGTCCAGTGCGATGTCCTCGAAATCGGGTTCCGGGGTGGCGGCGTCCTCGGCTGCGCCGGTCTCTTCTGCGCCGGTCTCTTCTGCGCCGTTCTCTTCTGCGCCGTTCTCTTCTGGGCCGTTCTCTTCTGGGCCGTTCTCTTCTGGGCCGTCAGACGTGACGTCGGCGTTTGCCGGATCCACATCTTCGGCACCACCCGTGGGCTCCGATCCCCGCGCATCCCCGACATGCGGCGCCTCGGGCGCCGACCGTGCCGCGTAGACCATCACCGACATCCGATGTGTGCTGAAATCACCTGCCAGATATGCCATCCGGATCTTCGACAGATGCTGCAAGGCATCGCCGAGATTGGACCAGGTACCCGCCTTCTTCCGGGAGATGCCCAGCTGCAACGAGATCTCGCCGATGGCCGCCTTGTCGGCGGGGTTGCGCACCATCATCTGCCGTTCGGGACTCAGCGACATCAACATCTCGTCGTAGACCGACTGTCCCAGCCGATGGGCCGCCAGCAGCGAACGTGCCTCGGCCTGCCGACTCAACCGCAACGCATCACGTGCCGTACCCGCCAACTCGGACGACGGCGCGCGGGACAGCGCCGCATCATCCGCGACAGGATCGGTGAACACGAACACGAGCAGACCTCACTGGACGAAACCGACAGGACACCAACAACATCTGCCCGTCATCGAATGCGTAAAGCCCGCGTGTAGATCAACTGCACACAGACTATCGCGGAGCACCGACAGAATTGTTCGGGGCGAGCGGGGGTGGTCTCGATACGCCCGCTCGTTCCTCGCGGGCTACTCGACCGGCGGAATATGAACCACTCGACCCGCGGGAAGCGGGCTACTCGACCGGCGGAATATGAACCACTCGACCCGCGGGATGCGGGTTATCTGTCTCGGGAACCACCCAACCGTTCGTCGCCGGGCATCGACCGCCCGGCGCACAGTCACCCGACTTCGGCGTGTGACCCATGCCACCCCATTCTGCTGTGACCTGACCCTCAATATTCTCCAGTTCAGAGTGTCATCACAGTCCCTGTAGGAGGCAGACGTGTCCACCATCGAACAGCCACCCGGCGCGGTACCGCACCCGCCGACCGGCGAACAGTTCCTGGAGGTGCAGGCCAGTCCGCAGTTCCAGGATCTCCGCAGCCGCCTTCGCCGATTCGTCTTTCCGATGACGGCGTTCTTCCTGCTCTGGTACGCGCTCTACGTGTTGCTCGGAGCATTCGCCCACGACTTCATGGCGACCGAGGTCTGGGGCAACATCAACGTCGGTCTGATCCTGGGCCTGCTGCAGTTCGTGTCCACCTTCGTCATCACCGGGCTGTACGTGCGCTTCGCGAACCGCGACCTCGATCCCCGTGCCGAAGCGATCCGTGACGAGATGGAAGGGCCGGTCAACGCATGAGCTCCACACACACCCAGGTGGTGGCCGCCGCGGTCGGTAACCCGGTGGCCAACATATCGATCTTCGTGGCCTTCGTGGCCGTCACCATGTACGTGGTGATCCGCGCGAGCAAGAACAACAAGTCGGCTGCCGACTTCTTCACCGGCGGCCGCGGCTTCTCCGGACCGCAGAACGGTATCGCCATCGCGGGCGACTATCTCTCGGCAGCCAGCTTCCTCGGCATCGCCGGCGCGATCGCCGTTTACGGGTATGACGGCTTCCTCTACTCGATCGGCTTCCTGGTGGCGTGGCTCGTGGCCCTGCTGCTGGTGGCCGAATTGCTCCGGAACACCGGCAAATTCACCATGGCCGACGTGTTGAGCTTCCGGCTCCGGCAGCGTCCGGTCCGACTGGCCGCGGCCATCTCGACGCTTGCCGTCACGCTGTTCTACATGCTCGCCCAGATGGCAGGCGCAGGTGGCCTGGTCGCCCTGCTCCTCGACATCGAAGGCCGCGTCGGCCAGTCGATCGTCATCGCCGTCGTCGGCGCGCTGATGATCGTCTACGTCCTCATCGGCGGGATGAAGGGCACCACCTGGGTGCAGATCATCAAGGCGGTCCTGCTGATCGCCGGGGCCGCGATCATGACGTTCATCGTGCTGGCCAAGTTCGGCATGAACCTGTCCAGCCTCCTCGGCTCAGCCCAGGACGCGATCTCCGGATCGACCGACGAGAAAATCGCCGCCCGTGACGTTCTCGCGCCCGGTGCGCAGTACGGCGGCTCGTTCGAGTCGCAGGTCAACTTCGTGTCGCTGGCCATCGCGCTGGTGCTCGGTACCGCGGGTCTGCCGCACGTGCTGATGCGCTTCTACACTGTGCCGACCGCGAAAGAGGCACGGAAATCGGTGGTCTGGGCGATCGGGCTGATCGGCGCGTTCTACCTGTTCACACTCGTGCTGGGCTACGGGGCCGCGGCTCTGGTCGGTCCGGACAAGATCATGGCGGCCGCCGGCAAACAGAACTCCGCGGCTCCGCTGCTCGCATTCGAACTCGGCGGCGTGGTACTCCTCGGAATCATCTCCGCGGTGGCGTTCGCGACCATCCTCGCCGTCGTCGCCGGGCTCGCCATCACCGCGTCGGCCTCCTTTGCGCACGATATCTACGGCAGTGTGATCAAGCGCGGCAAGGCAAGTGAGGCAGAGCAGGTCCGGGTGTCCCGCTACACCGTCGTCGTGCTCGGCATCATGGGCATCATCCTGGGCATCCTCGCCAACGGACAGAACATCGCCTTCCTGGTGGCCCTGGCGTTCGCGATCGCCGCGGCGGCAAACCTCCCGACGATCCTGTACTCGTTGTACTGGAAGCGATTCAACACCCGCGGCGCCCTCTGGAGCATCTACGGTGGCCTGATCTCGACGATCGTGCTGATCATCTTCTCCCCGGCGGTCTCCGGATCGGCGACGGCGATGATCCCGGGCGCCGACTTCGCGTGGTTCCCGCTGGCCAATCCGGGCATCGTGTCGATCCCGATCGGTTTCATCCTCGGCATCGTCGGAACGTTCACGTCGCCGTCCGACGTGGGCACGCCGGAACGCAAGGCCGAGATGGAGGTGCGTTCACTCACCGGTGTCGGTGCGGAAAAGGCTGTTTCGCACTAGCTCTCGCGCTCGGCCGACGACAGAGGTTGCATTCTGGTCCGGATACCGGATCAGAATGCAACCTCTGTTCGTATCAGTCCTGGATGCGCGCGAACGGCCGGGCCGCCTCGATCTCGAAGGCCAATTCCAGCAGCAGGCGTTCGCGCCCCAGATCCGCGCAGAAGTGGATACCCACCGGCAGCCCTTCGGAACTCCGGCTCATCGGGAGACTGATGGCCGGGGTGCCGGTGGTGTTGTTGGCGGGCGTGAAGGCGACGTAGTGCACGAGCCGCTCGAAGATCTCGTCGAAATCGCCGCCGGGATCGAGGTAGCCGATCCTCGGGGTGGTGTGCGACAGCGTCGGCGACACGATGAGATCGAACCGGTCGAACACGGTGCGGAACCGCGCGGTGGCACGTTTGAGTCCCACGATCGTCGACGGTGTTCGCCAGAACGCGCGCAGATACCGCTGCGAGAGACCCACGGTGAACGGATCGAGTGCGTCGGTATCGAAATCCTTGCCCACCAGCAGCTTTCCGAGCCGGTGCATCGCGCATGCGAGCATCGACCAGTAGTCGGTGAACTGTCGGACGAAGGTCTCGTCCAACGGGACCGGGGTCACCTCGACCTCATGCCCCAGCGAGGTGAGCAGGTCCACGGCCGAGGAGAGCGCGGCCACGGTGTCGGCGTCTATCGGGGTTCCGGTCACGGTGTCGTTGATCAACCCGATCAGCAGCCGCCGATTGCCCGGCCCCTCCACGAGACCCACCGTCGGGAGCTCCGACGGTGTCCGGAACTTCTCGGCATCATCGATGAAATGCGCTGTGTCGCGCACAGTTCGGCTCAGGACTCCGTTGGAGATGATGTCCACCGGAAGGATCTGTCCGGTCGGAGACGGGGCCACTCGCCCGCGCGATGGCTTGAGTCCGACCAGCCCGCACGCCGCGGCGGGGATCCGGATCGAACCGCCGCCGTCGTTGCCGTGGGCGAGGGGCAGCGCACCGGCGGCCACCAGCGCGGCCGAC
Organism: Gordonia sp. DT101; assembly: GCF_049844895.1. NCBI lineage: Bacteria > Bacillati > Actinomycetota > Actinomycetes > Mycobacteriales > Gordoniaceae > Gordonia > Gordonia sp. DT101. The sequence goes on along the minus strand of NZ_JBNCLX010000004.1, from coordinate 191,055 downwards.
CCGCCCGACGACGCGCCGGACGAGTAGTCGGTGTCCCACGGATTGCGGGTGGGGTCGCGGTCGACGAATTCCGTTGTCGCGGTGAGTCCGAAGGCCGGCAGCGTGGATGCCCCGACGATGTTGACGCCGGTCGAGAGGAACTGCTCGGTGAAGGGTTCGTTGCCCTTGGCGGGCAGGTCGGGCATCGCAGCCGAACCATTGCCCACCGGCAGCCCCTCGAACAGGGTGTTGTTCTTGATGATCGACGGCACCCGAGCGAACGAGCCGGCCGGGAAATCGTCTTCCGCGGCCCGTTTGCGCGCACGATCACGATCGTCGACGGCGATCGCGTTCAGCCTCGGGTTGACCGCGTCGATCCGGGCGAGCGCGGCATCGAGTGCTTCGGCGGCGGAGATCTCGCCCGATCCGATCGCGTCCGCGACCCCCACACCGTCGAGGTCGCCGAGCGCGTCGTCCCCGAATGCGTGGACGTTCTTCATGCGGGGAGCGTAGCGTCCGGCGACGTCGATCGGCCATCGCTTGAGGATGTCGGGGCGGGTGATCTCGATATGGCGCCTCGCTACGCTCGGTGCCTACTCGATCAGCGGGGGTGGCGTTGCCTACTCGATCAGCGGGGGCAGGCGGTGCCTACTCGATCAGCGAGGGGTGTGCCCTCAGCGCCTGCGCGCGCTCATGGCCATCACGTCCGCGACCAGATCCTCCGCGTAGCGCTCGTCGAGGGCCAGGCCGAAGACGGCGTGGTGATAGAGGGGCGCGACGACGTGGTCGAGGATCTGGCGTACCGACGGCGTCGTCTCGCCACGAGCGACCGACCGACCGACCATCTCTTCGGCCTGCTCCCGGCGGATCTCCCAGCAGGGACACTCCTCGACGACATCGTTGCGGGCGAACACCATGGCACGCAGATACGCCCGCCGCTTCGGGCGCCCGATGTCGGCGGCGATGATCTTCGACCACTCGGCGAGGTCGACGTCGAGCACACCGGTGTCGGGCAACGGCTCGCCCTGGGTGAGTGCGGCGACGGCCACCTCACCGAGCAGCGTCTCGATCGACCCCCATCGTCGGTAGATGCTGGTGGGGTTCACCTCGGCGAGCTCCGCCACCTCGGGGATCGTCATGGTGTCACGCCGGCCCGCACCGACGAGCTGCCCGACCGCCGCGTACACCGCCGACTGAACCCGCGCACTCCGACCACCCGGGCGCCTGGAACTGCCGGGATGGGCATTCGCCGCTGCACTGGAACCACTCATGTCAGCCATTATTGCAAATCAAGTTGCTTTAGTGGGTGGGTGTGGCTACTTTGAATTTAACGCAAATTTCTTTGCTTTAGGGAGATGAGATGACTCGACTGCACCCGCATCGCGCATTCTGGGTGGTCACGGCCACTTTCGTGATGGTCCTCTTCTCCTCTGCTGCGCCATCGCCCCTGTATCCCGTCTATCAGCAACTCTGGGGTTTCTCGGCATTCACCCTCACCGCCGTCTTCGCGATCTACGTCGCGTTCATGCTGGTGAGCCTGCTCACCGTCGGGTCACTCTCCGATCACATCGGCCGCCGACCCGTACTTGCGGTGGCGCTGGTCCTTCTGATCGTGAGCATGGTCCTGTTCGTCGAGGCCGACAGCGTCGGCGTCCTGATGGCGGCCCGCGCACTGCAAGGCCTGGCCACGGGCGCCGCGATGGGCACGTTGACCGCCACCGTCGTCGACCTGCAGCCCACTCCCCGCATCGGCTCCGCGATCACCGGTGCGGCGCCCACCATCGGCCTGGCCGGCGGAGTCGCGGTCGCCGGACTCTTCGTCGAGTACGCACCGGCACCCCGCTTCCTCGTCTACGAGGTGATCCTGGCGCTGTTCGCCGCTCTGCTGATCGCATTGCTCTTGGTGCCCGAGACCTCCGAGAAGATCGGCTTCACGTCGCGTCGGCACCTCTTCACCACACTCGTACCGCAGGCCCGCGTCCCGGCCGAGGTCCGCGGCGCGTTCTTGGCGGCCGTTCCGGCACTCGTCGCGACCTGGTCACTCGGCGGGCTCTACCTGTCCCTCGGCTCGTCGGTCGTCGCCCGCGTCTTCGGGGTCAGCAACCACGCCGAGGCCGGCCTGCTGCTGTTCGTCTTCTTCGCGTCCGCCGCGGTGACCTCGCTATTCATCACCGGACGCGACGCAGGCACCAAGCTCGCCTTCGGCTACCCCGCCCTCGCCGGTGGCGCCGTCATCTCGCTGTCGGGTGTGCTCATGGAGGCGCTGCCGCTCTACATCGTCGGCTCGATCGTGGCGGGCGCAGGCTTCGCCGCCACTTTCCTCGGCGCGCTGGACAGCATCATCGCGGAAACGCCCGCACAGCAACGCGGACAGGTCTTCTCGTCGGTATTCGTGGCGAGCTACCTCGCCTTCAGCCTGCCCGCGGTGGTGGCCGGACTCGTGGTCTCCCACATCGGCCTGCAGGAGACCGTCGTCGGCTATGTGGCCTACGTGCTGTTGCTGGCGGTGGTCGGTGCGCTCGTGACCGCCGGTATCCGCCGGCGGTCGGCGAGAAGCAGGCCGGCGACGAGCGGCGCGGCGGAGCCCGAGCGCACGATCCCTGACCGCACGACCCCTGACCACTCGATTTCAGTGCGGCGCTGACACGCTCGCCCGCGTCGCCCGAATCGAGGCGTCACGTCGGTGCGCCGTCCGGCCGGGCGCCGACGATCCGAGCAGCCATCTCCGCCTGGAACTCACCGATCTGCTCCGGCGTCATCGCGCCGGACTCCCGATACCAGCGCGCGACGTCGACACCCATCGACAGCAGCAGCGTCGTGGTGGCTTGTGGGTCGTCGACGTCGAACACTCCGGCGGCGATGCCCGCATCGACGATCGCGCCGACACGTCGGGCGACCTCCTTGCGCATCACTCCGATGGCGCCCCGATGCTCCACCGAGAGCGAGTCCAACTCGTAGTTGACGACCCTCGACCACACATGATCACGGGCGTGGTGAGCTGCCAGCGCACCGATCACGGCCCGCAGCCGCGCGGCAGGCGGGCGCGCGGGATCGTCGGCGGCATCGATCAACTCGAGGAACGAGCGGTGCCCGGCACCGGAGAGCTCGTAGAGCACCTCCTCCTTGGACCGGAAGTGCACGTACACAGCTGCCGGACTCATCTGCGCCCCGGTCGCGATGTCACGGGTGGTCGTCGCGTCGAATCCCTGTGCCGCGAACGCCTCCACCGCGGCTCGCAGCAACCGTGAGCGCGCCGCGACGGCACGGGGCGGCGGTTCCACGACTGACATGTCGCCGGCCTCCGTTTCCGATGATCCGCTGACATTGACATGAGCCGCTGGTCGCGGCATAGTGCAGAGTATCACTAAGCAAGCGCTTAGTCAGCAGACGCATACAACCGTCACCGTACGTTTTCACGTCTGCATCCCACGCCCGCCGACCAGGAGTAAGACAGAACTCATGCAGCTGAAATTCAGTCCCGAAGAAGAGGCGTTCCGCGATGAGTTGCGGGCGATCTTCGCGAAAGTCCCCGAAGACCTCCGGCGCCGGTCAGAGGCGGGCAAGCTGAATTACCCGGACGACCTCGTCACCACCACCCGCATCCTGAACGAGCACGGCGTCGCGACGCCGGGTTGGCCGGTCGAGTCGGGCGGCCGCGACTGGACCCCCATCCAGAGCCACATCTACCGCGAGGAGATGAGCCTGATGCACGTCCCGGACATGCTGCCGTTCAACGTCGGCATGATCGGTCCGGTCATCGCGCAGTTCGGTTCACCGGAGATGAAGGAACGCTTCCTGGCCAAGACCGCCAACCTCGACATCTGGTGGTGCCAGGGCTTCTCCGAGCCCGAGGCCGGTTCGGACCTCGCATCACTCAAGACCCGCGCGGTCCGCGACGGTGACCACTACATCGTCAACGGCCAGAAGACGTGGACCACGCTCGGCCAGTTCGCCGATTGGATCTTCTGCCTCGTGCGCACCGATCCGGACGTCAAGAAGCAGGCCGGCATCAGCATGCTGCTGTTCCCGGTGGACACCCCCGGCGTGGAAATGCGACCGATCCAGCTGATCGACGGTGGTTTCGAGGTCAACGAGGTCTTCTTCAGCGACGTCCGCGTGCCGGTCGAGAACCTCGTCGGCAAGGAGAACGAGGGCTGGACCCAGGCCAAGTTCCTGCTCGGCAACGAGCGCAGCGGCATCGCCCGCATCGGCTACACCAAGACCAAGCTGGCCAAGGCGAAAGAACTCGCGCGCCAGGTCACGACCGCGTCCGGTGGCACTCTCCTGGAGGATCCGCTGCTCGCAGCCCGTCTGGCCGAGCTGGAGAACGACCTCCTCGCCCTCGAGGTGACTCAGCTCCGCGTGGCCGCGTCGTCGGCGGACGGTAAGCCGAACCCGGCGTCATCGCTGCTGAAGCTGCGTGGCAGCCAGTTGCAGCAGGAGGCCATGGAGCTCCTTGCCGACATCGCCGGCGCCGACTCACTGCCCGTTGCCGGCCTGGATGCGTCCGCCGCCAACGGCACCGCCGACATCGCGTCGCCGGAGTGGGCGCAGCTGTCCGTACCGACCTACCTCAACTATCGCAAGGTCAGTATCTACGGCGGATCGTCGGAAGTTCAGCGTCAGATCATCGACAAGGCCGTGCTGGGCCTGTAAAAGGCCACCGCACAGAATCTTTCACCACACAAGAGAACCTGGAACCTTTCATGGATTTCGCACTATCCGACGAACAGACGATGCTGCGCGACACCGTGCGCGAAGTACTGACCCGCAAGTACGACATCGAGACGGTCCGCGCGGTCACCGACACCGAACTCGGCTGGGACAAGGGGGTGTGGAAGTCGTTGGCCGACATCGGCATCCTCGGCCTCACCTTCCCCGAGGACGACGGCGGCATGGGCGCCGGCCCGGTGGAGTTCACGAGCGTCATGACAGAGCTCGGGCGCGCGCTGGCACCCGAGCCGTACCTCGACGCGGTCCTCGTCCCGGGGTCGCTCGTCGCCGCGACCGCCGACGACAACACCCGCGCCGAAATCCTCGGCGGGCTGGCTTCGGGTGAGCTGCTGATGGCGTTCGCCCACCTCGAGCCGGGCGACCGCTGGCCGGGCGCGAAGGTCGCCACCACGGCCACCGGAGGCAAGCTCAACGGCACCAAGGTTCTTGTCGGACATGGTGACTGCGCGGACAAGCTGGTCGTTTCGGCGCGCGCCGACGATGGTGTCGCCCTGTTCCTGGTGGACGCGGACGCCGACGGTGTCTCGCGGACTCCGTACCGCACGCACGACCGTCGTCGGGGCGCTCAGGTCGAGTTCACCGACGCCGCCGCGGTTCGCCTGGGCAGCGGCGACGCGACCCAGGTCATCGCGGACGCCGAGGTCGGCATCCAGACCGCGTTGTGCGCCGAGGCCGTGGGTGCCATGGAGCGCGCCCTTGACCTCACCGTCGAATACCTGAAGAACCGCAAGCAGTTCGGTGTCACGCTGTCACAATTCCAGACCCTGACCCAGCGCGCCGCCGACATGTACGCCCAGCTGGAGCTGGCACGCAGCATGAGCCTGTATGCGACAACCGCATTGTCCGACGGCATCTGTGACCCGGCCATCGCGTCGCGTGCGAAGCTGCAGATCTGCCGCTCCGGCCGGGTCATCGGACAGGAGGCGGTGCAGATGCACGGCGGTATCGGCATGACCGCCGAGTACCCGGTCGGCCACTACCTGAGCCGACTGACCGCGATCTCGCACACCCTCGGCGACGCCGCCGATCACGTGTCGGTGCTGGCACGCTCGGTCGGCGACCACGAGATGGTGATGATCGGCTGAGTCGGTTCGAACCGGCCACCAAGGCCCCTGTCGACGTTTCGGAATCATCCCGAAACGGTGGCGGGGGCCTTGGCGTTTCCGGGCGACGTGCCGATCTCGGATCGCTACTGTCTCTCTCATGAACCAGCTGCGCGACAACCTGGGTGACGCGGCCGCCTACAGCCTCATGGGGATCGTGTTGCTGGTCCTCGGATTCGTGGCCCTCGATCTCGTCACGCCCGGTCGATTGCGCAACCTCATCTGGCTCGACCACAACCGCAACGCGGTGATGCTGGCGACCGCCCAGGTGATCGGGCTGTCCATCGTCATGGTCGCCGGGGTCCGCGACTCGGTGACGCTCGATCTGTGGCGCGGCGTCCTCTACACCGTCGCGTACACGGTGCTGGCCATCGCCGTGATGATGTGGTCGTTCGTGCTGATCGACTGGCTGACCCCCGGCAAGCTGGGCACCCTGCTGCTCGACGACGACGAGCACCCGGCCGGCTGGATCTGCGGTGCCGTGTTCATCGGGGTGGGCGCCGTGATCGGCGCGGCGTTGAGTTCTTGACGGGCTGATGCGGTCGCGTCCGAGATGAGCGCACGGGTCGGGTTCCGACCGCGCCGAGCGGGCGCAGATCCTCGCCGAGCGTGCTCCGGTGCGCCCGATCGGAGGGAATCTGCGCCCGGTCGGCGGCGGTCGACAGCTATTGACGGTTGCTCAATAAGCTCTTATGGTCATCGCTGACTGATCGACGACACCGAGGGGAACACCATGGCCGCGCCGCTGATCGAGGAATCCATCGACATCAACGCCTCCGCAGAGGACGTCTGGGCGGTGATCTCCGACCTCAAGCGCATGGGCGAGTGGAGCCCGCAGTGCAAGAAGATGATCATCCGGGGCGGAACGATCGGCCTGGGCACGAAGTCGATCAACATCAATCGGCGTGGCCCCCTGGTGTGGCCGACGACCGCGAAGGTCGTCCGCTTCGCCCCTGCCAAGGAACTGGCGTTCCGCGTGGCCGAGAACCGCACGGTGTGGAGCTACAGCATCGAGCCGTCCGGTGCGGGCGTGCGGTTGACCGAGAAGCGTGAGGTCGGCAACGGCACCACCAAGGTGTCGTCGTTCCTGGTCGACAAGATGATGGGCGGGACCACCAACTTCGAGGCGGAGCTCAAGCTGGGCATGGCCGAGACGCTCGAGAAGATCAAGCGGACCGCGGAGTCGTCGACGACGCGCGCTGCCTGACGCGGGGGTCTCGATACGCCGGCTCGCGGTCTCGATACGCCGGCTCGCTACGCTCGCGCGGCTACTCGACCGGCAGGACCAGCGGCTGTTCGACCGGCGGAAGGGGCGGCTGTTCGACCGACGGAAGGGGCCGTCGGCTCAGCGGTCGGAGAGCTTCTGCATCAGGGCCGGCAGATCCGCGATCGAGTCCACGATGTGATCCGGGACCGGGCCGAACTCGTCGCGTTGCAGCGCCCGCAGCGCGTCCTCGCGGAACTTCCCCGTTCGCACGAGCACCCCGATGAGGGCGGCGGCCTGGGCACCGAGCACATCGTTGTGCATGTCGTCGCCCACCATCACCACCTGGGTGGGCTCGAGTTGCATCAGTTCGACCGCGGCACGGAAACCGAGCGGTGACGGCTTCCCGATCGCTTTGATCTTCCGTCCGGCCGCCTTCTCCAGCCCTTCGAGATAGACGCCGGTGTCGATGCTGAGCCCGTCCGCTGTGGACCAGGTCATGGACCGGTGCATCGCGACCACCGGCACCCCGGCAACCATCAGCTCGAGGACCTGTGACAGGGCACGGTGGTCGAACACCGGACCCGCACCGCCGAGGACCACCACCTGCGCCCGGTCCGGTTGGTCGATGAGCTCGACCCCGGTCATGTCCTCGGCGATGGGGCCCTCGTTGAGCACCCAGGCCCGCTTGCCGGGGTGATTCGCGGTGAGATACTCAGCGGTCAGTTTGGCCGCGGTCAGGATCTCGTCGGCGGCGACGTCGAAACCGCAGTCGTTGAGTGCCTGAGCGATCTCGCCACGAGAGCGCGAGGTGGTGTTGGTCAGGAACATTCGCGGATAGCCCTGCTCAACAAGTTCGGCGACCGCCTCCACAGCTCCCGGCAGCGCTTTCCACGAGGTGACCATCACCCCGTCGATGTCCAGCAGCAACCCGAGAGTCATGCCCAAAAATCTAGACCCGTCAGCGGCACCCTGCACGGTCGCCGGGCCCGGATGGCATGCTGGGCGGATGCGATCGGTGTCGGATCACCAGGCCATTGTCGCGGCGCTGTTCGGTATCCCCGATGCCGCGACTGCGCGTGTCGCCGATGCACTCGGCTGTGTGACGGCGGCCGAGGTCGTCGCACCGATGGGACTCCCCGGATTCGACAATTCGGCGATGGACGGCTACGCGGTGATCGCCGATGAGATCGCTTCGGCCACAGACGAATCCCCGGTCAGCCTGCCGGTGGACCAGGACATCCCGGCGGGACGCACCGACCGGCTGACACTGGCCCCGGGTACCGCTCACCGGATCATGACCGGCGCACCGATGCCTGTGGGCGCCGATGCGGTGGTCCCGGTGGAGGCGACGGACGGCGCGGTCGACCGTGTCGCGATCCGAGCATCGGTGCCGTCCGGGAGACACATCCGCCGGGCCGGCTCCGACATCGAGGCCGGTGAGGCGGCGATACCCGCGGGCACGCGTCTCGGGCCTCCGCAGGTCGGCCTGCTCGCCGCCCTCGGCGTCACCGAGGTGTCCGTGCGGCCACGATTGCGGGTCGTCGTGCTGTCGACCGGCTCTGAGCTGGTGACTCCCGGCGAGCCGCTGCGCTACGGACAGATCTACGAGTCCAACGGACCGATGCTGACCGCGTCGGCACTCGAGGCCGGCGCCGACGCCACGCACCTGCACTACGTCACCGACGACGTGGACGCCTTCCGCGCACGACTCGACGAGATCAGCGACGACGCGGACGTCATCATCACATCGGGTGGGGTGAGTGCGGGCGCCTTCGAGGTGGTGAAGGATGCCCTGACCGGCACCGGCGTCGAGTTCTCCAAGGTCGCGATGCAGCCGGGAATGCCACAGGGGTGTGGTCATTACGCTGCCCCCGGCGGTCGTCGGGTCCCGATCATCACGCTGCCGGGCAATCCGGTGAGTTCACTCGTGTCGTTCGAGGTGTTCATCCGTCCACCGTTGCGCGCGGCGATGGGACTGCCGTCAGAGCGGCCGCGGGTCATCGCGCAGCTCACCACCGACATCCGCTCCCCCGGAGGGAAACGGCAGTTCCTGCGCGGAGTGCTCGGCGACGGCGACGACGGCACGCCCGTCGTGGACCCGATCGGCCCGCCCGCATCGCATCACCTGCGCTACCTGGCCAGGGCAGACGCATTGATCGACATCCCCGCCGAGACCGAGTCGGTGGCCGCCGGGTCCGCGGTCGACGTCATCGTTCTCTGAGCTGCCACCTGCACCGGGGTCTACCCGCTCTGTGACCGATGTCGCCGAAGCGCGATGAGGCCGGAGGCTCCGCCGGGCACGCTCTAAGCTGGGGCGAGCGGGCCCGCACGTGCCGAACGCACACCCGTTTGTCGCAACAGGAGGTTGATTTTGGCCAGGCGCCCGCGTCCGGACGGAACGCGCAGCGGAGCAGGTCATCTCATCGACCTCGCACGCGAGACCATTCCCCCGGTTCACCGTGCCGGACTGCCTTTCGTCGCGGGACCCGCCGCGATCGCAATTGTCGGGCGCCACCACCCGTGGATCGCCCGGCCGGCCGCGCTCACCGCCGCGGCCTGCGCCGCATTCTTCCGCCATCCCTCCCGTGTGCCACCGACCGCCACCGGTGCGGTCGTGGCGCCGGCCGACGGCACCATCGCGCTGGTGGACGAGGCCGTGCCGCCACCCGAGTCGGGTCTGGGCGACGAGCCGCTACCCCGGGTGTCCACGTTCCTGTCCATCTTCGACGTGCACGTCCAGCGGGTGCCGGTCACGGGCACCGTCACCTCGGTGACGCACACGCCCGGATCGTTCGTGTCGGCCGATCTCCCGGAGGCCAGCAGCATCAACGAGCGCACGACGATGACACTGAGCTGCCCGGTCGGACCCCAGACCACCCGCGACATCGCCGTCGTGCAGATCGCCGGGCTGCTCGCCCGACGGATCGTCTGCGACCCCGTCGTCGGGGAGGGCCTCACCGTCGGGGACACGTACGGGCTGATCCGGTTCGGGTCGCGCGTCGACGTCTATCTACCCGCCGGGTCGGTACCTCTGGTGCGGGTCGGACAACGTGCGGTGGGCGCCGAAACCGTCTTCGCGGCCCTGGACTGACCCATGCCGAACGCCCGCAGATCCGAGCGCTCGACGTCGCATCGCACCCCGACCACCCACGCGACGCGACGCGCCCGCAGCACCACCGCGACCACGCCGCCGCCCGCCCGGATGCAGGCCGAGCGTGCCCGCTTCGCCAAACAGGCCGCCGTCGGGCGCATGTTCGTCCCGTCGGCGCTCACGATCCTCGCGATCTGTGCCGGACTGACGGCCATCCGGGTGGCGGGCACCGGCGACATCAATGCGGCCATGGGCCTCGTGGTGGCCGCCGCCCTGCTCGACGGCCTCGACGGCCGGGTCGCGCGGATGATGGGCGCGACCACCAGGATGGGCGCCGAGATCGACTCGCTCGCCGACGCCATCAATTTCGGGGTCGTACCGGCACTGATCGTGTACCTCCACCTGATGCCCGACGAGGACATCGGCTGGGCGTTCACCCTGATCTACTGCTGCGCGATTGTGCTTCGTCTCGCACGGTTCAACACCCTGCTCGACGACGACGAGGCGCCCGGCTTCACCCGCGACTTCTTCATCGGCGTGCCGGCACCGGCGGCCGCGATCATCGCGCTGCTGCCGATCGGGTTGTCGCAGCAATTCGGTTCAGGGTGGTGGACCTCGGTGCCGGTGGTGGGTGGATGGCTGGTGTTCGTGGCGCTGCTGGCCGTCAGCCGGGTGCCGACGGCATCTCTCAAGGCGGCGTCGGTGCCGCCGCGTGCGCTGGCCGGTCTGCTCATCGTGGTCGCCATCGGCGCGGCGCTGTTGCTGACGTTCCCATATGTCCTGATGATCATCGCCATCGTCGGCTACCTGCTGCACATCCCGTTCGCATGGCGCAATCGGCGCTGGGTCGCCGAGCGCCCCGAGCACTGGGAGGATCACCCCTCCGAACGACGCGCGCAGCGTCGGGCCATCGCCCGCGCGCAGCCGGGGCGTAGGCGACGGCTGACCACCGGCGGCAAATCGCAGGCCAGGCTCGGGCTCCGGCGCCCGACCGGTGTGGTCGCCGCGCCCGACGTGACCGCGCCCGACTCCCCCGCGCCCGACTCCCCCGCGCCCGACTCCCCCGTGCCCGGCTCTCCCGTGCCCGACGTCGCGCCGCCCGAGTCCGTGTCCGACCCATCGAGCGAGGAGAACCCCTGATGCCGGGCAGCGTCCAGCTCACCCTGACCGCACGGGTGAACCCGTCGGCCGCCGATGCCCGCCGCGGGATCGTGCGTGTGCACTCCGAGGTGCTCACCGCGTTGGGCCTGCGTGAATGGGATGCGGTCTCGATCACCGGGGCCCGGGTGACCGCCGCGGTCGTCGCGGACGCCGGGTCCGGGACACCGACGGGGACCGCCCTGCTCGACGACATCACGTTCTCCAATGCCGGCGTCCGGGAGAACGCGTCGGTGGTGGTGGCACCGGTCCGCGTGCACGGCGCCACTCGAGTCACGGTCTCCGGTTCGGCACTCGCCACGCGGTCGGTCGACGAGACGACGCTGCGCCGCGCGCTCCTCGGCAAGGTCGTCTCGGTCGGCGACGCGGTCTCGTTGCTACCGCGGGATCTCGGTCCGGAGTTCACCGCCGGTGCGGCCACCCGGGCGCTCGCGGTCTCGGTCGGCATCACCTGGACCAACGAACTGTTGACGGTGACCGCCACCGATCCGGCCGGACCGGTCAGTGTGCAGACCAACACCGCCGTGCTGTGGGCGGGGGACGATGCCGGGGAACCGTCGTCGCCGCCCCCGTCGTCGCCGCCCCCGTCGACGGCGCTGGGATTCGCGGCGTCACAGCCGTCGTCACCGGCACGACGGACCACCGGGAGCACGACCACTCCCGGTGTCACGTCACCCGGATCGTCGTCGACCACCGCCGTCCGCCCGGTCTCCACCCTGGTCGGTCTCGACGGCCAGGTCGCCAAACTCACCGAATGGTTGACGATCACCCTCGACGAACCGGAGGTGCTGAGGACGCTGGGGGCCGCGCCTCGTCTGGGTGTCCTGGTCACCGGTCCGGCCGGCGGCGGCAAGGCCACGATGGCCCGCTCGGTGTGTGCGGATCGCCGGCTGACGACGATCGACGGACCCACTGTCGGTGCGCTGGAGGCCGGCGCCCGACTCGAGGCGGTGCGGTCGGCGATCGCGGATCTTCGCGACGGCGGCGGTGTCCTGCTGATCACCGACGTCGATGCCCTGTTGCCCGCGCCGCAGGAGCCCGCACCTGCCGAACCGGTTTCCACGCTGATCCTCGACGAGTTGCGTGCCGCCATCGCCGACCGCGGCGAGAACGGTCAAGGCATGCCCGGGGGCACGATCGCATTGATCGCGACGACGGCCGAGGCCGTGCGCCTCGACAGTCGGCTTCGCGATCCGGCGTTGTGTGATCGGGAGCTGATCATCGGTCTGCCCGACATGGCCACGCGCGCCCGGCTACTGGGCGTCATCCTCACCGACGTGCCCAGCGAAGGACATCTCGATCTCGATGTGATCGCCTCGCGCACACCAGGTTTCGTCGCCGGCGATCTGGCCGCCCTGGCCCGGGAGGCCGCGCTGCGGGCCGCCGCTCGGGTGACCGGCGCCGGGAGCGCAGCGAGCGGGCCGAATCACACCGGCGCCGGGAGCGGAGCGAGCGGGCCGAATCACACCGGCGCCGGGAGCGCAGCGAGCGGGCCGAATCACACCACCTCCGAAGACGACAGACCACGGATCGCGATGTGCACCGACGACTTGGTCGGGGCGCTCGAGGTGATCCGCCCGGTCTCGCGGATGGATTCACCAGAGGTGGCGCTGGGGTCGCTCACCCTGGACGAGGTCGGCGACATGGTGGAGACCAAGCAGGCACTGACCGAGGCCGTGCTGTGGCCGCTGCAGCATCCGGACACCTTCACCCGGCTCGGTGTGGAACCGCCGCGTGGTGTCCTGCTGTTCGGCCCGCCGGGCTGCGGTAAGACGTTCGTGGTGCGGGCCCTGGCGGCATCGGGTCGGTTGTCGGTGCACACGGTCAAGGGTGCGGAGCTGATGGACAAATGGGTCGGGTCGTCGGAGAAGGCGGTGCGTGACCTGTTCGACCGGGCGCGTGAGTCGGCGCCCTCGCTCATCTTCCTCGACGAGATCGACGCCCTGGCACCGCGGCGCGGTCAGTCCTCCGATTCGGGGGTCGGCGACCGCGTGGTCGCCGCACTGTTGACCGAGCTCGACGGCGTGGAGCCGCTGCAGGATGTGGTCGTGCTCGGGGCGACCAACCGGCCGGACCTGATCGATCCGGCCCTGTTGCGCCCTGGTCGTCTCGAACGTCTGGTCTTTGTGCCGCCGCCGGATTCGGCCGCTCGCGCCGAAATACTGCGCGCCGCGGGCCGCAACGTGCCGCTGGCCGACGGTGTGGATCTGCAGGCGTTGGCCGAGGACCTCGACGGCTACTCGGCCGCCGACTGTTCGGCGTTGTTGCGGGAGGCCGCGCTGTCTGCGATGCGGCGCGACATCGACGCCGCGACCGTCGGCCCGGAGGATGTGTCGGAGGCCCGGGCCCGGGTCCGTCCGTCGCTCGATGCGGCGCAGGTGGAGAACCTGCGCGCGTATGCCGAACGACGCGTGGAGTAGCGCGATCACCCGAGCGCGCGGAGATAGCGCTTTGTGATGAGCGTCTGGGCCAGTCTGCCCAGCGGGCCGCCCATCCGCGCCAGTCGACTGTGCGGCCGCGAGAACGCGGTGACGGTGAACGTGACGCTGCCGTCGTCCCGGATCTCCACGACAAAGAGTTCCTCACCGGATTCGGGATGACCGGGCAGGGTTCCGTACGCAAATCCTGCCCGCTGCCCCTCGTCGACGACGTCGACGACGCGGACCGGCGCGTGAATCCGTGCGGGTCCCACGCCGAGTGAGAGCACCGCGACGCCCCCGCCGATCACTGTCGGCTCCGAGGCCGAGATCGCCACTCCAGATCGGAGCTGGACCTGCCAGGTCAGCACGGCATCCCGGGCAGCCATGAAAGACGCAGCGCCGGAACCGATCTGAACGGAATCGGAGAGGTGGTGGTATCCGGCGGGCAACTCGCCGGCAGTGGCCGCGACCTCGGGATAGGTGAACGGAACGTCTCGGAGTCGGCGTGTGGTCGCCGTGTCCAGGGGTCGCCATCGCTGCACCATCGACCTCATTCAACCCGGGCCACACCGCAACGGCCACCGACGAGAGCTCCGCACCGTGCGGGCGCCGTCAGTGCGTCGCCCCGACCTCGATGAGAAGGACGCCGCCGACGATGAGGACGATGCCGAATCCCATCAGAAAGGTCAGCGGTTCATCGAACAGGAACCTGCTGAGAGTCGTGAGCGCCACGCCGGCGGCCGCCCAGATCCCGTAGGCGACACCGACCGGCATGCCGTGGTCGAGACTGACGACGAGCATCGTGAAGGCCGCCACGTATCCGACACCGACCGCGACGAACCAGATCTTCTGCCCGGTCGAGGCCATCCGGAGCGCGAGTGTGCCCGCGACCTCGGAGACGATCGCACCGATCAGGAACAGCCAGGCCATCAGGGCACCGTCTGCTTCTCGTGCGCCTCCGGAGCGCCCTTGGGCCGTGCGGTCTGTGCGCCGATCTCGACGCACAGCACCCCGCCGATGACGAGCACGATCCCGATGCTCATCACAGCGGTGAGCGGTTCGTCGAAGAGGACCTTCGACATCACCGCGGTGAGCGCGACGCCTGACGCTCCCCAGATTCCGTACGCGACGCCGAGCGGCATCCGGGCCCGGAGCACGAGTGTGAGGCACACGAACGAACCCAGATAGCCGATCACCATCACCGCGTACAGCGCCGGATGCTCGAGCGCACCCTTCATCGACAACGTCGCGGTCACTTCGAGCAGGATCGCTCCGACGAGCAACAGCCAGGCCGCGCCCGTCTGGTTCCTCATGACCCGGCCGAGTCGTCGACGAGCCGGGCCGGGTGCGGCGGTGCACGATGGCCGGCGCCGGCGGTGCCGTCGACCCCGAGGACCTCGTACCAGAAACCGGCCGGGTCCTCGGGGTCGCAGGTGCTGACGGTGGCGCACACGAGGTTCGAGGCCATGCGGCTCACGCTACCTCGGTGCTATCGCCTCGGGCCTCGGGCGCGTCAGGACGTGGTCGACCCCTGGGTGGGGGCGGTCTGGCCCGGCTGGCCCTGCTGGCCGGGCATCTGACCCATGCCGCCCTGGCCGGTCTGGCCACCCTGGCCGGTCGAACCACCGGGCATCTGACCCATGCCACCCTGACCACTCGAACCGCCAGGCATCTGACCCATACCGCCCTGGCCGCCGGATCCCATGCCGCCCGGCATGCCACCGCCCGGCATGCCACCGCCTGGCATGTTGCCGCCTGGCATGTTGCCGCCCTGCATGTTCATGCCGGGTCCCTGGTTCGACGACGACGAGTTGCCGGCGAAGTAGCCGGCACCGAACCCGATCAATGCGAACACGACGGCGATCCCGATACCGCCGGCGATGACCGCGTTGCGCAGCTTGTCGGTGACCACGGTGGTCGCGGCCGGACGGTCCGCCGGCTGTCCGGCCGGCCCGAACACGTCGGTCGGCGTGGCGTCGGGTCCCGGTGCCACGGCGTGCTCGGCGGGCTGCTCGGTAGAGGCGATCGTCGCCCCCTGTGGTGTGGACATCGGTGTTGGTCTCACTTTCTACGAAAAGTAAAAGAGACATCCACCCTGCGGTCGCCGGCTGGCCGCAGGCTGCCCCGCACCTGCCAGTTGGCTGTGCGATCGGACCAATCGGACAGCGAACCTGTCAGTCGACACTGATCTGATAGAACACCGACCCCCCACCACCGGCCGCCCCCGCAGTTGTGCCCACCTGCACCCAATAGGTGGCGCCCGCCTTCTCGGCCGACAGGATCACCACCTTCTGCCCGCCGTCGGAGCTGCGCTGGGATTCGGTGAAGCCGGCATCGGTGAGCGTCGTCACGGCGTTCTCGAGCACATTTCCCGAGTCACGACCGCCCTGCACGGTCGCCGACCATCCGTCCGCACGAGTTCCGTCGGCGGTCAGCACGGTGCCCTCCACCAACGGGACCTGCTCGGTGGGGAAGTCTTTCGGCAATGCCGCGCCGTCGGGTGCATCGCCCCCGTCGGACCCGCAGCCGGTCAGCAGCACGGCGGCCGCGACAACAAGTGCGAGCAGCATTGACAGCCTGTCGAAGCGCATCATGCCAGCAACGGTAAGGTAGAGCGGGCGGGCGTTGCCCGTGACACCCCGCCCGAATCTGCGAAAGACGGTGTGCCCACTTGATCTCCGTGTTGGCTGCGCTCGCGCTCTGCGCGCTGCTCGCGCCGCCGGTGATCAAGTGGCTGGGAACCCGCGGTTTCTACGTCCTTGCGCTCGCTCCGGCCGGGGCGCTCGTCTGGGTCATCGTGAACTGGCCGCAGGAGGGGCAACCGCCCATTGTCGAGACGGTGAAATGGGTGCCCGTCCTGCACATGGACATCGTCACCAGGTTCGACACCCTGAGCGCGATCCTGTCGGTCCTCATCCTCGGTGTCGGCGCGCTCGTGCTGTGTTATTGCGCCCACTACTTCGACGACGCCCGGCCACGCGTCGCCGTGTTCGGCGGCGAGATGATCGCCTTCGCCGCGGCCATGTTCGGGCTGGTCATCAGCGACAACATGCTCGTTCTCTACGTGTTCTGGGAACTGACCACGGTGTTGTCGTTCATGCTGGTCGGCTTCTACGGCATCCGCGCCACCGCGCGGCGCGCCGCGACCCAGGCGCTGCTGGTCACAACCGCAGGCGGCCTGGCCATGCTCGTCGGCATCATCATGCTGGGCGAACGCGCCGGCAGTTACCTGCTGTCGGACATCCTGGCCGATCCGCCCGCCAGTGGCACCTACGTCGACTGTGCGGTCGTCCTGTTGCTCATCGGCGCGCTGAGCAAATCCGCGATCGTGCCGTTCCACTTCTGGCTCCCGGGCGCGATGGCCGCCCCGACCCCGGTGAGCGCCTATCTGCACGCGGCGGCCATGGTCAAGGCCGGCATCTATCTGATCGCGCGCCTCGCCCCGGCCTTCTCGACGACGCCGAGCTGGCACATCGCCGTCGTCGTGCTCGGCATGGTGACGATGGTCCTCGGCGGTTGGCGGTCCCTTCGCGAACTCGACCTCAAACTCGTGCTCGCATTCGGAACGGTCTCCCAGCTCGGCTTCATGGCGGTGCTGGTCGGCATCGGTGATGCGAACGTCGCCATGGCCGGCATCACCATGCTCGTCGCGCACGCATTGTTCAAGGCCGCGCTCTTCATGGTCGTGGGCATCATCGACCACTCGACCGGTACCCGCGACATCCGCAAGCTGGCCCGCCTCGGCCACCGGCTCCCGGTGCTCGCGCTGACCGCGGCGGTGGCCGGGGCCAGCATGGCCGGGTTGCCGCTCACCATCGGCTTCGTCGGCAAGGAGACGGCCTTCGGGTCGGTATGGGACACCGGCGCCTATGTCCCTTGGCAGTCCGAGACGATCGACATCGTCCTGCTGGTCGGTTCGGTCATCACCTTCGCCTACACGTGCCGGTTCCTCTGGGGTGCGTTCGGCCGTAAGGTCCGCTCCACACCGAGCCCGGCGGTCGCCAAGATGCATCCGCCGACGCCGATGTTCCTCGCTGCGCCGATCGTGCTGGCGATCGGCGGCGTGGTGGCGGGCATCTTCAGCCCGCTGGTCGGTGACCTGTTCGAGCCGTACGCGGAAACCCTCCCGAGCTACGGCCACGAGCTCGAGCACCTCGCGATGTGGCACGGCTTCGGTCTGCCGGTCGTGTTCTCGATCATCGTGATCATCGGCGGCGCGCTGCTGTTCCTGTTGACCCGGCGGCTGCGCGAACAGCTGTTCCGGTACCGCCCGATCCTCAACGCCGACCGCATGTACGACGCGACCCTCCGGGCCGCCGACACCCTCTCGCTCCTGCTGACCCGCAACACGCAGCGCGGCTCGCTGCCCATCACCCAGGGCGTGATCCTGTCGACGGCGATCGTGGTGCCCGTCGCGGCGCTCGCCTGGGGTTCCCGGACACGCCTGGAGATCGCCGGGTTCGACACCGCGGTGCAGTTCGTGATCGGCGCCATCATCGCGGTCGCCGCGGTGGCCGCGGTCGTGCTGCGCAATCGCCTCGCCGCCACCCTCGTCGTCGGTCTCACCGGCTACGGCGCCGGCATGCTCTTCGCCCTCTATGGCGCACCCGACCTCGCGCTCACCCAGTTCCTGGTGGAGACGCTCACCCTGGTGATCTTCGTGCTGGTACTGCGCAAGCTCCCTGCCGAGCCCGAACCCCGTCACGCCACCGGATTCAAACCGCTGCGTGCCCTCATCGGCGTCGCGTTCGGCGCGTCATTGGTGATCATCGGACTGTTCGCGGCGGCGGCACGCTCCGAGCAGCCGCTGCACGTCGACATCCCGGCAGCTGCCTACGAGTTCGGCCACGGCGCCAACGCGGTCAACGTGCTGCTGGTCGACGTCCGGGCCTGGGACACCCTCGGCGAGATCTGCGTCCTGATCGTCGCGGCGACCGGCGTGGCGTCGATGGTGTTCCGCAACCGGCGGTTCGGTGCGGCTCCTCGCGTCGCCGATGCGGCTCGCCTGCAGGCCGGGATCAACGGCGAGGATGTGGACGACCCGATCCCGCCGGACCGGACCCGATGGCTGCTGGGCAGCGACTTCCGCGACCCGCGGCACCGGTCGATGGTGCTCGAGGCGACCACCCGACTGATCTTCCCGACCATGGTGGTGCTGTCGGTCTACTTCTTCTACGCGGGTCACAACGCCCCCGGCGGCGGCTTCGCCGGGGGCCTCACCATGGGCCTGGCGCTGGTGCTGCGGTATCTCGCCGGCGGACGATACGAACTCGGCGAGGCGCTGCCCATCGAGCCGGGTCGCATCCTCGGTGCCGGTCTGGCGATCTCCGCGGGCACCGCGGTGGCCTCGCTGCTGCTCGGTGCCCCCGCCCTGTCGTCGGCGGTCTTCGAGATGACGCTACCGGTACTGGGCCACGTGAAGCTCGTGACCGCGATCTTCTTCGACCTCGGCATCTACCTCATTGTGGTCGGTCTGGTCCTCGACGTCCTGCGCAGCCTCGGTGCCCGCCTCGACGTCGAGTCCACCGCCGTCGACAACACCCACGCACCCGTGCGCGCGACCGCGGGGGAGGTGCCCCAGTGAGCATCAACCTCGGACTGCTGATCGTCATCGGCGTGCTGGCGGCCTGCGGCGCCTACCTGTTGATGGAACGCAGCCTGATCCGCATGCTGTTGGGACTCCTGTTGTGCGGCAATGCGATCAATCTGCTGATTCTCGTGGTGTCCGGCGGCATGGGGAACCCGCCGATCCTGGGCCGGTCGTCGGAGAGCCGCGCCGCCGATGCCGATCCGCTGGCGCAGGCGATGATCCTGACCGCCATCGTCATCACCATGGGCGTCGCCGCCTTCGTGCTGTCGCTGGTCTACCGCCTCTTCGTGATCAACCGCGACGACGACGACCTCGAGGACGACACCGAGGACGTGAAGATCCTCAGCGGCTCGCTGAACACCGCCCCCGACCGTGACCGCACCGACGACCCGGTCACCCTGGCCGACACCGCGGCGGGCGATCTGTACGACGACGAGGGCAATCCGCTCACGCCGGAGGAGTTCGCGGCACGGCACGCGGAGATGATCGAGACCGACCTCATGCCCGAGGACGCCGACGTGGTCGACGAGAACGTCGACGAGAGCGAATCCGCGAGCAGTCCCGCCGACCCGACCGATGGAGCCCACCGATGATCCCGCAGCCGTCGTGGGTCCCGGTGCTCATCACCCTGCCCACTCTGGTACCCATCGTGGCGGCAGCCCTCACCCTGCTCGGTGGCCGCAGCCCGCGTTTCCAGCGGGCGATCGCGGTCGGCGCGATCTCCGTGGCGTTCATCGCGTCGTGCATGTTGCTCTACCTGACCAACGCGCGCGGCACGTTCGCCGTCACGATCGGCGGCTGGGGCGACAAGGGCTTCCCGAACGGTCCGCTGGGCATCACCCTCGTCGTCGATCAGCTCGCCGCGCTGATGCTGGTGGTCTCGACGATCGTGCTGCTGTGCGTCGTCGTGTACGCGGTCGGCCAGGGTCTTCGCGACGGGACGTCGCAGCAGCCGGTGTCGATCTTCCTGCCGACCTATCTCATCCTGACCGCCGGTGTGTGCAACGCGTTCCTCTCCGGCGACCTGTTCAACCTGTACGTGTCGTTCGAGGTGCTGCTGGCCGCGAGCTTCGTGCTGCTCACGCTGGGCGCGAGTCCCGAACGGGTCCGCGCGGGCGCCTCGTACGTGATGGTCTCGATGGTCTCGTCGCTGATCTTCCTGTCCGGCATCGCCTTCGCCTACGCGACCACCGGGACCCTCAACCTCGCCGAGATGGCCGCCCGACTCGATCACGTCCCCGACGGCACGCGCAACGCGCTGTATGCGGTGTTGCTCGTGGCCTTCGGCATCAAGGCCGCGGTGTTCCCGCTGTCCACCTGGCTGCCCGACTCGTACCCGACGGCACCCGCGCCGGTCACCGCGGTGTTCGCCGGGTTGCTCACCAAGGTCGGCGTGTACGCGATCATCCGGGCCCACACCCTGCTGTTCCCGGGCGGGTCGATGGACAACGTGCTCCTGATCGCGGGGCTGTTGACCATGCTGATCGGCATCTTCGGCGCGATCGCACAGTCCGACATCAAACGACTGCTGTCGTTCACCCTCGTGAGTCACATCGGTTACATGGTGTTCGGCATCGCGTTGTCGTCGCGGTTCGGGTTGTCGGCGGCCATCTACTACGTCGCCCACCACATCCTGGTGCAGACCACACTGTTCCTGGTGGTGGGCCTCATCGAACGTCAGGCCGGGTCGTCGTCGCTGCGCCGGCTGGGCGGGCTCATCGCGACCCCGGTACTCGCCGCGCTGTTCCTGATTCCGGCCCTGAATCTCGGTGGCATCCCGCCGTTCTCCGGGTTCATCGGCAAGGTCGCGCTCCTCGAGGCCGGCGCCCAGGACGGCTCTGTGCTGGCGTGGGTCCTGGTCGCAGGCTCGGTGGTGACGAGCCTGCTCACGCTCTACGTCATGGCCCGTGTGTGGACCAAGGGTTTCTGGCGCGCCCGCGCGGACGCACCGGAGGGCGACCTGGCCGATCAGGGCCCGTCGGCCCTGATCGACGAGAGCACCGACATCGCCTTCGACGACCGGGCCGACGTCGGCCGGATGCCGATCGGCATGGTCATCCCGACCGCGGTGATGGTCGCCGCCGGACTCGTGCTGACCCTGTGGGCCGGTCCGATCATCGGTTTCACCGACCGCGCGGCGGCCGACATCGCCGACCGTGGCATCTACATGCAGGCAGTACTCGGAGGTGACGGCCGATGAAGAACCGCGCCGCGGCGCGTCCGTTACGTGCGCGCATCATCACCGCCTGGCGTGTGTCGCTGCTGTTCATCTTCTGGAACGTGGTGAGCGGCTACGTCTGGGTGCGTGATCGGGTCCGCATCCCGCGCTGGCTCGGCAGCGATGGCCGCGAGGTCGCTGTCCGGCTCTGGAGCCTGGCCTGGCTCACCTTCGTCTGGGTGTTGCTGTGGGGCACCATCTCGTGGGCCAACATCATCGGCGGCCTGGTGCTGGCGACCGCCATCGTCACCCTGTTGCCGCTGCCGCGGGTGCCGGTCGAGGGGCGCATCCACCCGATCGGGTTGCTCGTCCTGATCGGACGGCTGATCGTCGACTTCTTCATCTCGAGCGCCCAGGTGGCGTGGGCGGCGATCCGGCCGGGGAAACCACCACTCGGCGCGGTTGTGCGGGTCCGTCTGGCGATCAAGTCCGATCTGGTCCTCACCCTGGCCGTCGACTATCTCAACCTGGTGCCGGGCACCATGGTGCTCGAGATCGACCACCGCAGGCGCATGCTCTACATCCACGTCTTCGACGTCCGCAACGAGAAGCGCCTGGTGGCGTTCCGCAAACAGGTCGCCTTTGTCGAGAAGGCGTTCATCCGGGCGTTCGAGCGGGACAGCGAGTGGCATCCGAGTCCGTACCACGGGATCGACGAGGACTACCACCGCGTCGCACGGGCGAACGGGGGTGAGCAATGACCTACGTCTGGGTGATCGTGAGTGCGATGCTGATGATCGCCGCGGTACTGACGACCATTCGAATCCTGCGCGGTCCCACCACGCTCGACCGGCTGGTCGCCCTGGACACCGTCATCGCACTCTGCATGTGCGGACTCGGTGCGTGGGCCGCGTACAGCCGCGATTCGACCGTGGTGCCCGCCATCGTCGCGCTGTCGCTGGTGAGTTTCGTCGGGTCGGTGGCCATCGCCCGTTTCCGAGTGAGGGATGACGAGACATGATCGGTGACATCATCTCGTCGGTGTTGTTGATCCTCGGGTCGGCGATGGCGCTGACCACCTCCATCGGCATGCTGCGCTTCCCGGACACGCTGAGCCGGATGCACGCGTCGACGAAGCCGCAGACCTTCGGCCTGCTGCTGGTCCTGATCGGCGCGATGATCCGCCTCGGCCGCAACGTGGACGTCGGCATGCTGGTCCTGGCCTGCCTGTTCGCCCTCATCACCGCGCCGGTGATCGCGCACCGCATCGGCCGGCTGGTCTATCAGGAGCAACGGGCACGCGACGGTCTGATCGCACGCGAGGACATGGAGTCCGGCACCCGGGACTAGTCCCACCCGCCGACCACCGTGCGCACCTCCTCGCCGATCGTGCGCACTTTCCCGCCGATCGTGCGCTCACAAAGACGCGTGCGCACAGTCGGCGAAAAACTGCGCACGCTCGGCGAGGTTCTGTACCCGCTCGGCGAGGTTCCGCGCACGATCGGCGAGGTTCCGCGCACGATCGGCGACGATGTGCGCACGGTCGGCGCATGGCACTGTCACTCCAGCTCGCCGACCACCGAGTTCACCACGGCGCGCAGGTCACCGGTGCGCCGATAGACCTCGCGCTGGCGCTGGTAACTGGTACCGCGAGCGGCGATGTCGGCGACGCGAGAGAGTTCGTCGACGCAGTTGAGGTCGTGAGCCACCGGCGCGAGCCGGGCGAGTACGTCGGCGAGATCGTCGGTCACCAGACGCTCGGTGCAGTCCGAGTCCAGGATGACGATGGCGTCCAGCCCGTATCTCGCTGCGCGCCACTTGTTCTCCTGCACCAGCCAGGGCGCCATCTGTGGCAGGTTCTCGCCTGCCTCGAGTCGCCGATCGAGATCGACGACGAGACAGTGGATCAGCGCGACCAGCGCCGACAGCTCGCCGAGGTTGGTCATCCCGTCGCAGACCCGGACCTCGATGGTGCCCAGGTGCGGCGAAGGCCTGATGTCCCACCGGATCTCGTTGAGGTGATCGATGATGCCGGTGGTCATCTGGTCGGTGACGAAGCCCTCGAACTCGGTCCACGTGCCGAACTGGAACGGCAGACCCGCCGTCGGCAGCTGCTGGAACATCATCGCGCGGTTGCTGGCGTAACCGGTGTCCTGACCCGCCCACATCGGCGACGACGCCGACAGTGCCAGCAGGTGCGGATAGTAGTTCAGCAGGGCGCCCAGGATCGGTAACACCTTGTCGCGGTGACTGATCCCGACGTGCACGTGCACTCCCCAGATCAGCATCTGACGCCCCCACCACTGGGTGCGCTCGATCAGCTCCGCGTATCGGTGCCCCTCGGTGAGCAGCTGCGTCGACCACTCGGCGAACGGGTGGGTGCCTGCACCGTATAGATCGACACCGAGTTCCTCGGTGAGGCCGCGGATGCCGTCGAGCGTGGCGGACAGATCCGCAATCGCCTCGGGCGTGTCACGGCAGACACCGGTGACGATCTCCACGGTGTTGCGCAGCAGTTCCTTGTGTACCTTGCCGCGACGGTCCGGCACCCGCTCGGACACCAGCGCGAACAGGTCCGCGGCCGAGTTCGACAGATCGCCGGACGCCTTGTCGGTCAGGGCGAATTCCCATTCGACCCCCAGGGACGGGGTCGGCGAGCCGTCGAACTCGATCGGGGTGATCATGGCCGCGGATCAGAACCGCATCGGGTCACTCGTGAGCCTCGATGACCCCACACGCCAGCCGACTACCCGCATCGCCGGTCTTCATCGTCTGCTCGTCCGGCGCCGGTGCATACCGGGTGGGGATGTTGGCGAAGTTGTCCGCCTTCTCGTGGATGACGATCGCCTTGCCGACGATCTGCCCCAGATTCACCGCGTCGGTGGTGGTGACCGTCTCGCCGGTGCCGTCCTTCAGGACGTTGATGGACACCAGGTCTCCGCTGGACGGATGACCGGTGTGCCCGTCGACCTGCAGGTGGCTGCCGGCGCTCGAGAACGCCTCGCCGCCGCCGGTCTGGCAGACGCCGTTCTGGTGGATGTGCATGCCGTGGAAGCCGGCCGGGATCCCGCTCTCGGCGTTCAGCCGCACCGTGACCTTGACCGACGACCCGCTCGGCGCGAACGTCGCCTCGCCGATCGATTTGCCGCTGTCGTCGATCAGGTTCGCGGTTGCGTCCTCCTTGGGCGACTCGCCCGCGCCGTCGGCGTCGTCGACCTCACCGGGAGGCGCCTGGTTTCCGGTCACCACCGACGGGGTGGTGCCGGGTGTGTCGGTCGCCGACTCGTCGGGAGTACATGCGGCCAACGCCGCGCCGACGATGCCGGCTGCGGCCAGCACGGCCAACGTGCGACGGGTCGAATTGCCGGTTTGCGATCTGACGGTCATGTCACTCCTTGTGATCTGAACGGACCCTGGTCTGGCGGACTGTCATCGGGGTACAGGTCGAGCCGGCGTCGTCATCGGGTGACCACGATGACCGGGATACCGTCCGCACACTGCGTGAACGACGACGGGCGGGACTCCACGCTCGCGTCGCCGCCGAGTGCGGCGGCCACCTCGTCGGCGGCCGACTTCTGGCCGTCGTCGTAGAAGATCGTGTTCTCCGTGATCGACGATGTGGTGATGTTGCCGGGCGACGCGGTCTGGAAACCCTTGGCCTTCAGATTGTCGGCGACCTCGCCGGCCAGGCCGGAGACCGATCCCGCGTTGAAGACGCACAGCTCCGGCGTGTCGGCCGACGCGCTCGCCGACGACGACGCGGAGGCGGACGCAGCGCTCGGTGCCGCCGCCGACGTCACCTGGCGCTGGGCGTCCTGCAGATCCTGCTCGGGATTGTCGCCACTGGTCGCAGCGGAATGCCAACCCAGTCCAATGCAGACGATGGCCAATGCCAGCAACAGCATGGCACCGGCGCGGAGCGGCAGCCGGCTCGGTTCACGATCAGGATTCATCACCGAGAACCTTACTTCACATCCGATGGTGTGCCGGGTGCGGTCGCCGCTGTCGTGAGGCCGGTGCGATCAGGTGATCTCGAAGCCGAGACGACGGGCCGCGCGAGCCTTCTGACGCGACGCCCGCAACCGTCGCAGACGCTTGACCAGCATCGGATCGGCGGCCAGTGACTCCGGCCGATCGACGAGGGCGTTGAGCACCTGGTAATAGCGGGTGGCCGACAACCCGAAGAGCTCTTTGATGGCTTCTTCCTTGGCTCCCGCGTACTTCCACCACTGCCGTTCGAACGCGAGGATGTCGTGCTCACGACGGGACAGTCCATCCGGACCGACCTCGTGCGGGTCGGCGGGATTGGTCGGTTCGGTGGCAGCGTCTGTGTGGGTGGGGTCTGTGGGTGTGGGTTGATCGCCCTGCTTCTGGCTTCGCGCAGCTGCGCCGTCCATCTCGCTCCCTCAAGATCGCCTCGTGCACATCACATCGCTGGATATGGTCCCCCGACCCACCAGCCCGAACAAAACTCCACCGAACCGGATATTCAGGTCGCCGAACAAATCACAGCAATGTGGTTCGGTGATCATCTAACCACGATCGGCGGGCCGGTTCGTGGTGTGACTCGCCATGACCCTTCGTTCACCGGATGTGGCACGCTCACTTCCACTCCCGCCGCCATGGCGACACGCGGACGAGCCGTGTGAGGTCGCTCGGTAATCTGTCCGGCATGGCAATCCTCCCGATCTGCATCGTCGGCGAGCCGGTGTTGCATGACCCCACCGAACTCGTCGAGCTCGATGCGCAGCGTCGTCCCGCGGCGGAGCTCGTGACGCTTCTCGACGACATGTTCGCGACCATGGACGCCGCCAACGGTGTCGGCCTGGCCGCCAATCAGGTCGGGGTCGGCAAACGGATGTTCGTCTACGACTGCCCGGACGGCGAACGGTACGAGGCGCGGCGGCGGCGCGGTGAGGTGATCAACCCCGTGCTCGAGACATCGGAGATCCCGGAGACCATGCCCGATCCCGACGACGATGACGAGGGTTGTCTGTCCGTGCCGGGTGAGCAGTTCCCCACCGGGCGGGCCGACTGGGCTCGCGTGACCGGAGTCGATCGCAACGGTGACGAGGTCGTCGTCGAGGGCACCGGATTCTTCGCCCGCATGCTGCAGCACGAGGTCGGCCATCTCGACGGTTTCCTCTATGTCGACGTGCTGATCGGCCGCAACGCCCGGGCCGCGAAGAAGGCAATCAAGCGTCAAGGCTGGGGTGTGCCGGGGTTGTCGTGGCTCCCCGGGGCCGTCGACGACCCGTTCGGGCACGACGACGAGGACTGAGGCATGGATGCCGTGACCGGGCGCTGTCACCGGTGAGCGCACCCTTCGTCGGCGACCGGATCGTCGTGCGCTATCGCCTCGGCGACGCCACCCCCGCGGACTGGCGCGGCGACCGGGCGGCCGCGCAGTCGGACGTGACCGGCATCCTCCGCGAGGACGGGGACCCACTGGTCATCGACCGGGACGGCACACCCGAATCCATTCCGCGGGCGGCCATCACGTCCGTTCGGATCCTGTCCCGGGTGACGGTCCGCAATTCGGAGATCCGGGCCGTCGAGGCGGCGGCCGCGGCCGCCTGGCCGGGCACCGAATCGGCCATGGTGTCCGGCTGGCTGTTGCGGGCGGGCGGCGGGTTCACCCGGCGCGCCAATTCGGCGGTGCCGCTGGAGTTCGGTGCCGACACCGACTCCGACGCGATCGCTGCGATGCGTGGCTGGTACTCGACCCGCGGTCTGCCGACGATGATCGCGCTGCCCGAGCGACTCATCCCCGCCGGGCACATCGACGGCCGGCCGGCGAGCGGTGAGGTGCAGATGCTGGTCCGCGATGTCGCCGGCCTCCCGACGGCCACCTCGAAGGTGCCCGTCCGGCAGACCGACGCCCCGACGACCCCGTGGCTGCGCGCGTACCGCGGCGTCGAGGTCGACGTCGAGGTCGCCGCGGCGGTGGTGTCCGCATCGCGCGGACCGGTCGCCTTCGCATCGATCGGCGACCACGACGATCCGGTGTCCATCGGTCGCGCCACGGTCACCGAGTCGACCGACGGCACCAGGTGGCTCGGTCTCACCGCGCTGTGGACCTCGTCGGCCCGGCGCCGCGAAGGGCTCGCCGGAGCAGTGCTGTCGGGTCTCGTCACATGGGGAGTCGAGCACGGCGCGCAGCGCACCTACGTGCAGGTCGAGGAGGACAACCGGATCGCCGGGAACTGGTATCGCACCCTCGGTTTCGGCCTGCATCACACGTACCGGTACGTCGAGATCTGATGTTCTCGTAGGGTAAATGCGTGGTGGCGGCGAGCGCGAGCAAGCGGCGGCAGGCGATCCTGTCGGTGGCCACCGTGGTCGCCATCGCCGTCGTGGCGGCGCTGACCTGGGCACTAAGCGGCGGAGGCGACGACCACGGGTCGGCGACCGCCGACTCGTCGACGACGAAGAACTCCACCGCATCGGGGCAATCGACGTCCGGTGCGCCGGGGGCCGTACCCGCACACGTCCTGCACACCCTCGCTCTGATCGACGCGGGCACCTGGCCCGAGGCCGCCAACGCGCCCGGTACCCGGGGCGGGGACGTCTTCCGGAATTCCGAGGGCAACCTGCCGGCGACCGACGACCGCGGCCGCCGCATCACGTACCGCGAATGGGACGTCAACCCCAAAGAACCCGGGCAGAGCCGCGACGCCGAGCGGATCGTCACCGGCAACGACGGCAGCGCCTGGTACACCGCCGACCACTACCGCACCTTCGTCAAGATCCGGGGGCCCGACCTGTGACCACCTCCGAGCACTCCCCGATCCCGCTGGCACAGTTCATCTCCGCCGCCGGGCGTTTCGGTCCGGTGGCCGGCGTGTTGACCGGGTCCCGGCTGTCGACGGTCCCCCACAACCTCACAGTGCGGTCCGTCGACGCCGACCGGATGCCGACAGTCGCTGCCCTGTTCGACGAATTCGCCCGGGCCTGGTCGTTTCCCGACCACTTCGGCCGAAACAAGGACGCCTTCGACGAGTGCATGCGCGACCTCGACGACACGCCGCCGGACGTGCGCCCGCCGTCCGCCTACCTCACCGTGATCGAGAACGCGCCGCGGCTGCTGAGTCACGAACCCGACGATCTGCGCTGGTTCGCCGGATCTCTCGAGTTCTACCGCGATCACTACCGCGACGTCGCCGATCCGGCGGCCGCCTTCGCCGTCGCACTGCTGAGTCCACCCACCCTCCGTCGACGGGTCGAGACACGCTGGCACGACGCCGGCTCGCCGGTCGCCCTGATAGAGAGCTGACATGCGCATCGCCACCTGGAACGTGAACTCCATCCGTGCGCGCTCGGAGGCCGTCGTCGGCTGGATGGAACGCAACGACATCGACGTGCTCGCGATGCAGGAGACGAAATGCCGCGACGACGAGTTCCCGCTGATGAGCTTCCTGGCCGGCGGCTACGACGTCACTCATGCGGGCACCGGCGGGTTCAACGGGGTCGCCATCGCCTCCCGGATCGGGCTCGACGAGGTGGAGATCGGCTTCGAGGGTCAGCCGAATTTCGGAACCGAGCACACCGCGCCGGCGCGGGAGGCTCGCGCGATCTCCGCGCGGTGCGGCGCCGTACGGGTGTGGAGCCTCTATGTGCCCAACGGCCGTGCCCTCGACGACCCGCACTACCTGTACAAGCTCGACTGGCTGGCCAGACTCCGCGACATCGGGTCACTCTGGCTGGCCCACGACCCCGCGGCGCAGATCGTCCTGGCCGGTGACTGGAACATCATCCCAACCGATGCCGACGTCTGGGATCCCGCGCAGTTCGAGGACAGGACCCACGTGTCCGAACCCGAACGGGCCGCCCTGCAGGCGATCCGGGACGCCGGATTCCACGACTCGGCGCACCCCTACGACGATGCGTACACCTTCTGGGATTACACCCAGCTCCGCTTCCCGCGCGACGAGGGCATGCGGATCGACTACCTGCTCTGCTCGCCCGCGTTCGACGACCGGGTCCGCGGCGCCTTTGTCGACCGCAGCGCCCGAAAGGGCAAGGGTGCCAGCGATCATGCCCCGGTCGTCCTGGAGGTCTGAACCAGACGGACGCGACAGGCCAGCGGCGTAGCACCAGAATGAGCTTAGGCTAAGCTGCTCCCATGGCTCGTCCGTTGCGTGTTTTCTTCGTGATGATCACCGTGCTGGTGACGACGATGCTGGCAGTCAGCGCCTGTAGTGCGCCCGACGAATCCGATGGGGGCGGTGCACCCATCCAGGTCAACACGTCCAAGGGTTCGGTCACCATCAACGGTGTGCCCAAGCGC
The DNA here is from genome assembly GCF_049844895.1 of Gordonia sp. DT101. NCBI lineage: Bacteria > Bacillati > Actinomycetota > Actinomycetes > Mycobacteriales > Gordoniaceae > Gordonia > Gordonia sp. DT101. Next base: position 161,325 of record NZ_JBNCLX010000004.1, on the reverse strand, counting down.
ATCGTCGCCCTCGGGGCGCAATGGATGGATGTCGCACTCTCGTTCGGGGTCACACCGGTGGCGTACCTCGACAACATCCAGATCCTGACCGGCAAGCCGGCGCCGTGGTCGAGCGACAAGCTCAAGGATTCGACGCCGATCAGCACCGACGACGTCGTCGCACAGGTCGCCAAGGCGAAGCCGGATCTGATTCTGGCGACCTCGTACATGGCCGACGGCCAGCCCGAGATGTACAACCAGATCTCCAAACTCGCGCCGACCATCCCCGGCATCACCGGCAAGCAGATCGACCCCTGGCAGGACATGGTCACGTTCTTGGGAACCGTGTTGCGGCAGCCCGACAAGGCCAAGGAGATCACCAGTGGCGTCGACTCGAAGGTCGATGCGACCAAGAACGAGCTCCCCGGACTCAACGGCAAGACGTACACGATGGCCTACATGTACTCGAACGATCAGATCCAGGTCCTCGGCGATCCCGACGACGGCGCAACCTCCCTGTTCAGTTCACTCGGCATGAGCATCGCCCCCGCGCTGGTGGCCGGCTATCGACGCAGCGGACAGCCGCGATATCCCATCTCGACCGAGAACGTGCCACTCCTGAATTCCGACCTGTTGGTCATCACCGCCAACACCGATCAGTTGATGTCGTCGCTGCAGAAGCTGCCCGGCTATCGCAATCTGCGATCGGTGCGCAGCGGCGCCGTGAGCCGTCTGACGGTCGCCGAGATCGGCGGACTGAACGAGCCGACGCCGCTGTCCATCCCGTACCTGCTCGACAAGATGCATCCGGCGATGGAAAAGGCTGCCGGCTGACGACCCGATGACGAACTCGACAACACCGGCGACTACACCGGCGACTGCGCCACAGACCGTCTATACGCTCACCGACGGCGCGCGATGCCTGCTCGGAGGAGGCGGCGTCGCCGTCCTGCTACCGGCCAAACAGCGGCTCGACGGATTGTCACCGGGTCAGATCGCGACGTTGCGAACGCTCAACGGCGGACCACTACGGATCGCCGACGACGCCGACGAGGACACCGTCGACCTGTTAAACCGCCTGGTCGACGCCGGTGTGGTGTCGCTGATCGTATCCGCTGGACAGCGGGACCTGTACTCGCTACGCCCCTTTCGCCGGCCATCGCAGCCACGCCCGGTCCCATGCTCGGACGCGTTCGAGCTGTCACGGTTCACCGTGGTGCGGCGCAACGGCACCGACGTGGTCGCCGAGCACCCTCGATCATGGTGCGACGTCGCCATCCACGACGCGGAAACTCTCGCGACGCTCGTGGGGCTGGGTTCCGCGCTGCCGGCACAGATCCGCGACCGGCTCGCCGCCGACCTGGCATGGTCGGGTCACGCGGTCGGGCCGGGAACCGAGTCACACGACTTCGCCACGCGCAGTTGGAGTCCGCACGAGCTGTGGTTCCACCGGCGCAGCACCGTCGGCGACCGCGGCACCAGCTGGGCACACTTCGGGCCGACCCGGTGGGCGGACGGCGAGTTCGAGCCACTGCCGGCGCGGCGCGAGCGCTACGACGGCGAGCCCGTCTCCCTGCCCACCCCCGACCTCGCGGCATTGCGCCAGGACGACCAGCCACTCACTGCGGTCGTCGAGGACCGGAAGTCGGTGCGCGACTTCGACGATCGTCATCCAGTGACCGCCGCACAACTCGGCGAGCTCCTCCACCGGTGCGCCCGAACCCGCAGCGTACGCACCACGAACGCGAATCGCGCAGTACCCGAGGAACTTCCGTCGCGCCCGTTTCCCTCGGGTGGGTCACTCTACGAACTCGAGGTGTATGCGGTGGTGCGCATCGCCGACGGCATCCCGGCCGGGATGTACCACTACGATTCCTTCGACCACGTGTTACGCCCGGTGGCGCCGTACGACAGTCCCGCCGTCCGCAGGCTCGTCGCACCCGCCTCCCTCACGCTGGCCGACGGGCAGCTCCCGCAGGTGCTGCTCGTCCTCGCCGCCCGACCGGGCCGGATCATGTGGACCTACGAACAGATGCCGTACGCGGTGATCCTCAAACACGTCGGAGTACTGACGCAGACGCTCTACCTCACCTCCACCGCAATGGGTTTGGGGGGTGTGGCACAGGGATACGGCGACACGGCGGCATTCGCCGAGGCCACCGGGGCCGACGAGCTCACCGAGTGCAACGTCGGGAGTTTCGTGGTCGGCACACCGCGCTGAGCCTGCCGGTTCTCGCGTGGCGCCCGGCCCGGGGCTGCTGGTCAGGTCATCCGGCCGCCCAGCGCGGTCGCCAGCGCAGTCACCGAGTCCGCCCACAGCCCGGTCAGCACGTCGACCTCCGCCGCGGTGAGCAGATCCGCCCCGTAGCGCCAGTTGGTCACCAACTGCGGACCGGCGTCGGTGGCCCGGACCACCGCGACGACGTCCAGCGTGTAACGCAGGGGCAGGTCGGGTTCGGGATCGGTCGGGAGATGCTCGTTGATCTCCAGGTCGGTGATCGGCGACCATGGTTCCCATCCGGCGGCACCGTGGGCGCCCGGCGTGTGGAGATCGAATCGGCCGAGGTAGTTGAACTCCACCTGCGGGTCCGGCGCTTCGAGCAGTTCCGGCACCCGGGACAGGTATTTCAGCACACCGAAATCGAGCCCCATCGACGGGATCCGCCCGACGTGGGCGGCGACTTCGTCCAGCAGATCGGCGCCGGCCTGCGGATCGGATGTCGCCGCGTCGATGTCGAGGTCGCGACCTGCCCCGAGACGGACGGGGAACACCGTGGTGAACCACCCCAGCGTCCGCGTGGTGTCGACATCGGGCCCGGCCAGCGCATCTTCCCGACCATGTCCCTCGAGTGCGATATACGCCCCACCGGTCGCGTCCTCACCCCGCCGGTGGCGCCACGTGGCGAGCGTCAGCGTCAGCGCGGTCAGCAGGAATTCGCGCATACCGATGCTCTTGTCGATCGCCCGCAGGACCTGTGCAGTGGTCTCGACCCCGGTATGGGTGACCGCCGAACGCAGCGACGACCAGGTATCCGTGTCGGGCGCCGGCCTGCGGGACCCGATCGCCGGATCGGGTCCCGACACCTCGCTCACCCAATAGGACTGCTGGGCAAGCACATCCTGGCGGCTGCTCCTGCCGGACACGTACTCGCACCACCGTCGATAGTCGCTGTACTCGGTCTGCAGGACCGGGGTGTCGCCCGCATCGATGGCGCGGCCGGCGGTCGCGAGCTCACCAAAGATCACCTGCCAGCTCACCGCATCCACGGCGAGATGGTGGATCGCGAGCAGTAACAGATCGTCGGTTGCGTTGCAGCGTAACCGGACCGCCGAGATCATCCGTCCCGCGACCGGATCGATCGCATCGTTTGCCCGACGGGCCGCCGCGGTGATCCCGTCTCCTGGTTCATCGACCGACAGCGTCGTCAGTACCGCGGCCGCATCGACCGTTCCCGGTTCGCGGGTGAGCAGACCGTTCGCAGAGATCTGGGACCGCAGCATGTCGTGACCGTCGATCAACGACCGGAGGATGTCGACGAGTCCGGCGTCCGAGAGTCCCTGCGGCAAGGCGAACAGCACGGTCTGGGTGAAGCGGCGGTAGTTGCCGTACTCGTACATCCACTCGACCACCGGCAACGCCGGCACCGGGCCGTAACCGGATGCGGAGGCGATCACGGCATCGCCGGCCCGGTCGATGGCGTCGCCGAGATCCTGGATGGTCGGATGCGACAACACCATTCGCGGCGTCACCACGAGATCACAATCGCGCAGGGCGTTCACCATGGCCATCGCCACGATGCTGTCCAGGCCCAGGTCGAAGAAGTCCTCGTCGACGCCGGGTGTGGACCCGAGCACGTCGGTGATCACCGATCGTACGACGGTCGCCGTGGCGGACAGGTCTGCCACGGCGGTTCCGCTTCGGGCTCGGAGAGATTCGGCGGCCGACTCGGCCAGCACCCTGCTGTCGAGTTTTCCGTTGCTGTTCATCGGCAGCACTGGGAGACAGAGAATCCGGGAGGGCACCATGTGGGCCGGAATCGCTTCGGCCAGCGCGCCGCGGAGCCCACGGGCCTCGAGGTCCGTGCCGGCGGCGAAACCGACGAGCGCCGGACCCGCTGCCCGGTCGACCACGACGACGGCCGCGTTCGACACCCCGGCCAGTCGCCGCATCGCGGCTTCGATCTCGCCCGTCTCGATCCGGTAGCCGCGGATCTTGACCTGGTCGTCGCTGCGGCCGACGAAGATGAGTTCCCCACGGGCGTTGCGGCGTACCAGATCTCCGGTTCGGTACATTCGCTCGCCGATGCCGTCGGGATCGGCGACGAAGCTCGTCGCCGTCAGCGCGGCCTTGCCCTGGTAACCACGGGTGACCTGGGCCCCGGACAGGTAGAGTTCGCCGGGCACACCGGTCGGTACCGGACGCAGCCGGGAGTCGAGAACGTGTGCGCTCATTCGATCCGTGGCGGTGCCGATGATCGGCGACGGTGAATCCGCGATCCGTGCTACGACCGCCTCAACCGTTGTCTCCGTCGGTCCATAGCAGTTGTACGCCGACGTATCCGGCAGCCCGGACAGCTGTTTCCACAACGCGGGCCCGATCGCCTCACCGCCCAGTGCCAGCACGGTGAGATGTGCATGCCCGCCTCCGGACTCCCCCAACAAGCCGGCGGCGGCCAGCTGGCCGAACATCGAGGGCGTGGTGTCGATCATGTCGATCTCCCGCTCCGAGAGACCCGCCACCAGGCGACCGGCATCACGCATCTCGTCGTCGTCGAAGAGATGTATCGCGTGGCCGTCGAGCAGACCGGCCAGCGGCTGCCACGAGGCGTCGAAGCTGAACGTCCACGCATGCGCGATGCGCAGCGGGCGGCCGAGCCGATCCCGGGCCGGCGCGAGCATCTGGTCACGATGATCGCGGCAGTAACTCACCAGCGCGCGGTGGGTTCCGATGACGCCCTTCGGTTCACCGGTCGAGCCCGAGGTGAAGATGATGTATGCCGCGCTCGACGGACGCAGCCCCGTCGGTGCGATGTGAACGGGCCGCGCCTCGATGCGACCTGCGGTCTCGGGGTCGTCGAGGGCCAACGGCTTGGCGAGCGGGGCGAACCGGTCGCGGTGTGCGAGATCGGTGATCACCAGCTCGATCCCCGCCTGACCGACGATGTTGGCCACCCGCTGATCCGGCAGGGAAACATCGATCGGGACATATGCGCCGCCCGCGATCAGTACCCCGAGGATGGCGATAACCGACTCTGCCGACCGCGGAATCGCTACGGCCACTGCCGATTCCGCGACCATGCCGTCTTCGGTGAGCTCGCCGGCCAAGCGGGTGGCATGGTCTGCCAGCTCTCGGTAGGTGTACGACCGGGCACCGGCGACGAGCGCGGTCGCCTCGGGGGTGCGATCACACTGCGACAGAAAGGCCTCGACCACCGTCGGTGCGAGTTCGACGGCATCGTTGAGCTTCCGCTCCGCGGCCGCCGACGATGCCAGCGCACGTTCCCCGGGCAACGTGACGTCGAGTCGGTCGGGATGCCGGTCGGCCGCATCCGGCAACTGCTCGAGCACCCGGACCACACGTTGCGCCACGTCACCGGGGACGATGCCGCCGAGTGCGTCCTCGATGGCCTCGGTCATCACCACGAGTTCACCGTCGAGCAGGTAGGCGACCACGGTGAGGGGGTAGTGCGCGAGACTTTCCATCGCCAGCGGGAGGAACCGCGTACCGTCGGGTGCGCTGATCGGCTCGGTCGCCGCCCCTATCGGCGCGTTCTCGAACACGAACAACGTGTCGAAGAGCGACGAGAGCCCCGCGGACCGCTGGATCTCGGAGAGGCCCAGGTAGCCCTGGTCGCGCATCCGACTCGATTCACGCTGCAGGGCAATGCACTTGGCCGTCACGGCATCGGCGCCCCCCGCTTCGGCGAGGCGGACGCGGGACGGCACGGTGTTGATGAAGAGTCCGATCATCTCGTCGGCACCCGCAAGCCCCTGCGGGCGCCCCGAGATGGTGGTCCCGAACACCACGTCGTCACGGTCGGTCAGGCGGCCCAGCACGGTGGCCCAGGCGAACTGGACCGCGGTGTTCACCGTGAGCCCGGCCGAGCGCGACCACGCGACAAGGCGTTCCGTGGCCGGGGCGGACAGCTCGTGACGGGTGCGGACCGGCTCGGTTGCGGCGGCTCCCGGCGCGGCGAGCATCAGCGGCTCCACACCGTCCAGATATCGTGCCCATTCCGCACGCGCGGCCGCCCCGTCCTGCGCCGCCAGCCAGGCGATGTAATTGCGATACGGCCGAACCGCCGGCAGGCCCTGCGCCGATCCGCCGGCCGCATAGATGGCCAGAAGTTCCTGGAAGAACAGCGCGATCGCCCAGCCGTCCATGAGGATGTGGTGCGCGGTCACCAGCAGCCGCGAACGTCCCTCGGGCAGGTCGATCAGCTTGACCCGCAACGACGGTCCGCGCCGAAGGTCGAAACGGTCGGCGCGCTCGGCCGCCGCGATGTCGTCGAAATCCGCGGCGGTGGCCGAGAGCTCCTCCCACGGCACCTCGACGCGGGACGGCACGATCTGCACCGGTTTCGGGAGATCCTTGTCCCACAGCGAGACCCGCAGGTTGGGATGCCGCTCCATGATCACATCGACACTGCGGTGCAAGATCTGCCGATCCAGCGGGCCGGTGATCTCCACGACGAATTGCATCGAGTACAGATCGATCCCGTCGCCCGACATCTCGGACAGGACGAACAGCCCTTCCTGCAGCGGGCTGAGTGCCAGAACGTCCTCGATCTCCGGTGCGGCGCTCACCGCTGGGACTTCCATGCCGCCCCGAGCGATTGCAACATGTCGTCACTCAGACCGGATGCGCTCATCGGCGCCGCCTCTGCTTCGTCGGCTCCGCCGCCGCCTCGGGTCTCGTAGGTCTCGGCGGCATCGACCGCCGCCGCCAGTTCGGCGATCGTGTAGTGGTCAAAGATCTGCTGGGGTGCCAGCGGCAATCCCTCGGCCGCCGCGCGGGCGGACCATTGGATCGAGATGACGCTGTCGCCGCCGACGGCGAAGAAGTTGTCGTCCCGACCCAGACCGTCGACACCGAGCAGATCAGCGAGGATGCCGATCAGTCGTTCCTCGGTCGGGGTCTCCGCACCACCCCCGGCCGTCTGCGCCATCGCCACCACGGCGGGGGCGACATGACCGTACGGATCGGTGAGACGCGAGCCCGGTGACAGTGCCGCCAGGGATTCGGCGAGCGACGATCCGGCACCCGACTCGGTGACGACCCATTCGCGGACCGACCCGAGGTCGGTGGACCCCGTGTGCTGCAACGCAGCAAGCGTCCGCGGCGTCGCGTGCACCCGGCGCGGGCGTTCGGCGACGATCAGCCGGGCGAGTGCGGCCGGGTCGTCGCCGTGCCGTTCGGCCGTGAGTACCCCCGGAAGGGCGGGCAGCGGGATCGCCGTCAGGGCGGTGTCCGGGCCGGTCCCAAAGGATTCGAGCATCGCCGCGAAGGCCGCCGCGATCCCCTCGATCGTCTCCTGGTCGTAGAGATCCGCGCTGCCGACCACGCGTCCTTCGAGTCCACCGCCCTCGGTGACCGTCAGGATCGCGTTGAGGTCGAGAAACGACGTGTCCTGCTCGACCGGCAACAACGTCAGGGTGGTCTGGCCGTCGGCGTCCAGCGGACGGCCCCAGGCGTTCTGATCCCGATCACGGAAGTGGATCATGCTCTGGAACAGGGGATTACGCGATCGTGTCCGTCGTGGATTGATCGCCTCGACCAGCCGCTCGATCGGTACGTCCTGATTCGCGAAGGCGCCCAGAACCGCATCCCGGCTACGCCCGATCAGTTCCCTCACGGTCGGGGCACCGCCGGTGCTGGTCCGCAGCACCACCATGTTCGCGTAGAGGCCGACCAGATCGTCGGTGCCCGTGTCGATCCGGCCTGCGACAGGTGTTCCCACTGCGATGTCGTCGCCGCCGCCGAGTCGGCTCAACAGTCCGGTGAGCGCCGCGGTCACGGTCATGAACTCCGTCGCGCCGCTGCTGTCGGCGACCCGGCGCAGACGCCTGCGGGCCTCCGGTGTCACAGCGAGGTCGGCCAGTACCCCGGCTTTGGTGAGGGCCTGCGGACGTGGCCGGTCGGGCGTGACGGTGATCTCGTCCGGCTGACCGGCCAGAGCGGTCCGCCAGTGCTCGATCTGCCGGCGTCCGAAACCGGCGGCCGGGTCGTCGTCCGACCCCTGCGCGCTATCGGTCCCGACCGGGAACACCTGGTGCTGCCACAAGGCGTAGTCGGTGTAGGTCAGCGCCGGGGCCGGGAGGCCCGGTTCCGTGCCCGCGGTGCGTGCGCGGTATGCGTCGACGAGATCCGAGATCAGCACATCCGTCGACCAGTGGTCGATGACCATGTGGTGGATCACCAGCGACAGGACGTGCGTCGTCTCGTTCTCCCGCAACAGCATCGGCTTCAGCAGGGGCCCTACCGAGAGATCGAACACGTGCTCACGCGCGACCGCGAGGGCCGCGTCGCGTTCACCGGCGTCGCCGACCGCGACGACCGGCAGATCGATCTCCGGCCGCTCGCCCACCCGCGCCGTCGGCAGCCCGTCCTGCTCCACGAAGGTCGTCCGCAACGACTCGTGTCGGCCGACCACGTCCTCGACAGCCGCTGCGAGGGCAGCGACGTCGACCGGCCCGTCCAGACGAAGCGCCAGTGGGATGTTCCCCGCGGCACCCGGTCCCTCGAAGCGGTGCTGGAACCACATGGCCAACTGCGAGAACGACAGCGGAATGGGATCGGGGCGCTCGACGTGCACCAACGGCGGCCGTCCGGTTGCACTCGCGGGCCGGCCGACATCCGTCGGCGCCGATTCGACCTCGGCATCCTCGAGTTCGCCGAGCTCGTCGAGGTCGATGCCGAACTCGTCACGGACGGCGGTGTTCACCGCTGCGGCCAGCCCCTCCACCGTCGGATTGTCCAACGGAAGACGGACATCCACGTCGATGCCGAATTCGGTGACCAGGGTGGTCACCAACCGCGCCGCCAGCAGCGAATGGCCGCCGAGGTCGAAGAACGACGAACCGGCGGTGATGTCATCCCGGCCGAACAGTTCGGCGTACACCGCTGCCACGCGTTGTTCGGTCGGTGTGCGAGGCGCCCGCTCCGACCGGGCGACGGCGGAGATGTCGGGCAGCGCATCACGATCGAGCTTGCCGTGCGCGGTCAGCGGGACCTCGTCGATGACCGCGAGAGCTGCGGGCACCAGGTAGTCCGGCACGACCGTGCGCGCGTGGCGGAGCACATCCTCGAGGTCGACCGCGGCGCCGGCGTGCGGCTCCGCGATCACGTAGCCGAGCAGGCGCGCACCGGAGTCCGCGGCATCGACCATCGCGACCGCGTGCGCGACGTCTGGATGGTCCACGAGCGCCGCCTCGACCTCGCCGAGTTCGACCCGGTATCCGCGGACTTTCACCTGCTCATCGGCACGACCTTCGAATTCCAGGTCTCCGTTGCCATTTCGACGGGCGAGGTCTCCGGTGCGATAGAGCCGGCCGCCCCGGCCGAATGGATCGGCGACGAATCGGGCCGAGGTCAGCGCGGGCCGTCCGAGGTATCCACGCGCGAGCTGTGACCCGCCCAGGTAGATCTCGCCCACCACACCGTCGGGCACGAGGCGCAGACCGGCATCGAGCAGATAGCTCGTGACATTCGTGTTCGGGGTGCCGATCGGCACGATCGAGCTGCCTTGGGGCCCGTCCACCGGGTAGTGCGTCGCGGCGACCACCGCCTCGGTCGGCCCGTAGTTGTTGGACAGTGCCGCGTCGAATGTGGTGGTGAAGGCGTCGGCGACCTCGCCGGAGAAGGCCTCACCACCGACCGGGACCGTTCGCAACATCGTCCACTGCTTCACCTCGGGCACCATCAGCAGAGTCGACAACAGGGTCGGCACCATATGCATCACGGTCACGCGCTGCCGCACCAGCAGATCGGCCATGTACGAGATATCGTGCACTGCATGTGGTTTGGGTACCACCAAGGTTGCCCCGACCGCGAGGGTGCAGAACACCTCGAACATCGACGCATCGAAACTCACCGACGAGGTCTGTACCAGCCGGTCATCCGGTGAGAGCACCTCGCCTGCTCCGAATCCGATCAGATGATCGGCGATCGCCTTGTGCGCCACCGGAACCCCCTTGGGGGTACCCGTGGACCCGGAGGTGTAGATGACGTACGCGAGATTGTCCGGCCGCAGCGGGGTCCGCCGAACCCGGTCATCCGGTACGTCGGCGGGGCAATCGGCGGCCTCCGTCTCGGCGGTGGCCAGGGCGTCGGCGTCGAGAACAAGACGTGGAGCTGCGTCGTCGATGAGGAACTGCGTGCGATCGTCCGGGTAGTCCGGGTCGATCGGGAGATACGCGGCACCCGCCTTGAGCACCGCCAGGGCGGCCACCACGAATCCCACCGATCCGCCCAGACGCAGACCCACCAGGTCCTCGGTCTCGACACCCGATCGGAGCATCCAGTGCGCCAATCGATTCGAACGTTCATCGAGCTGCCGATAGGTCAGCACCACGTCATCGGAGACCAGCGCCTCGTGGTCGGCACGAGCCCGCACCGCAGCGGCGAACAGCTCCACGACCGTGGTGTCCGCGACCGCGGCGCGATGCCCGGTCGATCCCTCCAACACGCGGGCGAACGCGGCGGGGTCGAGGATCTCGAGGTCACGAATCGGCCGGGTCGGTGCCGCAAGGGCCTGGTCCAGCAGGTGGACGTACGCGTCCGCGATCCCCGCGGCGAGGTTCTCGGTGAACCGGGCCGCATCGTATTGGAGCTCGATCTGCGCCTGGTCGCCGCTGATGACGGCGAACTCGAGCGGCAGCTGGGCGTTCGGTGAGCCGAGCTCGTCGAGGTGACTCGCGGTGATGCCGTCGAGGGCGAGGCCGCTCGCCTGGCGCCGGGTACTGAGGCTCACCGACACGAGTTGCGCCAGACCGTCGCCAGCAGCCCCGCGCTCCGGGTTGATCGCCCCGACCACCGCATCCACCGGCGCGTTCTGGTGCGCAAAGCCGGTGATCAGACGCTGCGCCGAGGCCGCCGTCAGCACGACCAGCGAGTCGGTCGGTGCGAGGCGTGTCCGGGTCAGGAGGGTGTTGCCGAAGTACCCGATCAGGTCCGTGGCGTCGCCGGGACGATGGGTCACGGGCACCGCGACGGTGAAATCGACCGCCCCGGTGATCCGGTGGACCAGCGCGTCGGTGACGGCGGCGTGCACCGTGAACGGGCTCACCGACGATGCTCGGGCGAAATCGTCCACCCGGCGGGTCAGGTCGGCAGGCAGCGCCCGGGTCACACGCCCGCTCGTCCGCTCCACACCGGTCGGATGTGCGCCGGCCGGGAGCGCGAGGGGCTCCGGCAGCGGGTTCAGCTGGTTGCGCCAATAGCGCAGATCGTCGGACACCAGCTCAGGGTCGGTGGGTGGCAGGTCCGCATACTGTCGCGCGAGCGCCGGTCGTGGCGTCGACCCGGCGCCTGCGTTGTAGACCGAGTTCACCTCGTCGAACAGGACCGACCAGGATTCGTCGTCCCAGCAGATGTGATGCACGGTGAGCATCACGATGTGTTCGTCGTCCGCGAGGCGGGCCAGCAGCAACCTGATGGGGAACTGCGACGTGAGGTCGAAGGCCGTACCGAACTCGCGCCGCGAGAGGACCTGCAATCGTCGGTCGCGGGCCCGCCCGGTCAGTTCTGCGAGGTCGACCTCCTGCCACGGCACAGAACCGGGCGCGTGGTGGCGCACAACGGGTTCACCGTCTGGCCCCAGTTCGTAAGTGGAGCGCAGAGTTTCGTGCCGGGCCACCACGCCGTCGAAGGCTGCGCGCAGACGCCCGGCATCCAGCGGACCGTCCAGGCGGTACGCGACACCGACGTTCAGTGAGGTGTCGGACGGATCGCGGTGGGAGACGAACCAGAGTCGCCGCTGCGCGGACGCCAGCGGGGAGGTCGCCCCCGCCGGCCGGGCCGGAAGAGTGACCGGCCCCCCACGGGAGTCGCGCACGAGTCCGTCGGCCGCGAGTCGCTGTCGCAGCAACTCTTTCTTTCGCTGCAAGAGGTCGTCAGCCATGCCCGTTAGTTTACATAGGCTTCCCTAACCAGGGTGCCTCGGCCATGCACTCCGGCCAAGGCGCCCACCGTGTCACAGGGAGCAGGGAATGCCGCCGTAGGCGCCCAGGTCACAGATGGAGCGATTGGACAGCTTCCATTGCCCGCCCTGCCATACCCAGTAGAGCGGCATACGCGCGGGTTGCCAACCGGGAGAACGGAGTTCGAGAGTCGCTTTCATGGTGTTGCCGGTGACCGTCACGGGGCCGGTGATGCGGTAGGTCATACCCAACGGACGGAACCGCTGCAGGAGCGCCACGATGGGCTGCGCCTGGCGGACCGCCTTGGAGCCCCCCTCGAGGCCTTGGGCCTTACGAGCCGTCGAGCCGGTGCCGATCAGGGTGTCGAGATCGTTCTGCAACTGCGCCGGGCTCTTCGCCGGATGTGCAGACTGCTGCTGGGCCGGGGCCTGGGCAGCGGGCGCCTGCGGAACGGCCTGCGGTGCCGTGCCCGGCACCATCCCGCCTCCTGACGCACCTCCCCCGGCCGGGAGATCGGCGCTGCTGCCCTCGCCTGCGGGAGCCCCTGCCGCACCCGGGGCGGCTCCCGGCACCGCGGCCGGAGGATTCGCGGCGGACCCCTGCGGTGCCGCTGCCTGCGGAGCAGCGCTCTGCGCCGAGCCGAGGTTGACGACTGTCGGCTGGGCGCCACCGGCCGCGTCGCCGTTGCGGCCGATGTCCGATACCAGCAGCCCCACCACGCCGATCGTCACGACCACGGCGGAGATGATCGCGGAGATGCCACCTGCCATCATCACGGTCGGCCAGTTGACCCCGCTGCCGCCGCTGCCGTCACCATCGCCGCTGTCGGCGGCGGCACCTGCGGTGTCGTCGAGATCGGCGCCGTCAGCTGCCGAATATGCCTGCGGGCCGATGGGCCCGGTATCGGTGTTGTCATAACCTGTCGGCATCTGCGTGTGCGTTCCCGTTGATTCGTAGTCGGTCGCCATGAGACCACTTCCCCTTATTAGGCTGATTAGCCTGACCTTACTTGACTGACTGTGCGGCGCACTCATCCGATGAGATCGACAACCTCGTGCAACGACGCACCACCGAGAATTGCCTCCACAGGCAGGTCCTGGCCGAGGGCGGTCTTGACGCGTTTGCGGAAGTCGAGAGCCTGGAGTGAATCGAGTCCGAGCGCGACCAGAGGCATATCCGGATCGACGTCGGCATCCTGGGCCTGCAGACCCATCGTGACGGCGAGCTCGGCACGGAGCAGGTCCGCAACCGACTCTCCGCCGGCCGGCCGCGACACCGGTTCGGCGGCATCGACTCCTCGGGAGGGCATCGAATCGCTCGGCTCATCGACGACAGTGGCCTCGACCGGCGGATGCTCGGTCGCGGTCGGGCCGACGACGTCGGTGGACAGATCCGGCAGATCGGCGAGCACCGGCTGATATCCGAACAGCCCGAGCAGGTCGCGCAACTCGGTCCAGTCGGCCGACAGCACGATGCTGTCGCCGGTCAGATCGGTCAACCCGGCCGTCATGGCCGCAACGGGGGCCATCGGTACCACCCCGGCGCCCTCCACCGCGGCGACCCCGTCCGCATCGAGCGGGCCCTGCACGCGCCAGAGTCCCCACTCGATCGACGTGGCAGCGACGCCCTTGTCGCGAAGCTGCCCTGCCGCGATCCCGAGCATGCGGTTCGCCAGGGCGTACAGGGCCTGGTCCCGACCGCCGAGTGAGGCTGCCAGCGACGAGCACACCACCACGGATACGCCGTCGGCGACCGGAAGTGCCCGCACCACGTTGCGTAGCCCGGCGACCTTTGCGCCGATCGAGTCCGTGACGGCGGTTCGGGTGATCTTGTCGATCGACGTCGAGACGTAATTGAGCGCGGCGTGGAGCAGAAGTGTCACCGGCTCGGCGAGCGTCCCGGCCAGACGCTCCACGTCTGCCTCGTCGGTGACATCGCAGGACACGACGTCGATCACCGTGTCGACTCGACGTCGCAGAGCCGCGATTCGCCGTGCGGCCTCGGTAGATCCGCCCGTTCGGCTCACCAGCGTGATCCGGCCTGCCCCGGCGGTCGCGTAGTGTTCGCAGAACTCGAGGCCGAGTTTTCCCGTACCACCGGTGATCAAGACATGGTCGAGCTTCGGCTGGGGCCCTCGTGCGACCGAATCCGTGGTGGCCCAGCGCTTCACATGAACCGATCCGTCCCTGATCGCGAGCTCGGGCTCGCCGGCGATGTGGAGTGCGGCGACAACCTCGTCGGCGGCCGCCGCACCGTCGGACGACTCCAGGTCGAGGTGACGGAACCGCGTCGAGGGATGCTCCGCCGCTGCGCACCGCAGCGCCGCCGTGATCGATCCGTGCACGTGGTCGGGGGTGGGATCGGATTCGGTGACCTGTTCACCACCCACGGTGACCCACCAGAATTGTTCGGGCAGCGTCTCGAGTCCGGCCCGCCACCGCGCGTCGGCGAGCACGTCCGCCAGCAGCTCCGGCGCGGCGTCCGGCGAACTCCCGGCGCTTCCGATCAGCAGCACCGCGGTGTCGACGTCGCCGGCCGGTATCGGATCGTCGTCAGGGCCGACCACGGTCACCACCGCTCCGTGGCCGGGCGCCGCCGCTCGGATCGCGGCCGCCGGCCCGGCACCTCGACCGGTCGGGTCTAGAACGGCAATCTTCCTGGGTGGCAATATCTTTCGCCGGGACAGTGGAGACCAGCCACTGACGATTCGGTGCACTGATCGACCTGCACGCCGCGCCGCCCACTCCGGCGAGTTGATCGGATCCGCGAGCCCGGACTCCCGATCTGCCCAGAGGTGGGTGCGACGCATGACCGTGTTGGGGAAGTCCTCGAGCGGCTCACCCGGGATCGGGCTCCGGGACTCGGCCATCAGTGCATCCCAACGGAATCCGGAGTCGGCGACGGCCAGCGTCGCGACATTGCGGGTGAACTCCTCGAGACCGTCGGCATCGCGTCGCGAGGTCCCGATCACCGGCCGTGCCGCGAGACCGCCGTCGTCGACGTCCGACAGGGTTTCGCCCATCGCCAGCAGCAGGGTCGGATGTTCGGACATCTCGATGAAGAAGTCGGCCCGGTGTTCGACAACGGCGCCGGCAACGGCCTTGTCGAATCGGACACGGTTGCGCAGATTCCAGAACCAGTAGTCCCCCAGCGCCATCGACTCGTCGACCGCAGCGCCGAGGGTCGCTCCGATGCACGGCAGATCGCCGGGCAGCATGACGGAGTTCTCCAGGTATGTACCGAGGGCGTCGAGGAAGGCCGGCTGATATTCGCTCACGATGCTGGTGTGGGCGGGATATCCGACGCGGATCTCTTTCGCGAACTTGCCTTGCGCACTGAGCGAATCCACCATCTCGAGGACGGTGTCGCGCTTGCCCGAGACGCACAGGATGTGCGCGGAGTTGACCACCGACAGTTGCGCCCACCCCGAGTGCCGGGCGAGCATGTCCTCACATTCGTCGATGTCGATCCCGACCACCGCCATCGTGTGCCCGCGCGGTGCGACATCGTGCACCAGGCGAGCGCGAATGGTCACGATGGTCAGGGCATCCGACAAGGTCATCACGCCGCTCCGCACCGCGGCGGCTATCTCTCCCTGACTGTGCCCGACCGTCAGAGACGGTGTGGCGCCCGCCGCATCCCACATCGCGGTCAGCCCGACCATCTGCATGAACAAGGCCGGCTGAATGACCCGGACGTCGCTTGCCGACGGATCGCCGGGATCGATGACGCCCAGAACGTAGTCCCTGGGGGACGATCCGAACAGCCGCATCGACTGCTCGTGACACGCGTCGACGGCCTGTCGGAACGGGGCCGACAGGTCGTACGGGTCCCGTCCCATCCCTGGGCGCTGGCTGCCCTGTCCGGGAAAGGTGTAGGCGACCCGGCGCGCGGTCGCCGGTCCGCTACCGCGGACCACCGCGGGGTGGGCGCGACCGTCGACCAAGGCCTCGAGCGCGTCGACGAGGCCGGCTCGGTCGTCGGCGAGGACGAGCGCCCGGTGACGCCGCGCCGGCCGCGTCCGCATCAGGTGGGAGCCGACGGCGCCGACGGAGACCGATGGGTGGCCCCGCACGAAGGCGAGCAGGGCGGCCGCCTCGTCGGAGACCAGATCCGCGACGTCCGACGAGACGAGAACCGGAACGCGGCCGTCCGGGAGCCGAGGCCCAGCCGGCTCAGGTGACGGGGTGCGGTTGTCAGACATGATCGATCTCTCTGTCGGTCGCGGGCATCGCGACGATGGCGTGCGCGTTGGTGCCGGCCACCCCGAAGCTGGACACGGCCGCCAGCCTCCTGCCCGCGCGCGCCGGCCACTCCGCGCATTCGGCCGACAACCGCAGGCCACCACGGTCCCAGTCGACCTTGTCGGTGGGATCGTCGGCGAACAGACTCGGCACGGTCATCCCATGGCGACCGCAGAGCAACACCTTGATCAGACCCATCATCCCGGCAGCCGCCTGGGCATGTCCGGCATTCGATTTCACCGAACCGAGCAGGACAGGTTCCTGCGCCGACCGCGCCGCGCCATAGGTGTTCTGCAAGGCCTGCAACTCCATCGGGTCGCCGAGCGGCGTACCCGTCCCATGCCCTTCCACCACATCGATGTCGGCCGGGCACACACCCGCGGCCGCGATCGTGCGTTCAACGAGTCGCTGCTGGGCCTCGGCACTGGGCACCACGATCGGGGCACCCCGCCCGTTGTGATTGACCCGCGTCGCCAGCACCGTTCCCAGGATCCGGTGACCCAGCCGGCGCGCACGGCCCTCCGTCTCGACCACGACGGCTCCCGCACCCTCGCCCCAGAGGGTGCCGGTGGCCGAGGCGCTGTACGAGCGGCAGTGGCCGTCGGCGGCGAGGCCGTTGTTCTTGGCGAACTCGAAGAAGGCGGCGGGCGAGCCCATCACGCAGACCCCACCGGCGATCGCCCAGGAACACTCACCGTTCCGGATGGCGTTCGCGGCCAGGTGCAGCGCGGTGAGCGACGACGCGCACGCGGTGTCCACGGTCATCGACGGACCCACCACGCCGAGTGCGTGCGAGATGCGGCCGGCAACCGCCCCCAGCGCGGTGCCCGCGATCCGATGCCCGGAGAACTCGTTGACGGCGGCGGCCCGCGGGCCGTACTCGGCCATCGAGGCCCCCATGTACACGCCGACCTCCTCGTCCTCGAGAGCGGTCGGGTTGATGCCGGCATTCTCGACGGCACGCCAGCCCACCCGCATCGCCACGCGCTGCTGCGGGTCCATCGCGATCGACTCGCGAGGGCTGATCCCGAAGAACATCGGGTCGAATTCGGCGGCGCCACGGAGGAATCCACCCGCATCGGCGACGTCGCCCCACCCGTCGATCGATCCGAGGGCCAGGACTTGATCGACCGGCCAGTCCCGGTCCCGGGGGAACGGTTCGATGAGCTCGACACCGTCGGCGAGCGCGACGAAATAGTCCGCGGTTGTCTCGATCCCCCCGGGGGCCTCGACCGCCATTCCGGCGATGACGATGGGCTCCGGCGACGACATCATCGGCGTCCGCTCACCGCGGGCTCGGTCAGTACGTCGAGGATTCCCGGACCGTTCTCATGCAGATAGAAGTGTCCGCCGTCGAACACGCTGACCTCGACGTCATCAGCATGGGCCGACCACGTGTGCAGATCGTGCGGTTTGATCACCGGATCGTCGGCTCCACCGATCACACCGATCGGCGCGGCGATCCGGTCCTCCGCGCTCGCCCGATACGCGTCGAACGCCTGGTAGTCGGCACGCAGCACCGGCAGGGCCATCCGCATCACGGCGTCGCTGCCCATCACGCCGTCGCCGGTGCCCTCCAATACCGAGAGGTGTGCCATCAGACCCTCGTCATCGGTCGGATGCGGAGGCAGGTCGGCGACCCGGCTCGGTGCGGTTGCCGCGGACACCACCAGTCGCCCGATCGGCGTCGAGCCCCCTTCGGCGAAACGGACGAACTCGAAGCCCACCAGCGCACCCATGCTGTGGCCGAACACCGTCAGCGGCACGTCGGGCAGATCGGCGCGATCCGAGTACTCGGCATAGGCCTCGGCCGCCAGATCGTGCAGCGCGGTCGCGGCCGGCTCACGCATCCGGTCCTGCCGTCCGGGGTACTGCATGATCAGCACCGTGAACTCCCGGCTGAACAGCTCGGACAGCGGTCGGTACGCCGATGCGCCACTTCCCGCGTGGCCGAACACGAGCAACGGCGGCGATCCGGGCCGCAACGGTTGATGAAACTGGCGCAGCGCGCCGAGGGCGGGTCGGGACCGGGTGTTCTGATTGACTGTCATCTCATCATTTCCACTGGGGTACTGAGCGTAGGCTAGCCTGTGCTCGAAAGTCTGCACGAGGTCGAATGGAGCACCGATGACGAACACCGCCGACACCCGATCCGGTGCCCCGTACACGATCGGGCGTGAGATCACCGATGTCACTGCGGAAGTCGACGCCGCGGGCCCTCCGGTGGTCCCGGATCCGACAGGTCGATTCACACTGCGGCCGGTCGATCCCGACGGCGGCGACCCGGCACTCCTCGTCTCGTGGTTCGCCCGTCCGCATCTCGTCGAGACCTGGGAACAGGAATGGTCGGCGGAGCGCTGGCGCGCCGACTCCGCGTATCGACTGGCCGGCGATTACTCGCGACCGCTGATCGTGTCGCTCGACGGCACCGAGATCGGATACATCGAACTCTACCGACCGGCGCGCGACGAGATCGCCACCCTGTACCCGGCCGATCCGCATGACATGGGCCTCCACGTCGCCACCGCGGAACCCGGGCTCACCGGACGCGGCGTGATGTCGGCGTGGATGGCCGAGCTGGCGGGCGCCCTGTTCCGCGCCGATATTCGTTGCCGCCGAGTCGTTCTCGAACCGGATGCGCGAAACGAGCGGATGCGGCGCGCGTTGACCAAGCATGGCTGGACCGACCTCGGCGAGTTCGATGTGCGGCCGGACCGAAGGATCGCGCTGCACGTGCTCGGGCGCACCGCGGCCGACGTGCCGAAGATCTGATCTCGACCCGCCGCCCGCACGGAGCTGCCCGCCACCCATCAGCGGGCCTCGTCGACACGAGATTCGCGCACACCGCGCCCCTGCCGGACAGCAAGGCGAAGAATGCGATTCGACACCTCACCGAGGCAGCTGAGATTCGGGAATCCCGGCCCCTGGGCGAAGCCGGCAAGGTTCGGCAGATAGAGCTTGGGTGTCAGCCCGGTCACCGCCAGGTCGTGTCCGATCGACGACTCGATGCGTTCCAGCGTCGGAGGCCAGCCCAGTGTCAGCTCCAGGATGTCGGCGGCATCCTCGGTGAAGAGGTCGAGGAACCAGAGCGGCTGACCACCGGTCGCGTCCACCACGAGATCGAAGGAGTGGGTCTGCGCCGGCCGCCCGGGATTGTGCAGTGTCACCGCGATCAGGTCGTCAGCGCGCCGCGCCCCTACCACGCGACCCTGGAGGTGGTGAACCCTGTTGTCCCCGAGCAGATTCTCCTGCACCGTGACCGAGAAGACCCCTCGGTCCGTGCGCCGGATCACGTCACGTCGCTCCTCCGGCGACAGACTCGCCCACCCGGTCGGATCGCTGAACATGGCGTTCTCGAAATAGCTCTCGCCGCGCGTGTAGATCGTCGCACCCGGCGAGATCACCGAGACGGTCATCACCTCATGGCGCACGAGTTCGTCGAGTGCGGAGCCTGCGGTCTCACCGCCGCCGATCACCGCCGCACGTGACGCGACCGGCAATCCTCTACGCGACACCAGATCCCAGAACGCCGACACCGAGAGCACCCGCTCGTCGTCGATCATCGCGCTACCGCTCGATCCGGGACCGGTCACCATCAGACCGTCCCCGACGATCTCGATCGGGTGGCCGTCGGCCCCGACGACATCGAGACTCCACTGGTCCTCGTCGGCCGAGATCGACCGCACGGTTCCGATGGTGACTTCCAGTTCGATGCGGGTGGCCACCCATTGCAGGTAGCGGGCCCATACGTTGTGGTGAGGGTTCGGACGTCCACGGTCCACCCACTCGGCGTAGGTCTGATGTTCCACCAGGAACGACATCCAGCTGTAATCCAGCATCCGCCTGCTGATCTCGGCATTCATCGCGCCATCTCCGCGACCGGCCACCGCGGAGCGATACGGGAAACCGATGTCCTTCTCCGGGCTGGTACCGAGCCGGTGCCGCCCGTCGGTCCATCCCCCGATGGACTGCCAGTTGGCACCGACGGCATGGGCTTCGACCACATGCACACGCGGTGCCGGCAGGCCCAGGTCACGCATCACCTTCGCCTTGGCCGCGACCGCCAGCGCCTTGGGACCCGCGCCGATGATGATCATCGTCTCCGGTTGCCGGACGCTCATCGGCGGGTCTCCGTCAGTTCGTCGGCGAGTGTCGCCGCGTCGACGGCGTCGTCGTCCATCTCGACCACTTCCAGGTACAGGGCGGCGACCTGTTCGAGTCGCCCAGGCCGTTCGTCGGATTCGTCGATGCGGCGAGCGAGTTCGCGGACCGACCGGGCCGTGAAGATGTCGACGACCCCGACGTGCGGCGCATCCAGCCATTCCCGCACGCGGGCGACGACCGTCGTGGCCAGCACCGAATCACCACCGATCGCGAAGAAGTCATCCGTGACGCCGACCCGCTCCCGGTCGACCGACAGCGTCTCGGCCACGATTCCGAGCAGCGCCTTCTCCAGATCATCTGCGGGAGAGATGCTTTCGGACACGACATCGCCACCGTCGAGCAGGGCGCCGATCACCTTGCGGTCGAGTTTCCCGTTCTCGGTGAGGGGGAGCGCGTCGACGATCTCGATTCGCGACGGGATCATGTATGTCGGCAGCAGGTTGTGCAGTTCCGACTCGATCGTCGATGGTGTCGCCGCAGCATCGTCGACGACGATCGCGGCAACGAGGTTGCGCAGGCCGCCCGAGCCGTTGACGACCGTCGCGATGGCGTGGCGGACACCGTCCACCGATCGCAGCGCTCCCTCGACCTCACCGAGTTCCACCCGGAAGCCACGGACCTTCACCTGATGGTCGGCGCGTCCGAGGAATTCGAGTGTGCCGTCCGGCCAGTACCGGGCGAGGTCACCGGTGCGATACCACCGCTGCCCCTCACGCTCGATGAAGCGGTCTGCGGTGCGTCCCGGATCGTTCCGGTAGCCGCGGGCCACACCCGCGCCACCGACCCAGAGTTCGCCGGTGACCCAGTCCGGGCAGTCGCGATCCGACGAATCGACCACGCGGCACTCGACGTTGCGCAGCGGAGTCCCGAACGGAACCGATGTCCAGTGCGCCGGCGGATCGGTCACCTCGCACACGGTGCCGTGGATGGCGATCTCGGTCGCCCCGCCGAGTCCGGCGAATCGCGCCTCGGGCGCCAGCGCATGCAGCCGACGCGGCAGATCGACGCCCACCCAGTCGCCACCCAGAAGCGTCGCACGCACGGAATCCCCGAGTCCGTCCACCTCCGTCTCGGCCACGGTCAGCAACATGTCCAGTGCACTGGGGACGCAGGTGAGGATCGACGCCCGATGCACACGGAGGAGTTCCAGCCAGGCCGCCGGGTCCCGCGCGGCATCGGCATCCACGACGACCACAGCGCCGCCTGCGCTGAAGAGTCCGAAGATGTCGTATACCGAGATGTCGAACTCGAGGGCGGCGACGGTGAGAGACCGGTCGTCCGGACCCACCGAGAACCGGTCGTTGATGTCATCGATCGTGTTCATGGCGGCTCGGTGCGGCACCTCGACGCCCTTCGGCGTGCCGGTGGACCCCGAGGTGAACAGGATGTAGGCCACCGACTCCGGATCGGGCCGGACGGCCTCGGCAAACGGCGTGCCGTGGCGGCGCGCCTGGTCCAGGTCGATGCCGGCCACCCCGTCCGGTACGTCCTCGAGTGCCACAGCGCTGCCGACGAGAGCGCGGATCTCACCCGTCTCGAGGATCGTCGTCCGGCGGGCCGTGGGCTGGTCGTGTCCGATGGGAACCCAGACCGCCCCCGCCGCGAAGACGCCGAGCGTGGCGACCACCTGCTCCGGCCCCTTCGGGAGTTGCACACCGACCGCGTCTCCGGTCAGCACACCCGCGCCGCGCAGGGCACCGGCCACCGCAAGCGCCTCCCTTGCGAGTTCCCCGTACGAGAGGGACCCGTCACGCCAGACCAGGGCGGTTCGTTCCGGCTCATGGATCGATCGCGAGAAGAACTCCTCATGGAGCACCCAGCCGCTCGTCGCACCGGCGGTCCCGTTGACCCGTGCCCGGATTGCCCGCTGTTCGGTAGGCAGTTGCGGGGCCGACGTGGCCATCCATCCGGCGTCGCCGTCACCGAGCAGCTCGATGGCTGCGGTGTACTGCGCGAACATCGCCTCGACGACGCCGGGCGGAAACGCCGATTCCCTTACGTCCCAGTTGAGCAGCAGCCCTCCGCGCAGTTCTGTCACCTGCGCGTCGAGGGTGACCTGGGGCCCCTGCGACACGATCCAGGCGGGTTCCCCCAATCGCTCGAGGACGGCATCGGAGAACAGTTCGCCGAGGCCCAGTGCACTCGTATACACGACCGGCGCGATCACCTGTTCGCCACGCGTACGGCCCAGGTCTCGAAGTACCTCGAGCGCACCATAACTCGCGTGCGATCCGTTGGCGTGCATCGTCTTCTGCATCGCACGCGTGAGGTCGAGTACGGACTGGGCGTGGCGCACATCGACGTCGATCAGGACCGAGGAACTGAAATCACCCGACACCCGATCGATGTCTGGGTGGACCGGCTCGCGATGGAACAGTGGGACATTCAGGAGGAACCGGTCGTCACTCGACCACGCCCCGATGGTGGCCGCGAAGACCGCGGCCAACGCGATCGCCGGTGTCACACCACGTTGGTGCGCCGCGGCGAGCAGCGTGTCCTTCGCCTCCGGATCGACCCAGTGGTGGTGCCTGACCACCCGATGAGCATCGGCGGGCTCGCCGAAACCCTCACTCCTCGTGGGTAGTGCGGGACCCGAAGGCAGATCGGCCATCCGCTCGGCCCACCACAACTGGTCGCGAGCGCGGGCAGGATCGGGATGCGCCGCGCGGTGCTGCAGATAGTCGCGGTACGTGTAGTCCGGCACCCGTGGGGTCCCCCCGTCGTAGAGGGTGACCAGATCGGCCAGCAGCACACGGTAACTCATCGCGTCGGCGGCCAGCATGTCGATGTCGAGATGAACGCGGTGCCGGCCGTCCGGCAGGAGCGTGAGGGTGAGATCGACCACCTGCCCGGCCGCGACGTCGAGCATCTGGTGGCTCTTGGTCCGGCGCTCCGCCGCCAGCACGGCGTCGATCCCGCCGATGTCGGAGGTCCGGAGGTCGTTGACCTGCAGCAGGTCTCGCGACAACGAGGGGACGACCCGCTGGGTTCCGTCCGGCCGGAATTCCGCACGGAGCATCGGATGGAGCGCCACCAGCGCCCCCATCGCGGAGCGCAGTCGGTCGGCATCCAGCCCCGCACCGTCGAATTCGACGTAGAGGTGCGCGGCCACGCCGCCGAGATCCGCCACCTCGGTGCGCCCGATCCAATAGGCGTGCTGCATCGGGGCCAGGGCGAACGGCTCCAACTGTGTGGTGCCATCGGATGTCGAGAGGTCCGGGCCCACAACGATATCGGGGTCACTTTCCGAAGCAATTCCCGAAGATTCGGTCGCCGGGGCGGTCGCCGCGAGCATCGCCGCCCACGAATCCACGGTCGGTTCGGCCGCCAGCTGCGCGAAATTCAGTCGATGACCACGCTTGCGCCACCGCCCTGCGATTTTCATCATCCGGATCGAATCCAGCCCGAGTTCGATCAGATCGGTGTCGGACCGGATGTCCTCCGGTGCGATGTCGAGCGCTTCGGCGATCGCACTCGTGACCTCGTGACGATGGCTGCTCATGACCTGCATCTCCCCTCTGCATGCCGCCGGACCACGTAAGGAGCCACGCTCCCGAGCTTTTCGCACGTCTCCTCGAACTCGCGGTCGGGGTTCGACTGGCCGACGATGCCGGCACCGGCACGCAACCACGCGTGGTTCCCGACCGCGAAGATACTCCGCAGGGTCAGGGTTGCCTCGAGGTCACCTGCTGACGATGCCACCACCACGGCACCGGAGTAGAGCCCGCGGCGATCGGGTTCCAGTCGGTAGATGGCTTCCAGCGCATCGGATTTCGGAATTCCTGACGCCGTGATGGACGGGAACAGGACGGCCAGCGCACGCCACGGCCCGGCCTCCGGCGACAGCTCGCCGCGGACGGTGGAGGCCAGATGCTGGACGCTGCCGCGTTCGCGCACCACCATGAACTCGCTGACCACCGTGGTACCGGGCAGTGACACCGAGGCGATCTCCTCGAAGCACGCCTGGACCGACATCGCGTGCTCCGCGATCTCCTTCGCGTCGGCGAGGAGGTCGGCACGCGCGGCGGCGTCGAGCTCCGTCGACCGCCCGAACGCTCGTGTCCCGGCCAGCGGCTCGGTGATCACCGTGCCGTCGGGTTCGGTCGCCAGCACCAGTTCCGGGCTGAACCCCGCCGCGGACAACGACCCGAGATCGAGGAGGTACGACCGAGCCGGATTGTTGCCGGCCCGGCCCCGCGCGTAGGTCGCCGGGATGTCGACGTCGAACGGGACATCGACACGACGGGACATGATGACCTTTTGATAGTCGCCCCTGGTGATCTCGTCGATGGCCTGGGCCACGCGCCCCCGGTAGTCGTCGTGATCCACACCGACGTCGACATGCGTCGGCTCCGGCGGTGACGTGGCGGTCGCCGCGAGCTCCCGTAGGCGCTCCGCCCGCACGTCGTCGGCGGTGCCCGTGTCGATACCGGAGCCGTCCACGAACGCCTCGAACTCCGGCACCATCAGGTGCGCGAGGACGACGCCGTCGGTGACTCTGTCGACGAGCCCGTGGAACGGCGCGCAGTAGTCGAACCCGATCCAGCCGTAGACCCGCCACTCGTCGCCCGCCAGCGCATCCAGCGCTTCGGCCACGGTCGTCGACGGGTCCCCATGCCACGGGGTGGACACCCGGTGGCCGGCCTCGGTGACGATCACCTCGGTCGCGGTGACCACGATCCTGGCCGCCACCCCGGCAGCGAACGTCCACCGACGATCTCGCTCGTACACGACGTGTTCGCCGAACTCACCGGACGCAGCCCACGTCGCACAGATCCGGGCAGCGACCTCCGGGGACAACCGAGGGCGACGAGGCGCGCCGGCGGCGTGCGAGTCGACAGTCAACGACATGCGGACTTCCTTCGTGTGTCGAGATCCAGGGCAACGATCTTGGGCAATAACCTTAGGACAGCCTAAACTATGGCCCTGCGGTAGCCGCGAGCGGATAAGGGTAACCTAATTCACTGTCCTCGACGCCACCGAAAGGCTCCAGCGTGCAGAACCCGACAGCCGACGCATCCGACCTCACCGTCGGCTTCGCACCGCACCCCGCGTCCGCCGCGAGCCGTTATCGGGAGTCCGGGGTGTTTCCCGGACGGCCCCTGTGGCACGTACTCATCGACGCAGCCTCCAAACGGCCCACCGCGCCTGCGGTGACCGATGCATCTGTCGACGGTCCGGTCACCCTGACGTACGCAGAACTCGAGTCGGCCGCGACCCGACGCGCCGCCGGTTTCACCAGGGCCGGATTGCGCCCCGGTGACCGGGTGATCCTGCAGCAGCACAATTCGGCACAGTTCGCGATCAATCTCTTCGGTCTGCTCCGCGCAGGCGTCGTCCCGGTGATGACCCTGCCCGCCCATCGGAGCGCCGAGATCGTGCACCTCGCCGCGGGCTCCGGAGCCGTCGCCTACATCACCGAAGACGATCGCCGCGGATTCGACCACCGGGAACTCGCCGTCGCGGTACAGGACACGGTGCCGTCTGTACGGAAGGTCTTCGTCGACGGTGACCCCGGCTCGTTCTCGGCTCTGCCCGATGCCGATCCCGCCCACGTACCGCTCCCGGACGAGGGCGACATCGACCCGGACGCGCCTGCCCTGTTCCTCATCTCGGGCGGCACCACCGGGCTGCCCAAGCTCATCGCGCGTACTCACAACGACTACGCCTACAACGCGCGGCGGTCAGGCGAGATCGCCGGGCTGAACGCCGACGACACGTACCTGGTGGCGCTGCCCGCCGCCCACAACTTCCCGCTCTGCTGCCCCGGGATACTCGGCATGGTGACGGTCGGCGGGCACGTCGTGTTCACCGACAATCCCAGTCCCGACAACACTTTCGATCTCATCGAGAGCCATCGCGTGACCGTCACCGCGCTGGTGCCGGCGCTCGCGCAGGTGTGGTGCGCGGCCACCGAATGGGAGCCCGCCGACATCGGCTCGTTGCGTCTGCTCCAGGTCGGTGGCGCAAAACTCGCGGCACCGGATGCGATGGCCCTCGATGACGCACTCGGCGACGTGGTCCAGCAGGTGTTCGGCATGGCCGAGGGACTGATCTGTTACACCCGTCTCGACGACCCTCGGGAACTCGTGCACACCACCCAGGGCGCACCGATGTCGGAGTACGACGAGATCCGCGTCGTCCACGAGGACGGCCGCGACGTCCCCGACGGAACCGAGGGCGAACTGCTGGTCCGCGGTCCGTACACGATCCGGGGCTACTACCGCGCCGACGAGCACAACCTGCGGTCGTTCACATCGGACGGCTACTACCGCTCCGGCGACAAGGTACGCCGCCTGCCCTCCGGACATCTCGCCGTGACCGGGCGGATCAAGGACACCGTCGTGCGCGGCGGCGAGAACGTGGCCGCCGACGACGTCGAGGAGAATCTCCTGGCACACAGGTCGATTCGGCAGGCCGCCGTGATCGGACTCCCCGACGACGCGCTGGGTGAGAAGATCTGTGCCGTCGTCGTGCTGTCATACGAGCACCCGCGCGCCGAGCCGCTGGAACTGCGCGACGTCCGGGCCTTTTTGACCGAACGCGGTTTGGCTGCGTTCAAACTCCCGGACGCGCTGCGGGTCGTCCCGGCGCTCCCGCTCACCGCCGTCGGGAAGATCGACAAGGCGGCACTACGGGAGCCGTCGCCGGGCGCCTGACCCGGACCGGACGGATCGACCTCGTTCAGCCGAGGTATCCGCCCCCGTGCGGGAAGAAGTCCTTGGCGGCATGCTCGACTCCGTCGTCGGTGCGCAGCCGTTCGATCACGAGACCTCGATTGCGCCCCAGGTGCGCATCCGAGCCGGCGACGATCACCATGCCGTCGCCTTCGTGGATGAACACCCGTCCCGGCGTGCCACCGTAGACACACCGGGACACAGATGCTTTGGTGACCCTCAACCGCTGACCACGAAAGTGGGTGTACGCGTTCGGATATGGATCGGATTGGGCCCGCACCAGTCGATCGATCTGGTCGGCGGGCCAGTTCCAGTTGATCGCCGAATCGATCTCGGATCGCTTGTGGAAGAAGGTCCGGTCCTCGAGCCGCTGCGGGGTCCACACGGCTGTGCCGGATTCGATCTGCTCGAGCGCATCACCGAGAACGCCCGGGATGAGGTCGATGGTGGCCGCGACGAGTTCGGTCGCCGTGGACGTCGACGTGATCGGAACCGCCCGCTGGAGGACGACGTCGCCGGTGTCGAGACCGTCGTCCATCCGGTGCGCGGTGAGGCCGACCTCGGACTCACCGCTGATCAGCGCCCAGATCACCGGCGAGAAGCCGGTGAACTTCGGCAACAGCGAGTCGTGCAGATTGAGCGTTCCGTGGGGCGGCAGGTCGAACAGTTCCCGCGGCAGCCACGTGCGCCAGTTGTTCGCGACGATGATGTCGGGTTCGAGGTGCTTGACCCGCTCGATCAACTCGTCGTCGGGGCGTTGTGCGAGGTGAACCGGTATGCCGTGCTCACGGGCGAGGTCCTCGACCGAATCCGACCAGATGGTCTCGTACGCGTGCTCACTCGGCGGGTGCGTCACCGACAACACGACCTCGTGCGGCGATTCGATGAGCGCCTCGAGCGTCCGGTGGCCCCAGGTCTGGTAGCCGAAGGTCACGATCCGCATTCGGTTCATCCTCCTTGTGGCGCAACGCAATCCGCGTGGTGGTGACCCGTTCGGTAGGTCGCCGGGCTTTGACAGCGTGCGCATGGTTCACTTCAATGAGTGAGGTTAGCGTAACCTCATTACCTGGCTCCGTGAAAACGAGCCTCGACATGGCCGCGAGGAACCTTCGTTGAACCCACGAACGATCGATGATCAGATCGGTGCCGCTGAACGGCTGCCCGAATCACGTCGGACTGACGATGTCGCGTCGCCTCGCCTGCCGCTCACCGCAGCTCAGCGGGGACTGTGGTTCGCCCAACAGCTGATCCCGGACACCCCGATCGTCATCGCGACCTATGTGGAACTCCACGGCGATCTCGACATCGATGTCCTCGATCGGGTCTGCCGCCGCGGCCTGACCGAGGTCGAGTGCCTGATCCGGATCGGCGAGGTCGACGGGGTGCCCTACCAGGTCGTCGACCGTTCGGGCGAGGACCACTTCCCGATCGTCGACGTGCGTGATCACGACGATCCGGCCGCTGCCGCGCACGAGTGGATGGTCGCCGACTACACCGCGGGCTTCGACCTGCTCGAAGACCGGCTCATCCGCGGCGCCGTACTCCGCCTCGCCGACGGTCACCACTACTGGTACTCGTGCATCCACCACGTCGTCGTCGATGGATACGGCGCGATCCGGTTCATGAATCGCGCCGCCGAGTTGTACACCGCAGAACTCGCCGGGACCGGCGCGTCCGATGACAGCTATGCCGCATCCCCGCTCGAGGACCTCGTGGCCGCCGATGCCGCGTACCGGGACTCGAAGCGGTTTCGGACCGACCGCGACCACTGGATGGCGAAGGCACGTGACCTGCCGGCCCCGCTGTCTCCGGCCGGCGTGGCGGGCCCTCCCGACATCACCCCGCTGCGTGGTGGCGGATTGCTCTCGCCCGGCCTGTCGGGTCGCCTCGCCGCCGCGGCCGAGGGGTACCAGAGCATCGACGCAGCCGTCACCATCGCCGCCGTCGCCGCCTATTTCGCCATCGCGACCGACACCTCCGACGTGGTGCTCAGCCTGCCGGTGACCGGACGCACCAACGCGGTGCTGCGCAAGGCCGCGGGCATGGTGTCCAACGTCGTGCCGATCCGGATGCAGGTGGACGCGGCCACCACCGTCGGCGAGCTGGTGAAGGCCACCGGACTGGAACTCACCGGTGCCCTCCGCCATCAGCGGTATCGCAGCGAGGACCTCCGCGCCGACCTGGTCGCCGCCGATCCGGCACGCGCCACCAACGGCGCCGAACTCGGCGGGCTGTACGGCCCGACCATCAACGTGATGAACTTCCCGACCGATCTCGAGTTGGGTTCTGTCGCAGGCCACTTCAACGTACTGACCTCCGGGCCGATCGCCGACATGATGGTCAACCTCTACCCGGCCGCCGAGGGCACCCGGGTCGACATCCTGGCGAACCATCACCTCTACGATCGCGACACACTCGACCGCCATCACGAGCGCATGATGGCGGTGCTGGAGGCCTTCGCCGAGGGCGACCCGGCACGCCGCGTGCTGTCGATCGACACGCTGAGTGATGCCGAACGCGACGCCCTGGTGCCCGCACGCGGCCCGATCGCCCCGCCCCCGCGCACCCTGGGGGCCATCATCGACGAGGCGATCGTCCGGGCCCCGGATGCCATCGCGTTCACCCATCACGATCGCGGCGATGAGCACGGTAGCGCCACCTACCGAGAGGCCGGGCGCTGGGCGGCGGCGGTCGGCAGGCACCTGGCCGATCGGGGTGCACGGCCGGGCACATTCGTCGCGATCGCGATCGAGCGCTCCCTGGACTCGGTCCGCTCCGTCTGGGCCGTGGCCCGTTCGGGCGCCGCGTTCGTTCCGGTCGACCCCGATTACCCGACCGAGCGGATTCGTCACATCCTCACCGACAGCGGTTCGACGGTCGGTATCACCACCCGGGCGCTTCGCGACCGCCTGCCCGACGACGTCGACTGGCTGGTCCTCGATGATCTCGACGACTCCGACACCGCCTGCGGCGAGCCCGGTGAGGGCGAATCCGCCGGTGCGGCAACGCAGACCGCCCGCGTGGACGATCCCGCGTACATGATCTACACCTCCGGGTCGACCGGGACCCCGAAGGGCGTGGTCGTGACCCACCGGGGCCTGTCGGCGCTCGCCGCCGAACGGCGCCACAGTTATCGCGTCGCCCCCGATTCCCGATTCCTGCACAACACCTCACCGAGTTTCGACATGGCTGTCGGCGAACAGATCTCGGCGTTGTCGGCGTCGGCAACCTTGGTCGTCGCCACACCCGGTCTGACCCCCGACGAGCTCGCCGACGTCATCACACGCGCCGGCGTCACCCACGCACTGCTGACGCCGACCGTCCTCTCGACCCTCGCACCGGAGCGCCTCACCGGGCTCAGGATGCTGGGCGTCGGCGGCGAAGCCGTCACCGCGGATCTCGTGCGCCGGTGGGCGCCCGGACGCGAGATGCGAAACGGGTACGGCCCGACGGAGGCCACCGACATCGCCACGGTCGCCGCGCTCACCGCGGACAGCGCCGTGACCATCGGTGGCCCGGTCCACGATTTCCAGGTCATGGTCCTCGACTCATGGCTGCGCCCGGTACCTCCCGGCGTCCGGGGCGAGCTCTATCTCGCCGGCCCGGGACTGGCGCGGGGCTACCACGGCCTGACCGCGCTCACGGCGACGCGCTTCGTGGCCTGCCCCCTCGTGTCCGGCGCCCGGATGTACCGGACCGGCGACGTGGTGTCGTGGGTGCCCGGCGACCTCCACACGCCGTACCTCGAGTACCACGGAAGATCCGACAACCAGGTCAAGATCAGGGGCCGCCGGATCGAACTCGGCGAGATCGAGGCCGCCCTCGTGCAACTCGCCGAGGTCCGGCACGCGGTGGTCACGGTTCGCGGCACCGCCGCGGGCGCCCGTCTGGTTGCCCATGTCGTCGGTGTGCCTGGCACACCGGTGGACGTGGACGTGGTCCGATCGTGGTGCGAACAACGTCTACCCGTGGGTCTCGTACCCGACAGCGTCATGGTCCTCGCGCACCTGCCGGTCACTCCGAACGGCAAGCTCGACACCTCCGGACTCCCCGAGCCGACCTTTGCCGCCGAGAAGCCCTACCGCGCACCACGAACACCCACGGAGCAGGCACTGGCCGACCTCTTCGGCCAGGTACTGGGGGGTGGCCGGGTCGGGGCCGACGACTCGTTCTTCACCCTCGGCGGTGACAGCATCGGGGCCATCGGCCTGGTGTCCCGCGCCCGCGCGAACGGGCTGCATTTCACCCCGCGCGACGTGTTCGAACGCAAGACCGTCGCAGCGCTGGCGCGCGTCGCGACCACCCAGGACCCCCGGCCACGGCTCGACGAACTTCCCGGCGGTGGCGTGGGCAGGCTGCCGCTCACCCCGATCATGCGCTGGCTGGTCGGCCGGCCGGGTGGAATCGACCGCTACGCACAGTATCTCGTCCTCCGGTTGCCCACCGGAATCGGACGGGACGGTATAGTCGAGACGCTCTCGGCCGTCATCGCCCATCACGATGCGCTGCGCGGGCGACTCGTCGACGAGGACACCGCGCTGAGTATCGACCCCGAGAGCGCCGTCCCGGTGGACCTCCTCGTCCGGCGTATCGATGTGGACTCCGACGCCGACCTCGCCGAGGTGGCGCGGACGGCTCTCGAGGCGGCCCTGGGCCGCCTGGCGCCCCGCGACGGCATCATGAGCCAATTCCTCTGGCTACATAAAGAATCCGGCGACGACCTGCTCATCGCGGCCATTCACCATCTTGCGGTCGATGGGGTCTCGTGGCGCATCCTGGTACCCGACATGATGACCGCGTGGTCGGCGGTGAGTGCGGGAGAGCACCCGGCACTCGAACCGGTCGGCACCTCACTACGGCGGTGGGCACACGGCCTCACCGAACGTACGGCCGAGCTCACCGACGGCGAGATCGGTTATTGGAGATCCGCATTCGACGCCGTCACGCCCGACAGCAACTTGCAGGTCGATCCCACCAGGGACACCGTAGCCGATCTCGCCCGGACGGAGATGTGTCTCGGGGCCGATCTCACTCGTGCCGTGGTCGAGTCGATCCCGACCGCGTTCCGGGCGACCACCGAGGACGTCCTCGTCGCGACCCTCGCCGCGGCCGTGGCCACCTCCTCGCCCGCGACATCCGACACGCTGGTCGTCCAGCTCGAAGGACACGGCCGAGAGGATTCGCTGCTACCCGGAGCAGATCTCTCGCGGACCGTGGGGTGGTTCACCACCGCCTTCCCGCTGCCGATCGATCGTGGCCGCCTGGGCGTGGGTCCCGGCGGCGCTCCCGCTGACCCTCCCGATGCCACCGCGGCGATCGAAGCAGTCAAGTATGTCAAGGAACTGATCCGCGGTCTGCCTTCGCGTGGAGCGGGTTACGGGGTCATCCGGTATCTGGCATCACCACCCGGACACACGATGGCGGGGCCCGGCGCGGACTCGCCCGCGGTGAGCCTCAACTATCTCGGTCGGGTCTCGGCAGACGCCATTCCGGCCGAGTTCGCCGGACTCGGGTGGCTGCCCACCGACGAGGTCGGCCGGATCGCCGTCACGCCGGACGTGGGCATGCCGGCCGTGGCCCCGCTCGACGTCAACGTCATCGTGACCGGTGCGACGCCTGCCGATCTGACCCTGACGGCCACCGTCGACCATGTGGCACGAATCGTCGACGAGGGCACGGTCAGCGGCGTTGTCGCACGATGGGAACAGATACTGACGCTACTGGCCGACACGGTTCGCCACGGCGCACACGGATGGACACCGTCCGACGTCGCGCCGGCCCGTGTCACCCAGCGAGACCTGGACCGGTGGATCGCCCGGTATCCCGACCTGGTCGACGTCTGGCCGAGTTCGCCTCTGCAACAGGGGTTCGCATTCCACTCAGCTCTGACCTCCGGGGTCACGGCAGGCTTCGGACCGTCGGACATCTACGTCTCGCAGGCGACCATCACCCTGGACGGCCCGGTCGATGCCGATCGTCTCCACACCGCCGCGCGCGCGGTGGTGGCACGACATCCGGCGCTGCGCAGTGCCTTCACGACCTCCGACAACGGTGAACTCGTCACCCTGCTGCAGGGCGGCGCCGAACCCGGCTGGCAGGTCGACGATCTCACCGATCTCGACCCCCTTCGGGTGCCCGACCTCCTGGACGGAATCCGATACCGCCAGCGTGCACAACCCTTTTCACTCGACAGCGCCCCGCTCCTGCGCTTCGGTCTCGTCCGCACGGCACCCGAATCGTTCGCGCTGATCGTCACCGTCCACCACATCGTCGTCGACGGCTGGTCCATGCCGATCCTGCTCCGCGACCTCCTCGTCCTCTACGCGACGCGCGGTCTGGAGGCGGCACTCCCGGACGCACCGAGCTACCGCAACTTCTTGCTGTGGCTCGCGGACCGGGACCGGGGTGCGGCACGAACCGCCTGGTCGCAGGCCTTCGCCGGTCGGACACAGGGCACCTTGCTCGCACCGGATGCGACCTCCTCCGATCCCGGGTCTCCTCGACGCGTGACCCTGGACCTCGGCCCCGAACGATGGGCGCGACTCGCGCAGTGCGCCAACGATGCCGGTGTCACGGCGAACACCGTCGTCCAATCGCTCTGGGCGATTATCCTGGAACGCCTCGCACCCGGCGACGACTCCACGCGCGGCGGTCTGGACGTCACCTTCGGCGCGACCGTCTCGGGCCGGCCCGCAGAGCTCGACCAGGTCGACGAGACGGTCGGATTGTTCATCAACACGGTGCCGGTCCGGGTCCGCGCCGACGCAGGCGAACCCGTCACGGCGATCTGGCAGCGCCTCCACGACGACCAGGCCTGCTTGATCGACCACCACCACCTGGGACTCGCCGACATCACGCAGGCAGCGGGTCCGGGTGCGGGATTCGACACCCTCGTCGTCTTCGAGTCCTACCCGGTCGACACCGAAGGGCTGGTGACCGCCAACGGTGTCGACGGGGTGCGGGTCGTCGACGTCGCGATGGACGAGGCGACCCACTATCCCCTCACCCTGACCGTCGAGGCGCAGCCACGACCACGACTCGTCTTCAGCGCCCGGACGGGGGCGGTCGACGACACCGCACTCGCTGCTGTGGTCGAGCGTTTCGATCGCATCCTGCGGACCGTGTGCGCGGACCCGTCGGTCGCCGTGGACGCCCTTCCGTTCCTGACCGAATCCGAAGAGCAGCAAACAGTTCCGCTCCGAGGTCGGCCAGCGGAGCGGCCGATGACCTTGCGGCAGATCATCCGGACGGCGGTGGATCGCCGGCCGGACGGTGTCGCCATCCGCTGGAACGGTCGATCGATCACCTATGCCGAGGCCGACCGGTGGTCCGACGAGGTGGCCTCTCACCTGTCCGCGGCCGGCGCGCGGTCCGAGGACTATGTCGCGATCGCCCTTCGCCGGTCGGCCGATTCGGTCCGCAGCGTATGGGCCGTCGCCAAGACCGGTGCCGCATTCCTGCCCGTCGACCCCACCTATCCGGCCGACCGCATCGCGCTGCTCCTCGAGGACTCCGGTGCGCGCCTGGGTGTGACAGATCGCCGCACGCGTGCGCATCTCCCGGATTCGATCGAGTGGCTGGTTCTCGACGATCACCGGACCGAGCATCACCAGACGCGGCCGGAGGACGTGCCCGCACACACCGGGAAACCACGAATCGAGCTCGCCGACAACGTCGATCACCCCGCCTACCTGATCTACACGTCAGGTTCCACCGGTACCCCCAAGGGCGTGGTGGTGTCGCACCGGGGCCTCGCCAATCTGGCCGGCGAGCGACGGCACACGTACCTCGTCGACGAGGACTCGCGGTTCCTGCACAACACCTCACCGAGCTTCGACATGTCCGTGGGTGAGCAGCTCGCGGCCCTGTCGGCGTCCGCGACCCTCGTGATCAGCGATTCCGAGGCGAGCCCGATGACGCTGCCCGACCTGGTCGGACACGAGCGCGTGACCCACGCCCTGCTGACGCCGACGGCCCTCGCGACGATCGAACCCGACGCGCTCGAAGGACTTCGCGTGCTCGGGGTCGGCGGCGAGGCGATCGGACGCGAGCTGGTGTCCCGCTGGGCACCCGGTCGGGCGATGCGCAACGGGTACGGCCCCACCGAGGCCACCGACATCGCGACCGTGGCCTCGCTGGAACCCGAAACGGTCACGCCGACCGGCGCGGTCCCGATCGGCCGTCCGGTCCGGGGCTTCGAGATGGTCGTCCTCGATCCGGCGCTCCGACCGGTCGCGCGCGGGGTGGTGGGCGAGCTCTACGTCGCCGGCCCGGCCATCGCCCGGGGCTATCACGCCCGGCCGGCGCTGACCGCCGACCGGTTCGTCGCGAACCCGTTCGGTACACCCGGTGATCGGATGTATCGAACCGGCGACCTGGTGTCGCTCGCCGACGACGACTCGATCCGCTATCTCGGCCGCGCCGACCGACAGGTCAAGATCCGTGGTCATCGGATCGAACTGGGCGAGATCGAGGCGGCGCTGCTCCGGAGTCCGGCGGTTCGGCAGGCCGTGGCGGTCGGCAAGCCTGGCCCGCAAGGCCATACCGTGCTTGTCGGATACATTGTCGGACACGACTCCTCGCACCCCGACGTCGTGGCGCCACAATCCCGGGAGATCCTCGACGAGGTCGCGCGGACCCTGCCGCGGCACCTGGTGCCGTCGACGATCGTGGTCCTCGACGCGATCCCCACGACACCGTCGGGCAAGGTCGACGAGCGGGCCCTACCCGATCCGGAGTTCGCCTCCACGACCGCGTATGCCCCGCCGTCGACGCCGACCGAGCACGTGGTCACCGAGGAGTTCGCGCACCAGCTGGGCATCGAACGCGTCGGTGTCGACGACGACTTCTTCCTGCTGGGCGGCACATCGATATCCGCATTCGCCATGGTTGCCCGACTTCGTGACCGGACAGGTTCTCTGTTGCCGATCGCTGCGGTGCTCGACGAACCGACTCCCCGCGCACTCGCCCGCAGCCTCGACGATCCAGATCCCGTGGCGGACGATGCTGCGCTGGGCGTCCTGCTACCGATCCGACCGTTCGGCTCCGGCGCCCCGCTGTTCTGTGTTCATCCCGCCATCGGATTGTCGTGGGGTTACGCCGGATTGCTCCGCCACCTGGACGCCGACCGACCCGTGTACGGCCTACAGATCCCGGGAGTGGTCGATGACGACTCGGTGCTCTCGTACGACACGATCGACGACCTGGCGGACCGCTATCTCCGGGAGATCCGAAACGTGGCGCCGCACGGTCCCGTCCACTTGCTGGGCTGGTCACTGGGCGGTGTGATCGCTCATTCGATCGCCGCCCGGATCGCGGCCGCCGGGGGCGTCGTCGGGTCGCTGACCTTGTTGGACAGCGTCCTGCCGGCGGCTCTGCCCGACCGGGACGACGCGATGCGACTGACAGACCTGGTCAGTGCACTCGGCCTCGAAGATCACCCGATCGCGGCGATCAGGGACCACCACGCACCCGTGACACGGGCATCGGTGGCTGATCTGCTGGCGGAGGTGGAGGACATGCCGCCAGGTCTGCAACCCGAGGTCGTGTACTACCTGATCGATGCGGCCGCGCATACGGACAGGCTTCTCCGCAGGCATGTGCCGCCCGTGTACGACGGGGATGCGTTGTTCGTGGCGGCCGATCCGGACGGCACCGCCGACTCGACCGCGAAGTCGAGCTGGATGGGCCCCATCACCGGGCACGTCGACGACCTCCGGGTCCGGTGCACGCACTGGGAGATGTGCTCCCACGCCGCGATGCACGCCATCGGACCTGCGGTCGAAGCGTATCTACAGCGTCCCCGGCCGGCGCGCGGGAACGGTCGTGCGACGCCATGAGCGACGTCGAACTGGTCTCCATGGACCGCCGCGGCCGGATACCCGACGGCGCCCGCGTGTTGCGTGGTTCGATGCGGGACAACAGGCGCTCACTGATCGCCTCGACCGCACTCCTGTCGCTGCATCAGCTCTGTGAGGTGTCGGTCCCCGTCCTCATCGGGGTGGCGGTCGATCGGGCGCTCGGCCATGCCGACGCGGCATCCCTCGTGCGGTGGTTGGCGGTGCTGGCCCTGGTCTTCCTCGTCCTGACCGTCGCGTACCGGTATGGAGCCCGGATCGCCATGACCGCGGCACAGGGCGAGGCACACCGACTCCGGATGCGATGTGCGGCAACCATCATCGAGGACACCCCGGTCACGTCACCGGATCTACGCGACGGCGAGATGTTGAGCATCTCCAACTCCGACGCCGACGAGACCGGCAACCTGCTCCGCTACGTCCCCCAGGCGGGATCGGCCGTCGTGGCGCTGATCGCCTGCGCCGCAGTGCTCATCGGTATCGACAGCACTCTCGGCATCACCGTCCTGATCGCGGTACCTCTCATCCTCTCTCTGGTACAGCTCCTGTCCCCGTTCACAACCCGCCTCATCGGCGCGCAGCAGCATCACATCGGCCGTTCCACCGCACTCGCGGCCGATCTCGTGACCGGGATGCGCACGCTGCGCGGCATCGGCGCGCTCGACATCGCGTCCGACCGTTATCGGGAGGCCGACGGCCGCACCCGATTCGCGATGCGGCGCGCGGCCATCGGTCACGGCGCGTTCTTCGGAGCCGCCACCGGCGTGACCGGTCTGATCGCAGTCGGGGTCGCTGCATTGGCGGGGTGGTTCGCGTTGACCGACCAGATCACCGTCGGCGCACTCATCACCGTCCTCGGCCTGGCCCAGTTCCTGACCGAGCCGCTGGCGATCGCCGCGATGCTGCCGGGCCGCGTCGCGACGGCTCGCGCCTCGGCCGAACGCATCTCGACGTTGACCGCCCGACACCGATCCGCCGACGACACCATCGTCCGTACCGACCGCGACTCGACAACCGCTCCGCCCCACCAGGGAGAGTTCGTGGCCGTCCGGGCCCCGGATTCCGCGACCGCTCGGGCATACGCGAGCCAGATCGGTTCCGTCGCCCGACCCGATCTGCTGGTCGAACCACACTCGGTCGATCTGTTCACCGGAACGATCTGGTCGAATCTGGTCGTCGACCGACGCAGTGCGCCGCCCCGGGCCGCGGTCGTCGAACTCCTGGAGGCCCTCGGAAGCCTGGACATCCTGGGCGGCGGCGGCGTCGAGGCTCTCGACACCCCCGTCTCGGATCGCGGACTGTCACTGTCCGGAGGGCAGCGACAGCGACTCGCGCTGGTGCGCGCCCTCATCCGGGACCCGCGCACTCTCGTCCTCCACGATCCGACGACCGCGGTCGACGCCATGACCGAGCGCGTCATCGCCGAAGCGGTGTACCGGCGTCGACACGGTCGCGGGGCGACCCGGACGACGACCGTGATCACCAACAGTCCCGCATGGCTCAGGGTGGCCGATCGTGTGGTCACGCTCCCCTCGGGTGCCACGGAGCCCGCTTCATGACGGCGTTGCGGGTCGCCGATCGAGCGGAGACGTCGCGCTGGCTGCTCAAGGCCGTACGGGCCAGGCCAATGCTGACCGCGACCGTCGCGATGCTCTGCGCGGTGACCGCCGTCTGTGCAGTGATTCCGGTACTCGCACTCGGGATTCTGGTGGATCGGGTGAGCAGCCACGCGACCGCGGGATCGTTGATCCCGGTCGCACTGCTCGCCGCGTGCGCAGCCGTCGTCGGTGGGCTGGCCGCCGGTGCGACCATGTATGCGGTGGCACGCCTCGGGGCCGACGTGATCGCCGATCTACGCGCCGAGGCAGTGGATGCGGCCCTTCACCTTCCGCGCGCGACCATCGAGGTGGCCGGCCGCGGCGATGTGCTCTCGCGGGTGAACAACGACGTGACCGTCATCAATCGCGCGGTCACCACGGTAGTGCCGACGGTCGTGACCGCGGCAGCTCTCACCGTGGTCAGCGTGATCGCGATGGCCGGACTCGATTGGCGGCTGGGCCTCGCCGGTTTCAGCGCCATCCCGTTCTACGTCGCGGCCCTGCGGTGGTACGTCCCCCGTTCGGCACCCGTTTACGCCGCGGAACGCGCCGCCGCGGCCGAACGCGCACAAGCCGTCGTCGAGTCGGCGACCAGTCGCGACACCGTCCTTGCCTACGGCCTGCAGGACCGTGAGCTCGACCGTATCGAGGAGGCCTCGCTGCGCACCCGGGACCTCGCGGTCTCGGTGTTCACCCTGTTCACCCGCCTGGTCGGCCGGGTGAACAGAGCCGAGTTCGTCGGTCTGGCAGCGATTCTCTCGATCGGCTTCTGGCTGGTGTCGGCGGACGCCGTCACGGTCGGTGCGACGACCGCCGCCGCTCTGCTCTTCCATCGCCTGTTCAACCCGATCGGGATGATCCTCTACAGTTCCGCGGAGTTGCAGCTGGCAGGCGCCGGTCTCACCCGGCTGGTCGGTGTCGTCGAGACGAAGTCGTCGGCTCCCGATGCGGATTCCGACGTCGACACACCGGTCTCACCGGTCAGCCAGGCGGGATTGACACTGCGCGACATCCACTTCGGCTATACACCGGATCATGCGATTCTCCGTGGTCTCGACCTCGACATTCCCCGGGGCCATCGACTCGCGCTGGTCGGCGCCAGCGGGGCAGGCAAGTCGACGGTCGGCGGCCTGATCGACGGCACCCTCGTGTGCGATCACGGAGAGATACTCAAACCGGCTGCCGCGCAAGTCTTCACCATCAGTCAAGACGTTCACGTGTTTGCCGGACCGCTCATCGACGATCTCCGTCTGGCAGCGCCGGCCGCCACCCGCGCGGAAGCCTTCGAGGCGTTGGCCATCGTCGGTGCCGACGGGTGGGTGCGGTCATTGCCATCGGGGATCGACACCGTGGTCGGCGAGGGCGGGTTCCGCCTCGGCGAGGCTCGAGCGCAACAGGTCGCGCTGGCCCGTCTGGTGCTCGCCGACCCCGAGATCGCGATCCTGGACGAGGCGACGGCGGAGGCCGACAGCGACCAAGCCGCCGACCTCGATCGGGCGGCACTGGCGGCGACCGCGGGACGCACGACATTGGTCATCGCGCATCGACTCTCCCAGGCACTCACCGCGGATTCCGTCGCGATCATCTCCGAAGGCGTCATCACCGAACACGGCCCTCCCGACACACTCGTCGGCGCGGGAGGCGAATTGACGCGCCTGTGGGACACCTTCCACGCGCAGCACCCGGGCCACGATGACCGTTCCGGTCCGGCCGAACATCCACCGCAGACAATCTCAACCGAGATGAGGACTCACCGATGACCCCCACGACGTCAGACAACCACCGCGTCTCGTAACTCGACAACGGTGAGGCGACACCACTGATGGCCCGATTTGTGGCCCGGTTTGTGGAGCGCCCGAGCACATTCGGTTGGTAGCGGCCCGACGACCGTTCATTCGCTCAGGATTCGGGCGCGCCCGCTCGCCAGTACGCCTGCGCCTTCACACTCGCCTTGCCGAGTTTGTAGTCGTTCTTGAACGAGGCCGACACCGCCCGGGTGGCCTTCATGTCCAGGGCGACCCAGCCGAAATGGCCTGTCGCGTCGAACGCCGCATCGCGAACGGCCTCGATGAGGGCGTCTCCACCGCGGTCCCGTTTGATCCAGTTGACGGTGTCCTGGTCGCGGAGCCGCAACGGCAGCGACTTGTCGGACTCGTGCGCGTACTCGAACCAGACGGTGGCCGGGGTCGACGGATTCGCCGACACCGAGATCGCGTCGAGCAGCGAGTTGATCGCGGGCAGCGCGGCCGTGTCCCCGGCGATCAGCCAGCCGGCCGGCGCGGGCTCCGGGATGGCGAACTTGGACCCCATGAAGGTCGACGAGATCGTCCCCCCGGGCTCCGCGGCCTCGGCCCACCGGGTCGCCGCGCCGTCGTGCATCGCGAACTCGAGGTAGAACGAATCGGTCGCCGGCTCCGGGTCGACCAGGGTATAGGCGCGCTGATGCAGCTTGCCGTGCTTGTTCTCGAACCAGATCCGGACCCACATGGTCGGATGGACCGGACGGTCGGTGAGCAGGCCGCCGCCGGTGAACCCCAGTCGGATGTACTCGTCGGTGACCCTCTCGTTGCTCATGACCGTGAGCTCGTAGTCGTCGGCACCGAACAGTTTGAGGACGGCCCCCTGCCAGCCGCGCGATTTCGACTTCGTCATTTCCGCCATCTGGACGACCCCTCCTCGGAGAACAGACATTCGCTCTCAGGGTAGCCTACGCTAACTGTCCAACTTCCTTCCCGCGGAGGATCACGCCGGCGCGAGCGGCACCAGCCCGGGATGTGCGTCGAGATAGCTCTTGGTGAACGAGCACACCGGCCGAAGTCGGGCGCCTTGGCCGCGGACGTAGTCGACGGCACCGCGCATCAGACGTGTGCCGAGTCCGTGACCGGTGTATTCGTCGTAGAGAACGGTGTGCAGGATGGTGATCGTCCGCTTGCCGTCCACGCAGTCGGTGCTGTACCCGAGGACGCCGACGAGGTCGCCGGCCACCCACAGCTCGAACCGCTCGCGGACCGGGTTGTGCACGACCTGCGAAATCTGCTGCAGGATCGCCTGCGCAGATTGCGGTGGCCGAGATCGATGTTTCCGTTGCATGAGCCCTCCGGCGCATCGGGAGATGACCCGATGACAGGACTCCCCTTCCCACCAGCGGACCTGGGACCATCTGTGATCCCGGTCACAAACCATACCCTACGATCCCGTAGGTATCAGGAAACCGGCACAGGCTTTCGCGTGGGTAAGTATCGCGCGGTACGGGTGCACTGGTCGCCGAGGTCGTTCGGCACGTAGGGTGTCGGATAGGCCGATCGGCCGCACAATTGCACAACGCGGGGGCTCCCACGATCACCGGGGGCTGAGATGGCGACAGGCGGTCGCCGACCGCCCGAACCTGTCCGGATAATGCCGGCGTAGGGAGCCATCATGGGAACACCCGTATCTGAATCCGTCGTGACCACCGGTCCGATCGAGGGCAGCCACAAGCACTACCACGAACTCGATCACCTGCGGATTCCCCAACGACGCATCGAACTCACCAACGGTGAACACCTCGACGTCTACGACACGTCCGGCCCATACACGGACGCGACCGCGACGATCGACGTCGAGCGCGGTCTGGCGCCCACCAGGGATTCCTGGCACCGTCCGGACGCGATCGACGGCGCGTCGACCCAGCTCGCGTGGGCACGTGCCGGCATCGTCACCGACGAGATGCGCTACATCGCCGCTCGCGAGGGCGTCGACGAGGAACTCGTCCGCAGCGAGGTCGCCGTCGGACGGGCCGTCATCCCGGCCAACCATCGTCACCCGGAGTCCGAGCCGATGATCATCGGCAAGGCGTTCGCGGTGAAGGTGAACGCCAACATCGGCAACTCCGCGGTCACCAGCTCGATCGCCGAGGAGGTCGAGAAGATGGTGTGGGCCTCACGCTGGGGCGCCGACACGATCATGGACCTGTCCACCGGCAAGGACATCCACATCACCCGCGAGTGGATCCTGCGGAACTCACCGGTCCCGGTGGGCACCGTACCGATCTATCAGGCCCTCGAGAAGGTCAACGGCGACCCCACCAAGCTGACGTGGGAGATCTACCGCGACACCGTGATCGAGCAAGCCGAACAGGGCGTCGACTACATGACGGTGCACGCGGGTGTCCTGCTGCGCTATGTGCCGCTGACGGCTCGCCGCGTCACCGGCATCGTCTCGCGCGGCGGATCGATCATGGCGGCCTGGTGTCTCGCGCACCACGAGGAATCGTTCCTGTACACCCACTACGACGAGCTGTGCGAGATCTTCCGCCGCTACGACATCACGTTCTCACTGGGCGACGGTCTGCGGCCGGGATCGATCGCCGACGCGAACGACGAGGCGCAGTTCGCCGAGCTCCGGACGCTCGGCGAACTGACGAAGATCGCGAAATCGCATGGTGTGCAGGTGATGATCGAAGGCCCGGGCCATGTCCCGATGCACAAGATCGCGGAGAACGTCCGGCTCGAGGAGGAACTCTGCGAGGAGGCGCCGTTCTACACCCTCGGACCGCTGGCGACCGACATCGCGCCCGCCTACGACCACATCACCTCGGCGATCGGCGCAGCACTCATCGCCCAGGCGGGTACCGCGATGCTGTGTTACGTCACGCCGAAGGAGCATCTGGGACTGCCGAACCGCGACGACGTCAAGGTCGGAGTGATCACCTACAAGATCGCCGCCCACTCCGCCGACCTCGCCAAGGGCCACCCCGGCGCGCAGGAACGTGACGATGCATTGTCCAAGGCGCGCTTCGAGTTCCGTTGGACAGATCAGTTCAACCTCGCGCTCGACCCGGACACCGCCCGCGAGTACCACGACGAGACGATGCCCGCCGAGCCGGCCAAGACGGCTCATTTCTGCTCCATGTGCGGACCGAAATTCTGCTCGATGCGGATCTCCGCGGACGTCCGCACCTATGCCGAGGAGAACGGGCTCGTGACGGCCGAGGACA
This sequence comes from Gordonia sp. DT101, assembly GCF_049844895.1. Classification (NCBI taxonomy): domain Bacteria; kingdom Bacillati; phylum Actinomycetota; class Actinomycetes; order Mycobacteriales; family Gordoniaceae; genus Gordonia; species Gordonia sp. DT101. Next base: position 117,690 of record NZ_JBNCLX010000004.1, on the reverse strand, counting down.
TCGACCGCAAGATCGCCGAGGAGATGGCCGCGAAGTCGGCGGAATTCGTCGAGGCGGGAAAGCACGTCTACCTCCCGCTTGAGGCGACGACCGGCGGTTCCCCCGCCAGATGAGCGACGACCTCGGACTGCCGACCGCCGCACCGGGTGTCACGCCGGCCCGCGTCCTGACGATCGCGGGGTCGGACTCGGGTGGCGGTGCCGGCATCCAGGCCGACATGCGCACCTTCGCGCTGCTCGGCCTGCACGCGTGCGTGGCGGTGACCGCGGTGACTGTGCAGAATTCGTTGGGCGTCCAGGGATTTCAGGAGATCGAACCGGAGACGGTCGCCGCGCAGATACACAGCGTGGTCACCGACATCGGGGTCGGGGCGGCCAAGACGGGCATGCTCGCGTCGGCGCCGATCATCGAGGCGGTGGCCGGCGCGTGCATCGACCTCGGCATCGGACGCGACCGCGGAGTTCCCCTCGTCGTCGATCCGGTGTGTGCGTCGATGCACGGCGACGCACTGCTGGCCACCGAGGCCCTGGACACGTTGCGCACCAGTCTGATTCCCCTGGCGACGGTGGTCACCCCGAACCTCGACGAGGTCCGCCTGATCACCGGGATCGACGTGGTCGACGCGACGTCCCAGCGCGCGGCGGCCCACGCCCTGCATGATCTCGGCGCGCTCTGGGCTCTGGTGAAGGGCGGACATCTGCGATCGTCCGACCACAGTCCCGACCTTCTGTTCGACGGCGACGAGTTCCACGAGTTCGTCCACCCGAGGATCGCCACGACCCACGACCACGGGGCGGGCGACACACTGGCCGCCGCCATCGCGAGCGCGCTCGCCCACGGCTATTCGGTCCCCGACGCCGTGTCGTTCGCCAAGCGATGGGTCACCCGCGGGCTCGAATCCGCCTACCCACTCGGCGCCGGGCACGGTCCGGTGAACCCGCTGTGGCGGGTCACCGCCCCCTGATACCCGCACCCCGTCCCGTCCCGTCCCGTCCCGTCGACAGCAACCCATATCCCGCCGACAGCAACCTCGATCCTGCCGACGGCAACGCGAATCTCGTCGAGAGCAACGTTTCCCGGCTCCCCCGGCGCGGCCCGAAGCGCGCCCACGCGGTCTGAGTATCGTCGTCGGCGCCCTGGGGTGTTGCTCTCGGTGGGATTGATGTTGCTGTCGGCGAGAAACTGGTTGCTGTCGACCGGATATGGGTTGCTGTCGGCGGGATTCATGTTGCCGTCGACGGGATTCGGGTTGCTGTCGACGGGATTCGGGTGGGGGTTGGCGGGGGTGGGGGTCGGCAGGGCGGGCTACTTTTGCCAGCCCACGTCCTCCACCGGACCGATGTAGAACTGTCCCGCACCGTAATTGGCGAGGTTCTCCTTGACCGCGATCATCGCCGGACCGTTGAACAGCGGTAGATCGGAGTACTGCGCGAACGCCTGCCGTTCCACCTTGTTGCCGGCGGAGATCTGGGCCATCGGCTCCGGGATCTGTGCCACCCGGGCGATCTCGGCATCGAGCTCCGGTGATCCGGCGCCGGCCTTGTTCAGCTGCGATCCCTCGCACCACGTCTGGCAGAGGTAGGCCATCCCGAACGGATCACTGGACGAGAATCCCATCAGGAACAGGTCGAATTCCTTGTTCACGACGACCTTCGAGAAATCCGAGGACGGTCGCTGGGCGATCACCACGTCCACGCCGATCTGCTTGAGGATGGCCTGAAAGGCGCGACCCAGGTTCTGGATCGCCGGCGAATCGGACAAGATCGGCAGCGACAACGACAGCCGCCGGCCGTCTTTCATCCGGATGCCATCGTCGTCATCTCCGACCCGCCAGCCGGCGTCGTCGAGGAGCCTGCGCGCACGGTCGGGGTCGTAGTCGACCACGCCCTTGACGTTGTCCTCGTAGCCGGGCTGGAACGAGTACATCTGCAGCGATCCGGGCAGCGGCTCGGTGTAGTTGAGCCCGGTGAATCGGATGCGTGCCAGCGTGTTCCGGTCGACGCCGCGAAGCACTGCCGCGCGCACCCGCCGATCGTTCAGGATCGGCGTGTCCAGATTCACCACCAGGAGGGACTGTTGCGGCGAGGCCGCGGTCCGGATCGTGACGCCCCCCATCGTGATCACCTGGGCCCGTGAGTCCTTGCTGCCGACCCCGATCGCATCGAGCTCCCCATTGCGGAACGCGTTGATCGCGGCCTGGTCCTCCATCTGCCGGAACGCCCGCCGATCGAGTTTGCCGGGGTTGCCCCACCATTGCGGGTTGCGCTTGAACACGACGACGCCGGTGTTCTGATCGTAGGAGCCGATGGTGTACGGCCCGGCACCCCATTCCGCGTGCGGGTTCTGCAGGTACGCGCGGTTGTAGAGATCTGCGGTGCTGACCTTCGGGTTCAGCAGGTAGTTGAAGAGCCCGTCCGGCCAGGCCCACACACCCTTGAACCGGACCACCGCCTGTCGATCGTCGAGTCCCCTGGCGACGGATTCGATCTGGTCATAGCCGTCGGTCGAACTCACGATGTAGTTCGGGTCGGCACCGCTGCTCGACCGCCAGGTGTTCACGAAGGAGCGATAGTCGATCGGCGCGCCGTCGTTGTAATGGGCCTTCGGGTTGATGGTGTACGTGACCACCGTCTTGCCGTCCACCAGTTCTTTGCGGACGTCGGTGAGGTAATCGCGGTTGAACGAGTAGGTGCCGTCGGGCGCGAAGTAGGCCAGGGTCGGGTTGTACCAGCGCCAGAGCAGGAGGGTGTACGCGGAGCCGTCGGCCTGGAAGGTGTTCCACTGCGGACTCACCTCGGTGATCGCCGTGGTCAGGCTCCCGCCGTCCCGGACGTTCGCCCGCGGTTGCGGGTTGAGGTCGGCACCGGTCGTCGAGATCGCCGAGTCGTCCAATCGCACGCCACAGCCTGCACATCCCATGATCGCCAGGGAGAACACGAGGATCAACACGACGAATCGCTTCACGACGCCTCCTGTGACATCGGCATCCGGTCCGTGAAGTGGCACGCCGCACTGTGGTCGGCGCCCGCGCCCGCCAGCACAGGTTCCTCATCCCGGCACCGGGCCCGCTCGGTCTCGGCGAGAGTGAGATGTAGCGGACACCGGCCCACGAACGCACACCCGACGATCTCGTCGGTGGGACTCGGCTGCTCGCCGCGCAGCACGATCGGTGTGCGGGCACGCTCGGCACGTGGGTCCGGTATCGGGACGGCCGACAGCAGGGCCTGGGTGTACGGGTGCCTCGGCTCGTCGAACACCGTGGCGGTCGGACCCACCTCGACGAACCTGCCGAGGTACATCACCGCAACCCGGTCGGCCATGTGCCGAACCACCGAGAGATCATGTGCCACCACGAGATACGCGACGTCACCGTCGGCCTGCAACCGACGGATGAGATTGACGACGTCGGCCTGTACCGAGACGTCGAGCGCCGAGAGCGGCTCGTCGAGGATGATCAGTTTGGGATCGGTCGCCAGCGCTCGCGCGATGGCGAGGCGCTGGCGCTGTCCGCCCGAGAAGGCCGACGGATAGCGGTCGGCGTGCGCCGGATCGAGTCACCCGCCGCAGTAGTCCGCCGACGCGTTCTTCGGTGTCGTGCTTGGACAAGCCCAATGCGCGCAACGGTTCTCCGACGACGTCGAAAGCGGTGAACCGCGGGTCGAGTGCTTCCGACGGGTCCTGGAACACGATCGCCATCTCGCGGCGCAGGACCCGGGCCCGTCGTCGGGACAGTTCGGCAGGGTCGGTGCCGGACAGTCGGACGACGCCCGCCGGCTGCCCGAAATCCATCACCTCGAGCAGTGTGGTGGATTTCCCGCTGCCCGACTCGCCGACGATCGCCATGGTCTCACCGCGGCGGATGTCGAACGAGACCCCGTCCACCGCCCGGACGGTCCCGACCCGGCGCTTCATGATCCCACTGGTGAGCGGGAACTCCTTACGCAGGCCGGCGACTTCGAGAATCACCGGCCGGACGTCGCCGCCCGGCGCGACCGGCTCGCGGGTCCCGACGGCGGGTTCGCTGTAGACGGGCTGTCCGTCGATGGTGGCGTCGTCGCCGATCTCGGCCGCACGGACACACGCAGCCGCATGCCCACCGGCCTCGGCCACCGCAGAGTCAACGACCCCGGCAGAGTCACCAACGCTGTCGACGTCGACGGGGATGAGTTCCGGTTCGTGCCGGAGACATTCGTCGATCGCGATCGGACAGCGTGGTGCGAACTGGCAGGCCGACGGCGGATCGATGAGCACCGGCGGTGTACCGGGGATCGGCGTGAGCGATTCGGCGATCCGGTCCACTCGCGGCACCGCCCCGAGCAGCCCGATCGTGTAGGGCATCCGTGGTGTGTCGAACAGTGGTTGCGCGGCGGCGCGTTCGACGGCCCGGCCGCCGTACATCACCACCACGTCGTCGGCGGCGCCCGCCACCACCGCGAGATCGTGGGTGATGAGCAGGATGGCCGCACCGGTCTCGGCCTGCGCAGTCCGCAGCAACGACATGATCTGCGCCTGGATGGTGACATCGAGGGCGGTGGTCGGTTCGTCGGCGACGATCACCGCAGGATCGTTCGCGATGGCCATCGCGATCATCACGCGCTGGCGCATACCACCGGACAGTTCGTGCGGGAATGCCTTGACCCGCCAGGCGGGGTCCGGGATTCCCACGAGCTCGAGTAGCTCGACCGCCCGTGCCATCGCCGCCTTGGTACCGATCTCCTGATGCGCCTTGAGCGCCTCGACGATCTGGGCACCGACGGTGAAGACGGGCGTCAACGACGAGAGCGGGTCCTGGAAGATCATCGAGATCTCCCGCCCCCGGATCGTCGACATCTCCTTGTCGGCCAGCCCGAGCAGTTCGCGTCCGTCCAGGGTGACCGATCCACTCACCACCGCGGATTCCGGGAGAAGCCCCAGGACCGCCAACGCGGACACCGATTTCCCGGAGCCCGACTCGCCGACCACCGCCAGCGTCGACGACGCGGACACGTCGAACGAGAGGCCGCGGACCGCGTCGACCCGACCTGCCTCGGATCCGAAGGACACCCGCAGATCCCGCACCGACAGCACCGGTTCGGCGCCAGGGCCGGTCGAGCTGCTCATGCGCGAGCCCCCGATCCGGAGGTCGGGTCCAGTGCGTCGCGAAGTCCATCGGCGATCAGCGCCATCGACACGGTCAGCAAGGTCAGCACCGCGGCGGGGAAGTAGAACAGCCAGGGCGATGCGAACAGTGCTCCGGTCCCCGACTGGAGCAGAGCGCCGAGCGTGACGTCGGGGATCTTCACGCCGAGGCCGAGGAAGGACAGACCGGTCTCGGCGAGGACCGTTGCCACCACGCCGAGCGCGAAGTTGATCACCAGCAACGAGGCGAGGTTGGGCAGGATGTGGCGGGCGACGATCGTGATGGGCGGCTCCCCCAGATACCTTGCGGCCGATACATAGTCACGCTCCCGGATCGACTGGGCCATGGAGTGGACGATGCGCGCCAACATCATCCAGCCGGTCATGGTGAGGACCACGATGAGCCAGCGCCAGTCACCGCCGGTCTTGTTGGAGATCAGCGCCAGGATCAGGAAGGTCGGCACCACGAGAAGCAGATAGATGACACCGAGGATCAGCCGCTGCACCCATCCGCCGAAATAGGCGGCGAGGGCACCGACGAAAGCGGCGATCACCGTGGTGCCCAACGAGACCGACAACGCGATGATGAGTGATCGTTGCAGACCGTGCACGACCTGCGCGTACAGGTCGTTGCCCGCGTCGTTGGTGCCGAACCAATGCCCGGACGACGGCGGGAACCCGATCGCCAGGAAGTCGGTGTCGGTGTACGAGTACGTGGTGAACAGACCGCCGAAGAGCGCGAAGCAGACCAGGATCACGAAGATCACCAGGCCGACCAGCGCCGAACGGTGACGTGCGAACCGCCGCGCGATGAGCGCGCCGCGTCCCAGGCGCCGCCGGGCGATCGGGGCCTGCAGGCTGCCCTCGACCGGACCGACACCGTCGGCGAGCAGCCCACCCGTCTCACCCATGATGGGCGCGGTGGCCGTCGGGTCATGCGCGCCCCGCCCATGGAAGTGCTTCGACTCGGCGTCTCGGGACCGGTCGTTCCGGGACGGTTCCGGAGGCATCATCACCATGTCAGGTCACCCGCACTCGTGGATCGAGGTAGACCACCGCCAGATCGGCGAGGATCGCGCCGACCGCGGTGGCCAGGGCACCGAAGGCGGCCACGGCCACCGCGCCGTACACGTCGTTGGTGTTGATGGACGTGACGAAGTAGCGGCCCATCCCCTCCCACCCGAAGATCGTCTCCGTGATGACGGCGCCGGTGAACACCGCCGGGATCGCGAAGGCCACTCCGACGGCCACCGGGATGATCGCGGTGCGCAACGCATGTCGTCGTACCGCGACCCCGCGCCTGAGCCCCTTGGCACGGGCGGTCCGGACGTAATCCGCATCGATGGTGTCGAGCAACAGCGAGCGCTGCATGAGGTGCAGTCCCGCATATTGCACGGCGACCAGCGTGATCGTCGGCAGGATCAGGTGTTTGATCCGATCGGCCAGTACCGGGAAGAACCCGTGCACGTCGATGCTCGACGACCCGGCCACGTACACCACCGTGTGCCCCACCCGCTGATTGACCGCGATGCCCAGGAGCACCACCGCCAGGCCGGCCACCGCGATGGGTATGTTGATCATCACGATCGAAACCAGTTGCCATGCGCGGTCGGCCAATCGGTAGTGCCGCAGGGCCGTGTAGACGCCGAGCGCGATACCCAGCAGCGTCGCCAGCACGGTCGCCGCGGTGAGCAATTGCACCGACGACCAGATCCGGAAACCCACCTGCGCGTTGACGCTGGTGCCCACCGGCGTCGAACCCCAATCCCAGTGCAGCAAGATGTCGGTCAGCCAGGTCCACCATCGCTCGAACACCGGCGTCTTGTCGTTGAGGTTGTAACTCGTCAGCGTGTTGTCGACGACCTCGGGAGGCAGCGGAGGTTTGCGTTCGGCGTAGTTCGACCGCGGATCGAGAAACCAGGTCGCCAGGAAGAACGTGAGGTTGGTCGCGACGAAGACAAGGACCGCCCACGCGGCGATGCGTTTGCACAGGTAACCGATCACCTACGACCTCTGACTCCGGCTGTCCCGGCCGGGGGCTGACCGGCGGCAGTCGACCCATTGTGTCAGCGCGACCGTCGATTCGCCGGGTTCCGCGCGGCACGGTGTCACCGCGACCATAATCGGGCAATGGCCTGGAACTACCTCATGGACATGGATGGCGTGCTCACCAGCGAGGAGCACCTGATCCCCGGTGCCGACGCATTTCTCGCCGAACTGACCGCGAACGGCACGCCGTTCAGCGTGCTCACCAACAACTCCATCCGCACGCCACGGGATCTGCGGGCCCGCCTGCTGCGGATCGGTCTCGACATCCCGGAATCGGCCATCTGGACGTCGGCGCTGGCCACCGCGCGTTTCCTCGATTCGCAGCGTCCGGGCGGATCGGCCTACGTCGTCGGCGAATCCGGCCTCACCACCGCGCTCCACGAGATCGGCTACGTGATCACCGATTCGGACCCCGACTATGTGGTCCTCGGCGAGACGCGTACGTATTCGTTCGAGGCCATCACGACCGCGATCCGGCTCGTCGAGCGGGGCGCGCGATTCATCGCCACCAACCCGGACGCCACCGGTCCGTCCACGAGCGGGTCGTTGCCGGCGACCGGCGCGGTGGCCGCCCTGATCAGCAGGGCCACCGGACGCGACCCCTACTACGTCGGCAAACCCAATCCGCTGATGATGCGGTCGGCGCTCCGGCAGATGGGCGCACATTCCGAGCACACCTTGATGATCGGCGACCGGATGGACACCGACGTGATCGCCGGGATGGAGGCCGGCCTCCAGACACTGCTGGTGCTGTCCGGCATCTCCACGCCGGCGTCGGTGGAGCTGTATCCCTACCGCCCGACCGAGGTGATCGGCTCGGTGGCCGACCTGGTGGGGCGCACCCAGGATCCGTTCCGCAGCTGACCGCGACGCGACTTCACCGACAGCAACCCCGAAGACGCCGACAGCACCCGACTCCGACAGGAGTGCGGGTGCTGTCGATGAGCATCGGGGTTCTCTCGGCGTGAACTCGAGGAACCCGTCAGCGGATCAGGCCCTCATTGGATCAGGCCCTCGTCAGATCAGACCCTCGTCAGATCAGGAGAGTGCCTTGGCCTTCAGGGCGTCGAACTCCTCCTGCGTGATGGTCCCGGCGTCCAGCAGACCCTTGGCATCGGCGATGTGCTCGGCCGGGCTCTTGCCGGCGACCGACTGGATGTAACTGTCGGTGGCCTGCTTGGCCTGCTGTGCCGCCTCGCTCTGCCGCTCGGACATGCCGCGGCCCTTCACGAGCAGATACACGATCGCGGTGATGTACGGGAGGATGACCAGGAAGATCACCCACACGGCTTTCAGCCAGCCGGACGCCTTCTTGTCGCGGAACAGGTCGGTGATGATGAACCAGAGGACCATCAGGTATGCCACGAACGCGAAAATGACGATCGTGTACCAGATGAAGTCCCAGAACGAGTCCCACATGGGAAATGCTCCTTGCATGTCAATGTCGGCCCCGACGGGGATCGCCGGGCCGTCAAAAGCTTCTCACAGCCCGTACTCAGAGGCACGGCTTGGCGACGATTCGCTCACCCGGAGTCGCTTGCCGGCGTCGATCGACGGTGCCGCGATGCGCCGCCCGGCGACCTCACCGACGGCTGAGGGTCAGCAGGAAATCTCCCGCGTCGTCGGTCCACGTCTTCACGACGTCGAGGCCCGCGACGGCGAGTTCGTCGGCGAGATCCGCCGGGTCGAACTTCGTGCTGATCTCGGTCAGGACCTCGGCGCCCCGCGTCAGTCGCCACCGTCGGTCCAGCGCAGCGAAGTACACATCGATGTCGCGGCGCGCCCGAAGCCACATCTCGATCCGGTGGCGGACGGGATTCCATCGCGCGATGTGGTCGAAGTCGTCGACGTAGAGACCCTGCGCGTCGAGTCCGGTACGCAGCACCTCGATCATGTTTCGATTGAAATCCGCGGTCACCCCGGCCTTGTCGTTGTACGCCGCGACCAGTCGGCCGGTGTCCTTGATGAGATCCGCCCCGAGCAGGAAATAGTCACCGGGCGCGAGCGCATCTGCGAGCGTGCGGAGGAATGCCCCGCGCTCGGGTACATCGAAGTTGCCGATGGTTCCGCCGAGGAAGACGGCGATTCGCGGTCCGCCGGCGGCGGGCAGCGTGAGATCGGGGCTCGTGAAGTCCGCGACCATGGGTTCGACGCCGATGTCCGGATAGTCCAGGGCCAGCTCCGCCGACGACGACTCGAGGATCTCGGTGCTGACGTCGAGCGGCACGTACGTGAACGACCGCCCCGCGGCGGCGGCCCGCTCGGCGAAGGCGCGCAACAGCAGTCGGGTCTTGGTCGAGGTGCCGGAACCGAACTCGACCATCATGGCCGCGTCCGCCACCGCCGCGATATCGGCACTGCTCGCGCGCAGGATCGCGGTCTCCCGACGGGTCGGGTAGTACTCGGGTACTCGCGTGATCTCGTCGAACAGCAGGCTCCCACGCTCGTCGTAGAGCCACTTCGTCGGGAGGGTCGGCGGATCGGCCCACAGGCCCGCCACGGCGTCGACGGCAAGCGCGTCGTCGATGCTGACTGTCATCGGGCCAGCCGCAGGCCGGAGAATGCCCACCTGGCATGGGCCGGAAAGAAGTTCCGGTAGGTCACCCGCTCGTGGCCCGGTGGCGTCACCGCGCTCGCGCCCCGCAGCACATGCTGATCGCACATGAACTTCCCGTTGTACTCGCCGACCGCACCGTTGGCCGGGACAAACCCCGGATACGGCAGGTAGGCACTGGCGGTCCATTCCCAGACATCCCCGACCATCGAGGTCCCGGCCCGGCCCGGATGGCACCGCGCCGGATCGAGCAGTTGTCCGCGCGCGTCTCCGGCAGTGGCCGCGGCGGCCTCCCACTCGAACTCGGTGGGCAGACGGGCACCCGCCCACCGGGCGTAGGCGTCGGCCTCGTAGAACGAGACGTGCACGACCGGCTCGTCCAGTGCCACGCGACGACGACCGGACAGCGTGAAGGTGGTCCACTCACCATCGCTGAACTGCCAATATTCCGGCGCTTGCCAACCGGTTTCGTGGATGTGAGCCCAGCCGTCGGACAGCCACAGCTCCGGTCGGCGATAACCGTCGTCGGCCATGAACTCGAGCCACTCGGCGTTGGTCACCGCTCGTTCGGCGATCTCGAAGTCCTCGAGGAAGACGCGGTGGCGCGGTCCCTCGTTGTCGTAGGCGAACGCTGTGTCGGGTCCTCGGTGGGCGCCGATCTCGGTGATCCCACCGGCCAGCGACCGCCACGTGAGGGGTTCCCGGACGTCGGCGTCGTCGGCCTCGCGATCGACATAGACCGGGGCGAAGGCATGTGTGGAGAAGAGGTGCTTGATGTCCATCAGCAACAATTCCTGGTGCTGCTGCTCGTGGTTGCACCCGAGCTCGACCAGCGCCAGCACGTCGTCATCGATGGCACCGCGCTCGAGCGCATCGACCATCGCACTGTCGACGTATTCGCGATAGTGGGCGATGTCGGCGATCCCGGGACGCGTCACCAGCCCGCGCTCCGGTCGTGGATGCCGGGCACCGACCGCCTCGTAATAGCTGTTGAACAGGTAGCGGTAGGTCTCGTCGTACACCGCATACGACGGGTCGCTACGGAGGATGAACTCCTCGAAGAACCACGTGACGTGGGCACGATGCCATTTGGCCGGGCTTGCGTCGGTCATCGACTGCGGCGTCTGGTCCTCGGCGGACAAGTTCGCGGTCAAGACGTCGGTCAGGGCACGGACATCGAGGAATCTGCGTGGACTCGGGTCGTTCGCCAAGCTCGAGGGCATGGCGGACGCCGGCGCGGGCCGGTTGGTGATGCTCACTGGTACCTCCCGTTTTCTGTGTGACCTGGCACGTGGTCGGGACGGACGGGCAACCCTCGAACCTCCATCGTTCCCACGGTCGGTACCGCTGTCAACGAATCGCCCCGAGGCCACGCGCCATCGCATCACATGCCACCGACAATTTTGCGCATCCCGGATCGCGCCGTCGCCAGGTGTCGTCAACTACGGGTTGACGGTGCATGGCCGTCAACCTAGTGTTGACGTATGTCCGAACCAGTCATCATGAAGAACGTCCGCCTCGACGACCTCATCGCGGCCATCCGGACCGTGCACGACGATCCGCTCGATCAACTCTCCAACGCCGTCGTCACCGCCGAACACCTCGGCGAGGTCGCCGATCACCTCATCGGACACTTCGTCGACCAGGCCCGCCGTGCGGGGGCGTCGTGGACCGAGATCGGGTCGAGCATGGGCGTCAGCAAGCAGGCCGCGCAGAAGCGGTTCGTCCCGCGCACCCCGGATACGCCGCTCTCCGAGGAGTCGAACCCGTTCGGGCGCTTCACCCCTCGGGCCCGGAACGTGGTGGCCGAGGCCAACAACCTCGCCATCGGCGATTACAGCGAGTCCGTCACCCCGGAACATCTCGCCCGCGGCCTCGCCGTCGCGCCCGAGTCGGTGGCCGACCTGACGCTGCGTGCGCAGGGCGTCGAACTGACGACGCTGGCCGCGGCCTGCACACCGGAGGCCCGCGCCGCCGAGGAGACCCGCGGCGACAAGAAGTCACTCGTCCCGTTCGACGATCGGTCCAAGGCGGTACTCGAGACGACGGTGAGCACCGCGCTGGAGATGGGCCACAACTATGTCGGCACCGAGCATCTCCTGCTGGCGCTGTTCACGGACCCGCCGGTGGCGGCCGTCCTGGAGTCACTGGGCGTGGAGGTCGATCCGGCGCGGACGTTCATCCGGGAGACCCTCGCCCAGTTCACGAAGTGATCCGAGGTCAGTCGCCGTCTCCGTCCGCTTCTTCGGATTCCTCGACGGTGTCGTCGTCGATGTAGTGCACCGCGGCCTCCTCGGCCGAGGCGCCCGCCCCGTCGATGCCGGCGTCGGCGGCGAAGGACTCCTGCTCGTCGTCGACGCCGGTGCCCTCGTCGGGCGCGATCAGCCGACCCGCCCGGCCACCGCCGGCCTGATCGCTGTCGTCGTACGCGTCGTCACGGTCGGAAGCGTGTGAGCGCCAGTCTTTTTTGATGTCGTCGAGCGGATCGCTCGCACCGATGTCGGGTTCCTCCTCGGAGAGCCGCTCGTCGAGGGTCTCGCCGTCGCGCTGCTCCTGCGAGGTGAGCCCCCGTCGGGCGCCGCTCGGGCGATGATCCGGCGGCGAGTAGCCCTCGTCGAGAACATCGTCAACACCGCGATCGTCGAGGGTGTTCTCGGGCTGGAGCTGGTCGTCGTCGTCGAGGCTGTATTCGCCGTCGGACCCTTCCGGGGTGCTGCCGATGTCACTCACGACCTTCACGATGCCAGTACCGACGGGTGGAATCCACCACGACAGCGAATCGTCGCACGGTCGACACGGGAGCCGCGGGGTGTCGTCGAGCGTCCGAAGCATTCTCGCCACTGACACGCCGCGGCAACCCGGAAACACCGTGGTCCGCGGACGCAGTTCCGTATCCTGCGACCCATGACCACACCGCCCGATCCACGCAATCCCGGCAACCCCGAGCCCGACGACGGCGCCGGATACCCGGGGCAGGCCCCGGAACCCGCCGCGGGAAATCCGCCGCCCTCCTACCCACCACCCGGATCGACCCCTCCCCCGGGATCGACCCCTCCCCCGGGATCGACCCCTCCGCCGGGATCGGGCCCTCCGCCGGGATCGGGCCCACCACCCGGATCAAACCCGCCGCCGCCCGAAGGCGGTTACCCACCGCCCGGGTCGTACCCGCCACCCGGGTCGCCCCCGCCGGGATCGGGATACCCACCGCCGGGATCTCCCCCGCCCGGATCGGGATACCCACCGCCGGGAGGCGGTTACCCACCGCCCGGGGGCAACTATCCGCCACCCGGAGGCAGCTATCCGCCTCCGCCTCCCCCCGGTGGACAGCCGGGCGGATACGGGCCCCCGCCGGGTGGTTACGGTCCGCCGCCGGGTGGTGCGTACGGGGCGGTACCCGGGGCTTCGGGCTACGGCGCACCCGCGACATCACAGTTCTCGGTCGGCGATGCGATCAGCTACGGCTGGAATCGTTACAAGGAGAACGCACTTCCCTGGATCCTGATGATCCTGATCGCGCTCGTCGTCTCGGGCGTGATCGGCTGGATCGGCAATGTGTCGTCCGACTACGGCCGGGTCCTGTGGATCAATCTGCTCTTCGGCATCATCAGCGCGATCGTCGGCTATGTGTTCCAGGGTGCGTTCGTCCGCGGCGCACTGGATGAGCTCGACGGCGGCAAGCCGGCGATCGGGAACTTCTTCCGGCTCAACTTCGGACCGGTGATCATCACGGCGCTGCTCGTCGCGATCGGCACCTACATCGGCCTCATCCTGCTGATCATCCCGGGCATCATCTTCGCCTTCCTCGCCTACTGGTCCCTCACCTTCGTGGTTGATCGCGACCAGGACGCGATCTCGGGCATCAAGGCGAGCTTCTCGGTGATCAGCAAGAACGCCGGTCCGCTGTTCCTGCTGGCCCTGGCCAGCATCGGACTCAACATCGTCGGCGCCATCCTCTGCCTCGTCGGGCTCCTGGTGTCGATCCCGGTCACCATGATCGCGAGCACCTACGCCTATCGGTTCTTCACCGGTGGGCAGATCGCGGCCGCGGGTATGGCCGCTGCGACGCCGCCGCCATACCCGCCGAATCAGCAGTACTGATCTCGCAGTAAAAATCTCGCAGTAGAGATCTCGCAGTAAAGATCTCGTCAGACGAACAGGCCGCCGCCCCATCGGGCCGGCGGCCTGTTCGCATCTGCGGTGCCTGTTCTGCGGTGCCTGTTTCAGCGGTGCCTGTTACAGCCGCCCGTTGCCACGATGGTGGACGTCCTCGGACAGCCGGACCACCGCGTAGTAGAGCTCCAGGGTCACCCGCAGGAACGCGAGGTAGATCAACCCGATGATCGGGGCCAGGATCAGGGCCGCGATACCGGCACCGATGCTCTCCACAAACCCGGCGATGATGAAGAAGATGACACCGATGGCGAGAACAATCGTGCCGAGGATGTACACGACCTTCACGAGCGCCGGTGTCACGAACGAGTTGAAACCGAAGTCGAACAGGGCCGAGAAGAACCCTTTCGACGATGCCTGGCCGGGGCCGGGCGGCGGCGCGGCCGGATAGCCACCGAACCCACCGGCCGGCTGGGCGCCATAGCCCCCACCCGCCGGCGGCCCGTAGCCACCGGTCGGCTGTGTCCCATAGCCACCTCCGGGCGGCTGGGACCCGTAGCCGGGCGGCGGGGTATGCCCGCCGGGCGGGGTGTACCCGGGACCGTTCGGATCGTTCGGATTCGTGGGATCTCCTGATGTCATGGCGCGAGATTAGCAACGGTGCGTGTGATGTCGGGCCGTCACAGCCCTTTTGCGCCTTATCGGACGAAATCACTCGCGACCGGCCGGTAACCGGGACAATCGAGGAATGATCGAAGAGATGCAGGACGAGGCGGAGGGCCTGCTCTCGGCGGGCGAATACACCCATGCCCTCGCCGAATTCTCAGTGCTGCGTGAGATTCGGTCCCGTCGTGAGGGTCCGTACTCGATCAAGTACCTGTCGAATCTGCACGACTGCGTCCGGTGCATGTCACAGCTGCACCTCTGGGCCGACTCGACGCCGTTGTGCCGTGAACTCCACGGGAAGTACGTGCGGACCCATGGACCCGGCCAGACCGACACCGTCGACGTGGCCAAACACTGGGCGTGGGCGCTGCTCCACCTGCACGACTATCCACCCGCGGTCCGCCTCTACCTGACCACTGCCGACGCGCTGTGGGATGCCGATCCGGATCAGGCCCGCCGGCTGCTCGCGGCGGCGGTCGCGCACCGCGGCGAGGCCGACCCGCTGGCGATGATCTCCGCCGACACCGCACTCATCGACAGTGCCCGGCTGACCCACAGCCACGACGTGCTGGTGATGATCAACCGACTCGTCGACCAACTCCCGCCCAACGCGGCGTCGGCGCGGGCGTCGGTCACGTTCGATGGGCTCGCCATCGCCTGAGAGTCATCGACGACGGCGAGCCGGCCCGTTCAGATCATCCCTCTCAGATCGTCGGGTCCTCGATCTTCTTGGGCAGTGTCACCAGCGTGACCACGCTGACCACGATCAGCATGATCGCCGCCACCCACAAGAAGGTGGCCAGTGCGAGACCGGGGATCGCCATCATCACGATGCCCGCGATGATCGCGACCACACCGGAGAGCACCAACAGCCACCGCGGCGTGTGCACCGAGCCGGCCACCGCGTGCGCCAGATCGGCGACTCCCTGGAAGATCCAGCCGATGCCGATGAAGATCGCCAGGAACACCAGCGACTCCTCGGGATTGAACAATGCGATGATGCCGGCCGCCAGGATCAGCACGCCGACGAGGCCGAGGACGAACCGCCATCCGCCGGACAACAGGTTGGCCGCGAACGCCGTGTAGATACGGAACAGCCCGGCCACGATCAACGAGATCCCGAAGAGCACACCGATCACGAGCAGGGTGGCGCCCGGCCATATCAGCGCGATGATTCCCAGGACGATTCCCACGATGGACGTCGCGATCATCATCGAGCGAACGGCATTCACCAATTCGTTCGGAATCTGCTTTGCGTAATCTGCAATTGTCATGGAGGCAGGTTAGTACGTCTCGGAGGGTGCGACACCACATTCACCCGCCGAACAGAAGGGAAAATCAGTGTCGCTGATCGCATTCTTCTCGCACGATTCCGGGACGGCCGATTCCGCTGCGGAAGAGTCTCGCGGATTCATCCCCACCCGCTACGCGGCCAGCCTCTGGGCGCCGTCGACGTTGAATGGGCCCGCGGTGTGCGCACTCGCCGCCCGCGCCGCCGAGGACGAGTTCGCGACGGCGGGATTCCGCACCGCACGGTTCACCATCGAACTGTTCAAGGTCGCCCGGGACACCGTCACCGTCACCCGGGGCCGACTCGTCCGCGACGGCAGGCGGATCAAGGTCGCCGAGGTGGACGTTATCCAGTCCGTGGACGGTGCCGAGGTGATCGTCGCGCGGAGCACCACCGTGTTCGTCAGCGAGAGCACCGATCCGCCAGGGGAACGCTGGCGTCGGCCGGCCGACGCGACCCGATTCCGACCTCCCGAGACCGCGCCCGACGACCACTTCCCCTGGTACGGGACCACCTCGGCGCACGGCGGCGAGATCGTCTGGAGTCAGGACATGGCCGCCCACCAGCACGGGCAGCGGAAATGGCTGTGGACCCGGGCGGTCTCCACCGTCGTCGGGGAGGACCCGACACCATTCCAGCGCGCGGTGATCAGCGGGGAATCGACCAGTCTGGTCTGCAATTGGGGCACGGCGGGCATCGCCTACATCAACTGCGATCTCACCGTCGCGCTGTCCCGACTACCGGTCGGGACCCGGATCGGTGTCGAGGCGGCCACCCACCTGGAGACCGATGGGATCTCGACGAGTACCGCCAACCTCTACGACGACGACGGACAATTCGGGGTCGGCATGGTCACCGGCGTGGAGAACGCGGCCGCGACCATCGATTTCACGTCGGTGAAACCCGGCGAAAGGTATGCCGAAGGCTGACAGTCCTTATGTCGCGCTCCGATGACTATCAGGTCTTGATAGGGTCTCGCTCATGATGCGGCGTCTAGGACGATGGAGAACGGCATTCGCGGTTTCCGCCCTCGCGACCACTCTGACGGTGAGCTTGGCGACCACGCCATCCGCCGAGGCTTTTCCCGTCGCGGCCGGTAACGGCAAGGTCGTCGCACGCCTCACCGGGCCGGGTTCGATCAACGACACGGTCGGCAGATACAACATCGTCGGCACCGACCTCGGTGTCATGTGGGACAACGGTCACGGCGAGATCATGACCGCCTTCGGCGACACCCAGTCGTTCAACGGATGGTCGCTGCTCTACGGCCAGCTCTGGTACTGGCGCTCCAACGTCCTGCTGCGCAGCACCGACCACAATCTCTCCGACGGCATGACGTTCACCGGCCATGCCGGCAGTCCGGGCAACGCCAAGCGCCTGCTGAAGCCGAATCTGCGCCGCGAGGTCACGATCATCCCGACCGCGGGCGTCGCGGCGAACGGCAAGCAGTACATGAACGTGATGTCGGTCAAGCACTGGGGACCGGCCGGGATCTGGTTCACCAACTGGTCCGGACTCGCGGCGTCCACCGACAACGGCCAGAACTGGAATGCGGTGAACGCATTCCGGCCGAACAGCGGCGGCAACCACAAGTTCCAGATGGCGGCCTATCTGAAGGTCGGCAACACCGTCTACACCTACGGCACCCCCGACGGCCGCTGGGGCTCGGTCTATCTGGCGCGGGTGAACGAGAAGGACATCGAGCATCTCGGCAAGTACGAGTACTTCTCATGGGGTCACTGGGTCAAGAACAACCCGGAGTCGGCCACCCCGGTGATGGGCGCGCCGACCGGCGAGTTGTCGGTCGCCTGGAACGACTATCTCGGCAAGTACATCTCGCTCGGCACCAAGGACAACGGTGTGGTGCTGCGGACCGCCGACAATCCGTGGGGGCCGTGGACTTCGGGCGAGGTCGTGGTGCCGGCCAACGACCCGTACTCGGGGTACGCCCCCTTCATCCACCCGTGGTCGAAGGGCAGCTCGCTGTACTTCACGTACTCGATCTACACCGGGTATCAGGTCTATCTGATGCGGCTTCCGCTGAACAAGCCCTGACGCGGGCTGCCCTCGGACCGCCACGGCCGGGCACCCTGCGTGGCAGGGCACCCGGCCTGCGGGTCACTGCCCGAGCAGCTGCTTCATCTCGCCGATCTCCGCCTGCTGAGAGGCCTTGATCTGCTGCGCGAGGGCCCGGGAGGGACCGTCGATCCCGCGCGTGAGTTCGTCGTCGGCCATCGCGACCGCGCCCTGGTGATGGCGGATCATCCCGTCGAGCCACAACCGGTCGAATTCCGTTCCGCGGGCGTCGGTCAGCGCAGCCATCTCGTCGTCGGTCATCATGCCCGACATCGAGTGGCCGCCATGGCCGCCGTGTTCACCCGGCTCGACCGGCTCGGCCGGCACGCCCCAGTCGGTGAGGCGGGCGGTCATCTGGTCGATCTCGGGTTGCTGGGCGTTCTCGATCTGGTCGGCGAGCGCACGCACGGCCGGTGTCGTGGTGCGTTCGTCCACGAGTTCGGCCATCGCGACCGCCTGACGATGATGCGGGATCATCATCTGGTTGAAGGCGATGTCGGCGTCGTTGTGCGACACCGACTCCGACCCGGAGGCGGCGGAATCAGCTGCCGAGGTGGGTGCCGGCGAACTCGTCGCCGGGTCGTCCGTGCCGGTGGAACACGCCCCGAGAAGTGCGGTGGCGATCAGGATCGAGCACGCGGTTGTCTGTCGTCTCATCGAAGGAATCCTCTGCAAGAGTGGTGGATCCGTCCCGCGACGTCCGGAGCGGACGTGCGTAGGCGGTACTGATCGGCGACCGGACACACGGTCCGGCAGTCGCCCATCAGCAGCGGATCACCTGCAATTGCAGATGCGTCGGCATGGCCCACGGAGGTGGTCGGCCCGGCCTGGGACGCCGTCGTCCGCGCACCGACCGCAGCAACGGCGGGATGGGGAACCCCCAGGCCAGCACCAGGACTGCCAGGACGATGACGTCCGGATCGGCGGCCCGGATGAAGACGCACGCGTGCTGATGCAGCCCGCAGTCGGTACCGCTCATCGACGTCTCGTCGAGCACCTCGCGCTGCGCCGAGTGCATCACCGTCGAGGGCTGCGGATGGTCGGCGGCCGACGCCTCATGATGACCGCCACCGGACGCGCACTGCGCGACCACGGTGTGCATGATCAGGATCGCCATCGCGATGGTGAGCAACAGACCGGCGCCGCGCGCGCTGCGGGGCAGCTCACGGAGACCGGCGATCGACACGCCGACGAGCCTACCGAAGCGCGGACACCTCGGTCCCGGCCCCGACCTCGGTCTGGGCCTCGGCCGCCTCGCGTCGCTGTTTTCGCGGGATCAGCCAGTACTTGTCGACCAGGTTCGCGACGACGATGACGAACGCCGCCAACGCCCAGCCCAGCAGGATGTCGAAGACGTAGTGCTCGGCGGTGTAGACCAGCGTGAAGGCCATCGCGAGCGCGTAACCCATGAACAATGTCTTGCCCAAGGCCTTGACTCGCGGCCACATGAACAAGGCCAGCAACATCGTGAGACCGGCGTGCAGCGACGGGATCGCCGCGACGAGGTTGGCCTTGCCCTGCCCGACCTCGACCAGCGTCGAGGCCGCGTGGATGTTCAGGACGTTCCAGCCGCGGGCGGAGATCCGCTCCACGTACGGCTCCGCGCCGGACTGCGTGGGCGTGACGTCGCCGAGGACGCCGCCGCCCGGGGCGCCTGTCTCGTTCGTCATGCACAGTGGCTCGCGCGGATGGTCGACCACCTGCTCGGCGGTACACCGGGCGGCCGCCCACGGCGGTGCGGCCGGGACCAGCGTGTAGCCGATGAGCGCGAGGAATGTCGTCGCCACAAAGCACGCCGCGTAGCGTCGCCACGCCGACCGGTCGCGCAGCCAGAGCACGGCCGCGGCGGCATAGGGAACGATGAAATACGACATGTAGACGACGCTGGTGATGACCTCCCACCAGGGTGGGGTCGCGCCTTTCAGGTGCTCCTGCAACCACACCGTCGGATTGACGCCGAACAGTGCATGGTCGACGTCGGGGGCGAGATGCCACTGGGTGGGCATGTTGACGATGCGCGCGACGTCGCGGGTCCAGTCGTAGAGCACGAGGATCAGCGCGAACGGCAGCCAGTCGATGATCACGCTGATCGCCTTGCGCCGCCCGATGGTGGCGGCCAACATGCCCAGACAGAGGAGGACGATCAGCTGCGTACGGTCGAAGGCCAGACCGTTGAGAGCGATCTCGACCACCATGAACACGACCCAGGCAGCGATCGCGACACGTCGGACCATGGTGAGGTCTCGACGACTCCCGGGTTCGGAATCGGTCGCCGCGGCGGCCGCGATGTCGTCGAGCACCGGTTCGACGCCGGACGGCTCGGCCCCGGACGCGGAAGTATCGGACGCAGAAGTATCGGACGCAGAAGTATCAGACTCAGAAGTATCGGACTCGTTCTCCGCCGACGTCGACCTCGACTTCTTGCCCGCGGCACGGCGAGATCGCGATCCCGCATCATCGTCCGAGTCCTGGACGTCGACCGCGTCGTCAATGCTCACCCGAGATTCCTGCCCACCCAAGCCCCCGCTCGGGGCACCCTGCGTATTCACTTTCCGTCAGCCTAGTGATCATCGGGCGTTTGGTGACCAGCAAACCGCCGCGCGACCGTCGTTGCCGCCGTTTTCCCCTAGGATCGTGATCGGTATCACACCAACCGGACCTGGGAGGAGTGCCGTGCCCGACCGCTACCTGCGCTACGGCGACCAGCGCTACATCATCACCAAGGAGACCGAGGCGAGACTCGATCGCGCCCTCGACTCGGTATACGCCGAGGGCGGCCGCGGCCACGAATGGCTCAGCCTCTACCACGGCTCCGAGGCCCCGTGCCGACTCCTCATCGCGACCGGCGTCCCGATCACCATCGAGACCGAGCCGGCCGTCGGCGAGTGACGGCCGGCGCACACTATCGTTGACCCATGCGCATCGGAGCACATCTGCGTGTGGACACCGACCCGCTGTCCACCGCGAACGAACTCGGCATCGACGTCTTCCAGATGTTCGTCACCGATCCGCAGGGCTGGAAGAAGCCCACACCTCGACCGGACGCCGAGGCGATCCGCGATTCGGCCATCGACGTCGTCGTGCATTCGAGCTATCAGATCAACGTCGCGAGCCTGAACAACCGGCTGCGGATGCCGTCACGCAAGGCGGTCGAGCAGCAGGCCACGGCCGCCGCCGAGCTCGGCGCGTTCGGACTTGTGGTGCACGGCGGTCATCTCCGCGACGGCGAAGACGCAAAAGAAGGATTCGCCAACTGGCGCAAGCTCTTCGATCGTCAGGTCGACAAGGGCGGATTCGGCGTGCCGATCCTGATCGAGAACACCGCGGGTGGCGACCATGCGATGGCTCGCACGCTGGAGTCGATCGACCGGCTCTGGGAGTCGGTGGGCGATTTCGACCAGGCCGGCTTCTGCCTCGACACCTGCCACGCCTGGGCCGGCGGTGAGGACCTCGTCGGACTCGTGGAACGGGTCAAGGGCATCACCGGACGTATCGACCTGGTGCACTTGAACAATTCGCGCGACGAGTTCGACTCCGGGCGGGACCGGCACGCGAATCTCGGCGACGGCCACATCGAACCCGCCGTCCTGGCCGCGGTCGCCAAGGCCGCGGGCGCGCCGGTGATCCTGGAGACCCCCGCCGACGGCATTCCCGACGACCTGAAGTATCTACGCGACGCGCTCTGACCGCAGCAGCTCGACGGCGAGAGATCTCGCCGCACCGAAGGCGTCCTCGACGACGCCGATCCCCGCGGCGACGAGCGCCCCTTCGTGCAGCAGCATCAGGCGCGTCGCGATCGCCTCGGACGGCCGCGTCCCCGCGGTGTCGACGATCCGGGAGAAGAGGTCGAGCATCCATCGTTTCTGTCCGACGATGACGGGATAGGCGGGATGCGCCGGGTCGCTGATCTCGGCGTGGGCGTTGATCATGCTGCAGCCCTTGGGGCCTCGCTCGGCGGCCCAGTCGCGGCTCGCATCGAAGACGGCCGACACCTGCGCGACGGCGCCGTCAGCGGCGGCCGCCGACCGATCGGCCAGGAACGCCCGCCATGACGCGTCCCGGGCCAGCAGGTACTCCACCACGAGTCGCTCCTTCGACCCGAAACGGTCGTACAGAGTCCTCTTGGTGACGCCCGCCCGCTCGGCGATGGCCTCCACGCCGACGGCGTGGATCCCCTGCGCATAGAAGAGGTCCGACGCGGCGTTCAGAATCGCCCTCGCCTTCGGCGTCCAGTCGATCGCGGTGGTCACATGACACAGACTACACCGATCGGTAAAGTCGATCCCATGCGGACTTCACCGATCGGTATACCTGCCGGCAGATCGACCGCGTGGGCGAGCGCCGGCCTCTCGATCCTGTTCGTCGCGTCCTGGTCGTCGGGGTTCATCGGGGCCAAACTCGGAGCGTCGGATGCGCCGGCGACCACACTGCTGATGTGGCGCTTCGTGCCCGTAGCCCTGGCCCTCGCCGTCGTCGCGGCAGTCCTCGCACGCCGCTCCCTCGGCCCGCACCGGGCGCGGCATGGCTGGGCGACGCAGGTCGCGGTCGGGGCGCTGTCCCAGTGCGGGTACACCCTGACCGTGTACTGGGCGATCGGACTGGGCGTCAGCACCGGGACCACGGCGCTGATCGACGGCGTGCAACCGCTGGCAGTGGCCGTGCTGGCCGGACCACTCCTCGGCGCCGCGGTGAGCGGCCGGCAGTGGATCGGACTCCTACTCGGCGCCACCGGGGTGGTGATCGTGACGTGGACGGATGCCACCACATCGGCCACGGCCGCGCCCTGGTGGGCCTACCTGGTCCCCCTCGCCGGGATGGCGAGCCTGGTCGCGGCCACGTTCCTGGACCGACGCGCGACCACCACCTTGTCGCGCACCGAGTCGCTCGCGGTCCACTGCACCACCTCGGCGATCATCTTCACCGCGATCTGCCTGGTCACCGGCACGGCGACGCCGCCGGCGGCCGCGGGATTCTGGGTCGCGATCGCGTGGCTCATCGGGATGTCGACGCTCGGCGGATACGGCCTCTACTGGGTCCTCGTGGACCGACTCGGCGTCACCTCGGTCAACGCGCTGATGTTCCTCATGCCACCGGTCACCACACTCTGGGGCGCCGCGATGTTCGGCGAACCACTCACCCCGACGACGATCATCGGACTCACGGTCGCCCTCGGTGCCACGATCGCCGTCGTCCGCCCCGGCCGACGACGCGAACGGCGTCCGTTTCATCCGGATCTCACCGCCGAAGTCCCTGCTGGCAGCCGTCAGTGCTGATCACACCCGGATCGAGTTGGTCCGTGCACGGAATCGGAGGTATCCTTAGGTTACCGGCGAGTAACTTATGCGATCGCCGAACGACTCGTAGCCCACCCAGACTTGTCAGAGAAGGAAACTTTCATGGGCCATTACAAGAGCAACATGCGCGACCTCCACTTCAACCTGTTCGAGATGTTCGACCTCGACAAGGTGCTCGAAGAGGGTGACTTCGGCGATCTCGACCACGAGACGGCCGTCGACATGCTTCGCGAGGTCAGGACACTGGCCGAGGGGCCGATCGCCGAGTCGTTCACCGAGGCCGACCGGAACCCGCCGGTCTTCGACCCGGAGACGCACAGCGTCGCGATCCCCGAGGGATTCACGAAGTCCTACAACGCCCTCGTCGAGGGCGGCTGGGACAAGATCGGCATCGACGAGGAGCTCGGCGGCCTGCCCGCACCGCGGTCGCTCTACTGGGCCATCGGCGAGATGATCCTCGGCGCCAACCCGCCGGTCTTCATGTACGCCGCGGGCTCGGGCTTCGCCAACATCTTCTTCGACAACGGCACCGACGAGCAGAAGAAGTGGGCCGCCATCTGCTCCGAACGTGGTTGGGGCGCAACGATGGTGCTCACCGAGCCCGACGCAGGCTCCGACGTGGGCGCGGCCCGCACCAAGGCCGTCAAGCAGGAGGACGGCACCTGGCACATCGACGGTGTGAAGCGATTCATCACCTCTGCCGACCAGGACATGACCGAGAACATCTTCCACCTGGTACTCGCCCGCCCCGAGGGCGCGAAGCCGGGTACCAAGGGACTCTCGCTCTTCTTCGTGCCGAAGTTCCACTTCGACCACGAGACCGGCGAACTGGGCGAGCGCAACGGCGCCTTCGTCACCAACGTCGAGCACAAGATGGGCATCAAGGCGTCGGCCACCTGTGAGCTGAGCTTCGGCCAGCACGGCACCCCGGCCGTCGGCTGGCTCGTCGGCGAAGTGCACGACGGCATCGCGCAGATGTTCGACGTCATCGAGCACGCGCGGATGATGGTGGGCACCAAGGCCATCTCCACCCTGTCGACCGGGTACCTCAATGCTCTGGACTACGCCAAGGAGCGCGTGCAGGGTGCCGATCTGACCCAGATGACCGACAAGAGCGCGCCGCGCGTCACCATCACGCACCACCCGGACGTGCGTCGTTCGCTAATGACCCAGAAGGCCTACGCCGAGGGTCTGCGCGCGATCTATCTCTACACCGCGTCGCATCAGGATCCCGTTGCCGCTCAGATCGTCTCGGGTGCGGATGCCGAGATGGCGCACAAGGTCAACGATCTGCTGCTGCCGATCGTCAAGGGCGTCGGCTCCGAGCGCGCCTACGGCACCCTCGGCCACGAGTCGTTGCAGACCCTCGGCGGTTCCGGCTTCCTGCAGGACTACCCGATCGAGCAGTACATCCGTGACTCGAAGATCGACTCGCTCTACGAGGGCACCACGGCCATCCAGGCGCAGGACTTCTTCTTCCGCAAGATCATCCGCGACAAGGGCCAGGCCCTCGCGCATGTCTCGGGAGAGATCCAGAAGTTCCTCGATGCCGAGGGCGGCAACGGTCGCCTGAAGTCCGAGCGAGCCCTGCTGAAGACCGCCGTCGACGACGTGCAGGCCATGGCCGCGAGCCTCACCGGTTACCTGATGAACGCCCAGGAGAACCCGCAGGAGCTCTACAAGGTGGGCCTCGGCTCGGTGCGCTTCCTGCTGTCGGTCGGCGACCTCCTCATCGGCTGGCTGCTGCTGCGTCAGGCCGAGGTGGCGCTCGCCGCTCTCGACGCCGGCAGCTCGGATGAGGACAAGTCGTTCTACGAGGGCAAGGTCGCGGTCGCGAGCTTCTTCGCGAAGTCCATGCTCCCGCTGCTGACGGCCGTTCGCGCCACCGTCGAGAACATCGACGCCGACATCATGGAGGTCGACGAGTCGGTCTTCTGATCGGCCGTCACCTCACCTGATCGAAGTTCTTCCCCCGGTTCCGTTCTCGTCCTCCGCATGCATGTGGGGAAAGAACGCAGAACCGGGGGAAAAATTGTTTTCGGGGCACGGGCCACGGGCACGGACCGGGTGTCACAGCAGGCGGAGCTGCACTCCGAGTGATCGATAGATGGGTTCGGCTCGACGGTCCACGCTGACCAACGGGAGCTCCGCCGCCACCGCCGCGGAGGCGACCAGACCGTCGTACACCGCGCCCCCGGATATGCCTGCCGCGGCGAATGATTCGATCAGGTCTCCCGCAGTTCTCGGCGACAGGTGGCACTCGTGGGGAAAGTTGGTCGCGATGAGTCGGGCGGCGGCCGACGCTGTCAGTCGCTGCGGCGGTGGCAATCGCGTGAGCACGGAGTAGGTCTCGAAGGCGGCATGCCCACTGAGGCCCAACACGAGTCCTTGTACCGCTGCTCGAACAGCCCGGTGACCGGACTGTTCCGGACGAACGAGTGCGATCGCCGCGCTCGTGTCGAGCAGGATCGTGTCAGCGTTGGTCGCCAAGGCGCAACTCGCGGATGTCGTCGCTCGACAGTTCGGCACCACCGGCAGGCAGGATCAGCAGACCGTCGTCGCCGGCCAGTAACTCGTCGGTCGCCACGGGTTCGAGGACGAGACCGCTCCCCGCGACGGTGATCTCCACCTCGCCGGGCACGAGCCCCACGCGGTCGCGTAGCTCTTTGGGAACGACGATCCGTCCCGACCGATCGATGGTGGTCTTCATGGCATCGAAACTACCATTCGAATGGCATCGGCCTGCGCCGACGACGGCGTGCCGGGCACGGCAGCAAACTGCCCCTGGCTCGACGTGGCGGGCCAGGGGCAGTTCGACGTACGGGGGCCGACTACTTCGGTGGCATCCGGATGCCGCCGTCGACGCGGATGACCTCGGCGTTCATGTACGAGTTGGTGACCAGCTCGACGACCATCGACGCCAGTTCGTCCGGCTTGCCGAGACGATGCGGGAACAGCACGGACTCGCCGAGCTTCGCCTTGAAGGCCTCCGAGGCCTCGCCCTCGCCGTAGATCGGGGTGTCGATCAGGCCGGGGGCGATGGTGTTGACACGCACGCCCACCGCGGCGAGGTCACGCGCGACCGGCAGGGTCATGCCGACGACGCCGCCCTTCGACGACGAGTACGAGGCCTGGCCGATCTGACCGTCGAAGGCCGCAACGCTGGCCATCGAGACGACCGCACCGCGCTCGCCCGACTCGAGCGGCTCGTTGCGGCTCATCGCGGTCGCGGCGAGCCGGATGCAGTCGAAGGTGCCGATCAGATTGATCGCGATGACCTTCTTGTAGGCATCCAGATCGTGGGCCGACGAGAACTCGCCGTCCTTGCCGATGGTGCGCTGGGCCCAGCCGATGCCTGCCGAGTTCACCAGGGCCCGCAGCGGGCCGAGTTCGGTGGCCTTGGTGACGGCCGCCTCGATCTGCGCGGTGTCGGTCACGTCGACGCGCACGAAGGTGCCGCCGACCTCCTTGGCCAGCTCCTCACCCTTGTCGGCCTGCAGGTCGGCGACGACGACCTTGGCCCCCTTGGCCGCCAGCTGGCGAACCGCCGCCGCACCGATACCGGATGCGCCGCCCGTGACAATTGCACTTGCTCCATTGATATCCACGAGGTGGAGATTACATCGCAGGATGGCATCGCCGACACCCACCACCGAGCGATTGCTCGGTGGTCTTCACCGGCCGGCGTCAGACGCAGGCGACCTTCGGTTCCGGATCGTATTTGACGGTGCGGGTGTGCCGGCGAACCTCCGCGCCGCTCTCGGCGTCGGAGATCACCCGGGTGTTGGACGTGGTGAATCCGCGGCTGCCGCTCGAGGCCATGCAGTCGTCGCCCTTGGGCAGCTTCACCAGCGGCGGCTCGGTGTACGAGTGACGGTCGCCGGTGATCGACTCGACGTCCATGGTGGTGGTGCTCCACATCCGGACCGTGACGTCCGACGGCGTCCAGTTCGTCTCGATGTAGACGCCGTGTGGTGTGTTGTTGCGGAACACGAGGTCGATCGCCCCCTCGAAGACGGTCGCCTCGCGGGCTTCCGGATAGCGGGAGATGTAGTAGGAGTGCTCGGTGTGGTCGACGTCCTCGAGACCGGCGAAGTACGACGCGTTGTAGAGCGTCGTCGCGAACTGCGAGATGCCGCCGCCGACCGCCTTGGCGGCGTGACCGTGGTCGATGATCGTCGACGTCACGTAGCCCTGCGCCGTCCCCCGGGGGCCGGTGTGGGTGTTGAGGGAGAACGTCTTACCCGGCAGGATCAGCGCACCGTCGACCTCGTCGGCCACCAGGCGGATGTTCTCACCGGACGCGCTGGTGAATCCCGACGTCGTGAACTCGCCGACCACTTCGCGCACGCCGAGTTTGCGGGCGTCTTCGGTCGTCAGGCGCGCTGGGAGCGGCTTGTAGGCCACCTCGACGACACGTTCGTCCGAGGCATCGGCACCGGTCGCCACCGCCGCGATCGAGGCGAAGGTCTTCGTCCAGTCGACGCGGGCGCCGGCACGGGACGGGACGACGGTGGGGCTGCCCGTCCGCACCGAGAATGTGGCGTCGACGGGCTTGCGTTCGGTGGCCGCCAACCGGGGGCCGAGCAGGGCCGCGCCCTTCTTGGGATCGACGACCGGTTTCAGACCGCCCTGGCCGTCGGGGCCGAACGACAGGATCGATCCGAGCTGCGCAGGCTCCACGCGCACGGTCTCGTTGTCGGAGCCCGTGAGCGTGAGCGGGCCGGCGACGGCGCGGACGGCGGGGCCGGCAGCGGTTTCGCGGACCACGTCGGTCGAGACCGTAGGGTCGAAATCCTCGACCGGCAGATCGATCGGCCGCCCGTCGAGCCATCTCTCGGCGAGCGTCGCGGCAGCGGCATCGTGGGCGACCCGTTCGCCTGCGACCGGCATGACCTCGACCGGAGTGGTGCCGTCATAGCGGACCCCGCCCTCCACGGCCGCCTGCTCGAGCGTCGGTTGTTGCTCGTCGAGCGTGCTGTCGAAGGCCACCCGGTCGATGTGCACGACGGGGTCGATCGTCTGCGGCATGCCGACCATGCCCGCCAGCCGCGTGACCGGGTTCTTCGGCTGTTGCATGAGCCGGTCCAGCGTCGCGTCCGGGTCAAAGGTGAGTCCCAGAGAGGCGGCGTCGACCATCGCGGTGCCCGCCGCCGTGCGGAGCCAGACCGGTTCGGTGGTGCGGGCGGACAATTCGTCGATGACGCCCTGGGCCTCGTCGCGGTGGAGATGCCCCGCGGGCACACCCGCCACGACGGCACCGCGTGCGGTGGTGTCTTTGGTCAGCAGGAGATCCGTGGCGAGCACCACGCTCGCGACGGCGAGCGCACCGACCATGATGCGCACCGCGGTACGCGTTGTCGGAAACTTGCTCACGAAAACACCATATGTGGAGAACTGCAAAAGGGTGGTGGGGAGAGGCGCCGAAAAAAGTAGGCGCCCCGGCCGAGCTGCCGGGTCGGGGGTCTGGCAGCTCAGCCGGGGCTACTCGTATATCTACGCTACTTTCCGCGGCGTTACATCCATCCGCGAATTTTTTTCGGCCGGTGTCACCGGATCGATGTCCGGGCTGGTCGGGCCTACCCTTCGACGATCGCCGTGACGCCCTGACCGCCGGCCGCGCAGATCGAGATCAGTGCGCGACCGCCACCGTTCTCCTTGATCGTCTTGGCCGCCTGGGCGATGATCCGGCCGCCGGTGGCCGCGAACGGGTGTCCCGCCGCGAGCGACGATCCGTGCACGTTGAGCTTGGTGCGGTCGATAGCACCGAGCGCGTTGTCGAGGCCGAGGCGCTCCTTGCAGTACTCGTCGGATTCCCAGGCGGCCAGGGTGGCGAGCACCACCGAGGCGAATGCTTCGTGGATCTCGTAGAAGTCGAAGTCCTGCAGCGTGAGTCCGTTGCGCTCGAGCAGACGCGGCACCGCGTAGGTCGGCGCCATCAGCAGACCGTCGGGACCGTTGACGTAGTCGACGGCCGCGCTCTCGCTGTCCACCAGATAGGCCTGCACCGGCAGGCCCTTGGCGTCGGCCCACTCGTCGCTCGACAACAGCACCGTCGAGGCGCCGTCGGTGAGCGGGGTGGAGTTGCCCGCGGTCATCGTCGCGTCGCCCAGGGACACACCGAACACCGGCTTGAGCTTGGCGAGCTTTTCCGCGGTGGAGTCGCCGCGCAGGTTCTGGTCCCGGGTGAGACCCAGGAACGGCGTGATCAGGTCGTCGAAGAAGCCGCTGTCGTAGGCGGCGGCCATGTTCTGGTGGCTGGCGGCAGCCAGCGCATCCTGATCGGCGCGCTTGATGCCGAATTCCTTGGCGGTGATCGCGGCGTGCTCACCCATCGACATCCCGGTGCGCGGCTCACCGTTGCGGGGGATCTCGATGCCCAGTTTCGGGAGCAGCTTCAGGGCGGCGAGGGCCTGGTCCTTGACGCTGCGGGCCCGGTTGACCTCGAGCATCTGACGACGCATCGACTCCGAGACACCGATCGGCGCATCCGAGGTGGTGTCCACGCCACCGCCGACCGCGACGTCGTAGCGGCCGGACGCGATGCCGTCGCCGACGGCGACGATGGCCTGCAGACCGGTGCCGCACGCCTGCTGGATGTCGAAGGCCGGGGTGTACGGGGAGAGCGCCGAGCCGAGCACGCACTCACGGATGAGGTTGAAGTCACGCGAATGCTTGAGCACCGCGCCACCGGCGACCATGCCGAGCCGCTCGCCCTGCAGGTTGAAGCGGCTCACCAACCCGTCGAGGGCGGTGGTGAACATCTCTTGATTGCTGACCTTTGCGTAGGCCTTGTCCTGGCGGGCGAACGGAATCCGGTTGCCGCCGAGGATCGCGACCGGACGCATGCTGCGGGTCTTGGGTGCTTGAGCCACTTCGATCTCCCAGGGGGTGTAGTTCGGTGTCTATGAGCTATTCTTACTCATGAGTAAGTTAGTTGTCGAACGATGCTCCCATGGGCGTCGTCGCACATACCGCACCGTCTGACCGACCTGCCGAAGAAAACCTGAGGAGATCTCCCGTGGCAGCCACTGGCCTGTACTCGAATTTCGTCCACTCCGCCCCCGGCTCGTTCATCGCCAAGCAGGCGGGCCTGCCGGTCCCGCCGACCCTGCGCCGGTACAAGCCGTCCGAACCCGCCCTGCCGGGACCGGTGCTGCTCGGCGGCGCCGGGCGCGTGGTCGAGCCGCTGCGCGAGATCCTCACCTCGCCCGACTACGACGTGATCCAGAACGCCACCACCGGCCGCAGCGCCGACAAGTACGGCGCCCTCGTCTTCGACGCGACCGGCATCACCTCGCCGGCCGAGCTGCGTGAACTGTTCGAGTTCTTCCAGCCGAACATGCGCTCACTCGCACCGTCGGCGCGTTTCCTGGTCATCGGCACCACACCCGAGCTGGTGAGCGATCCGAACGAGCACATCGCGCAGCGCGCCCTGGAAGGCTTCACCCGCTCCGTGGGCAAAGAACTGCAGAAGGGCGCGACGGTCCAGCTGGTCTACGTCTCCCCCGACGCCAAGACGGGACTGACCGGACTGGAGTCGACAGTCCGCTTCGTGCTCTCCGCGAAGTCGGCGTTCGTCGATGCGCAGGTCATCCGCGTCGGCGCCGACGACGCGAAGGCCCCCGCCGACTGGGACAAGCCGCTGGCCGGCAAGGTCGCCGTGGTGACCGGTGCCGCCCGCGGCATCGGCGCCACCATCGCCGAGGTGCTGGCCCGCGACGGCGCCCACGTGATCGCCGCCGACGTCCCGCAGGCCGGCGAGGCCCTGTCGGAGACCGCGAACAAGATCAAGGGCACCGCGTTCCCGCTCGACGTCACCGCGGAGGATGCCGGCACCAAGCTCGCCGAGCACGCGCTCGAGCGGCACGGCGGCATCGACATCATCGTCAACAACGCGGGCATCACCCGCGACAAGCTGCTCGCCAACATGGACGCATCGCGCTGGGACGCCGTCATCGGGGTCAACCTGATCGCACCGCAGCGGCTGGTCAACGACCTGCTGGAGAAAGGCGCGCTGCGTGCGGGCGGTTCCGTGGTCGACGTCTCGTCCATCGCGGGCATCGCCGGCAACCGCGGCCAGACCAACTACGGCGCGTCCAAGGCGGGCGTGATCGGCCTGGTCGACACATATGCGCCGATCCTGGCGGAGAAGGGCATCACCATCAACGCGGTGGCGCCGGGATTCATCGAGACCAAGATGACCGCGGCCATCCCGGTGGCGACGCGGGAGGCCGGGCGGCTGATGAGCTCGTTGCAGCAGGGCGGCCAGACCGTCGACGTCGCGGAGACCGTGGCGTACTTCGCGAGCCCGGCGTCGAGCGCCATCACCGGCAACGTGGTCCGCGTGTGCGGCCAGGGATTCCTGGGCGCGTGATGGCCAAGACGATCACGCTCCCGAGCGCGCCGGGCACCGCGGAGGTGTACTCCAAGGCCGTCGGCGCCATGCTGCCGGTCATCGGCAAGCCGGCCACCGTGCGGGCCGACGCCACCATCCCCGAGCGGCACTATCGCCTGGAGAACGTCCGGGTGGAGGCCGAGCGACTGCATGCCTACACGCGTGTCACCGGGCAGCGGTTCGGCTCGACGCTCCCGGTCACGTATCCGTTCGTGCTGCAGTTCCCGCTGGCGATGAAGGTCATGACCGACAACGACTTTCCGTTCGGCGCGGTCGGCTCGGTGCATGTCGAGAACAGCATCCACCGGATTCGGCCGATCGGCGTCGGCGAGCCGCTGACCATCGACACGCATGCGGAGAACCTGCGTGAGCACCGCAAGGGTCTGCTGGTCGACATGATCTCGCGGGTCAGCGTCGGTTCGGAACTCGTGACCACCCAGGTGGCGACGTTCCTCAAGCAGCAGCGGACCAGCCTGTCGGACGAACCGCGCGGGCCGGCACCCAAGGAGATCGCGCCGCCGCCCCCGGACGCGGTGCTGTCGGTCGATCTGGGGCGCATCCGCCAGTATGCCGAGGCATCCGGTGACCGCAATCCCATCCACATGGGCAATCTGACGGCCAAGGCCTTCGGCTTCCCGAAGGCCATCGCGCACGGGATGTGGAGTGCTGCAGCGGCAATCGCCAACGTCGAAGCCCAGCTACCCGAAGACGTCACCTACACGGTGCGCTTCGGCAAGCCGATCCTGTTGCCCGCCAAGGTGAATCTCTACACCCGGCGGATCGACGGTGCCGGCGCCGGGAGCGCAGCGAGCGGGCCGCATGTGAGCGGCAACTTCGACCTCTCGATTCTCAACCGGCGCAAGGGGTATCCGCACCTGACCGCGACCACCCGCGGCGCCTGACGCCAACAACACGCAGAACTCCCACAAACACGCAATGCTTTCCGTGTTTGTGGGAGTACTCCGTGTTTCAGGCCGGCCGTCGCGCCTGCCACTTCCGCCAGACGTACCAGCTGACCGCGACGACGACCAGCGCAGCGGTGGCGTAGAGCAGCA
This sequence comes from Gordonia sp. DT101, assembly GCF_049844895.1. Lineage (NCBI taxonomy): Bacteria > Bacillati > Actinomycetota > Actinomycetes > Mycobacteriales > Gordoniaceae > Gordonia > Gordonia sp. DT101. Next base: position 85,079 of record NZ_JBNCLX010000004.1, on the reverse strand, counting down.
GTGTCGCGCCGAACGCGGCGCCGGCGAAGTAGCCGACCAGCAGCACGGTGGTCGCCCAGGTGGTGGCACCGATGACATCGGCGATGCCGAATCGCAGCGGGCGCATCCGGGTCATCCCGGCCACCGGTGGCACGAGGGTGCGCACGTATCCGATCCATCGTCCGGTGGCAACCGCGACCATGCCGTCCCGGTCGATCCGCGCCTCGGCACTCTTCCACCGCTCCTCGCCGAACCGTCGTCCCGCCCGCGATGCCTTCACCCGATGTCCCGAGCTGTGTCCGATCCAGTACCCGGTCGCGTCGCCAGCGATCGCGGCCACGCAGACCGCCACCACGAGGGCGCCGACCGCGGTCGGGCCGACGGCCGCGGCGACGCCGGCGGCCAGCAGCGTGGCTTCGCTGGGCAGGATCAGGCCGAGAATCAGGGTGGAGGTCTCGGCGTAGACGACTCCGCACGCCACCAGGTAGACCGCCCACGACGGCACCGATTCCACCAGCTCGACGAGCCAGTCGGCGATTACGTGCACTGATCGAGGATACTGGGACGGCTGGATCAGCCCGCGACGTCCCTGAACTCCTCGATGATCCCGACCAGTCGCGTCAGCTTGTCCAGATCGACGACCTGGTCGGGTCCCTGCGGCGCGGTGTCGGTGAACGGCGGGTCGTAGAGCCGCCCCGGTTCCATGGAGCCGTTTCGGGTGAGGTGATCCACGATGAGTCCGACGAAGTGGATCTGGTTGGCGGTCGCCTTGGAATCCGCGAGGAACTCGGTGAACCGCTCGCTGACGGCCTGTTGAACGTGAGGTCGAACGCTGGAACGCAGCGAATCCGCCGCCATTCTGATAGGGGCATGCCGTTCTGGACGCCCAATGGAATACGGGTTCATGACGGCCAGTTTGTTCGGCTGCTGCCCGAATCTGATCTGCTCGATACACATGTGCGACACCTCGTTTCGTCAGTGCGGCACTTCACACTCACGACCAGAGCACGCAGTTGGCAGACGCGGTCCGTAGGATGCCAACTTGTGGTGAGCTTCGCGGAATTGCGGAATGCCAAACCGGCATCGTGGACGACCGCAGCTGACGATCTACTGTCGGCGGCCAAGCAGTGTGAGCGCATCAAGGATGACATCCATGACAACGGCGTGAAGCCGCTGACGGAAGACTGGGACGGTGCCGCATTCGGCGCCGCACACGACGCACTCGTTCATGTAGCTGACCGAGCCGAAGTCGCGTCAGTTCTCGCTCGATCGGCAGTCGACCCTCTCGATACTCTCAATCAGGCAGTCCAAATCGCTCAACGAGAACTCGAGAGCGCGATCACTTTCGCTACATCCCGAGGGCTGGTGACCGACCGTGTGACCGGCGCGGTCACAGTGCCACCGACAACAGTTGCTGACCTGACTCTCGGCTTCGCAGCCACGGAAGCAAACGACATGATCACGGCTGCTGTCGCCGCGGCCACAGCAGCCGATAATGAATGTGCCGCGGCGATCGGCCGCACCGTCTCCGCGAACGAAGCACACATGACTCCTGAGGATGCTCAGGAGATACAGCAAAACAACGTGCGCGCCGCGCTGCAAGAAATGAGGGACACGATCCCGAAAGATGCGACCCCTGAAGAAGTGTCGCGGTGGTGGTCCAATCTGGCTCCGAAACAACAGACCAACCTGGAGAAGGCATGCCCCGTAGAAATCTACAGATTGACGGGTATTCCGGATGCAGACAAGCAGCGAATTGACCGCCCCGATCAGGGTTTCAGCTCAACCAAGGCAGTCAAGTGGGCTCTCGAACACAAAGACGACACCTCGATCGATGTGTACGAAAACAACTGTGCGAATTTCGTTTCCAATGCATTGCACGAGGCCGGCCTGCCTTACAAGATCAACCCATGGAAGGGTGCGCGCTACGACTCCGGTGGGTGGGGACAAACTCCGGCCGGAGAGTTGAATCTCCCGTGGGGGGAAGGTTGGGACCACACCAAGAGTTGGGGTTTCGCTCCGGCCCAGAAGGATTTCTTCCTAGACCATGGCGGCGCAACGGTCACACCGGACCAGGCGCGTCCTGGTGACGTCGTGTACTGGGAGTACACCCAGGCAGGGACCACGCCCGACGGCAATACAATGTCACCGGGCCTCGCACATCATGCGGCCATTGTGACGGGAGTCCTTCCCGATGGACAGGTGGTCTATACCCAACACACACCTGGAAACACCGACCTTCCCCTGGATGGCAGACTCCCCGAGGTCGCAATGCACGAGGGGCAGCAGAAGATCGAGATCGTGACACCGAAAAAGACGTGGTGAACCCCGGATCCCCACAGTGAAAGGTAAAAAAGCATGAGCTATGACGACCTGCACATAGCACCCGACCGGGTGAAGACGACAGGCGGCAAACTCTCGTCCATTGCCGGGCAGGCGCTCTCCAGGACAAACACCTACTTCGACTCCCAGGCGACTGCCGCCTCGGACAATCCCGGCTTTGCCACTGGCCCAAAACTGATTGCATACGCAACCGAGTTGCACAATCAGATAAACGGGTTCATCACCGACCTCAGCTGCAACGCAGAGGGCATTATCGGCGCCGCCGAATCATTCGTGAGCGCCGATCCGCAGAACGCCGCTGGATTCAATCGTGAACTTGCAGCGCTCAACGGTCTGACCAAGCCACCGATTCCGGGTCGATGAAGCGCGTCATCATCACTTTGGTCGTCCTTCTGGTATCAGTGGGCGCCTATTTCGGCTACACCACCTACCGCAAGCATCACTACCACAAGCAGGATGCCATCAACAGCTGCCTCACCTCGATTCGAAATGACATCAGCATTGAGCTCAAGGCGAACGACATTGGACAACAACAAATCGCGGTATTGACATCCTCAGCCAGCTTCTCCGACGTCGATGCACACAAGACAATTGTCACCGAAGATGGGCTTGGCATACTTCAGCGCGAGCACAAGTCGAACACCGACGTGCTCGCTGCATGGGAGATCCACGGAACGGTTGCTCTGCCCGGATCGCTGCCGCAGTATGGAAGTCTTGGTTCGACAAACGAATTTGGTTGTAGCGCCATCGTCTTCAAGGATGGTTCGATCACGACGCTGAGTCGTAGTGTCCAGGACGCAAACGAGTAGTCACCGCTGCACGCCCGACGCATGAAGGTCTGCCTCGTCGGCTGGCCGAAATGCGCTGACTCGTATTGATTTCTCACGGCCGTCTTCAGACATCGCTCGCGACGTTCCGCGGAACGCTCAGCAACGCCGGGGCTTGTAACTGCACCTCCTGGTAACACGAAACCTCAATACCCGAGCCCCTCCTCTCAGTCCGGCTCGCTGCGGTGGCACTACCACGACCCGCGGATCGACTTGGACTGCACCGGCGACGGAGTCATCCGACATCGGGCGAACTCAGCCGGTGAAGTAGCCGAGGAGCATGCCGGCACCGAAACCCAGGATCGGGTAGGTGACGAGCATGGACACCTTTCCGGTGAAGTACGTTTTCACGCGACGCCACTCGGTGGGGTTGTGGTCCTGATCCAACGCTCCTCCATCTCTCTGATCTCGAATTCCATGCTGTTCCAATCGCCGTCGGCGGTGGTGGCCGTGAGGATCGAGAGCATGGAGTGCCCCGCGGGCGTCAGGTAGGCGAGTTGCGACCGCCGGACTCGAAGTTCCTCGCCGTCGGCTCGATAGGTACCCTCGTCCACGCTGAGATTCCCGTCGGGCCTTACGCCATGGTTCAGGATCGTGCCACTGTCGAGGGCGCCGATGTCGAAACTGGTGTCGATCTCCGCGAGGTCTATCACGTCGGTCGTGCCGAGATCGAAATACTGGACGGCTACGTTGGGAACAAACCTCAGGGTCGGAGTGGTCGAGCGCAACAGCACTCGACTCGCCATCGCGGCGTGCGCCGACTCGGCATCCAGCTCATACCAGGCGGGCGGAGGCGTGAAGTCCAGGGATTCCGTTGTCGCGCATAGTGTCACCGTGCAGCCGAAGCGGACGATCGCATATTCAGTGGCGGCAATCATGAGTCGTCACGATTCGTTCGTGTCACGGGGAGAGTGCACCGCCGCTGAGTAGACCGACGACGAAGGCGAGGATCGAGGGGCTACAGACCAAAGGAGTGAAAATCATGAAGTTCAAGGTCCCGTCCGACAATGACGACGAGAGTCGTCTCGGCTCCGCCGGCGAGTTTTGTGCACTCCACGATGTTGAGGCTGACCTCGCTTGATGCCGAGCCTTCCGCTTGCCATGATCGGCGTCACGTTGCCGCATCAGTCGAACACCCTTTCACAACCTTGGCCGCATCAGCTCCGGCCTTACTCCCGATGGCGGCACCGATACCGGCACCGATCGCGGTACCGACTGGACCCGCGAAAGACCCGACCACTGCTCCGGCAGCAGCTCCCCCGACCAAACCTCCCGCAAAGGACCCGCCGGCGGCAGCAGCCGCATCTCCGCCATCTCGCTCGCCGCGATCGTTGATCGATCTCCTGATTAAAGGAGAGGTACAAATCTGTCAAATCCGGTGTGGGAACCGCCGGCGAGGTGCTACGCCTGCGACCGGTCCAGCGCGAAGACGATGTCGGTCCGCTTCTCGACAGCCCACCCGGCTTCGGCAACACGTCGCGATCGAACTGCCGGTCGGCCGACGGCTCGGATCCCGGCTACGACGAAGCGGCCAAACTTGTCGGTGGTCGAATGTATGTTCGAATCATGTCCGAAGGAATGCTGCTCGAGCAGTTGCGTGCCGATCAGGATCATTGCGCTGCCGAGTTGATCGAGGTGTTATACCACTGCGCGGCCGTGAGTGCCTCTGCCGACTTCCGAATGTTGCAGGCCATCAGCCTGATTCATGAAGAGCACGAGGAAGATTACCTAACGACGGCGGCAGCCGCGGTCGGTTCGGGTGAGGCCGACCCACAGACCATCTCGGCCACCGCGATGCTCGGCCGTGCCGGCGACGACCCTCGCGGACGCTACGGTCCCAACGGGCTGGAAAAGACGATCGCCGAAGTCGGTGCGGCCCTGACCGTCACACCCGCGCGGGCGCGTGAGTTGATCGTCGCCGGCAGTGTGATGCGCAATCAGTTGCCCTTCGTCGGTGGCATGTTGGCCATCGGACGCATCGACCTGCCGCGGTTCCTGATGGTGGTCAAACGCAGCGAGCTGGTCGACCAGGAGAAGATGGGGTCACTCGACACCGCACTGGTGGGTGAGATCGAGAATCGTGCGCCGATGTCGATGACACGTTTCCTGACGATGCTCGACGCAACGATCGCCCGGACCGATGCTGGTGCCACCCGCAAACGTCGCGAGGTTGTCGCCAAGGATCGGGCGATAACGGTGCGCTCGGATCGGCATACGCCCGGCCAGTCGCGGATGTCGGCAAGCCTACCCGCCGAACACGCTGCTGCCGTCAACGCGAAACTCGACGCGATGGCCGCCGACGTCCACGACGATGACCCGCGTACCAAAGCACAACGACGCCTGGACGGATTCGTGGCCCTGGCCGGCGGACACACGGTGCTCGAATGCCGTTGCCAGGACTGCCTGAGCGGTGCTCCCGACACCGTCGACCCGTTCGACACTGCCGAATCGTTCGAGGCCACCCCGGACGTGCCGTCGCCCACCGACGGCACTGTCGCACAGGCTGATACACCCGACCAGTCCGAGAGGGCCATGGCCTCTCAGTCGGATGTCAGCGATACGTCCTCGGCCCAACCGCGTGACGGCGCACCGCGACCCACATTCCACATCGTCGTGAATTTATCCACACTGCTCGGACGCGACGATGACCCGGCGTTCCTCGACGGGCACGGTGTCATCGACGCCGAGACCGTTCGCAATCTGCTGGCCGAGGCCCACCGGTCCTACGTCCACACCGACCACAGCGACCACAGCGACACCGACGACCACAGACACAAGGACAAGGACAAGGACGATCACTGGCACAATCCTGCTCACGCCCGGCGCGCGAGGGCCGAACGTCGCTACCGGCCGGGCCGCAAGCTGGCCGAACTGATCAGGTGCGGCGAGTTGTGTTGCACCTTCCCCGGATGCAGCAATCCGGTCTGGCGCGCCGACCTCGACCACACAACGCCCCACGGCAAGGCCAGCGGTAAAACCAACCGGCGAAACCTCAAGCCGCTGTGCAGATTCCACCACAGATTCAAAACCTTCGACCCAGGATGGCGCGACTACCAAGACGAGATGGGCACCGTGTTCTTCCAATCACCGGACGGCCACATGTACCTGGGCAACGCCTACACCGGCCGTGACCTTTTCACCAGTCTTGCACCACCAGACCAACCGACCGACCACCCCGCGCGACAACGCATCGATCAGATACGTTCACGCCGTGCAGAATCGGTGAAACGCGCCAGCAAACGTGAAATCGACCGCTGGAACGCGGAGAATCCGCCGCCGTTCTGATGTGGGTGTGACATTCGGCCTGACACCTCGCGAGACAGTTCTGGGTGTCTTGCGGGGGATGGAGCGGTTCACTCCGCGACGGCGTCCGCCGTCCCGACCCCCTTGAGTCCGCGCCAGGTGATGCCGACGAGGAGGTCGGTCGCGGTGTCGAGGTCCACGTCGCCCTCGGTGATCCGGTCGGCGACGGCCTCACCGGCACCGACGAGTGCGACGGCGGTGAGCTCGAAGTCGATGTCGCGGGCGCCCTCGACCGTGGTGCCGGCGCGGATCAGTTCGGTGACCATCTCGGTGACACGAGCCCGACTGTCGGAGACGAAGTGCGAGAAGCTCGCCGTACCGACCGCGACGCGATAGAGCACCTTCCACGACTGGCGGTTCTCGTCGACGTAGCGAAGGAACTCCTTCACGACGGTCCGAGCCTGCTCCCGCTGCCTCAGCGATGGATCGAAACCGACGCTCATCGCCTCGATGAAGCGACCGGACTCGCGCTCGATGCAGGCGCTGAACAGTTCGTCCTTGGAGCCGTAATAGAGGTAGAGCATCGGTTTGCTGATCTCTGCCTCGGCGGCGATCGAGTCCATCGACGCCTCGCGGAAGCCGTTTTCCGAGAAAACCTTGACGGCGGCGTCCAGCATTTGTTGCTCCCGCACCGCGCGGGGCAACCGCTTCGTCCCGCCTGCCATCACACACCTCTTCGCACGCCAACACCGACACCTGAGTGTTCAGAGCTTACCGGATTACTTACCAGCCGGTAAGTTCAGCAGGTGAGAACGCCTTTCGACCGGAGAATCCGCACCACCGAGCGGTCCACCCGGGCCATCGTGAGCCGCTTGGCCGCGACCTCCCGCTGTAGCGAGTCGAGAACGGAGCTCACGTGGTCGGTGGCCAGCCACAACGCGACGTCGGAGCCCGCCTCGATGGCCATCGGCACCGCCTGCTCAATGGGATAACGAGCGCTGATGGCGGCCATGCCGGACAGGTCGTCGGAAAAGACCACGCCGTTGAAGGGCGGTCCGCCGTAGGGCTGCCCGGTCCGCAACATGCCGATCGCCCGGGGGCTGATGCTGGACGGGGTCTCCGGGCCGGTCAGCCCCGGGACGATCAGGTGGCCGACCATCACCGCCGCGTTGCCCGGGTTCTTGAGCAGGGTGCGATACGGCACCAGGTCACTCTTCTCCAGCGACGCGAGCGGCGGCGTCACCACGACGCCGAGATGTGAATCGCCGGAACCGTGCCCATGCCCGGGAAAGTGCTTGTACACCGGGGTGATCCCGGCCGACTGCAGACCGGCGGAGAAGGCCCCCGCGTACTCGGTGACGACGGCCGGGTCATTGCTGAACGACCGGTCACCGATCACCTCGTCGTCGGCCTCGGCACTCACGTCCACGTCCGGCGCGAAGTTCACGGTGACCCCCAGCTGCCGCAACTGCCGGCCCATCGACTGGCCCAGTGCCTGCACCTGGGCGGGGGTCTTGGTCTGCGCGAGTTCGCGGGCCGACGGGCTGTCGATACCCAGCGACGACAACCGCGAGACACGCCCGCCCTCCTGGTCCACCGTGACCATCAGCGGGATCTTGCTGTTCCGCGAGATGCGGCCGGCGGCGCCGCTGGACAGGATCGACATGTCGGTCCAGCTGCCGACAAAGATCCCGCCGACCTGTTCCTTGTTCACGATGGCCTGTGCGTCGGCCGCCCCGGTGACCCCGACGACGATCATCTGCGCAAGCTTCTGCCGCAACGTCATCTTTGCGAGTTCGGCTGTGCCACAAGCTGATACCGGTGCGGCAACGGCGCTCGACGACGGCGACGAGACCGCCGACGAACTGCGCGACGCCGACGTCGCGCTTTCCGCGGAGCCCGGTGACTGCTCCGACGCGCAACCCGCACCGGCCACCACGACGACCGCGACCGTCATCACCGCCAGTACGCCACGCACTCCTCGACCTCGCTGAGATGAGCCCATGCCTCGAGTCTGGCATGTAATCTGGCCCCATGGACCAGGGTGTCCACCAGACGCTGATGATCGCCTACGACGGCTCGCCGAATGCCGATCGCGCGATCCGCTACGCCGCACAATTCCTCCGCGCCGGGACCGCCCACGTGGTGACGGCCTGGCAGCCGGGCGGGATGTCGCCGGCACGTCTGTCCACACTCTCCGGCGGGATGCAGCCCTTCCTCGACACCCAACTCGAGGCCGGCGTCGACCATGCGCTCGAGGAGGAGGCGGAGACCCTCAACAAGAACGGCGTGGAACTGGCCGTGTCGGTCGGGATGGATGCGCACGGATCGCTGGTCGAGGTGGAGTCGACAGTGTGGGCCGCGCTGGTCGCCGCCGCCGATGCCCTCGACGTCGATCTGCTGGTCACCGGAACCCGCGGGGCGTCGGGTCTGAAGGCCCTCTTACGGTCGAGCGTGGCCGAGGCCGTCCTCAAACATTGCCATCGTCCGGTGTTCATCGTGCCCGCCCAGTGTGAGAAGCAACCGCCGGTGACTCTGTAGTGCAGTTTCCGCGCACTCATCAGAGACCTATGTGGTCAATGGTATTTTCGTCGCCATGACCAACAACCGCCTCGTCGCCGGAGCCGTGGCCGGAGTCGCCGGCATCCTGGTGGGACTCGGCGCCGTGTTCCTCGGTGGGTTCCTGTCCACCGAGACGAGCCCGTCGACGGACGTCAACAGCGTCAATCCGAACAGCGGTTTCGTCCAGGGCTCGGTCGACTACGGCACCCGGGGCGATGCCGGGGCCGACAACTGACCTTCGAGGCCTGACCTGACCACCGCGGTCGATCGGTCCGGCCCGGCACGGATCCGCGATCCCGCCCTCGACCGGACGCTGTCGAAGCGGGGAGTCGCCGTCGCCACGGTCTGCGCGCTCGTCGTCTCGTTCCTGCAGTCCCCTGGGCGGATCGCCGCCGACACCAAACTCGACCTCACCGCCGATCCGATCGGCTTCCTGAGCCGCGCCGCGCATCTGTGGACCCCCAACGCACCGATGGGCCAGGTGCAGAACCAGGCCTACGGCTATTTCTTTCCGCACGGCGCATTCTTCGCGCTCGGCGACCTCGCCCACCTCCCGCCCTGGATCGTCCAGCGCACCTGGTGGGCGCTGCTCCTCGTCATCGGTTTCGTCGGCATCGTGCGCCTTGCCGAGGCGCTCCGAGTGGGCTCGCCGGGATCGCGGGTGATCGCCGGACTCATCTTCGTCCTGAGCCCCCGCGTCCTCACCACCATCGGCTCGATCTCGTCGGAGACCCTGCCGATGGTGCTGGCCCCGTGGGTACTGGTGCCGCTGGTCCGTGTCCTCGACCGCGAGCGCGGACCGCTCTGGCGGCCGGCACTTCAGTCGGCCGCCGCGGTCGCACTGATGGGTGCGGTCAACGCGGTCGCGACGCTCGCCGCGCTCGGCGTCGCCGCCGTGTGGTGGCTGCTCCACGCGCCCGTCCTCAGCTCGGTCCCCGCGGCCCGCTGGTGGCGGTTCGGGGCATGGTGGGCCCTCGGAATGGTCATGGCGTGCGCCTGGTGGGTGGTGCCCCTGCTGATCCTGTCGCGGGTGAGCCCGCCGTTCCTCGACTTCATCGAGTCGTCGCGGGTCACCACCGAATGGACCTCATTGACCGAGGTGTTGCGGGGCACCAGCTCGTGGACCCCGTTCGTGTCGCCGGAACGCGTCGCAGGCGCGGTGCTGGTGGACCAGCCGGCCGCCGTGCTGGCGACCGGAGTGCTCGCCGGTGCCGGTCTGGCCGGATTGTGCATGCGGCACATGCCGTTCCGCGGTCGTCTGGTCACCGTGCTGGTGATCGGCCTGCTGCTGATGTGCCTCGGATTCGCCGGCGAACTCGGTTCTCCGATCGCCGAACAGGTCCGCGTTTTCCTCGACGGTGCCGGCGCGCCGTTGCGCAACATCCACAAGTTCGAACCGTTCATCCGTATCCCGCTGGTTCTGGGCACCGCGCATCTGCTCGCCCGCGTGCCGTTGCCCGGCACAGCCTCCCTACGGGAGATGTCGGCGGCCTTCGCGCACCCGCAGCGTTCCCGTCCGGTGGCCGCCGCGATCGTCGTCGCGGTTGCCGCCATCGGTGCGGGCTCGTTGATCTGGACGGGACAGCTGGCGCCTGCCGGCACGTACCGCACGATCCCCGATCACTGGTCGGCGGCGTCGAAGTGGCTGTCCGCACATGGCAGCCCACCGGGCAGCACCGCTCCGGTCCGCAGCCTCGTGGTGCCGGGCGCGCCATTCGCCGACCAACTCTGGGGCCTCACCCGCGACGAACCGATGCAACCCCTCGCCGAGGAGCCATGGGCAGTGCGCGACGCGATTCCGCTCACCCCGCCGGGTGCTATCCGGGCCCTCGACTCGGTGCAGCGCGACATCGCCGACGGCCGGGGCTCACCGGGACTCGCCGCCACCCTCGCCCAACAGGGCATCGGATATGTGGTGCTGCGTGCCGATCTCGATCCGGACACGTCCCGATCCGCACGACCGCTCGTCGCCCAGCAGGCCATCGACAACTCGCCCGGACTGGACCGGGTCGCGACCTTCGGCGCCGACGTCGGCCAGCCGAGCGTACCCGGGGTGGTGCGCGACAACGGTTTACGGCCGCTCTTGCCGGCGATCCAGATCTACGCGGTGCACAGCCCGATGGGATTCCCCGGTACCGGCCCCGTCCTCGTCGATGCGGACGCGGCGCCGCGGGTGGCCGGTGGCCCGGAAGCTCTTGCCGCGATTCAGGAACAGCGCGCCCGCACCGGACTCGCCCCGATGGGTCCGGCAGTCCTCGACGCCGACGCGCGCCGGGCCGGCCTCGCCGGCGGCCGCGGCGTCCTGATCACCGACACGCCCACCGACCGGGAGACCGACTTCGGCCGGGTCGACGACCACAGTTCGGCGATCCGCGCCCGGGGGGACCCGCGGCGCACCCAGAATGCGGCGCCCGACTACCCGGTCGACGGCCAGCCCCTCGTCGAGGGTCAGTGGCTCCTGAACAACCGGCCGGGGCAGGTCCGAGTGTCCACCTCCGGGTCGGCCTCGGATGCAACACAATTGGGACAGACCTCGCCGGCCAACTCGCCTTCGGCGGCATTCGACGGCGATCCCGACACGGCATGGGTGAGCAGTGGCCTCGAATCCGCGGTCGGCCGCTGGATGCGCCTGGACTTCACCGAGCCTCGCTCCGACCTCGCGGTGAACATCACGACGAGCAAGGCCCTCGGCTCCGATGTCAGCGGCATCCTGGTGTCCACCGAGGCGGGCAGTTCCGTCACGCAGGGCGTGGAGCCCGGCAAACCGGTCACCGTCACGGCTCCGAGTGGCCCCACCCGGTGGATGCAGATCCGGGCGATCAGTACGGCAGATGGCCGGGGCGGCAACCAGTTCGCCATCGGCGAGCTCTCATTGGCCAATCTGTCGAGCCACACGCCGCTCACCATCCGGCATCGTGTGGTGCTGCCACCGCCACCCGACGGGACGAAGGTGTCGGGATGGCTGCTCGGCGAGGAACTCGGTGGCCGATCGGCGTGTGTGGCCGACGGCGACTCGCAGCGGTGCGCTCCCGGCCTCGGCCTGAGCCCGGAGACGCCGGGGATCTTCACCCGCTCGTTGTCGGTGCCCGGCCCGACCGAGGTGAACCCAACCGTGGTGCTGCGACCGAAGTCCGGGGACGCGTTGCGTGGGCTGATCTCCGCACCCGGACAGATCACCGCGGACGGACCGACCGGCGTCGACGACCCGCGCGGCAATGCAGGCGCCGCGGTCGACGGGGACGTCGGCACCACGTGGACTGCCCCCGAGACGTCGTCCGACTCCTCGGCGGACAAATCATCCGGGGACAAGAAGCGTGGCGACAAAGCGGAATTGGTGATCCGTCTCCCCCACGCACAGCGCGTCGACCGGCTGCGCATCGTCGCGCCGGAGCGCTACCCCGCCGCCCCACGGCGGGTGAGCGTCGACCTCGGCACCGGGCCCCAGGTCCGCGACGTCGGGCGGGACGGTGTGGTCGAGCTGGACCCGGCGGTCACCGACCGCATCGACCTCACGGTGACCAAGACCGCCGACCTCATCGACGTCAACAATCTCGGGTTCGCCCGGCCCGCGCCCGCCGGGATCAGCGAGGTGCAGATCAGTCCGGCACCGCCGGCACCGCCCGCCGACGATCGGGTCGTCGAGATCGGTTGTGACGCCGGCATAGGTCTCACCGTCTCGGGACAGGTGATCGGGATGTCGGTGCGCACCACGGCGGCGGCATTGCGAGCTGGTGAACCGGTGGTCGCCCGGCCGTGCTCGCCTGCCGCGGTGAAACTCGGTGGCGGCGAACAGGAGTTGTCGGTCAACCCGGGGTCGGCGTTCACCGTCGACCAGGTGTCCATGCCGGTGCGTGGCGCGACCGAGGACGGCGGATCGTCGCCGGTCGTGCCGAAGGTCACCGACTGGTCGTCGACCCACCGCACCGTGCAGGTGGAATCCGGTGCACACCAGCGTGTCCTGGTCGTCCCGGAGAGCACCAACGACGGGTGGCAGGCCAGTCTGGGCGGCCGGTCGCTGAAGCCCGTCGTGATGAACGGCTGGCAGCAGGGCTGGCTGGTCCCGCCCGGCGAGGCGGGCACCGTCACACTGACGTACCGCTTCGACTCGCTGTACCGGTGGTCACTCGGGGTCGGGCTGACACTGGTCGCACTGCTCCTCGCGCTCGCCTGGTGGCCGCGCCGCGGCGCCGAGTCGCCGGACGACCACCCGGCGGACCAAGCGACCCCGGCGTGGGTCACCGCGACCGCGGCCGTGTCCTGGCTGGGCGCGTCGTGGCTGCTCACCGGCTGGTGGGGTCTGGCGGTATCGGTTCTGCTGGGCGGCGTCTCACTCTGGTTGCGCCCGCGGATCGGTGTCGCGGCGGTGTTCGCGGCCATGCTGCTCGCGACCCTGGGCCTGGCGAGCGGGCCATGGCATGCGACGGGCGGCTACCACGGCTTCGACTGGTGGGTTCAGCTACCGGCGTTGATCGCGGTGTCGCTGACGGTCTGGCTGGTCACGCTGGACGGTGAATCCGTGCGGACGCGCCTTGTCTCCCGGCTGCGGAGCCATCGGCGCGCCGGTTCTTCGATGAAGGCGTAGCTCGCGGCCGAGACACCGATGGTCAGCGCCACCGTGATGGTCCACACCAGCAGGAAATCGCCGCCGAACGGGACGATGCCGAAGAGCGGGAACACCACCGCGAGCACGGCGAGATGCCAGATGAAGATCCCGTACGACCAGCGGCCCAGGGCCAGCATCGGCGCAGAGGTCAACAGTCGGAACGGTCCGCGTGACATCACCAGCGGCGCCAGGATCGCCAGCCCGCAGATCGCGCCGAGCACCATCTTCGTGGCGAACTGCAGCGGCGAGAGGTCCCCCAATCCGGTCGGCCCCGCGAGCGGGGTGCAGGCCAGCACGTACGCCACCACCAGGACCGCCGCCATCAGCCGGCGTCGCGCACCGAGTCGTGCCGCGACGCGCATCCACCGCGCCACCGGCCGACGCTCGTGCAACTCGATCGCGCCGACGAGCTCGGCCAGGATCAGCCCGGCGATGAACCACGGCAGGTGGCCGAACACCCAGTTCTTCGGCTCGACACCGGCGGGGACGGGCAACGTCGTGGCCAACCAGGCCCAGCCGAGACTCAGCAGTCCGAGTCCGAACAGCGCCGGAATCCGCAGGCGGACCCGCCCGACGCCGTCGTCGCGCACCCGGAGCCGGACGAGGGCGAAGCCGATCAGCGGGAGCAGCGCATAGAACGCCACCTCCACCGACAGGCTCCACATCTGGGTGAGCCCGGCCGTCAGGGAGAGGGGGACAAAGACCTGGGTCAGCGTGAGGTTGGCCAGCCAGACCGTGAGGTCGGCGTTCTTCGCGTCCGGCAACAGCGACAGGACCAGGATCACCACGACGACATAGGCGGGCCAGATCCGGAGCACCCGATGGGCGAGGTAGCGGCCCACCCCTGGCCGCGGCAGCGTCGTGTTGGCGGCGGCCACCCATGGCCGCCAGAGCAGGAATCCCGAGAGCCCGAAGAACAACGCCACCGCCAGGTCGAGACGGCCGAGAGCCGGCCCGACCACGGGCAACTCCACCGCGCGGGTCTGGAAGGCGACGTGCGTGGTCAGCACCCCGATGGCGGCGAGGGCGCGCATCCCCTCGAGTTGCGGGAAGAAGCGTCGGGTCTCGCCTGCGACGTCGGGAGTGCGGGCGGCTCTGCGGGCGGTGGTGGTCATGCTGGTCAACCAGGGTACCGACCCGCGCCGTCGGATCGGGCGGCCGCGCACGGTCGGCACGAAACTGCGCACGGTCGACGGATGACCGGGCCCGATCGGCGGGTTGGGGTGGCCGGCGGGGCGGCCAGTACGCTCGCCGTTATGTCGTCAGCGGGGGAAACGTCGTCGTCCGAGGGGCCGTCGTCGCCCGAGGGGCCGTCATCACCTGCGCCGAGTCGTCTCTCGACCAAGGACCTGGTGGGACCGGTACTGATCTTCGTCGGCGGATTCCTGCTGGCGGCCGCCATCGCGCTGCCGACGCTGTTCGTCGACAACCTGCGGACCATCCCGCTGAGCACCGACGTCACGACCGTCGCACCGGCCACCTCCCCGGCTCGGGTCCTGGACCGGTGTTCGCTGGCCTCCCCGACGGCGCGCGTCGTCGACGCCGATCTGACCCGGCAGCAGCGCTTCGTGGCGGTGCGCCCCGCCGACGCGGACCGGGTGACGCTGCAGGCCGGGACGTCGGTGCGGGCCGAGCACCTGACGATCGACGGCCGTGAGGTCGATCCGGAGGCCCCGCGTCCGGGCAGCGACGCCACACCGGCGGCGGGCGCGTCGTCGTGCACCGATCCGATCATGGGTGCGGTACGCGACCGCATCACCCTCGACCGGGCCACCGCACTCCCGGACCTGACCGCCGCCGCAGGCCAGCAGGGCAGTTCGGAGATCCAGTACAACAGCAACTCGGCACCGGTCCGCGTGCCCGACCGCGACGGCTACACCTACCTGATGCCGTTCGGGGTGTCCGCCACCGACGCCGACCACACCTTCTTCGACGTGACGACCCGGCGCACCGTGCCCCTGCGCTACACCGGGGACACCACGGTCGCGGGCCACGACGTCGCGCGGTTCGTCGCCGTGGTCCCCGACACCGACCTCCACCAGATCGAGAACGGGGACGCACAGAGCACCCCGCCGACCATCATCACGCGCCCGGCCGGGTGGTTCGGCGTCCCCGGCGTCGATCCGGCCCGCAGTGTGAGTGCGACCCTGCACCACAGTGGCCGCTGGGAACTCGCGGTCGACACCACCACCGGCACCATCGTCGACGCGCACATCTCCGTCGACGAGAGCTACCGCTTCATCGACACCGCACTGCCCGACCGGCGGCTCACCAACATGTCCGCGACTTTCGCCTACGACCACCGGACCCAGCGCAGGCTCACCGAGCACGCCGCCGCACTCGCATCGCCCATCACCGTCTGGGGCCGGGTGGTCCCGCTGTTCGCCGCGATCATCGGTGTCGCGATGATCATCCTCGGGCTGGCCGTCATCAATCCCGCGTGGCGGCCGCGCCGATGGCGTCCGAGTGCGGCCCCGGACGCAGACCCACCAGCGTCGTCGTGACCGCCGCGACCGTCGCCGTGACGGCCGCGGTCACCGCCAGCGCGACGATGCCGTGTACGACGGTCAGGATCACCACGACCTCGGCACCCACCGACACCCACGTCACCAGGGAGATCGCGGTGGCCTGCCGGGCGATCGCCGACAGCAGCGCGACCTGGAGCACGGCGAGTACCGAGCCCGTGTACGCGAACAGCCACAGCACGCCCACCAGCGGCTGATACTCGGGCCGGACGACGATGGGCACCAGCGGACCGGCGGCCGCCGCGCCGGCGGTGAGTACCACGCCGATCGCCGCCACCACCATCACCGCATGGCCCAAGGACCGCCGCGAGATGGCCGGATCGGCCAGGCGCGGATAGAAGACCACGCCGACGGCCTGCGGCAGCCAGAACGCGACCTTGGTCGCGATCGCCCCCAGCGCATAGATCCCCGCATCGTCGGCCGACAGCACGGTGCGCGAGAGGAGCAGATCGGCCGACGCCGCGACGATCAGCACCAGTTGCACCCCCGAAGCCCGGACGACGTCGAGCAGATCGAGTCCGTCCGGGACCGCCGAACCCACCGTCGGTCGCGCCCGACCCGTCGACCGCACCACCCAGGTCACCAGGACAGCACCGACCGCGGCGCCGAGCGCGCCGGCCGCCAGCGCACCGGTCGGTCCGGCACCGACGGCCAGCACCGCGATCACCGGCACCGTGCGCAGCACCCCGACCGCGGCGAGCACCCAGGCGAGCAGCCGGAACTGTCCCCGCCCCTGCAGCACTCCCTGGCCTGCCCCGATCACCGCCAGCATCGGTGCCGCGGACAACGCGGCCAGCGCCGCATCCACCCCCATCGACGCGAACCAGGCCATCAGCGGGGCGGCCGCACCGACCAGCACGATCACCACGCCCACGGTCAGCAGCGAGACGCGGCGGATCCGGGCCGGATCGGCGTGCTGCACGACAGCCCGGGCGACCACGGCCTGTAATGCCAGGGCCGCCACCCCGAGTACCAGCATCGCCGAGAGCCCGACCGCGAACTCCCCGTACTCGGCGGTGCTCAGCCACCAGCGGCTCGCGGTGAGGTGGATCAGGTAGGCACAGACGTTCGCGACCATCGATCCTGCGGCCACCCAGCCGAGGGCGCCGGCCAGCGCGCCGCGGTCGGTTCGCTCCACCATGGCGTCAAGTGTGCATGTCGGATGCGTCGCGGAGCCGGAAGGGGCGCTTTGCACCCGACGACGCCGATAGGCAACGATGGTGGGGACAGTGAGCCCCATCCGAACGTGAGAAAGCCCGATGTACGACCAGAACACGACCGACGACGTGGCCGACGGGCCGGCCGGATTCCGCATCGATCCGGTACTCGCGCGCAGCTGGCTGCTGGTCAACGGGTCGCAGGCCGGCCGATTCGAGCCCGCCGTGCAGTCCCGTGCCGACATCGTGGTGCTCGACATCGAGGACGCCGTCGCACCGAAGGACAAGATCGCCGCGCGCGACAACGTGATCCGGTGGATGGCCGACGGCCACTCCGACTGGGTTCGCGTCAACGGCTTCGGGACACCCTGGTGGGCCGACGATCTGGCGGCCCTGGCGACGACGTCGGTGGGCGGCGTGATGCTTGCGATGGTGGAGTCGGTCGACCATGTCAGTGAGACGGCCAAGCGACTTCCCGACGTCCCGATCGTCGCTCTCGTCGAGACCGCCCGCGGCCTCGAGCGGATCAGCGAGATCGCCTCCGCCAAGGGCACCTTCCGACTCGCCTTCGGCATCGGCGACTTCCGACGCGACACCGGATTCGGCGACAACCCGGCCACCCTCGCCTATGCCCGGTCGCGATTCACCATCGCCGCCAAGGCCGCCCACCTGCCGAGCGCGATCGACGGGCCGACCGTCGGTTCGAGCGCACTGAAACTGTCCGAGGCAACCGCGGTCAGCGCCGAATTCGGGATGACCGGCAAGATCTGCCTGACCCCGGACCAATGCCATCCGGTGAACGAGGGTCTGTCCCCGTCACACGACGAGATCAGTTGGGCGAAGGAGTTCTTCGCCGAGTTCGAGCGCGACGGCGGCGAGATCCGCAACGGCTCCGACCTCCCCCGCATCGCACGTGCCACCAAGATCCTCGATCTGGCCCGCGCGTACGGGATCGGATCGACCACCGTCTACGCGGACGACCCGGATCACGTGCCGGCGCCGTCGGACACCTACCACTACTGAGCAAGCGACGCCGAGCATCGCCGCCCCCACAGACCGAGAAGAGATGACCTCCCCGCGGCATCTGTTGCCCACCCTCTATCTCGTCTCCGCCGCACTGTCGGCACTCGTCCTGGGCCCCGTCCTGCGCTCCGGGCATCTGCTCTACCGCGACGCGGTCTCCACGCCCCGCTCGTTCGTCACCGATCCCGCCCTCGGCCTCGGCGACGTGGCCGCGCGCGCCGTGCCGCAGGACTGGGTGGTCGCGACGCTCAGCGGCCTCGTCGACGGCGGCGCGGTGGTCACCGCGATCACCTTCGCGGCGCTGACCCTCGCCGGGGTCGGCTACGGACGGATGGCGATCCGGCTCGTGCCATCAGCCGGCCGCAGCGGCGCGGTGGCCGCCGCGCTCGTCGCGATCTGGAATCCCTATGTGGCCGAACGTCTTCTGCAGGGACACTGGAGTCTGATGGTGTCGTACGCGGCGCTCGGCTGGATCGTCGTCGGGGCGGTCGAGGTCATGCGCAGGCCCGGGTGGCCCGGCTGGGTGCAGCTCGCCGCCGCCACGGCGTGCGCCGGTTTCACACCCACCGGCTCGATCCTGGCGGCCATCCTGCTCCTCGTGGTCCTCATGCTCCCGCTGGTCCGCGCACGGCGGTGGCGCCAGATCGGAACCCTGTGCGGGATCTGGCTTCTCGGTGCTCTCCCGTGGCTCACCGCGACCCTCGTCGGGACCGCCCCGGCGACCACCGGCTCCGACGGTTTCACCGTGTTCGGCGCGCGTGCCGAGTCGGGTCTGGGCACGCTCGGCACGGTGATCGGACTCGGTGGCATCTGGAATGCCGACGCGGTGCCGGCGAGCCGGACCATCTGGTGGGCGGCGGTGGCGACCCTGTTGCTGCTGATCGTGGTCGCCGTCGGCGGCCGATGGCTCTGGACGCACCGGGAACGCCGCGACCGACTGGTCGGAACCCTCGCCGTGCTGGCCGGGGTGACCGCACTCGCCGTGACCGTCGCCGCCGTCGGCCCGGTGGCCGCCGGGTTGTCGCGGCTGGCCGCGGACGTTCCCGGCGTCGGGTTGTTCCGGGATACCCAGAAATATCTTGCGCTGATGGTGCCGTTCTTCGCAGTGGCCGCGGCGGCCGCGGTGCTCGCCGTCCGACGGTGGGTGCCCGCAGGTTTCGCACTCGCGGCGACGGCGTTGCTGATCGCCGCGCCGCTCCCGGATCTCGCCTGGGGGGTGGGCGGGCAGATCCGTACCATCACCTATCCGTCGGACTGGGCCACCGTGGCGCGCATCGTCCCGGCCGACCGCGGCGCCGTCGCGGTGTGGCCCACCGGCGCGGTGCGCCGGTACGCGTTCACCGACGTCCCGTCGCTCGACCCGCTGCCGCGGATGGTGCGCGCGCCGGTCACCGATTCGGGGTTGCTCACCGTCGACGGGGTCGTGGTGGACCCGGCATCCGGGCGTGGTGCCGACGTGGACGCGGTCCTCCACGACGGCGGGTCGCCGTCGTCGCTGGCCGCCCTGGGCGTCGGCTGGGTGGTGGTGGAGAACGACGCACCGCCGAGCACGCTCGCCGACGAGGCGACCGCGGTGTTCCGCGGCACGGACCTGACGCTCTATCGCATCGACGATCCGGCCGCCGGGGCGGACGCGTCTGCGACGTCACGCGCAGTGGTGATCAGTGCACATCTGCTCTGGTCGGCGACGGTGCTGCTCGGCGCATGCGCCGCGATGTGGGCAGCACGTCGTCGAACACCTCGATGAAACCGTCCGCGGTCGCTGACCACGAGTAGCCCTCCGCCTTGAGTTGGGCGTTGTCGCCGAGCCGGGCCGCCTCGTCCGGGTTGTCGATGAGTTTCCTGGTGGCACTGACGAGTTCGTCGACTCCGTCCACCAGGAGGCCGGTCTCGCCGTGTTCGACCGACTCGACCAGCCCGACCGAACTCCGATAGCCGATGGTCGGCACCCGATGCTGCGCGGCCTCGATCACGGCGAGGCCCCACCCTTCCTTGCGGGAGGGCATGAGGTGCACATTCGCCTGGGCCAGCAGCTCGTGTTTGCGGTCCTCGCTGACGTGACCGTGGAAGGTCACGTGCTCGTCGACACCCAGTTCGGTTGCACATCTGCGTAATTGGTCCGACCACCACCCACCGCCGATCACGTCGAGGTGGACCTCCGGACGCGAGTGCGCCAGCTCGGCGACCACCGCGAGGGCGTCCTCGACCTGCTTGTGCGGCACGAGACGCGACAACACGCAGAGACGGGTGGCCGCCTCTGCGGCATGCGACGCATCCGCGGACGGTCCGGACAGTGGGTCGATTCCGTTGCGGATCACGGTGATCCGGCTCTCGTCGACGCCGAGGGAGGCGAGCTCCGCAGCCGACGGGCCGGAGACCGTGACATACCGGTTCCGGCGGTGCACGCGCGGCGAGACCGACGACTCGAGGAACCAGCCGAGCCGACCGAGCAACCGGCCGGCCACCGGCCACTGCTCGCGATGGCAGTGGTGCACCAGGACGACGGTCGGCGCCCGCGACACGAGCGCGGAGAAGAACGGGATGCCGTTCTGGGTGTCCACCACGACGTCGGGGGCGATCCGGCCCAGCCGACCGCGACCGAACGTGCCCGCCACGATCGTCGCGAGAGCTCGCGGATAGACCGACAGGCGACCGCCGGCACGCAGGATGCGGACACCGTCACGAACATCTTCGGTCGCCGCGCCGTCGTAGGCGGCGGTGAGGAGGGTGACCCGCATACCCCGGGCCACCAGCTCGGCGCCGACGCGTTCGAGATAGCGCTCACTGCCGCCACCTTGCGGGTGGGCGGTGTCGCGCCAGCACAGAAGCAGGACATGAGTGGGATCGGTCATCGCAGAACAAGCGTACCGATCGGGATCAGATCTTCGGAAAGGTTCCCAAGGCCGTACGTGGCGTCCCCTCCACATCGCGTCCGAACCCTGGGAACCTCATCCAGATGCAGGCTGCATTGCCGTTGCGGCTACACTGTAGCCGAAACCCCGACGCGCGTCTACAACAGTAGTTGAGTCGGACTCGTGACTCCATAGGTGATTTCGCCGCCTATACCGACAGCTAGGACGGCCAGGCCACCCCATGCCCGAATCCACCGAATCCCCCGAATTCGGGTCACCCGACTGGTGGCACGAACAACCCTCGGAGCCGGCCGACGCGCACCGCGCGGCCGGGGGCCGACCTCCGTTTCCGGTCGACGAGATCCTCACCGAGGCCC
This sequence comes from Gordonia sp. DT101, assembly GCF_049844895.1. Classification (NCBI taxonomy): domain Bacteria; kingdom Bacillati; phylum Actinomycetota; class Actinomycetes; order Mycobacteriales; family Gordoniaceae; genus Gordonia; species Gordonia sp. DT101. The sequence goes on along the minus strand of NZ_JBNCLX010000004.1, from coordinate 63,588 downwards.
TGGCGCTGCTCGCCGCGGGCGGGATCGAAGGCCTGGGTATGCGGGCCCTGGCACGGCGACTCGGGTCATCGACCTCCACGTTGTATCGCCAACTCCCGGGTGGCCGGGAGGAGCTCTGCACGAGGCTCGCCGAACGCGTGATGCACGAGGCGGTGTCCGAGATCGCCGCGGCCGATCTCGGTGACGAGTGGAGTTCGGTGGTCGAGGGCTCCGCCATCATCGCCTTCGACGCGCTGTGCCGGAACCCGCACTCGGCCGCATTGTTCGCGGGACAGGTCTACTTCGGCCCGATGGGCCTGCTGCGATACGAGGAATCGCTACGACTGCTGCTCGGCGCGGGCCTGTCCCCCACCAGGGCCGCGGCCGCGGACCACGCTCTCGCCAGGCTCATCGTCGGTTATGCCCTGCAGGAGTCCCACGACGCGGCGCCGAGGCGTGCGACGATCACCGAGTATTACCGTCGGCTCGACACCACCCGATTCCCGTCCGTGACCACGGTCCTGCCTGCCCTGCCCGAGGATCTGCGAGCCGAGTTCGTCTTCGCGCTGCGGACATTCGTGGCCGGCCTGCGACAACTCGTCGCGCAGTCGGACGGCGGCGCGGACGCCGATCAGGAAGGCTGAGATCCCGATGCCCCGTTCCCCGAGCGGTTTCGCCCGGTATGCGACGTTGTCCAGGGCGGCCCGCCTGCTCAACGATTTCCGCTTCGAACAGAGCGACCCCGCACGCTTTTACGGCGCGATCGCCGACGACACGGCACGGATGGTCGCCGACTGGCATCCGGCTCCCCTCGACGGTGCCGTGATCCTCGATGTCGGTGGCGGCCCCGGCTATTTCGCCGACGCGTTCGACGATCGCGGGGCGCACTACATCTCGGTCGAACCGGATCCCTCCGAGATGCACGCGGGCGGTCTGGACCATCGCGCGTCGGTCCGGGGCGACGGCCGGCATCTCCCGTTCGCCGACGCGTCGATGGACGTCGCCGTGTCGTCGAACGTCGTCGAACACACCTCGGCGCCCTGGGCGATGGCCGAGGAGATGCTGCGCGTGACCCGGCCCGGCGGGACGGTGATCATCAGCTACACCCTCTGGTGGGGCCCCTTCGGCGGACACGAGATGGGTCTGACGCACTACGCGGGTGGACACCGTGCGGCCCGCTGGTACACCCGCAGGCACGGACATCCGCCGAAGAACCTGTTCGGCACCTCCCTGTTCCCGGTGACCGCGGCGCAGGGGCTGCGATGGGCGGCCGACGCCGACCCGCGGGCGGTCCGCGTCGCGGCATTCCCGCGGTACCTGCCGCACTGGCTGTGGTGGGTCATGCGGGTGCCGGGCCTGCGTGAGGTGCTCGGGACGAATCTCGTTCTGGTGCTGCGGAAACGCTGAGTCCGACCCCACGAGCCGCCGCGCGCGCCAGAATGTTGTGACGGGGGCCATACTGCACGCTCCCGCCCACGGTGGAGAGGCAGGGGCGTATGGCAGGCGTACTCGACGCGGTGAGAGACCGACTCGACGACGGCGTTCGCAACATCAAGAGTGCGGTGGTCCTGCAACGGACCGGCATCCTCGACTTCACCGATCTCAAGGGAATGCTGCGCGGGATCAAGTGGGCCAACACGATGGGCGCACAGGCGTCGCTGATCCTGCGGAACGCCGAGGAATTCCCGGACGCACCGGCGCTGGCCGACGAACGCGGGGAACTGACCTACCGCGAGCTGAGCGATCAGGCCAACGCCCTCGCGAATGCGCTGCTCGCCTCCGGCATCGAGCCCGGTGCCGTCGTCGGCGTGCTGGCGCGCGACCACCGCGGCCTGCTGCTGTCGATCACCGCGGCGGGGCGGGCCGGCTACAAACTCGCATTGATGAACACGGGGTTCGGCAAACCCCAGTTCGCCGAGGTGGCGAAGCGGGAGGAACTGGCCGCGGTGCTGCACGACAGCGAGTTCATCGACCTGCTCAGCGCGCTCCCGGCCGACATCCCGCGTTACCTGACGTGGTCCGACGGAAACGACGGTGACTACGGCGACCACGGTGACTACGAGGCCCCACTGATCGAGGACATCGTCGCATCCGGCGACACGTCGTTGCCGCCGCTGCCGAAGACCCCCGGCGGATTCATCATCCTCACCAGCGGCACCACCGGACTGCCCAAGGGTGCGCCGCGCGGAAAGATGAATCCCTTCTCGTCGGCGATGTTCGTCGACCGCATCCCCTTCCCGGAACGCGGCAGCGTGGTGATCGTCTCCCCGATCTTCCACTCCACCGGCTTCGGCATGTGGGGCGTATCCAACGCGAAGGCCAACAAGGCGGTCCTGCTGCGGCGGTTCGATGCCGAGAAGACGCTGGCCGCACTCGCCGAGCACCGGGCCGAGATGCTCGTCGCGGTCCCGACCATGCTGCACCGGATGCTCGCCCTCGGTCCGGAGAAGATCGCCGGGTACGACCTGAGCGCGTTGCGGGCCATCGTCATCGCCGGATCACCGCTGACCCCCACGCTGAGCGAGGCCGTCCAGGATGCCTTCGGCGACGTCCTCTACAACATGTACGGCTCCACCGAGGTCGCCGTCGCGTCGGTCGCCCAGCCGCAGGAACTACGCCTCGCACCGGGCACGGTCGGACGGTCGACCGTCGCCGGCCGCCTACGCCTCTACGACGACGCAGACCGGCAGCTCACCGACAACCATCAGAGCGGCCGGCTGTTCGTGCGGAGCTCCGCACCGTTCGAGGGCTACACCGACGGACGGCACAAACAGATCATCGACGGCTACATGTCGACCGGCGACATGGCCCACTTCGACGAGCACGGACTGCTGCACATCGACGGTCGCGACGACGACATGATCCTGTCCGGCGGCGAGAACGTCTACCCCGGTGAGGTGGAGAACCTGCTGGCCGAGCACGCCGACATCGACGACGTCGCTGTCATCGGGGTCGACGACGACGAATTCGGCACCCGCCTACGGGCATTCGTCGTTCCCACGCCCGGCGCACATCCCGCGGCGCAGGAGATCCGCGACCACGTGCGGGCCCACCTCGCCCGCTACAAGGTGCCGCGCGACGTCATCTTCCTCGACGAACTACCGCGCAACCCCACCGGCAAACTACTGCGGCGGGAGCTCGTCACGTGGCGCGACGAGGACCGGACGTAGCGTTGCCGCCACGCGACGTGATCAGCCCGCGGGGATCGGCGCCGAACAGCTCAGCGGTCCGCCGTTGCTCGTCGACGACGCCAGTAGGTCCCGGCCGTGCAGGATATTGCAGGTGACCGGACCACGGACGACGATCGCGTTGAGCTCGGCGGTGGCGCCGGTGACCGTCGCGGCCTGCGACCACGGGGCGCCGGCTGCGGCGACCACCGTGGACCTGGTGCCGTTGATGTATCGGATCCCGATGACGTCGCCGTTGCCGGTCAGCTGATAGACCACCGCGCCCGGTGCCACCGTCGGCGTGGGTGTGGTGGTGGTCGTCTCCTCGGTCGTCGTGGTCGTGGTGGTCGTCGACGCCTCGGAGGTGGTGGTGGCCGACGACGAACTCACGCCCGCGGTCTGCTCGTCGTTGTTGCCGGAGCCGCGCGCGATCAGGATGCCGACCAGTGCCAGCACCACCACGGCCACGATCACCGCGATCACCAGCCCGACCGTGCGTCCGCTGTGCTTGGACGGCGGCGGGGGCGGCTCACCCGGGCCGGGCTCCCCGTAGGGAGGGCCGTAGGCGGCGGCCTCGGTATAGGCCTGCGGGTGGCCGTACGGACCCGGCTGGCCCGCAGCCCCCGGCGGCGGATCCGCGGGACCGCGGTCGTCGGGTCGGTAGGCGGCCGCCTCGTCGGCGGGGTCGAATCGTCGCGTGTCGGGATGCTCGCGATTCGGGTCCCAACGATCGTCGGGTGGCTGGGTCATGGGACCGATTGTGTCATTGTCTCGGCCTGTGACCGCGCTCGCGCGCCGCGCGCTTCGTGGTGGGCCGCCTCGATCGACGGCCGCATCCAGACCGAGAGATAGGCCCGCAATTCGGCGGGTGCCGGGATCTCGTCGTCGGGGCGATGGATGTAGGCGCCGATCACCAGCAGACACCACTCGACGAGCTGGTCGAACGTGTCGTCGTCGAATCCGAGCTTGTGCCAGTCGAACTCGAGCTCGTCGAGGATCACCCTGGCCTGATCGCGCGCGGTTGGCCCCGTCATCGACCCACCGAGCAGACCGGTACTGGCGCCCGGCCCGAGCAGGAACACGAGCACCCGGTCGGTGGTGAGGATCTCGATCGCCGACGCCACCAGCTCCACGACGACTGCCGCCGGATCGGTGATCGCCCGTACCCGATCGATGATGGCCGGCGCGGCCGTCCGTCCCGAGTCGAGGGCCACCGCCTGCAGCAGCTCCTGCACACTGCCGAAGTAGCGGTAGACGGTCTGCCGCGTCACCTGGAGTTCCTGCGCCACCAGCGTGACGCTGACCGCGGCGCCCTCGGATTCGATCACCCGCCGCGCCGCGGACAGGATGCGCGCGATGGCCTCCGCGTCGTCGATCGGGAGTTCGCCACCCCAACCCGTGCGTCGTGCCATGAAAGTCACTGTAACTACTCGCTGAACATACATATACAATCTGCTGTATGGTCAGAGCCCATGGTGGCCGACCAGCATCCCCCGACATCCGACCGCGCCGAAGAACGCGATCGAATCGGTGCGCGAGGAATCTGGCTGATCTGCGTGGCCTGCGCCGCCCTCGCCGTGGTGATGGGCGCGATGACCGCGCTCAATGTGGCACTCCCCGAGATCGCACCCTCCATCGGCGCCACCTCCACCGAGATGACGTGGCTGGTGGACGCCTACACGGTGGCCCTGGCGGCCCTGCTGCTCCCCAGCGGTGCGATCGGGGACCGATTCGGCCGCCGCGGCCTGCTGATCATCGGGCTGGCGATCTTCGCCGCCGCCTCGACTCCGCCCCTGTGGACCGACGACCCGACGGCCATCATCGCCAGCCGTGCTCTCAGCGGAGTCGCCGCCGCCATGGTGATGCCGTCGACCCTGTCGCTGTTGACCTCACAACTTCCCGAGCGCAAACGTCCACTGGCCGTGTCGCTGTGGGCGGGAGTCGGCGGCGCAGCCGGGATCGGCGGCTTCTTCGTCAGCGGTTTTCTACTCGAGTGGTTCAGTTGGCGGTCGATCTTCATCGTCTTCACCGTCGTCGCGGCGCTGCTGGCGATGGCGTCGGCGACGATCGGGACCTCCCGCGACGAACACTCGAAGCCGTTCGACGTGCCGGGCGCGCTGGTGTCGACGGCCGCGGTGTTCCTGTTCGTCGTCGGCCTGCTGGAAACCCCGACCCGCGGCTGGGATGACGCGGTCACGTTGGGCGCCTTGGGTGCCGGACTGGTACTCGGAGTCGTGTTCGTCGTGGTCGAACGCCGCCGTGCTGCACCACTTCTCGATGTCCACCTCTTCGCCAACCGAGCGTTCTCTGCCGGTGCGCTGACGGTGATGGTGCAGTTCTTCGCCTCGCTCGGTCTGTTCTACGTGGTCTTGCAACGACTACAGCTGGATTTCGGGATGTCGCCCCTGATGGCTGCTACTGCGGTGATGCCGGTCGTCGTGGTCATCATGATCCTGTCGCCGATCGGCACCTGGCTTGCCGTGCGATATTCCCTGCGGAGCATGCTCGTGCTCGGCGTGTCGTTGACCGGCATCGGACTGATCCTGATGGGTGTGGTCCCGTACACGACGTATTGGGGGATGTTCCCGATGTTGATGCTCGGCGCGGTGGGCCAGGGATTCGCGACCGCGCCCCCGACCACCGCGATCATGGCCAATACCCCGGCGGCGACCCAGGGCATCGGCTCCGCCGTCAACGACACCTTCCGCGAACTCGGGGCAGCGATCGGGATCGCCGTGTCCGGCAGCATCCTCGCGTCCGGCTACACGCGCAACATCGCCCCTGTCGCCGATCGTGTGTCCGCCGAGACCGGTTCGTCCCAGCTCGGTGAACACATCGCCCGATCACTCGCCGAGGCGCTGCACACCATCGACGCGCTGGCGACGCGACTGCCCGGTCGGACAGAGACGCTCGACGCTGTCGCCGACCAGGCCAAGCAGGCCTTCATCGGACCGATGAACACCGCCTGCGTCGTGATGGGCATCGTCATCCTCGTCGGGGTGGCGTTCCTGATCTTCCTGTCGCCGCGCGCCATGACACCGGTATCGGCCAGCACTTCCGAGACCGAGACCGAGCCCGAACGCGAGCCGGCCGCCGGCTGATCCGGATGCCCGCCGCCGTCACGCCTCGGCGATCGCCTCCAGCGGCCGGGTGCGTGCCGCACGAACAGCCGGCCACAGCGCGGCGAGGACGCCGACCACCGCCGATGCGATCAGGGTGATCACGATGAGACTCCATGGCAGCACCGGGGTCCCCAGGCCCCACTTGGCCAGGGTCCGCACCAGGGCCCAGCCGATGACGCTGCCGAGGATCACTCCCAAAATCGCACCGAAGATCGCGATGAGGACCGACTCCAGGTAGATGCTGCGCCGCACCTGGGACCTCAGCATGCCCACGGCCCGCAGCATGCCGATCTCACGGGTCCGCTCCACCACCGACAGCGCCAGCGTGTTCACGATGCCGAGCACGGCGATCAGCAACGCCAGGCCGAGCATCGCGTAGAGCGTCGCCAGCATCTGGTCGATCTGGCTCGAGACCGAGCTCTTGAACTCGTCCCGATCCTGGACCTGGACGGTCAGATACGAGTCGGTGGCGTTCTCCAGGTTCGTGCGCAACGTGTCGGCCTGCACACCGGGTGCGGGCGTGACGAAGATGGTGGCGCTCACCCGCGCCGACGGCGGCACGAGTTTGTCGTAGACCGTCGGTCCCACCATCCACGGTTGCAGCGCCTCGTTGTCGGCGTACACGCCGGACACCGTCACCGGGATCTGTTCCCCGGTGGGGCCGGTGAAGGTGACCACGTCACCGCGATTCCAGCCCTGCGTGTTCCGCGTGCGTTCGCTGACCAACATGCCGTCGGCCGGAAGGTTCGGGGAGGCACCGTCTTTCATGTCCATGATGGCGACGTCGTTCGGCTGTCCGCCGAGCGCCCCGTATCCGGCGACCGTCTTGTCGCCCACCTTGGCGCGGACGACGCCGAAGCTGACCGACGACCCGACGCCGTCCACGCCCTCGACGGCGGTGGCGACCGCACCCGGGATCGGCAGCTGATTGGCGCCCGCGACGATGAACTCGGCACGCAGACCCGTGTCGACGGCGGTGTCGATGGTGCCCTTGAACGAGGTGCCGAGGGTGCCGATCACCGCAACCAGCATCAGTCCCAGGGTGAGCGCGAAGGCGGTCGCCGCGGTGCGGCGTGGATTGCGCACCGCGTTGGTCCGGGCGAGCCGGCCGATCTTGCCGAAGGGCGCGCCGATGACCGTTCCCAGGCCCCCGACGATCGGCCGCGACAGAGCGGGCCCGGCCAGGACCACCGCGGCGATGGCCGCGGCCGAGCCGCACCCGACCGCGATCGCCGGTCCGAGGCCCACACCCATGGCACCGATGACGATGGCCGCGAGGCCGGCGACGCCCAGGACGGCCCCGGCGATGGTGCGGGTGCGCAACGGCGCCGAGCCCTCGGCCATCCCGGATCGCATCGCCTCCACCGGCGGCACCTTCGACGCACGCAGCGCGGGCACCCACGCACTCACCATCGTCACGACCACACCGACGAAGAGTGCGGCCAGCACGGCCCAGACGCTGATCTGCAGCGGCGCCTGGGGCAATCCGGACGCCGAGCTCGTCAACACCTTCAGCAGGGCGGCGAGCCCGATACCGATCCCCAGGCCGACGACACCACCGATCACGCCGACGACGAACGCCTCGAACAGTACCGAGCGCGACACCTGCTTCTGGCTCGCGCCGACCGCGCGTAGCAACGCCAGCTCACGGTTCCGCTGCGCCACGATCATCGAGAAAGTGTTGTAGATGATGAAGGTTCCGACGATCAGCCCGATCGCCGCGAATGCCAACAGGATTCCGGTGAAGATGCTCAGGAACTGATTGACGTTGTCCTTCTCGTCCTGTCGGACCTGGTCCCCGGTGCGCACCTTGTACAGATCCGCGGGCAGCGCCTTGTCGACGCGCTCCTGCAGCTGGGCGGGGGTCACCCCCGCGACCGCGGACATGTCCACTTGGGCCACGTGCTGCCCGTCGGACAACAGCGTCTTCGCGGTGGCCTGATCGAACTGGACGTTGACGAAGCCTCCGGTGGAGCCGGGGAGGTCGAGCAACCCCACCACGGTCACCTCGCGGGGCTGGACGGCGCCCTGTCCCAGGACGACCTTGGTCTTGGAGCCGACCTTCAGACCGGCCTTCTCCGCCGCCGAGGCGTTCAGCGCGACCTCACCGGGGTTGGCGGGTCCACGACCGCCCGGCTCGAGTTTGCTGGTGTCCGGCGAGAGCGCGACGTCGGGCGGCAGGTACGCGGTGCCGACGCTCGGGGCACCACCGGTCTGCAGGGCCTTGCCGTCGGAGTTGGCGATCGTCACCAGTCCGGAATAGTTGGGGACGATACGGTCGATCCCGAGCTCGGATTTCCGGGCGTCGAGGTCGTCGATGACCGTCTGCGGAACCCCCGGCGACTGGTTGTTCTCCGGGGTGATCTGCACCGACACCCCGGGGGCGACCGAGTCGAAGATGTCGTTGAACGCCTTGGAGACGGTCGAGGTGAACACGATGGACCCGGCCACGAACGATGTGCCGAGCACGATGGAGAAGACCGTAAGGAACAGACGGAGCTTGTGCGCGCGCAGGTTTCGCAACGAGACCCGGCGCATCACCGATGACGATGCCATGGTGTCAGCGCACCTCGGAGGTGTTCTCGTCGGCGGCCGCGTCGGCGGCGTGCCTGGGCGCATGCGGCTCGGATGCGGCCGGCTCGTCGAGATTCTTCATGACCTCGAAGACGTCGTCGGCCGACGGGCGCGCCAGCTCGCGCACGATCAACCCGTCGGCGAGGAAGACCACCCGGTCGGCGTAGGAGGCAGCGCGCGGATCGTGCGTCACGATCACCACGGTCTGGCCGAACTCGTCGGTCGCCGCCCGCAGGATGTCGAGGACCTCACCCGACGAGCGCGAGTCGAGGTTGCCGGTCGGCTCGTCACCGAAGATGATGTCCGGCTTGCCGACCAGCGCTCGCGCACAGGCCACGCGCTGCTGCTGACCACCCGACAGCTCGCTGGGCAGATGGGTGAGCCGGTCGGTGATGCCGAGACGATCGACGACCGCGTCGAACCAGGACTTGTCCACCTCGCGGCCCGCGATGTCCACGGGCAGCGTGATGTTCTCGGCCGCGGTCAGGGTGGGGACAAGGTTGAAGGACTGGAAGACGAACCCGATCCGGTCGCGCCGCAGCATGGTCATCGCCTTGTCGGAGAGTCCGGTGAGGTCGACGTCGCCGATGTGCACCTTGCCTGCGGTGGCCACGTCGAGGCCGGCGAGGCAGTGCATCAGGGTGGACTTGCCCGACCCGGACGGGCCCATGATCGCGGTGAACTCGCCGGCGGCGAACTCGATGGTGACCCCCCGCAGTGCCTCGACGACGGTGTCACCCGTGCCGTAGACCTTGGTCAGATCGGCCGCGCCGGCGGCGATCGGGTGTGCTGCGACGTGTGGGCTGTCCGTACGGGCCGATGTCATGGCCTCAACGGTGCCAAATCTCCGGTCCGTTGGCTATCGGGAATATCCCTGAGTGACCACCCCGACGTCCCGGGGTCGGTCGAATACCCGACGGGTCAGTGCTTGGGCAGCCGGACCTCGAGGACGTGCACGCGCGTCGGGCCCGAGAAGGCGTCGTTGGTGACGATGTACAGCGCGCGTGCCCGATAGGTCATCCACGGATGGTCGGGGAACCAATTGCCCCAGGCCAGTCCGGACATGTTCCCGGCGACCAGGCCGGTGAGCGGCTCGGTCGAGAAGATCGATTTCTTCGGCATCGCCGCCTCGCGGCCGGACAGCTTCTGCTTCCCGGTCACCGACTGCGCACCGCGGGTGGTGGTCCAGTAGATGCGAGCCGTTCGGCCCTTGCCGCGTTCGAGCACCAGATAGTCGGTGTTGTTGACCGCCAGCACATCTGCCGCCACCTTGTCGCCGTCGGTGCGGTAGACGTGCTCGGAGGTGCCGCGGCCGGCCCAGGTGAGCAGGCGTGCGGAAGTCCGCGGATCCTGTTTCAGCCCGCCCGCGGTGATGGCGCTGACCCGATCACCGGGCGCCACCGCGACACCGGTGAGTCCCCGCTGGCCGTTCAGACCGCTCTTGGCGCTGCTGCGGTAGGCGGCCGGGAGCGGGAGATCGCGGAGGTGATTGCCGAGCCCACCGACCACCCGGACGAATTGCTGGTTGCCGCCGCCGGCGACCACGTAACCGCCGCCCAGGCGACGGAGGCCCTCGAACTGCGCACCGCCGGGCAGGATCGGCAGATTGCCGGGGCCGAGGATTGTGCCGCCGCCGGTGATCCGGCCCTGGCTCGCCACACCGGTCGTTGAGCTGAACGGGATCGTCGCGTTGTAGTACCGCGCGGGGCCGAATCGGCCGACATCCGTGGAGATCAGCGCATAGGTGCCGTTACCGGTGCGGTCGATGCCCGAGATCCCGCCGAAGCTCGGCAGCCCGGAGATCGTCGTCGAATCCCGGTAGAACGACGTCACGCCCGACGAAGGGCTGGCCGGGCTCGCCGGGGCCGCGGTGACCCCACCCACCGACACAACGGAAAGCCCTACAGCACAAGCGGACACGAGTGCCGCCCCCCACCAGCGAAACCTCATAGGGGGAGACCTTACCCGATGGCACGAAGTCGAGAGAACGTCGACAGTACGCCGGGAGAACCCTGAGCGGCACCCGCGGAACCCCGGATGCGCCGAGAGAACCCGACCTGCGTGGTGGTCGGGTTCTCTCGACGGAAATCGTGATTCCCTCGGCGGAGGGCGCGGTTCTCGGACCGCCTGGCTCAGCCCAGTCGTTGCTTGAGCTGATCCAGCTCGTCCTGCAGCGAGGTCGGCAGCTTGTCGCCGACGAACTCGAAGAGCTCCTCGATCAGCGGGATCTCCTGGCGCCACTCGTCGGCGTTCACCGCGAGCGCCGCCTCGATGTCCTCGGCCGGGAGGTCGCCCAGACCGTCGACGTCGATCTCCTCGGGCTTCGCGACGATGCCGATGGGCGTGGAGATGCCCTCGTTCTCGCCCTCGATCCGGCCGACGATCCACTCGAGCACGCGGCTGTTCTCGCCGAATCCCGGCCACAGGAAGCGGCCGTCGTCGCCGCGACGGAACCAGTTGACGTAGAAGATCTTCGGCAGCTTGGTGGCGTCGGCGTTCTTGCCGAGGTCGATCCAGTGCGCGAAGTAATCACCGATGTGGTAGCCGAGGAACGGCAGCATCGCCATCGGGTCACGACGGACGGTGCCGACCTTGCCCTCGGCCGCGGCGGTCTGTTCGGAGCCGACGGTGGCACCCATGAACACGCCGTGCTGCCAGTCGCGAGCCTCGGTGACCAGCGGGACGGTGGTCTTGCGGCGACCGCCGAACAGGATCGCCGACAGCGGCACACCCTTCGGGTCGTCCCACTCGTCGGCCAGCGACGGGCACTGGTCCAGCGGGGTGCAGTAGCGGGAGTTCGGGTGGGCGGCCTTCGCGTCGGAATCCGGCGTCCAGTCGTTGCCGAGCCAGTCGGTGAGGTGCGCGGGCTTCTCGCCGCCGATGCCCTCCCACCAGATGTCGCCGTCGTCGGTGAGCGCGACGTTGGTGTACAACGTGTTGCCGGCTTCGACGGTCTTCATGGCGTTCGGATTGGAGTCGTTGCTCGTACCCGGAGCGACACCGAAGAACCCGAACTCCGGGTTGGTCGCGTACAGGCGGCCGTCGTCGCCGAAGCGCATCCAGGCGATGTCGTCGCCGACGGTCTCGGCGGTCCAGCCCGGGATGGTGGGCTGGATCATCGCGAGGTTGGTCTTGCCGCAGGCACTCGGGAATGCGGCGGCGACGTAGTAGACCTTCTTCTGCGGGCTGGTGAGCTTGAGGATCAGCATGTGCTCGGCCAGCCAGCCCTCGTCGTGGGCCAGCACCGAGGCGATGCGCAGCGCATAGCACTTCTTGCCGAGCAGGGCATTGCCGCCGTATCCGGAACCGAACGACCAGATCTCCCGATCCTCGGGGAAGTGGGAGATGTACTTCTCGGAGTTGCACGGCCAGGGGACATCGGCCTGACCGGGCTCGAGCGGGGCGCCGACGGAGTGCAGGGCCTTGACGAAGAATCCGTCGTCGCCGAGCAGCTCAAGGACCTTCGGACCGACGCGGGTCATGATCTTCATGGACAGCACGACATATTCGGAGTCGGTGATCTCGACGCCCAGCTTCGGGTCGTCGGAACCGAGGGGCCCCATGCAGAACGGGATGACGAACATCGTGCGACCGCGCATGCATCCGCGGTAGAGGTCGTTCATCGTGGCGCGCATCTCCGCCGGATCGACCCAGTTGTTGGTGGGGCCGGCATCCTCCTGGGTCTTCGCACAGATGAATGTGCGCGACTCCACGCGAGCGACATCGGCGGGATCGGACTGGGCCAGGAACGAGTTGGGCTTCTTGTCCTCGTTGAGCTTGACCAGGGTGCCGGCGTCGACGAGATGGGCGGTGAGCCGGTCCCATTCCTCGTCGCTGCCGTCGGACCAGACGACCCGATCGGGCTGTGTCAGCTCGGCGATCTCGGCGACCCACGCCAGCAGTCCGGCGTGTTTCGTCGGGGCGGTGTTCGGGTCCAGTCCGGGAATTGTGGCTGAGGTCATGATTGGGTCTCCTCCGAGGTGACGGCCCGATGCATAGCCGTCGGCGATGTCGTCGTCAACTCAGGATACGTTCACCGAGCGGGCGCTAGGTACCGGGGCCAACAGATGCGGCATATCCCACAGTCGCATGCATCGCAACCGCCCGCAGGGCCCGATTCAACGAACCTGCGGCGGCCTCAGCCCAGTCGGCCGCTGTCGGTCGGCACCCAGGCGCCGCTGTCGGGGTCGAGAGTGCGCGAGGAGAACATGCCCTGCGCGTCGATCTCGGTGATCTGGTCGACCTGTCCGTCGTGGTCGGAATCGGTGTAGACGGTCATCCCGCCGGCGCCGCTGCGGGTGAGCGAGTCCCGCACGCCGTCGTCGTCGGTGTCGACGTCGGCCGGTCCGAGATCCCAGACCCGCCCGTCGGAATGCATCCACAGGTGATCCTCGGGTGACCTGGGGTCGTCGAGGTCGTCTGCCGGCGTGAGGTGGGAGACGTGCTGCGCCGCGAACGAACCGTCGTGGTCGACCGACACGCGATCGGCATCGCCCGGCTCATCACCACCGAAAACATGGCCACCGACCGGGTCGCCACCGAGAAATGACATGTCCATCTACGCTGCCCCATTCCGGTCTCGTTCGGTCCGGCCCGCGCCGCACACCACCGTGATGATAGGACGCAGCGCGCGCCCGATCGGTTCCGATCGTGCTCAGGTGTCCGCGTCGTCGCCGCGCATTGCCTGTGCCTGTGCCAGTGCCTGTGCCTGTGCCTGTGCCTGTGCCTGTGCGAGCGTCACCAGTTCGTGGTGGGTGCCGCGGAGCCGGCCGAGTTGGTCGCGCCGATCCCGGGTCGCCGATCCCGAGCGCAGGTCTCGCAGTCTCACGTCGATCTCCGCGACCTCCGCGGACACCTGTCGCGAGCGCCGTTCGTGGACACGGGTCACCTGGCTGGCCAGATGAGGTTCGGCCGCCGCCAGTCGCAGCCCCACCCGGTGTTCGAGCCTGCCCCGCGTCTCGTTCAGCGCGTCGGTACTCCAGCCACGCAGGTCGGCGCGTAGGGCCGCGGTCCGGCGCACCCGGATCACCAGTGTGGCGACGGCGACGCCAAGCAGCAGCGTGAGCGGCATGCTGACCCATTGCAGGGTCTGCACCGACGCCATCGGCGCGACGATCAGCCGTCCCACGCCGAGCCCCGTCGACGCGCCGATCAGGACCAGGAGGACGTCCTCACCGCCCCGGCGACCGGACGGCACCGCGCGCCCGAACGGCGGATCGGGCGCGCGATCATCGGGATCGGCGCGGGGTTCGGCATCGACCTGGGCCTCGATACCGACGAGCGTCGCCGCCCGCACCTCGTCGATGCGCTCGTCGGTGGCGTGATCCACTCGGTTGCGCAGCGCCGCCACCTCGTCGGTGAGCCAGCGGACATAACCGTCGACGGAGGCGCGCTTGAGGGTGGTCGATCGGGCGGTCGCCGCGGCGGCGAGACCGCGGGTGCCTGCCGCGACGTCGGCGAGGGATTCGCTGCGCGCCCTGGCCAGCCCGGCGCGCGCCGCGGCGAGCCGGTCCGCCCGGCCCCGGTCGCGGGATTCGAGCAGTGCCCGCCGCCGGTCGGCCAGCCGATCGACCGTCGCCGCATCGGGGTCGGTGGCCCGCGTGAGTTCGTCCAGGGTGTGTTCGACGGCCCCCAGCGCCGCGGCGACCCGAGCCCGTTCGCGCCGGACGTCCGGGGGCGCCGCCAGACACTCGGTGATCCACGCCATCAGCGCGCGCACCCCGGACTCATCCGGTGCCCCTGACAACGCCGCCCCCGACAACGCGACCGCCGCCGAGACCGCGAACACGGGGAGCTGCTCGAACGGATCGAGCAGGGCCCGGTGCGCGCGGAGGATGCGGGGCCAGTCCCAGAAGGCGTCGATCTTGGACCCGACCAGTGCGACGATCCCGAACCGCGACCGCAATTCGTCGACGGCCTGCTTCTCCTCGTCACCGATCGACGACGACGGATCGACCACCATCAGCGCGATGCCGACGGACGTGTCGTCGGCGTTCCGGTCCCAGCGGCCCACGGCCGTCGGCGACGTCGGATCGACCGCCCGGCACGCCTCGATCAGGCTGGTCACGCCGGTCCCGCCGATGCCGTACACCGCCACCCCGGTTCCGTTGCCGGTCACGGCCGCCGCATCGAAACCGGTCAGGCCGCGGACGCGGGAGACGGCGTCCGGCACGGAGGGCGCGGAAGGCGCGGTCATCACGCCACCTCCCCGTGCTGGAGCAGGTGTTCGATCACGTCCCGGTCCCATCCGCGGGCGGCCACGATTTCCAGTCGCGACCGCAGCTCGGTCAGCCGCCAGTGGCGGACCAGGTCGACCCGCTCCCGGATGGAGGTGACGAGTCGGTCGATGCCGCTGCGCCCCTGCAGCGCCGTGTTGAGCGCCGCGACGTCGGCGGCGGCCGGGTCGTCGGCGGCGGCCGGGTCGTCGGCGGCCAGGAGGTGCAGCGCGAGGTCGATGCCATGCCGATCGACGCGGCGCAGCAGGCCGGCGCGCAGGACCCGCTCGTCGCCGTGGAAGGGCCCGGCGCCCTCCGGGCCCGGGTATCCATTCAGGGTCGGGGTGAGGAACTGTCCCGACATCGACGGCATCGTCTCACCGGCGGCGGCCAGACGGCGCAGGAAGTCGAACTCGTCGGCGGACAGATCCGCGCACGCCAGCAACTGCGACACCGCGAGCACCGGGACGCCGAGGTGTTCGGCGCATGCGGCGGCGACGTCGGCGGCGGCCTCCGGGGATCCGTGGGTGTCCGCCTTGCCGAGCACCACCACCGTGCGATCCGCGGGCATCTGCGCGATCGCCGTCCGATCGGCAGCCCTCGGCGGTCCCGACAACACGTACATCCACAGATCGGCCATCCACGGATCGGGGGCGTCGGCACGCCGGTCGGCCTCGCCCGGGCCGATCGCCGTCACCGACAACCGCTCCCGCAGCGCGCGGGCGAACGTGTCGCGCCCGGTCCCCGGCCGGCCGTCGACCTGGACCTGCAGTGGGCGACCGTAGCGACGAACCGCCAGGTCGAGCTCGGCGCGCGCCGGCGACGACGGGTCGACGAGCGCCACCAGCCGCCCCGACTCGACGACCCGCGCCAACGCGTTCGTCGATGGGGTCATCGGGGCGTGCGACATGCCTCGCAATCTAGCGTCCCGACGCTCGCACCGTGCCGCTGACCGGCGCAGAATCCGTGTCGGCTGTCCTCGGCGGGCACCGATGCGCAACGATGGACCGGTGAGCGAGAGTCTCGATCAGTCACGTCGCTATCCGCGGGTCACCAGTTTCCGGTTCCGTCGCGGCTCCTTGACGTCGGGTCAGCAGCGGAATTGGGAGACCCTCTGGCCCCGGTTGGGCCGCGACCTGGACATCGGGGTCGACCGGGTTCCGGAAGACGTCGTCGACCTTTCCGAGTTGTTCGGCCGCGACGCGCCTGCCGTCCTGGAGATCGGCAGCGGTACCGGTGTCTCGACCGCCGCGATGGCCGAGGCCGAACCCGACATCGACGTCCTGGCGGTGGAGGTCTACAAACCCGGCCTCGCCCAGCTCCTCGGACTCGTCGACCGCGGCGGCCTGACCAACGTCCGGATGGTCCGCGGCGACGCCGTCGTGGTGCTCACCGAACTGTTGCCGCCGCAGAGTCTGACCGGGATCCGGGTGTTCTTCCCGGACCCGTGGCCGAAATCACGTCACCACAAGCGCAGGCTGGTGCAGAGCGGCACCCTGGAGTTGATGGCCGACCGCCTCAAGCCGGGCGGCGTGCTCCACATCGCCACCGACCACGCCGGTTATGCGGAGTGGATCGCCGAGCATCTCGCCACCCAGCGCCCCGATCGGCCGCACGTGATCCAGCTGACCCGGGACGCACCGATCCTGCTGGACCGGCCGACCACCAAGTTCGAGGGCCGCGCCGAACGCGAGGGACGCGGGGTCAACGAGTTCGTCTATGTCCGTCCGGATCTCCCCACACCTCAAGCCACCGAAGGCGGCGACGCATGAGCGACGACTCACCGAAACCGGAGATCATCACTCCCCCACCGGCTCCGGCCGGCGGAAAGGGATTCTCGGAGACCATCGCCGGCCAGAGCGCCGCGTCGCGCGTGCTCCTGGTCTGGGATGCCCCCAATATGGACATGGGACTGGGGGCCATCCTCGGCGGGCGCCCCACCGCGGCGTATCGTCCGCGTTTCGACGCTCTCGGCCGCTGGCTGTTGCAGCGGACCGCGGAGATCTCCGCCGGCCCCCTGAGGAGCGAAGCGTCTCGAAGGGTCGAGCCCGAGGCGACGGTCTTCACGAACATCGTGCCCGGCAGCGCCGACGTCGTGCGTCCCTGGGTCGACGCGCTGCGTAATGTCGGATATGCGGTGTTCGCGAAGCCGAAGCTGTCCGACGACAGCGATGTCGACGACGACATGCTCGACCACATCGAACTTCGCAGGCACACTGTGGGACTAGCTGGCCTGATCGTCGCCTCGGCCGACGGACAGGCGTTCCGGGAGCCACTGCTCGACGTGGTGTCGGACGGCATTCCGGTCACGGTGATCGGGTTCCGTGAACACGCCAGCTGGGCATTGACCACCGAAGAGTTGGAGTTCGTCGACCTAGAGGACATCCCGGCCGTGTTCCGTGAGCCGCTCCCGCGCATCGGTCTCGACTCGCTGCCCGACGACGGGGCGTGGCTCACACCGTTCCGACCGCTGCAGGCACTCTTGCACTGACCACCCACACCACGGGACGTGTCGACTCAGGGACAGCTCAGGACTGCCTGACAGAATCAACGGTCATCCGTCGATGCGACCACGATCGACAGACCCGTACCAACGACCCCGACCCGACGACCAGATCCCGCAACGAGGAAGGAACCACGGCGTGTTCGGAGCCATCGGCACTTTCGTCTATCGAATGCGCTTCGCCGTCATCGGCGTACTCATCGCTCTCATGGCGGGGCTCGGACTCTACGGCCTCGACCTCTCGAAGCACCTCAGCCAGAGCGGCTGGTTCGATCCGACGTCGGAGTCGTCGCAGGGTTCGGTCGTCGCAGACACCGCGCTCGGCCGAGATCACCGCTCGGACGTCATCCTGCTCGTCACCCCGCCCGCGGGCACCACGGTCGACGATCCGGAGTTCGGCGCGAAGGTGGAGAACTTCGTCGACGACCTGATCGCCCAGCACGGCGACGTGGTCAATCGCGAGGACCCGGGCCTCATCGACCCGTTCTACCTGCGTGATCAGACGGCGACCTCGAAGGCCGCCCAGGACACCATCCGGGACCGGACCTTCAGTCCGGACAAGACGCATGCGTTCATCAGTATCGGCGTCAAGGGCGACGACGACACGACGGTGCTCCAGAACTACAAGACCATTCAGCCGTCCTTCGACAACATCCCGGAAAGATACAATCTCGAGGGGACGAATTTCGAGCTCGCGGGCCTACAGCCGGTCGCAGGCAGCATGGCCGACGGCATGGACAAGGACATCCACCGAGCCGAGGTGATCGCGCTGCCCTTGGTGGCGATCATGCTCTTCTTCATCTTCGGCGGTGTGATCGCGGCGTGTCTCCCGGTCCTCATCGGCGGTCTCACCATCGCGGGCTCGCTGGGCATCATGAAGGTGCTGGCCCAGATCACCGAGCTCAACGTCTTCGCCCAATCGGTGGTCACCCTGATCGGACTGGGCATCGCGATCGACTACGGCCTCTTCATCGTCAGTCGTTTCCGAGAGGAACTCGCGGAGGGATACTCCACCAAGGCCGCGGTACGAAGAACGGTGATGACCGCGGGACAGACCGTGGTGTTCTCGGCGACCATCATCGTCGCCGCACTGGCCTGTCTGCTGATCATGCCGCAGGGCTTCCTGAAGTCGGTCGCCTACGGCGCGATCGCCTCGGTGTCGCTCGCCGCCATCCTCTCCCTGACCGTGATGCCGGCGATCCTCAGCATCCTGGGCAAGCGAATCGACGCGCTGGGTCTGCCCTTCCTACGCCGCACCAGGACCCGGCAGGAGGTCGAGGACGGCTTCTGGGGCCGCCTGTCCGGCTGGGTGATGCGCCACCCGATCGCCACCGCGGTCCCGACGGTGCTGATCCTGCTCGTACTGACCATCCCGTTCGGCGGCATCAAGTTCGGCGGCATCAGCGAGGCCTACCTGCCGCCCGACAACCCGAACCGGGTCGCCCAGGAGAACTTCGACAAGTACTTCCCGACCGAACGCACCGAAGAGATCAAGCTGGTCGTCGCGTATGACCCGAACGACAACGACAGCGGCGACAAGATCAACGACATCGCCACCGAGGCCAACAAGATCCCGGGCTTCACCAAACAGTTCAGTCCGTCCGCCGACGACGGAGCGCTGACCGGCCAGTACGGCGACAACGGGCCGCCCGTCATCCAGATGTCGGCCGGTCTGGTGAACCGCGACACCGCGGCCGAGGCCATCAAGGAACTGCGCGGCATCGACACGCACGGCCTCAAGATGTGGGTGGCCGGTACCCCGGCCCTCACCCAGGACTCGATCGACGCGCTGATGTCGCGACTGCCGCTGATGGCAGTGTTGTTGGTCCTGGTCACCGGTTTCCTGATGTTCCTGGCATTCGGGTCGGTGGTGCTGCCGATCAAGGCAGCGCTGATGTCCGCGCTGGGCCTCGGTGCCACGCTGGGCATCCTCACCTGGATCTTCGTCGACGGGCACGGTGCCGGGATCGCGAACTTCACGCCCGGCCCGCTGTTCGCCGCGGTGCTGGTGCTGATCATCGCCATCGTGTTCGGCCTGTCCACGGACTACGAGATATTCCTGTTGTCCCGAATGGTGGAGGCGAGACAGAAGGGCGCGTCCACCACTGAGGCGGTACGCGTCGGTACCGCACACACCGGTCGCATCATCACGGCCGCGGCCGCAATTCTCGTCGTGGTCACGGGGGCGTTCGGCCTCTCCGAGATCGTGATGATGAAGTACATCGCGTACGGCATGATCGCTGCGCTCATCCTCGACGCCACCATCATCCGCATGCTCCTGGTGCCGTCGGTGATGAAGCTTCTCGGCGACGACTGCTGGTGGGCCCCCCGCTGGATGCAGTCATTGCAGCAGAAGATCGGCCTCGGCGAGACCGTCCTCGACGACGAGCCCGACGAGCTCCGCGACGGCGTCGCGGCCGCCCGGTCGCGGTCGGTGGGCACGTTGGCGGCCGAGGCACCCACCTCGGCGATGGCTGCCGCCACCCGCACGGTTGCGCGCCCGGAGCCGAATCGCACGGTCGCCCAGCCTGCCCGGACCGCTCAGTCCACACAGGCCCAGCCCACTCAGTCTGCCCAGGCCGCCCAGCCCACTCGGTCTGCTCAGCCCGCTCAGGCGAGGCCGAACCGTCAGGTACCGGACCGCGGGGCCCCCGCGCCCGGCCGCCCGCCGGCACCCCGGCCCGACACGGCGGCCGGACCGCAACCGGGCGCGCCCGCAGCCACTCCGAGCGGGGCACGCGTCGGCCCGTCCGCGCCGCCCTCGGGCCCGCAGTCACGGCCTGCCACCGCACCCCCGGCCCCGGCAGCTCCCCCCGCCCCGCGCCTCGGACGGACCGCACGCGATCGCTCGTCGGGACCGGACACCGGTAGTTGGCGTCTCGGCGCCGGCGGTATCCGCCTGGCCTCCGACGAGCCGGCCCGTCCGTCGGCGTCGCAGCCGGCCGGCGTCCGTCCGTCCGGACCGCCACCCCGGCCACCGCAGCAGCCGCAGACGCCACCCGGCGTCCCGACGTCGCGGCCCGGTCCCGGACCGGTACCGCCGCAGGCGAACCCGGGTGGCCACGACGATTCGCCGCTCGGTCGGCGTCCCGCGCTCGACACCACCGGCAAGCGTCCGCTGGCCGCGTCGTTGTCGCCCGAGGCGCAACGCCCGGCCGCGCCTTCGCCGACGACGCGCTCTGGCGGGTCGCCGATGGAACGGGGCCTGAGCGACTCGCATCCGTCCGCCGACGGCGACGAACGTCCGTCCCAGGACGGCCGGCGCCGAGGATCGGACCGGCACGCGCGGTCGGACGCGGACGGCGAGGGTTCGCAGATCAGCGTGCAGGACCTGTTGCGCCGCAGTCGTTCGGACAGCTGAGTCGGGTCGCGGGGGTCTCGATACGCCACTCGCCTAGCGGCTCATGGCTACTCGACCGGCGAGCTCAGGCCGCCGGTCGAGTAGACGTCACCCTCCGCCGGTCGAGTAGACGTCACCCTCCGCCGGTCGAGTAGACGTCACCCTCCGCCGGTCGAGTAGACGACGAGCGCAGCCAGGAGTCGTATCGAGACCCCACCCGCCGACCACTCACCCGTCCAGCCCGTGCTCGATCGCATACCTCGTGAGCTCCACCCGGTTGCCGAGTTGCAGCTTGCGCAGCGTGGCCTGCACGTGGTTCTCGACGGTGCGATGACTCAGCGCGAGCCTCGTGGCGATCTGCTTGGCGCTCAACCCTTTTGCGACATGACGCAACACCTCGGTCTCCCGGTCGGTGAGCGACGGCCGGAGATGACCGGGATCCGGTTCGGCAGACATCCTCCGGTACTCACCCAGGATCAGGCCGGCGAGCCCCGGCGTGAACACGGCCTTGCCCTCGGCGGTCGCGCGCACCGCGTCGACCAGCTCCGCCTTCGACGACGACTTCACGAGATATCCACTGGCTCCGGCCTTGACGGCCTCGAGGACGTCGTCGCGCTCGTCGGAGGCCGACAGCACCAGCACCCGCGTCGACGGCGACACCTCGAGCACGGCCGTCGTCGCATCCGCGCCGGTCCCGTCCGGCAGCTGCATGTCCATCAGTACGACGTCGGGCGTGACCGCGCCGGCCCGCCGTCCCGCGCTGCCGACCCCGTCTGCGGTCGCGACCACCTCGAAGCCTTCGTCGGTGAGGTCCCGGGCCACCCCGTCGCGCCAGATCGGGTGATCGTCGACCACCATCACCCGTATCGCGCGGGCCGCCCCTGCGTCCGGGGCACCGGTGTGCGCATCGTCTGCCGTGCTGTCCGTGCTCGCCATCAGGCCTCCCGCTCGACCGGAATCGTCAGTTCCCATTCTGTCCCCGCACCGGGTCCGGAATCGAGCAGCGCCGTGCCGCCGAGGGCTTCCACGCGTCCGACGATCGATGTCGAGATCCCCATGCGACCCTGGCGCTTCGCCTCCTCGAGTCGACCGGCCGGGATCCCGACCCCGTCGTCGCGCACACTCACCACCACGCGATCACCGAGATCCTCGAGCAGCACATAGGCCTGCGCGGCCGCACCCGCATGATGGCTGACGTTGTCGAGCATGTTCTGTACCGCCGCCCGGATCTCCTCGGCGACAACGGCATCGACGGCCACCAGGGTCGCGGGCGCGCTGACCGACACCCGCTCGGCGGCGAACCCACGCAGGATCGCGCCGAGCTCGGCCGCGGCCCCGTCGGTGCTTGTGCCGGTGTGTGAGATGCCGAGCCGACCGGCGTCGGAGACCAATTGCCGCAATGCCCGCTCCTGCTCACCCGCCAGCTCGGCGAGTTCGGTGGTGGGACCGCCGATCTCCCTACCGCGCTTGGCGATCAGCGCGAGTACCTGCAGCACCCCGTCGTGCACTTCGCGCGACAGCCGGTCCCGCTCTTCGGTGGCCGCGGCGATCCCGGCCGCCCGGACCAGGACGGCGTGGGCGCGCCGCGCGATCACGGCCGCCAGGCCGACCGCCATGCCGGTCGCCACGATGATGATGATCGTCGCGTTGCGACCGAGGTTCAGGTCGAAAGCACCCTTCACGAACGCACTGGTACCGCCGACCAGCAGCCCCGACAACATGCCCCAGACCGGTCCGGCGAGCAGCGCCACCGAGATGACCGCATTGACCGCCCACAGCGTGGTCGGCCAGGTCTGATTGTTCAGCGCCCACGACGTCTCGGCCACGTACGACGTGGTGAGCATCAGGCCGCAGGCGATGGCTACGTCGGCCGCCACCCAGTACGGATTGCGGCCGAAGCCCGTGTAGTACGCGACGCCGGCGACGAGGGTCCAGGCCGAGAGCACTCCGAACAACACCCACGCCAGATCGTCGTGGAGAAGGTCGTCGTTGACGGCGATCTGGAAGCCGAGGGCGTAGAGATACGAGAGGAACCGGAACAGCTGCGCGGCGCGCCACAGCGGGCCGACCGGGTCGGTGTCGACTTCCATGGCGAGCCGGCGGGCCCGTCCGGGGTCATGCGATTCGGTCACGCGACGGGACATCACCTGTGTGTCACTCGTCGTCGCGGGGCGTCTGCTCCGTGGACGTCACCTCGCCGGTCGCCTCCGACCGTCCGGCCGGGGCGGGCCGGTCATCGTCGCCGGCTTCCGCCTCGTCGACGGCGTCGCGGCGATCCCACTTCGGCGCGTCGGGCTCGGCGGTGTACAGCCTGCCGGTGGTGGCATCGTCGTGCTTGCGTGCCCGCGCCGCGCTGCCGGCCAGATGCCGGACCGCGGTGTTGCCGAACGCGATCAGCGGCACCGCGAGCAGACCTCCCACGATGCCCGCGGAGACGATCCCGGCGGCAATGGCGAGCACCACGGCGACCGGATGCAGTCGCACCGACCGGCCGAGCAGGAACGGCTGCAGGACATGACTCTCCACCTGCATCACCCCGACCACGATGGCCAGGGAGATGACCGCCGCGATCCAGCCCTGGGTGACCAGGGCGACCACCACTGCCAGCGTGCCGGTCACCAGCGCGCCGACGATCGGGATGAAGGCCCCGAGGAACACCAGCGATGCCAGCGGAAGTGCCAGCGGGACACCGAGGATCGCCAGGCCGACGCCGATGCCCAGGGCGTCGACGAACGCCACCGCCACCGTCGCGCGCACATAGCCGACGAGCGTGCCGAATCCGGCGGTGCCCGCGGCGCGCACCCGGCCACGGGTCCCGTGCGGCACGAGCTTGGTGACGAACGTCCAGATCTGACCGCCGCCGTAGAGGAAAAAGATCAGCAGAAACACCGTGAGCAACGCGCCGGTGACGATCTCGGTTGCCGTGGTGGCGGTCGCCAGGGCACCGCTGGTGACCTTGTCCTGATTGTGCTGGAGGAAATCGGTGATGTCGTTGCCGATGTTGCTGACCTGGTCGTCGTCGACTTTCAGCGGGCCGTCGACCAGCCAGTCGCGCGACCGGTCGATGGTGACGGTGATCTGCTTGGTCAGTTCGGGGAAGCCACGGATGAACTCCTGCACCACGAATGTCATCACCAGACTGAGCAGGCCCAGCGCCACGACGATCGTGATCAGGACCGCGAGCGAGCGGGGCACCCGATGACGATCCAGCCAGTCCACCACCGGCACCAGCATGGCCGCACCGAGAATCGCCAGGGCCACGGGCACCAGCACTTCCTCGAACTCCTGGAAGGCCATCAGGAGCACGTAGACGACGGCCGCGATCACCAGCAGTCGCCAGCCCCACTCGGCGCCGGCCCGAACCAGCGGATGGACCTTCTCGCGATCGACGACGACCGGGTTCAGCGGACTCCCGACACGGCCCTCACGATCATCGTCGTCACAGACCTTGGCGCCTCGGTCGCGGGCATCGTCGTCCCGCGCGCGGCCGGTGGTGTCGGCATCGCTCACAGCTGCCAGCCTAGCTGTGGATATGGTGTGGGCTATGTCGACCGACAGACCAGGCACGGGGCGCGTCGCGGCGCGTCGGCGTTTCTGGTGGCTGCGGTGGGTGTTGCTGGCCGTCGTGCTGGCGGTCCTGGCCGTCGAGGTGGTGCTGATCTCGCCGAGTCTGGAGGAGGCCTGGCACCGGATCGGCGACCTCGACTGGGTGTGGATCGTCGCGAGCATCTTCGCCGCGCTCCTGTCGATGGACAGCTTCGCCCAGGTGCAGCGCGCGCTGCTGCGGTCCGCCGGTGTCCGGGTGACCCAGTGGCAGTCGCTGTCGGTGGTGCTGGCCTCCAACTCGGTGAGTCAGACCATGCCGGGCGGCCCGGTGCTCTCCCCGGCGTTCGTGTACCGGGAGACCCGCAAATGGGGCGCCACCCCCGTCGTCGCGTCCTGGCAGGTCGTGATGTCGGGCCTGCTGGCCGGCGTTGGGCTCGCCGTACTCGGATTCGGCGGCGCACTCCTGGCCGGCGCCAAGACCAGTCCGTTCTCCGTGTTCTTCTCCGTGGTCGGATTCATCGCGGTGGTCGTGGTGTTCCAATACCTGGCCAGCCACCCCGAGTCGCTGCAGAGCACGCTCCTGCGCATCCTCGACTGGCTGAACCAGATCCGCAACAAGCCGAAGCATCACGGGCATGACCGGGTCATCGAGGTCCTCGAGCAGCTGCGCGCCGTCCAGCTGTCCCGCCGCGACCTGACGATCTCGTTCGCCTGGAGCATGTTCAACTGGGTCGCCGACGTCGCCTGCCTGGCCTTCGCATGCTGGGCCGTCGGCGCCCATCCGGGCATCGCAGGCCTGATGGTCGCCTACGCGGCCGGTAAGGCGGTCGGTACCGCCATACCGCTTCTGCCCGGCGGGATCGGCGTGGTCGACGCCGTCCTGGTCCCCGCCCTGACCAGCGCGGGGATGCCGGCCGCCGACGCCATCACCGCGGTCCTGGTCTACCGGCTGATCAGCTACGTGCTGGTCGCGGCGATCGGCTGGATCGTGGTGCTGGTGATGTTCCGCAACAGCTTCCGCAAGGGCGAGACGCTCGAGGAAGAGTTGGCACACGACGTCGACGACGGCATGCCGGATCAGACGACTGAGCCCGACGCGGGCGGGGAGAGTTCCCGCAGACCCGACGACCCGCTACCGTGACAACCATGTCGAGGTCCACGCCTGTCGCCGCGGACGCCGCCCCGACGTCGAAGCGGTCACTGCCCATGCCGGCGACCGCAGTGATCGACCTCGTCGCGGTGACCGTGTTTGTCCTGATCGGGCGCTCCAGCCACGAGGAGGGCCTCGCGGTCGTCGGGGTTCTCCAGACCCTGTGGCCGTTCGCGGTCGGCGCGGCCGCCGGCTGGTCGATCGCCTACGTGTTCTCCCACGTCCGGTCGAGCGACTGGTTCGGCCACGACTTCCGGCCCGAGCAGATCGTGCCCGCGGGCGTGGTCATCTGGTTCTGCACCGTCGTGGTCGGCATGATCCTGCGCTACCTGCTCCACCAGGGAGTCGCGGTCAGCTTCATCATCGTCGCCACCATCTCGCTCGGCGTCTTCCTCATCGGGTGGCGCGCGGTCGCCGGGTTCGTCGCCCGGCGCCGGACTACTTGATCCGGAAGTACTTCTGCGCGACCTGCAGTGCTGCCGTACCCGACTTGTCGCCCTCGCAGTAGATCACGATGACCTTGCCGCCCTGCAGTCCGACGAACCAGCCCGGGCCCTGGGGACCGTTGGTGCCCACCAATGCCCGCAGACCGGGCGCCCCGGTCAGGTCGCTGGCGTCGCCGGTCTTGGCGGTAACCGCCATCGCCTGCAGGATCGGCGCCGTCGTCGCCGCGTCGAGTTCGCCGAGCTGCCCGCCGACCACATCAGTCTGTGCACCCCTGATGACATAGGGAGCGACCGAGCTCATCTGCCCGGACGAACTGCGCGCCAGCGCGACGCCCAGTGCGCCCATGTTCATCATCGAGGCGTTCAGGTCGCCCGGCCGGAAGTCCACGGTCGCCACCCCCGGCTGATCGGCCGTCGGCGCGCTGGCACCGGGAACGGTGAACTGCACACCGAGACCCAGCCGATCCATGATCGCGTCGGTCGGCTCCTGGTTCGCGGTGGCGGACCGGTCGACGACGGCAAAAACGGGATCCAGGGTGCGCCCGACCGGATGCACGCCGCCGACGCTGGTGCCGCGTTCGACGGCGTAGCTGTTCTGGGCCATGCCGAGGATCGCCCCGCTGCCGGCGTCGAGGGCCATGATGGTGGCGGGCTGCCCGACCTCGACGGCCGCATCACCCAGGGTGAGCTGCAGGTTCTGGTCGATGGTGGTGTCCACGCTCGGTCCGGCCGGGCCCTGTTCGCCTGCCAGCTTGTGGGGCTTGATACCCGGGCCGGTCATCTGGACCTGCCACCCGGCGGTGGCGTCGCGGATCGCCTGCCAGTAGTTGGTGAGTCCGGGCTCCAGCGGCGACGACAGCCGACGATCGGCCATCACCAGCTTGCCGGCCTTGCGGACGGTCACGCCCGGAACGGTGTCGGGGTCGGAGGTCATGACCTGCATGTCGGGATCGCGCAGGGTCACCGCGGTGATCGGTTTGCCCTGGGATTGGGCGAGTTTCTCCGAGATCACCTGTGTCGTCACCAGCGGCGCGATGGGCGCGAGGGTCCGGGCCAGCGCCCGTGCGGACTGGTCGACGTCCTTGGTCCGAGTGGGGTCGAGGATGATCTGGTTGACCGGCTGCAGGTACATGAAGGTCTTGCCCGACCCGCTGCGAACCGTCGGGGCCGGCGTGGCGTCGGTGCGGATCTCGCGCAGTTGGCCGCCATAGGGCAGCCCGGGATAGATGATCGACGGTTCCCAGGTCAGCTTCCACCCGGTGGACAGGTGCCGCGCGGTGCCCGTGCTGGTCGTCTGGAAGGTGCGGTCCTTGGCCCATCGCCACGTCGTCTTCAAGGAGAAGGACGCGGTCCCGTCGCTGTATTCGACGGGTTTCACCACGTCCACGTCGACGTGCTCGGCGTTCATGGCCTGCAGCGTCTCGGTCAGCGCCTCCCCGGCCTGTCCCGGCGCAGTGGTGAACCCGGCGGCGCCACCGGCATCCTGCCGTTCCATCGCGGCCGCGAAGTGACGGGCCGCACCGGCCGCACTGTTGTCGTCCCCGCCGCCGATGCCACATGCGCTGAGCACGACGACGGCGACGCTGCAGGTTGCCGCTGCGCAGGCCATCTTCGGCGCGCGCTTCGCCCAGATCTTCATAGTCTCAATTTTCACTCTTGTCACACTGGATTTCGATGCCGCCAGCTTCCATTCGGGGATCCGAGCGGTCACGATCGGGTCTCGGAGTTCTGGCGACGTGACGGGGGCCATAGACGACGGCGTCGTCGAAGCAGAGTCGGCCCATAATGTGTCATGGACTTTCGAGTGATGGCGGCCGGAGACCGTGCGGTAACGACGACTGAGTGGCTCACGTCCCGCCATGCTTTCTCCTTCGGCGATCACTACGACCCATCCAACACCCATTTCGGTGTTCTGTTGGTGAATAACGATGAAATCGTCGCGCCGGGTGAAGGCTTCGTTACACACCCGCACCGCGAGTCTGAAATCGTCACGTGGGTCACGTCCGGTTCACTCGTGCACCAGGACTCGGAGGGCCACTCGGGAATCGTCTATCCCGGACTGGCACAACGGATGAGCGCCGGCACCGGGATCGAGCACTCGGAGCGCAACGACCGTTGGGGTCATCGCGCGGAGGCCGGGGTGGCGCCGGTGCACTACGTGCAGATGTGGGTGATGCCCGACGAGCTGGGACTCGCACCCTCCTATGACCAGCGCGACGTCGACGACGAGCTCACCCCGGGCCGTCTGGTCGCGATCGCGTCGGGCGACCCGGCCCGCGATTCGGCCATCCGCATCGCCAATCGGTCCGCCACCCTCTACGCCGCCCGTTTCGCGGCCGGGTCGTCGGTCGACCTGCCCGCCGCACGGCACACCCACGTCTACGTCACACGCGGCAGCCTCGACCTCGCGGGCACCCGCCTCGACGAAGGCGACTCGGTGCGCGCCGGTGACCTCGGAGGGGAGCCGCTGACCGCGCACACCGACGCCGAGGTGCTGGTTTGGTCGATGGATCGCGACCTCCGCGACCTGATGTCCTGACCCGCCGACGGCAACCGAATTCCCGCCGACGGCAACGGCATTTCCATCGAGAGCAACCTAGCCTGCCGACTGCGCCTCGTTGCGTCCGTGCAGATTTTTGGCCGTCGGCGATTTCGGCACCGACTCCGGGTCCGGGTACGTCCGCAACAGGCGATCCGCCGTACCCGAGGTCGTCACGGTGAACCAGTAGTGCTCGTTGCGGTAGTGATGGAACCGGTGATTGCGCCAGGTGGCGCGGTACAGACGCGATCGCGGCCGGTAGTCCGTGTGGATCAGATAGTGCGTCCATTCGTAGACGATGCCGAGTGCCCCGAGCACGACGAGGAAGGTCAGTCCCCGCTCGACGCCGCGGAACCCGACGAACGCGACCGCGAGCGCCGCGATCAGCACCGGGATCAGAGCCCGCCAGGGAATGAAGATCAGCGGGATGTCGCGCGGATCATTGTGGTGCTCACGGTGTTTGCGCGCGAGCAGGGTGTCGAGCGTCACCGGGCCGATCCGTCTGGGACGCCAGTGCAGGATGAAGACGTGGATCAGCCACTCGGCGATCGGGAACACCGCGAGCATCACGAACGGCACCAGAAGGTCCGTGAGCCCCCACCCGCCGACCCACAGCCGGGCGAGCACCGCGCCGACGAGTAATGCGGCGATCATCCACGGCGACGGATGTCTCACGAATTCACCGAAGGCCGACCGCAATGTGACGTTCCGGCGACTCGCCCGTAACCGTTTCTCGTCGGCATCGACACGGCGACGCGCCCGCACCCCGACGGCCGCGGCCTTCTCGACGGAATCCGACCTCTGCGGTTTCCCCGTACTTCTCGGTGGATTCATGGCTGCGTGTCCGAGGTGCTCGACGACTCGGCGAGTGCTTCGCACAGTTCGAGGAGCGCCGCGGTCGCCGGCGCGAGCAATACACGGGCCGCCACGTCGGCGTCCGACGACCGGCGCCCGGCGATCGCGTCGACCACGGCTCGGTAGCCCTCGACGTTGCCGACCTCGGGTTCGAGTACCGCGGCGAGTGCGGGCAGCGCCGGCTCGTAGGCGGCACGCAGCGAGTTGTACATCAAGCGGAAGGTGATCGAGTCCGCCGCGTCGATGACCCGGCTCCAGAACTCCAGCGCGACCACCTGCTGGGTCACCGGGTCGGACTCGCCCGCCAGGTCCTCGACGCAGGCACGCAGGGCTTCGACTGCGCCGTCGCCGGCCCGTCGCGCGGCGAGTTCGGCCACCTTCGGCCCGATCAGGGCCCGCGCCTCGACGATCGACCGCACCACCTCGGGGACCAGCTGCCCGTTCCGCACCAGCAGCCGCGGCAGCAGATCGAGTCCGCCGGCGACGACCGGATCGAGCACCCGGGTGCCCTGCCCCTGCCTGATCGACACGAGTCCCGCACCCGCGACCCGGCGCAGCGCCTCCCGGACCGCGGGCCTCGACACCCCGAGCACCCGGGCGAGTTCACGTTCACTGGGCAGCGTGTCGCCGGCGGGCAGGTCTCCCGACAGCACGCCCTCGACGATCTGTTCGTAGACATCCTCGGGCACGCTGCGCGGTGCGATCGGCTCGAACGGCATGCGCCTCACGCTAGAGCCGTCGGGCCAAGTGGTCAAGTGGTCAGACCAGTTGTTCGTTCGCGCTCAGCGCAGTTGTTCGAGCAGCCGGAGCCACACCTCGCTGACCGTCGGATAGGACGGCACCGCATGCCACAACCGGTCGATGGTCACCTCGCCGACCACCGCCACGGTCGCCGAATGGACGAGCTCGGCAGTGTCCGCGCCCACGAACGTGGCGCCGACCAGGACGTCGCGCGACCGGTCGATGACGAGCTTCGCGTGGCCGGCGTAGTCGGGCGAGACGAGGTAGGAGCCGGCGACTGCGATGTCCGCCTCCGCGATCACCACGTCGACGCCGTCCTCACGAGCCTGCGCCTCGGTCCGACCGACCGACGCCATCTCGGGCCGGGTGAACACCACCTGCGGGATGGCGTCGCGGTCGGCCGAGGCGGTGAACCGCGAGCCATCCAGTGGCCGCCCGTCGGCCCGCGCGGCGATCACGTCGCCGGCCACCCGGCCCTGGTATTTGCCCATGTGCGTCAACGCGACCCGCCCGTTGACGTCGCCGACCGCGTAGAGCCACAGGTGGCCGGGAACGGTCATGTGATGGTCGACGCGCAGCGGGCCCGAATCTGGCAGGTCCAATACCTCGAGACCCAGATCGCTTGTCGCCGGGGCCCTTCCGGCGGCCACCAGTAGCTCGTCGACCTCGAGCACCGAACTGCCCCCGCCTTGGTCGACCGTCACCCGCGCCGGACCGCCGTGAATGTGCCCGTAACCGGTGTCCGCGACGTCGGGCCGCTCGACGGCCGAGATCTGCGCGCCGAACCGGATGTCGACACCGCGCCGGATGAGTCCCGTCGCGACCTGCTCGCCGACGAACTGTTCCGCCTTGGGCAGCACGCGGTCGCCGCGGATCACCATCGTCAGTTCCCGGACCCCGAGGTCGAGCAGCCAGGTGGCCGCCTCACACGCGACCACCCCACCGCCGAGCACCACCATCCGTTCCGGGACGTCGACCATGTTGGTCGCATCCCGCGACGTCCACGGCCGGGCCTCCCGCAGACCCGGTATCGGCGGCACCGACGCCGTGCTCCCGGTCGCCACGACGACCGCCTCCCGCGCGACGATGCGCCGGTTACCTTTCCCGTCGCTTCGCTCGCCCCGGCCACATTCCCCGTCGCTTCGCTCGCCCCGGCCATATTCCCCGTCGCTTCGCTCGCCCCGGCCACCTACCTCGACCTCCCGCTCGCCGACGATCCGACCGTGCCCGCGGATCACGTCGATACACGCGCCGGACGCCCAGTCGACCTGCGAGCTGTCGTCGCGCTGATGAGTGATGGTGTCGCGCCAGCCCAGAACGGCACCCACGTCGGGAGTGGGCTGGGTCAACTGCTCCCGCGCACCCGGCAACCCGGACGTTGCGGCCAGTGCGGCGCCCGGACCCAGCAGCCCCTTGCTCGGCATACACGCCCAATACGAACACTCGCCGCCGACGAGCTCGTGCTCGATGATCGCCGCCGTTCGGGAGCTGCCCTTGATCGCATACTCGGCGGCATTCTCGCCCACCGGTCCGCCGCCGATCACGACGACGTCATATGTGCTCACGTCCGCTGTTCCGGTCATGACACCCACGGTAGAGCGATTGCGCCACGAGCAGAGCCGGCTGACGAATCGCGGATGCAATGCCAGGATGGACGGGTGACCGCTTCACAGACAGACACCACGCCCGTTTCCGGTATCGATCTCAGCTGGGTCGACGCCGACGTCCGCGTGCAGGACGACCTGTTCACCCATGTCAACGGCCAGTGGCTGCAGAGCCACGTGATCCCCGACGACCGCTCGGTGGACGGCGCCTTCCACGTCCTGCGCGATCGCGCCGAGGAGAACGTGCGCGACATCATCACCGCTTGCGCCGATTCCGACCCCGAGAGCGGCACCGACGCCCAGAAGATCGGTGACCTCTACGCGTCGTTCATGGACACCGATCACATCGACGCTCTCGGGATCGGTCCGATCCGCGGCGAGCTCGAGAAGATCGCCGCGATCAGTTCGACCGACGAGTTGAGCACCCGCATCGGCCGTCTCCAGCGGCATGGCGTCGGCGGACTCTTCGGCTTCTACGTCGACACCGACGCCAAGCAATCCGACCGCTACCTCGTACACGTCGTCCAGTCCGGTCTCGGGCTGCCCGACGAGTCGTATTACCGCGAGGACAAGCACGCCGAGACCCGGGACGCCTATGTAGCGCACGTCGGCCGGATGTTCGCGCTCGCCGGTTTCGACGATGCCGACGCCCGGGCACAGACCATTCTCGACCTCGAGACCGCCGTGGCCGCTCAACATTGGGACGTGGTCCGGCGCCGCGACGCCGACCTCACCTACAACCTGATGACCCTGGCCGACTTCACCGCCGCGGCAGGCGCATTCGATGTCGACTCGTGGCTCGGCGGGCTCGGCACGACCGGCGACGCGACGTTCGGCGAGGTCGTCGTCGGGCAGCCGTCGTTCATCACCGGCGTCGCGGAGTTGATCGCGTCGCGTCCGCTCGAGGAGTGGAAGACCTGGTTGGCGTGGCGGCTGCTGCGGTCCGCCGCGGGCTACCTGTCGTCGGAGTTCGTCGACGAGAACTTCGACTTCTACGGGCGCACCCTCACCGGCGCCGAGTCGATCCGCGACCGGTGGAAGCGCGGAGTCGGCTTCGTCGAGGATGCGATGGGATTCGCCGTCGGAAAGCTGTACGTCGACGAGCACTTCGGCCCCGAGGCCAAGTCTCGGATGGACGAGCTGATCGACAACCTGGTGGCCGCCTACCGCCGCAACATCTCCGATCTGGAGTGGATGACGCCCGCGACGCGGGAGAAGGCGCTCGCCAAGCTGGGCAAGTTCACCCCCAAGATCGGCTTCCCCGCCCACTGGCGCGACTACGGCGCACTCGCCGTCGACCGCGGCGACCTGATCGGAAATGTCGCCCGCGCTTCGTCATTCGAGCAGGATCGCGAGTTCGCCAAGATCGGCGGGCCGGTGGATCACGACGAATGGTTCATGACGCCGCAGACCGTGAACGCGTACTACAACCCGGGGATGAACGAGATCGTGTTCCCGGCCGCGATCCTGCAGCCGCCGTTCTTCGACCCCGACGCCGACGACGCGGCCAACTACGGCGGGATCGGGGCGGTCATCGGCCACGAGATCGGCCACGGGTTCGACGACCAGGGCGCCAAGTACGACGGTGACGGCAATCTCGTCGACTGGTGGACCGACGACGACCGGACCGAATTCTCTGCGCGCACACGCAAACTCATCGAGCAGTACAGCGAGTTCACGCCGGAGGGACTCGACGAGGAGTACAAGGTCAACGGCGAGTTCACCATCGGCGAGAACATCGGCGACCTCGGAGGTCTGTCGATCGCGCTGGTCGCCTATCGACTCGCGATGCAGGGCACCACTCCCCCTGAGATCGACGGACTGTCCGGGGTCCAGCGGGTGTTCTACAGCTGGGCCCAGATCTGGCGGACCAAGACCCGCGACGCCGAGGCGATCCGGCGTCTGTCCATCGACCCGCACTCCCCGCCCGAGTTCCGGTGCAACGGTGTGATCCGCAACATCGATGCCTTCTACGACGCCTTCGACGTCTCGTCGGGGGACAAGCTCTACCTCGACGAGTCGGAGCGCGTGCGGATCTGGTGAACCCCGTTGAACGACAACTCGATCGGTGCGGGTGAGAGCGGTGCGCTGAGGCAGCGGATCGGGCGGAGACAGGTCACCCTGGCGGTCGTCCGCCCGATCATCGCCGCAGCCCTCCTGCTGACGGGCTATTTCCTCCTGCCGATCGCGAAGGAGAGTTCGGCGAACTTCATCGGGCTGGCGGTGGGCGCGCTGCTGCTCATCGCCTTCTGCGCGTGGGAGATCCGGCATTTCGTACATTCGGAGTATCCGGTCGCCACCGCTGTCGAGATGCTCGTCGCGATCGCCGCGCTGTACATCGTGGCGTTCGCGACCACCTACTACCTGTTCTCCGAGTACGCCGACGGGAGCTTCAACACCCACCTGACCCGGATCGACGCGCTCTACTTCTGCCTCACCGTGTTCACCACGACCGGATTCGGGGACATCGCCGCGGACTCCCAGGCGGCCCGCGTCGCCGTGTCCATCCAGATGGCCAGCACGCTCATCCTGCTCGGATTGGGTCTGCGGTTCCTCAACGTGCTCGTGACCGCCCGCGTCCGGCGCTGACAGCCGTCTGGTCGCCCGGACGGGCACAGGCCTAGGCTGGGCACCGTGACGATGAACGACGGAATGATGCCCGATCTCTGGGCCTCCTGGACCGCGACGCCGATCGTCTGGGCGCTCATGGCCGTCGCATCCCTGGCCTACGTCGTCGGTGCGATCCGCGTGGGCCATTGGCCGGTGTCCCGTTCCGCCTCCTGGTTGCTGAGCATGGTGTTGCTCGTCGTCGCGCTCAATTCGGGCGTGGCGGTGTTCGCCCACCACCTGTTCTGGATGCACATGGTCGTGCACCTGCTGATGATCACCGTGATCCCGCTGTTCCTCGTGCTCGCACAACCCATCCGGTTGTCCGCGCTGGCGCTCGGCCCCCGCGGCGGCGAGACGGTGGAACGCGTCATGACCAGCACCGTGATCCGCTTCGTCACCGCGCCGATGTTCACGGTGCCGCTGTACGCGGCGGTGCTCGTGCTGACCCATCTGACCGGTTTCCAACAGCAGATGGCCGAGCACATGTGGATTCACGACAGCGAACTCGTGCTCTACCTGGTGAGCGGCTACCTCTTGCTGTTGCCGCTGATCGGCGACGAACTGACCGGCCATGACTACAGCTACGCCGCGCGGTTCGTGACATTGTTGGTGGCGATGGGCGCCGACACCTTCGTCGGGGTGATCCTGATGCTGACCAGCTACGAGATCGCCCCGGATTTCTCGGCCTCACGGACCGGCTGGGGCGCGGAGTCCATCCTCAATCCGTCGGCGATGACCGACCAGAGTGCCGCAGGCGCGATCATGTGGTGGGCCGGCGACGGACTCATGATGTGCCTGCTGGTGTTCCTCGCCTGGGAGTGGATCCGGGCCGAGGGCCTCGGCCGCGGACGACAGGACTCGGCGGCGCGGCATCTCGGCAAGGTCCGGCCGTCGTTCCTCGAGTCGGCGCGGCGCGATGCGCTGGGCACCGACTCCGCGGACCTCGACGACGACGATGCCGTGCTGGCGGCGTACAACGCCCGGCTGGCCGCCATGCACGGACAACGGCCCGCCGGGACCGAGAGCGGCCGGCGCGCGGGGCAGGACCCGCACGCCGAACCGCACCACGATCAGTAGTCGTCGTCGCCGTAGACGATCATCCCGCGGATGTTGTTACCCGCCAGCATGTCGTCGTAGGCCTCGTTGATCTGGTCCAGACGGTAGGTCTGGGTGACCAGGTCACTCAGGTTGAGCTTTCCGGCCCGGTACTCGTGGAGCAGCGTCGGGACCTGGGTGCGCGGGCTCGCGCCGCCGAAGATCGCACCCTGCACCCGCTTCTGCAGCAGGGTCAGCTCGAAGAGGTTCATCTGGGCATCGCTGTCCGCGAAGTTGCCCATACCGGTCACGATCACCTGCCCACCCTTGCCGGTGAGGCTCAGCGCCGGCTGGATCATCGAGCCGTTGATCTCGCCGACGGTCAGGATGACGCTGTTGGCCATCTTTCCCCAGGAGATCTCACCGATCACCGGGAGCGCCTCCTCCATCGACGAGAACGTATGGGTGGCCCCCAGCTTCTCGGCCATCTGCAGCTTGAACGGCACCGGGTCCACCGCGGCCACGATCCGCGCACCGGCCGACGCGGCACCCTGGATCGCATTGATGCCGACACCGCCGATCCCGACCACCACGACCACGTCACCGGCGTGCGTCCCGCCGATCTCGACCGCCGAACCCCAACCGGTCGCCACGCCGCAGCCGAGCAGCGCAGCCTCCTTCAAGGGGATGTCGTCCTCGATCTTGACCAGGGATGCCTCGTTCACGGTGATGTAGGGCGCGAAGGTGCCGAGCAGGCACATCTGGGTCAGACCCGCACCGTCGGTGGTGTGCGCACGGTGCGTGTCGTCGGAGATCGCGAGCCCGCTGAGCAGGCGTGCGCCTTCGTCGCAGAAGTTCTGATCGCCACGCGAACACGGCTCACACACGCCACAGGCCGGGATGAAGGCGGTGATCACGTGGTCGCCTTCCTTGAGCCTCGTCACGCCCGGTCCGACCTTCGTGATCACACCGGCACCCTCGTGCCCGCCGAGGACCGGCATCGGGGCCGGACTGTCACCGGTGCGCAGGTGGTGATCGGAGTGGCACAGGCCGGAGCTGACAAGTTTGACCTGCACTTC
Source organism: Gordonia sp. DT101 (assembly GCF_049844895.1). Taxonomy (NCBI): domain Bacteria; kingdom Bacillati; phylum Actinomycetota; class Actinomycetes; order Mycobacteriales; family Gordoniaceae; genus Gordonia; species Gordonia sp. DT101. The sequence goes on along the minus strand of NZ_JBNCLX010000004.1, from coordinate 27,083 downwards.
ACCGGCCACCGGATCGTCCAGCTCGAACTCTTCGATCTGCCACTTCTCGCCGGGGTTCCGGAGGATTGCCCCCTTGGTTTTCATCTCGTATGCACCTTTCTCTCGGACAGCGATATGAGACCTTGTCCACATCGTTGTCGCGTCTGTACCGACGTGCATGCGAAATGGTTGGTCACGTTGCAGCGGTGAGGTTTTGAGCAGACCGATCGCACGTTCGGGGCCTTTCCGCGCGACGCGATGCTTCACCTGGCTCCTCCCGCGCACTCCGGACATTTCCGGCACCGGGGTCATGGTGTGCACCACCTGACGTGACAGGATGACGCCATGGCGACTAGGCCCCGGCTTCGCTGGCTGATCCCCGCGCTCCTGTTGCTCCTCTGGATCGTCATCGGTGGTGTCACCGGCCCCTACGCGGGCAAGCTGGCGTCCGTCTCGAGCAACGACAACACCACGTTCCTGCCGGCATCGGCAGAGTCGACCGAGGTGAACGACCATCTCGGCGATTTCTCGGACACCGACACCCTGCCGGCCATCGTGATCGCCGAACGCACCTCCGGCATCACACCGCAGGATCTGGAGTTCCTCGCCACCGCGACCCGGCCACTGCAGGGCGCCGAGGGATTCGGCGCCGCGTTCTCGCCGCCGATCCCGTCGGCCGATCGCCAGGCCGCCCAGATGTTCGTCCCGGTCGCGACCGACGGCGAACCCGCGGACGCCGTCGAACAGTTGCGAGACGCCCTGGGCGGGGCACCGTCCGGGCTCGTCGTGAAGGTGACCGGCCCGGCCGGTCAGGCCGCCGATCTCAGCGACGCGTTCAGCGGCATCGACGGAATCCTGCTGCTGGTGGCCGGGTCCGTCGTGATCGCCATCCTGTTCGTCGTCTACCGCAGTCCGATCCTGCCGTTCGTGGTCATCGTGTCCGCGGTCTTCGCCCTCGGCCTGGCGTCCGGCCTGGTCTACCTGCTCGCCAAGTCGAACGTGCTCGAGCTCAACGGGCAGAGTCAGGGCATCCTGTTCATCCTCGTGTTCGGCGCCGCGACCGACTACGCCCTGCTCCTGGTGTCCCGATTCCGGGAGGAACTCACCCGCACCGATGACAAGTACGCCGCGCTGCGCGGCGCCTGGCGGGCCACCATCGAGCCCGTGGCCGCCTCCGCGGGCACCGTCATCCTGGGTGTGCTCTGCCTGCTCTTCTCCGACCTCAACTCGAACCGCAGCCTGGGTCCGGTGGCCGCACTGGGCATCGCGGCGTCGTTCCTCGCATCGATGACCTTCCTGCCCGCGGCGCTCGCCCTCCTCGGGCGCGCCGCCTTCTGGCCGTTGCGGCCGGCGCACACGGATGACTCCGAACCCGGCAGCGCCCATCGTCTCTGGGCGCGGATCGCCGACCGCGTCGCCGCACGGCCCCGCACGATCTGGATCGTCACGCTCGTGGTCCTCCTCGTCGGCGCCGCATTCGCCCCCACGTTCAAGGCCGACGGCATCGCGCAGACCGACTTCTTCATCGGTTCAGTGGAGTCCGTCGAGGGTGCCGACATCCAGGCCCGACATTTCGACGCCGGGAGCGGCTCGCCGACCTGGGTGATCGCCGACGAGGCCACCGCAGACCAGACCCTCGCCGCGGTCCGCGACGTGGACGGCGTCGCGACGGCGGAGCTGGTCGAACGGTCCGGCTCTCCCCTGGTCGTCGACGGTCGCGTCGCGGTACAGGCGACGCTGACCGACAATGCCGAGTCCTTGGCCGCGCAGGACACGGTCACCCGCATCCGCGACCGCGTCCACTCCATCGACGGCGCGAATGCGCTGGTGGGCGGTAGCACCGCCACCGATCTCGACACTCGGACCACAGCCATCCACGACCGGAACCTGATCATCCCCATCGTGCTGCTGGTGGTCCTGGTGATCTTGATGTTGCTGTTGCGGAGCATCGTCGCGCCGGTGCTGCTGCTCGCGACGACGGTGCTCTCGTTCGCCACCACCCTCGGCGTCGCGGCACTCCTGTTCAACGGACCGTTCGGCTTCGCAGGCGCCGACCCGGTGGTCCCCCTCTTCGCCTTCGTCTTCCTCGTCGCCCTCGGCATCGACTACAACATCTTCCTGATGACGCGGGTACGAGAGGAGACTCGCTCGCACGGCACCCGCTCCGGCATGATCCGAGGACTCACCGCGACCGGCGGTGTCATCACGTCCGCTGGCGTGGTCCTGGCCGCCACGTTTGCCGCACTTGCCGTGATCCCGCTGCTGTTCCTCGTGCAGATCGCCTTCCTCGTCGCCTTCGGCGTTCTCGTCGACACCCTGATCGTCCGGTCGCTGCTCGTGCCCGCCCTGACCCTCGACATCGGCAAACGCGTGTGGTGGCCAAGTCGACTGTCCCGCTGATCATTTCAGATACCGAAGCAGCCGATTCCGATCCGCCTGCATGATCGACACCAAATCGCGATCCTGAGAGTTCGGTGAAATAAACACGTTTGGACGCCGCGCGGGCTAGCGTCGGTTCATCTCTCCCAAATGATCGTTAGCGGGTGATCACCATGACTCTGGCCGAACACAAGTCGCGCGGGCGCGAAGACTTCGCGTCGCTCCGCAGCGGCGGGCTCAACTGGGACTCGTTTCCGTTGCGGCTCTTCATCAAAGGCAATGCCCGGTTCTGGGACCCGGCCGCCATCGACTTCCGCCGTGACAGCCAGGACTGGACCGAGATCACCGACGAACAGCGACGCAGCACCACCTACCTCGTGAGTCAGTTCATCGCCGGCGAGGAAGCGGTCACCCAGGACATCCAGCCCTTCATGAACGCGATGGCGGCGGAGGGCCGGTTCGGCGACGAGATGTATCTGTCGCAATTCTGCTTCGAGGAGGCCAAGCACACCCAGGTCTTCCGGATGTGGATGGACGCCGTCGGGCTGACCGGCGACCTCCAGTCTTTCGTCGCCGACAATCCGTTTTACCGGCAGCTGTTCTACGAGGAGCTCCCGTCGTCGCTGCAACTCCTCGACAGCGACCCGTCGCCGCGCAATCAGGTCCGGGCGAGTGTCACCTACAACCACGTGATCGAGGGCAGCCTCGCCCTCACGGGCTATCACGCCTGGCAGACGGTGTGCACGCGGCACGACATCTTCCCCGGTATGCAGAAGCTCATCCGGTTCATCGGCAACGACGAGCGTCGGCACATGGCGTGGGGCACCTTCACCTGCCGACGCCACGTGGCCGCCGACGACTCGCTCTGGGATGTGGTCACCGCGCGGATGGAGGAGCTGATGCCCCTGGCCCTCGGGATGATCAACTGGGTCAACGAACAGTTCGAGGTACAGCCGTTCGGCCTCGACAACAGCGAGTTCGTCGCCTACGCCGCCGATCGTGGACAGCGCCGACTGAGCGCGATCGAGTCGGCCCGTGGCCGGCCGGTGGCCGAGATCGATCTCGACTACTCACCGGAGACCCTGGAGGAACAGTTCGGCGAAGAGGACCTCAACTCCCTCGGCCGGTGAGCTGCCCGTCCCTGTCTTTCCCTCCCGCTGGTTGCGTACCCGGCGCCCCTACCACCGCCGGTTGAGTAGCCGGCGAGCCCAACGAGCCGCCCTCCCGCCGGTTGACTAGCCGGCGAGCGGCAGCGAGTCGGCGTATCGAAACCCCCCGGCGACCCCCGAAAACCCCACCACCACCCGTGACAACAAACTAGAACACGTTCTACTCTGGTGAGCGTGGATGTCTCCTACGACGCGACCAAACGCGAACTGACCACCGACCAGGGCGTACTGCGCTATCACGAGGCCGGCGACGCCTCCGCGCCGCCGTTGATCCTGCTGCACGGTTCCGGCCCCGGCGTCACCGGCTGGCGCAACTACCGGGGCAATCTCGACTTCTTCGCCCAGACCCACCACTGCTACGTGGTCGAGTTCCCGGGCTTCGGCGTGAGCGACCCGGTCGAGGGCCATCCGGTGCTCACCGCCGGGTCGTCGGTGATCCGCTTCATGGACGCCCTCGACATCCCGTCGGCCCCGATGATCGGCAATTCGATGGGCGGCGTCGTCGGCGTGAACCTGGCGATCAAGAAGCCCGACCGTGTCGAGAAGCTCGTGACCATCGGCGGCGTCGGCCCCAACGTCTTCAGTTCCAGCCCCAGCGAGGGCCTCCGATTGCTGCAGGAGTTCACCGACAATCCCGACAAGGACAAACTCGTCCGCTGGCTGACCGCGATGGTCTACGACCGGAAACTCGTCACCGAAGAACTCATCGAGGAACGCTGGGAAGCGGCGATCCATCCCGACGCCCAGAAGACCGCGCAGATGATGTACGGCTCGGCGGCGTTCGAGATGCAGCAGCAGTTCATGGCTGCGTCCGACACCCCGCCCTACTGGGCGATGATGCACAAGGTCGCCTGCCCGACGCTGCTCACCTGGGGCCGCGACGACCGCGTGAGCCCGCCGGACATGTCGATGGTCCCGATGCGCCTGATCCCCGAGGCCGAGCTGCACATCTTCCCGAACTGCGGCCACTGGGTGATGATCGAGGCGAAGGAGGCCTTCGAGTCGGCCGTCCGCGCGTTCCTGCTGCGCTGATTCGTCCTCGCTCACCCATTTCGTTCCCGCTCATCCTGCCGGATGAGCGGGAACAGATTGGGTGAGCGGGAATCATGCGGCGATCAAGCCGCCACGCACCAGCCACGGCCGCAGCAGGGTGGCAACACCATGCTTTTCGAGCACCGCCCAGATCCATCGGACCACGACGAAACCCAGAGCCCGCAGCTCGTCTTCCCGGATCTTCTCACGAACGACGGCATCCGCCACGGTCTCGCCGGGACGCCGAAGCCGGCTGTACTTCTCCAGGCCGTCGAACTCGCCGATGACACCCTGCGAACCGTCCGCGCCTGCCTCCCAGTCGAAGTCGGCCCGATACTCCTTACGCCCACACTGGAAGGTGTGTTGCAGCCGCGGAGTGGGCAGGCCGGCGTCGATCATCTGTGCGCGACTCCAGGACTCGCCGACACTCTCCGACAGCGCGTCCGACAGCGGAAGCGCGCGACGAGCCGCATTGACGCCTCGACGACGCCGGGTACCGAGAATCTTCGTCATCAATTCGTCGTCCGCGCCAAGCCGTTTCGCGCCGTCGAACACGGTGAGCGCCTGTGCGAAATCCCCTGCGCAGGCGATGTCGACCGCGGTCCGCTCGAGACCGGTCACGCGGATGCCGTCGACCTCGGTGATCTCATCGGGACGAAGTAGTGCGGCGTGAATGTGTCGTTGCGCTCGCATCGACCCACCGGAGCGCTTTCCGTTGGTGACGTGAACGCGTTCGCGATCGGGTTTGAGCAACGGGAGTTTGTGTACCGCCGCAGATGATTCGTGGCTGAGTGGATGTGGAATCTCGCCGACGAGACCGGACGTGGCAGTGGCGATCGAGCGTAGGCGGTACAACTCGTCGGCGCCGGCCGGCCCGGTGAAGGAGTCGCTGTTCTCGACGAACGCTCCCCGGGTCAGCCGGCGGAGGTCCTTCTTCCGGACGGCAGCGGCGAGGTGATCGTCACCGATGTCGCGGGCCAGCGCGGCCTCGCGTCGGATGATCCCGAATCGGTCTTTGGAGTATGCGGTCATGAAACTCAGACGCAAGGCGGGCCGGGTCGGTTCCCGGTGGGATTTTCGCTCACCCAATCCGTTCCCGCTCACCATGCAGGATGCGCGGGAACGAGATGGGTGAGCGGGAAACGACGAAGGGGCCCCGACCTCGGCCGGGACCCCTCGTCAGTTCAGCTCAGCTCAGAACTTCTCACCCTTGGCTGCCTTGTCGACCAGCGACTGCGGCGGCTCGAAGTGCTTGCCGTACTTGCTCGCCAGGTCGCGGCTGCGGTCGACGAAGCCCTGCAGGCCACCCTCGTACTGGTTGATGTACTGGATGACACCACCGGTCCAGGCCGGGAAGCCGATACCGAAGATCGACCCGATGTTGGCGTCCTCGACGGAGGTGAGCACACCTTCGTCGAAGCACTTCACGGTCTCGAGGGCCTCGGCGAAGAGCATGCGCTCCTGCATGTCCTCGAACGGGATCTCCGTGGTGCCCGACTTGAAGTGGTCACGCCCACCGGTCCACAGTCCGGTGCGCTTGCCGTTCTCGTCGTAGTCGTAGAAGCCCTTGCCGTCCTTCTTGGCGGTGCGGCCGTTCTCGACCATCCAGTCGACGACGGCGTTGCTGCCGTGCTCCGGGATCGACTTGCCCTCGGCCTTGAGCGCGGCCTCGGTCTCCTTGCGGATCTTCTGCGGCAGCGTCAGGGTCAGCTCGTCCATCAGCTGCAGCGGCGCGGCCGGGTAACCGGCCTGGGTGCCCGCATGCTCGATGAACGCCGGCTCCACACCTTCGCCGACAGCCGCGACGGCCTCGTTGATGAAGGTGCCGATCACGCGGCTGGTGAAGAAGCCACGGCTGTCGTTGACCACGATCGGGGTCTTGCGGATCGCCATCGTGTAGTCGATGACCTTGGCCAGCACCTCATCCGAGGTCTTCTCGCCGCGGATGATCTCCACGAGCGGCATCTTGTCGACCGGCGAGAAGAAGTGGATACCGATGAAGTCCTCTTGGCGCTGCACGCCCTGGGCGAGGCTCGTGATCGGCAGCGTCGAGGTGTTGGAACCCAGGACGGCGTCAGGCTCGACGACACCCTCGATCTCCTGGAACACCTTGTGCTTCACCTCGACCGACTCGAACGCGGCCTCGATGACGAGGTCGACACCCTTGAAGTCGGCGGGATCGATCGTCGGCGTGATCCGCGCGAGCAGAGCGTCGCTCTTCTCCTGCGTGGTCTTGCCCTTGGCGAGCGCCTTCTCCTCGAGCTTCTCGGAGTACGCCTTGCCCTTCTTGGCGGCGTCGAGGTCGATGTCCTTGAGCACCACCTCGATACCGGCCTTGGCCGAAACGTACGCGATTGCCGCGCCCATCATGCCCGCGCCGATGACACCGACCTTCTTGGCCTGGTACTTCGGGTAGCCCTCGGGACGCGACCCACCGTTGTTGATGTGCTGCAGGTCGAAGAAGAACGCCTTGATCATGTTCTGCGCGACCTGGCCGGTGACCAGCGAGACGAAGTAGCGGGTCTCGATGATGTCGGCGGTGTCCACGTCGACGTAGGCACCCTCGACCGCGGCGGCCAGGATGGCCCGCGGCGCAGGCATGTTGGCACCCTTGATCTGCTTGCGCAGCAGGGCCGGCAGAGCAGGCAGGTTGGCGGCGAAGGCCGGGTTGGTGGGAGCACCACCCGGGATCTTGTAGCCCTTCTTGTCCCATGGCTGCTGCGCCTCGGGATTCGCGGCGATCCATGCCTTGGCGGCCGGGACCAGCTCCTCGATCGAGCCGACGACCTCGTCGACCAGGCCGGTCTCCTTGGCCTTGGTCGGGTTGAACCGCGTGCCCTGCAACAGGACACCCATCAGGGCGTTCTGGATACCGAGCAGACGGACGGTGCGGACCACGCCGCCACCGCCGGGCAGCAGACCGAGAGTCGCCTCGGGCAGACCGATCTGGACACCCTTGACGTCAGCAGCGACGCGGTAGTGGGTGTGCAGTGCGATCTCGAGGCCACCGCCGAGAGCGGCGCCGTTGATCGCCGCGACGACCGGCTTGCCGAGGGTCTCCAGTCGGCGCATGACCTTCTTCATGGCGTTGGTGCGCTCGGTGATCGCGGTGGCGATCTCCTCCTTGGATTCCGAGCCTCGATCGCTGCTCATGTCCTTGAGGTCGCCGCCGGCGAAGAAGGTCTTCTTCGCCGAGGTGAGCACGACACCCGTGATGTCGTCCTTCTCCGCCTCGAGGCGATCGACGATCCCGGGCAGCGAGGTCATGAACAGCTCGTTCATGGTGTTGGCGCCCTGGTTGGGGTCGTCCATGGTCAGGATGACGACGCCATCGGCGTCCTTCTCCCAGTTGAACATGTTGTCACTCATGTGTTTCGAAGATTCTTTCTGTGAATGTGAGGCCAATCCCTCGATCCCTGAGGAGTATCGCGAGGAACGAGCGATGCGTCACGAAGGGTCGAAGGTGACTGTCCCGCAGGATCAGAGACGCTCGATGATGGTCGCGACGCCCATGCCGCCGCCGATGCACAGCGTGACCAGGCCGTAGCGGCCGCCGGTGCGCTCGAGCTCGTCGAGGCAGGTGCCGAAGATCATCGCGCCGGTCGCGCCGAGCGGGTGACCCATGGCGATCGCGCCGCCGTTGACGTTGACCTTCTCGTGCGGGATCTTCAGATCCTTCATCCACTTCAAGACGACCGACGCGAACGCCTCGTTCAGCTCGAAGACGTCGATGTCGTCGACGGTCAGTCCGGCCTTCTTGAGGGCCAGCTCGGTGGCCGGGGTCGGGCCGGTGAGCATGATGGTCGGCTCGCTGCCGATCTCGGCGAAGGTGACGATGCGGCCGCGCGGGGTGAGCCCGTTGCGCTTGCCCGCTTCTTCGCTGCCGAGGAGCACCAGACCGGAACCGTCGACGATGCCGGAGCTGTTGCCACCGGTGTGGATGTGGTTGATCTTCTCGACCGAGTGGTACTTCTGCAGCGCCACGTCGTCGAAGCCGGCCATGTCCGCGAGCGCCTGGAAGGCGGGCTTGAGCTTGCCGAGGCTCTCGACGGTGCTGCCGGGACGGCGGTGCTCGTCCTGATCGAGCACGATGACACCGTTGATGTCACGCACCGGGACCACTGACTTCGCGAAATAGCCGGAGGTCCAAGCCTTCTCGGCACGCACCTGCGACTCGGCGGCGAACGCGTCGACGTCGTCGCGGCTGAACCCCTCGATGGTGGCGATCAGGTCCGCACCGATGCCCTGCGGGACGATGTAGTTGTCGTACGCGGTGGCCGGGTCGGTGAACAGTGCGCCACCGTCGGAACCCATCGGGACGCGCGACATCGACTCGACACCACCCGCGAGAACCAGGTCGTCGAAGCCGGACGCGACCTTGGCGGCGGCCAGGTTGGTGGCCTCCAGACCGGACGCGCAGAACCGGTTGATCTGGGTGCCGGGGACGCTCTCGGGCAGACCGCTGTTCAGTGCCGCGGTGCGAGAGATGACCGCGCCCTGCTCGCCGACCGGTGAGACGACGCCCAGAACGACGTCGTTGACCTCGGCGGGATCGAGACCGCCGTGACGGGACAGGACCTCGTTGATCAGCCCGGAGACCAGATCGACCGGCTTGACGCTGTGCAGCGAGCCGCCGCGCTGCTTGCCACGGGGCGTACGGATCGCCTCGTAGATGAATGCTTGATCAGCCACGTTGAGTGTTCCTTTCGCATGAACCATGTGTGGTTACTCAACCAGGCTAACGCGGAATAACTTCCTTGGCCATACCGGGTGGTCAGGTGCCCACTCGCCGAGGGAAACATGCGCTATGGTCGATTCACCATGTCTACCCCGAAACCCGGCAGGCGCACGCGGCCGGCCGACCGCAAGGGACAGCTCGTCGACCATGCCGCGACGCTGTTCCTGGAACGCGGCTACCCGCAGGTGTCGGTCGCCGACATCGCACGGGCCGCAGGCGTGACCGCGCCGTCGGTGTACCGGCATTTCGCCGACAAACAGTCGCTTCTGGCCGCGGCCGTGCTGGCCGGCGTGGACGATCTCGAGGCCTGTACCGACCGCGCCCTGAGCGCCGCACCGACGCCGGGAGTGGATCGACTCATCGCCACCGTGTGCACCCTGGGCGTGCGACGTCCCGAGGCGACGTCGCTGTGGCGGTGGGCCAGCCAGCACCTGACCGACGACCAGAACCGTGAGGTGGTGCTGCGCACCCGGGAGATCCTGCATCGGTGGGCGGCCGCGCTCTCCGAGGGCACCGACCTCACCGATCGCGAGGCGGTCACCCTCGCGTGGGCGGTCCTCAGCGTCGCCGGGAGTCTGTCGGTGCACAACATCCGGATGCCGGCCGGGCGGGCCCTCGATGAGCTCGACACCCTGGTCCGCCGGGCAATCGCCCTGCACCCCGCCGGCGCCCCACCGTTGCCGTCGATGCCGCCTCCCGGAGCCGGACCGCCCACCCGCCGCGACGAGATCCTGGACGCCGCCGCCGCACTGTTCGCGGTGCGCGGATACGCCGGTGTCGGGGTCGACGACATCGGCGCGGCAGTCGGGATCACCGGACCGAGCGTGTACAAGCACTTCAGTTCCAAGTTGTCGATCTTGCTCGGCATCGGCCAGCGCAGCGCCACCCGCCTGGAGGCCGGCGTGATGGCCGCCTGGACGACCACCTCGGATCCGGCAAAACTGCTTGCGTTGCTGGTGGATTCGTACGTCAACGTGATCACCTCCACCCCGGACCTGTCGGTGGCGTTCAACAACTCGTTCGCACTGTCGGGGCAGCCGACCGCGTCCGATCTCGTCGACGTGCAGCGCCGTTATGTCGCGCGGTGGATGGATCTGCTGCTGCAGATCCATCCCACCCTGACGCGCGAACGTGCCGCCGTCGACGTCCACGGGGCGCTGAGCATCGTCAATGACGCGATCCGGATGCGACGCGGCACCCGACGTCCCGAATTCGGTGCGCAGATGGCGTATCTGATGAAGGGCGTGCTGGACATCTGAGAGGTGGTCTCGATACGCCTCCTCGCTACGCTCGTCGGCTACTCGACCGGCGGCTCAATCCTTCGCCCGCCGGCTCGCCCCACCTCCCGGCGGTCGCCGAGCGCAGCAGGCCCACCCACAGCCGGTCGAGTAGGCACCGGGCGCAGCAGGCCCACCCACCGCCGGTCGAGTAGGCACCGAGCGCAGCAGGCCCACCCTCCGCCGGTCGAGTAGGCACCGAGCGCAGCGAGGCGCCGGATCGAGACCACACCCCTCCACCGTTCTCTATGCTGAATCCCGTGACCGGACCCGACGGCGACACACCCGCCCGCTACACCCGCGACGAACTGATCGCCGAGCTCGGCCTCTCCCCCGAGTACGCGGAAAAGGTCTGGAACGCTTTCGGTTTCGCACGACGTTCGACACCGGACAAGATCTTCAGTGACGCCGACGTCGCCGCGCTCCGGCTCTTCGCCGACTCCGAGTCGACCATGCCGCAGGAAGCCCAGGTCGCCACCGCCCGCGCGATCGGTCAGACCATGTCGCGCCTCGCGGACTGGCAGGCAGATCAGCTGCGTGAACTCGACCGCAACCCCGACGTCCCCTGGTCGATCAGCCAGATGACCGGAGCGCTCGGACAGATCCAGCAACTGATCTGGCGCCGACACCTCGCGCTTGCCCTCGAGCGCGACGTCGAACGCGATACCGACGAACGTCTCGATCTGGTGGTGGGATTCGCCGACATCGTCGGCTACACCAGTCTGTCGCGCCGCATCGCCCTCGAAGAACTCGAGGAACTCCTCGAATCGTTCGAAGAGGACACGTTCGAGATCGTCGCGGCCAACGGCGGGCATGTCGTGAAAACCCTTGGTGATGCGGTCATGTTCACCTCCCATGACCCGGCATCCGCCGCAGCCATCGCGATCGCGTTGCACGAACTGTCCACCGGGGAAAGGATTCCACCGCTACGCGCGGGTATGGCGCGGGGCCGCGTCTTGAGTCGCCTCGGTGACGTGTTCGGTGAGCCGGTCAACATCGCCGCGCGTCTGGCCGGATCCGCCCGGCCCGGCACGACGCTCGTCGACGAGGCGCTGGCCGAGAGTCTCACCGACGACGACAGGTTCTATCTGAAGTCGGTGCCCACCTTGAGTGTTCGTGGCTACAAGCGACTGAGGGCGCGCGCCCTCGAGTTGAACAGGCATTTCGACGGATCGTGAACCTCTGACGCAACCCGTCCGCATTCTCAGTACACGCGCACCGCGCTCGCTTTGACCGCGAAGTAGACGCGGGCACCGACGACGAGCGACAACGCTGCCACCGCGGCCCCGGTGACCTCCGCGCCGATCACATGTCCACCGACGTCACCCCGCACCACCATCCGATCACCGTGTGGGATCACCTGGGCGATCGAGCAGGCGAACACGTTGCGGAAGCTTGCATCCGACGGAGGTGAGGTGAACACCGCGACGCCATCGGGCGAGAACACCGCCGTCGCATGACGGCCGGTGTGAACCGGCTCGGCAACGGTTCCGGCGACGGCGATACCGTCGGTGACCACACTGGTCCCGTCCCACCGGCCGGACACGAGGTTGAGACCGGCCAGCCGCGCGACGAAGGCGTTGACCGGGTTGGCGAGAACCGCGGCCGCGGGCCCGCTGTCCACCGCATGCCCGTCGTCGACGACCACCATCTCCTCGGCCAGCGTCACCACATCGACAACGTCGTGGGTGACCATGACCGTCGTGCGCGAGCGGTCGTCGAGCAGATCTCGCAGCAGCGCTCGGAGGCGACCGGCAACGTCGACGTCGAGAGCACGAAATGGCTCGTCCAACAGCAGTATTCGGGGCTGCGCGGCCAGCGCACGTGCGATCGCGACCCGTTGCGCCTGCCCACCCGACAGCTCGTCCGGCTTGCGGTCGGCGAGATCGGCCACTTCGGTCGCCTCCAGCCATCGATCGACCCGAGCGGCGACCTCTGCGCGTGAAAGCCGTTGGGCGGATGGCGCGAAGGCGATATTAGACCGCACCGTGAGGTGTGGGAACAGCCGTGCGTCCTGGGAGAGCAGCGCGACCCCGCGACGGTGTGCCGGTACAGATGTGCGCCCGTCACAGAGTATTTCGCCATCCAGAGCAATCATCGATCGGCCATTCGTGAGCAGCCCGGCGATCACGCGCAGCAGAGTGGTCTTGCCCGCGCCGTTGGGTCCGACGACGGCGGTGGTGCTGCCCGCGGCGAACGTGTGCGAGATCCGCATCGGCGGCAGCACGTTGTCGATGTCCGCGTACAACCCCGAGCCGGGCACCGCGCCGGTCACAACGCGCCTTGTCCGACACCACGACGCCCGACACCACGCCGCGCATGGACCGCGACCACGACGATCAGGGACACCACCACCAGCACCAGCGACAACGGGATCGCCGCCCGCGGATCGTCGATCTCCGCGACGTAGATCGCGAGCGGCGCGGTCTGCGTGATGCCCGGTGCGTTGCCGGCGAAGGTGATGGTCGCCCCGAATTCGCCCATGGCCCTGGCGAATGCCAGCACGACGCCGGCCAGGAGCGACGGCACGATCAGGGGCAGGGTGACCCGCCAGAGCGTTCGCGAGGGACCGGCCCCGAGCGTCGCGGCCACCTCCTCGTATCGCGTCCCGGCCACCCGCACCGCCCCCTCGACACTGATGACCAGAAACGGCAGCGCCACAAAGGTCTGCGCCAGGACCACCGCGGTCGAGCTGAACGCGATGTCGATGCCGACGGCGCGCAGATGCTCGCCGACGAGCCCGAGCCTGCCGAACGTGTACAGGAGCGCGATACCACCCACCACGGGCGGCAGCACGAGAGGCAAGAGGACCAGCGACCTCAGGACACGGGTGACGACGCCGTCGTGCCGCGCGAAGACCACCGCCATCGGCACCCCGAGCAGGATGCAGAGAAAGGTGCTGAACGCGGCCGTCCGGAGTGACAGCACCAGCGCCTGCCTCGACGATTCGGAGCCGACCTGGTCGAGGAAGGTGTCCCACGGCGTCTGTGCGATCAGGGCGATGGGCGGCAGCACGATCAGCGTGATGCCCAGCGCTGCTGGGAGATACAGCCAGACAGGCAGCCCGGCGCGGAACGACGGTCGGCGGATCAAGGCTTTCCGAAGCCCGCTTCCTGCAGGATCTGCTGTCCGGACGGGCTCAACACCGCGTCGACGAACTCCTTGCCCACCGCCTCGTCCGCGGCGTCGCGGACCGTGGTGATCGGATACGAGTTGACCACTGCCGCGAAGGCGGGATCGACCACCGTCGCGACCTTGTCACCCGCCCCCTTGGCATCGGTCACGTACACCAGACCGGCGTCGGCCTGCCCCGACGTCACCTTGGTGAGTACCGCCGTCACCGACTGTTCTTCCGACGCCGCATCGACGGTGATCCCGGTGTTACGTTCCACGGTGTCGGTCGCGTTGCCACACGGCTGCGCCGACTGGCACACGACGGTCGTCACGCCCGACTTGTTCAGGTCGGCAAACGACTTGATGCCCTTCGGGTTACCCGGTGCGGTCACGATCACGAGGGTGTTGGTCGCGAAGATCTTCGGGTCGACGGCCGACTCGCCCAGCTTGGCCATGTTCTTCTGGTCCGCACTGGCGAAGACGTCGGCGGGGGCGCCCTGTTTGATCTGGTTCACCAAGGTCGACGAGCCGTCGAACGACAGCGACACCGTTGTCCCCGGGTGCTGCTTCTGGAACTCGTCAGCGATCGCGGTGAACGTCTTCTTGAGTGACGCGGCGGCGGACACGTTGAGTGTCGTCGGTGTCGTGGACGACGACTGGGACGAGGCGTCCTCCGACGACGAGCACCCAGAAGCGGCCGTCATCACCGATGCGGCAACCGCGACGGCGGCCAGAACCTTCTTCACTGTCCATCTCGTTTCGTCTCGACGATCACCGTGGTGGCCTTCACCACCGCGGTGGCGACCGACCCCGGCGCCAGTTGCAGCTCGCGTGCCGCGTCGGCACTCATCAAGGAGGTGACCTCGAACGGACCGCACTGCATCGTCACCTGGGCCATCACCCCGTCGATCGACACCGCGGTGACGAGACCGGCGAATCGGTTGCGCGCCGAGCGCAGGACTCCGTCGTCGTCCGGCGGGGCGGCGGCACGCGTGCGGGCACGAGCGGCCAGCTCGGCGCCGTCGACCATGGCAACCTCCCCGTCACCGGTGGATGCCGCGAGCTCGCCGGCGGCGATCCACCGCCGCACGGTGTCATCGCTGACGCCGAGCAGGCGAGCCGCGTCCCGCACTCGAATGACAGTCACTCGCTCACTTTATCCGCAGATGCGTTCAGAATGCTCATCGATACCCGCAGATGCGGAAATAACACCTCCGCCGTTGACTTCATGTGCACGTGAACTCCTAGCGTGAACACCGACCACCCACGACGTACCGATGAGTTCTGGACGTCTCCGTGGTCTGCACTGATGCCCTCCCGGCAGCGCCTCGGAGGTATGAAAATTAGGTCGCTGGATGTCCGAATTGCACCGTAGTGTGGAGAAACATGAGCTCACCCACCGCCCCCGCCGTAGCGCGACGAGATCGACAGTCGACACCGGACGTCGCCATCGAGGCCGTCGACCTGGTGAAGAAATTCGGTGATTTCACCGCAGTCGACGGTGTCAGCTTCACCGTGCCCCAAGGTTCGGTTCTCGGCCTGCTCGGCCCCAACGGAGCAGGCAAGACCACCATTGTCCGCATGATGGCCACGTTGTCCCCGCCCACCAGCGGGTCGGCCAGCATCGCCGGTTACGACGTCGCCAGTCAACCCGAGATGGTCCGCCGCAGTATGGGATTGACGGGTCAGGCCGCCACCGTCGACGAGATCCTCACCGGACGCGAGAACATCCGCATGATCGGCGGCCTGTACGGCATCGGTCGCAAGGAACTCGCCCGTCGAGCCGATCGGCTCCTCGAGCAATTTTCGCTGACCGAGGCCGGCAACAAACAGGTCAAGTCCTACTCGGGCGGCATGCGACGGCGCCTCGACCTCGCGGTCAGCCTGTTGGCCGCCCCGCCGGTGCTCTTTCTCGACGAGCCGACCACCGGCCTCGACCCTCGCAGCCGGCAGGAACTCTGGGACGTCCTGCGCAACCTGGTCGCCGACGGCACCACGCTGTTGCTGACCACGCAGTACCTCGAGGAGGCCGACCAGCTCGCCGACGACATCGTGGTGATCGACAAGGGGAAGATCATCGCGCATGGCACATCGCTACAGCTCAAGCAGCAGGCCGGGGCCGCAAGCCTGGTCCTGACCGTTTCCGATCCCGACGACATCCCCGAGGCGGAGGCGCTACTGCGCAAGACCGGCACCGAGGTCTTCATCGATCACGGCGCCCGACGACTGACCGCCCCCGCCGACGGACTCGGCGATCTCACCCGCGTCGTCGCATGGTTCGACGAGAGCGGCATCGCCGTCGACGACCTCGGGCTGGCCCGACCCAGCCTCGATGACGTCTTCCTGTCACTCACCGGCCACCGCGCCGAGGACGATTCGGCCTCCGAGGAGGAGCAGACCGCATGACCACCACCGTCACCTCCGATCCCGCGGTCGCCCAGCGACCCGAGATCCATCAGACAACAATCTGGCAGCAGTCATGGATCATGGTGAAACGCAACATGATCCACACCAAACGGATGCCGGAGATGCTCTCCGACGTGACCATCCAGCCGATCATGTTCGTGCTGCTGTTCGCGTACGTCTTCGGCGCGTCGATCACCAATACCGGTGGCGTGTCCTACAAGGAGTTCCTGCTCCCGGGCATCATGGGCCAGACGATCGTGTTCACCGCGTTCATCGTGGCCACCGGCATCACCGCCGACCTGGAGAAGGGGATCATCGATCGCTTCCGCTCGCTGCCGATACGTCGATCATCGGTTCTGGTCGGCCGCAGCATCGCGAGTCTCCTGCACTCGTCGATCGGCATCGTGGTCATGGCGATCACCGGGCTCGCGATCGGCTGGCGTATCCACGGAACGTTCGGGGAGGCGGTCCTCGCTTTCGCGCTCGTCCTGCTGTTCGGCTTCGGGATGATCTGGTTCGGCATCCTCATCGGATCGTGGCTGAGTTCGGTGGAAGCGGTGAACGGCTTCATGTTCACCACCCTGTTCCCGCTCACCTTCCTGTCGAATGCGTTTGTCCCGACCGCCCCGATGCCGACGTGGCTGCGGACCATCGCGGAGTGGAACCCGATCTCGGCGCTCGTCCAGGCGATGCGCGTGCTGTGGGGCAACGGGCCGGCCGCCGGGCCGGGTTCCCCGTGGCCACTGCAGCACCCGGAGGTCGCGACCCTGATCTGGGCCGTCGTGCTGACGCTGGTGTTCGCGCCGTTCGCGTTGCGCGCCTACAACAAGCGCACCTCCGACTGACCCCAGGGACCCCTCTCCCCCGCACCCCCTCCACTGCGCACCCCCGCAGCCGCGACGGTTCCCGTCATCCGCGACGCCATTTAGGGGGCGCGGGTGACGGAAACCGTCGCGGCTGCGGGGGGTGCCGGGGGTAGGGGGATTGAAGTTCAGGCGGTGGCGGCGAGCGCTTCCAGCGGATCGGTGTAGATCGCATCGAGGGCGACCGCACCGGCGGCCTGCTGCTGCACGGTGGTTCCCGAATGCGACACGCGCACATCGCGGTTGGCCACCACAGACGTCGTCTTGACCGCCTTCGCGACGGTCGGCAAGGTGGCCGGGAAATCGGTGAACGCCTGACCACCGAGCACGATGTGATCGGGATTGAAGATGTCGGCGATCAGCGCGACAGTCCGGCCGAGGACCTCGGCCCGCTCCTCGAGCAGTGCACGCGCAGTGGCGTCGCCGCCGCGGGCGAGGTCGTGCACACCCTCGATGTCGTCGACCGAGAGCCCGAGGGCCTGCGCGGCATCCACCACGCCCGTGTCGCTGGCGGTCGGCTCGAGTCGCCCGGTCTTCTCCGGATCGAGGAGTGTGGTGGGTCCGGTGGGGAAATGCCCGATGACCGGCGGGCCCGCGGTCGGCGTGTGCACGGTGCCGTCGACGCAGAAGGCGGTACCCACCATCTCGCGGGCATAGAAGTACAGGAAGCTCGACTTCTTCTGATCGGGATTGACGACGAGTTCCGCGGCGGCCATCGCCTCGACATGCGAGGCGACCGACACCGGCAGACCGACGGTCTCGGCGATTATCCGGCCGACCGGTGCCGCCGACCAGCCAAGGCGGGGGTGATCCACCAATCCACCCGGAGTGACCCGCCCACCGAGCGCCACGCCGGCCCAGAGCACGCGACGGCCCGCCCATCGGCCGACGAAGCGCCGAGCACTGACCCCGATCGCCTCGAGGGTCTCCTCCGCGCTGTCTGCGGCCGGGGTGGGGATCTGGATGGCACCGACCACTCGGTGCAGGAGGTCGTGGGTGGTGATCGAGGTGACCTTGTAGCCGATGTGGATGCCGAGCGTGAGGAAGTCGGCGACGTTGAGTTCGAACGGCAGTCGCGGCCGGCCGATCGCCCCGGCGGGGGCGAGATCGGCGCGTTCGCGGATCAGACCGGCCTTGAGCAGGGCACCCACCTGTCGGTTCACGGTCGAGATACTCAGCCCGGTGTACTCGGCGGCGTCGTCGCGGAACACCGGCCCGGAGAGACGAGCGGTGCGCAGTACCAGCGCGGCAGGCTTCGACGACAGTTGCAGCTGAGGCGTGGCGATGTGAATGGCGGACGCTCCCTTCCGCGGTGACCCATAGGCGAGTGGGCGGGGAACGCGGTCGGCGAGCCGGTGTCCCGGTGGTCGGGGCGCCTGCGGTCGGGCGGGTTCCGGGTTGGCGGTGGCGGTGCTGTGGTGGTCGAGCGTTGCGGTCATCTGTGTGTCCTCATCGAATGTGCCACATCCGGGTCGGATCGGCGCCGGGGCGCGACCGAGTCGCTCGGATGAGCGGAAGTGAGTGGGCCGCCGTTGGCCCGGGGTGAATGCTGGGATCAGCGCATTCGGCAACAACACAGAACACGAGCAAACGGCAGCCGACAGCCCAGAGCGGTAGTCACATAGGTGACCTCTGGGACGTAGGGCTGGCGGCTCGTCATGTGCATCAAGCTAGCAACGCGCGAGGGCGACTGGCAACCTCGGACGGCCCACCACCCCGGTCGTCGGCGGCACGCAAATATGGGCGTTCACCGGCGATGATAGGACTGCGCCAACGTCCTGGCGTCGGTTGCGCGCAGCGTGATCCAAACCCGCTTCGGACGCCCCGGAGCGGGCCCGGCCGGCCCGGCGATCCCCCTCACGACCGCCGGACCGACCCGACTCATCCTGTGCATGAACACCGGACCTATATCTGACGCAGCGACCACGGAGTCGGTTCCGTCGAACGCTCGACTCGAGGGGCTGACCTTGTCGGACCCTTCCCGTAATCTGGGTCACATGTCCACCACGACTGCGCCCAACGCGTCCGACGCCGAGTTTCTCGAGGTCACCGAACCGTTCCGGCGCGAGATCCTGGCGCATTGTTATCGGATGATGGGGTCCCATCACGACGCCGAGGACCTCATGCAGGAGACCTATCTGCGCGCATGGCGTGGCTACGGAGGATTCGATCGGCGCGCGTCGGTGCGCACGTGGTTGCACAAGATCGCCACCAACACCTGCCTCACCGCGCTGGGGAGCCGACAGCGGCGACCACTGCCGTCCGGACTCGGGGGTGACGCCTTCGACCCGACCGACGACCTCCTGCAAGACCACGAGGTCCCCTGGCTCGAGCCGTTCTCCGGCACCGTCGACGAGATCGCGCCGGGCGACGACGCCGATCCCGCCTATGTGGTGGGTGCCCGGGAGTCGATCCGCCTCGCCTTCATCGCCGCGCTCCAGCATCTGCCCGAACGTCAGCGCGCCGTCCTGATCCTCCGTGACGTCCTACAGTGGCGGGCCGCAGAGGTCGCCGACACCATCGGGGTCACCACCGCAACTGTGAACAGTCTTCTGCAGCGGGCCCGAGAGCAGCTCAAGAACGCTGCGCCCGAGAAGGATTCGCCGAGCACGCTCGACGATGCCGCCAAGCGTGAACTGCTCGCCAAGTACGTGTCGGCCTTCGAACGGTACGACGTCGATGCGATCGTCGACCTGTTCACAGACAAGGCCATCTGGGAGATGCCGCCGTTCACCGGCTGGTATCAGGGCCCCGCCGCCATCGGCACGCTCATCCGCCGCAACTGTCCCGCCGAGAAGGAAGGAGACCAGATCCTCCTGCCGACCACGGCGAACGGACAGCCGGCCTTCGGCCTCTACATGCGCGAGCCCGACGGCATCCACCGCCCGTTCCAGCTCCATGTGCTCGACCTCGACGCCGACGGCAAGGTCTCCTATGTGGTGGCCTTCTTCAGCGACACCCTGGAAGAAGATTTCGCGCGGTTCGGACTGCCCGCCACACCCTACGAGGCACCACAGCGCTCCGCGCCGAGCCCGTTCCACTGAGCTGGATCACCGAGCCGCGCAGTCGGCTCGGAGCCCGGGCACACTAGGTCGAGGAGTCGTCGTCCGCCGGGATCTGTGAGGGGTCCATCCAGACCACCTCCCACGCGTGGCCGTCGAGATCGCAGAAGCTGCGGCAGTACATGAAGCCGAGATCCTCGGGGTCACGCAGAGCGGATCCGCCGTATGTCAGCGCCGCATCCGCGCACCGATCGACCTCGGACCGCGAGCCGGCCGACACCGCCACCAACGACTCGCGTCCAAGGAGCGGGTCGGCCACCGCGCTCGCCGCATACCCCGCGAACCGCCCTGCCGCGTGGAGCACCACCCTGCTGCTGTCGTTGATCTCGATGCAGACGGTGCCCTGATCACAGAACAGCGCGTCGAACCGGAAGCCCAGGCACGTGAAGAACGCCCGCGAGCGAGCCACATCGGCCACGGGAAGGTTGACGAACAACATCGTCGACAATTCGGACACTCCTCGATCACGTGGTGATTCCACGATGTGTTGACCGGCCGGGCAGCCCGAACTCATCGGCAGCCGACCCGAGGCCATAAGGTGTGATGCATGGGCGTGATCTATCTGGTCCGGCACGGGCAGGCCGACCCGAATGCGTACGGCATCCAGGGCAGCGACGATCCGGCGCCCAACGGGCCGGGGGGACTCACCGACACGGGCGTGATGCAGGCCCGGCTGACCGGCGCGCTGCTCGCCAGCCTGACCGACAAGGTCACCGCTGCGGTGAGCGGTGATCTCCCGCGGCAGTCGCAGACCCTGGCCGCGGTGCTCTCGGCGTTCGACTCGGCTCCGACACCGGAGGTCGATCCGGACTGGAACGAATATGCGCTGCCGGCCTTGGTCGGTTCGGCCAGCGCCGAGGAGTATCGCGACGGCCGCAGCTATCAGCAGCGACTCGATACCGGTCTGGCCCAGTGGATCGCGGACACGGCCCAGCATCACGAGGCCGGCGGTGAGACCTACCGCGACTTCAGCGCCCGGATATCTGCCGCCGCCGACCGAGCCGTCGCCCTGGCCGGGTCGGGGCAGACCGTCGTGGTGGTGTCCTCCGCCGGCTCCATCACCCGATGGCTCGGCCAACTGTGGGACATCCCCGCGCAGGGCTGGCCGCTGCTGTCCCGCACGATGGTGAATGCCTCGGTGTCGAAGCTGATCGTCGGACGCAGCGGCGTCTCGGTCGTGTCCTTCAACGAACACGCCCATCTCGCGGATCGGGACGGTGGGGTCGCGACGTTCCGCTGACGGGGCAGACGATCTCGATACGGAGCCTCGCTACGCTCGGGTCCTACTCGATCAGCGGAGGCCGCCCGCCGCTGATCGATCAGCGGAAGTCGCCTGCTGCTGGTCGAGTAGCAGATCCCGCGACGAAGGAGCCGGATCTGCGTATCGAGGCCCGCGTATCGAGGCCACTCACGCCCGATGCAGATTTGTCCCCGGCCTGGTCAGGATCACGTTGGGTAACACGGCAAATCGCGACAGCGCAGTGACCGAGTGTGCGATGGTGGCGACGTCGCCGACAGTGATCATCTCCTCGCCCGGGACCTGCTCCTTGAGCCAGTCGGACATGTCCGTGTCGACATATCCGGGTGCGATGGTCGTGGCACTCACGCCGTTCAATGACTCCTCGAGGTTGAACGTCTCGCACAGCGAGATCAGCGCCGCCTTCGTCGACCCGTACGCGGACAGTTCCGGCTCGGGATAGACGCCGGTGATCGACGCGACAGCAATCACCTTCGCCACACCGTTCGCCTCGGCCGTGGCACGCAGCGTCGGCAGCAGTGACTGCAAAAGAATGTACGGCGCACGGACATTCACCTGATACAGACGGTCGAAACGACGGACCGGCAGGTCCGCGATGGCACCCTTCTGCCCCATCCCGGCGTTGATCACCAGCGCATCGCATCTGCCGAACACCTCGGCATGTCCCGCCGCCAGCTCAGCGACGGCGTCCGCATCGGTCATGTCCGCCGGGATCACCTCGACGCGACTCGCCCCGAGCTCCGAGAGCTCAGCGGCCCTCTGCTCCAACGCTTCTCGCCCGCGCGAACTGATGGTGAGGCCCCACCCGTCCGCGGCGAACCGCTCGGCGATCGCCGCACCGATCCCCCGCGAGGCGCCGGTCACCAACGCAACCTTGTCATCCGACATTCCGTGTCCCCCTCAGCTGCTGGATCCCCGCGGCAACGAATTCTGCGGTCGCCTCGCCCGCGCTCTCGGCGCCGTCGGACGATGCGCCGGCACGCGCCCGATGCGCGATACCCTCCGCGACCACTCCGAGCTTCAGATTCGCCAGCGCCAGGTAGAAGTCCCAGTCCCCCAGATCACGTCCGGTCCGCGTGGCGTAACGCTGCGCGATGTCGTCGGCCGACGGATAACGATCGCTGGTCCACGCCGCCTCGAAGCCGACCACCTGATCGAAGCCGGGGCGGCGGTACACACACATCAGTGCGATATCGGTGAGTGGGTCGCCGAGCGTCGACAACTCCCAATCCACCACCGCTCGAACAACTCCCGGATCGTCGGGTGATGTGATGGTGTTGTCCACCCGATAGTCGCCGTGCACGATGGTGTTGCGCGCCTGGGTCGGCACGCGCTCACCCAAAGCGGCGACCAGCCGGTCGACATCGTCGAGCTCGCGGCTCTTCACGTGCCCCCACTGACGAGCCCACAGCTTCACCTGACGCGCGACAAAGCCATCCGGCCGACCGAACTCGCCGAGCCCGACAGCCCGGTAATCGACCTCGTGCAGCCGGGCCAACGTCTCCACCAGGCCGTCGAGATTGCGTTCGACATCACTGTCCGACAGGGCCTTCAGGTCACCGGCGGTCCGGATGACCGGTCCGTCGACGAACTCGACCACCGTGAAAGGCGCTCCGAAGACCTCCCCGTCGGAGTCGATCGCGACGGTCCGCGCCACTGGGACGTCGGTCTGCTGGAGCGCACTCGTCACCGCCCACTCGCGGTTCATGTCGTGTGCCGACGGGGTGAGCCCGCTCGTCGGCGGGCGCCGCACCACCCAGTGCGACCGGTCATCGCGCACACTGAACGTCAGATTGGATTTGCCACCGCTGATGAGATCCACGCGGAGCCCGCCGACCACGTCGACTCCACGTCCGACCAGGAAGTCCCGCAGCAGAACCGAATTCAGCGCCGGATGCTCGCTCACCGGTTCGCTCCCGACGCGGCGGCGTCCGCCGACCGGGCCGCCTTACGTGCTCGACCGATCGCACGGCGCGCGATCGCCCATCGGTGCACTTCCGACGGTCCGTCGTAGATCCGGAACGGGCGCAATTCACTCTGCAGCCGCGCCAGCGGCAGGTCGTCGGAGACGCCCATCCCGCCGCACATCTGAATGCTGCGGTCGGCGATCCTCGTGTATGCCTCCGCGGCAAAGGTCTTGGCGATCGACGTCTCGTTCGACGCGTGGTTGCCCAGATCGAGTTCGTGGCAGGCCTTGACCAGCAGTGCGGTACTCGCGGCCAGATCGATCTCGTTGTCGGCGACCATCTGCTGAATCATGCCGAGGTCACCGAGCTTGCCGCCGAACCCTTCTCGTCGTGACACGTAGTCGACGGCGACATCGTGACAACGTTGCGCCGAGCCGAACCACCGCATCACGTGGGTCATCCGTGCCGGGCCCAATCGCACCTGCGCATACCGGTACCCCTCGTCGACCTCGCCGAGGATGTCCTCGTCCGGGACGAAGACATCGGTGAAGCTGACCTCGCAGTGCCCGCCGATCATCGAGCGGTCCGTCGTCACGATGTGGCGGTCCACGGAGATGCCTGCGGTATCGGCCGGGGCGAGGAACATGGTCGCGCCGCCCCGGTCGCCGGGTGCCCCCGCGGTCCGCGCCATGATGATGAAGAAGCCCGCGCCATCGGCGCCGGTGATGAAGCGCTTCTCGCCGTTGATCTTCCAACCGCCGTCCACCTTGACGGCGCTGGTGCGTAACGCATTGGGATCCGAACCGGCTCCCGGGGAGGGTTCGGTCATCGCGAACGCCGACCGGACGTCACCGGCCGCGAGCGGGGCGAGGTACTTGTGCTTCTGCTCGTCGCTCGCGACGTGCGCGAGCATGTGGACATTGCCCTCGTCCGGCGCGCCGATGTGCAATGCCACCGGCCCGAAGGTCGAGTATCCGGCAGCCGCGAAGACCGGTGCGCGGTCGGACATGTTCAGACCGAGCCCGCCGAACTCCACCGGCGCGTGTGGCGCGAAGATCCCCTCCGCCTTGGCCTTGGCGTTGAGCTCCCGACGGAGTTCGTCACCGCCGGCCGCGGTGATGTCTCCGCCATGCGCGTTCTCGATCGGCAGGACATGGTCGCGCACGAATCGGCTCGTCTTGTCGACGATCTCCGAGACGTCCGGGGAGTAGCTCAGGTCAACGGGCATCGGATCTCCTCATGGTTCGCCGACCGAGCGATCGTTCGGCGAACGTCACGATGCCAGCCCGGAAAGCCGCGGTCAAGTCAGGCCGACGCCACCGGGGGACGCATCAGTCCGAACCGTCGCCGGTCCGGTAGCCGACGAGAGCACGGGCGAGCTGCAGGTTCCGGGAGATGAGTTCGTCGGCACCGAGTTCACCGTCGAGCTTGAACCAGGTCGACACCCCGACACACATCGTGGCGACGGCACGACTCGCGTCCTTGGGATACCGGGTGGAGAACACTCCCGCCTCCACGCCGGCGAACACGACCTCGTCGACCATGTGCTGCTGCCGGTCCCGATGCCCGATGTAGGTCTGCCGATAGCTGTCGTCGAGACTGCGGATCTCGGTGGAACCGACGAACGCCTGCTCACGTCGGTACATGTGGAACCTCAGGAGCGACTCGACCACGGCGTCGAACTGGGCGATCGGCCGGTCACCGGCCTCAGAGATGGCACGCTCCGACCGACTCAGGAGGTCGGTCATGGTCCGCTCCAGCAAGCCCTGGAGCAACGACTGTTTCGACGGATAGTGGTGATAAAGCCCCGGTACCGAAAGGTTCGCGCGGGAGGCGATCTCTCGCACAGACGTTCCGTGGTAACCCTGCTCGGCGAACGCGGCCAGCGCCGCTGCCAGCGGCACCGGGAGTTCCGGCTCACCGTAGTCTCGCCATTCGCCGATGGAGTGTGGACGCACCTCCGCCTCGCCGGCTCCACTACTCATGGCATCCAACATAGCGTCCCTGCGGGTATGGCGGTGCAGCGGTGACACATGTCCCGATCGCTACGCGCCGAACCGTTCCACGCCCTCGGCGATGGCCATCATCAACCCGACGCTCACCTCCACGACACCGTTGCGGTCGAGGTCCAGGTGGCCGTCGAGCCATGCCGCCAACAGGTGGGCGAGGCCGCCGACCTGGAAGTGGGCCGCGGCCAACGCCTTCGGATGCGATCTGACCTCCAGCACTCCCGACGCCGACTGCAACGTCAGTCCGGCGAACAGCGCCGTGGACTCCATCCGCTTGGCCGCGATGGTGGGGCTGAGTAATGACTGGGAGAACAGCAGACGGCCCTTGCGGCGATCCTCGTCGATGATGCGCACGATGGTGGCGATCGCACCGGCAACCTTGCCCTCGACTGCGTCGCCGGCGTCGAACGCGGCGAGTGCATCCTCGGAGATCTCCGCGATCACCTCGTCGAACGTCGCACTCACCAGCGCTTCTATCGAGTCGAAACTCTCGTAGAAGTAACGCGTGGTGAGACCCGCCTCCCGGCACACACCACGCACCGTGACCGACCCGCCGTCCGATGCGCCGAGCAGTTCGAGTGCGGCGTCGACCAGTGTGGCCCGACGGCGGGCCACGCGGCTGCCGCCGTCCTCACCGCCGTAGGCACGCAATCTGCCGCCGGTACTCGATGAGCCGGTCGACCTGGTCTCGGAGGTGCTCGCCACATGTCCATCTTGACACCGATGACGATGACATCGTTGAATGAAAGAGAATACGCACGTTGTCAGAATGTGTGGCGGTCATGAACTGTCCGAGCAAACATGGGAGACCTGGTGAGTACTGAACCGATCGTCGACGTCGAGGTCGAGGTGCCGGCTGCCCACTCGGCGACCCCGCCGGACACCGAGTACCTGCCACCGGCGGCCCGGATGACCCGTGGCGAACTCGACGCCCTGCCGAGCCGGATGAACGAGATGAAGGGCATCTCCGCGCTCGCCGGACCGGCCAACGTGATCATGCAACTCGCCATGCCCGCGGTCGGATACGGCGTGTACGAGAGCCGGGTCGACAGCGGCAACCTGTTCAAGCACCCGATCAAGCGAACTCGCACCACGCTGAGCTACCTCGCCGTCGCGGTCATGGGCAGCCCGGCCGATCGCAAGGCCTACCGCAAAGCGGTGGGCAAGGCGCACGCGAAGGTGCGGTCGAGCGCCGACAGTCCGGTGAAGTACAACGCCTTCGATCCTCAGCTGCAGCTGTGGGTGGCGGCCTGCCTCTACAAGGGCTGGGAGGACATGCAGCGGATCTACGGCGATCCCGCCGACATCACCGACGAGGCCTATCAGAACGGCGCGGTCCTCGGCACCACGCTGCAGGTGCCGCGCGAGATGTGGCCGACGACCCGAGCCGATTTCGAGACCTACTGGAACGAGACCGTCGAGAGCTTCGAGATCGATCCGGTCATCCGCGAACACCTGATGAGCATCACCCGCGCGGAGTTCATGCCGCGCTGGTTCAGCGTGCTGGTCGGCTGGTGGTTCGAGCTGCTGACCATCGGCTTCCTGCCGCAGAACTTCCGCGACAAGATGGGCCTCGAGTTCAAGCCCTGGCAGCGCGTCGTGTTCGACACGCACAACAAAGTTGTCCGCGCCATCTGCAATCGGCTTCCGAAACCCATGCGCGAGTTCCCGTTCAACCTGCTGCTGTGGGATGTCCGCTTCCGGATCAGGACCAAGCGACCGCTGGTCTGAGATCCCCTGCTCGCGGGCCCCGGGTCTCGATACGCTGCCTCGCTCCGCTCGGAAGCTACTCGACCAGCGAGAAATACCCCCGCCCGCCGGTCTCAGTGTGAAGGTTGATGTGCCACTTCGGTGGTGGTTGGGTTCTGATCACCAGTTGTCTGGCTCTCC
>NZ_JBNCLX010000003.1:0-763707 GCF_049844895.1 Gordonia sp. DT101 | reverse complement strand
TCCCGGTCGTACTTCTTGCGCTTCTCTGGCATCGTGCTCCTCATTATCGATGCCTCTACGGTTCGGGGGGAACCTCAAACCTTCTCACCATCGACGATGACAGTGGTGACGGTGGCATCGCACGTCAGTTGCGCCAGGGTGGCTTCGGTGACCGATCCCATGAACTGCAACGATGCCTGGATCGGTGCCTCGGCGGGCACCGTGATCAGTACCTGGGTACGTGGTGCCGAGGCGGTGTCGCCGCCGCGGGAGGCGATGTCCAACAACGCTTCGAGCGCATCCGCCTGCCGGCGTTCGGTCGAGCGGGCGTCGGCGGAGCCGTCGGGTTCGGGCCGCGGAGCGCCGAGTTCTTCCATCGCGGCCCGAAACTTCTCACCGACCTCGGTGTCGAGGTCGGCGCGCACTTGCAGACGGCCACCGCTGTCGGCAGCTTGGGTGAGGGCATTGATCGAACGGTCCTCGGCGGCCGGCAACCCACCGTCGGTGGTGGCGGCGAGCTCGTTGCCGATCACCCTGGCGCGGGCGGTGATCTCGGCGGGAGTCGCACCGGAGAAGAACTGGCCGAGCAGATCGGTCACCTGCCCGTGCCGGGTGTCATCATCGAGAGGCTCGGGTGATCGCTTCGCGATGTGGCCGATTCCTGTGACGATCGCATCGATGTGCTCGGCAGAGACCGCGCCGTCGGCAGCATGGGCATGCGCGGTCGGCAGGGAGGTCATCGAGGCCGCGATCCGGATCAGTCGCGTGGCGACGATGGGCGCGAATCCCATGACGATCAACAACTCTCGGAGTTTACGTCCGTGGTTCTCGGGGACGCCGAGCCGTTCGAGGTGACCGGTGAGTATGGGCGCGTGATGGTCGATCAGATTTCGCAGCGTCAGAATTGTGCGCATCGCCTCGAACCCGGCGGGGCCGGACATGTCGTCGGCGAATGCGACATCGCGTAGCGAGTCGGCGATGGTGGGTAGCTCCACCGTGGTGGTCATGTGCAGCCTCTCAGAGAATGCGGATGCGGTTGCAGGGCATCGTCATCGTTGTCTCTGGTCGATCAGAACTGGGTGTTCTGTGGTCGACCGGCTGTCATCATTTCGGCTTGGTGGAATTAGACTATCGGTGGGTACCGACAAGATCGGCGGGGGACGTGAGTTCTGTCCACATGGTCGGGATCACGAGATGGTCGAGCGTCTGCCGCCACGTCGGCCGATAAGGGAGGTTCACCGTGGTGGTCATGTACAGCCTCTGGAGAGCACGGATGCGGTTGCAGGGCATCGTCATCGTTGTCTCTGGGTGATCAGAGTCGGAGTCCCTGATCACGGATTCGCGGCCATCATTTCGACCTGTTGAAACCCAGACTATCGGCGGGTACCGACAAGATCGGAGTGGTGTGAATCCTGTCCACACGATCGGGATTCGCGCCAGCCGTATCTGCCCGGACTGACTCGTACACGTCGTCGCACGATATGTGCGATGCCTGGTGCCAGGTCGGGGGTAGCTCCACCGTGGTGGGCATGTGCAGCCTCTCGGAGAGCACGGATGCGGTTGCAGGGCATCGTCATCGTTGTCTCTGGTCGATCAGAACAGGGTGTTCTGTGATCGACCGGCCGTCATCATTTCGGCTTGGTGGAACCAGACTATCGGCGGCCACCGACAAGATCGGCAGGAGAGGTGAATTGAGCCGCGATCAACCCCGCTGCGCCCGCTTCACCAGATTCCGGCCGATGATCAGCCGCTGGATCTCGCTGGTGCCCTCGTACAGTCGGAGTAGGCGGACGTCTCGATAGATCCGTTCCACGGGAACGTCGCGCATATACCCGCTGCCGCCGTGCACCTGCACGGCCAGATCGGCGACCTTCCCGACCATCTCGGTGCAGAAGAGCTTGGCCGCCGAGGGTGCGATCCGGCGATCTGTCTCGTCGACCCACGCGCGCGCTGCATCGCGCACCATCGCCCGGCCGGCCATCACTCCCGCCTGCTGATCGGCGAGCATGGCCTGTACGAGCTGGAACTCGCCGATCGCGGTGCCGCCCTGGGTGGCGGTGGCCGCCCATGCCACCGACTCGTCGAGTGCGCGTTGCGCCGTGCCGACCGAGAGAGCCGCGATGTGGACGCGGCCGCGGGCCAGCGATGTCATTGCCGCGCGATAGCCGACGTCCTCGCTGCCACCGACCAGCGCGGAGGCAGGTACCCGGACGTCGTCGAAGTGGACGTCCGAGGTCCATGCGCCTTCCTGGCCCATCTTGCGGTCCTTTGCGCCGACGGTGATCCCCGACGTCTCCGCGGGAACCAGGAACACCGCGATGCCGGTGCCGTCGGAGTCGGCGGGGCGGGTGCGCGCGAACACCACGAACAGGTCGGCCAGCGGGGCATTGGTGATGAAGCGCTTCTCGCCGGTGATCACCCAGTCGGCGTCATCTCCCGATCCGTCGCGAACCGCCTTGGTGCGCAGCCCGGCCGGGTCCGAGCCCGCGCCAGGCTCGGTGAGCGCGAACGAGGCGACCACCTCGCCGGAGGCGATCTTCTCCAGCCAGGTGCGCTTCTGCTCATCGGTGCCGAAGCCGACCAGGACCTGGCCGGCGATGCCGTTGTTGGTGCCGAACATCGACCGCAACGCGAGTGACGTGTAGCCGAGTTCCATGGCCAGCTCAACGTCCTGGGTGAGGTCGAGGCCGAGGCCGCCCCACTCCTGCGGGATCGCGTAGCCGAACAGGCCCATGTCCTTGGCGGTCGCGCGGATGTCGTCGGGGATCGCGTCGGCGTCGAGGATCTCCTGCTCACGCGGGACGACCTTCTCGCGGACGAACTCGCGCGTGGCGGCGAGGATGTCCGCGAAGTCGTCGGCGGACACCTGGGAAGTGGCAGCTGCTGTGTTCATGACACTGGTCATCCTCCCACTGTGACGGTCTCGACGGGAGCGGTCCACTACGAACTCGCTACTGCTCGCATAGCCGCTTCGAATGGGTCGGCTGGGTTCGATCCGGTGCGCGGACCGGTAGATTCCGTCACATGGACTCTTCTGCACCCAACATCCTCCTGGACGGGCGCACCGCGGTCATCACCGGTGGTGCGCAGGGCATCGGACTCGAGATCGCACGGTCGTTCGTCGACGCGGGTGCCCGCGTGATGCTCGGCGACCTGAACCGAGAAGCAGCCCAGGCTGCTGCGGAAAAGCTCGGTGGCGCCGACGTCGCGCGCGCCGTGCAGTGCGACGTGACCGACTCCACCAGTGTCGACGCGCTCCTGGCCGCGGCCGTCGACGGCTTCGGTTCGCTGGACGTGATGGTGAACAATGCCGGCATCACCCGTGACGCGACGATGCGCACGATGTCCGAAGACGACTTCGACCTGGTGATCTCCGTACATCTCAAGGGGACGTGGAACGGTACCCGCAAGGCCGCCGCGATCATGCGTGAGGCCAAACGCGGTGCCATCGTGAACATCTCGTCGCTGTCGGGCAAGGTCGGCATGGTCGGGCAGACGAACTATTCGGCCGCGAAGGCGGGCATCGTGGGCATGACCAAGGCGGCGGCCAAGGAGATGGCACATCATGGGGTGCGGGTCAACGCGATCCAGCCCGGCCTCATCCGGTCCGCGATGACCGAGGCGATGCCGCAGAAGGCGTGGGACCAGAAGATGGCCGAGATCCCCATGCAGCGGGCCGGTGAGGTCCCCGAGGTGGCTTCCGTCGCACTTTTCCTCGCCTCCGACATGTCCTCGTACATGACCGGCACCGTGCTCGAGGTGACCGGCGGGCGCTTCATGTGAACGCAGCTCGCCGCCGACACCGTGGTTCGTCGAATTCGAAAGGCCTGCTATGAAAGACACCGTCTTACGCGACGTGGTGATCTGTGAACCCGTCCGTACCCCGATCGGCCGGTACGGCGGCATGTTCAAAGACGTCACCGCCGTCGAACTCGGAGTGACCGCGTTGCGCGGCATGCTGGATCGGACCGGGCTCGCGTCGGATGTCATCGAGGACGTGGTCCTGGGCCACTGCAACGGCAACAGCGAGGCGCCTGCCATCGGGCGGGTCATCGCCCTTGACGCAGGTCTCCCGATCACGGTGGGCGGCATGCACATCGACCGACGATGCGGCTCGGGACTGCAGGCGGTCATCCAGGCCGCGTTCCAGGTCGCGGCCGGCGACAATGACGTCGTCGTCGCGGGTGGGACGGAATCGATGAGCAACGCGTCGTTCTACTCCGTCGACATGCGATGGGGAGGCGCCCGGACCGGTATCGCCATGCACGACAGCCTGGTTCGTGCCCGATCCACCGCCGGAGGACAGAACTACCCGGTGCCCGGCGGCATGATCGAGACAGCGGAGAATCTGCGCAAGGAGTACGAGATCTCGCGCGAGGAACAGGACGAACTCGCCGTCGAGTCGCACCTGCGCGCGGTGCGGGCGCAGAAGGACGGCATCCTCGCCGAGGAGATCATCCCGGTGACCGTTCGCAGCCGGCGTGGCGATCAGGTCATCGACACCGATGAACATCCTCGTCCCGACGTCTCGTCGGAATCCCTCGCCAAGCTGAGGCCGATCATGGGCAAGGCCGATCCGGATGCGACCGTCACCGCCGGCAATGCGAGCGGCCAGAACGATGCGGCCGCGATGTGCATCGTGACCACACCCGACGTCGCGGAGAAACACGGTCTGCGCCCGCTGGTGCGACTGGTGTCGTGGGCAGTCGCCGGGGTGCCACCGCGCACGATGGGTATCGGGCCGGTGCCGGCGACCGAGAAGGCGTTGGCCAAGGCGGGAGTGACGCTCGCCGACATCGACGTGATCGAGCTCAACGAGGCCTTCGCCGCGCAGGCGTTGGCGGTGACCCGCGAGTGGGGTTTCGGCCGGTTCGGTGCCGGTGGCGACTTCGATCGCACCAACGTGCACGGATCGGGAATCTCGCTGGGCCATCCGGTCGGCGCGACCGGCGTGCGCATGCTCGCATCGCTGGCCCGGGAGATGGTGCGCCGCGAGGTCCGGTACGGCCTGGAGACGATGTGCATCGGTGGCGGCCAGGGCCTGGCGGCGGTTTTCGAGCGCGTCGTCTGAGTCCCGACGGGCACCGGGGTCAGGGCGATTCGCGGATGAGGTCGACGAATGCCTGACCTACCGGCGACAGGCCCGCCGGGTCGTAGGTGATCGCGAACGGCCGGACGAATCGGGGATCGACGGTCCGAACGACGACACGGTCGGCAGCGGCCTCGGCCATCGTCTTCTCCAGCAAGGTACCGCCGATGCCGGCGAGCACCATCGGCAACCGTTCCTCACGATGCTCCGACAGAACCGCGAGTGGTGGCCGCACGCCGGCCACCCGGATCGCCTCTTCGATCTCGTCCGCCACCGAATGCCCGCGCGGGACGAACACCATGGGGATCGTCGGTAGTTCGGCGAGCGGGATCGGACCGTCGGGAACCTGTGATCCTGGCGGATAGACGAGCACGTACTCCTGCTCGCCGAGCACGATGACCTCCAGGTCGTCGCCCGCGATGGGCAGATGCGCGACGACGAACTCACAGTGTCCGTCCTCGATCACCGAGGCCGCCTGCGTCTCGTCGCGTAGCTCACCGAAACGGACGCCCACCCGGGGGTACTCACGGCGGAAGCGCGCGATCAGTTCCACGATCGGCCCGCTCGCCATCGCCGGAGCGGCGAGGATGTCGAGGCGGCCGGTCAGTTCGTCGGCCGATGCGGAGAGGAGATCTTCGACCGCGCCCACGTCACGCACGATCTGGCGCGCCGGTCCGACCATCGTCCGGCCCGCGGCACTGAGCACCATGCCGCGTCCGATGCGATGGAACAGCGGCACGCCGAGCTCGCGTTCCAGAGCTCGAAGCGCTTGTGACACAGTGGGTTGCGCGACACCGAGGGCGCCGGCAGCGCCACCGATGCCCTCGTGTTCGACCACTGCGAGAAAGTACTCCACCTGACGTAATTCCATCGACCTACCAGTCGCCGAACTCGGACGGGTCCGAGGTGACACCGACGTGCCCCTTGGCCACCGCGATGAACGCCATGGCCGCGGGCGAGGGCCGGCCGGCTCGGAGGACCAACCCGAATGCCCGAGTCAACGGTGGGTCGAGCGGCAATCGCCGGCTGCCCGGCATCTGCTGTTCGGCGACCACCCGCGGCGCGACGGTGGCGGCCGTCCCGCGTTCCACCAGGTCCCAGGTCGCTGTTGGATGCGCGCAGTCGACCACCACGTTGCGGGCGTCGTCGTCGATGAGGTCGCCGATGATCGCCGACGAGCCCGGATCGGCGATGTCGAACACGAGTGGGATCGAGCGCACCCGCCGGCGGGGTACGGGGTCGGTGAGGCCGGCCGCCAGCGCCGGCGGGGCGGCGAGCACGAGTTCCTGGGCGCCGAGCGGAATGGCCGTGAAGGTCGCGTGCTCGGCTGCCGCGTCCATCAGGCCGATCTCGGCCTCGCCTCGTCGCAAGGCCGCCAGCACACCGCTCGGTCCGTCGGCCGCGACGACCCGCGCCGAGAGGCGCGGAAACCGTTCCCGGAACACCCGGATCATCTCCACCACGGGGTCGATGCTGAACGCGCCGTGGGTGACGATGTCGACCCGTCCGGCGCGTAGTTCGCGCACCGCCTCGACCTTCGCCTTGGCCCGGTCGACGTCGCCCAGGATGCGTCGCGCGGCGACGTCGAGTTTGAGGCCGGCCTCGGTGAGTTCCAGGCGACGGCCGGTGCGGTCGAACAACGTGACACCCAACCGTCGCTCGAGCGTCCGGATGGCCTGGGACAGGGACGGCTGCGAGATGTAGAGCGACTGCGCCGCCTTGGTGATCCCGCCGTGGTCCACCACCGCTACGAAGTAGGTGACGAGGTGCAGGTCCACCTCAGTGATGGTACGGATCGTCGATCGCGTCGGGCCCGGTCACCGGCGGGCGCCGGTGACCGCCGGGATCACTTTCCCGTCCAGTTGGGTGCCCGCTTTTCGGCGAATGCGCGCGCACCCTCCTGTGCGTCCGCGGAGGTGAAGACCTGCCCGAGGTGCTTCCACTGTGCCTTGAAGAGATCGGCGTCGGTGTAGTCGATGGACATGGAGACCACCTGCTTGGTCGCCCGCACGGCGAGCGGACCGTTGGCGGCGACGGTCGCGGCGAGTTCTCGCGCGACGGTCAGCGCCTCGCCGGGCTCGGCCAGCCGGTTGACCATGCCGAACTGGTGGGCGCGCTCGGCGGTCATCGGATCGCCGGTGAGGGCCATCTCCATCGCGAGCTGATAAGGCAGGATCTTCGGCAGCCGCTGCAGACCCCCGGCCGCGGCCGCCAGGCCGCGCTTGACCTCGGGGATACCGAATTTCGCGTCCCGCGCGGCGACGATGAGGTCTGCGCTCAAGGCGAGCTCGCAACCACCGGCCAGCGCCCAACCCTCGATGGCTGCGATCAACGGCTTCGCCGGGGGCGACTCGACGAGTCCGGCGAACCCCTTGCCCTCGATGTTCACGTTCTCGCCACGGGTGAAGCCCTTGAGGTCCATGCCGGCGCAGAAGGTACCGCCCGCACCGGTGAGGATGCCGATGGTGATGTCGTCGCGCGAGTCCATCTCGTCCACGGCGGCCGCGATGCCCTCGGCCACCTCACGGTTCACCGCATTCTTCGCCTCGGGTCGGTTGATGGTGATGACGGCGACGCCGTCGGCGAACTCGGTGAGAACTGCGGTCATCGGGAACTCTCCTCAACTGCGGCGGACGGTGTGGTCAGTGACCACCGGATGGGGACACCCTCGGTCGGGCTCAGGATGCCTCGCTGCTGCAACACGACCAGGTGTGCGTTGGTCTCACCCAGTGCCATCCGGCTCAGCGGAACCGACAGCTGCTCGAACGGTCGCGACCAGGTCACCGAGCGGGTGATGTCCCAGGCCGTGGACTGGGGCTCGGCGGCCACCGCCGCCGTGATCTCGTCGAGTCGTTCCTCATGGTGTGCGAGAAGATGTGTGACCCGGTCGGCGAGCCCACGGAACCGATACTCGTGGGAGGGCAGCGCCTCGAGGTCGGGCAGGTGCTCGGTGTTGGCCAATGAGATGAGGTACTCCGACAGCGGGTTGTGCGACTGGAACCGATTCGTCGAGACGTTCGGGCTGATCCGCGGCAACAGATGGTCGCCGGTGAAGATGACCCCGGCGTCCTCGTCGACGAAGCAGAGGTGACCGGCGGTGTGTCCCGGGGTCCACAGCGCCCGCACATTCCATCCGGGCAGATTCAGTGGGTCGCCATTGTCGAGTTCGACATCCATGGTGCGACCGTCCGGCAGGCGGGCGATCTCACGGAATCCGGTGTCCACGACGTCGGTAGGCGCGCCGTGGATCTCGAGATCCCGCTGTGCGCCTTCGATCTGTCGCTCGATCTCCGCCTCGGTGACATGGTGCAGGTGGCGCGCATCGTTGTGGTGCATCGCGAGCACCGGATCGACGTGCTCGAGCAGCCGCGGCACCAAGCCGAAGTGATCGGGGTGCAAGTGGGTGATGGAGACGTGCCGGACGTCGGCCACATCGTGTCCGGTGGCGTGTAGACCATCGACAAGGGCACGCCACGATTCGTCGGTGTTCCATCCGGTGTCGATCAGGGCGATACCGTCGGGCAGGGCGAGTGCGTAGATGAGTACGTAGCGCAGCGGGTTCGACGGCATCGGGACCGGGATCGACCACAGGCCGGGCCGAACCTCCTCGACCGGGGGCAGCACCTTCTCGGCCCATGCCTCACGCTGACGATGGCCGGTGACCTCGATCGTGGTCATTTCACCTCCAGATGATGCCGCCGGTGATCCAAACGGTTGCGGCGATCAACTTCCATCGGATCATGAGGTGTTCATCATGTTCAAAGTGGGTCCGACTCAGACACGATGAGGAACTACCTATGGCGGTGGGAGATGTGCGCCGTTGACGACCCGCGGGTCGGCAGGTGATGGTTGCCCGGTGGATGCCGATCAGATGCCCCTGCCGCTGGCCGGGATCACCGTCGTCGCGCTCGAGCAGGCCGTCGCGGCACCGCTCGCGACCCGACACCTCGCCGACATGGGTGCCCGCGTGATCAAGGTGGAACGGATGGGGGAGGGCGACTTCGCGCGGAACTACGACGACGCCGTGCACGGCCTCGCATCCCATTTCGTCTGGCTCAACCGTGGCAAGGAGTCACTGACCCTGGACCTCAAGTCGTCGTCGGGGCGGGTCGCGCTGCACCGGCTGATCGCCCGTGCCGACGTGTTCCTCCAGAATCTGGCACCCGGTGCCGCGGCGCGACTGGGGTTCGGTGCCGACGAGCTGCGCGCCGACCATCCGGAACTGATCGTCGTCGACATGTCGGGGTACGGCAACGCCGGTCCGTACCGGGAGCGCAAGGCCTACGACATGCTGGTGCAGGCGGAAGCGGGCCTGATCTCCGTCACCGGCACCGTCGACGAGGCGGCCAAGACCGGTATCCCGACGTCCGACATCGCTGCCGGTATGTACGCCTTGACCTCGATCCTCGGTGCGCTGGTGCGGCGCGGGGCCACCGGTACGGGGGCTGCGGTCTCGGTGTCGATGTTCGACGCAACGGTCGAATGGATGGGGCATCCGATGTACATGCGGCTCTACGGCGACCGTCAGATCGCACGGTCCGGCGTGGGGCACGCGGCGATCGTTCCGTACGACCGCTATCCGACCAGTGACGGCGAGATCCTCATCGGGGTGCAGAATGACCGCGGCTGGCAGGTCCTCGCCGGCGAGGTACTCGGGCGCCCGGACCTCGCCGCCGATCCCCGATACGCCACCAACATCGGCCGGGTCGCTGCGAGAGCGGACGTCGACGCGGCGGTTGCGGCGGAGACCAAGCGGTTCACCACCGTCGACCTCGATGAAAAGCTCGCTGCAGCAGGTATTCCCGCCGCCGAGATCCGTGAGCTCGACGGCGTGGTGGCGCACCCACAGTTGTCCGGACGGGATCGGTGGCGCGACGTGGACACCGAGGCCGGGCCGATCCGGGCGCTGCTGCCCCCGATGACGTTCGCCGACGTCGAGCTGCCGATGGGTGCGGTGCCCTCCCTCGGCCAGCACACCGAGGCGATCCTCGCCGAACTGGCTCGCGACGAGACCGACCCGCCTCCGCTGATCGAGTAGGGGACGGGTCGTTCGGTGCCTTGCCGCTGATCGGGAAGGGACGAGCCGCATCGATTCTTCCCGCTGATCGAGTAGGTGACGAGCGTAGCGAGGAGCCGTATCGAGATCACCTGTCGCTCGGGTGGTCTCGATACGCCACTCGCTACGCTCGCGGCTACTCGACCGGCGGTGGGGGCGAATGCGTGGCTACTCGACCGGCGGTCGGGGGGTGTGTGCGTGGCTACTCGACCGGCGGTGGGTTGTCAGCGCCCAGTTCCGGGGCGGGGCCGGTGAAGTAGTGCTCGCCGTCGAAGGCGGCCGGATGACCTGCGGCGAGAAACGTCCCGATTCTCGGCTGGTCGAGTTCGGCGAACATCGGGTTGGTTGCCAGCACTCCCGCCGCCACGACCTCCTCGAAACTTCGGAAACGCTCCCAGAGCACCGATGATCCGCCAAGCGCCGCAGTGACCTCCGCACTGCTGTGACGCGCGAACCACGGCTCGAACAGTGCGGTGAGCACCGCCCGATGGGTGAAGCGGTCGGCCTCCCTGCGGAAGTCGGCGCCGAGGGCCTTCTCCACCGCCTCGACGGCGTCGCCCACCTCGGTCAGCTCGACGAGGTCGCGGAAATGGCGCGGCGTGAGCGCCACGATCATGAACCGGGCGCCGTCCGCGGCGACGAAATCGGTTCCGTACGTGCCGTAGACGTCGTTTCCGGTGCCCACCCGTCCCCGGCCGTTGACCTGCGGTTCGGTCAGGTAACCGAACGTGCTGGCGATCGAGAGGGCCGTATCCTCGAGCGGCAACGTGATGTGCGCGCCGATGCCGCTCTGTTCGCGTCGACGGACTGCGGCCGAGATGGCCAGGGCTGCATACAATCCACACGCCATGTCCCACGCCGGCAGCACATGGTTGACGTTGCCGGCGTTCGCGACCGGTCCGGTGATCATCGGGAACCCGAGGCCGGCGTTGACGGTGTAGTCGACACCGGGCGTGCCGTCGGTGCGTCCCAGGATCTCGCAGGTGATGACATCGGGTCGCAGCGCAGAGAGGGTCTCGTGGCTCATCCACGACCGTCCGGCCGAGTTGGTCAACAGGATGCCGCCCCCCGTGACGGGATCGGCCACCAAGTGCTGCACCAGCGACTGTCCCGCCTCGCTGCGCAGATCCGCGGTGATCGACCGTTTACCCTTGTTGAGTCCGGTCCAGTAGATCGACTCACCGCTGTCGGTGACCGGCCAGCGGTGCACGTCGGCCGCACCGCCGATCGGATCGATCCGGATCACCTCGGCGCCGAGTTGCGAGAGCGTCAGTCCCGCCAGCGGCGACGCGACGAAACTCGACACCTCGACGATGCGGAGGCCGGCGAGGGGTTTGTCAGGGGTGGTCACGATGCTGCTCCTTCGGAGGACTCATGCCATGAGGGGTTACGCCATGAGGGCGTGGAAACGCCAGTCCAGGACGGGGCGTGAGCCGTCGCCGTCGTGTGCGACGACCACCGACCGCAGGTCGAGATGTCCGCCCCCGCCGTCGAGGGCGGCTGCCTGTTCGACAGTCAGTTCGCTGGTGAGCGTGTCACCTTCTCGGACCGGTCCGGTGTGGTCGCACGACTCCCACCCCAGCACGGTGACCAGGTTCGGCAGCGCTCGATTGGCCTGGGCGAGAGCCACTCCGATCGTGTGTCCGCCATAGACCAGACGACCGGCCGCGCAGACGCGCTCGTCGTGGTGCGTCGCCGCGATGTTGAGAGTGAGGCGGGCGAGCTCCGGCGCGCTCGACACGACGTCGCCGCTCGACGCGTAGACATGACCGGCCAGTTCGGGAGAGAAGTGTTGTCCGCGAACGGAGTCCCGGAACACGGTGAGGTCCCAGTCCGGGATGACGGCCTCTGTGGAGCGGTCGGTGCCGATGGCGGACAGGTCATCGGAGGCACGGACGCGTTCTGGGTCCGGCGATTCACTCAGGGGCAGCATCGCGCACCGGTAGAAGTCGAGCACCACGGCACCGTGCTGATCGGTGGTGATGATGTGCAGCGCGGCCAGCCCAGTCGGGGCACGGCCGGGTTTCGACGAGTTCTCCCGCAGCCCGACCACTTCGGTCGTGGTGCTCAGGGTGTCGCCGAGGTGCGGATGGCGCAGGAATCGCAGGCCGCGATAGAAAAGGTTGGCCTTGACGTGATGGGTCGCCAGCGTGGACTGCCCGATCGCCAGGTCGCAGACCAGTCCGGGGTGAGCGATCGCGCGGTCGCGTCCGGTGATCTGTTCGGCCAGTGAGACGTCGAGGGCGAGGCGCATCCGGTTGCCGACGATGGCTTGGTGGGCCGCCGCCATTCCCGATGTGATGGTCACCGACGGTGCGTCGTCGAAGACCTGCCCGATGGCGAGCTCGTCGAAGTAGGGGCCACCGACCGGGATCGTCGCGCCGGTCATGCGGGGTCCGCCTTGGCGAGGATGCGGCGGGCCGAGACGGCGAGGGCCTCGTCGAGCATCCGTCCGTCGAGGGCAGCGGCACCGTCGCCGCGGGCAGCGGCCTCGTCCAGCGCGGCGAGGACCCGCCGCGCGTCGGCGACCACGTCGGGGTCCGGAGTGAAAATCGCTTTCGCCGAATCGATCTGGGCGGGATGGATCACCCAGGTGCCGTCGAAGCCGAGGTCCCGGACCCAGGTCTTCGCGTTCCGGAGCGCATCATCGTCGGCGATGGTGAGGTGTGGTCCGTCGATCACCGAGATACCCGCAGCACGTGCGGCCGTCAGCACGGTCTCCTGGACCGGGTGCCAGACGAGTTGCGGTGCGGTCGACGAACGTCCCAGCGTTGCAGCAAGATCCGCGTATCCGATGATGACCGCGGCGAGCCGATCGGACCCACGGCAGATGTCGGCGATGTCGCGGATGCCGACCGGGGTCTCGACGAGGATCTGGAGGCGAGCGGGCGAGTCGCCGAGGAGGCGATCGGCGTCCGCGAGTTGCCTGGCCGACTCCGCTTTGGGGAGTACCGCCGATGCAAGCGACGATCCCATCGTGGCGCAGGCGGACAGATCCGCCTCGACCCAGTCGGTCCCGAATGCGTTGATGCGGATCGACACCGGCCGCTTGCCACCGAATTCGGCGACGAGTGCAGCGGCGGCGTCGCGGGCAGTGACCTTGTTCTCCGGCGTGACGGCGTCCTCGAGGTCGAGGATCACCTCGTCGGCGTCGGAGGCGAGTGCCTTGCGTGCTTTCCGGTCATCGGAGGCGGGCGCGACCAGGACGGCCCGGCGTCTGTGTGTCTGCACGAAATCCTCTATCCCAGGTACGGCCAAATGTGCGGCCAAATCGGTGTCCCAAGAACTCTTACCAGACGCCCGGATGCAACGGAAGTGCGCGACAGGCCTTGACACCGTCACAACGAACGGTAAATATGGCCGTACAAATTGTCATCAATGTATTACTGTTGCGTGAGGTGGGTTCATGAGCAACCTGAATGCCGAAGAGTCGTTTCTTGTCGAGACGGTGCGTGCGTTCGTCGACCGCGACGTCAAGCCATCGGTGCAGGAGGTCGAGCACGCCAACGAGTACCCGGACAAGTGGATCGAGCAGATGAAGCAGATCGGCATCTACGGTCTCGCGGTTCCCGAGGAGTTCGGCGGATCACCGGTCTCGATGCCCTGCTATGCCCGGGTGACCCAAGAGCTCGCCCGAGGCTGGATGAGTCTGGCCGGCGCAATGGGCGGCCACACGGTGGTCGCGAAGCTGCTGACCGATTTCGGCACCGACGAACAGAAGCAGAACTATCTGCCTCGGCTCGCGACCGGCGAGATGCGGGCGACCATGGCCCTCACCGAACCCGGCGGCGGGTCGGATCTGCAGAACATGTCGACGGTGGCCGAGGTCGACGGCGACGACCTGGTCATCAACGGTTCGAAGACATGGATCTCCAACGCGCGGCGTTCGGGTCTCATCGCGTTGCTGTGCAAGACCGATCCGGCCGCGCAGCCGCGGCACCGGGGCATCTCCATCGTGCTGGTCGAACATGGCCCGGGACTGACGGTCTCGCGTGATCTGCCCAAGCTCGGATACAAGGGCGTGGAGAGCTGTGAGCTCTCGTTCGACGACTAC
This sequence comes from Gordonia sp. DT101, assembly GCF_049844895.1. Classification (NCBI taxonomy): domain Bacteria; kingdom Bacillati; phylum Actinomycetota; class Actinomycetes; order Mycobacteriales; family Gordoniaceae; genus Gordonia; species Gordonia sp. DT101. The sequence continues at coordinate 749,529 of NZ_JBNCLX010000003.1, read as the reverse complement.
CGGATCTCCCGGTCGGCGATTCTCGGTACCGAGCCGGGCAAGGGCTTCGGCCAGATGATGAAGGGTCTGGAGACCGGGCGTATCCAGGTCGCCTGCCGTGCCCTGGGAGTGGCCACTGCGGCCCTCGAGGATTCACTCGCCTACGCCCAGCAGCGCGAATCGTTCGGTCAGCCCATCTGGAAGCACCAGTCCATCGGCAACTATCTGGCCGACATGGCCACCAAGCTCACTGCGGCGCGGCAGTTGACGTGGCACGCCGCCGACCAGTACGACCGCGGCGAACGCTGCGACATGGAAGCCGGCATGGCCAAGCTCTTCGCCTCCGAGATCGCCATGGAGATCGCGCTGAACGCGGTCCGCATCCACGGCGGCTACGGCTACTCGACCGAATTCGACGTCGAGCGCTACTTCCGGGACGCTCCGCTGATGATCGTCGGCGAGGGCACCAACGAGATCCAGCGGAATGTCATCGCGGGGCAGCTCGTCGCCCGGGGCGGGATCTGAGGATTCCGCGATGAGCGCACGCGACACGACCGAGCCCGCCTATCGGGCACTGGCCGGCACGCTGCGTGCGCGGATCGCGGAGGGCCGCTACCGCGGCGGGGTCCGGTTACCCACCGAATCGGAGCTGTCCGACGAGTTCGGTCTGAGCCGACAGACGGTGCGGCGTGCGTTCCAGGATCTGGTCGCCGAGGGTGCGGTGTACCGGGTCCCGGGCCGAGGGACCTTTGCCACCGAGGGCAATGGGCGATACCTGCGGCAACTAGGGTCCATCGAAGACCTGATGAACTTGTCGGACGACACCACCATGGAGGTGGTGTCCGCCCCTCGACGGCAGGTCGATCTCGACGCGGCCGGTCGCCTGCGACTGGACACCGACCTGGTGTACCGCATGGTCTTCCGACGCTTCCACGATGGCGTTCCCTTCGTCCTGACGACGGTGTGGTGGCCGGAGTCGGTGGCACGACCGGTGATCGAACGACCGGAGGTGGCGGCCGGGGCCACGAGCGCGCACACCATGATCGGTCTGCTCGAACCCCATCTGGCCCGTCCGATCGCGGAGGCCGCGCAGTCCATCACGGTCGCTGCTGCGGATGCGTCGGTGGCCGAGCAGGTGAATTGTCCGGAGGGCCACCCGATGCTGCGGGTCGACCGCCTCTACAGCGATGACGACGGGAACGCTGTCGAGTTGGCTGTGAGTCACTTCCTGCCCGAGCACTACACGTATCGGGTCACCTTGCGGCGGAGTACCAGCTGACCGGTGGCGCGCGGTCAGTCTCCGTCCGGAGTCACCACGTAGTGGCCGGACCGCAGGAACCGGGTCGTGCGCTCGGTTCCGGCAGGACCGAGGAGCGGGGCGAGCGCGGCGCGCAGGGCGATTCGCCACCGTGCCGCGGCCACCGCATGTGTGCGCCGCATCGCCTCGATGTCGCGCGGGACCGGAATGATCACCACCGAGTCGGAACCGATGTCGGTGACCGGGTGGGGTTCGTCGGCGACGACGTCGATGCCGAGACGCGCACCGGCGCGGAGTAGATCGTCGGCGGTGTCTGTGGGTGCCTCGGGCGCCGATGAATCGAGTGACCACGAGACGAGCAGCCGATCGCTCTCGTCCCCGCCGGCGAGTTCGTCCGCCAGCTCGCCATAGAAATCGCGGTGGTAGGCAAGCGGTACCGCACCGAGTTTGGTGAGGTTGAAATAGGCGTTGCGCGCGACGAGAGGATCGAAGGTCCAGGTGATGGTCTGCAGGCCGCGCGCCACGGCCCACTCGCGCTGGTGAATCTTGAGTGCGTGGCCGACATTGTGGCCGCGACCGATCCGGGACACCCCGGTGATGTGGCTGTGCAGTGACCGACCGACCGGCGCCGCGAAGAAGCCCACGCTCCCGCCTGCCAATCGGTCGCCGATATACGCGCCGGCGACATAGTTCCCGGCGTGCGAGAGGGCGCGGAGCATGTCGACGCTCACCGGCCGATTGCCGGGGTCGGGATGCCACACGTCGTCGAACACATGGGTCAGCTGCTGGAGATCTCTGGGGGACGACAGCTCGCGGATCTCGACAGCGGTCGACGTGTGCGGCATGACCTCATCCTGTCATCGTTGACACGGATCACGGGCCGAGTCCGGTCAACCGTTGGTGCCCTGCTCAGGAGGTCGGGGCAGCGCACTAGGATGACCGGTCATGGGTCGTGCGACGCCTGATCGGTCGCCGGATGTGCTGACACGCGTCGCGGCGGGCGTCGTCGTCCCGGTGGTCGCGGTGGCCGCGCACGGGATCGGAGGCGGCTCGGTGCCGGGCTCGGCCGGAGTGTTGCTCAGCGGGGGCATCGGTGCCCTCGTGGCCCTGGTACTCGGCAGTCAGCGACGGCGGTCGGCGACCGCGGCCACGCTGTCCACCGCCGGCCTTCTGACGCTGGCCCAGATCGCGTCGCACCTGTCGTTGATGGCCGTTCAGACACCGTCGGCGGCGATGCACCACGACGCGCTCCTCCCGATGCTGCTCACACATCTGATCGCCATCCCCCTGAGCGCCGGTCTCATCGTGGCCGCGGCCGGTCTCTTGCGAGCACTCACCTCGACGGTGCGGTGTCTGTTCCCGCCGCCGCGGTTCGCCGCGTCTCCTCCAGTCGTGCCCGTGCGCTGGGTGGCGCCGTACCTCTATACCGGTGTCGTCGTCGGAGGGGTCGGGGTCCGCGGTCCGCCCGCACTGCCCTGACCCGATTCGCCAACGCTGTCCGACCCCGCGCCGCGACGCGGTGGCATCTCCGCGTGCCGGCACATCTCTGAGCGTGCCCGGCCCACGTGGGGCGATCATCACACGCCTTTCTGCGTGTCTCCGAGACTTGGAAAGAACCAAAAATTATGAGTAACAGACTGATTCGACGATTCGCCCTGCCTGCAGGGGCCCTCGCCATCGCGGCGGCGGCCACCTGCGCCGGCGTGGGCGCCGCCACTGCGCACGTCACCGCGAACGCGCCGACCCTGAGTCAGGGGGGCTACGGCGTGGTGAACCTGGTGGTGCCCAACGAATCCGACACCGCCGCGACCACTGCACTGACGGTGACCCTGCCCAAGCTGAAGTCGGCCCGCCCCGAAGTGATGTCGGGATGGAAGGCGACAGTCGCCAAGGACCCCTCCACCGAGGAGGTCACCTCCATCACCTGGACCGCCCTGCCGGGTACGCCCGGGGTCCCGGTCGGCGAGTTCGCCCAGTTCCGCATCTCGGGCGGGCCGTTCCCCGAGCAGGAGAGCGTGTCACTACCCGCCATGCAGACCTACGCCGACGGCGAGAAGGTGGACTGGTCACAGCCCATGGGCGCGAACGGGGAGGAGCCGGAACATCCGGCGCCGACTCTCACCTTGCCGGCAGCCGAGGAAGGTGCCGACCATCACGGTGGCAGCGCAGACCAGAACGGTGGCACGGAGACCTCGACGGCGTCGGATGCGGACTCGTCCTCGGCTGACGGCACCGCACGGTGGCTGGGCGGTATCGGCCTGGTGATCGGAGCGCTCGGCGCAGTGTTCGGTATCGGCGCGCTGGTCCGCTCCGGCCGACGCGGTGCCGCGACACCTGGCGGTGACGATGCGCGACGCGGTGACGATGCGCAGAGCGGTGACGATGCTCGAAGCAGTGACGATGCGTAGCCCGGAGATGGTGGGCGCACCTGTCCGTCGTCGGGCACCCTCGACCGTGCTCGCGGTGGTCCTCGGTGTGTTGCTGACCGGGCTCATCGGCACTTGGGCCGCGCCGATCGCGTCGGCCCACTCACGGGTGGTGTCGACGGATCCGGCCAACGGGGCCTCGGTGCAGACCGGCCCGCAGCAGGTCACCATCACCTTCAACGAACCCATTCAAGAGTCGTTCGCCGTGCTGACCGTGGTGGGTCCCGACAACCACTACTGGCAGGACGGCAAGGCGACGGTGAGCGGTCCGCGACTGAGCGTCGCGTTGCGCGAACTCGGTCCGGCCGGGACGTACACGCTCAACTACCGCGTCACGTCCGCCGACGGCCACCCCGTCGAGGGCAAGCGGACCTTCCAGCTCACCACCGCAGGCAACGGAACTCCCGGTCCGGCGGCCGACACCGCGTCCGGCGGGGGCGGCGACGGTCCGCCGTTGTGGCCCTTCATCGTCGTCGCCGTCGTCGTGCTGGTGGGTGGGCTCGGCGTGGTGCTGTGGCTGACGCGCCGGCCCTCTCGACGGTCGTCGTCGTGACCGCGACGGACTGACGTGGGCATTGCGGGCAGGCGTACCCCGGAGTCGCGATCGTGGATGCGCGATCTGGCGCTACCGGGTGCGTTGCTTGCGATGTTCAGCGGCCTTGGTCTCTGTTGGATCCTCGCCGCGCCTGCCGGGCCCGAGGCCGCAGCCGTCCCGTCCACGGCTGCGGTCGGCGCCGCCGTCCTGCTGGTCGGCCTGGGTGCGCTGCCCGGGCTCGGGCTCCAGCCGTCGATACGGGTCATCGGTGTGGCGGGTGGCGTCTGGTGTGTCGCGGCGCTCGTCTCCGCCTGGATGCGCACGGCAGACCAGGCGGGCGAGTCGTCGCTGGCGGTGAGCGTCGGCCAGTTCGCCGACACCCTCGGTGAGGGGGCCCCCGAGGTGGTCGAGCTGATCGCGGCTGTGCTGGTGGTCGCGCTGGCGTCCTTCCAGCTCACCGGCCGGATGGATCCGCCGGTCGCGGCCTACGCGGTGCTCGGGGCCATCGGACTGCTGGCAGCCGCCATCACCGGGCATCCGAGTCAGACCGCGGTCGGCCCTGTGCTGATCGGCGCCCACGCGCTGGCCGCGGCCTGGTGGTGCGGGTGTCTCACGGCAATGCTCGTCACCATCCGCGGCCGGGCCGGCTGGACCTCGGCCCTGCCCGTCTTCTCACGACGGGCCGTGTGGGCGGTCGCGGTCATCGCCGCGACGGGCGCGATCACCGGTCTCATGGAGGTCGGTGGTCTCGGCGAGCTCGTTGCCGCGGGCTACGGGCGCATCCTGCTGGCCAAGCTGGCCGGCACGGCCGCCCTCGTGGTGCTGGGCGCGCGACATCGTCGGCGGTGGGTGCCGGCGGTCATCCGGCATCGGTCATCGGAGACCACGTCGATCCGACTCGCGATGGGGGAGCTGCTGGTGATGGCCGTGGTGCTGGGACTGGCGGTCGGGCTGTCGACCACCGCGCCCTGACGGTCGGCGCCGGAGTCAGCGGGGTTGGTCCCAGACCGCCAGCAGTTCGGTGATGATGTCGACCGACATCCCGAGCGCCCCCAGATGACTCTCGCCGTGCATCGTGAAGAGTTTCGCGTCGGGGAGGAGCGAGACCATGTGTTCGCCGTGGCGGTACGGGATGATGTGGTCGCGGTCGCCGTGCCACCAACGCACCGGCACGGTCACGTCGGCCACCCGGAAGCCCCAGCTCTGCGAGAAGACCACGATGTCGGCGAACGGTGCCTCCATCCGCTGGGAGCCGCCGTGGAGCAGGTCGTCGAGGAACATCGCCCGGAACTCGGGGCGCGACAGCAACTCCCGGTCTCCTTGCGGTGACAGACGTCCATAGATGGAGATCGCCGGATCCGCGATCGGGCGCGCCACACTCAGCACCGAACTCACCACTTTGCCGACCGGCGCTCCGGCCACCCGCAGCACAGGTGCGGCAGCGCGGGCGAGGCGCATCGCGCCGCCCTCGATCGCGTCGGGTCCGACGGTCGGTGCAACGCCCCCGAGGATGCCCGCCGTCACCACCCGATCGGGAAAGGCATGGGCCACCCCGAGGGCATAAGGTCCGCCGCCGGAGAGGCCGATGACGGCGAACTCGTGGATGCCCAGCGAATCGGCGACCTCGCCCAGGTCCGCGGCGAACTCGGACACCGACGCATAGGAGTGCGGGGTCGAGGAGCCCACGCCAGGCCGATCGAGGCCGATGATCCGAATGCCGTTCTCGGCCGCGAATGCGCGAGCCTCGGTCGGGATCTGGCGGCGTGCTCCCGGCGTCCCGTGCAACCAGAACATGGCGCGGCCGTTGGCCGATCCGAACTCGGCGAACCCGATCCGCCGTCGACCTCCGTCCACCGCGACGGAGCCCTCGATCTTGGGGCGGTCGATGTCCATCATTCGTCCAGCATCCCACGTATGTTGTGTCTTGGGTCACGTGACCCCGACAGGTTTGGGGGAGACATCTCGATCGAAAGGTGATGCGCGATGGCAGATCAGACTTTCACGGCAGCCGTGGTGACCGGTTTCGGAGACCCGCTGACGATCTCGGAAGTGGAGATGCCAGTCCCCGGTCACGGGCAGGCGCTCGTGAAGCTCGAGACGTCCGGTGTGTGCCACACGGACCTCCATGCCGCGCACGGGGATTGGCCCGTGAAGCCGGCACCTCCGTTCGTCCCGGGCCATGAGGGCTACGGCACCGTGGTCGGGGTGGGGCCGGGCGTGACCGACATCGCGGTCGGCGACAAGGTCGGCAACGCGTGGCTCTGGTCGGCATGTGGCCAATGCGAGTACTGCCGCACCGGGTGGGAGACACTGTGCGAGAAACAGCAGAACGGCGGGTACTCGGTCAACGGCTCGTTCGGCACCCACATGCTCGTCGACGAGCGGTTCGCCGCCCGCATCCCCGATGGTGTGGACCCGGTCGAGGTGGCACCGATCCTCTGCGCAGGCGTCACGGTCTACAAGGGTCTGAAGGTCTCCGAGACCAAGCCGGGCCAGTGGATGGTGATCTCCGGGATCGGAGGTCTCGGCCATGTCGCCGTTCAGTATGCGACGGCGATGGGTATGCGGGTCGCCGCCGTCGACATCGGCGACGACAAGCTCGATCTGGCCCGTGAACTGGGCGCGGAGGTCACCGTGAACGCTGCCGAGGTGGATGTTGCCGAAGCGATCGTCGAACAGACCGGCGGCGCACACGGCGTGCTCGTGACCGCTGTCCACCCGCAGGCGTTCGGGCAGGCGATCGGCATGGCGCGACGCGGCGGGACCATCGTGTTCGTCGGACTGCCACCGGGCGACTTCCCGGCGCCGATCTTCGACGTGGTGCTGAAGGGACTCACGATCCGGGGTTCGATCGTCGGTTCCCGGCAGGACATGACCGAGGCACTCGACTTCTACGTGCGGGGGCTGGTGAAGCCGACCGTCGCGACAACGCGACTCGAGGACATCAACGATGTGTTCCGCCGGATGGAGGAGGGCAAGATCGAAGGGCGGATCGTGATCGACTACCGCTGACCACAGGTATTTCTCATCGAGAACCGCGTACCGTCGTGAGGGTGAGTTCTGAGTTCGCCCGTGGTGTCGCCCGTGGATTCGGGCACGTCCTACGTCCGTATCCGATCCGCGACATCCCGCCCGGCACGAGTGTCGATCTCCCCGGCCGCGGGCCGACCTACGTCACCGATTCCGGACCGAAGGACGCACCCGCGGTATTCCTGCTGCATTCGGTTCTGACCACCGGACTGCTGTGTTGGTACCCGGTGATCCCCGAACTGAATCAGCGGTACCGAGTCATCACGATGGATCAGCGGTGGCACGGTCGCGGCATCCGCTCGGATGGCTTCGACCTGGTGGACTGCGCCGACGATGTGGTGGCCCTGGCCGACACACTCGGCATCGACAAATTCATCGCGGCGGGCTTCTCGATGGGTGGCGGCATCGCCCAGCTGACGTGGCGGCAACACCGACAACGCGTCGCGGGACTGGTGCTCTGCTCGACCGGGCCCTATTTCAGCACCCGCGACCCCGCGCACCGGGCCAATGCCCAGCGGACCGGACGACTGCTGACCGCGACGAGCCGGATCATGCCGAAACCGTCGCGACGCCTCGACGACACCTCCGCCCACACCGCGGTGTGGGCGATGCGTCAGTTCTTCTCCACCCCGCTGGGGCAGATGGGGCAATTCGGTGACGGACTCGGTGAATTCGACTCGCGCCCATGGCTCGACGAGATCGATGTGCCCACCTCGGTGGTGGTCTCCGTCCGGGACCGGGTGGTGGAGCCGGAACGTCAGCAACTGCTCGTCGACGGGATCCCGGGAGCGCGGCGGTTCGAGGTCGATGGCGGACATGCGTGCTGCGTCCTCGGTGCACAGTTCTTCATCCCGCCGTTCACCGAGGCCGTCGACGCCGTCAGTGAGGTCTCGATCGGGGCGTGAGCGTCTCGCCGGTGGCCTGCCACCGGGTGGCGGCACGGCACCGCCTACCGCGCACCCAGTCGCCGATGCTTCGGGACGGGCCGTCGGGTACGCGACACCGGTTGGCGCCATTACGGTTTCACACTATTGACTTGTCAAGGTTCGATTGCGGTCCCGGGCGCTGCCGGGTGCATGGGTGAATGGTCAGCTGGAGTCAGGCGGCGAGCGGGAGGTCGCCGACGGTCATCGTGCGTCGGTTGTAGGCGGGCAGTGGTCGTCGTCTGGGATCCACCGTGGCAGGCGGGATGAGCCATGGATGGCTGTCTGTGCCGATCACCACATCCCACCCGTTGTGGTGTACGTCGGCGTGGCACGACGGGCAGAGCAAGCAGCCGTTGGCCAGGCATGTCTCTCCGTCATCTGCCCAGTGCTTGATGTGATGCGCTTGCGTCCGACTCGCCGGCGCACCACATTTGACGCAGCATCGGTCTCGTACGTAAAGCGCCTTGCGGATGTGGGCAGGGAACAGTCGCTTGTCGCGGCTCATGTCCAGCGGCACCCGCTCGCCGTCGACGAGGACGGTGGTCACCGTGGCGTCGCAGGACAACCTGCGCAGCGTGGCCTCGGTGATGGACCCCATGAACTGCAATGACGCTCGTGTCGGCGCGTCGGCAGGGACGGTCAGCAGAACCTGGGTGCGCGGGGCGGATGTGTTCTCGCCGCCGCGGGCGGCGATGTCGAGCAGGGTCTCCAGGGCGTCGGCGCGGCGTCGGCCGGGGGTGCGGGAGTCGGGTGAGCCGTCGGGTTCGGGCCTGGGAGCTGACAGCTCCTCGATCGCGGAACTGAGCTTCTCGCCGACCTCGGCGTCGAGTTCGGCGAGAACATGCAATCGGCCGTCGTCGGTCACCTGATGGTCGAGGGTGTTGATCGAGCGGTCCTCGGCGGCCGGAAGGCCGCCGTCGACCTGCGCGGCGAGTTCATTGCCGATGACCCGGGCGCGTGCCGTGACCTCGGCGGGTGTGGCACCAGAGAAGAACTGGCCGAGGAGGTCGGTGACCTGGCGATGGCGTGCCTCGTCGTCGACGGGCTCGGGGGACCGGGTGGCGATGTGGTTGACGCCCTTGACGATCGCATCGACATGCTCTCCCGATATCGCGCCGTCTCGGGCGTGCGCGCACAGGGTCGGCAACGAGGCCATCGATGACGAGGCGCGTAGCAATCGCGCCGCGACGGCGGGTGCGAATCCCATGACGATCAACAACTCTCGTGTCGATCGGCCGTGATCCTTCGCGATGCCGAGTCGATCGAGCATGCCCGCAAGCACGGCGGCCCGATGATCGATCAGGTTGCGCAACGTCACGACCGACCTCATCGCCTCGTACGCTTCACGTCCCGTGGTCGAGTCGTCGAAGTGGCATTCCCTGAGCGAATCGGCGACGCCGATGAGATCCCCCGCTGTTCTCATGCCATCCAATGTAGTCGAACAAACGTTCGAATACAAGACCAATTCGCAAGCAGTGCAAGAAAATTCAGCCACTTCAGTGAACGTCAGTGAACAGGAGTCACACGCTCACCGCACGATCAGCACGTGCAATGTCCGGGGTCCGTGGACGCCCTCCACGCGATCGAGTTCGATGTCGCTGGTGGCGCTCGGCCCACTGATCCACGTCTGCGGATGCGTGTGGACCCCGGTCTCGACGAGCCGGGCGACCGCCTCGGGGACATCGCCGACCACCTGATCGGCGTCGACGATGCATATGTGGACATCGGGTACCAACGACACCGCGCGTCGGCCCTGGCCCGGTCCGTGGTCGAGGACGATGGTGCCGGTGTTGGCCATCCCGACCGTTGCGGTTGTCACCACGGCGCCCACGGAATCGAGCTCGGCGGGTGACAGACCGTCATCGTTTGCCAGTTCAGGTCCAGACCGAGCCGCCTCCGGACATCGCCGTCGGCCAAGATCGGTCCGTCGACGTCGGACAGTGCGGCGGTCACGGCAGCGCCGAGATCGTCCGCCGACACCTGCTCGACCACTGCACGGTAGTCGGCCACCCGCTCGGCGAAGCGATCGATCAGGCCGAGGTCACCGGTGCTCACCGTCTGCCCGTACGCCCAGTCGACGGGCGTCTCGTCCACGTGGGGATCGCTGACGTCGTCGAGTGCGGTCCGGATTCGTCCGAGTATCTCGTCGCGCGCACTCATCTCCCGCCCTCGCCGTCCCGGTCGTGTCGGGGACCGCGCTCGCGTTTCCACCAGTCTCGGAACGACTCTGCCGGTGGTACCGGGATGTCGCGGGCCGAACTCCAGCCGGCCAGCGGTCCTGGAATCGACCCGATCGTGGTGCGCCGCCGGAAGAGTCGGTTGCTCGAGGTCGCCGCCTTCTGTGCGGCCTCCAGCCGCTTGTGGGAGCCGAACATCCAGGCCATCGCCTTCATCGCCGCGGCCTCCGCCGTCGGGAGTCCGCCGCGATGTTCGTCGACGACCCGGGTCCGCAAGTGCACCAGCAGTTCCGGTATGTCGATACGCACCGGACAGGCGTCGAAGCAGGCGCCGCACAGGCTGGACGCATACGGCAGCGACTGATCGACAGCCGAGCCGGTGCCGCGTAGCTGCGGAGTGAGTATCGCGCCTATCGGGCCGGGGTAGACCGAGCCGTAGGCGTGGCCACCTGCGCGCTCGTAGACCGGGCACACATTGAGGCACGCCGAGCAGCGGATGCACCGCAACGCATCACGGCCCACCTCGTCGGCCAGCACGGTGGTCCGATTGTTGTCGAGCAGGACGATGTGCACATTCTGTGGACCGTCTCCCGGGGTGACGCCGGTCCAGATCGATGTGTACGGATTCTCCCGTTCGCCGGTGCTCGACCGCGGCAGCACCTGGAGAAAGACCTCGAGGTCGGACCAACTCGGCAGCACCTTCTCGATACCGACCACCGAGATCAAGGTTTCGGGGAGGGTGAGGCACATCCGGCCGTTGCCCTCGGACTCGACGACCACGAGACTCCCGGTGTCGGCGACCGCGAAGTTGGCACCGCTGATCCCGACCTTTGTCCTTAGGAACTTCTCCCGCAGGTGGAGTCGTGCCGCCTCGGCGAGGCGGCGCGGATCGTCAGTGAGGTCGTCGGGGGCCGGTCGTCCGACCTCCTTCATGCGTCGCAAGAAGATCTCACGGACCTCGCTGCGGTTGCGGTGGATGGCGGGGACAAGGATGTGACTGGGCCAGTCGTCGCCGAGTTGCACGATCAACTCGGCGAGGTCGGTCTCCCAGGCGTCGATGCCCGCCGCCTGCAACGCCTCGTTGAGCTCGATCTCCTGAGTGGCCATCGACTTGACCTTGACCACCTCGTCGGCGCCCGTCCGGCGGACGAGATCGACGACGATCCGGTTGGCCTCCTCGGCGTCCCGGGCCCAGTGCACCACCGCGCCGGCCGCGGTGGCCTTCTCCTCGAACTGCACCAGGTAATGGTCGAGGTGACGGAGGGTGCGGTTCTTGATCGCCTCCGCGGCCCGTCGGAGTTCCTCCCAGTTGTCGAGCTCGCCGACGACACTCGCACGCTTGGCGCGGATGATGCCGGTGGCGTGGGCGAGATTTCGACGTTGGGTGGTGTTGGCGAGTTCCTCGCGCGCTGCCACCGGGAACTTCGGCATGCCGACGAAGGTGGAAGTCACACCGACGTGCGGGTGGCCGGTCTGGTGGGCAGGTCGGGTGGTCGTCATGCCGGCTCCTCCTCGGTCGACGCCAGGATCTCGGCCAGGTGCATCATGCGGATGCCGGAGCGTTCCCGTGACAGCAGGCCGCCGATGTGGGCGAGACACGAGTTGTCGCCCGCCACCAGGACTTCGGCGCCGGTCTCTTTGACGTGGGCGGTCTTGTCGGAGCCCATCGCCACCGAGACATCGGCGTTCTTCATCGCGAACGTGCCGCCGAAGCCGCAGCATTGCTCGGCTGCCGGCAACTCGACCAGATCGATCCCCTTGACGCTTCGCAGGAGTCGCAGCGGCTTCTCGCCGACTCTCAGCATCCGCAGCGAATGGCATGTCGGGTGATAGGTCACGCGATGTGGGAAGTACGCCCCGACGTCGGTGACGCCGAGGACGTCGACGAGGAACTCGCTGAGCTCGACCACCTTGGGTACCAGGACGTCGACGGCCGAGCGCAACCCACGATCGCCTGCGCGGTCCGCGAGCCACGGATGCTGATGACGCACCGACCCCACGCACGATCCCGATGGCGCGACCACCGCGTCGTAGCCGCCGAAGACGTCGACGAACTGACGGACACCCGGGATGGCCTCATCCGCGTAGCCGGTGTTGGTGAACATCTGCCCGCAGCAGGTCTGCTCGACGGGGAACTCGACCTCGACCCCGAGTCGCTCGAGCAGCAGCACCGTGGCCTTCGGGGTGTCGGGCCACATCGTGTCGTTGAAGCATGTGGCGAAGAGCGCAACCCTCATGGTGGGATCATCCACCTCTGGACGGGTGATCGCAGCCCGATCGGCAGAGGCGTCCCAGGGAGCATCAGGACGACTCGCTGCACAAATGTTGGTGCCCCCAGCAGGGCTCGAACCTGCGACCTGCGGATTAAAAGTCCGTAGCTCTACCAACTGAGCTATAGGGGCGCGCCCCGCATGTGCAGGGCCTCGACGAGTTTACAGGCTGGTTCGGTGGGTGTGAGATCGGCATGCCAGGTCGGGACGACAATGTTTGCCAGAATGGCAGATTCACCCTCTGACCATAGGATTTGTACTTTGTTCAGCGCGTGTCCTAAGCTAAGTCGGCTCCCAACGGAGAACCGGCCCCCTTCGTCTAGCGGCCTAGGACGCCGCCCTTTCAAGGCGGTAGCGCGGGTTCGAATCCCGTAGGGGGTACGCTTGCCCGGCCCCGAGGTGACGAGGGGACGGAAGAGTAATACAACAGAACAAGCAAGGCCCTGTGGCGCAGTTGGTTAGCGCGCCGCCCTGTCACGGCGGAGGTCGCGGGTTCGAGTCCCGTCAGGGTCGCAAAATTCATTTTGCGATTGGCATTCGGTTCGGGTGCCGCCCGGCCAGGTAGCTCAGTTGGAACGAGCGTCCGCCTGAAAAGCGGAAGGTCGTCGGTTCGATCCCGACTCTGGCCACCACATGTTCTCCCAGTTCACAGCTGGTTTCTGGATCTGTTGTAGCTCGTTTTGATCGGATCGTTGGCCCCTCAGGTGGGCCACTGGTGGGCCATCGCTCAGCCCGGGCCGGACGCATTCTCGATTCTGGCCAACTTGTCGAGGGCGTCGGCGACCGCGTCCAGCTCGCCGTCGTAGAGATCGGCGTAGGTGTGGGCCGTCACCGTGATCGAGGCATGGCCCATAGCCTTTTGAAGGATGCGGAGATCCGCACCCGCTGAGCGGGCCAGGCTCGCATAGGTATGTCGTAGATCGTGGATGCGCAGCGACGGATAGCCGAGGGCGGCCACCTGTTCCTTCCACCTGACTGACCGCACCCAGTTCTCGCGACTCAATCGAGCGCCGCGTGGCGATGTGATCGCCGGTTCATGACGCGGCCGACCATCGATGCGGGCCTGCAGCGCAGGCATGATTACCGCGGGTATCGGGACCGAGCGTTGCCCTGCGCGACTCTTCGGCGCACCATCGATCAGCTTCCCACCGACCTGTGTCATTGAACGTCAAACGTAAAGCCGACGACGTCGAATGTCGACATCGGCGACGTTTGAGGCCGACGAGTTCACCCCATCGCAGCCCGGTGTAGGCGAGGACAGTGACGACGTCTCCTTGGTCGCCACAGAGACGCGCCAGGGAGTTGACTTCGTCCGCGGTCAGATACAGGTGCTCGTGATGACCCAGCGGCGGGAATGAGGTTCCGTGCGCCGGGTTCTTGACGATCCAGCCTTCGCTGACCGCGTGATCGAGAACCATCCGAAGTACTGAATGTCGCCACCGCTTGGTCCGAGGCCCGACGGTCATCGCGTTGACCCACTCCTGCACGCTGGGGCGGTCGACCTTGGTCACCGGCTAGCTCCCGAATGCGGCTTGACGTGGCCAGTCCAGTTGTCTTCAAAGCCACGCCGAACCTTGGCTGTCACCTCCTGACGACTGGCGAGCCACGACGAATAGACGTAGGCGACCGTGATCGCGTCGCCTCTGCGCGGGTCATAGATCACTCCGCGATTTCGTGCGGCGATGATCTCTGCTTCGAATACACGTGCTTCGCGCTCGGTGCGGAAGCTCTTGCGCCGCTTCACCCGCCCGGGTACTCGCCACTCGACCATCCAGCGGGAATCGCCGTTGCCGTTCGCATACTTGCGAATGCTCATGGCGGTTCAGCTGACGCGACTCGCGCGGATCCAGATCAGTACGTCCTCGCGGTCCCATCGACGGCGGCGAGGGCCAAGGCGTAGACGGGACGGCCCGCCAGCCGAAAGGCCATGGACCTGTTCGACCGGATCTATCAGTACGTCCGTGAGAATTACTAGGCCGTCAATAGTCCAATCGCCCGTAGCTCGACTTTTAGTTCCTCGCCGGCTATTTCGGTGGCGATCTGAACGAATGTTATCCCGTTCTCGAGCTCCGTCCGCACGTTCGCGCCGTTTTGAATGAGCATCATCACGAGTCCGGCTTGCCGGTCAGTGGGCGCTACCAGCGCGGAAAAGAGGGGAGTCATCCCGTTGGGACCACGCGCATTTGGGTTCGCTTGGGCTTGGAGTAGGACCTCGACACTCTCTGCGTAGCCCTCCTGCGTTGCCCAATGCAGCGCGGTGAAGCCGTCAGGTGCGCGCTGATTGACATCCACGGACTCCGACGTCAATAGGCCACGCAACGCGTCCGCGTCGCGCAACTTGACAGCTTCGTGCAGGAGATATTGCAACAGTGTTCAGTTCGCCGGCAAGTGATCTTTGAATAGATCCTTCAGTGTCGGGTTGTTCCACGCGACCTGATCAACAACGCTTAAGGTCGACGCCCCATGGTTGTTCTCCTGTTTCGGATCCGCCCCCGACACGAGTAGAAATTTGATGATCGGGAAGTAGTTCTCGGTCTGGGGTGGGTTGTTGAAGACCGCGTTGCTGAGCGGATCATTACCGTGCTCATCCTGCGCGTTCACATCCGCTCCAGCGTCGACCAGAACCTTGGCCGCATCGAGGGCATTGTCCTGCGCGGCGAAGTGAAGCGGTGTCCACGACGCCTTGTCCCGCACGTCAGGCGAGACGCCCGCGGACAGAAGCGATTTGACCTGTTCGACGTCGTTCTCGAGCGCAGCGTAGTGGAGTTCGTCGCGATCCATGGGATCACCTGTTGGTGCCATCTGATGAGCCTCCTTCGTTAGACGGTTATTTTGGTTTTGGCCATTGCGACCGCGGCATCTCGTTCGTGTGAGAGCGATTGCTGGCTGGGTCCTCATATCGGTAGAGGTCCGGGTTGTTGACGTAGTCGTTCAGTTGCTCGCGCGTCCACCGACGCAGCCGCGCCATGTCCCGGATTCTCCACCATTCGTGGCCGGGCTTGTGACCGAGGTCCGGCTTGCCTTCGATTGGCTGGCGCGTGTTCGGATCGATGTAGCGGCCATCGGCCGTCTTCGGAGCATTCTGATCAACCTTTTGGCGCACTCCTTTACGGATGTATGGCCGCCGCATGAGGTCGGGACGCGGTTCGCGCATGGCGATCTCGACCGGCTTGGCGTTGAGTAGATCGTCGAGCGCGGACTTGGTGTTTCCGAAGTCTTGCGCCAATGTAGGGCCAGCCATGACCGCGCCCGCACCTGCAGCGACAGTCAGCGCGTCGAGAATGCTGACTGCCCGGGTTGCCGCGACCGCCACAATCGCTGCCTCGCCCCCTCCGCCGGCCGCAGCGCCACCACCGAGGGTGAACAGCGAGAGCACGAGTCCTCCTGCGAGGACGAGACCGGCTGCGAGAAGGAGGTTGGCTACCTGGTGCTTGAGTTCGTGATGGGCGTGATCGACCTTGTCGGCGTAGTCGCGACAACCGTCTGAGAGCTTGCGGAAGTTACCTGCCACAGCTCGGAGCGTGTTCTGCACGTTCTGGACGTTCGCGGCGATCTTGGCGGCTTCAGGCAGGCTCTGGCCGGAAATTCTGCTGTGGGTTCCGTCGAGCTCGCCTGCTACGGCATCGAACGTCCCGGCGGCGTCGCTCCAGCCCGTCGACAAGGTCATGAGCTCGCTGGTCTTAGCGTTCGGCCACAACCGGCCGCCTACGTGAGCAGCGATCATGCTCCACCAGCCAGGAGACGAATCACCTCCGAGGCACGACGGTGCATCGTGGAGGTAGTACGTCTGTGCTGCCCAGTCGGGGATTGCACGGTCTGGTTCTTCTGCGACTGCTGAGGTGTTGTTGGCTTCTCGGTGGTTGAAGGCCGTCTGTTGGAGCAGGTCGTGTAGATTGCCCAGCGCCATCGCGATTGCGCCACCGCTGTCGAGCGCTGAGTTCTGTGCAGCGTCATAGTTCGGTGCGAACTTCTGGCCGTTGGTATCGGTACCGGCGCAGCCACCGGAACCCCGGATCACTCCCTGCAGCTTGTCCAGAGCCCCGGTGATTTCAGAGCGGCGATCGGCCAGATCATCAGTCGCGTCCTGGAAGACGCCGTTCTTGAAGTGAATCGGCGGGCTCATGGCCACATCTCCAGGTTGGCTTGCACGGCCTTGCGGTAGTTCTCGTGAGCTGTGTCGACGACGTCCTGCACGCGGGACAGTCCCTCTTGCATCTGGTGCACCTCGGCATACCACTTCTTCACGGCCGCATCATGCGACTCCGCACCGAGGCCCCGCCAGTCGAGGTGCAGATTGCTGACGGTCGTGTCGATATCCTGCACGGCGTCGGAGACGCGCTTGTCGAACGCTTTGATCTTGTCGGTCAGCCCGACGAGGTCATCGAGGGAGACGTCGAAGTCTTCGTCGCTCATAACCGCAACCGCCGGTCGAACTCGTTCGTGTTGGCCGCCTCGGCGCGTTCGTAGCCCTGACCGGCCTCACGGAGGGATGCAGTCAGGTCATTCATCAAACCCTCAAGATCCTTGAACCCATCCGCCCAGAGATCCCACCCCTTTGTGAAGTAGTCAGAGGCCTTGCCCTTCCACGACGCGCCGACAACCCGGTCGTGCTCCTCGACCAGGCGATTGAACTGCCGGTGCAGTTCGTCCATCGCGCCGTCGATCTGGCTCGACGCGACCGCGATTTGCTGCGGACTCGCCTGGACTTCTCCACCTGCCTCGCTGGAAGCCACGATTTACCCCCTTGCTCAGATCTCCCTGATTCGCACTGAACAGCAGTATGACTCGCCAGGCTCAACATTGAATCCACTGGATCGGTGAATCAATGAACGTATAGCGGGCATTTGGTGTAAATCGCCCAACTTTGGGCATTGATTGTTCTGACGGGCGGCTGACACACAGACTTCTCATGGCACGCTCGGTCGATGAATATCCGATCGAGATTGAAACGAAGGGCTGCGGTTACCGCCTCAGCCGCTATCGCGGGATTGATTATGCTGTGCCCAGTCTGGTGAAAGGCAGCCTGGCGACCCCACACCGAAGCTGATCGTGTGACTTGATGGCTACGAAACTGACGCCCAAACAATGGAAAGAGCTCACTGCCGAACTGGCGCCTCAGGTCGGGGGGTGGCTCAGCAGGCATGACTCCGTATTCACGGACAGGGGAAGAGAGTTCGCCCAGCGGGCTATCGACAAGGCAAATCTCGCAGGCGAGGCGGGAACCAGGACGCTGTTTGAGCCGGTCCTCCTCGTGGCCGCGTCAGCTGAACCTCTCGATATCGATGACCTGTTCGCTATTTGCGACCGAATTCCATTCACCGGCGACTACTTTCAGTGGGATTACGTCCGCGCGACCTATGCGACCGCGTACCGAATCTTCGTCAAGGGCGGAGACGCTGAGAAGGCCGGGTATCCCTTGCAGATGCTCTCGTTTCCAGAGAATGGAGAGCGGCTGCCGGAACCCTTCGCTTCCGGCCTTCCCGCGATCGTGAATCGAGCCAACGGCGGTGTCCTCGGCAAGAGTGCCGATTACCCCCGGCCGACGACGACCATCCCGGGGCTTCAGCACTTGCTGGGTGCAGTTCGTGAGTGGAACATCATGTGGGCGTACGGCACATCATCTGAGTGGACACGTGAGCGAATAGACGCCGAGTTGGCTCAGGCTGTGGCTAGTGCATCGGCATTCGTTGCGACCGCCTGAACCTGTTTTCGCCCGCCCGGGAAAATCGAACGCAGGTTAGAGGAGGTCGCGTTCAGGTGGCAGTCGATGGGAGCGGCAACCTGCATCCATACGTCCCAATTGTGCGTCCCAATTACGATGCCAAACGACGAGGTTTCCCCCGCATCCACGCGGTCAAGCAGATCTCACTTTGCGTCGCGTCGGCGGCGTCGTGCATTGGTCTGTTTCGTGCACCCGTGGTCATTCGGCCGCTCAGTGCAGTAGTTGCGGGCTCACCGGGTCGTGTTTGCGAGGGCTCGTTCCAGGTCGTCGGTGAGGTCGTGGGTGTGTTCGAGTCCGACCGATAGGCGCAGGACGCCGTCGGTCAGTCCGATGGCTGCGCGTCCGTCGGCACCGATGGCCCGGTGGGTGGTGGTGGCCGGGTGGGCGATCAGGGATTTGGCGTCGCCGAAGTTGTTGCTGATGTCGATGAGCTGCAAAGCATTCATGAACCCGAAGGCAGCCGTTTTGGCTTCGGTGGTCTGCGATGCCAGTTCGAAAGTGATCACGGTGCCGCCGGCGGTCATCTGACGCTGCGCGAGGTCGTATTGGGGGTGACTGGGGTCGTGGGGGTAGCGCACCCAGGAGACCTGCGGGTGTGTGCGGAGTGTTGCGGCGATGGTGTGTGCCGACTGTGCGCAGGCGCGGCTGCGTAGCGCGAGGGTTTCGAGTCCTTTGCCGATGACCCAGGCGTTGAACGGTGCCAGCGTTGGACCGGTGTGTTTGATCAGTGGCTGGATCGTGTCGACCATCAATGCGTCCGTGGCGGTGAGTATGGCGCCTCCCATGACGCGGCCCTGTCCGTCTGCGGTCTTGGTGGCCGAATGCACGACGATGTCGGCTCCCAGGTCAAAGCAGTGCTGCATGCCGATCGGCAGAAAGCCATGGTCGACGACAACGTGAGCGCCCACGGCGTGGGCGAGGGCAGCGACCGCACCGACGTCGACGAGATGCTGCATGGGGTTCGACGGTGTCTCGAAGAAGACGGCGCGTGTGCGGCTGGTGATCGCATCCGCCCACTCGTCGAGGTCGCGGCCGTCGACGAAAGTGACCTCCACACCCCAGGCGGGCAGGATCTCCTCGCAGATCACGTAGCAGGATCCGAACAGACTGCGGGCCGCGACGAGGTGGTCACCGGGGCGCAGCACGGCGCGTAGCGCGGTGTAGACCGCGCCCATACCGCTGGCCGTGGCGGTGCAGGCGGCAGCACCGGGCTGCAGGGCCCGCAGCCGGTCCTCGAGCATGGCGACAGTCGGGTTGCCGTAGCGGGAGTACACAAACCGCTCCACGTCGCCGTTGAAGGCGCGTTCGGCATCTTCGGCGGTGGCGTAGGTGTAGCCCGAGTTGAGGAACAACGCCTCAGACGTCTCGAAGAACTCGGTGCGCGCAATGCCGGCGCGAACACCGACCGTTTCTGGATGTGGCACTGAGACAACTTCCTGAAGGGTGTGAGCGAGCTTCTGCTACTGGAGGCGGTCAGCGAACTGGCAGCGGCACCCCGTGGTCGTCGTGTGTTCGCAGACCATGTATTCGGCGTTCGCCGGCGGTGATCGCAACATCGTTGATGCTCGCCTCGCGTCGGCGCATCAATCCGTGGTCGTCGAACTCCCAGAGTTCGTTGCCGTAGCTGCGCCACCACTGTCCGGCGGTGTCGTGCCACTCGTACTGGAACCGCACCGCGATCCGGTCCTGCCCATAACTCCACAGGTCCTTCCGTAGTGCGTAGTCGAGTTCGCGTTCCCACTTGTGTGTCAGGAACTCCACGATCTCGGCGCGGCCGGTGATGAACTGATCACGGTTGCGCCACAACGAATCCGACGTATAGGCCTCTGCCACCCGATATGGGTCGCGGGTGTTCCAGGCGTCCTCGGCTGCCTGCACCTTCTGCACGGCCGTCTGTTCGGTGAACGGCGGAAATGGAGGTCGCGGCTGCGTCATGGAGAAGCCCTCTCGATGGGGGAACGAGCGTTCCCAATGTGTCGACAGGTACCATAGGGAACGATCGTTCCCTATGTCAAGGAGATGCGTCGTGCCCGCCGCCCGCAGTAGTGAAGAGCTGTGCCGCGACCGTGAGGTGCTTCTCAAGGTGACCGAGGAACTCATCTATGCCCGCGGCATCCAGTCGGTCGGCATGGACGAGATCCGATCATCATCGGGGCTGACACTCAAACGCATCTACGCACAATTCGCCACCAAAGAAGACCTCGTCGTCGCAACCCTGCAGCGACGAGACCTACGGTGGCGCAACGCTCTTGCCGCCCACGTCAACCAGTATGAGACTGCCCGGGGTAAGCTCTTGGCGATGTTCGACTGGCTTGACGATTGGTTTGCCGAACCCGGATTCCGCGGGTGCCTCTGGATCAACGTGCACGGCGAACTCGGCGCCACCTCCCCGGCCATCGCAGCCGAGGTACGCGCCCACAAACATGCATTCCACGACCAGATCACCATGTGGGCAACCGAATACGGGCCTGCGATCGCGGAAGCTGTGTACCTGCTGGCCGAAGGTGCAATCGTCACCGCCGGTATTGCGGATAGAAGCGGGTCCGCCCGACACGCACGCACGGCGGTCGAAGCGATCATTATGTGACTGCCGCTTCCGGGTCCTTAACCAGGCTCCTCTGTTTGTGCGCGCCAAAATCTTGATCGCATCCGCGAGTAGTCGATCCCTGCCAGGCTTTCACCATGTGCGCCCGCGACTTTCGCGAACACTCGGTGACTTCGCGCGTCGCCTCTACACGACCCGCCAGATGCACTGCCCCGACAGTCGACGCTGCCGCGGCAAGGAGCGCCCGCCGCTGCTCGTCGGTCAGCATCAACCACCATTCACCACACACCGGGCCCGAGGACGACGACGGCGCAGCCAGCTGTGGAAAGTCGCTCCGCCGAGACCTTCTGCCACCTGGTCGAGACGTGCCCTGCCAAACTGTGAAACCCAGAATGCCAGCCCAGAAGTCGACTCCGAGGCCTTCAGATGCTGCTGGACCCCGCTCTCGCTTCGGCTCCGGCCTTCAGGCTCCTGTCACAGCGCGACTCACATTTCGCGCGGTTTGCGCCGTGTCCTTCGCTGCCGCCCGATCCCTGCGGTGATCGGTTGCCACTGATCGGACCCTGTCCTGCGTGGGCATCGTTGGATAGACTCGTAGTCGGAATCGACGGCATACCCCCGGCTAGCTCCAACTGGTGCGGGGGTTCTTTTATCGGGAGTTACTGCAGATCCAGCCACTGGCGGGCCAAAACCTCGGCAATACCCGGGCTAGCCGGTCCTGATGGTCTTATCTGAACTGCGAAAATAGTTGTGGTGCAAGTACTCAACCGCCTGAAGAGCGGAAGGTCGTCGGTTCGATCCCGACTCTGGCCACCACACAACCCCTTCTGAGTCGGGGGTTTTCTGGTGTATGGACTTCGGTCGGACGACAACGAACTCGGCTCCGGCGACCCGGCGGATGAGTACCGGGTCGTCGGAAGCCGATGGATGTGCTCGCTGAGGCGCCGTGACAGGCGCCGCCGATCAGCAGTCCGCGAGGATCAGATCCGCTGCCTTCTCGCCGATGATCACCGCGGGCGCATGCGTGTGCCCGCGCACGATAGTGGGCATGACCGAGGCGTCCGCTACGCGCAGGCCCGAGACACCACGCACCGCGAGTGTGGGTGTCACGACGCTGTCGGCGTCGGTGCCCATACGGCAGGTGCCGACCGGGTGATACAGCGTGTGGGAGTGGCGATTCAGCACCTCGGTGAGGATGTCGTCACCGGGCACACGGACATCGGTGCGCGGCTGCGACACCACGCCGAGGCGTCCGCGCAGCGACGGCGCCTGCGCGATCTCGACGGTGGCCCGCAGCCCTTGCATCAAGGCTGCGCGATCGACACCGTCGGAGTCGCTGAGATAACGCGGGTCGATCAGCGCCTTGGCGCTCGGGTCCGCCGAACGCAGCGTGATCGTCCCGGTGCTCTTCGGCTGGACCAGGACCGGACCCATTGCGACGGCGTGATTCGGATATGCCTCGCCGATGGCCTCGTTGTAGAAGGCGACCGGCGCGAAGATCAGCTCGAGGTCGGGCAGTCGCAGGTCGTCGCGACTGCGGATGAAGCCGTAGGCCTCGCCGACGTTGGAGGTGAGCATGCCGCGGCGACGGAGCAGGTACTCGGCCAGCTGGCGGGGGCTCTCGGCGTCGCGCAGCGTGCCCGAGTCGACGTCCCAGCCGATCGGCGCCAGCAGGTGATCGAGCAGGTTGCGGCCGACTCCGCGGTTGTGCGCGACGGTGCGGATGCCGTGCCCGGCGAGATCGTCGCTGTCGCCCACACCCGAGAGCATGAGCAGCTGCGGCGTGTTGACGGCGCCGCCGCACAGCACGACCTCGCGTCGCGCGTGCACGGTCTGGGTCCGACCCGCGTGGGTGTACTCGACACCGACCGCGCGGGTGCCCTCGAACAACACTTTGGTGGCGAGGGCTTCGGTGATGAGGCTCAGGTTCTTTCGCTTGAGCGCGGGGCGTAGGTACGCATCGGCGGTGGAGAACCGAGCGCCCTTGTGCTGGGTCACCATGGTTTGCGAGAAGCCCTTCGGCTCCGGCAGATTCGCTCGCTCGACGGTATGTCCGCACTCGGCGGCCGCATCGAGGAAGGCGCGGGTCAGCGAACGGGGCGAGCGTTGCTGCGACACACGCAGTGGCCCGGTGGTGCCTTCGTCGTTCTCGGTGGCGCCGGAGACGTTCTCGATGCGCCGGAAGTAGTCGACGAGGGAGTCGAACGACCAGTCGTCGCCGGCGTGCTCGGCCCAGGCGTCATAGTCGGCGGCGAATCCGCGAACCCACATCATGGCGTTCATCGACGATGACCCGCCGAGCGTCTTGCCGCGTGGGTAGAAGACCCGCCGACCGCCCAGTTCCCGCTGCGGTTCGGTGGAGTAGTCCCAGTCCGACGCGCTGCCGAAGAGTTTCGAGAACGCTGCGGGGATGTGGATGAACTTGTCGGAGTCCTTCGTCCCGGCTTCGAGGACCAGGACCTCGTTACGAGAATCGGCGCTGAGTCGGTTCGCGACGACGGCACCGGCGGAACCGGTCCCGACGACGACGTAGTCGACGGTGCGTGCTGCTGTGCTGGGCATGGAGGCCTTTCGTGGTTGGATGGTCGGCCGCAGTTGTGTTCAGCCGCAGGTTGGTTCAGCCGCGTAGTGCGGACGCGAAGATGGCGGGCAGTTTCAGCGGGGACGGCGCGCTGGCGAAGTCGGCGAGCAGGCGACCGGTCGTGGCGGCGGTCCGGTTGGTGACGAACCACGGCGGCTTCGGGGAGATCGACCATTCGCGATGCAGAACCGAGCGCGGTGCGGGCCGGAAAGGCCCGCGAACCACCGTACGTTCGGTGTCGGCGAGCAGGAAGGCGTTGTGCACCACGCCGGTTCCCGATTGAATGTCGTCCATCGTGTGGCCCGGAAAGGCGCCCCACGTGGCGGCGGCGCTGAGGAAGCCCACCCCGGTCCAGGCGTTGACGGCGATGGTCCCGTAGCGCAGGTCGGCGATCATCGTCTCGAATGCCTGGCCGAGTTCGGCGATGGTTCCCGGGTGTGCGATCACGTTGATCCCGAGGGTGCCGAGGAAATGATTGTTGGCGGCATCGGTTGCGGTGGTCAGGAATTCGGTGCCCGTACCCGGGAGTTCGAGGACACCGAGGACGGGGCCGAAGTACTCCGTGCGCAGGATCGCCTCGTCACATTCCCCGTCGCTCCGCTCGCCCCGGTCGTCGAGGGACAGTCCGGTGACGAGTAGTCGCTCGTCAGCCGTGCCGAGCTGCTCGGCCTCTGGGTACGCCGTGCGGGCGGCGCCGACGCGGTCGTCGCTGCCCGGGTAGTAACAGACCCGTGCCGGAGCGGAGGCGAACGCCTCGCGGAGCGCGTCGAGGAACTCCTGCTTCTGGTCCCAGTCGGCGGAAACGACGACGACCTGGGCGGCCACGCAGTTGTAGCCGCCGTTGTGCAGTCGTTGGGTCGCGATGTGCTCGGCCTGGAAGTGCAGGTCCGCGGTGCTCCATCGGCCGGGCACCACGATGGCCGGGGACACGCCGCCGAGCTCACTCGTGATCGGCTTGGTCAGGCGGGGATTGTTCTGTGCCCGACGCTCCCGGGCTTGCTCACCGGCGCCCCAGACGATTGCGTCGTGCGTGTTCGCGCTACCGGTCATGTGTACGTGCGCCACCGCGTCGTGGCCGACGAGGTACTCGCCGACGTCGGCCCCACCGGTGAGGATGCGGATCGCGCCGAGCGAGATCAGCGGTTCGAGCACCTGCTCGAGCACGGGCAGCAGGGGATCGGTGAGCGGGTTGAGCTTGAGGGCGACCACCCGGTTGTGGGCGAGGAGTTCGTAGATCACGTCCAGCGGGGCGATCGACGTGATGTTGCCGGCGCCGAGGACGACCCCGATGCCGCCGGTGACAGTGGGATCGAGCTGTGCGAGACCTGCCGCCGCTTTGGCCTGCGCGGCATCCACCCCCGGCCGCAACCACACGTCGGCGGTGAACCCGCTGAGCAACAACGAGTCGTAGACCGACGACGGCAGGACCCGGACGGTGGTCTGGCCCGCGGCGGTCCCGAAGGAGGCGTCGGCTACGGGGCTGCGACCCGCGACCAGGTCGCGAAGCGTTTGTGCCGCTGCACCGAGGCCGGTGGCGAATGCATAGGGACCGGACATCCATTCCTCGCCGAGGAGGGCCGAATGCGGCCCGAGCCGTTTGATCGACGCCGACGCCGCGACCCAGTCCGCGCCGTGCGTCCCGGTCAGTGCCCGGACACGGTCGAGAAGGTCGGCGCGTTTGAGCAGGGGCAACCCTGCCCAGGCCTTCTCACCTGCGGACAGATCGGAGAGCGCGGCGTCGATCAAGTCCCGGTGATCGGCGGTCTGGTGTGTGTCGACGCTCATGTGCGTAGATCAACTCCTGTTGTCTCGTGGTGTTGGAGGATGGTCCGATAATTGGATTCTTCGTGGTGGACCACAGTTGCCGCCATAGGCGACGGCCACGCTGTCTACCGCGTGGCCTTGTGCACGGGCACAAGGCCAAAGTGGTGCAGCTCACCATGGCGCGCTACGATGTCAGCCGTGGCCATCTCAACCAGCAGCTCGACCGCAGCTGCGCTCGCCGCCGATCTGCTCGAGGATCTTCCGGCACTCACCGGGACCCTTGTCGAACGATTGCAGAGGGCGGAGGAGACGTACCTCGAGTCGCAGTTGCTCACACTGGAGCAACTCTCGGCCGCGTGCACCGAGAATCTGAGTTCGATCCTCACGGTGCTTGCCGGCCGCGGCCGAGTACGTATCGACGTCGCGCGCGCGACCGGTCGACTCAAGGCCGAGCAAGCGATCCCGCTCCCGGCACTGCTACGCGCATACCGGCTCGGTGGTCAGCTGATCTGGGAGCAGATGCTTGACGGCTCCCGCGGTGTCTCGCCGGTGGAACTGCTCGACGTTCCCGGCCGGCTCTGGGCCGCGATCGATACGTACTCCGATGCCGCCGTGGAGGGCTATCGGGAGGCGGAGATCCTGCTGACCCACGCCGATGCCGAGGCGCGCGCGCTCCTCGTCCGGACGGTGTTCGACGACCACTCGGACAATCCGACGGCCATCATCGATGCCATGCGGGCACTCGGTCTGCCGGAACGGGCGAGCTACGTCGTGGTGTGTGCGGAGGGTTCCGAGTCGCGCCCTGCCACCGCGACCGCTACCGCCGGCCGTTTGCAGAGCAAGGGCATCACCTCGGTCTGGGACGCGCGACCGGACGGCTACCTCGGATTGATCTGTGGCCGGTACGACGCCGACATCGAGTCCGCGTTGACGGAACTCGGCGCTGTGTTCGATCAACGTGTCGGTGTGAGCGGACCGTTCTCGATGCCCATCGAGATCGCGCGTGCCGTGGACGAGGCGCGCCTCGCCCGACGTTCCGTCCCTCCCGGCGGTGCAGGTCTCAGCCGCTACGGAAGTCTCACGCTGGCATTGCTTCTCGTCCGCAGTCCGGATACGGCACGTGAGGTTGCGGTCCGCACTCTGGGGCCACTTCTGAACCTGCCCGACGACGAACGCGAGGAGATGCTCGCGACGCTCGAGGCGTGGTTCGAGTGTGACGGTTCCACCGCGGCCACCGCGGGACGCCTGCATTTCCATCGCAACACCGTCCTGTATCGGCTGCGCAAGATCCGGGACCTCACCGGAAAGTCTGTCGACAAGCCGGTCGACGCCACCGAGTTGTACCTCGCACTGCGTGCGGTACAGCTGCTCGGTGATCCGCGGGTGTGAAGAGCTCCGCGGCGCGCATGGCCGGCGTACCCGGATGTGCGGATGAACAATGCGGTGGCAGATCGTGTGTCGCAACGACCATCGACGTCCGATCGGGTGTGCGCGACAATATGAGACATTCACGACATCAAGTTCCAGGAGTAGAGCGATGACAAACCTTTCCATGAATCTCGTGGCCACGGCACGCGATCACGGCGACACCGTCGCACTACGATGCGGGGAGCTGGAGCTCAGTTTCGCCGAGTTCGACTCGGCCGCAGCGCGAATCGCGACGCTGCTGGAAAGGGAAGGCATCGGGCCGGGGGACCGGGTCGGCATCATGTTGGGCAACACACCGGCGTTCGCGCTGGCGTTCTACGGGATTCTCCGCCGCGGTGCGATCGCGGTGCCGATGAATCCGTTGTTGAAGGCCCGCGAGATCGAGTTCTACCTGACCAACACCGGAGCGTCCGCGCTGTTCGCGACGCCGTTGTTCGCCGACGAGGCGCGCGTGGCCGTCGACGCCGCAGGCGGCCGGTTGTGGCTGGTCGACGATGCCGGTCTGGCCGAGATGATCGCCGACCTGCCGGCTCAGCCGAGCCCGGTCGAATGCGAAGACTCAGACACTGCGGTGATCCTGCACACCTCGGGCACCACGGGCAAACCGAAGGGCGCCGAACTGACCCACGGCGGCCTCGCGCACAACTGCGAGGTGACGGCGCGGACGCTGTTGGGGATCGAGTTCGGCGACGTGGTCATGGGATGTCTGCCGTTGTTCCACGTGTTCGGGCTGACCTGCGGAATGAACACGTCAGTCCTGGTCGGGGCGACCCTGACGCTCATTCCTCGTTTCGATCCGCGTACTGCCGTGCAGGTGATCGAGCGTGACCAGGTGAGCGTGTTCCTGGGCGTCCCGACGATGTACGCGGCGATGTTGAGCGTCGCGCGGGAGTTCAGCCCGTCAGCAACCGCAAGTCTGCGGACCTGTGCATCGGGCGGGGCGTCGCTGCCCGTTCAGGTGCTCAACGACTTCGAGAAGACCTTCGGATGCATGATCCTCGAGGGCTACGGATTGTCGGAGACCTCACCGGTCGCCTCGTTCAACCACCCCGACCGCGAGCGGAAGGCGGGCTCGATAGGCACCCCGATCGAGGGCGTGCGGATGCGGGTGGTCGACGGAGACGGGAACGAGCTCGCCATCGATGAGCCCGGCGAGATCCAGATCGCCGGCCCCAACATAATGAAGGGCTACTGGAACCTCCCGGACGCGACGGCTGCGGCGATCGACGCGGAGGGATGGTTCTCCTCCGGCGACATCGGGAGGGTGGACTCCGACGGCTACTTCTTCATCGTCGACCGCAAGAAGGACCTGATCATCCGCGGCGGGTACAACGTGTACCCGCGTGAGATCGAGGAAGTTCTCTACGAGCATCCCGCCGTCGCCGAAGTAGCCGTCGTCGGAATCGCGCACGAATCCCTCGGCGAGGAGATCGGCGCCGCGGTCGCGCTGAAGCCGGGAGCTGCCACGGACCCACGCGAGCTCATCGACTTCGTCAAGGAACGCGTCGCCGCCTACAAGTACCCGCGCCACGTCTGGTTCCTCCCCGAGTTACCCAAGGGTGCCACCGGCAAGATCCTGCGCCGGGAAATCAACGTGTCCGACGTCGAGAGCAGCACCGGACGGGCAAACCGGTAACACACCTTCAGGATTCGCGCTAGGCTCCGCCACATCCGATCGACTTCGGCGGGGGGATGGGGCGGATGAAGGTATCTGTGCGATGGGCGCTGGCGATCGCGGTTTCCGGGCTGGTCGGTGCGATGGTCGGGCAGACCGCCGATGTTCCGATGGCGGCCGGTGAACCGTCACCGAGCCGGACCGAGCATCGGATCGCGTCGTCGTCGCCGGTGACCGACGTGATCGCGTCGGTGATCAGTCTCAGGGTGCCGCTGCCGTCGACCGCGAAGGCTCATCCCGCCGCGTGTGATCGCCTCTCCTACCTCCGGTACCGCTCAACCGACGGGCCGGCGAGATCGGTCGATGCCGACCGCGTCCTCGTCGCCCAACCCGGCATCTTCGAAGGAGCCGGGGCGTTCGAATCCGTGGCGCGCAACACCGTTTCCGCGGCGGCGGCGCGGGGACGTCATATCGAGTTCTGGGCGCTCGATCGCCGATCCAATTGCCTCGAGGACCACACCGGGACCCAGGCGGCGCTCGCGGCGAAGAAGCTCGATATCGCGACCGACTACTACTTCCACGGATCGCCGGTGAACGGGCGGAGATTCGGCGGCTACGCCGACGGTTCGGCCACCGCGTGGCTGGGTGATGTGGGGCTCGAACAGACGCTGCGTGACGAGTACGACGTGCTCCGCCGCGAGTTCCCCGACCAGGCGGCTCGCAAGCGGAAAGTCTTGTGCGGCGGACATTCACTCGGCGGATTCATCACCGGGTACTTCGCGAACTGGGACTTCGACGGCAATCGTGCCACGACGGGTGATGCCGGATTCAACCAGTGCTCCGGCTATTTCGCGCTCGACACCGTCATCAAGGCCGGCGGTCCCAACCCGATCCGCGGCGTCGACACCCCTGACATACCAGCCGCACTCGCGGCGCCGCTCGCGGCCGCCTCCGGCGAGCTCACCGATTTCTATCCGGTGCTACGGCTGCCTGCGGTCATCAATCCCGAGACGACCAATCTGCTCGCGATCGCCGGCCTCGCCGCGCGCCTGAACCCCGACGGCGTCAACGATCTCGTCTCCCGCCTTCCGCAGAACCCCAACATCGATGCCACCCTGCGGGCGCTGCTGTCGAAGGATCCGCTGATGGCCGCCACCGGATCACCGAGTATCCGCGACCTGTATGCCACCAACGACGCCGTCGTGGGGGCCCTGCTCGACGACAACTCACAGCCGCTCGGGTTCCTACAGGCGAGTGTCGGATTCATCGATCATGGGCCGGTGCAGGACAAGTCCTTCCCGGTGCCCAACGGGGTCGTCGCCGCCGCGCCGGCACTGGGCAGCGTGTTCGGGCCCGACCGCAAGGCTGCGCCTTCGGTGTACGGCGACCCCAGGGTCGTCTACACGTGGGACGACTACGACGAGGTCACCCCGAACGCCTACACCGACCCGTCGAAAGAGGTGACGTCAATCGCGCAACTGGTGCGGAGCCTGTCCGAGCCGCCACTCGACTTCACCGAATGGTATTTCCCGATGGCGATCAACACCGACCTCGTGCAGGGGACCGCTCCGGCGATCGCTGCCCACTACCTCTACCGCGACGGAGTCAAACGCAATCCCGTACTCACACTGCAGGGTGACGGTGGCCTCGGCCTGGGAGCGTCGGACAATCCCACCGACGTCCCGGTCACACTGCACGGCTACAACCACATCGACGTGCTGACCGCGGCGCAGCGACAGAACGACGGGCGGCCCGAGCAGGTCTCGACCCGGCTGGCGGCGTTCAGCGGGCGCTGACGAGACGGTGTGCGGTTCCTGACGGTGATCCACCTCGACTGCCGCAATTCACCTGTGAACCATACGAAGGTGGATTGCGACGAACAGGGTGGATCGGGCGGTCGGGCTCGCCATACTTTCGACCATGACCGAATCGCGACAGTCGCGCACCACTGCGGTGGTGATCCGGAGCATCTACGGCACTGCGGCGGTGGAGTGGTTCCTGATCGTCGCGATCGCCACGATCCTGGTCACCCGGTTGTACTTGCAGCTGACCGGATACCCGCAGGTCGGAGGAGGCACGCTACACATCGCGCACGCGCTGTGGGGCGGTGCATTGATGATGCTCGCACTCGTGGCGGGTTGGCTGTTCCTCGGTCCGGCGATTCGCATTGCGACGATCGTGGTGGGTGGTGTCGGGTTCGGACTCTTCCTCGACGAGGTGGGCAAGTTCGTCACCAAGGACAACGACTACTTCTACGGCCCGGCGGCCGAGATCATGTACGTCCTGGTGGTGGTCGTACTGCTGATCAGCCGGGTAGTCCGCGACATCAAGAAGCCGACGGCTGCGGAGGCGATGGCCAACGCGGCCACGATCGCCGCCGACGGCATCTCGCACGGCGTCCCTGGCCGACGACGTCGGCAGGCGGCCGAGTTCCTGGACCTCGCTGCCGGGAAGGGTGCCGACCCCGCGGTAGTTGACCACATCCGGGCCCTTCTCGATGCGGGACAGGACGCGCCGGACCGGTTGATGCGGCTGCGCGACCGTGCCACCGCTCTGATCCCCGGAATGTTTCGCAGTCCACGATGGGTGACCGTGGTCGGCTGGCTGCTCGTGGTGAGCTCGGCGCTCACGTTCGTCGCAGGGGTGCTCGCCTTCTCCTTCGACTCCCGCGATTCCGACCTGTACTTCGAGGTCAGCCGCAACGGCCATGCGGCGTGGATTCTGTTCATCAGCGGCGTGCTGACGCTGGCTCTGACGTTGCCCGCCATGCTCGCGCGTAGGCGAACGGCCCGCGTGTGGCCACTTCGCTCACTCCGGCTGGCGGCGCTGGTCTTCACCCTGACCAACGCCCTCGTGGACTTCGCGCTGGAGGGCTTCGGCGCATTGTCCAATCTCGCCATCGGGCTCTTCGCGCTCGCGGTGATGACCTACCACCTCGGCCTGCAGGTCGAGGCGTCGGATGCACACGGCGAATCCGATCAACTGAGAGTGTGAGCACCGATCACCGGGTCAGTTGCAGCCGCCGCCAGGTCAGCAAGGTCAACACGGTCGACACGAGGATCAGTGGGGCCAGCAGCGCCAATTGCCACCTGGTCACGTCCACGCCGTCCGAGATCGCCCATAGTGTCGGGGCGGCGATCGTGAACCACCCGCCCGCCCCGCCGATCGTCGCGACCTGAGCCGCGATCACGATCCCGATCGCACCGACCACACCGACGAGGACCGATCGGCCGACCGTCGACACCCATGCCACGGGCAGGGCGCAGACGGCTGTCATGACGCCGAGCGCGAACTGGCGTCCCAGGCCGGGAAGGGTCTCGGCGGGAGGAAGACCCAGCCCGGATACCAGCCCGCCGACGAGGAGGGTGAGCGTGATCAGTGCGCTGGTGACGACCGCCCAAACCAGGTAGACAACGAGTTTCGCGGTCGCGATCATCGGTCGTGACACCGGGAGCGCGAACAGGCCGGTGATCGTTCCGTCGACGAATTCCCGACCGAACATCCAGGCCAGGACGACGCCGAATCCGAGAAGTGCGCCGGCCCCGGTGATCTGCGCCGCGCCGGACAGCAGGCCTGTCCAACTTCGCTCTCCGGCCGCGCCGAGTTTGTCGAGCATCCGGGGGTCGCCACTGTGCGCGGCCAGAGGCATGGCGCAGGCCAGTACCGCGGTTCCCGCTCCGAGCAGCAGGGTGCCCGCCCGCCCCACCGAGGCACGCGCGAGCTTCACGGTCTCGGCGTAGAGCGCTTCCCTCATCGGCCTTCCCGTTCATCGTCGGCCCGGACGGTGTCGAAAAAGACGCGTTCGAGATCAGCGCTGCCCGGCGCGAGCCGTCCGATCAGGCGGCCGGAGTTGAGCACCTCGATCCGATCGGCGATCCGTGCGACCTCATCGAGATGGTGGCTGCTCACCAGGACCGCAGCTCCTGATGCTGCGCTGCGGCGCAACGCATCTCGGAGCAGGATCACGCCGGACGGATCCAGGGAATTGGTCGGTTCGTCGAGGATGACGAGCTTCGGGTGATGCTGGAGGGCGGACGCGAGTCCCAGGCGCTGTCGGTTCCCCAGGGACAACTTCCGTGCGCGCTTGTCGGCGTATCGGGTGAGGTTGAACTCGACCATTGCATTCTCGACCACATCTGTTTGTGCCCAATGCAGCCGGGCCGACAGGATCAGATTCTGCCGCGCGGTGAGCTCGCCGTAGGTGAGTGGGTACTCGACGAGATGGCCGACCGTTGCCCACGCCGATCGCGCCACCCGGTCGATCGGTTGCCCGTCGAACTCGACGATGCCCGAGTCCGGCACCAGCATGCCCAACAGAACGCGCATCAAGGTGGTCTTGCCTGCGCCGTTGAGCCCGACGAGCGCGACGATCTCGCCGGGGTCCAGTTGCGTGGTGACGCCGCGGACGCCCGTTCCGTCACCGAATTCGCGGGTGACGTCGCGCACCGCGATCCGGGGAGTGGTCATCGGGCGCCCTCCAGGATCCCGAGAGCGCGCCCGATGGCGGCGCCGATCGGTTCGTCCGTCCGCTGTGCCCAGGACATCAGGGTCGCATTGAGTGCGCCGATCGCGGATGCCGCGGCAACGTCGGCGTCCAGGGAGTCGACTCCCCGTGCGCACAACGCGTCGCGAATCGCCATCTCTGTCCTCGCCGTACTTTGTGCCATGGCGACGCGCAGCCGCGGTGACGACGCGATCACTCGCAACCTGTCGCGGATCCGGTCGGTTTCGGCGGTGCCTTCGCTGGACCACACCGCCCGGATGCCGCGCGCGACCGCGACAAGGGCGGGGACGTCGCGAGGCTGGCGTGCCACCGCGGCGGCGATCGCAGGGTCGAACGGGTCGTCGAGCACCACTCTTTCTTTGCTGGGGAAGTTGCGATAGAACGTCATCTCCGTGACGCCCGCGGCCCGCGATATCTGAGCGACGCTGGTGTTCTCGAACCCGTCGGTGGCGAACAGCTCCAATGCCACACCGACGAGCCTCTCGCGGGTGCGCTGAGCCTTGCCGGCCTGCGACATACCAAGAATGTTAGATTCTAACATTCTTGGTGACAAGGGTCATGCCGCGGATTCCCGGCGACGTCGACATGATCAACTGAGACCGTGAGCACTCTTGATCGCGCGTCCGTGACCGCCCGGATCTCTGGTTTCGAACGACGGGTGGCGGACGTGGCCGATGCCCGTGCCGCGGCTGTCGCGATCACCATCGCCCAGAAGGGCGGCCATCATGGGATCTGGCTGACCAAGCGGCCCGCGACGATGCGTCGGCACGCGGCGCAGTACGCCCTGCCGGGCGGCCGACTCGACCCGGGGGAAGATCCGCCGACCGCCGCGCTCCGGGAACTCCACGAGGAGATCGGCGTCGAACTACCTGCCGACAGCGTGCTCGGCATGCTCGACGACTACCCGACCCGATCCGGGTTCGTGATCACTCCGGTCGTCTGTTGGGCCGAAGAAGAGACCGAACCGACTCCCAGTCCGGAAGAGGTGGCGCAGTTGTTCTTCGTCACACTCGAGGAGTTGATGGTCGAGCCCCGGTTCCTCACCATCCCCGAATCGGATCGTCCGGTCATCCAGCTCCCGATCGTCGGCGCATTGGTCCATGCGCCCACCGCGGCGGTCATCTACCAGTTCGCCGAGGTCGTCCTCCGGGGGAGATCCACCCGTGTCGATGGCTTTGAACAGCCGGTTTTCGCCTGGCGCTGATTTTTTCAAAAAAATTTCCAGAACCGGGGAATTGAATCGGACCACGGTCCGTTTGAACGTGTGATGGGTCGCGAAGGCCCACGCCGACAGACCGAATACCGATCACCGTCCACTTGGAGGATTTGTCACCATGACCACAGCCGTAACCGCTCCCATCGCCGCCGGCACCTGGGCGATCGACCCGACCCATTCCGCCGTCGCTTTCTCCGTGAAGCACCTCATGGTCAGCAAGGTCCGCGGGAACTTCGAGACCTTCTCCGGCACCATCACCATCGCCGAGGACGGCACCCCTGCCGTGCAGGCCGAGATCGACGTCACCTCGATCAGCACCGGCAACGAGCAGCGCGACGGACACATCAAGTCCGCCGACTTCTTTGACGCGGAGAAGTTCCCGAAGGCCACCTTCGTCTCCACTTCTGTCGCCCCCAAGGGTGACGACTACGTCCTCACCGGCGACTTCACCCTCCGCGGCGTCACCAAGACCGTGGACCTCGAGCTCGAGTTCAACGGTGTGAGCCCCGGCATGGGCAACGGCCCGGTCGCCGGTTTCGAGGCCAAGACCGTGCTCAACCGCAAGGACTTCGGCATCGACATCGAAACACCTCTCGAGGGCGGCGGCGTCGTCGTCGGTGACAAGGTCACCATCACCCTCGAGATCGAGGCCGGCCAGCCTGCTTGATCCCGGCTGCCTGACCTCGGCACCGGAGTCACCTCCGGTAGACCTCTGACGGGAGTCGATGCCGCGCGAGACCCGCGCGGCATCGGCTCCCGTTTTCGTGTTCGGCGCCACCGCGGCGTTCGGTAGGCTTGCACTACGCCGCTGGGCAGGGAGGTGGCCGTATGGTGCGACCACGCGGCCCCTGGTCCGACACCGTCGGGTCGTGGGGCGGAGTCCATGTGCCCTCATTGTTGTGGGGCCGGATCAGCGCACCGATCTCGCAGCATTGGGCCAACTTGACCGCGACCGAACGCGCGCGGATGGCTCGATGGGCCACTGCGGCGGCGGCCATGGCGATCAGCATCACGAACTGTGTCGTCGGTGTGGAGACCTTTCTCCTCGTGCAACTCGCCTTCAACGGGGGCCAGCTCAACTTCGACACCACGCTCGGCGCCCCCAACTTCCCCGCGGTCGTGATCGCGATCGTGATCGGGCTGGGAATCAATGTGGTCCTGGGACTCTCGGTGTTCCGCCCACAGCTGCGCTGGTTCGTCAGCGGGCGTCCCGCTGACCGCGCCCGACGTCGTGCCGTGCAACGCATCCCCGGCTATCAGGTGATCACCACCCTGGTCGCGTGGTCCGCTGCGGTCCTCTCCTATGTCCTCGCCGCCAACGAGCTCACCGAGAAGACCGTGGTGGGTGTCGCGGTGGCATTCATGCTGGCGGGTTTCTCGAGTTCGTGTATCACCTACGTGTTCGCCGAGCGCGCGGCACGGCCGTTGTCGGTGGTCGCGCTGCAGGACGCGCCGGCACAGCATGTGATGCACGGCGTGCAGACGAGGATGATCGCGGTCTGGGCGGTGAGCTCGGCGGTCCCGATGGTCGGCCTGCTCATCATCAACATCGGGCGGTGGACGGGCATGCTGCCACCGGCCGTCGGCCCCGTCGACTGGGCCACCGTGGTACTAGCCATCGTCGGTCTGGCATCCGGCGCCCGCGTCATGGTCCTCGTCGGCCGAGCCATCGCCGACCCGCTCATCGATCTGCGGCGAGCTGTCGAACGTGTCGAGCAAGGCGACCTCTCGGCCCAGGTGGCGGTCTACGATTCCTCCGAACTCGGTGTCCTGCAACACGGTTTCAACGAGATGGTGGAGGGACTCGACGAGCGGGAACGCATGCGCGAACTGTTCGCCCGCCACGTCGGGGACACGGTTGCCGAACTCGCGCTCGAGCGTGGGGTCGGCATGCACGGCACCAACGCCCTCGTAGGTGTGCTGTTCGTGGACATCGTGGGGTCGACGTCGATTGCGGCCCAGCAGGATCCGCAGGCCACGGTAAAACTGCTGAACAGCTTCTTCACCATCGTCGCCGATGTGGTCGACAACCATTCCGGGTTCGTCAACAAGTTCGAGGGTGACGCCGCACTCGCGGTGTTCGGAGTGCCGGTCGTCATCGACGATCCGGCAGCCGAGGCCCTCGCGGCCGCGCGGGATCTGGCCGTTCGGCTCGAAGAACTGCCCGTCCGGTGGGGGATCGGGGTTTCCTACGGGATGTCGTTCGCGGGCAATGTGGGTGCCGAACACCGCTACGAGTACACCGTCATCGGTGATCCGGTCAACGAATGTGCGCGGCTGTCCGAGCTCGCAAAGACATCCGCCGTCCCGGTCCTCGCCGGTGATGGGGCCGTCGGTGCGGCCGGTGACGAGGCGCAGGAGTGGAGCTCGGTGGGCACACGGACATTGCGCGGTCGGCCGCGGCCGACCGA
The DNA here is from genome assembly GCF_049844895.1 of Gordonia sp. DT101. Classification (NCBI taxonomy): domain Bacteria; kingdom Bacillati; phylum Actinomycetota; class Actinomycetes; order Mycobacteriales; family Gordoniaceae; genus Gordonia; species Gordonia sp. DT101. Next base: position 713,142 of record NZ_JBNCLX010000003.1, on the reverse strand, counting down.
GGTGTTCGCCCCGGCGGCAATGGTCGTCGAACCGGCGACCCCGTCCGTCGGAGGGGTGCTGTCCGGCCTGCTGCGGCCGGCACGCCGCGTGGGACTGTCCGGGATGATGCGCCTGCCGTCCCAGTTCCTCGGTCGTTGACGGCCATCGGCGACGTCAATAGCGTGGACTGCATCATTCGCCGAGTAGGGGGTCGTGAGCACATGAGTGGTTGGTCGACATCGGACATCCCGGATCAGTCCGGGCGCACGGTGGTCATCACCGGCGCCAACAGCGGGCTGGGTGCGGAGACCGCGAAGGCGCTGGCGGCGGCCGGCGCCCAGGTGATCCTCGCGTGTCGTAACGCGCAGAAGGCCGATGTGGTGGCGCGGGAGATCGGATCCGCGGCGACCGTGGCGCAACTCGACCTCGCCGATCTCGACTCGGTGCGTGCCTTCGCCGACGGTCTCACCGGCGCCGACGTGCTGATCAACAACGCCGGCGTGATGGCGATCCCGCTCGACCGTACGGCGCAGGGCTTCGAGATGCAGATGGGCACGAACCATCTCGGCCACTTCGCGTTGACCGCGCTGGTCTTGCCGAAGATCGCCGACCGGGTCGTGACGCTGTCGTCGACGATGCATCAGATGGGGCGTATCGATCTCGGGGACCTCAACTGGGACAAGCGACGTTATCGGCGCTGGCGGGCGTACGGCGACGCCAAGATGGCCAACCTCATGTTCGGCAAGGAACTGGCGCAACGACTTGCCGCCGCCGGCTCCGCGACGGCGTCCCTGATCGCCCATCCCGGCTACGCGGCAACCGAACTGCAAGGCAGGTCGGGGACAGTCGAGGATGTGTTCATGAACGCGGCGAACAAGGTGTTCGCGCAGTCGGCCGCCGCCGGCGCGCTGCCGTCGTTGTACGCCGCGACGTCACCCGATGTCACGAACGGCACCTTCTACGGTCCGACTCAGATGTTCGGCGCTCACGGCGCTCCGGGGATCTCCGGCTACAGCAAGCGTGCCGACGACAAGGCCATCCGCGACGGTCTGTGGGCGACGTCGGAGAAGCTGACGGGCATCGGCTTCGCGCTCTGACGACGGTGTGTCGGCGCCGGGGCTATTGGACGTCGAACTTGATGGAGTTCGAGGCTCCGGAGATGGTGTCGGTGACGCTGATCCCATAGGAACCCGGAGCGCGCAGGAGGAACGACTTCGCCGAGGTGCAGTCCTGTGTCTTGGTGAGCTGCGCCTTCTTCGGGACCCTCGGTCCCGAGAGGCGGATCTCCATCCGGCACTGGTTGCCGTCGACCACGGGGCCGGCGTCGATGGTCGAGTTCCACCGGACACCGAGCTGTGAGTTCTTCGGGTACACGCCCGGCGAGATCGCCTGTGCCTTGGGCGCATACGTCCACACGTTGATGGACTTCACGCCATTGGTCGCATCCGGGCGGCCGAGCTTGCCATAGTGCTGCGGCTTCGAGCTCGACGATCCGAGAGCGGAGCTGCCGGCGTTCAGGAGGTCGGAGCTGCCCGACCCCGAGCTCCCCGCGCCCGCGCTGCCGAAGAGAGTGTCCAGTGGACCGGCGGTTGCCGGGGCGGCGGCGGTGGCGATCGCGGCGGCGGCCAGAACGGCGACGGCGGCAGACTTTCGGATCATGATTCTCTTTTCGGCTCGGCCCCGGGGCGGTGACAACGCCCCCGATTCAACCATCCGACCAGGATGAGGAGGATATCGGGTTGGATCGATGTCGGGTCTGCCGGATCCCGGCGCTACCAGACGCCGGGTGGCCGGAACTGCACGCTGATGCGGGGACCGACGCCGGGCGACTTCGGCACCGCGTGTTCCCACGTTCGCTGACAGCTCCCACCCATCACCAGGAGATCTCCCGGCCCGACCACGAACCGCACCGACGAGCCGCCACCGCGCGGCCGCAACATCAGCGGACGCGGGGAGCCGAGGGAGACGATGGCCACCATCGTGTCCTCGGTCGACCCGCGGCCGATCCGGTCGCCGTGCCAGGCGACACTGTCGGAACCGTCGCGATAGAGACACAGTCCGGCGGTCGCGAAACCCTCGGGCAGTTCGTCGCGATAGTGCCGCGATAGCCGCTCACGCGCCTCGCGGAGCAGGGGATCGGGGAATGACGCCGCGTCGAGGTAGGTCGCGACGAGGCGCGGGACGTCGACGACGCGGTTGTACATCTGCCGGCGTTCGGTGCGCCAGTCGGCCTCCCCGCGCAGCGAGTCGAAGAGCAGATCGGAGCCCGCGATCCAGCCGGGCCGGAGATCGACCCACGCGCCATCGGTGAGCACGCGACGCGTGGTCCGGTCGAGATCCCCGATACTCGTCTGGTCGCACTGCTGATCGAAGAGCGAACGCTGGATGCCCGCAGTCATGCTCACAGGCTACCGCACGATGCGAACATGTGTTCGATGATGTGCATCGCAGCCGGGTGGCACCGAGGGGTCCGCCACAAATGTCCATTTCGTGGTGGCGGACAGCCGAGTCTTTCGGTATTCAGTAACAAGTGGAAGTCACTAACACTTTGGTGACCTCTGTCTGTTCGGCTCGTGCGAAGGGAAGACGATGGCGTCGTTGTTGTTCCGAGTCGGGAGGTTCTCCTTCCGGCACAAGTGGTGGGTGATCGCGGTCTGGTTGCTCGCCGCCGTGACGGTCGCCGGGCTCGTGGGCGCGTTGAGCCCGAAGTTCGCGAAGGACTTCAGCCTTCCCGGCACCGATTCGGGAACCGCGACATCGCAGGTCGAGAAGTACTTCCCGAATGTGATGAAACAGCAGTCACAGGCATCGACCAGTGTCCTGGTGGCCGCCGACGACGGACTGTCGGCGCACTCGTCGCAGATCGATGCGCTGGTCGATGATCTGCACAAGCTGCCCCAGCTGTCCGATGGCAACACCGTCGTGAATCCGACGGCGGTGGCCAAGGCGCAACCGGCGCTCGCCTCGTCCGTTCTCGGTGACGACGGCAAGGTAGGCCTGATCCAGGTCCGGCAGGGCATCGAGATGATGGACCTCACGGTCGATCAGAAGGACCAGCTCAAAGAGATCCTCGCCGACCACCGTGGTGGGGGACTGCAGGTGGAGGCGACGGGCTCCCTGATGCAGGTGCAGGAGGCGGGGGGCAAGGCCGAACTGATCGGTTTCGCGGTCGCCTTCGTGGTGATGATCGTCGCCTTCGGTGCGCTTGTCGCCGCATTCATCCCGCTCGTCACGGGCGTGCTCGGCGTGATGATCACCATCATGCTGGTGACCCTCGGGGCCAAGTTCATGAGCATCAACCAGACGGCAACCGGAATCGTCACGATGCTCGGCATCGCTGTGTCGATCGACTACGCACTGTTCATCGTGTCGCGCTATCGCAGTGAACGAAAGCGCGGGGGGAGCGCCGCCGACGCCGCGGGCAGAGCAGTCGGCACCGCCGGCTCGGCGGTGGTGTTCGCCGGGCTGACCGTGATCATCGCGGTGGTGGCGCTGATGGTCGTCGGTATCCCGCTGATCACCCAGATGGGTATGGGCGCGGCGATCGCCGTCGCCGTGGCGGTTCTCGCCGCACTGACGCTGATCCCGGCGTTGCTCGGCGCCGTCGGGCGCTTCGCCTTCGCTCCGCGTATCCCGTGGATCAAACATGCCGAGCCGTCCGAGACGTCCGAGACCGTCGGCGTGAAGTTCGGCCGGACCGTCGTCAAGCGTCCACTGCCGTTCATCATCGCGGGCCTGGCCGTCCTCGTGCTGGCCGCGATCCCGGCCACCAAGCTGGAGTTGGGGATGTCGATGACCACCGACGACGAGGCGGCGGCCCAATCGCTGCTGCAGCGCGGCTTCGGTGAGGGCATCAACGGTCCGCTGCTGGTGGTGGTGCACACCGACAACGGTGACGTCACCGCGGCCGCCGCGCAGACCGTCGAGCACATCAAGACGCTCCCCGACGTCGCCAACACCAACACCCTGACCTGGGTCGGCAACGGCGCGACGCAACCTCAGGTCGGCGCGAACACCGCGCTCATCTCGGTGACGCCGACGAGCGCACCGTCGGACGGGGCCACCCACGAGCTCATGGAGCACATCCGCGACTACACGCCGGTCGTGGAGACCGCGGGTGCCCAGCTGCACGTCGGCGGGCAGACGGCCATCATGTCGGATCTGTCGGCCAAGCTCGACAAGGCGCTGATCCCGTATCTCGTGGTGGTGGTCGGCCTGGCGTTCCTGATCATGATCGCGGTCTTCCGGTCGATCTGGGTGCCGTTGATCGGCACCGTCGGCTTCATCTTCTCGGTGCTGGCGACGTTCGGCGTGACGGTGGCGATCTTCCAGGAAGGCAATTTCGGGCTGATCAGCCACACGCAGCCGATCCTCTCCTTCCTGCCGATCTTCCTGATCGGGGTGGTCTTCGGCCTTGCCATGGACTACCAGGTGTTCCTGGTGACGCGCATGCGAGAGGAATACATCCACGGGCTGTCGGCGAAGGACGCAATCGTCGCCGGTTATCGGCACGGTGCGCGCGTGGTGACCTCCGCGGCCATCATCATGATCAGCGTGTTCGCCGCGTTCATGCTGTCCCCGGACACGACGTCCAAGATGCTCGGTTTCGCATTGGCGGTCGCGGTGGCCTTCGACGCCTTCATCATTCGGATGATGGTCGTGCCCGCGATCATCGCGTTGCTCGGAGATCGCGCCTGGGGCCTCCCGAGATGGTTGGATCGACTCGTGGTGGACTTCGACATCGAGGGCGGAGCCGTCCGCGACCGCGGGCTGCCTGCCTCCGACACCGAGTCGACACCGCGGGAGCCAGTGGGTTCGGCGAGCTGATTCGAGGAGGTCGGGAGCATGGCCACACCGACGACGGCCCCGGGCGTCGGCCCGGGGCGTCGCATCGGGTTGCGGGAGAAGAACAAGATCCGTACCCGCAAGGCGATTCGTGAGGCGGCGATGCGACTGTTCGCCGAACAGGGTTACACGCAGACCACCGTCGAACAGATCGCCCGTGAGGCCGAGGTCTCCCATACGACGTTCTTCCGATACTTCGCGTCGAAGGAACAGGTGGTCATCTCCGACGACCTCGAGGAGGCCAGGGATGCGGCGACCGCCGCCATCCCCCCGGGGCTCGGGCATTTCGACCTCGTGCGGCGACTGGTGACCGATCTGTTCGAGATCGGCAACAGCGACGACTGGGCAAGCAACACCGAGAGGATGCGTCTGATCCAGTCCGAACCGGTCCTGCGCACCGCGTACCAGATCGAATCCGACCGGGCGATCTCCGAGGCGACGGACTTCTTCGCGGAATACACCGGTAAGACCGTCGACGACTTCCGGCTGCGGGTGTTCATCGCCGCGGCCGGTGGGGTGATGTTCCACTTCGCCCGGTCCGACGACCTCGCCGACGACGAGCTCCTGCGAGGACTGCTGGAAGCCATCGACCTGCTGGAACAGGGCCTGCCGCTCTAGGTCGGTCACGCATCACATCTGCTTCGACGGCGGCGGCATGGTGCCGACGCGTCACGAAAGGAGTTCTGCCATGGGACGTCTCGACAACAAGGTCGCGTTCATCACAGGGGTCGCGCGTGGCCAGGGTCGCGCCCACGCGGTTCGGCTGGCGGGTGAGGGCGCGCAGATCATCGGTGTGGACCTCGCGGGGCCGCTGCCCGGCGTGCCGTACGACCCGGCAACGCAAGCCGACCTCGACGAGACCGGCCGGCTCGTCGAGGAACAGGGCTCGAAGGCGCATCTCGTCCGCTGTGATGTGCGGGACCTCGACGAGTTGAAAGCCGCTGTCGACGAGGGTGTCTCCGCTTTCGGTGGGCTTGACATCGCGGTGGCCAATGCGGGCATCTGCATCCCGGAGACGTGGGACGAGGTGACCCCTACCAGCTTCCGCGACACCATGGACATCAACGTGATCGGGGCGTGGAACACGGTGACCGCAACTGCACATCATCTGATCGAGAGAGGTGGCGGCTCTATCATCCTGACCAGTTCGTTTGCCGGCAAGAAGATGCAGCCGTTCATGGTCCACTACACCACCAGCAAGCACGCGCTGGTCGGGATGACGCGGGCCTTCGCCGCCGAACTCGGGAACCACAACGTCCGGGTGAACAGCATCCATCCCGGAGCGGTCGCGACGCCTATGGGATCCGGCCAGATGGTGGCGCGGATCGAGGAGACCAACGCGGCCAACCCGCGTCTGGCCGGGATGGGTATGACGTTCCTGAACCAGTTCGTCGCCGAGGCAGACGAGATCGCCAATGTGGTGGCGTTCCTCGCCTCGGACGAGTCGAAGTTCATCACGGCCGAACACATCTCGATCGACGGTGGCGCGCAGTACTTCTGAGGACAACAGTACTTCTGACGACAGGAGACGGGTCAGCAGCGCCGCCCGCGGCCGGTCGACATCCGGCCGCGGGTGACCGTGATCCCCGTATGCGTACCCGCCTTCAGCCAGGTGGGGAGCGTGGGCCCGGTGAGGACCACGTCGACGCGTGCGGGACGAAAGGTCCCGGCGAGGGTCGCCGTCGCGCGGAGGAAATCGACCGGTCCGCCTTCCCTGCTGATCGGCTGCGCGAAGCCGAGCGCACCGGCGATGGGCAGCGTCACCGGTAGCGCGTGGGCGATGGCGTGCACGGACCAGTCCGCCCCGTTGGCGACCATCTCCGATGTCGCCTCCCCGTTGAACGCCGCCATCACCTTGGGCAGCCTCCAATGGACGCGACCACCGTGGACGGAGGTCTCCGAATCCACCGCGATGAACGGGACGTGCAGCCGCGGAAGAGGTCCGAGTCGTCGGCTCGGCGCCAGCAGCACCGGGCTGGCGAGAACCTCGCGATATGGTCCGACCGGCGAATCGAGGTAGTCGACCATCATCCCCACCGTGACCGGAATGGTCTTGGCGTCGGAGATCGCCAGCGACCGGGCGTCGTCGGTGGCCCGGTGCCACCAGAGGGTGGCGCGGACGGAGGCAGGCCACGGCGCCGGCGGGCTCATCGGCCAGATATCACGATCAGTGCGGGACTCGACAACACTCCACATTCTGGTGCTCCTGGGATTCGCGGGATCAGGCGTGACGACGGACGGGGCTGATAGGGAGACGGATCGGCAGACGCAGGGCGCCCGGGGCGCCGTCCGGGACGGCCGCGCAATTCGGTGACACCGGCTCCACCGGTCGATAAGCCGTGCCCGGTTCCGGGCGTTGGTCCTGTTCACCGCGATTGGGCCACATGGCCAATGCCCGTTCCGCCGCGGCGGTGATGGTGAGCGACGGGTTGACGCCGAGATTCGCCGAGACCGTGGAACCGTCGACGATGTGCAGCCCGGGGTGGCCGAACACCCGGTGATAGGCGTCGACGACGCCGGTCCGCGAGTCGGTCCCGATGGCGCACCCGCCGAGGAAATGCGCTGTCATCGGGATGTTCAGGAGGTCGACGACGGAGCCACCCGCATCGCCGTCGATGCGGTCGGCGACCGACCGGACAGCCCGATGTCCCTCGGGGATCCACCGCGGCGGTGGGTCCCCGGCTCCGGCTCGGCTGCGCAGACGAGGGCCGAGGCGGCCTCGTCGGGCGAAGAGTTCGATCGAGTTGTCGGCGGTCTGCATCACCAATGCGATGATCGTGCGCTCCGACCAGTGCCGCACCGACAGCGAACGGAGTGCGGCACCCGGATGTGTGAGCATCGCCCCGATCGCCTTGAGTATCCGCGGCATCCGCCCGCCGCCGTCGACGAGTACCGCCTGAAGGAGACCGATGAGGTTGCTGCCCTTGCCGTATCGGACCGGCTCGATATGGGTGTGCGCATTCGGGTGGAACGAGGAGGTGATCGCCACGCCCTGCGTGTAATCGACTGTGCGGTCGCGTGCGGTCGCTGCCAGTACGGCCTCCGAATTGGTGCGGACGACCTGGCCGAGACGATCCGAGAGGCCGGCGAGATCTCCGGACTGCTTCATCGAGAGGAGAAGTTTGTTGGTGCCGTAGGTACCGGCCGCGAAGACCACCTGGTCCGCGGTGTAGGTACGTACCCGCCGACGGCGTCCGGTGCGATGGGTCCCGACCGTGTAGCCACCCTCGGCGCTGGGACGGACGGCATGCACCGAGGTCATCGGGATGATCTGTGCGCCCGCCTGTTCGGCGAGATACAGGTAGTTCTTCACCAGGGTGTTCTTCGCCCCGACCCGGCATCCGGTCATGCATGCCCCGCACTCGGTGCAGCCGGTGCGTGCCGGGCCGGCGCCACCGAAGAACGGGTCGGGGCTGGTGACTCCGGATTCCCCGAAGAAGACGCCCACCGGCGTCGGGACGAAGGTCTCCTCGACGCCGAATTCCGCGGCGACCTCACGCATGACGTCATCGGACGGCGTGACATGCGGGTACGTGGTGGCGCCCAGCATCCGTTCGGCCTGGTCGTAGTAGGGGCTCAGTTCGCCCGCCCAGTCAGTGATGGCGCCCCAGTGCGGATCGCCGAAGAACGACGCGGGCGGTCGGTAGAGCGTGTTCGCGTAGTTGAGCGAACCACCGCCGACGCCGGCGCCGGCCATCACCAGGACGTCGCGGAGAAGGTGCATCCGTTGCACGCCATAACATCCGAGGAACGGCGCCCAGAGATAGTCGCGGAGCCGCCAGCTCGTCGCGGGGAGTTCGTCGTCGGCGAATCGCCTGCCGGCTTCGAGGACGCCGACGCGGTAACCCTTCTCGGACAGCCGGAGTGCGGCGACCGAGCCGCCGAACCCGGACCCGATCACGATGACGTCGAAATCGGTGCCGGATGGACCGGCGGTGGGGCAGCCGATCATCGAACGACGCCCACGGTGGCCGGGGCCGTCGGCGTGATGTCCGCGTCCGGTGCGCCGGCAATCAGATGATCGGCCGGATCGAACTGCGACATCATCTTTCGATAGTCCTTGGTGAATGTCGGCCACATCACCGAGTTGCGTCCGGAGGAATCCATGTACCAGCTCGAGCAGCCGCCCGAGTTCCATACGGTCCCGGCGAGCTCGGCGTCCATCCGGTCCGTATACCGGCGCTGCGCGTCGGCAGTTACCTCGACGATCGAACGGCTTTGCGTTCGAAGGTGTTCGAGCACGGCCGAGATGTAGTACGCCTGCGGTTCGAGCATGAGCACTATGGAGCTGTGCCCGAGATTCGTGTTGGGCCCGTACATCAGGTGCAGATTGGGAAAGCCGTGTATCGCGACGCCACGATAGGCGCTCGGTGAACCGGCCCAGGTGTCGGCGAGCGTCCGGCCGTCGCGGCCCCGGAGGATGGTGGCGATCGGCGGCGTGGTGGGAGTGAAGCCGGTGGCGAAGATGACCGTGTCGACCCGATGCTCGGAGCCGTCGGCATCGACCGCCGCGCCGTCGGCGAGTCCGGAGATGGCGCCGGTCAGAGTCACATTGTCGCGCTGCAATGCCGGAAACCACTTGTTGGTCAGCAGCATCCGTTTGCACCCGATGGCGTAGTCGGGGGTGAGTCGCCGCCGCAGACCACGGTCGCGGACCTGGAGGCGCAGTTGCACCTTCGCGAGTGCGGTGGCTGCCGGGAGCAGCCGCGGGTGGCGGGCCATCATCAAGACGTAGGCCTCCCGATAGAGATAGGTGAGTCGGCGGATCAGCGTGTGGCTGATCGGCAGGGCGCGATAGGTGCCACGTTCGACGGGGCCGATGGTCCGGTCCATCCGCGGGACGACCCAGGCGGGCGTGCGTTGGAAGACGGTGAGATGCGCGACCCGGTCGACGATCTCGGGCACCACCTGGACGGCGGACGCCCCGCTGCCGACGATCGCGACGTGGCGGCCGGTGAGGTCGTGATCGTGACGCCACCGTGCGGTGTGGAACACCGTCCCGCCGAACTGGTCCGACCCGGGCAGGTCGGGGACGCCCGGCTCGGAGAGGGCGCCGGGGGCGGCCACCAGGTGGCGAGCATGGATGGTGCCGAGGCCGGTCTCGGCGATCCAGACAGCGGTGTCGTCATCCCAGGACGCCGCGGTGAGCGGGCAGTTGTACCGGATGACGTCGGCGTGGTCGTGGGCAACCGCTTCGAGGTAGCGGCGGATCTCGTGCTGCCGGCCGTAGGTGTGTGACCACTCCGGGTTCGCGGCGAAGGACAGCGAGTACAGGGAGGTCGGCACGTCGCAGGCCGCACCCGGATAGTCGTTGTCGCGCCAGACCCCGCCGGGGCCTGCGGCTCGCTCGATCACCCTGATGGTGAGCCGTGGGTGGTCTGCACGGAGGCGATGGACGGCGGCGAGTCCGCCGAATCCGGTTCCGACGATCAGGATGTCGACGTCTTCGGCCGGCTCGGCGCGTTCGGAATGTTCAGGCATGGCGGTCGAGGAGTTCCTTCCACACTGGGAGCAGTCGGGTGGTGAGCGCCCGGTCGGCATCGGCGGTTCGGAGAATTCGGGAAACAGCAAGTCCACGTGCGAGTTCCACGGTGAGCTCGAGTTCTGCGGGGGTGTAGCGGTCGCCGAAGAGGTCGGCGCATCCGGCGGCGAGTGCGTCGGTGACCTGTTGCTCGAGGGGGATCATCGCCTCGCGAAGCCCGCGGTCGGTGCGCGCGGCCACCCAGAGTTCCAGTGCCGCATCGAACAGTGGACCACTGAACGCTTCGACGACAATCTCGATGTCCTCGTCGCCGGTGCGGGGGCGGTTCAGGAGTTCGGTCAGCCGGCGATCCACCAGATGTGATACGGCAGCGACGACGAGCGCCTCGCGGGTCGGGAAGTGGTGCAGCAGCGCGCCGCGGGACACACCCGCACGCCGGTTGACCTCCTGCGTCGTCGTCCCGCCGTACCCGAGCTCGACGAGTGCGTCGACGGCGGCGTCCAGCACCTTCTCCCGGGTGGCGGCGGTGCGCTGCGCCTGGGTGCGCGTCACCGGTGCTGTCGGCTCGGTCATGGTGATGGAGAGTAGCGGGATTTAAAGAAACAGTCCAGACTGCTTGTTTCTTTCCGGGTTGGTGCATGTCGTGCACCTATCCGGGGAGTGTCGGGTCGGATAGCCTCTGACCTGCACAGCGCCGGAGCGTCGCCGGCCGCCGCGGAAATGAGGGGTGATCCGATGATGAAGGTGGGCCGGATTCATGTCGTCGGTGTCGTGGTGGTGGTGATCGCCGGAATCGTGCCGCTGTTCGTCGGCGCGCAGGCGGCGGCCGCTCCTCGGTGCCCTGCGGTGTCGGTCACCACTGCGGCCGAGTCGCCGGGTGTCGCAGGCTGGGCCGAGAACCTGACCTTCGACGACGACGGCAACCTCTGGGTGTCGCGGGTGCTCGACAACACGGTCGAACGTTTTGATCGTGCCGGACGTCGCACCGCGGCAGTGCATGTCGTCGCTCCCGGAGCCATCCGGACCGGACCCGACGGCCTGCTCTACATCGCCTCGGGGGACACCACGCTCAACATGGTTCCGGGATCACCGCGCACCGGCACGATCGTCCGGTTGGATCCCTCAAGGCCTCGGCCGGCGGTGCAGGTGTTCGCCACGGGCCTGGGCATGCCGAACGGAATGGATTTCGACGCCGCCGGGATGCACTACGTCGCCGACGGCAACTTCGGGGTCCTGCGAATCGACCGGCGTGGAGCCATCGACACGGCATGGTCACGTCGGGCTCCGAAGAATCTCGCAGTGTCCCGCACCGTGAACGGCACGAGCACCAATGGGATCGTCGTTCTCGGAGACAGTCTGTACGTCACATTGACGATGAGTCTCACCGGACGGATCCTGCGGGTGCCGATCGGTGATCCGGGCGCGGTGTCGGTCGCCGCCGACGTGACCCGGCCCTTCCCCGGCGTACTCGACGACCTGGTCGCGCTCGACGGCCGCACGCTGGCGGTCACGATGACGACCGGGCAGATCGCCACCGTCGATCTCCCGACGCATGGTGTCTGCGTCGCCGGCATCGGTCAGCCGGTCACGGCCATCGCGCAGCGTCCCGGCCGCCCGGACCTGCTGATCGTCGGCACCGAGTCCGGTGCGCTCCGTGCCGTCGCCGTGCGGCACTGAGTCGACTTCGTCGCCGAATGGCGAGAAAACTCGCTCGATGTATTGAGTCAGGTGACTGAATAGTGGTTGAATAGGCCGGACCCCGGGGACCGGGGGGGGGGGCTCCGGGGTCTAGGTCGGGGGACCGTGTCGGGGGCGTCGGACTTCCGGGGATGTGGGGGTCCTCGGCGGGTCGACGCCCCTGCTCCGGTTGGCTACTGCGCCGGTTCGCCTCGTCACTCCGGGGTGTGCGTCACCGGCGCCAGCCAGATACCGACGAGCGCGTCGATGAGCTGATCGCCGACGTCCGACCACGACCCGGTCGCCTCGCCGGCCGCCCGGGACCGCTCATGATCGGCCAGTGTCAGCAGGATCATGTTGCGCGCCATGGTGTCTCGCGATTCCAGGACGGTGGCGGGGATCGCGGGTAGCGACGAGTACAGGCCCGTGAGAACGGCCATCAGTCCGCTGGATGCGACTGCCTGATCGTAGAGGAGCGTCCCGAACTTCGGGTCGATCGTGATCTGCGCACAGAACCGGGCGAAATAGGTGGGCGTCCCGAGCGAACCCAGATAGTCGGTCTGCGGCGCGACGAGACAACCGATCCAGTCGCGTATCTCGACCTCCGGTCCGAGTGCGTCGACCATTGCGTATCGCAGTGGTTCGATCTCGGCGTTGTGAAGTTCGAGGATGGCCCGGACCAGTTCGAGCCGACCACCGAAGTGATATCCGACGGCATAGTTGTTGCCCTGGCCGGCGGCCTCGCTGATCTGACGATTGGACACAGTCGAAACACCCTGCTCGGCGAAGAGTCGCTCGGCAGTCGACATGATTCGGGCGCGGGTTACCGTGACCCGCTCGCTGCGGACCCTGCCCGTCGTCGTCGATCTCCTAGCTGTCGCCGACTCCGTTCGGGTCGGGCATGCACTCGAGTCTAGTGCCCACCGAAGGCGCTGGGCCATGGCCGGCGCGGGTAGCGTGGGGCCATGAGATTCGGACTGTTCATTCCACAGGGTTGGCGTCTCGATCTCACCGGCATCGCGCCCGCAGATCAGTGGTCGGTGATGTCGTCGTTGGCCACGACAGCCGAAGAGACGGACTGGGATTCGATCTGGGTCTACGACCATTTCCACACGGTGCCGACGCCGACCGACGAGGCCACGCACGAGGCGTGGAGCCTGGTGTCCGCCTTTGCGGCCACCACGTCCCGCGTCGATATCGGGCAGATGTGCACGGCGATGAGTTACCGGAATCCGATGTATCTGGCGAAGGTGGCGGCCACCGCTGACCTCATCTCGGGTGGTCGAGTGCAGATGGGGATCGGCGCCGGGTGGTACGAGCAGGAGTGGCGTGCGTACGGTTATGGCTTCCCGTCTGCCGGGGTGCGACTCGCTCGGCTCGACGAGGGGGTGGCGATCATGAAACAGGCCTGGGAGACCGGACGTGCGAGTCTCGACGGTGTCCACTACCAGGTCGACGACGCGATCTGCGCACCCCAGCCGGTCGCCGGGCGCATCCCCTTGTGGATCGCGGGGGGTGGCGAGCGGAAGACGCTGCGGATCGCCGCGCAGTATGCCGACTACACGAACTTCGACGGAACGGCCGAGGGTTTCGCGCACAAATCATCTGTGCTGCAACAACACTGCGCCGACCTGGGTCGAGACTACGAATCGATCGTGCGCTCGGCCAACTACAACGTGGTGATCGGCGAGACGGCCGCCGAGGTGGAGCGTCGGCTCGACGCCCTCGAGCAGCGGCTGGCGAAATTCGTCCATCTGGAGGCGGCCGCGGGGAGCATGGCGGCCTATCGCGGCATGCCTGCCGTCGGGACGCCGGAGCAGGTGATCGAGAACCTGTCCGCCCTGGTCGACCTCGGGATGTCCTATGGGATCTTCTACTTCCCGGACATCGCGCACGACCGCAGCAGCCTCGACTTGTTCGTCAACGAGGTCATGCCGGCGCTGCGCTGACAGCACCGCCGATCGGGCGCAACTTTCCGCTGATCGGGCGCACCGAAAGCACTGCGTCGGCCATCGGTCGGTGGCGGTGCCCGGTCGGCTGGTGGGAACCCGGGGATGGAACGTCAGAGTTGTCGAAGTCGTTGCGCGGCTTCGGCGATGACGTCCTCGCGCTTGCAGAAGGCGAATCGGACGAGGTGTCGCCAAGGTTCGACGTCGTCGACGAACGCGCTCACCGGAACGGCCGCGACACCGATCCGCTCGGGCAGCATCCGACAGAATGCGACACCATCGTCGAAGCCGAGCGGTCGCGGATCGGCACACACGAAATAGCCTGCCTCGCTTCGGTGGACGTCGAAGCCGGTGTCGCGGAGGGCGTCCGACAACAGATCGCGCGCCGAGGACAGTCGCTGCGCGGATCCGTGGACCCAGTCCATCTCGTCGTCGAGCGCGCGGGCCACCGCGGGCTGGAACGGTCCGGAACCCACATACGACATGAACTGCTTGGCGGAGCGGGCGGCCGCGACCAACTGGGCCGGACCGCTGACCCACCCGACCTTCCACCCGGTGCAGTTGAACGTCTTCGCGGCGCTCGAGATCCGCAGGGTTCGGTCACGCATGCCGGGAAAGGTGGCGAGCGGTCGATGGACCCGGTCGTCGAAGAGCAGGTGCTCGTAGACCTCGTCGGTCACCGCGACCACGTCGTGTTCGACGCACAGCCGCGCGATCTCGGCGAGATCGTCGTCGGGGAGGACCGTTCCGGTGGGGTTGTGCGGTGAGTTCACCAGGATGATCGCGGTGGAGGGGCCGAACGCGTCCGCCAGCCTGGTCCGGTCAAGACGGAAGCCGTCGCCGTCGGCGATCAGCGGAACGGTGCGTCGGATGCCGCCCGCCATCGCGACCGTGGCGGCATACGAGTCGTAGTACGGCTCCACCATCACCACTTCACGGCCGGGCTCGACGAGTCCGACGACGGCTCCGGCGATCGCCTCGGTTGCGCCGACCGTGATCAGCACCTCCGAGTCCGGGTCGTAGTCCAGTCCGTAATGTCGCCGCTGGTGCCGGGCCACCGCGTACCGGAGTTCGGGCACGCCGATCCCGGGTGGGTACTGGTTGTGTCCCTCGGCGATCGCGCATTGTGCGGCCGTCAGCATCGACGCGGGACCGTCGGTGTCGGGGAAACCCTGCCCGAGGTTGACCGCATCGTGTTCGACCGCGAGCGCGGACATCTCGGCGAAGATCGTGGTGCCGAAGGGGCGGAGGCGGGAAACGGTGCGCACCGCTCAAGGCTGACACATCGGGGGTCATGCGTGCAGATGGCATCGTCACGGCCGTCATGGGCGGCGGTACGATCTGCGACTATGACCACCCCGCCCGTACCGCCGAACCCGGATTCACCGCAGGGGCCGCAGGACGCGGATCCCGAGCAGCCCCAGGGCAGTGGTGAGGGCCCGGCCGGAGCGCAACCGTCGCCAGGCGGCGAGCAGTACCCGGGTGCCCAGCCGGGCGCCGTTGCTCAGCCGTATCCGGGGGAACAGCCGTACTACGGCGCTCAGCCCAATCCCGGCGCTCAGCCTTATCCAGGTGCCCAGCCGTATCCCGGTGCCCAACCCGGTCCCGGCTCCCAGTCTTATCCGGGTGCGCAGTCTTATCCGGGTGCCCAGCAGTATCCGGGTGCCCAGCAGTATCCGGGTGCCCAGCAGTATCCGGGTGCTCAGCCGTACCCGGGGGAACAACCATATCCCGGTGCTCAGACGTACCCGGGCGCCCAGCAATATCCGGGTGCTCCGCAATACCCGGGCGCGCAGCCGTACCCCGGTGCCCAGCAGTTTCCCGGCGGCCAGCCGTATCCGGGCCCGTATCCGTACGCGGCACCGCCGCCGAAGCGGTCGAGCAAGCGTTTGTGGTGGGTCGTCGGTATCGTGGCCGTCCTTCTGATGGCGATCATCGGGGTGGTCGGCTTCATCGCCCGCGATTCGGTCACCGACACCGGCGACGTCGCGGTGGGTGACTGTGTCTCGGTCACCGGCAGCGGACAGGGCGGTGACGTGCACGCGCGGAAGGCGGATTGCTCCTCG
Source organism: Gordonia sp. DT101 (assembly GCF_049844895.1). Taxonomy (NCBI): domain Bacteria; kingdom Bacillati; phylum Actinomycetota; class Actinomycetes; order Mycobacteriales; family Gordoniaceae; genus Gordonia; species Gordonia sp. DT101. Next base: position 697,143 of record NZ_JBNCLX010000003.1, on the reverse strand, counting down.
ACGAGCAAGTTCACCTTCTACGTGGCGCAGAAGGTCACCGGAGCGACGTGCCCCAGCCAGGACTACTCCCGGCTCTACTGGATGCGCGACGGCGAGGAAACCGGCGAACAGTTGTGCCTGTCACCGAACCTGACGCAGGGCAAGTGTTACCAGATCCCGGTCGGCGGGATGCCGAGTGCGTCGCTGTCGGACTACAAGGAGCTCGGGTGCGGGGCCACCAAGGCCGCAGGCACCGAGATCGTCCGCGTCGATCAGCGGAGCAACGGACAGCCGTCCTGCTCCACCGACCAGCTGTCCGTCTACTTCGCGCTGCCCAAGCCGGTCGGCTACTGCCTCGCCGAACCCACCTGAGTCACCGGCAGGTCAGCCCGCCGATTCCTCGCCGATGGCGGGGCCGAGTAGATCGTCTGCGTCGGTGATCCGGTAGGCGTAGCCCTGCTCGGCGAGAAACCGCTGCCGATGCGCCGCATAGTCGGCGTCGAGGGTGTCGCGGGAGACCACCGAGTAGAAATGCGCCTGCCCGCCATCACGTTTCGGACGGAGCAGGCGGCCGAGGCGCTGCGCCTCCTCCTGGCGGGAACCGAAGGTGCCGGAGACCTGGACCGCGACGGATGCCTCCGGGAGATCGATCGAGAAGTTGGCCACCTTGGAGACCACCAGGGTCCGGATCTCACCTTTGCGGAACTGGTCGAACAGGACCTCGCGCTCCTTGTTCTTGGTGGAGCCCTGGATCACCGGCGAGTCGAGCTCGCGGCCCAACTCTTCCAGCTGATCGATGTAGGCACCGATGACCAGCGTCGGAGAATCCTTGTGCCGGGCCAGAATCGACTTCACCACATTCACCTTGGTGTGTGCGGTGGAGCAGAGCTTGTACTTCTCCTCGGCCTCGGCGACCGCGTACTGCATGCGCTCCTCGTCAGTGAGCGTCACCCGCACCTCGACACAGTCGGCGGGCGCGATCCAGCCCTGGGCCTCGATGTCCTTCCACGGTGCGTCATAGCGTTTCGGCCCGATGAGGCTGAAGACGTCGCCCTCGCGCCCGTCCTCGCGGACGAGGGTCGCGGTCAGGCCCAACCGGCGCCGTGACTGCAGGTCGGCGGTCATCCGGAACACCGGCGCGGGCAGCAGGTGCACCTCGTCGTAGATGATCAGGCCCCAGTCGCGGGAGTCGAACAGATCGAGATTCTTGTACTCGCCCTTCGATTTCCGGGTCATCACCTGGTAGGTGGCGATGGTGACCGGACGGACTTCCTTGCGTTCTCCGGAGTACTCGCCGATCTCGTCCTCGGTCAGGGATGTGCGGGCCACGAGTTCACGTTTCCACTGACGCCCGGCGACCGTATTGGTCACCAGGATCAGGGTGGTGGCACCGGCTTTGGCCATCGCGGCGGCGCCGACCATCGTCTTGCCGGCGCCGCAGGGCAGCACCACGACACCCGATCCGCCCGCCCAGAACGAATCGGCGGCCAGTTCCTGGTAGTCACGCAGATGCCAGTCGTCCTGATCGAGTTCGATGTGGTGGGCTTCGCCGTCGACGTAACCGGCGAGATCCTCGGCGGGCCAGCCCACCTTCAGCAGGACCTGCTTGAGCCGGCCACGCTCAGACGGGTGCACGACCACCGTGTCGTCGTCGAGGCGGGTGCCGAGCATCGGGGCGATCTTCTTGTTGCGCATGATCTCTTCGAGCACGGCGCGATCGAGGCTGATCAGGGTCAGGCCGTGTGCTGGGTGTTTGACCAGCTGCAGGCGGCCGAATCGGCCCATCGTGTCGACGATGTCCATCAGCAGCGGCTGCGGGACCGCGTAGCGGGAGTGGCTGACGAGGGCGTCGACCACCTGCTCGGCGTCGTGGCCTGCGGCGCGCGCGTTCCACAGGGCGAGCGGAGTCACCCGGTAGGTGTGCACATGTTCGGGGGCACGCTCGAGTTCGGCGAACGGCGCGATCGCCGCACGGGCCGCCGCCGCATCGGGGTGGTCGACCTCGAGCAGCAGGGTTTTGTCGGATTGCACGATCAGGGGTCCATCGGTCACCCCGTCCATTGTCCAGATCGGTGCAACTCTTGTCAGAAGCGGTCGCAGGTGGGAGGGCGCAGGTCGCCGTGACGACCCGTCGCAGCGGGTAGGTGTCGCCGGTGCCGCCCTCAGTTCTCGAGGAGTTCGACGCTGGTGATCCGGTGCAGGGAGAAGTGCTGCTCGTCCTCTGTTCCCGCGTCGACGGCGACGAGTTGCCCCGCCCCGAGGGTTCGTGGCGTCACCACATGCCGGCTGGCCGATCCGTGCGCGTCGACGTAGTCCACTCGCAGCCGCCGGTTCACCCGTAGCGCGAGCTGGATCAAGGCAGTCGCCGATTCGCCGCCACCGCTCGCACGGACCGGTGTCGCCGACGTCGCACGGGATGCGGGACGGGCGGTCGCGGCCCGATCCTGGGAACGCATCCGGGCGACGACGGTCCGCAACTGATCTGGCGAAGGTACGGGCCGGCGCGGCTGGGGCGCTCGGCGCTGCCGTGCGACGGTGACCCGGCTGCCGCGTTCACGCAGGTCCACGACGGTGCCGGTGGAATCCTCGCCCGCCGGGGCGAACCCGGCGGCCCGGAGTCGGTCGATCACCTCACGGACGTCGGCCTGCGACACCGCAACCGTCGGCGCCAATGCGCGTAACGCCAGGTGTTCGGCGGCCTCGCTGCGTAGCACCGCGGCCAGGGTGGTGGGGTCCTCGCAGCGCACGAAGGCCGATGCGACGCCCACCCGCAGCTGGCCGTGCTTTCGCGCGACGTCCTCGATCAGGTAGGTCAACGACTGGGGCACCGGGGTGCGCGAATGTGCGGTGAACAGGGTCAGCAGTTCACTGCTGCTGCGGCCCGCGTCGAGCGCGCGTCGCACGCTGGCCTCGGAGACGCGATAGACCGACGCCGCGCCGCCGGACTCGAGGTCGGCGACGAGTTCCACCTGTTCGGCCAGGTCGGCGGCCATGGGTCCGGGGACCGTCAGGGTGAGGTCGGCCTGGGCGAGGAAGTGGTCGACGGGCTCGGGCAACGCCGCCCGCATCGCGGTGAGCACCGACGACTCCACCTCGTCGTGGTCGCCGGCGATGGCCGCCCGACCAACCGCGGTCAGCGATCCGTGGGCGACCACCCCCAGTTCGCGTGCCTCGCGCAGTGTCTCTTCGACGACGTGCCGTGAGTACCGGCGGATCTGGCGTGGGTGCTGCCAGTGCAGGGCTGTCGCCAGCGCGTCGGTGGTCACCGGCATGGCACGACCGGCCTCGCCCAGTGTCGAGAGCATCGCGTGACGCGCGATCGGTGCGTAGGCGTCGTGCAGCTCGCCCGACAACGCCGGCAGGGCGTTGCCGTCGCGATCGGGTTCGCCGATCTGCCACGCGCGCCGGGGCATCTCCAGCCATGCACCGAGCAACGCCCACCACTGCCGGTCGGGTGCCTGGTGCAACCAGGTGTCGGCGGCCATGGTGGGCGCGAAGGCGTGCTCGCCGGAGTCGGATGCCGGCGCGGGCTCGGGGAACCCGGCGTCGATGAATCGCAGGTACGCAAGGAGCTCGGCGATGAATGCGAGACGCCGCTGTTCGAGGCCGGTCACCTTGGCCAGGCGCCGCAGCTCGCGAACACCCAGCGCGCCCGATCGCAACACCGCCGCGGGAGTTGCCCCGAGCGCGCGGATCAGCGAGGTGGCGTGGCGGATGAGCTCCAGCGCCTCGCCGCCCGCGGCGGCCTCGACGGCGCTGGGGGAGAACCGGCGCTTGGCCGACTCGTCGTGCAGTGCGGGGGCACCGAGGTCGTCGGTGCGCAGCGGGGGCTCATCGCGCAGCAGCTGGCCGATCATCGGCGGCAACTCGACCGTCTGGTCGTCGATGCGCGCGAGGAGACCGGCCGCGAGGAGCCGGGCGACCGGCGAGTCCGGATCGGCGTCGGGTGCGGCGTCCCGGCTACGGCCCAGTGCGGGCCCGCGGGACAGGGTTTCGAGCAGACTGCGCTCGCGCTCATCGAGCCCGTCGAGGGTGGCGCGCAGGACCTCGGGCTTCTGACGGGCGAGGGGCCCGGTGAGATGGTGGCCCCGCCACGGCAGGGCGGCCGGGGCATGCGCTCCGGTCAGGAGCGCGTCGTCGGGCCCCCAGAGCAGGGCGCGCCGCCGCAGCCGGTCGATCCGATCGAGGATCTCCTGCTTGTCGCCCTGCCCGGCGAGCGCGGCGACGATCGATGCGACGCCGGTCGGCGCGGGAATCGTGCCGGTGGTCTCGAGGCCGAGCGCGATCGCCTGTTCGAGCACGGCCACCGCGAGCAGATCGAGATCTTCGCCTGCCAGCGCCGATGACGCCGCCGACAAGGCCCGCGAGGCCAACACACCGGTGCCCGCCGGCGGTGGGGACGCGAGATCCGGGCGCGCGGTGAGCAGCTCGATGACCTCGTCGTCGCTGCGCAAGGCCAGGTCATCGGCCAGGCTGACGCCCTGGTCATCAGCACTCATTCGGTCGATTCTACTGAGCGGGCTCCCGACGGCGGTTTCGGCGGGACGGCCGTCGAGGCCACATGGCACAATGACCCCGTGGCTGAGAAGAAGAAGTACGTCGACAACGGCTGGCCGAAAGACGGAGAAGGCGACAGCGCACACGCTGTTTCCGAGTTCGCGGCCGGACTGTCCGGTGCCCTGTCGCCCTTCGGTGACATCGAGTTCCCGCTGGCCCCCGACGACCTGCCGTACCTCCAGCCGAAGACTGTCGTCAACCGCTGACGAGCGTGGCCGCCGGGAGCGAAGCGAGCGGGGCAGATGACACCGCCGCCGAGAGCGAACCGAGCGGGCCGATCCAGCCGGGCCTGAGTCACCTCGACTCGACCGGTGCGGCCCGGATGGTCGACGTCGGGGGCAAATCGCGCAGCGACCGCCGTGCGGTGGCCGGCGGGACGTTTCGCACCACGACCGAGGTGATCGGATTGCTCAGCGACGGCAAGCTCCCGAAGGGCGATGTCCTCGCGACCGCCCGGATCGCCGGCATCATGGCCGCCAAGCGCACCGACGACCTGATCCCGCTGTGCCATCAGCTCGCCCTGTCGTCGGTCGAGGTCGAGTTCGCGATCGCCGACGATCACATCGATGTGACGGCAACGGTCGGGACCAGCGGTCAGACCGGGGTCGAGATGGAAGCCCTCACCGCGGTCGCGGTCGCCGGCCTCACCTTGCACGACATGGTGAAAGCGGTCGACCGCCGCGCCAGCATGGACGGGGTGCGCCTGCTCGAGAAGACCGGAGGCAAATCGGGGTCGTGGCGACGTGAGTGAGTCGCCGGGCGACGGCGGACGGTTCCGGGTGGCCAGGATCGTGGTCGCCTCGACCCGGGCCAGCCGTGGCGATTACGCCGACCGCACCGGACCCGTCATCGCCGACTGGCTCAAAGCCCGCCGATTCGTCGTCGACGACTGCAGCGTGGTGCCCGACGGCACGCCCGTGGGGAACGCGATCCGGGCCGGTGTGGACGCCGGTGCCGATCTGATCGTCACCACCGGCGGGACCGGTCTCTCGCCGACGGATCGCACCCCGGAACAGACTCGCCCGCTGCTCGACGTCGAGATCCCCGGTCTGGCGGACGCGATCCGTTCGGCCGGCCTGCCGACGGTGCCGACCGCGGTGCTGTCGCGCGGTACCGCGGGCGTGGCCGCCACGACGTTGGTGATCAACCTGCCGGGGTCGACCGGCGGGGTCAAGGACGGACTGTCCGTCCTCGACGGAGTCCTTGACCATGCGCTCGACCAGATTCGCGGCGGTGACCACTGATGTCGGAAGGGGCTGCCGGCGTGGCGGTGGTGCGGGCCTCGTTGTCCGACAACGAGATCGACCTGGCATCACACGAGGCGCTCGTCGTCGAGGCTGCGGGCGGTGCCGCCGGTGCCGTCGTGGGGTTCGTGGGTGCGGTGCGCAACCACGACGGCGGTCACGAGGTGACCAGGCTCGTCTACTCCGCCCATCCGACGGCGCCGACCGTGCTGTCCGACGTCGTCGGTGAGGTCGCCGGGGCAGCGGACGGGGTCCGTGCGGTGGCGGTGTCGCATCGGGTCGGCGAACTCGCGATCGGCGATGTCGCCTTCGTGGTGGCGGTCGCGGCCGATCATCGTCGAGCGGCCTTCGAGCTCTGCGCACGCCTGGTAGACGAGGTGAAGGCGCGACTGCCGGTGTGGAAGCACCAGTTCTTCGGCGACGGCAGCGACGAGTGGGTGGGGTCGGCGTGACCTCGCCACCTGACGAGGACGACGCGTCCCGGCCACGCCGCCACGAGACTCCTGCCGAGCGACTCGACCGCAACTGGGCCAGCCTGTTGCAGGAGCTGCGGGTGGTGCAGACCGGTGGTCAGATCCTCACCGGTCTGATGCTGACCGTCCCGTTCCAAGAGGGCTTCGAGGAGCTCAGCTCTCGTGAGCAGTACATCTTTGTCGTCAGCCTGGTCTGTGCGGTGCTGTCGACGGTCACCTTGATCTCGCCGGTGGCCCTGCATCGTCTGTTGTTCCGGCGCCACGCGATAGATCAGCTGGTGGACCGCGCACACGTGTTGACGCTGATCGGTATCGGACTGCTCGGAATGGCACTGATCGGCGTTCTCACGGTGATCTTCGACATCGTATTCGGCGGCTGGGCCGCGATCACGGCCGGGTGCGTGGCTCTGGTGGTCTTTCTGTTCATGTGGGTCGCGATGCCGCTGCGTGAACGGCGACGCTTGTCCCGACCCGACTGACCGGGCGTCCCATGAGAGTGGAAAAGGGCCCCGCACGGGTCTGAAACCGTCGTGCGGGGCCCTTCGACTGTGGGCCCGTGGTGCGGGCCGAGTCAGCTGCTCCTATCAGGGAGTGGGCAGCTGGTCCTTGTGCTCGTTGAACATCTTGATCTGATCCGGGGTGAGCTCGTAGCCGCTCTTCTTGGCCATGTCCCACATGTTCTTGACCTCGGGCGAGATCCTGCCCTTCTCCTGCGCCTGGCTGAGCGCGGAGTCGAGCTGCTTCTGCACGTCATCGGTGCTCTTGGCCTCGGGCGCGGCCGACCAGTTGAACGGTGCCGGCAGCTTCGGGAGCTGCAGGCGCGGGGCCTCGCTCGGCGCGTTGCGCTGGGTGGCGCCCGAGAGGCCGGTGCCACACACGGGCCATGCGCCCTTGCCCTGGCTGCCCAGCACGCGCTCGGCAACCACGATCTGCTGCTCCTTGGTGGCCTGATCGGCGCTGGGAGCGAACTGGGTGCCGCCGTGGCCGGCCCAGGTGCCCTGGTTGAACTGCAGGCCACCCTGGTATCCGTTGCCGGTGTTGATGGCCCAGTTGCCGCCCGACTCGCACTGGGCGACCTGGTTCCATTCGGCGTCGGTTGCGGCGTTTGCCGAACCGGTGCCGCCCAGCAGGGCGGCGCCGCCGCCGAGGACGGCTCCGGTGAGGGCGACCTTGGCGAAGGTCTTGGTGGGAGTGCCTGTAGTCGGTTTGCGATGGCGTCCGGACATGGTGGTGTTCCTCTCTCCACGCGCCTACGAAGTCAGCTGTCGGGTTCGGGCGAGAGGTGCCCGGTCTCGGCCTGACGTGAGTCACGCCGGGACTTAACCCCAAGGACGTCGTGATGACCGTCCGGTTCTCTGTCGGAGGGTGGGTCCCCCGTCCTCACTCCTAGATGTCGTTCTGGTGCGTCCCGTGACGGAGTGAGGTTCGGCGCGGCCGACGGGACGTTATGCATTTGGTTACTCGGTCGTGACCCCCCGGGGGGCGTCGTTCAGTCACAGTATTACGTCTGCGAGCTCGAATCACGTTGTTGGCAAGCCTGTTTTCGCGGCCCGATTGGGTCTCTCGACCCAATTTGAGGGTCATCCCTGCTCACGGGGCGATAGTCGACTTGTGTCCTTCTCGTTATCGACCCGTTATGTGATGAAGGTCACAGGGCGAGTGTGGCCTCAGCCACCGGCAAACGGCGGCAGAACGTCGACGATCGCACACGTCCCAAGGGTCACAGTGCGATCGCAGAGCGCGACGGAGTCGCGAAGATATGAACACCGTGCCAACACCCGCTGCAGATCCGGGTTGTCGGCGGACAGGATCGACTCGAGGTCGGCGAGCGTCGTATCCGCGTCGACGTCGACGACGGCCGTGTCCCTACCCGCCGCAGCGCGCGCAGCAGCGAAGTACCGGACGGTCAACTGCATCGCCGATCAGCCCCCGATGGCCGACATCGGCCGGGTGGGCTGGTGGAACTCGGGGCTGTTCACGCCGTGCCCGGCGGCCTTGACCCACGTGTTGCCGCGCCAGCGGTCGGCGATGGCCGCGTCGAGGCGATCGTCCGGCAGGCCGCTGCGCAGCACGGCGCGGAGATCGGTCTCCGACTCCGCGAACAGGCAGTTGCGCAGCGCGCCATCGGCGGTGAGTCGGGTGCGATCACAATCTCCGCAGAAGGGGCGGGTGACCGATGCGATCACACCGACGCGCGCCGGTGCACCGTCCACGTCGTGGCCGTCGACCAGCCACGTCGCGGCGGGAGCGCTGCCGCGCGGCCGGGGATCGGGCAGCAGGGTGTAGCGGGCGCGAAGCGCGGCGAGGATCTCGTCGGCGGTGACCATCGACGACCGGTCCCATCGGTGCTCGGCGTCGAGCGGCATCTGCTCGATGATGCGCAGCTGATAGCCGTGGTCCAGGCAGAACCCGAGAAGGTCGGGGAGGCGGTCGAGATCGTCGTGGCCGGCGAGGACCGCGTTCACCTTGATCGAGCGCACTCCGGCGGAGCGTGCGGCAGCCAGTCCGTCGACGACGTCGTCGAGGCGGTCACGTCGGGTGATCTCGGCGAACCGCTGTCGGTCGACGGTGTCGAGCGAGACGTTGATCCGATCGAGTCCGGCGGCCACGAGCGGTTCGATCCGGCGCCGGAGACCGAGGCCGTTGGTGGTCATCGCGATCTCGGGTGCGGCCGGCAGGGCCGACACGGCGCCGATCAGGTCGTCGAGGTCGCGGCGGAGCAGCGGTTCGCCGCCGGTGAAGCGGATCGTGCGGATGCCGAGGTCGCGGACCGCCACGGTCATCACCCGGATCAGCTCACCGGTCGTGAGCACGTCGTCGGTGGGCAGCCAGTCGAGCCCCTCGGCGGGCATGCAGTAGGTGCATCGCAGATTGCACCGATCGGTCACCGACACGCGCAGGTCGGTGACGATTCGACCGAACCGATCGCGCAGCGGACCCGTCGTCGGGGTGTCCGCCGGCGGCACGTCCATCGACGGCGATGTGGTGGGGAGGCCGAGCGAGACAACGGTCATGTGCCGGTCCTCCGCACTTCCAATGAGCGAAATGTGCTGGCGTGGAACACGAGTGGTTCCACGCCGGCGTCGTACTGCAGCGCCTCGATGCCGAGGAGGACCAAGGTGTGGTCACCGGCCGGGATCTCGTTGTGGAGCGAACAGGACAGGCAGGCGGCCGCGTCCGGGATGAACACGGCGCCGTCGTCGGTGCCGGAGGGGGTGATCCCGGAGAAGCGCGCGTGGCTCGGGCCGGCGAGCTGTCGACACAGGTCGGACTGATCGCGCGCGAACACGCTGACGCCGATGGCCGGGGCCGAGCGGAGTCGTGGCCACGTGGTCGACGAGTTCTGGACGCACAGCGAGACGAGTGGGGGGTCGAGCGAGACCGTGGTGAACGCACTTGCCGCCATCCCGACGAGTTCCGGCGCGCCGTCGGCGCCGACGACCCGGCACGCGACCGCGACGACGCCGGAGGGGAAACAGCTGTACGCGCGTTTGAGCACATCGACGTCGGCCGCGGGGGAGAGGTCGGCCGCGGTGGTCGGGAACGCGGATTCGAGGGTCATCGTGCCCGCCGCCCCGATCGGAGTGCGAAGACCAGCCCGATCACAAATCCCACCGGCGCGCACATGGTCAGCACGTACACGAACGTGGGTGCCGTGCCACCGTCGGTGACCATGGGAGTCACGAACAGGGCGACGATCGCCGCGAGTCCGATCGCGAACACGACCCCGGCCAGCTGCAGCAGTCGCGGGGACGATTGGCTCTTCATGTCTTCCACGGTAGAACACGTCGCGGGTCGGTGGCGCCCGGTGATCGTCGCGGGGCGTGAGGTAATCCACGTGCCCGGTCCGATTCGCGTTGGCTAGACTGAATCCTCATTGGCGCCTCTGCTCATCTGATGTGGAGCCGGGTCCCGGTCACGGGACCAGCTGTGACTCAGGTCAGGGGCGCTTTTGTCATGGACTCCGACGTACAGATGAGGGTGAGCACAGTGCCGACCGGCAAGGTGAAGTGGTACGACGCGGAAAAAGGTTTCGGCTTTCTCTCGCAGGACAGCGGTGAGGACGTCTACGTCCGATCGTCCGCATTGCCCGACGGCGTGGAGAGCCTGAAGCCGGGCCAGCGCGTCGAGTTCGGCATGGCCGCGGGACGTCGCGGACCACAGGCGCTGACCGTCACCGTTCTCGAACCGGCGCCCAGTGTCGCGAAGAACACACGCGAGGCCGCGCGCAAGGAGACCAAACGGCACACGCCCGACGAACTGCACGGCATGGTCGCCGATCTGATCACCCTTCTCGAGGGCGCGGTGCAGCCGGAGCTCCGCAAGGGCCGCTACCCGGATCGCAAGACGTCGCAGCGCATCTCCGAGGTGGTCCGTGCGGTCACCCGCGAACTGGAGCGCTGACCCCACCCCGGTGATCCGTCAGCGCGGGTTCGCGGCGGGCAATGGTAGGTCCTGGGGGCTCGTGTCCGCCGCGAGGTAGCCACGCGCGATCACGTTGTTGTTCTGGGCATCGGCGATCGCCGACGGCACCTGCACCTCGACGTTGACCAGGATTCGGTCCGGCGTCGAGTGCAGCACCGTGGTGTAGGTGGAGTTCGACCGCATCGGGACCGAGGTCCCGTCGAGCCCCTCGGGTGTGAGGTACTGGATCACCAGGTTCCAGGGCCATTCGGCGATGTCGTTGGACACCGACAGCATCACCGACTCGCCGACCGGCACCGGCACGCGCTGGACCTGCGCGTCGGCCATCCTCTTGGGCTCGCAGTTCTTGAGGAAGACGTCGCACATCCGGGTCGGGTCCACGCGTACGAGCCGATCGCCCACCGCGAGTTGCAGATACGGTTGTTCCTCGGTCGAATCGCCGGACCACTGATCCTTCGTCAGCACGGCGACCGTCCCGCCGACGATCACGACGAACGCGACCACCACGGCCGCGATGATCGCGAGCGCCTTCTTTTCTCCACTGTTCACGTGCACGGTCTACGACTGTCCTCGATCGGGTTCGGCGGGCATCTTCCGGGTGGGGTCGGCGGCGTGGCCGCGACGTGGATCAGGATGCCGACCACCAGGATGATGCGCGATGCGGGTCGGGGCGTCGGACGGGGGGTGGTGTGCGGGCGACGACCGGCGCGGCGGTGCCGCGGGGTGGCCGACCGCACGCAACGCCACCGTGGGTGCCGCGTAGTCGGGTCGTTGTCCGCCGATACCCGGCACCAACGACGATCCACGTGTGGTCATCACGGTCTGCAGCAGGCCGATGCCCAGTAGCACCGCGACCACGGTGAAACCGATCCACAACGTCGGGGGCAACAGGACACCGAGCGTCGCGCCGAAGACCCATCCGAGCTGGAGAACGGTCTCCGACCGGCCGAAGGCCGAGGCCCGCGACTCTTCCGGCAGATCGTCCTGGATCGACGAATCGAGGCAGACCTTGCCGATCGCACTGGTGCCCGAGGCGACGAACGCGGCCAGTGTGGCGATCACGATGTTGCCGAAGATCGCGGCCAGTGCGGCGACGATGAAACAGGCCGCGGTGGACCAGACCACGATCCGGGGCGGGTTCTTCAGCTCCAGTCGGGTGCCGAGGCCGTTGCCGATCATGTTTCCGATACCCGCGGCCGCGCCGAACGCACCGAGTAGTACGAGTTGGGTCCAGTCGGAATGCACGTCCTGTTGCGCCTTGGCATAGAAGGCGATGTAGAGCGTGAGGAACCCGGTCAGGATGCGGATGGTCGCGTTGCCCCACAGCCCCGCGACGACCTTGCGGCCGAGTGGCTGCCGCATCTTCGCCGCCAGCGCGGTGGCCGTCTCGCGGGCACCGCGGCGCCCGCCCGCGGCGTCACCCGCAGGAGCGTGCGACATCGCCGGCTCCCCGTGGTAAGTGAGCGTGGTCGGGATCTCGCCCTCGGTCACCTCCACCCACGACGGGATGCGCATGCACAACCAGGCACCGGCAGCGGCGATCACCGCCAGCCAGACCATCGCGCCGGGGATGTGGATGGGCAGCACCTTGGCCAACAGCACCTCGAACATCGCCGCGACGGCACCGCCGATGATGGTGCCGCCGATCAGGCCGAAGGTGGTGAGGCGGGAGTTGACCCTGGGCAGGTCGATCGTGGGTGGCACCACGCGTGGCGTCACCGCGGATTTGAGGACCCCGAACGATTTGGACAACACCAGCAGGCCCAGCGCGCACGGATAGAGCACCCAGGGGTCGTACTGCAGTTGTTGCGTCGTGGCGTCCCAGGACGAGTTCGCCAGGATGAGCAACGCGAGGATCACCCGGAGCCCGAACGTGGTCGCCATCGCGATGCGCCGCCCGTGCTGGAGGCGATCGAGCATGGGGCCGATCAACGGGGCGATCAACGCGAACGGGGCGATCGTCAGGGCCAGGTAGAGGCCGACATTGGTCTTCGACTCGCCGGTGGCGGCCGCGAAGAACAGGGTGTTGGCGAGTGCGACGGCCATCGCGGCGTCCACCGCGAAGTTGGCGATCACCGGCAGTGTCAGGGCAGTCAGGCCGGAGCGGTCGGCGCCGTCGGCGGTCGCGGCCTGGTAGATCTTGCCGATCCCGCGGCCGGTCAACTCGCGGCTGCGCATCGCGGCGACGCGGGCGACGGTGATCTTCTTGGGGATTCCCGGACCCGAGGTGCCGCCCGGCATCGCCTTGGTACCGCCGATCCGGTCGGTCGGGGCGCCCGTCGGGGTCTCATCGTGCCCGTCGAGGGGTGGCAGATGCGGATTGTGGGTGGGCGGTGGCAGATAGGCGGTGTCGGCCGGTCCGCGGGACGTGGAGCGTCCGGTGACCGGACGCCGGGCGGTGGTCGGCTCGTCGGCAGGGTAGTTCGCGGTCCCGGGGTGTTGCCGACGACTGCGACCGTCGTGGCCGGCACCCGGTTCGACATCGTGACCCGCGCCGCGCGGGTCGGGCCCCGTCGGTTCGCTTCGCTTCCCCCGGGGGAAGCGGGGGCTGGGTCGGTTCACACCGACAATTGTTCCTCATCCCACCGACTCGGTGTCGGCACGGCCACCGCCCGCGCGTTGGATGGTCGACACATCGCCGACCGGGCGCACCTTTTCGCCGACCGGGCGCATCTTTTCGTCGACCGTGCGCAGTTTCCTGTCGATCGTGCAGAGCCGACCCCCGTGCCGTTCACCGACGTGCACGGTCGGCGAGAAGGTGCGCACAGTCGGCGCGGGAAACGCCCCGAGCGGCGACATCGAGTCGCCCGCGAGGCCGATCGGGCCGGCTCGCGCGGTGTCGTGCGGGACCGCGATGCGAGACAAAGTGCGGGTCGGTGCCGCCGCGATCGCGCGATGTTGCACACTGGACACGTGACTCTTGCATTCGACGGTGACCGGCTGCTCGCCGCTGTCGACGCGGCGCGCGCAGCGCTGGTCGAGGATGGTCAGCAACCCGGGGCGCACCTGGAGAGCACCCCCGAGGGGGACTGGGCGGTCGCCCACTATTTCGAGGCCGACCTCGCCGGCTACCGAGGCTGGCAGTGGTGCGTCGTGCTGGCCGGGGCGCCGGACACCGACGAGATCACCGTCAGCGAGCTCGTGTTGCTGCCGGGTCAGGAATCGTTGCTGGCCCCGAACTGGGTGCCATGGAACCAGCGGGTCGCCCCGGGCGACCTGTCCGCGGGCGACGTCCTGGCGGCGGACCCCGACGATTCGCGGCTCGTGCCCAACCAGATCGACACCGCCGACGAGTTCGGGTTCTCGTCCGACGACGACGATCCTGACGACATCGGGCAGATCGCCGGTGAACTCGGCCTGGGTCGACGGCGATTGCTGAGTCGCGACGGTCGTGACGATGCTGCACAGCGCTGGCACGACGGCGAGTTCGGTCCCCGCAGCGAGATGGCTGTCGCCGCGGCGTACTCGTGTGCCAGCTGTGGCTTCTACCTACCGCTCGCCGGTGCGTTGCGGCCGGCCTTCGGCGTGTGCGCCAACGAGTACTCGGCCGACGGTCATGTGGTCGCCGCCGACTACGGGTGCGGTGCGCACTCCGATGTCGCCCCGCCGTCCGGTGGTGGATCGCCCGCCTACGACGCCTACGACGATGGTGCGCTCGAGATCGTCAGCGCCGGCGTGGGTGCCGCCGCGGACGCGACGTCCTGACCGACGTGCCCACGGGCATCGATCCCAGCGAACCTGACGATCCCTGCGAACCTGACGATCCCTGCGAACCTGACGATCCCTGCGAACCTGACGATCCCTTCGCTCTCGACGAGCTCCGTGCGGCCACGCTCGACGCGTGGCGCGCCTCGCCGACGAGATTCGCCGAGGACGCCGCGGCCGAGCAGGACCTGGTCACCGTCGGCTACCGGGACCGGCTCTTCATCGAACTCGCGGCCAACGCGGCCGACGCCGCATCCGCATCCGATTCCCCGGGCCGGCTCGCCGTCTGGCTCGACGGACGTGCCCTGCACGTGGCCAACACCGGTGCCCCGCTGACTGTCGACGGCGTGCGATCACTGCTGTCGTTGAGGGTTTCGGCAAAGCGGGGTGATCTCGGGCGGCCGAGTGTCGGCCGGTTCGGGGTCGGCTTCACCGCGACCGGTACGGTCGCGGATCGCATCGAGATCCGGTCCAGGTCCGGGTCGTTCGTCGTAGATCGCGACCGGACCGCTCAGGCTGCCCGCGACGCCGGGGTGGCCGTGTCGGGAACCGACCGCATGCCGTTGCTCCGACTGGCATGGGCGCTCGACGTGCCGCCGGTGCCCGATCATGAAACCGAGGTGGTGCTGCACCTGCGCGACGATGTCTCGGCCGACGCGCTGTTGGCGGCGGCCCGAGTGCAGGCCCCCGACCTGCTCCTGGAACTGGTCGGCCTGGAGGAGATCTCGGTGGCCGGCTCGACGACGACGATCGACCGGGGGGCGCCCGTCGCGGACGCACGGACCCGTCGGTTGACGATCACCGAGACAGCGGCGACGGACCGCGTGGTGCGGACCTGGGTCGAGGCCGAGGGCAGCGGCACCCGATGGCTGATCGAGGCGGGGGAGTCGGGACCGAGACTCGCCGACCGGGATGTACTCAGGGCGCCGACCCCCACCGACATCGAGCTGTCGTTGCCGGCGCGATGCATCACCGACCTCCCGCTCACCCCCGACCGCAGACATCTGCATCCGGACGCCGACATAGCCACGGCGGCAACGGGTCACGCGGACCTGATGACCGGGGTGCCGGCGTCGTGGCGGCCGCTGCTGATCCCTTCGCCCGCACGAGCCCGCAACCGCGACGACGCGGCCCTGATCGAGGCCGTGCTCGGTGAACTACGCGACAGTGCGTGGCTGCCGGCGGCCGAGGGCGCCGATCTGGTCCCATCCCGGGCAGTCGTGCTGCCGGACCTGAGTGAGGACCTCGCCGCCGTGCTCGCCCCGGTCCTGGGGGATCTGGCCCATCCCGACGTCTCCGAACGCCGCCATCTGGGCCGCCTGCGCACGGTCGGCGTCGGCGAGATCGGTCTCGCCGACATCGCGGAGAGATTGGTCGGCGTCGAACGTGAATCGGAGTGGTGGCGTGACCTGTATGCGGCACTGTCGCCGTTTGTGACCACCGGAGTCGACGCGGACGAGCTGGGCGCGCTGCCGATCCCGCGAGCCGACGGACGGATGAACATCGGCGCGCGCGGGGTGTTCGTGGCCGACGGCATCGACATCCCGATGCGCTGGATCCCGACCGTCGCGACGGCTGCGCGACATCCTCTCGTGGAACGGCTCGGCGCCCAACCGATCTCGGTGGACCAGGTGCTCGCCGATCCGGCGTTGGCGCAGCTGGTCGACAAGGCCGACGACGACGAACTCGTCGAGGTGACCGACGAGGTCTTCGCGCTGCTCGCCGCGGACCCCGCTGCGGCAGTGCCGGATCGGCTGTCGCGTCTGCCCGTACCCGACCAGGACGGGGAGCTGCGCGCGGCCGACGAGCTCCTGCTGCCGGACAGTCCGCTGGCATCCGTCCTCGTCGCCGACGCACCGTTCGGTCTCGTATCCGACGATCTGGTCCGGCGGGTCGGGCCCGAGGTGCTGCGGCGGCTCGGCGTGGGCTGGGGCTTTCACGTCCTCGTAGACGATCTCCCGGTGGCGCCCGATCACGACCTGCCGGACGAGGAACAGTGGTGGGACACCCACGATGATCCCCCGCAAAGTCTTTCGGCCGTACGCGATCTCGATCTCGTCGACGAGAACCGCTGGCGCGACGCACTGACGCTCCTCGCCACCGACGACGCCGTGGCACCGCTGCTCGCCGACCGCGCCGGGTACACGGCCTGGTGGCTGCGGCACCACGCACTGATCGACGAACATCCGCTGGGGTGGTACCGGGCGCCGTCGGACACCACGGTCGAGGGTGTGCGTGCTGCGCTGGATCATCCGCAGGCCGACGTGTTCGCCGCGGCGCTCGGCACCGTCGATGTGGAGTCGGCTGCCGACGCCGATGCCATGCTCACCGGTCTCGGCGATCCCGGGCGTCAGGTCGCCGCGGGCGTGGCGGGAACGGTCTACGCATCGGTCGTGCGGGCGTGCCGGTCCGGCCTGTTCCTGGCAACAGAACTGGCTGTGCCGCAGCGAGTTCGGGCAGTGTCGGGGGCGACCGTGGAACGGGCCGCGGTGCTCGATCGCCCGTGGCTGATCCAGTCGATGGATCCCGACACGACGGTCGTGCTGGGCGGCCGTGTCGATGCCGACGACGCGGAGGTCCTCGCCGACATCCTCGACCTGCCGACCGTGAGTGAGGAAGCGCGGGCTGTGGTGCGCGACGAAGGGATCGCCACCACCTGGACGTCCACGGAGGCCGTGCTGTTCGCCGCGGAGTGGGGTCGCGACCTGGGTCACGGCGAGATACGAATCCACGACGAACTCTGGATACGATTACAGCGCAACGGTTCCGAGTCGGATGTCGAGGTGACCTGGTGGGTGGATGATCGCGGGGTCACCCACCTCGCGCGTCGATTCCCCCGGTGAGGATCGAGGCCAGCTGCCGGTAGGCCTCCGCGTCGTCGAGGCCGGTGGTGACCGCCACGTCGCGCCGCTGGATCCGGCTCATCATGGATGCCGCCAGATTGGCGGCGAAGGCGGCGTTCACGTCGCGGAATGCTCCGGTGGCCACCCCCGCGGCGATCAGCTCGGTGACCCGGCCGGTGGCGGCCGCGGTGTTGCGTTCGTACAGTTCGCGGGTCGGTTCGTAGGCGTGCAGGTCGGTCATGAACGCATCCGAGGCGGGCGCGAGCGCATCCCCGACCGCGATGAGGTAGGTGATCACCTTCGCGCGTGCATCCAGCTCAAGGGCCACCCGTGCCTCGACCTGATCTGTGGCCACCCGGAAGAAGTGCGTCACCGTCTTGACGACCAGCTGCTCCTTGCTGCCGGCGAGCGTGTACAGCGTCGACTTCGAGCATCGCAGTGCCGAGGCCAACTCGGCCACGCCGAGATGGGCGAATCCCTCGGAGAGCAGGAGTCGGACCAGGGCGTCGAACACGTCGCCGCGACGTCGGGTGGCGAAGCCGGTGTTGTCACTCACGCCCACATAGTACTGTGGCTGGTACTTGAGTACTGTCCAGTTTCCCTCGGAGGTTCGACATGCCGGTTGATCGACTGCTGCCAACGGATGAGGCGCGCGACCTCATCGCCCTGACCAGGGAGTTTGCCGACAAGCGGTTCGTTCCGATCGTCGATGAGTACGAGAAGGCGGAGAAGTACCCCGACGGCCTGTTCGCCGAAATGGGCGAGGCGGGACTACTCGGTCTGCCGTATCCGGTCGAGTGGGAGGGCGGCGGTCAGCCCTACGAGGTGTACCTCCAGGTGCTCGAGGAACTCGGCGCGCGGTGGGCCGCGGTGGCCGTCGCGGTCAGCGTGCACGGACTGGCGTGTCATCCACTGTTCAACTTCGGTACCGAGGAACAGAAGCAGCGGTGGCTACCGGACCTGTTGAACGGCCGACAGATCGGTGCCTACAGCCTGTCCGAGCCCCAGGCCGGATCCGATGCCGCGGCGGTGGCCTGCAAGGCGACCGCTGTCGACGGCGGGTACCGCGTGAACGGTGCCAAGGCGTGGATCACCCACGGGGGTATCGCCGATGCCTACAACCTCTTCGCCCGCACAGGTGAGGGATCAAAGGGCATCAGCTGTCTGCTCGTACCCCGCGACACCGACGGCCTCAGCTTCGGCAGGCCCGAGGAGAAGATGGGTCTGCATGCGGTGCCCACCACGTCGGCCACCTACGACGATGCCCTCGTCGCCGACGATCGTCTGCTCGGCGGCGAAGGGGACGGGCTGACGATCGCCTTCTCCGCTCTCGACTCCGGGCGACTCGGTATCGCCGCGGTGGCCACCGGGCTCGCCCAGGCTGCCCTCGATGCCGCCGTCGACTATGCCCAGGAGCGAACAACCTTCGGTCGCAAGATCATCGACCATCAGGGCTTGAGTTTCCTGCTCGCCGACATGGCCGTCGCGGTGGATTCGGCGCGAGCGACCTACCTCGACGCCGCGCGCCGGCGCGACGCCGGACGTCCGTACTCCCGGGCCGCGGCGACGGCGAAGCTGGTCGCCACCGACGCTGCCATGAAGGTCACCACCGATGCGGTCCAGGTGCTCGGTGGGTACGGCTACACCCGCGACTTCCGCGTCGAGCGCTACATGCGCGAGGCCAAGATCACGCAGATCTTCGAGGGCACCAACCAGATCCAGCGACTCGTGATCGGCCGGGCACTGGCCTCGCGATGATCGCCACGTCCCGGACCCCGGCATCTCAGATGGCGGCGTCGGGGTAGTAGCGGAAGGCGCGTCGTTCACCGCGCCGCAACGACCTCGAGCCGAGCCGGGCGATGACCCACATCGGACCCGGAATGCGTCGCCCCGTTCCCTGAGGTGCGAGCTCGCGAGCCTCGAAGGGCGGATTCGTGGGTGCCGGTGGCGGTGGTGTCTGGATGGTTGTCATCAGCGGTCTCCTTGTCGGTGGGCTGTCCCGACAAGCATCCGGCGGACCGCTTGGGCCCCACTTGGAGTGCACTCGTGTGCGAGGACCCGATCACACGGGCGTCATGTGTGTTTCCCGCCGGGTGGGCTTCGGGTCCTCCGCCGCATCGGCATCGGCATCGGCATCGGGCTCGAGCCCGACCTGTGGCAGCAGCCGGTCGAGCCAGGCGGGGAGCCACCAGTTGAATCGCCCCAGCAGTGACATGGTCGCCGGCACCAGGACCATCCGAACCAGGGTGGCGTCGAGGAAGACGGCCACCGCCATCCCCAGACCCAGCATCTTCATCACGATGTCGGTCTCCGTCGCGAAGCTGAGGAACACCGCGACCATGATCGCCGCTGCCGTGGTGATCACCCGGCCGGTCTTGGCCAGCCCGCTGATCACGCTCGCCCGCGCATCACCGGTGGCGAGCCAGTCCTCTCGGATGCGGGAGAGCAGGAAGACCTCGTAGTCCATCGAGAGGCCGAACAAGATCGCGAAGACCAGGATGGGCACCCAGCTCGACACCGCGACCGGGTTGTCCACACCGAGCAACGACAGACCCCAACCCCACTGGAACACGGCGGTGATCACGCCGTAGGCGGCAGCCACTGACAGCAGGTTCATCGCCGCGGCCTTCACCGGGGCCACCACCGACCGGAACAACACGGTCAGCAGGATCACCGAGGCGATCACGACGAAACCGATCACCAACCACAGCCTGCGCTGCACCATGTGCGAGATGTCGTCGTAGTAGGGGGTCTCACCGGTCAGGATCGCGCCGTCGGGCAGACGTTCACGGATTCCCGAGAGCACATCGCCGGTCGCTGCTGCTGCCGGATCGGCGCTGATGGTGATCGGGACGATCTCGATTGCGCCGTCGGGGGATTCGGTGACCGGGGCCACCGCGGTCACACCCGGGACGCGGGCGATGTCACGCAGCGCCGCCATCAATCGGTCGCGATCGGTGGCCGACGGCGCGACGATCACGACGTCGGCATTGGTCCCCGGACCGAACTCGGCGGCCAGCAGGTCATGTGCGCGCCGCGTGGTCAGTTCGGTCGACTGGGCGCCGGAATCCGATGGCCAGGTCCGCATCGCGGCCGCCGGTGCGGCCAGGGTGACCAGGACGGTCAGCGCCAGCACGATCGCGACGACGGGCCGTTGCCCCACCCGTCCGGCCCAGCGGGCGGTCAGCGGCATGCGGCGCGCTCCGTCATCGGCTCCCGTCGGGAGGGGGCGCCTGGCCTTGCGCGACACGATCCGGTGACCCGCCGACCGGCACAGGGCGGGCACCACCACGAGGGTCGCGGCAAGCATCGCCACCACCGCGATCGCCGTGGCGAACCCGAACGACGAATACGTGGGCAGTCCGGCGAGCCGGAGACCCATCAACGACACGAGCACAGTGGTCGCGGCGAACGTCGCCGACCGGCCCGCGGTGGCGACCGACCGCGCCGCGGACTCGACGGGGTCGTGGCCCCGTCGGAGGAACTCGACGTGCCTGCTCACCACCAGCAGGGCGTAGTCGATCCCGACGCCCAATCCCACCATGCTCGCGACCATGGGTGCGGTCGGGCTCACGTCCATCAACCCGGCGAGCAGCATGATCCCGGCCGACCCCGCGACCAGCCCGGCGATCGCGGTGACGATCGGCAGACCGGCCGCGACCACCGATCCGAAGGCGAACACCATGATGAGCAGCGCGAGGGTGATCCCGATGATCTCCGCATGTCCCTTGATCGGGGCGGCCGCGGTCTCGGGTACCGACCCGTTCATCTCGACCTGCATGCCGTCGTCGGTCGTCGGGGCGACGGCCTTCTCGAGGCCGTCGGCGTTGCCCATGATCGACTGGTCGGTGACGGGGACGTCGTACCCGACGGTCACCACAGCGGTGTCGCGATCGGCGCTGTAGCGGGCGTCGCTGACGGTGGCCACGTGGTCCGTGTCGCCCAGCCGGCCGCGCAGGCCGTCGATCACGGACGCCGGGATGGTCCCGTCGTCGGAGTGGACGACGATGCGCGCGAACGCGTTTCCGGCGCCGGGGACGTGTTGGCGGAGCAGGTCGATCCCGGCCTGGGACGGGGTGCCTGCGACGTCCCAGTCCTCCTGGGTGTCACCGCCGAAGGTGGCCGATGCGGCCAGGAGGATACCGAGCGCGGCGACAAAGCCGATCAGCGCTCGGATGGGATGGGCCGCACTGGCGTGCCCGATCCGGTACAGCAGGGTGGTCTTCATCGGAGTCCTTTCGATGTGGGTCTGATCGTTAGGGTGGAATCCGTGACTTGTGGATCGCTTGGATGTGACTGGGGCCCGCGTCGAGCGGCGGACGCGACAGGTCGCAACCGGTGTTCTTGAGCCCCAACGGCGTGGATCGCGCGATCACCGACGCGGTGGTCGATGCACGCACCGACGTCGTCACCGACATCGCGCTCGTCGTGACGGCGACGGGAAACACCCTGGTCCTCACAACGGTCGTGGTGGTTGTGGTCCTCGGCCTCGTCGCAATCCGCGCGTATCCCGAGGCGGTCCTGGTGGGAGCCGGTTCCGCTGTCGGCTATCTGGCGATGGTGGGTCTCAAGCACCTGTTCGGCCGGCCGCGCCCACCGACGGTCGATCGCCTGCTCGACATCGACACCTACTCGTTCCCGTCGGGTCACGCGATGATGAGCACGATCGTGTTCGGGCTGTTGGCGGCCGCCGCCTTCCGACTGAGTGCCTGGGTGCGCGCGCACCGGTTCGTGCTCGCCATCGCGCCGATCTGGGCGATCGCCATCGGATGCAGCCGGGTGTACCTCGGCGTGCACTGGACCACCGATGTCCTGGCCGGATGGTTGATCGGCGCTGCCTGGGTGGCCGGATGTGTCTGGCTCTGTGCGCACTGGGCCCCGATGCCGAGCCGATTCCACGCGTCAGGACGTCTCGACGGCTGAGGCACAAACGTCCGCGCTCGCCGATGCCGACCGACTACCGTCGCGAGTATGGATTTCGCCCTCTCCGCACGGTCGGCCGACCTGACCGATCGTGTGCGCACGTTCATGGCCGACGAGATCATCCCCGTCGAGGCGCAGGTGCATCGCGACATCGCGCGGCGGCGCGAGTCCGGCGAGGACCGGTGGACGCCGCCTCCGATCCTCACCGAACTCAAGAGCAAGGCCCGCGCCGCCGGCCTGTGGAATCTGTTCCTGCCCAAGGAACATGCCGGCCGATATGCCGCAGATTTCGGCACGGACGGCGGCGAAGGTCTCAGCAACACCGATTACGCGCCCATCGCCGAGGCGATGGGTTCCTCGATGCTCGCCCCGCTGGTGTTCAACTGCAACGCCCCTGATACCGGCAACATGGAGGTGCTGTTGCGTTACGGCTCCGAGCCGCAGCGCGAGCGGTGGCTGGAGCCCCTGCTGAAGGGTGAGATCCGCAGCGCCTTCTGCATGACCGAACCCGACGTCGCGTCGTCGGATGCGACCAACATGGCCGCCACCGCGATCCCCGACGGCGACGACGTGATCATCAACGGCACCAAGTGGTTCTCCACCGGCGTCGGCAATCCCGACTGCAAAATTCTGATCTTCATGGGCGTCACCGACGCGACTGCCGACCGGCATGCTCGGCACACGATGGTGCTCGTGCCGATCGACACCCCGGGCGTCACCGTCGACCGCATGCTCACCACCATGGGCTACTTCGACGAACCGCTCGGACACGGCGAGGTGTCGTTCGACGACGTGCGGGTGCCGGCGTCGAATGTCCTGTTGGGGCCGGGCCGGGCCTTCGAGATCGCGCAGGGCCGACTCGGTCCCGGCCGCGTCCATCACTGCATGCGGGCCATCGGCCTCGCCGAACGTGCGCTCGAACTCGGCGTCCGGCGCTCGTTGGAGCGCACCGCCTTCGGGCGGCCGCTGGCCAAGCTGGGTGGCAACAGCGAACGGATCGCCGACGCCCGGATCGCCATCAACCGATCACGGCTGCTGGTCCTGCACGCGGCCTGGCTGCTGGATCAGGGGCTATCGCGCGAAGCGGTCTCGGCGGTGAGCGAGATCAAGGTGGAGGTGCCCAACATGGCGCTCGACGTGATCGATCTGGCGATCCAGCTGCACGGCGGCGCGGGCCTCACCGACGACTTCCCGCTTGCGGCATCCTGGGTCGGCGCACGCTCGCTGCGGCTGGCGGACGGACCGGACGAGGTGCACCGCGGTGTCGTCGCGCGGATCGAGCTGGGAAAGTATCGCGGATGAGTGGCGATGGATCGTGTCGGAGTCGGAGGGAGACAACATGAGCAGTCAGGTGGCCGGGGCCAAGGCGGTACGGGACGAGGACGCGTTCGACGTCGAGCGGGTGGCGGAGTGGTTGCGTGCGAACGCCGACGACGCAACAGGTCTCGACGGCACCCCGGAGGTGCGTCAGTTCTCCGGTGGTGCTTCGAATCTCACGTTCCAGCTGACCTATCCGGATCGGGAGGTCATCCTGCGCCGGGCGCCCAAGGGCACCAAAGCGCGCGGTGCGCACGACATGGGCCGTGAGTTCCGGATCCAGTCGAAGCTCGCAGGCGTTCTGCCCTACGTGGCACCGATGGTTGCCTTCTGCGACGACGAGTCGGTGCTGGGCGCCGACTTCTATGTGATGGGCAAGATCGACGGCGTCATCCCCGGCAAGGAGTGGCCCTCAGACGTCGCTCTGTCGGGGGAACAGGCCCGCCAACTCTGCTTCACCTTCATCGACGTCCTCGTCGAACTCCATTCGGTCGACGTCGAGGCGGCGGGTCTCGCCGATCTCGGCAAGGGCCTCGGCTACGTCCGGCGCCAGGTCGACGGATGGTCGACCCGGTTCCGCAACGCCCGGACTGACGATGCGCCCGACTATGAATCGGTGATGGCGTGGCTTGACGAGAACCAGCCCGACGACGTCGCGAACTGTGTCATCCACAACGACTACAAGCTCGACAACGTCGTCCTGGCGACCGGGGATGTCACCCGCGTGGTCGGCATCCTCGACTGGGAGATGGCCACATTGGGTGATCCGCTGATGGATGTCGCCGGTTCGCTCGCGTACTGGGTGCAAGCCGACGATGACGAACAGCGGCAGATGATGCGCCGGGTGCCGACCAATCTGCCCGGCATGATCACCCGAGCCGAGTTCGTCGAATATTATTGCGAACAAATGGGTTTCGCGATGACGCCGGATCGGTGGCGATGGTATGAGGTGTTCGGGTTCTTCCGATCCGCGGTGATCGCCCAGCAGATCTACTACCGCTACTACCACGGACAGACCACCAACGAGGCGTTCGCGATGCTCGGCGCAGCCGTTCACGTCATCGACGAGGAGATCGCGCGGCTGATGGCGCGTTGATCACTGGCCGGTGGCCGGGACCCGTGTCAGGAATGTGCCGATCTCGCGGGCGACCGCCGCCGGCTGGTCCAGCATCGACAACACGTAGGCCTCGTGGATCTCGGCGTGACGCGCGCGCGGGATCAGGTCCGCGAGCCGGCGGCCGTGCGAGGGCGGCATCACCCGGTTCTCCGGCGACCACAACACCAGGGCGTCGCCGCCGAATCCCGCGAGCGCCTCGGTGTCGCGGATCAGGGCCGCATCATCGAAGGCGGTTGCGGTGTACTTCTGCAGGTCGCGCCGCACGCCCGGATTGCGCAGACACGGTTCGGTCCACCGGCGGACGACCTCATCGGGGATCGGGTGCCGCACCATCGCGCCGAACAGCAACGGCGTGCGGCGCAGCCATCCGATCCGGAGCTGACGAGCCGCGAGGGTTATGCCGCCCGGGAGCTTTGTTGCCAGAGTCGCCATCCGGCCGGGCAGGCCCGGCGGAAAGTTCTCGAAGGCCTCGCAGGGCAACACGACCATCGCGCTCACCCGGTCGTCGCGACCGATCGCGGTGAGGAAGAGCCCGCCGCCCCAGTCGGCATGGATGAGCGTCACATCATGGAGGTCGAGTGCGTCGAGGAAATCGGCGACCAGGTTGACCATCCCGGGCATGGCGAGGTCGGCATCCGGATTCATCGAGACCCGGTGCCCGCCGAGCGGTAGGACCGGACGGATGTACCTGAATCCCTTCGGCAGCAGCGGCAGCGTGGTGTCCCAGAGGGTCTCGTCCATGATCAGGCCGTGTAACAGCACTACGGGCGGACCGTCGCCGTCGTCGGTGTATTCGATCGTGCCTGCGGGCAACCGGACCTGCATCATGATGAACTCCTTCTCGTGGCGTCCGTCTGGAGTAGTCTCTCTAGAGAAATCACTCTAGAGCAAATGATCTAGGATGTGAACCGTGCAGACAGATCAGCGCATCACCGTGGCGATGGCGGAGCTCCTGCGTCGGCAGGGCTACGCAGGGACCGGGATCAAGCAGGTCATCGAGGCGGCCGGGGTGCCGAACGGCTCTCTGTACCACCACTTCCCGGGCGGCAAGAGCGAGGTCGCCGGTGTGGCGCTGCGGACCATGGGCGCTGCCTACGCCGAATTGGTCGGCGGGCTGCTCGCCGACGGCGACGATCTGCCTGCCGCCATCGAGCGTGCTTTCGACGCAGCCGCGGACGACATCGAGAACACCGGATGGATCAACATGTGCCCGGTGGGGACGATCGCCGGAGAGGTCGCCGACGCCGAGCCCGCCCTGCGTGAGGTGGCGGCAGAGATCTTCGCCTCGTGGATCGACGGCGGCACGGAGCTCATCGTGCACCGCGGATATGCCACCGACGACGCCCGCGGCTTGGTGACGGCGCTCGTGGCCGCGCTCGAAGGGGCCTTTGTGATGGCTCGGACACTCCGGTCGACCGAACCGCTGCGTGGCGCCGGTCGCGCCATGGCTGCATATGCCTCGTCACTGCCGGTCGGTGCGCGATCGTGAGTGAACAGGCGGGTCGCGCCTTGACCTTCACGTTGGTCGAAACCCCAGCATTGTCGTCATGATCAACGACGACCTCCTCACCATCAGTGTCTTCGCGCGGGCCTGCGGCCTGACCGCGAGTGCGTTGCGCTTCTACGCGGACTCCGGACTGCTCGAGCCCGCATTCGTCGACGAGGCGACCGGATACCGCTACTACACACAGGATCAGCTCGATGGGGCGGTGATGGTCCGGCGCCTGCGCGAGATGGGGATGCCGTTGTCGCGCTTACGCGATGTGATCGACAGCGGCGACCCGCGGTCGGCAGCCGAACTGATCGACGATCACCTGGCGGAACTCATCGCCAGGGTGCGCAGTGCGACGGAAATCGCCGAGGTGGCGAAAGAATCACTGTCGTCACCGCTGCGAGCTGCGACAGTGCATGTGGACCTGAGCGGGATCCGCCTTGCCGCGGCGCTCGAACAGGTGCTGACGGCGACGGTCGTCGACGCGGAGTTGCCGGTGCTGAACGGGGTGCACGTGGTGGTGGGGGCCGGCACGATCACTCTGGTGGCGACCGATCGACTCCGGTTGACGACGCGGACGCTCGCGACGAACGGCGGAACCGGCGAGAACTGGTCGGCCACCATCGACGCCGATGATCTGCGGTCGGCGTTGTCGTGGATCCGCCGGCAGCATCAGGTGTCTCTCGCCGGTGACGGAACTGTCGAGATCGCCTCGGAAGCCGGAGTCCGACGGTGCCGGATATTGGACGTCGTCTTCCCCGATCACGAGGAGATGCTGCGGTCGTTGCCGTCGAGTGCGACTCGTGCGGTGGTCTCCAGAGGCCGGTTGCTCGATGTCGTCGAGCAGTTTCGCTCGAGGTACCTGCGCCTCGAGATCGGCTCGTCCGGCAACGATTTCGTGGTCTCGGGAGGAGTGGACGAGCCGGCCGTGGCGGTCACTGCGTCGGTCAGCGGTCCGGCCATCGGTATCGACTTCGACGCGGTGACCCTACATCCCGCGGTCGGGGCCGCGATCGGTCCCGAGGTGATGCTCGAGCTCTCCGGGCCGGAGCACCCGATGATCGTGCGGTCTGCCGACAGCGGCGACCTGACCACCGTCGCCATGCCGGTTCGGGTGGGCTGATCCGCGGTGGGACGCCATCAGATCCCCACCAGGTCGATCCGCGACGGCCAACGCGGGCAACGTGAATCGTCCACGATGGTCGCGAAGCGTGCCAAGGCTCACACCGGCGGACCGGCATCATCGGGAGGTGTGACTCAGAACGGTGGTGAGCTGGTGATGAGGAATCGTGCAGGCCGGTCGGCGCGGTTGTGCCAGCGGTGGCGGACGGTCGCGGCGTAGTAGAGAACGTCGCCGGGGGCGAGCCGATAGGTGGTTGCGCCGACTTCCATCTCCAGCGCGCCGTCGATGACGTAGACGAATTCCTCACCGGCGTGCTCCGTCGCCGATGACGCCGAAGTGCCTGGGCCGGCGGTGATCTCGTTGGCCGCCATCGCCGCGCTGCGACGTGCACACCGGCGCATGGTGGCCCCCGGGGACGCCTCGAGCAGCGGTCCGTCGGAGGCGCGCACCAATGACACCTCGTCATCGGAAGGGCTCAGCAGCTCGTGAGCGGTGGTTCCGAGCGACCGGGCGATGGTGTGCAGATTGAGGATGCTGGGAACGGTGTGTCCGTTCTCTGCCTGGGACAGAAAGGACTGGGACAAACCGGTACGCTGCGCGAGCGCCTGGAGCGTCAGTCCTGCGTTCTTGCGGGCGGATCGGATGGCTGCGCCGAGCGTCACGGCGAGTGCGAATGCGTCCTCGCTCTGATCCCCGACATCGGGCGCCACCTCGTGCACGCGTCTCACGGTAATCGAGTTCAGCGGTGTCTGCGCAGCGTGCGGCATCGTGGCGGACGTTTACACGGCGGTCACAATATGGGTAGCACTGAAGAAATATTCGATCTGTTCAATATCGACTGCCCGCTCCTCTACGCCCAACGGAGAACACATGTCGGAACACACGGTCGATGTCAGACCCCCTTGGGGACGCTTGGTCGCGTTCGCCATGCAGCACGTCCTCATCATGTATACGGGATGTATCACGGTGCCCTTGGTCTTCGGCGCCGCGGTCGGGCTCGACAGCTCCGACATCGCGTTCCTGATCAGCGCCGACCTGCTCATCGCCGGCATCGTGACAGCGCTGCAGGGCTTCGGACTGGGGCGCATCGTCGGCGTCAGACTCCCGATCGTGTGTGGCGCGACCTTCAGCGGTCTGACCCCGATGATCCTGATCGCCCAGAAGTATGGGCTGCAGGCCGTCTATGGGTCGATGCTCATCGGCGGCATCGTCGGGCTGGCGCTCGCGATCCCGTTCTCGCGGGTGATCCGGTTCTTCCCAGCCCTGGTCACCGGCAGCGTGCTCACGGTCATCGGGCTTTCCCTGATCGGCGTGGCCGGTGGGCTCATCGTCGGGTCCGATTCGGCGGCACCGGATTACGCCTCTCCACGGAACCTTTTGGTGGCCGCGGTCGTCGTGGTGGTCGCGCTGGTGCTGTTATGCCTCGGGAGAGGTCTGTGGTCGCAGTTGGCCGTGCTCATCGCACTCCTCGCGGGAAGTGCTCTCGCCGCGAGTCTGGGTATGTTCGATCTCGGTGCGCTCGGTTCCGCTTCCTGGGTGGGATTCCCCGCACCCTTCCACTTCGGCGTCCCGCACTTCCCGATCGCCGCAGTGGTGTCGATGAGCATCGTCATGACCGTGGTGTTCGCCGAATCCACGGCCAGCATGCTGGCGATCTCAGAGATCACCGGCAAGAAGCTCAGCACCGGGGACCTCGCTCGGGGGCTCGTCGGAGACGGAGTGTCCGGTGTCCTCGGCGGCATCTTCGGCGGCTTCATGGACACCGTCTTCGGGCAGAACGTCGGCGCGGTGGCCACCAGTCGTATGCACAGCCGGTTCGTCACCGGCAGCAGCGGGTTGATCCTCATCGTGTTGGCCCTGATCCCCAAGATGGGTGCCGCGGTCGCTGCGCTGCCCGGTCCGGTGGTAGGCGGAGTCGGGCTCGTGTTGTTCGGTACGGTCACGATGATCGGCATCCGGACGCTCGCCCAGATCGACCTCAACGATCAGGTCAACGTGGCGATCGCCGCCACGTCGATCGGGATCGGGTTGCTGCCGGAATATGTGCCGGACATGCTCGAGCGACTTCCGGATGCGATGCAGATCATCTTCGGTAGCGGCATCACCCTCACGGCGATCGTGGCCTTCACGCTCAATCTCGTGTTCCGCCACTCGCCCTTGCGGAGACGCGTCGCCACAGAGCCGGTGACGAATGCGACCACCGACATCGTGGTCGTCTCCGCAGACCAGCCCGCCACAGTGAAAGGCAGTGCATAGATGAACCAGCGCGAACCCGGCGACGCGTTCGTCGTCCCGACCGTCGACATCTCGGCCTACGTCGGTGAGGGCTCGACGACGGCCCGCCGCGACGTGGCGCGTGCGATCGACGATGCCTGCGCCACGGTCGGTTTCATCCAGATCGTCGGCCACGGCATCCCCGACTCCGTCATCGAGGGCCTCGCGTCGGCGGTCGACGATTTCTTCGGTCTCGGCCTCGAGGACAAGAAGGGTTATCGCGTGCCCGGTGCCAACCGCGGCTACACGGCACCGAAGACGGAGTCCCTGAGTCTCAGTGCCGGCGTCGAATCGGCCTCGCGGATGAATGACTTCTTCGAAGCGTTCAACGTCGGTGCGGAGGCGAGGTCGTTCACCGGACTCGATCTCGACGAAGCCGATTACGGCATCAACCTGTGGCCCGACATCGATGGATACCGTGTGCGGGTCGAGGCGTACTTCCAGGCGGCACAACGAGTTTCCGGAACTCTCACCAGGATCTTCGCGGACGCGCTCGGCGAAGAGTCCGACTTCTTCGAGCGGCTCACCGATCACTCGATCGATGTGTTGCGGATGAACAACTACGCTCTGCCGCCGGGCACCGACGTCACACTCGACGGCGACCTCACCGGAATGGGAGAGCACACCGATTTCGGCATCGTCACCGTGCTGTGGGCGGATCAGGTCCGAGGGCTGCAGGTACTCGCACGCGATGGATCGTGGCACGACGTGGAACCTGCCGACGGCGCGTTGCTGGTCAATCTGGGCGACCTGACCGCACGCCTGACCAATGACCGCTGGATGTCCACACTGCACCGTGTGAAGCCGCCGGTGGTCGACGGCACCATCGAGCGCCGACGGTCCGTGGCGTTCTTCCACGACGGCAACGCCGACGCGGTCATCTCCACCTTGGCGAGCCACCTCGAGTACGACAATGGACTGGCCTACGAGCCGATCACGGTGACCGATCACATCGCGGCGAAGTTGGCCGGATCGCGTGGCGGGAAACTCAATTCCGCCGCGGTCCGGGAGGCCACCCGAGTGCTGCACGCTGCCGAGAAATGGTGACGCGCAACCCGACCGCGGTTCTCATCCACGGCGCCTGGGCCGGCCCCTGGGTCTGGGACCTGGTGGCGCCGTACATGGCCGAGGCCGGGATCGACACCCGGTGTCCGGACCTTCCCGGGTCGGGCGGCTGGGAGCCGGACGAGACCGTCGCGCTACCGGACCTGGTGGCCCACGTCCTCGGGGACCTCGGCGACATCGAGGGGCAGATGGTCGTGATCGGTCACAGCGGCGGCGGCGTGGTGGCGACCGGCGTCGCCGAACACCTCTGCCGGGTAGGCGATAGCCGTCTGGCCGGATTCGGTGTCGTCGCGGGAATGATGCTGCCTGCCGGAATGGATTTCGGCCAATTGTGTGATGTCGCGGGACTGACTGCACCGGTGGGTATCTCGGCTTTCACGGAGCCGACCGCAGATGGGCGCGGAACCGTCGTCGATCCGGCGGCCGCAGCTGCGGTCTTCTTCCACGGCGCCCCGCCCACATTGTCGGTGCCTGCGGCGCATCGTCTGGTGCCGCAGTTGGAGAGTGCACGGTTGATCGCGCCGGACTGGACGCCCGATGGTGCCGGAGTGCTGCCGAGGCTCTATGTGGAGGCCACGCGGGACCGCTCGGTGCCCCTGGCCGCGCAGCGAGCGATGCAACGATTGAGCCCGGGAGCGCGGGTCGTGACACTGGAATCCGATCACGCTCCGCAATTGTCACAGGCGGCGGAGTTGAGCGAGATCCTGGCGGCGTTCGTTCTCGACGTCCGGGACCGGGCCGAACCGCCGCGACCTCGGGTGCCCTCGGGCGCCGATCGTCGGTGAGCCGCGTGGGCTCGCGAGGTGGCTCAATCAAGGCCCTGCTGGGCGGTGCGGTCGCCGCGGCGCACGGCGGCACGCTGTATCAGGAAGATCGTCGTCCCCAGGACTCCGACCGCCAGGCCGACGAGGCACACTGCCAGCGTGCGATCGCCACCCCAATCCGTCAGTCCCACCACGATCGCCGCGACGAGCCAGGCGAGCATGCCGGCGATGATGACCGGCTCCGGGGCGCGCAAGACAGAAGGTAGTTCGGGGATGTCGGATGCGTCGGCCATGCCATCAGAGTAACTTTCGTTTGTGCCCACCGATCCGTCGAGCGAGCCCAGCACGTCGTCGACCGAGTCCACGGAGACATCGGCGGCGCCCTCCACCCCTTCGATGGAATCCACCGGTTCACCGGGGGAGCCCAACGGTTCGCCGGGGGAGTCCTCCGCACCATCGGGTGAAACGGTGAGGTCGCAGCCCATGGGACCGCTGGACCGATTCTTCAAGATCGGTCAGCGCGGGTCGACCGTCAGTCGGGAGATCCGCGGCGGCCTCGTCAGCTTCTTCACGATGGCCTACATCGTGGTGCTGAATCCGATCATCATCGGCGGCATACCCGGTGAGCCGAAGAATGCCGACGTACTCGGCAACGTCCTCCCGCTGGCACAGGTCGCGGCGGTCACCGCCCTCGTCGCAGGCGTCATGTCGATCATCTTCGGTCTGGTCGCCAACTACCCGTTCGCCATCGCCACCGGTCTCGGCATCAACAGTCTGCTGGCCGTCACGATCGCGCCACAGGTGACGTGGCCGGAGGCGATGGGACTCGTGGTGATCGACGGCATCATCATCGTCCTGCTGGCGGTGACCGGGTTCCGGACCGCGGTGTTCAACGCGGTCCCGGCCGAGTTGAAGGCGGCGATCGCGGCAGGCATCGGTGCCTTCATCGCTTTCCTCGGCTGTGTCGATGCCGGGTTCGTGCGCCGGGTACCCGACGCCGCGGGGACGACCGTCCCCGTGCAACTCGGTACCGACAACTCGATCAGCACGATCCCGACGCTGATCTTCTCGCTCGGTGTCCTGTTGATGGGCGTGCTGGTGGTGCGCAAGGTGCCTGGTGGACTCCTGATCGGCATCGTCATCACGACCGTCGTCTCGATCATTCTCGAGTCGACTCTCGACCTCGGGTCGAGTGCTGACGACCCCAAAGGGTGGAGTCTGTCGATTCCTCAGATTCCCGACGGATTCGGCGGCATACCCAATCTGAGTCTGGTCGGCGACGTCGATCTGTTCGGCGCTTTCACTCGGATCGGAGTACTGGCGGCGTCGGTTCTCGTCTTCACCCTGGTGCTGTCGAACTTCTTCGACGCAATGGGCACGATGACGGGTCTCGGCAAGGAGGCCGGACTGAGCGATGACAAGGGCAACCTGCCCGGGGTCGGCCGCGCGCTGGTCGTGGAAGGGACCGGCGCGGTTGCCGGCGGCGTCGCGTCGTCGTCGTCGAACACCGTCTTCGTCGAGTCGGCATCGGGCATCGCCGAAGGTGCGCGGACCGGTCTCGCGAACGTCGTCACTGGCGTGTTGTTCCTGCTCGCGATGTTTTTGACACCGCTTTACGAGGTGGTTCCGCTGGAGGCGGTGGCACCCGCACTGGTGGTTGTGGGCGCCATGATGATCGGTCAGGTGAAGCTGATCGACTTCACCAAGTTCTCCCACGCGCTGCCCGCATTCCTGACCATCGTGATCATGCCGTTCACGTATTCGATCGCCAACGGCATCGGTGTGGGGTTCATCAGCTGGGTGGTGATGGCGGCGGCAGCAGGCAAGGGCCGGTCGGTCCATCCGTTGCTCTGGATCATCGCCGCGGTGTTTGTAGCATATTTCGCCCGCGGACCGATCTACGACTTGGTGGGCTGACCACAGCGGGTCGGAATGGTCGACCTGTGTCCTCCAAAAGGACGAATCCCGCAGTCGCAAATCACGCTATCGCATTGCGTGATCGCAGAAGTGAATTACGCTTAGCGGCGTGGACTCAGTGGTCTCAGATTTGGCTCGCTCGGACAGGACATTCGCGGACATGACTATCTCGCACCTCGCAATCACGGATATGACCTTGCCCGACAGAACGCTGTCCGGTGAGTTGTCGCTGGCGATCGTCCGACTCGCCAGACGGCTGCGTGGGCGCCGGGTCAGCAAGGTCGTGTCGCTGACGCAGTTGTCCGCGCTGTCGACGCTCCACCACGAAGGCCCCATGTCGCCGGGCGCGCTGGCCCTCGCCGAACGCGTGCAGCCGCCATCGATGACCCGGGTGATCGCGTCGTTGTCGGACCTCGGGATGGTGCGGCGCGAACCGCATCCGACCGACGGCCGGCAGGCGATCGTCACGCTTGCCGAACGCGGCAATGAGGTGATCACTGCCGAACTCGACGCCCGCGAGGAGTGGTTGAGCGCGCGGCTGGCAGAGCTGACGCCACACGAGCGAGGTCAGCTGGCCGCCATCGTCCCGATCATCAGCAAGCTCATCAATGGCGACGACGACGTCCGCTGAGTGAACGGTCGTCCCGCGACGTGAACGACGACTAGAAGAACGTCCCGGCGAACGGTGCCCGATCGGTGCCGAAGGCACGGTCGAGGGCAGCGAGGGTGTCCGCGCTGTCGGTCCACAGACGCTCGGATGCCGCGAATCTGCGGGCGGGTGTCCCACCGAGGAAGATCGACCCGAGTACCGAGATGTCCAGGCGTACCGTCGGCGTCGCCGAACTGGGCGCGACGATCGCGCCGCCGTCGCGGACGGAAACGTCGAAAATGCCTCCGCGGCCTCGGAATTCGTCCGTCACCTCGATCACGGCGTCGAGATCTGCCGCATAGCGGCGGGAGCCGAGCGCACGTGGGACATCGAGGATGCGGAGCCACATCGTGTCGCGGACCCCGGTCACCGCGACTGCTCGATGATTCGTCAGGGAGACGGGCAGCGGATCGTCGACGGGAATCGACGCGGTGACCGTCGGCATGAGATCGAGTCCCACGAGCACCCGCCACAGGTCGATGCGTGCCTCGTCCGTGGCAGCGACCACCTCGGTGATGTCCCCACGGGTCGGTTGGGTGGACTGGTTGATCCGGTACGCCGCGTAACCGTCGGGGTGGAGCAGATAATGCATGCCGCTGCTATGGGCCGGGCGCTGCGATTCGCGATCGGCCAGGATCGGGTCCCACCACGACTGTGGGCGGGCCAGGGCGCCCGGACGGGTTGTCGTCCAGCGCGCGTGGAGTTCGGGGATGTGGCGGGCCACCTCGTCGCCCGTGGCGTAGTTGACCGGTGAGTGAGCACGGTCGGCCCGGTGTCGCATCTTGGCGGCACCGAGGTCGACGGTGACGTCCTGCGCGAAACAGGTCGGGCCGAATCCGAAGCGCTCGTAGATGGTCGCCTCGCTCGCGGTGAGGATCGCGAACACGTGATCCTCGGCTTCCCACTGATCGAACAGCTCCGTGATCATCGTCCGCAGGATGCCGCGCCGGCGGTGGGTCGCGGCCACCGACACCCAGGAGAGTCCGGCCGCGGGGCGCGCCGCGCCGCCCGGCAACGTCATGACCATGCGATAGAACATCGAGACGCCGACGAGAGGCTCGCCGGCGAGGCCGTCGGGATCGCGCACCAGCACGACGTCGGCGTCGTCGACCTTGCCCCGCATGTCCGCCTGCTCGGCCGCCGACAGCGGGTTGGTCATCAGGAAGGCGCGCGCGTCGGTCGCGAAGATCTCGTCCCAGTCCGCATCGGTGGCACGGGCCACGGTGAGCGCGGATGAAGCGGCCTGCAGATTACTCACCTGTCAACCGTTTCACAGGCGGTCGGGACCGATGCGAGCAGCCCCGCCATCCCGCCGACAGCAACCCCGATCCCGCCGACAGCAAGCCCGATCCCGGCGACAGCAACCCCGATCCCGGCGACAGCAACCTCGATCCCGGCGACAGCAACCCCGATCCCGGCGACAGCAACCCCGATCCCGCCGAGAGCAACGCGCGTCCGGACCGGTCCGGACGCGCGTGTAGCTCCTTGGCAGACTGTCGGGGTGGCCATCATCCGAGTCGACGTCATCGACATCGACGACCCCGCCGATCCCCGGGTCGACGACTTCCGGGATCTGAACTCCGTGGACCGGCGACCCGACCTGCCCGTGTTGCCGGGCGGCCGGGTGGGCAAGGGCCTGGTGATCGCCGAGGGGGTGCTCGTCGCCAAGCGCATGATCGCCTCCCGATTCGCGCCACACGCATTCCTCGGGGTCGACAAACGCCTCACCGAACTCTCCGACGAGCTCACCGCGCCGTCCCTCGACGGTGTGCCCTTCTACCGCGCCTCCGCGGAGGTGATGGCCGAGGTGGTCGGTTTTCACCTGAACCGAGGAGTCCTCGGGGCGGCGCGCCGGCCCGAGCCACTGTCGGTCGCGGATGCGATCGCGGATGCGCGGACCATCGCGGTCCTCGAGGGCGTCAACGACCACGAGAACATCGGCAGCATCTTCCGCAATGCCGCGGGGCTCGAGGTGGACGCCGTGCTGTTCGGTGCCGGTTGCGCCGACCCGCTGTACCGACGCTGCGTCCGGGTGTCGATGGGTCATGCGCTGCTCGTCCCGTTCGCGCGCTTCGACGATTGGCCGAGAAGCCTGACCGCACTGGGCGACAATGAGTTCCGGCTGATCGCGCTGACCCCCGGCGACGGTTCCGTCCCGTTGTCGGATGCGGTCGGCGCGGAGAAGGTCGCATTTCTGGTCGGCGCCGAGGGGCCCGGATTGTCCGAGACGGTGATGCGTGCCAGCCATGTCCGCGCCCGGATTCCGATGAGCCGCGGCACCGACTCGCTCAATGTCGCGACGGCCGCGGCGATCGCGTTCTACGAACGTGCCCGATCGGGCACCATGGACGGATGATCTCGACCGATCGCGACAGTCGACGCCGGATGCATCCACTTGCGCCGGATGCCGACCGGGTCGTCGACGAGCCGACGCCGTGGGTTCTCGGTCTGCTGGTGTCGGCGATCTGCGCCCTGTTCGCCACCTGCTTGCTCGTCGGCGTCTACGAACTCATCGGTGGCGTGCTGAGCTGGCTCGGTCTGGCGGCGGTCGCGGTGGTCACCGTCGGACTCGGGTGGACCCTGTGGGATCTGCGTGAGCGACCTGTCTGGCGGTGGATCGTCTGGGGCAGCGTGATCGGCCTGCTGGCCGGATTCGGCTCGACGGTGGCACTCCTCGCGATGGGCCGATGACCGACGGCACGCCGACCGCACGCCGCCGCTTGCCGAACCCCCGTCAGTTGCCGACCACCGTCAGTTGCCGACCCCCATCAGTTGCCGACCACCGTCAGTTGCCGAACCCGAAATACCGGGCGATCCGGCCTCGTTGTCGGGTGGGTCGGACCGGGGCCGCCTGGTCCTGGTCCGGAGATGTGGGACGCGGGGTGCCGTCCGTCGGGCGCTCGACCATCATCTGGCTGCGGTTCCGGTAGTCCCGCCAATCCGATTCTCCCGGTACGTAATCGGCAGGGTGGATCGCGAAGGCGGTGACCGGGATTCGCGACGGGTCGTGGTCGCCTTCGATGCGCGGGTGGGTGAACCGGAAACCCAGCCATTCCCGATTCGCCTGCTCGGCGAGGTGCTGTGGGTGAAACGGCAATCCGAGTGGTTCCGGCGGGACGCCGGGCGCGTAACGGAGAGGGTGCTCGCCGGCCCAGAACTCCCGCTCGAACGGATACGGGAGTCCGCAATCCTCGAAGATGGTGACCGGATCCGCCCCGAACGATCTACGGAGTTCGCCATTCTCCCATCGGGCAAAGATCCCGGTTGCCGTGTCGGGATCCGTGTAGAGCACCGTCGCTGCGGAACTCTGCCGGATGGACGAGATCGTCCGGGTCAGCGTCGATGGCTGGGTGGTCGCGAACAGCGAACAGGTGATGACGGCGAGTCGCCCGTACCACCCGGCGTACACGTGGGCGTCCTGCGCCGCGGCGGCCGTCGCGAGATCGGTGTCCGCGAACGGGACGAGTACCCGGTCGCCGTAGATCGCCTCGGCCAATTTCTGCGCTGCGACAACGTCATTGGTAGGGGAGGCGAGTTCCGCAACCGGGTTGTCGGTGTCGATGAACCAGAGGGTGACCGCGCGTGCCGACACGTCGAGAGACTAGCTGTTGCCGTTGCTGCGGACGCCGAGCAGAACGTCTTCCCACGCGGGGACAGCCGGCTTGCGAGACTTGCGCCGAGGCTTCGCGGACGGGGCAGCAGCCTGATCATCGGTGTGCTCGCCGGAGGCGGTGGTCGCCGCCGGCGCCACCTCGTCGTCGCGATCGGAGGCGTCCGCGGGCCGAGGGTCGGGCTCGGTCCAGGTCGCATCGTCGCGACCGCCGAAATCGATGGCTACGGTGCCGTGCTCGTCGTGGCCCGGTTGCGGTGATCCGCCGCGGGTGCGCTGGGCGTCGATGAGCCGGTCGGCGTCGAGGGTGACCTCGTCATGACCGTCGGCGTTGGTGCCGGCGGCCGGGTCGACCTCTGGGTGCGGCGTCAGGTGCGGGGTCGCCACCGGCGTCAGTCGCCGGCGTGGCGGAATGGACTCGGGATGGGTCAGCTCGTCGGCCAGGTCGTCGAGCGGATCGGCGGTGCCACCGTGGGCGCCGGGTTGGAAACGCCAGTGGGCGTGATTGTCGGTACGCCCGACATGCCAACCGACCTGCACCACCCAGTGGCCGTCGTCGCCCTTCCAGGCGTCCCATTCCACGTCCTGCTGGTTGTGGCCCATCGCGGTCAGGGACTCGGCGACGACTTCACCGAGGGTCGAGACCGACGGACCGTCTTCCCGGATCGGGTGCGACATCGAGGCCAGTTCGGTGGCCCGGGCGCGCTCCAGGAGAACGGGATGGGCGAAACGCTCGATCCTGTCGACCGGAACCCCGGCCAGTGCCGCGACCTCCGGCACACTTGCACCGGCCCGGATTCGGGCCTGTATCTCTCGTGGCCTGAGTGAGCTTTCCATTTCGATCTCGATCTGCCCCAATCGTGAGATGTCACCGCGTGCGGCGGCGCGGAGGCGCTCGTCGGCCGCGATCCGGTACTTCTCACCCGACTCCGGGTCCTGACAGATCACATGGGTGCCATCGGCCTCGACGCCGATTACGCGTAGCTCACGCATCTGCTCCTCCTCCAGTGACCACGAGTGCGGGCATTGGGGTCAGGTTAGACCACCGGTGGGTCGTCGAGCCGTGGGACACGCGGCAAAACCGCAGATCAGCAAGGCTGTGGCGCATGCTGCCACAGGGGCAGATGTGTCACGAGTGACCCATGCGCCACCCTACCCTCCCTCTTGCCGCACACCCCCACCAACGCCAAACACCGCAGCCGCGACGGTTCCCGGCATCCGCGACGTCCAAACGGGGCGCGGATGCCGGAAACCGTCGCGGCTGCGGTTGGGGAAGTCGGGTAAGGGTTACAGGGCGCCGACGACGTGGTCGATGCACTGGGTGAGTTTGGTGATGTCGTCCGGCTCGATCGCCGGGAACATGCCGACGCGCAACTGGTTGCGGCCGAGCTTGCGGTACGGCTCGGTGTCGACGACACCGTTGGCCCGCAGCGTCTTCGCGACCGCGGCGGCATCGACGTCGTCGCTGAAGTCGATCGTCCCGACAACCTGGCTGCGCTGCGACGGGTCGGTGACGAACGGCGTCGCGAACTCACTGGCCTCGGCCCACTGATACAGCCGCGAGCTGCTGTCGGCGGTGCGTGAGACACACCAGTCGAGGCCGCCCTGTCCGAGCATCCACTGGATCTGGTTGTCGAGCAGCAGCAACGATGCAACGGCCGGGGTGTTGTAGGTCTGGTCCTTGCTGCTGTTGTCGACGGCGGTCGGCAACGAGAGGAACTCTGGGCACCACCGGTCGGTCTCGGCGATCTGGTCGATCCGTTCGAGGGCCTTCGGGCTCATCAGGGCGATCCACAGACCGCCGTCCGATGCGAAGCATTTCTGCGGCGCGAAATAGTAGACGTCGGCGTCGGCGACGTTCACCGGCAGACCGCCGGCACCGGAGGTCGCGTCGATGGCCACCAGTGCGTCGTCCGAACCGGCCGGCCGGGTCACCGGCACCGCGACGCCCGTCGAGGTCTCGTTGTGCGCCCATCCGATGAGGTCGATACCGCCGAAGTCATCGGAGGTCAGCGCGGCCGGGTCGGGAGCGGTCCCGGGGTCGGTGGAGATCACCGACGGCGAGTCCAGGAACGGTGCCTTCTTGGCCACGGTGGCGAACTTCGACGAGAACTCGCCGTAGGTCAGGTGGAGGGAACGCTGCTTGATGAGGCCGAACGCCGCGGCGTCCCAGAACGCGGTGGTACCGCCGTTGGAGATGACCACCTGATAGCCCTCCGGCAGCGCGAACAACTCGGCGAGGCCGGCGCGGACGGAGCCCACGACGTTCTTCACCGGTGCCTGGCGGTGGCTGGTGCCGAACACCGATGCGCCGGTGTCGACGAGGGCCTGCAGTTGCTCGGGCCGCACCTTGGACGGACCGCAACCGAAGCGGCCGTCCGACGGCAGAAGGTCGGCGGGGATCGTGATCGGTGCGGTGGCGGTGTCACTCATGTGGCCAATTCTAGGGTTGTGGC
This sequence comes from Gordonia sp. DT101, assembly GCF_049844895.1. Taxonomy (NCBI): domain Bacteria; kingdom Bacillati; phylum Actinomycetota; class Actinomycetes; order Mycobacteriales; family Gordoniaceae; genus Gordonia; species Gordonia sp. DT101. The sequence continues at coordinate 657,210 of NZ_JBNCLX010000003.1, read as the reverse complement.
GCCAACCACCCACGGCGCGGTCCCTCGTCAGGTTGCTGGTGGCGCCGGCCCGACGGGTCGTTTCGGTGGCCGCGCACCTGCTGTGCAGGCGCGCAGGTCGCGGCCTGCGCGGCCTCGTGGGGGCTACGCGGATGATCTGGGGAGATGGCGCCGGACGGATCGGTGGGGGTGTTGACCGTCACTGAACGTGCGTTTAATGTACTGAACATGCGTTCAATGGACGCCGACGACCGCACCACGCGAGCCCGTCTGCGCGACGCCGCCATCGAGGTGTTCGCCCGTGACGGGTTCTCCGCGACGGTGCGGGCCATCGCCGAGTCGGCGCGCGTCAGCCCCGGTCTGGTGATCCATCACTTCGGCAGCAAGGAGAAGTTGCGGGCGGAGTGTGATGCGCATGTGCTGCGGCAGACCCGCGAAGCCAACCAGGCAGGCCTCGAAACAACTCCGGGTGCAACGGCTTTCGGCGGGTTGCTGGCCAAGATGGACTCGATCGAGGAGGACGGGCCCCGCATCGTCTACCTCATCCGCAGCCTGCAGGCGGGCGGCGACATGGCGCGGGAACTCCTCGGCCATCTCGCCGACGACGCCGAGGAGACGTTCCGAGGCGGGGTGGCGGCCGGCACGATTCGCCCCTCACGCGACGAGAAGGCAAGGGCCCGATACATGGTCGCCCAGTCCATGGGTGCGTTGCTGGTCGATGTGGTCATGCACCCGCCGGACGACTGGGCGGACGCGGGCGCGATCCTGCGGTCCTACGTCGACCGCGTGGTGGTCCCCGCCACCGAGGTGGCCGTCCACGGTGTCATGGCGGACGACTCCCTGCTCGACGCGGTCTTGGCATACCGAGAGGAACACGATGACCCGACAAGATGATCCGGTGATCGACGTGACCGGGCTGCGCAAGCGGTTCGGGTCTTTCCAGGCCCTCGACGGCCTGGACCTACAGGTGCGTGGTGGCGAGGTGGCCGGGTTCCTCGGTCCCAACGGTGCGGGCAAGTCGACGACGATCCGGGTTGTGCTGGGGATGTACCGGCACGACGGCGGCCGGGTCCGGGTGTTCGGTGCCGACCCGCTCGCCGACGCGGTGTCGATCCACCGGCGCCTCGCCTACGTACCGGGCGACGTGAGTCTGTGGCCGCAACTCTCGGGCGGTGAATGCATCGACCTGCTGCTGTCCCTGCGTGACCTGCGGGTCGAATCTGCCACGCGCAAGGCCGAACTCATCGATCGATTCGAGCTCGACCCCACCAAGAAATCGTCGACCTACTCGAAGGGGAACCGCCAGAAGGTCGCGCTGATCGCGGCGTTGTGCGCCGACACCGAGCTGTTGATCCTCGACGAACCGACCTCCGGACTCGACCCGCTGATGACGCGCGAGTTCGCGGATTGTGTCGCCGAACGAGCCCGTACCGGGTCGGCGGTACTCATGTCGAGTCACATCCTCGCCGAGGTGGAGGAGCTGTGCGAGACAGTGACCATCATCCGTGCAGGGAAGACGGTTCAGTCGGGCACCCTCGCCGAGCTGCGGCACCTACGTCGATCGCGTGTGACGGCGACGGTCGAGGGTGATGCGTCGGGCCTGGCCGACCTGCCGGACGTGCACGATTTCACGACCGACGGCGACGGTGTGAGTTTCACGGTGGCCGATGGTGGTCTGGCCGCGGTCACGACCGCCCTGGCCGGACTGGACGTCCGAACCCTGTCCGTCGAACCACCGAGCCTCGAGGAACTGTTCCTGCACGCATATGGCGACAAGGAGCCGGCGTGATGGCGGCGCCGACGATCACCCCGGCATCTTCATCGACCGAGGGCGGGCGCGACCTGCTCGCGAAGTCCGGTCGGCTCGTGCGGCTGATGACGCGTCGCGAGCGATGGATCATCGTGATCACTCTGGTGGTCTTCCTGCTGATCAACCTGTCCACCGCCGCGACCATCAGTAGTTCGTATCCGACATCGGAGAAGCGAGCGGCCTTGCAGGTCGGCGCCGGATCGAACTCGGCCTTCCGATTCCTGCTCGGACCACTGGACCACGTCGATTCCGCTGCCGCGGTGACCGTGTGGCGGGCCGGGCTGTTCATGATCGCGGCGCTCGCGGTGTGCGCCGTGATGATGGTGGTCCGGCAGACGCGGAAGGAGGAAGAACTCGGGCGGGCAGAACTGCTTCGTGCGGGCGCCACCGGCCCGTTGGCCTCGCTGTGGGCGGCGACCGTGGTGTCGACGGCCTTCTGCGTGGTCGTCGCCCTGGGGATGTCGGTCATGCTGTTCCCGCTGGGAGCCGGCGTCGGCGATGTGATCGCGGTGTTCGCGCAGTACGTGACGACTGCGATGGCCGCTGTCGGGGTCGCCTTGGTGTCGGCCCAGATCGCCAAGACGTCGCACATCGCCAACCTGACCGCGAGTTCGATCGTGCTCGCCGGCTACGTGCTGCGCGGTGTCGCCGACGTCGATGACACGTGGTCGTGGTTGCGCTGGATCACGCCGGTCGGGTGGGCCGAACTCATCGATCCGTTCGGCGCGAACAACCCTTGGCCGGCCGTCGCATCGCTCGCCGTTGCGGTCCTCGGCGTCGGCCTTGCGGCCCGGTTCGCCCTCGGGCGCGACCTGGACGCGGGATTGATCTCGCCACGTCCCGGGCCGGCGTCATCGACGAGGTTGTCGTCGGTCAGGGCCGTCGCGGTGCGGTTGTCGGGCTCGTTGCTCTATTCGTGGACTTCAGCAATCACGTTGTACGCGTTGGTCATCGGATTTCTCCAACCGTCGGTGGACGAGTTGGCCGGAGACAACGAACAGATGCGTCGGGTGCTGGAGCAGTCGGGTCTGCAGGGTGATCTGAGCACGCTGTTCGGCTCGACGATGATGACCTTCCTCGCCGTGGCGGCGAGCGCGTGGTCGGTCAATGTGGTGACACGGATGCGATCGGAGGAGGTGTCGTCGCGCACCGAGGTGCTGCTCGTCACCCCGACGTCGCGATCGAGATACCTGGCCGTGTACGCGGCGACCGCCGCTGTCGGGGTCGTGGTGATCCTCATCGCTGCCGCGCTCGGCATGACGGTGGGTAACGGCGTGGCCGGTGGGGGTTGGAGCGCGGCGGGCGACAACCTCGCGGCCGCCGGAGTGCAGATCCCGGCGGCGCTGCTCGTCAGTGGTATCGCCGTCGCGCTCTACGCGTTTCGGCCGATGCTGGTCCCGGTCGGCTGGCTGGTGGTGATCGCCGCGCTGTTTCTCGGGCCGCTGTCGGGGATGTTCAGCCTGCCGCAGTGGGCCCGCGACCTCTCTCCGTTCTCCCACGCCCCGGCGGTGCCGCTGGAACCGATGCAATGGCTCCCGATCGTGGTGCTGCTGGCCATCGCAGCGCTGTTCGCCGTTGCCGCCCAACTCGCCTTCCACCGTCGCGACATCGGCTGAGGCCGACACCGGCTGAGGCCGACACCGGCCAGAGGTTCTGGCCGCAGTTCCGTGTTCCGGCTTCGAGCTGATCCTGCGGCCAGAAGCCGAAAGTGCGGCCGGAACGGCAGGCAAGGGCAAGGGGGGTCAGAGGCCGGGCTTCACCAATTCGCCCCAACCGGCGACATCTTCGGGACGACGCGGCGCCGGTCCCGTGTAGATCGCGGCCGGTCGGACGAGTTTGCCCAGGCGCTTCTGTTCGAGGATGTGTGCACACCAGCCCGCGGTGCGGCCGCAGGTGAACATCGCGGGCATCATGTGCGTCGGCACCTCGGCGAAGTCGAGGATCACGGCGGCCCAGAACTCCACGTTGGTCTCGATGGCCCGATCGGGGCGGCGTTCGCGCAGTTCGGTCAGCGCGGCCTGTTCGAGGGCCGCCGCGATCTCGTAGCGGGGTACGTCGAGTTCCTGCGCGGTGCGGCGCAGCACCCGGGCCCGGGGGTCCTCGGCCCGGTAGACACGGTGACCGAAGCCCATCAGCTTCTCCTTGCGGTCCAGCACCCCCCTGACCAGGCCGCGGGCATCGCCGGTGCGCTCGACCTCCTCGATCATCGGCAGCACGCGGGCCGGTGCGCCGCCGTGCAGCGGGCCCGACATCGCGCCGATCGCTCCCGACAGCGAGGCCGCGACGTCGGCTCCGGTGGACGCGATCACCCGGGCGGTGAAGGTGGAGGCGTTGAGACCGTGTTCGGCGGCGCTGACCCAATACGCATCGATCGCCCGGATGTGCTTGGGGTCCGGATCGCCCTTCCAGCGGGTCATGAAGCGCGCGGTGACTGTGTCACAGTCGTCGATGACGTGCTGGGGGACGGCCGGTTGATGGATGCCGCGAGCCGACTGCGCGACATAGGAGAGCGCCATCACCGACGCCCGCGCGAGATTGGCGCGCGCGGTGGCGTCGTCGATGTCGAGTAGCGGTTGGTATCCCCAGATCGGCGCCAGCATCGCCAGCGCCGCCTGGACATCGACTCGCACGTCGCCGGTGTGGATGGGCAGCGGGAACGGTTCGGCCGGGGGGAGGCCGTCGCCGAAACGGCCGTCCACCAGGAGCGCCCAGACATCGGCGAAAGTGACGTGATTCTCGACCAGGTCTTCGATGTCGACCCCGCGATAACGGAGATTGCCGCCGTCCTTGTCCGGTTCGGCGATGTCGGTGGTGAACGCGACAACGCCCTCCAGTCCTGAGACGAAATCGTCGGGAACACTGTTCGCCATGGTGACCACCTATCTCGAAAAAACGTCATCGTGGGCGGCGCTGTCGGTGATGTCCGGCGTACCGGACCGAGCACCCACTTGGACTGTAGGGCAGCCGCGCGCCCAGGGGTGTACCGGGGAGTAACAGGCGTGTCCGGGGAGTAGCCTCACGCACGTGCCGGATGAACCGATTGACCTGCCGAACATGCGTGTCGGCTACGGCGGTGGCATTCCGCCCAACATCGGCGAGGGCGACCGGGCAGCCGGCGCCGACGGGATCCGCGAGAACCTGGACCCGAGTTGGCTCCGCGGAGATCCGCCGTGGGTGGATCTGTTCACCGTGTGGCTGCGCGAGGCGATCGAGGCGCGAATCCCCGAACCCAATGCCATGGTGCTCGGCACGGTCGACGCCGACGGTCATCCCGCGACCCGGACGGTGCTCTGCAAGGGCGCCGATGCGGCAGGCATCGTGTTCTTCACCGGCTACGACTCGGACAAGGGCCGCCACCTGGCCGCCGATCCGTATGCCTCGGTGACGTTCCCGTGGATCGCGCTCGAGCGCCAGGTCAACGTCCGCGGTCGCGTCGATCACGTCGGCATGGAGGAGACCCATGCCTACTGGTTCAACCGCCCGCGTGGTTCGCAACTCTCGGCCTACGCCTCCGAACAGTCCCGGCCGATCGGCAGCCGGACCGATCTCGAGGCCAAGGCCGCGGCGGTCGCGGAGGAGTTCGGCGGGTTCGACGACGGCGCCGAGATCCCGGTGCCGGCCGACTGGGGCGGCTTCCGCCTGGTTCCGACCGTCGTCGAATTCTGGCAGGGGCGCGCCAATCGTCTGCACAACCGCGTGCGCCTGACGTTGCTCGACGACGGCTGGCGGGCGGAAAGACTCCAGCCCTGATGGCCAGACTCCTGGCCGACACCACGCCGCTGCGCAACGCCTACTTCCGACGTCTGTGGCTCGCGAACATCGTCACGGTCATCGGTGCACAGCTCACCGTGGTCGCGGTGCCCGCACAGATCTATCAGATCACCGGTAGCTCTGCATATGTCGGACTGACCGGCATCTTCGGACTCGTCCCGCTGGTCGTGTTCGGACTCTGGGGCGGCGCGCTGGCAGACGTCTTCGATCGCCGCACCCTGCTGATCATCTCGACACTGGGGCTCATCGCCTGTAGCGCCCTGTTCTGGGCGCAGGCTGCCGCCGGTGTTCGAAATGTCTGGATCATCCTGTCGCTCTTCGCCGTTCAGCAGGCCTTCTTCGCCGTCAACCAGCCAACCCGCAGTGCGGTGCTGCCACGGCTGTTGCCGGATCGCGAACTGCCCGCGGCGTTGTCGCTGAACATGACCGTGATGCAGGCGGGTGCCATCGCGGGTCCGCTCATCGGTGGTGCCCTGATCCCATGGCTCGGGTATTCATTGCTCTACCTCGTGGACACCGTCTTCCTGGTGCCGACGCTCCTCGCGGTCATCCTGCTGCCGTCGTTGCGGCCAGAGGGCGACGACCGACCCAAGACTCCCGGTCTGCGGTCGGTCATCGACGGCCTCAAATACCTGGCAGGCCACAAGATCCTGATGGCGTCGTTCCTGGTCGACCTCATCGCGATGATCTTCGGAATGCCCCGTGCCCTCTTCCCACAGATGGCGCACGAGAACTTCGGCGGGCCATCCGGCGGCGGCATCGCGTTCGCGCTCCTGTTCACCGCCATCTCGGCCGGGGCCGTCGTCGGCGGCATCTTCTCCGGGTGGGTCAGTCGCGTCGAGCGGCAGGGACTCGCGGTCATCGTGTGCGTCATCGTCTGGGGCCTGGCCATGGCGGGTGTCGGCGTCGCCGTGGGCTTTGCCGGCGGCACGTCGTTGCCGATGCTGCCCGTGGCACTGGTCTTCCTCATGATCGGTGGTGCCGCCGACATGGCGTCGGCGGCGTTCCGCCAGTCGATCCTGCTGGCCGCGGCGACCGACGACCTCCGTGGCCGCCTGCAGGGAGTGTTCACCGTGGTGGTCGCCGGTGGCCCGCGGATCGCCGACGTCGTCCACGGTGCCGCCGCTGCCTCGATCGGGGTCGCGGTGACCACCACAGCGGGTGGACTCCTGGTCGTCGTGCTGACCATCGTTGCCGCTCTGGCGATCCCGGCGTTCGTCGCATATCGCGTCGGTCAGCACGCCTGACCCCGCAAAGCCCCCAGAGTTACGCCGTGCGCAGGCACACCATTGACGACACGCCGGTGAACCCCCGGTTGGGCGGGCGTTATTCCGGGGTGTTTGTCGGGAATGCCCCAGGCGGCATGCCCGACACGCGGGCGACAGCACGTATCGGCTGATCAGCGAGGTCGGCGATTCGATGCCACTATGGGTGCCATGAGCGCGGTCGTCGACAACCCCGCGGGGACCTTTTCGGTGCCCATCATCGACATCACCCCGTACACCGGCAACGGAAGTGCGGCTGATCGTGCTGTCGTCGCCGACCAGATCGACAATGCCGCCAGTGCCGTGGGGTTCATCCAGATCGTCGGGCATCAGATCCCGTCCGTGGTGATCGACGAGTTCACGGCCGTGATGGACGACTTCTTCGCGTTGCCACTGGAGCGGAAGAAGGCCTACCGCACCCCGCCGGAGATCAACCGGGGCTACGCGCCACCGAAGTCGGAGTCGTTGTCACTGAGCCTTGGCGTCGAGCCTGCCGATCGGATGAACGACTTCTTCGAGGCTTTCAACGTCGGAGTGGAGGCGACCAACTATCCGGGTCTCGAACTGCCGGAGGATCAGTACGCCGGCAACACGTGGCCGGCCGTGGATCATTTCGAGGCTGCGGTGTCGGCGTATTTCGCCGAGGACGCACGGGTGGCACACACGCTGACCCGGATCTTCGCCGACGCACTTGACCTCCCGCCGGACTTCTTCGACGGTTACACCGATCACTCGCTCGACGTGCTCCGGATGAACAACTACGCCCTGCCGCCCGGCGAGGTGGAACTCGACGGTGAGCTGACCGGGATGGGCGAGCACACCGACTACGGCATCGTCACGGTGCTGTGGGCCGATCAGGTCAAGGGGCTGCAGGTGCTCGATCGCGGCGGCGTCTGGCACGACGTCGAACCCGCCGACGGGGCGCTGCTGATCAACCTCGGTGACCTCATGGCGCGCTGGACGAACGAGCGGTGGATGTCGACGCTGCACCGCGTCAAACCGCCGGTGGTGGACGGGACCGTCGAGCGCAGGCGATCCGCCGCGTTCTTCCATGACGGCAACATCGACGCCACCATCTCCACGTTGCCGTCCTGCGTCGGCGCCGGAAGCCGCTACTCGCCGATCACGGTGGGCGAACACATCGGCGCCAAACTGGCCGGCTCCCGTGCCGGACAATCGAATCCGTATGCGCGCCGGGAGGCGCAGCGGGTGCGGCAGGCGATGCGCCGGGGGCTGGGACAGCAGTAGGGAATCTGTTGCAGGCCGGGAGATCTCGATACGGGTCCTCGCTGCGCTCGGTCCCTACTCGATCGGCGGGGAGGATGCCGGGCCTCGCTGGGCTCGGTTCCTACTCGATCGGCGGGGAGGATGCCGGTCCTCGCTGCGCTCGGTTCGTACTCGATCGGCGGGGAGGCCGGGGATCAGTTCTCGCTGACGCGGCCCGGATAGGTGGCCCGTCGCGCAGCGTGCACCGGGCAGTAGTGCATCGGGTTGTCGCGCTCGGGTTCCGGTGGGAGATTACGAGCCGGCGTCTCCACGAGCGGGGCGTCGGGGGCCACCCGGCCATCGACCCGATCCCATGCGTCGCGCGGACGTGGATGGCGCAGAAAGCGTTTCGGGAGCAGGCGGTGCATCACGAGGTTGATCGTCCGGCCCAGCAGGCGGAAGCGCCTCTCGTCACGGTCGGTCCATGGCAGCCCCATCAACTCGCGGATCGGCTCGTCGTAGAAACCGGTGGTGAGCCAGGTGAAGAAGCGCTGATTGGTCTCGGCCATGTAGCGGAACCACAACGTCTCCGGAATGAACCGCAGGAACGGGGGCGGCGGCAGTTGTCCGATGTCGAGAACGGTCCGGACCGCCGGATGGTCGCGAAGGACGTTGCGGCACATGTAGTCCCAGTATTCGAGGAAGTCCTCGTACGTGTCCGGCACCGGTCGCATCGACACGCCGTACATCGCGTACCACGCCTTGGACTCCTCGAAGAGCTGACGCTTCTGATCCTCGGTCAGCCACGGGCCGAAGCGTTCGCAGAGCCGTACATTGCCATACCAGAACGTAGCGTGTGCCCAGTAGAAGACGTCCGGATCCAACGCGTGGTAGCGCGTGCCGTCCTCCATCTGGCCCTTGATGTCCCGGTGATAGTCGCGCACCTCACGGCCGGTCGCGGTGCCGCCGTCGAAGACCACACCGCTGATGGGGTAGAGCGAGCGCATCAGTCGCTGCCATCGTTCACCGAAGAAGTCGGAATGCTCCCAGACGGCCGCCCCGAGCTTCGGGTGCATGTTCTGCATCGAGCCGGCCCACAGGCCCTGGAACATGCCGGTCCAGGTGCCCCAGATCTGCCAGGTCAGCGAGTCCGGTCCGAGTGGTGCGTAATCCTCGGGCCGCGGCGTCGGGGCGCCCTCGGGTCCGTCAGTCGTGGCGTCCGCAGATTTCGTCAGCACCTCGGTCATGAGACGAAAGTCTAGGATCGTCTCAGCCGGACTGTCAACGACGGTGGAATCGGATCCGTTGTCCCGCGACGAGTTGGGCGGCGTGGTCGACAGCGGCCGGGGTGAGCACCGCGATGACCGGATAGCCACCGGTCACCGGGTGATCGGCGAGGAAGATCACCGGTCGTCCACTCGGTGGGACCTGCACGGCACCGTGCGGCACACCTTCGGAGGCGAGCTCGGGGGCATCGGCGCGATGGACGACGAGTGGGTGGTCCGACTCGGCCGGTCTGTCCAGTCGCACGCCGACCCGATTGCTGTCCGGGCTGACCTCCCAGATCCCGTGCGTGAGGTCCCGGGGCTCCTCGACCAATTCTCGACGTGGACCGTCCGACGCCTCGAGGGTGACGACCTCGGGCTCGCCATTGTCGACCGGCGCGGCGGAGATCGCCGGCCATGGAGCCGTGGCGTGCCCGATAGGGACTTCGACGTCGGCGGCGAGCGGTTCGGGACCGAGGCCGGAAAGGGTGTCGGTGGAACGGGAGCCCAGTACCGCGGTCACGTCGAAACCGCCGCGGACGGCCACGTAGTTGCGGCAGCCTCGGGTGGGTGTGTCGATGGTGAGTTCGGCGCCGTCGGGAAGGGGGGCCGCGGCGGCATTGCCGACCGGAGACCCGTCGACGCGGACCTCCGCACGCGCACCGGTCACGGCGATCACCAGGGTCCCGTGTGCGCGAATCCGTAACCCGCCCAACGTCGTCTCGATGACGGCGGTGGATTCGGGATTGCCGACGAGGCGGTTCGCCAGCGTCAGCGATGAGCGATCGGCGCCGCCCGAACGCGGCACGCCGAGATGTGCATAACCCGATCGGCCCAAATCCTGCACGGTCGACAGCGGGCCCGGGTCGAGCACGGTGACGGACTTCACGGCCGGAGTCCTCACGATCCGGCGTCGGCGTCGACGAAGCAGATGAGTGTGCCGGGTTCGAGAAGTGCCGGCGGAGAATTGTCTTCGTCCCACATCGACTGTTCGGTGTGCCCGATCAGGTGCCAACCGCCCGGGCTGACCCGTGGGTAGACGGCACTGTAGCCGGCGGCGATGGCGACGGACCCGGCCGGCACCCGGGTCCGCGACTCGCTGCGACGGCCCACATCCCGGAACGGATGATCTGAGTTCTGTTGCGGGACGAGATAACCGAATCCAGGTGCGAATCCCATGAACTGGACCTGCCAGGTGGTGTCCCGATGGATCGCGGAGACCTCGTCCGGGTTGAGGTCGAGCAGATCGGCGACGTCGGCGAGATCTGGTCCGTCGTAGGAGACCGGGATGCGGATCTCGGAGGTGGTCGAGTCGTCGGTGGCGCCGGGCGCCACGGAGGTCCGCAGTGCGCGATGGATACCCAGCACGTCGATCCCGCGGCCGGGTTCGGCCTGCACCAGCAGCGTCTGCGCGGTCGGGATCACCTCGATGGCGTGCAGGGTTCCGGCCTGTACGGCACGCCGCAACGCGGCCGCCGCCGTGCCGACAGCGTGCAGCGGCGCTGTGTCGGTGGCGGAGTCGAGGTCGGTGGCGAAGTCGAGCAGCACCGCGTCGGGCCCGGCGGGTAACTCTCGCATGTGCACAACCTACCGGTGCATCGACGAATAGTGCCGGTGGAGTCGGCCGTCGATGGCAGGATTGTCGGCAACTCCGGAGGTGTCCTGATGCGTGAGATCGTGATCTGCGGCGAAGCACTCGTCGACGTCGTCGCAGCCCGCACACCGGTCGGTACCGGCCGACTGGCCGCGCTCCAGCCGGCACTCGGCGGCGGCCCTTTCAACGTGGCCGTGACCCTCGGCCGGCTGGGCAGTGCCGTCTCGCTGTGTACGGCGGTGTCCACCGACACCTATGGCGACGCGATCGTCGCAGCGCTCCAGGCCGGCGGGGTCGGAACCGGGCACGTGCAACGGCGTCGCGAGCCGACCTCGCTGGCGCTCGCGACGATCGGCACCGACGGCGCCGCGCATTATTCGTTCTACGTGGAGGGCACGGCCGACCGTCTGGTCGAGGAGCCGGGAGTCTTCCCGCAGACCGTCGCGGCGGTGTGTTTCGGCACCCTGTCGCTGGTGCTGGAACCCGGTGCGTCGGTGTACGAGTCGCTCATCCGCCGCTGTCACGACGAAGGGCGTCTCGTGGTGATCGACCCGAACATCCGGCCGGCGGTGATCGCCGACCACGACGCGTACCGGCGTCGTTTCGCGTCCTGGATGGACGCGGTGGACATCGTCAAACTCTCCGATGAGGACGCCGACTGGCTCTCGGCGGGTCCGGCGGGCACCGGCCCCGACGCCTGGCTCGCCGCAGGCGTCACCGCGGTGATCACGACCGCCGGTCCGGACGGGATCACGGTGACCACAGCTGCGGCGGCGGTCACATCACCGGCGCCGAAGGTGCAGGTCAGCGACACGATCGGAGCAGGGGACAGCGTCGTCGGTGGAGTGCTGCGCCACCTGGAGAACCTCGGCGCGCTCTCACCTCGCGCAGTGGCCGAACTGAGTGCCGAAGAGTGGCTGGCGACCGCTGAGTTCGCAGGTCAGGTAGCCGCCGTCACCGTTTCACGGCCGGGCGCGGACCCTCCGTGGGCGGGCGAGCTGCGAAGCGACTACGTTGATAAGCAACAGCATCCTTACCCGGATCTGCGTAGTACAAGACTCTCACCTGAGTAAAGGGGTTCGTGTGTCCGCTGAAACAGTCCCAGCTGACCAGGCGTCCGATACGGCATCAGCGACGTTCACCTACCCCGGTGGTCAGCTGGAGCTTCCGATCCTGAAGGCCACCGAGGGTTCCGACTCGGTCGGACTGGGCAAACTCCTCGCCGAGACCGGCCTGACCACCTTCGATGGCGGCTTTGTCAACACCGCGTCGACCAAGTCGGCGATCACCTACATCGACGGTGACGCAGGCATCCTGCGGTACCGCGGTATCCCGATCGACCAGCTCGCGGAGAAGTCCACCTTCATCGAGGTCAGCTATCTGCTCATCTACGGTGAGCTGCCGACGCCCGCGCAGCTCGAGGACTTCACGGACAAGATCCGGAGGCACACCCTCCTGCACGAGGATCTGAAGCGCTTCTTCGACGGCTTCCCGCGTAACGCCCACCCGATGCCGGTGCTGTCGAGCGCGGTGAACGCCCTCTCGGCCTACTACCAGGACTCGCTTGACCCCAAGGATCCCGAGCAGGTCGAGCTGTCGACGATCCGACTCTTGGCCAAGCTGCCCACGATCGCGGCCTACGCGTACAAGAAGTCGGCCGGTCAGCCGTTCCTCTATCCGGACAACTCGCTGAGCCTCGTCGAGAACTTCCTGCGCATGACGTTCGGCTTCCCGGCCGAACCGTACGAGGTCGACCCGAAGGTCGCCAAAGCCCTCGACATGCTGTTCATCCTGCATGCCGATCACGAACAGAACTGTTCGACCTCGACCGTGCGTCTCGTGGGGTCGTCACAGGCCAATCTGTTCACGTCGATCTCCGGCGGCATCAACGCGCTGTGGGGTCCGCTGCACGGCGGTGCCAACCAGGCCGTGCTCGAGATGCTCGAGGACATCAAGCAGTCCGGCGGCGACACCCAGGCCTTCATGAACAAGGTCAAGAACAAAGAAGACGGCGTGAAGCTCATGGGCTTCGGTCACCGTGTCTACAAGAACTACGACCCGCGTGCTGCGATCGTCAAGAAGACCGCCGACCAGATCCTGGAATCACTTGGCGTGCAAGATGATCTGCTCGACATTGCGAAGGGCCTCGAAGATGTTGCGCTGAGCGACGACTACTTCATCGAGCGCAAGCTGTACCCGAATGTCGACTTCTACACCGGCGTCATCTACCGTGCAATGGGCTTTCCGACCCGGATGTTCACAGTGCTGTTCGCACTCGGCCGGCTGCCCGGATGGATCGCGCACTGGCGTGAGATGCACGCGGATCCGTCCGGCAAGATCGGCCGCCCGCGTCAGCTGTACACGGGCTACACCGAACGCGACTACGTGAACATGGGACAGCGCTGACGCGCCGGAAGGCCTGAGATCGGCGCCACGTACGCCGATCTGACCAGACACCTGATCCGACGACTCAAAGGAGAGTCCCGTTGACCAGCACAGAGAAGCCCGTAGTCGAATTCCCGGAGGGTCCCGCTCCCGCCGAACTGCAGGTCAAAGACCTCATTGTCGGTGAAGGCGCCGAGGCGCAGAGTGGTGGCGTGGTCGACGTGCACTACGTCGGCGTCGAATACGACACCGGCGAAGAGTTCGACTCCTCCTGGGACCGTGGTCAATCGGCGAACTTTCCGCTCGACCGGCTGATCCCGGGCTGGCAGGAGGGTATTCCCGGCATGAAGGTCGGCGGCCGCCGGCAGCTGACGGTTCCGCCGCAGCTCGCCTACGGTCCGGCAGGGGCCGGTCATCGACTCTCGGGCAAGACACTGGTGTTCGTCATCGATCTGCTGGGCGTGGGATAGCCGCTCCGGCAGGCGAGCGAGCGGGCCGGGTTCGTGCCGTCGGCACCGTCGGTGCTGTGGCTCAGACGCGATCTGCGTCTGAGTGACCTTCCGCCCCTCATCGCCGCCCATGACGGCGGTGACCAGATCCTGATCTGTTTCGTCGTGGACCCGAGGCTCGAGAAGTCTTCGGGTCCACGACGTCTCAGCTTCCTGTTCGACTCACTCCGAGAACTCGACGACAAGCTCTCCGGCCGTCTGCTGGTGGTGCGTGGCAGGCCGGAGGAAGAGATCCCGCGGGTGGTGGCCGCAGTCGACGCCGCGTCGGTTCACGTGAGCGACGACTTCTCTCCGTTCGGACGACGGCGCGATGCGACCGTTGCCGAGGCGCTCGGGGACATACCTCTCGAGGCCACCGGTTCTCCATATCTCGTCTCGCCCGGCCGGGTCACCAAGCCGGACGGCGATCCGTACAAGGTGTTCACCCCGTATTTCCGGGCGTGGTGCCGACATGGCTGGCGGCGGCCCGCATCGTCGGCGGTGGCTGTCTCGGACCTGTTGAACCCCAGCAATATTCGTCACTCGGGACGCATCCGGGTGCCGGCCGCTCCGGCGACACTCGAGATCCCCGCAGGCGAGGACGCTGCACTGGCGCGCTGGTCGGAGTTCGTCGGCGACGATCTCGAGGACTACGAAACGGGCCGCGACAGACCGGATCTCGATGTGAGCAGCCGGATGTCGGCCTATCTGAAGTTCGGCAACATCCATCCCCGGACGATGGCCGCCGACCTGGGCCGGTCTATGGGCGCTCAGGCGTATCTCCGGGAACTCGCGTTTCGGGACTTCTACGCCTCGGTGCTCTACCACTGGCCGGACAGCTTGTGGCACAACTGGAATCGTCAGTTCGACGACATCGAACTCGACACCGACGCCGATGCGCACCGGCGCTTCGATGCGTGGAAGGAGGGGCGGACCGGCTTCCCGATCGTCGATGCCGGCATGCGTCAGCTCGCCGAGACCGGCTTCATGCACAACCGCGTCCGGATGATCGCGGCGTCGTTCCTGGTCAAGGATCTACACCTGCCCTGGTGGTGGGGTGCGCGATGGTTCCTCGATCAGCTCGTCGACGGGGACATGGCGTCCAATCAGCATGGATGGCAGTGGGCGGCGGGCACCGGGACCGATGCGGCGCCGTACTTTCGGGTCTTCAACCCAGAGACCCAGCGACGGCGGTTCGATCCCGACGGCGCGTACGTGCGCCGGTGGGTGCCGGAGGTCGACGATGATCACCCCGACCCCATCGTCGACCACAAGGCGGAACGCGAAGAGGCTCTTCGACGCTTTCGCCAGATCTGATGTCCTTCGCTCGCCATTGCGACTCCGCATTAGGCTGACACCCGTGATCGCGACTCCAGACCCGGTTGTCGCCGACATCTCCGACGATGTGGCGTGGGCCCGTCTCGCATGGTCGTCGGACCGCCACGTCGAGTCCGTCCGGATCGGATTCACGTCCGGGTCGCTCCCGACGGTGGACTGGGCGGTGCTCGGCGAGCGATGCGACGTCGTCTATGCCGCTCCCGAGGCCGAGGGGGTGCACCGATCGGTCGTCGGGACCGTCGAACCCGAAGCGGCCGCCCACCGACTCGCCGACCACGTCGCCCGCAATCCGCAGGCCGCGACCACCTTGGCCGCCGTGCTCCGGACGGGGACGCAGGTGTCGGTCCGGCAGGCGCTGGACATCGAGTCGTGGGCGTACTCGACCTTGCTCGGCGGAGATGAGTTCGCGGCGTGGCTCACCCGGCGAGGTCCGCGTCCGCTGCCTCCGGCGCCCCGGGGTGTGCCGGTGATCGTCGATCGCGATGCCGGCCGGCTCACGATCGGTTTGAACCGGCCGGAGCGCCGCAACGCTTTCGGCGCGGCCCTTCGGGATGCGCTCGTCGAGTCGCTCGACGTCGCGGTGCTCGACGAGACGGTCACGGAGGTCCACCTGCGCGGCGCGGGTCCGGTCTTCTGCGCGGGCGGCGATCTCGACGAGTTCGGGACCACGCCGGATCCGGTGATCGCCCATTTCGTCCGCACGGCCGGCGGGGCAGGCGTCCGCCTTGCGGAGATCGCCGACCGGACAACGGCTTTTCTGCACGGCGCGTGTGTGGGTGCGGGCATCGAACTGCCCGGCCTGGTCGGTCGGGTGGTGGTCGATCCGGGAGTTGTGATCCGCCTGCCCGAGGTGGGCATGGGTCTGATCCCGGGTGCCGGCGGTACGGTCGGCATCCCACGACGGATCGGCCGCTGGCGGGCCTTTCATCTCGCGGTGGACGGTGGCGCCATCGGAGCGGAGACCGCCCTGCGGTGGGGACTCGCGGATGAGATCGCCGATGTCGTGCCCGTCGACGTCAGCGGGCCAGGGACATGGCCTCGGACCACTTGACGCGGGTGCCGGTCCGCAGGATCGACCGCTGGTAGATCCGGGATGCGAACCAGGTGGCGGCCGCGCAGGCGAGCACCATCAGTGCGAACGTGACGACGACCTGGAACGTCGAGGTGTCGCCGGTGGCAATCCGGACCGGCATCAGCGCCGCGCTGAACGGTGGTATCCAGGTGAGCACCTGGATCAAGGTGGAGTCGAGGGCCTGGATGCCGAAGATCCCGGAGTACATCACCGCCATCGCCAGGATGGTCAGCGGAGCCGAACTGGCGTTGAGTTCCTCCTGGCGGGAGACGAGCGCGCCCGTCGCCGCGTAGAGCGTGGCGAAGAACAGGAAACCCAGTACGAACCAGGCGATCACCGCCGCGAACATCCCGATCGCAGCCCCCGGGATCGTCAGCAGCCCGGTCATCCGACCCGCGATCACTGCGGTCGCGCCGAGCAGCAGGACCTGCGCCATCGCGATGGCGCCGATGCCGATGATCTTGCCCCACAACAGGTGCAGTGGCTTGATCGTTGCGAGCAGCAGTTCGACGACCCGTGATGTCTTCTCCTCGACGACACCGACGGCGACCATCGACCCGCCCATCATGATCGCGGTGATCAGCAGGATGGTGCCGACGAGCGCGATCACGATGCGTTGTCCCTCGTCGGGCTTGTCGGGAGTGGTCTGTTCCACGGTGATCGTCGCGCGGGGGAGCGATGCGGCGTCGACGCCCCGTTCGGCGAGCGAACTGGTGAGGCCGACCTGCTCAACCGACGACCGCAGAACACCGTCGAGAGTGGGGCTCAGCCCGCTCTCCGAGACCGCGACATACGCGTTCGGTGAGGTACCCGGCAGGAGGGCGGCGGTGAGATCACCGTCGGCCGCCCGGGCGCGGGCGTCCGCCGCCGAGGCAACCGGAACCACATCGACCGAAGTGCCGGTTGCCGAGCCGAACTCCTCGATGGTCTGCGAGAGTGCGGCATCCTGGCCGACGACGCCGACGCGATCGGCGTCGTCACCGCCGCTCAGCGCCGACCAGACGATGGCGCCGACGATGATCACGATCATCAGCAGACCGGTGCTGATCAGAAACGACCGGGTCTTCGCGCGGGTCGCGATCTCTCGTTCGGCGACCAACCAGATCGACTGCACGGCACCGGCACCACCGGCACCACCTGACCCGGACCCGGTTGATCCGGCGCGCTCGTGCGGGGGGCGTGAAATGGGGGAGTTCATGCGGAGACCACCTCTCGGAACAGTTCGGTCAGGGAAGGGGTCGACGTCGCGAAGCGGTGGACCGGACCCACGCGCAGAGCCGCGCCGAGGATCGCCTGGTCGTCTGCGACAGCCGGGTCGAGCCGCAGCGTCGTCAGGTCGATGTCGGTGTCGTAGTCGGCCTGCTCGACGCCGGCGATGCCGTCCGCCCACCGGGTCCGGGCCGACGGCCCGGCGACCTCCAGCGTCACGCCTTCGCGTGCACGGAGATCGTCGACCCGGCCCAGTGCCCGCATCTGGCCGCGCGCGACGATGCCGACCCGATCGCAGAGGCGTTGGACGAGATCGAGCTGATGGGAGGAGAAGATCACCGGGATACCCTCGGCCGCCTTCTCTTTGAGCACATCGCTCATGACGTCGACCGCCACCGGGTCCAGCCCGGAGAACGGTTCGTCGAGCACCAGGACGCGGGGATCGTGGATGAGGGCCGCCGCGAGCTGGACGCGCTGCTGATTGCCCAGGCTCAGATCGCCGACATCGTCGTTCACCCGTTGCTCGACCCCGAGCCGGGTAGTCCACCGGTCAACGCTCTCGCGGGCTGCGATGGACGACATCCCGTGGAGTCGGGCGAGGAACACGAGCTGTTCGCCGACCTTCATCTTGGGATAGAGCCCGCGCTCCTCGGGCATGTACCCGATGCGCCGACGCGTCTGCAGGTCGATCGGATGATCGCCGAGGCTCACGCTGCCCGCATCCGCGGCGAGGACCCCGAGGATGATCCGCATCGTGGTGGATTTGCCCGCGCCGTTGCTCCCGACGAATCCGAATATCTCACCGGGTGAGACCTGAAAGGTCATGTCCTGCAGGGCGATCAGTTTCCCGTATCGCTTGTGCAGTCCGTCGATGATCAGCGGCCCGTTCATCCGTGGCTCCGTTCTGTCTCGCTGGTGATGAGGTCTTCGGGGTCGGGATCGTTCATCCACCAGGCGGTGAGCATCGTCGGGAGTACCACCGCGATCACCACGAGGGTGATGAGCAGAATGGCGGTGCCGTACACCGATTGGCCGCTCACGCTGTCGTTGGTGCCCAGGATGATGAGGATCAGGTACGGGATGAACATGAGCGAGTAGAGAACGACGAACCCGATGGACCTCGCCGAATTCCGTTGGGCGAGCTGGATCTCGTCGAGCGCAGGTACCGGGGTGTCGGCGATCGATCCGGTCACGATGCGGAGCGCGTATTGCACGGTGCAGGATCCGACCACCCCGACGACGAACGGGATCACGAACCACATTGTCGCGAAAGACATCACGGCACCGGCGAGGGTCACCACGAGGGCGGACACCTGGAGCAGGACCAGTCGTCGGGCGCCGCGACGAGTGCGCCACGAGTTCAGCGCGCCCGCATGCTTCTCGTTGAAACGGAGATGACGCCCGGCCCGCCACTCGTCGTAACGCCGCCACAGGGCGGGGGTCGCGTCCTCCGGGATGGCCGAATTGGGGTCCCTCATCGTGCTCCTCCGTGATCGGGTTGTCGGTCGTCGGTGACCCGCGGATACAGTTCGGCCGACATGGCCCCGAATTCACGGCGGCTGAACACGGCCTCGACGGGCAGGTCGAAGACGGCGCAGATACGGAACGCGAGGTCGAGGCTGGGGTAGTTGTCGCCGCGTTCGAGGGCGCCTACGGACTGGACGTTGATGCCGACCAGTTCGGCAAGGTGTGCCCGCGACATCTTCCGCTCCGCGCGCAGGACGCCGATGCGATTGAAGATCGGGAGCTTCTCGCCTCTCCTGACAGGGCTCACCTACGCAATTGTTAGGAAAACACAACAGAATGTCAAGGTCTCCCGCGAACGTCGATCAACCGATCAACCGATCAACCGATCAACTCCGCGACGTTTCGCGCCGCCGCGCGGCCTGCCCGATTGGCTCCGATCGTGGATGCCGACGGCCCATAGCCGAGGAGCTGGATCCGTGGCTCCGCCGCGACGGTGGTGGCCAACCGGCCGGTCATCGTGATCCCGCCGCCGGGTCCGCGAAGGTGTAGTGGAGCGAGATGGTCGAGCGCGCTGCGGAATCCGGTGTTCCAGAATATGACGTCGACGTCCAGGGTGGCGTCGCCGCTCGTGGCCTCCACCCCGCAGTCCCAGCACACGCCGGTCTCCGTGATCCGGGTGAACATCGGGCGCCAGGCGAGGATGCCGTCGTCCTGCGCGGCCCGGATCGCCGGAGTGAGGGCCAGTCCGGTCACCGAGACGACCGACGTCGGTGGCAGGCCGGCCCGGACACGTTCGTCGACGCGGGCGACCGCCCGTCGGCCTTTGTCCGGATCGAACGGGGTCGGGTCGAACACCGGCTCGGTCCGGGAGCACCAGAACGTCTGTGCCCCGGGTGCCCTGCGGGCGATCTCGATGAGCAACTGGATCGCCGAGATGCCGGCCCCGACCACGAGCACCCGTTTGCCCGCGAACTCCTCGGGCCCGACGTAGTCATGCGTGTGCAATTGGCGGCCACGGAAGTCGCCGATCCCGGGAACATGCGGGACGAACGGGCGTTCCCAGGTGCCCGTCGCGTTGATGATCGCCCGGGTGGTGATCGTCCTCCGGTCGCGGAGAGTCGCGACAAAGCCGTCGTCGCCCGACTCGGCGTCGAGGCGCTCGACCGAGCGGACATCGACCGGCCGATGTACCCGCAGGCCGAACTTCTGCTCGTACTTACCGAAATATTCCGGGACGGCGGTCGCGGCGGGAAACGTCTCGCAGTCGCGTCCGAGTGCCTCTACGAGCCCGTATCCGGGCAGGTCGTGGACGCGATTGGCCGCAGCGAGTGTCAGCGTCGGCCAGCGGAACTGCCATGCCCCGCCAGGCCCCCGGGCGTGGTCGAGGAGCTGATAACGGTCGTCGAGTGAGAATCGCTGCAAGAAGTACGCGGCCGACAACCCGGCCTGCCCGCCCCCGATCACCAGCACGTCGCAGTCGTCTCGGATGTCGCTGTCGTTGTCGGGAGCACCCACACTGGGCAGTCTGTCACCTCGGTAGGCTTCGGCACATGATTCACTCGTCTGCAGAAGGTGCAGTGGTCAGCATCGAGCTCGACCGCCCCGACAAGCGCAACGCCCTCGACGAGACCATGGTCTCTGAGCTCTCGGAGGCATTCGCCGATGCGGTGGACGGAGGAGCGCGGGCGATCGTCCTCACCGGGAGGGGGCCCGTCTTCTGTGCCGGCGCCGACCTCTCCGGTCCGGTGTACGACCCGGCGTTCCTGGACAAGCTGGTGACGACCCTGCAACAGATCGAGGCGACACCTGTCCCGGTGATCGCGGCGTTGAACGGCTCAGCGCTCGGCGCGGGACTGCAGCTCGCGATGGCGGCGGACCTGCGCGTGATGGCTCCCGATGCGATGGCCGGTATTCCCGCCGCGAAGATCGGTGTGGCGGTTGATGAATGGACGATCAAGCGGTTGGCGTCGCTGGTCGGGACCGGCCAGGCAGCGGGCATGCTCATCGGATGCGATCCGCTGTCCGCGGATCGTGCCCATGCACTCGGTTTCGCCAACCGCATCGGCGATCTGACCGACGCCCGACACTGGGCTTCCGTCATCGCCGATCTGGCGCCGCTCACCCTCCAGCACTACAAGCTGGTCCTCAACGGTGACGGTGCGCGCGATGAGCCGCCGTCCGATCGGTTGGCCGCGATGATGCAGGCCTGGGAAAGCGACGATCTCGCGGAAGGTCGTGCCGCACGGGCGGAAAAACGCACTCCGAACTTCAGCGGACGCTAGGGAATTCGGACAAAACGGTCTCTCCGTCAGGTCGGGATGGGAGTTTTCGTGTCCGAAACATTCCGGTCAAGTGATCGAAATCGCCCGTTTCTACCTTCACCCAAGGTGTCCTCCGGTCCGGAGTGCGCACGAAACCTGGTGAGGGAGCGGTATGTCGAATGAGTCGGTCCACGACGGGGTCGGGGGGTTCGCCGACCAAGTCGGTGATGTGGAGAAGGCCGAGGGGGGAATCATCGCCACCGGCCCGCAGGCCGCGGCCATGCGCGAGACACTTGAGGATTACACCCTCCGGTTCGCGCCACGCAGTTATCGCAAGTGGGGGCCGGGCGTCGTCGCCATCTCGGCACTGGGCGGCATCGCCTATCTGGCCGACTTCGCCATCGGGGCGAACGTCGGCATCGCGAACGGCACCGGAAATGCGCTGCTGGGCATCGGATTCTTCGCAATCGTGATCGTCCTGACCGGGTACCCGCTGGCCTTCTATGCGGCCCGCTACAACATCGACCTCGATCTGATCACGCGCGGAAGCGGATTCGGATACTACGGGTCGGTGCTGACGAACGTGATCTTCGCTTCGTTCACGTTCATCTTCTTTGCCCTCGAGGGGTCGATCATGGCGCAGGGCCTCGAATTGGGGCTGCACATACCGTTGTGGATCGGCTACCTCCTGTCGTCCGTGTTGATCATCCCGCTCGTGATCTACGGGATGAACACGCTGGCGAAGCTACAGGTGTGGACGACCCCGCTGTGGCTGATCATGATGGTGCTGCCGTTCCTGTACCTCGTGATCAAGCATCCGGATGCCATCGGCGACTTCTTCGCCTTCAGTGGTGTCGACTCCAATGGCCAGCCCCTGGGCAAGGGAGTGAGCTTCGCCGGGACGATGCTCGCTGCCGGTGTCTGTCTCTCGCTGATCGCCCAGATCGCCGAGCAGATCGACTATCTCCGATTCATGCCGCCGCGCACCCCGGAGAACTCGCGCAAGTGGTGGATCGCCACCATCACGGCCGGTCCGGGCTGGGTCTTCTTCGGTGCCATCAAGCAGATCGTCGGCCTGTTCCTGGCCGTCTACCTGATCGGGATCTCGGTCGACAACGCCGGCATCGCGAACCAGCCCGTGCATCAGTTCGTGGAGATCTACCAGGACTTCCTACCGCACTGGCTCGCTCTGACGCTGGCGGTGATCCTGGTGGTCATCAGCCAGGTCAAGATCAACGTGACCAACGCGTACTCCGGCTCGCTGGCATGGACCAACAGCTTCACCCGCGTCACCAAGACCTATCCGGGACGACTCGTCTTCCTGTTCTTCAACGTCGCGATCGCCATCGTTCTGATGGAGTCCGACATGTTCAGCTTCCTCAACAACCTGCTGAACTTCTACGCCAACTGTGGTATCGCCTGGGTCGTCGCGGTGGCGTCGGACATCGCGATCAACAAGTACCTGCTGAAGATCTCGCCGAAGCAGCCGGAGTTCCGGCGCGGCATGATCTACAACTTCAACCCGGTCGGCTTCGTGTCGCTGATCGTCTCGGCGGGTGCGTCGATCCTGGTCTACTTCCACGTCTTCGGCGACACCATCCAGCCGTACTCGCCGCTCGTCGCATTGGTGCTCGCCCTGGTGCTGCCGCCGATCATCGCGCTCTCGACCAAGGGCAAGTACTACCTGCGTCGCACCGACGACGGCATCGACATCCCGATGTACGACGAGCACGGCAACCCGACGCACGAAAAGCTGATGTGTTGCGTCACGGGGATGGAGTTCGAGCGTCCGGACATGATCGCGTCCGCCGTCCCGGGCCCGGACGGGGAGAAGCAGTACATCAGTTCGTTGGCGTTGTCGTGCGACAAGACCGGTGAGCACGTACTGCCCGCGCAGACGTAACGCGTTCGTGGTCGACCGGGTTCGGGAGTTCGTGCCGAGCCCGGTCGACGTCGGTCTGGGAGAATGACGAGATGCGAAATCTCATCCGCGTGCTGCTGGACCGTCTCGCCGACGGTCCGGTGGCGCTGGCGCGGGTCGTCGCGACGAGTGGCCCGGCGCCTCGCCGACTCGGTGCGGCGATGGCGGTCACCGCGGCCGGTGAGGTGATCGGTTCACTGTCGGGGGGATGTGTCGACTCGGCCATCGTGCAGTCGGCGCGCGACGTACTGGACACGGGATGTGCGGTCGGCGAGCGCTTCGGTCCCACGGACCTCGACGACGTCGCCATCGGCCTCACCTGCGGGGGAGAGATCGAGGTCTTCGTCGAACGGATCGATGCGGGTCACGTGGCCGATCTCACCGATCTGCTTGCCGCGATCACCAGCGGCCGGCCGGTCGCGGTGGCGACGACGCTGACCGCGCAGCCGCTCTGGCGGGTGAACCACGGTGACGCGATCGAGCGGTGGCGCGAACTCGACGAGGACATCGCCGACCTGCTCGACGCCGGGCGAAGTGGGATCGTCGGCGTCGACGACACCGAGATGCCGCTCGGTTGCGCGGCCGGCAGACCGCGGACCTTCGTGCAGACCTTCGCATCGCCGCGTCGCCTGATCGCGGTCGGCGCCAACGAGTTCGTCCGCGCCCTCACCACCACGGCGAAGAACATCGGTTATCACGTCACCGTCGTCGATCCGCGTCCCGTGTTCACGACGGCGGCCCGGTTCCCCGATGCCGACGAGGTGATCGTGGACTGGCCGGACCGATATCTGGACGGCGAGATAGTCTCGGGTCGAACAGATTCCGCCACCGTGGTCTGCGTGCTGACCCACGACGTCAAGGTCGACGTGCCGATCCTGATGTCGGCTCTGCGGTCCGACCGGGTCGGGTTCGTGGGTGCCCTGGGTTCCCGGCGCACCCACACCGACCGGATCGCGCGCCTGATCGACGCCGGGCTCCCGCGGGACCAGATCGATCGGCTGCGGTCTCCGCTCGGACTCGACATCGGCGGCCACACCCCGTCGGAGGTGGCGATATCGGTTGTGGCGCAACTGATCTCCGATCGGAATGGTGGAAGCGGGCGGCCGCTGCGCGACATCGACGGACCGATCCACCGCATGTCGGAGGCTCCGTCCGCGGATTGAGTGGCACGGAGCGGGATAATCCCTGGCCAGGGTTCCTCGGACTGCACAGGCAGATCCGCCTGCTGGTGACCTTCGTGGCTCCTGGTCTCCGCACGGCGGTTTCCGGCGGATGCACCGCCCCGGGACTCGGCCCGCTCAGTCCTCGACGACGTAGGTCATCAGCGCGGTCACCACCAGTTCGATGATCTTCGCGATCGCCACATCGTCAGAGGTGCTCAGATAGGTGAGGGTGATGGTGTTGGTGGCGGCGATGATCACCGGGCTGAGATCGGAGACCGGCTCCTTCCATCGCACACCCGCGCGCTCGGCCGCGATCTCCAGGCCGATGCCCGCCACCTCGTACAGTCGGCCGTACATCTCCTTGCCGACCTCCTGCAGCTCCGCGTGATTGTGCGCGTAGATGCCCAGTGAGATGGTGGCCTGCATCCGGCCGGGATCGGCCTTGAGCAGGGTGTAGAAGCCCTCGAGGTGTGCCTGCGCGTTCTTGCGCATCGCCTCACGCCCGCGGCCTTCCGGATCCGCGGCCATCGGCAGGATCGCCTCGAGCATCCGGCTGATGTCGGAGGGCACGGCCGTCTCCATCACCGCGCAGAGCAACGCAGTGCGACTGTCGAACGCGTAATGGAAACTGGCGAGCGGCATGTTCGCGTGCGCGCAGATGCGACGCGTCGTCGCACCTTCGACACCGTGATCGGCGATCACGCGATATGCGGCTTCGATGAGCGCCGACCGACGCTCCCCGACAGACATTCTTGCCAACGAGGACTACCCCCAAGACCGCATGTGACCTGCACATGTATGGTGACGTGTTCGCCGAAGCCTATCAGTGCGAATCGGGCAACGAACGTGAGATGGGCGGGTCCGCCGCGTCGGGACGGTTCGTCGAGACGATCAACACGTCGGCGTCGCGGCCCGTCCCAGAGTCGGACGGCACTATCCTGAGTCCCGTGACCTCGACTATCAGCCGGACCGGCGCAAATCTGGCACAGCGTGCGGCCTCAACTCTCTCGACGGTAGGGCTGGCGACGGCCAATGCGGTCACGGGCGGACTGGCCAGACGTGGACTACCCGCGGCACGCGCCCTCGGCGCCGACGCCGAGGAGATCCGCCGGTTCACGGCGGCGTCGGCGCGGCAACTCGACGGGGTGTTCAGCAATGTCGAACAGGCCGAACCCGCGGTCGACGCCGACTTCCGGGTGTTTCTCGATATGGCGCGGCGACCCGGCCGGCCGCGTCGGCCGATCCCGGTCCTGAGACCCGAGTTCGCGGATGAGGTGCGTGCCCTGCACGCCACCTGGCTGGGGCACGCCTCGGTCCTGGTCGAACTCGACGGGGTACGCGTGCTGACCGATCCGGTGTTCAGCCGACGTTGTTCACCCGCCAAGGCAATCGGCCCGGCCCGCATGCATCCCGCACCCGCCCAGGTCGCCGACCTGCCGCCCATCGACGTGGTCCTGATCAGCCACGACCACTACGACCACCTCGACATGCCCACCGTGGTCGACCTCGCCGCACGGCAGCCGGGTGTCCGCTTCGTCGCCCCGATCGGAGTCGGTGCCCACCTCATGTCCTGGGGGATCGCGGCGGACCGGATCGACCAGATCGACTGGTGGGACGACCACACCCTGTCTTTCGTTCGCGGCGACCTGACGTTCACCTGTACCCCCGCCCGACATTTCTCCGGGCGATCGCTGACCCGCAACCTGACGCAATGGGCGAGCTGGGTGGTCGCAGGACCCACCCACAGTTTCTTCTTCTCCGGTGACACCGGATTCTCTGAACAGTTCGACGAGGTCGGGATGCGGCTCGGCGGCGTCGACCTCACGCTGGTGGCGGTGGGCGCCTACGATCCCGTCTGGCCGGATGTCCACGTGAACCCCGAAGAGGCGGTTCGGGTGCACCGGATGGTGACCGGAGATCGCGTGCGCGACGCGGTGATGATCCCGATCCATTGGGGGACGTTCAATCTCGCCCGCCATTCGTGGGGCGACCCCATCGCCCGGCTGCTACCGGCCGCGGCAGACAACGCGACGACGGTGATCGTTCCGCCGCCCGGCGGTTCGATCGATCTCCTGACCCGGTCCGGCACCGCACTCGACGACCCGGCGTGGTGGGAGGCCTCCGCGTGACCCAGGTGACCGCCGGACATCCCGGTCTCACCGCGGCAGAGGTCGCACAACGGGTGGCCGACGGCCAGGTCAATGATCTTCCGGACCGGTCCGGGCGCTCCGTCGCCGACATCGTGCGGGCCAACGTGTTCACCCGGATCAACGCGATCCTCGGGGTGCTGTTCGTGATCGTCGCTTCCACCGGCTCGCTGATCAACGGCCTGTTCGGCCTGCTGATCATCGCGAACAGTGGCATCGGCATCATCCAGGAGGTTCGTGCGAAACGGACCCTGGACAAGCTGGCGATCGTCGGCCAGACCACGCCGATGGTGCGTCGCGACGGGGAGGTGGTCGCACTGTCGCCGAACGAGATCGTCCTCGACGACATCATCGATATCGGTGCAGGCGATCAGGTCGTCGTCGATGGCGAAATGGTCGAGGCGATGGCTCTCGACGTCGACGAGTCACTGCTCACCGGGGAGGCCGACCCGGTCGACAAGACGTCGGGGGATCAGATCCTGTCCGGGAGCTTCGTCGTCGCGGGCTCGGGTGCTTATCGGGCCACCAAGGTCGGTGCCGAGGCCTACGCCGCACAACTCGCGTCGGAGGCGTCCAAGTTCACCCTGGTCTCCTCGGAACTGCGGTCGGGGATCGACCAGATCCTCAAGGTGATCACTTGGCTGCTGATCCCGGCGGGCATCCTCACCATCGTCAACCAGTTGTTCATCAGCGACAACGGGATACGCGCCTCACTACTGGGCATGGTCGCCGCCCTGGTGCCGATGGTCCCCGAAGGTCTGGTCCTGATGACCTCGATCGCGTTCGCCGTCGGCGTGGTGCGGCTCGGTCAGCGGCAATGTCTGGTCAACGAACTGCCCGCGATCGAAGGCCTGGCCCGCGTGAACGTGGTGTGCGCCGACAAGACGGGAACACTCACCGAGAACGGGATGCGGTTGTCGGAAGTGCGGCCGGTCGCCGGGCAGGCGCCGGCCGATCTCGGACCCGTCCTGGCGTCGCTGGCCGCCCACGACCCGCGCCCGAACGCCAGCATGCAGGCCTTGTCCGAGGCCTATCCCGAGCCGCCGTCGTGGACGCTGGTCACGGTGGAGCCGTTCACGTCGGCCAAGAAGTGGAGCGGAATGTCGTTCCGCGACGACACCGACGGTGAGGACATGGGCAACTGGCTGGTGGGTGCGCCCGACGTGCTTCTCGATCCGGAGAGTGCCACCGCGCATCTGGCGAACGAACTCGGCTCGACAGGACTGCGGATTCTGCTGCTCGCGCAGACCGATGTGCCGGTCGACACCCCGCCCGCGCCGGGTGCCCACACCCCGGGCTCGGTCACCCCTGTCGCGCTCCTCGTGCTCGAGCAGCGGGTTCGGACCGATGCACGGGAGACTCTCGACTACTTCGCGAGTCAGCACGTCGACGTCAAGGTGATCTCCGGCGACAACGCGCGATCGGTCGGCGCGGTCGCGGCCTCACTCGGTCTGGGTTCACCGGAGACGTCGGTGGACGCACGCAGCCTGCCCGCCGACCAAGAGGAACTCGCCGAGATCGTCGAACGCGGCGTCACCTTCGGGCGGGTTCGTCCCGATCAAAAGCGGTCGATGGTCAAGGCGTTGCAGTCCACGGGCGACACCGTTGCGATGACCGGAGACGGTGTCAACGACGTGCTGGCGCTCAAGGACGCCGATATCGGGGTGGCGATGGGATCGGGGAGTTCGGCGGCGCGCTCGGTCGCGCAGATCGTGTTGCTCGACAACAGGTTCGCCACCTTGCCCTATGTCGTCGGCGAGGGTCGCCGCGTGATCGGCAACATCGAACGGGTCTCCAACCTGTTCCTCACCAAGACCGTCTACGCGGTGCTGCTGGCATTGTTCGTCGGTATCGGCGGACTGGTGGATCACCTGTTCGGTGCCGGTTCTCTCAGCTACCCCTTCCAGCCGATCCACGTCACCATCTCGGCGTGGTTCACCATCGGTATCCCGGCGTTCGTACTGTCGCTGGCACCGAACAATGAACGAGCCCGGCCGGGATTCGTTCGACGGGTCCTGTCCCAAGCGGTGCCCAACGGCATCATCGTCGGACTGGCCGCCTTTGTCACCTACGTCATCGTGAACCCGGGTGGGGCGGGTGTCGAGATCGGGAGCAAGGACTCGGTCGACCTCAGTCCTCTGCAGACGCAGGCGGCGACCGCGACCTTGATGACCCTGATCGCCGTCGCGCTGTATGTCCTGGCGGTGGTCGCGCGGCCGTACAACTGGTGGAAGGCGATCCTGCTCGGGGTGTCGGTCGGCGCGTATGTGCTGATCTTCCTGTGGCCGTGGACTCAGGACCTGTTCAAGCTGGACACGTCGAATGCGCAGATGATGTCGGTCGCCGCAGTGTCGGCGGCAGTGGGCATCGCCGCGGTCGAGGTGGTCTCGCGGATGGTTCCGCGGGTCGTGGCGGCGCGCGATCAGCGCCGGGCCGATGCCGCGGATCCAGTCGACGACGGGACTGCAGCGGGACGCCCGGACTGACTAGACTCGGAACATGGATCTCAAAGGACTGGTGGACAAGGCCAAGGCCGCGCTCAAGGGCAACCCGAACCTGATCGACAAGGGCGGCGACACGGTCAACAAGGTCACCGGCGGCAAGTACGCCGGTCACGTCGACAAAGCGCAGGACGCGGTCAAGAAGGCGGTCGGCTCGGATACCCCGAAGCCGGATACCCCGAAGCCGGAGAACCCGGCTCCATCCTCGAGTCCTGAACAGCCGAAACCCGAAGAGCCGAAGCAGAATCCGCCTCAGGCGTAGGGTTCGCCCCGGGGCTCGGCCCGAGCATGCCGCCGATACGACGACACGCTCGGATCGGCAGCGATCCAGAATCGCCACGGCACATCGGCGGCACGTCGGACGCCGACACGTGGTCCCACGCTGATCGCTGCCGACACCACCGGTCCTGATCGGTCGAGGCTGACCGGCCAGCCGTCGTCGACGTCGCTGTCGAGGTCGTCCATCGTGATGCCGAGCGCGCGGGTGAGATTTCCCGGTCCGCGCGCCAACGACACGTCGTCCTTGGCGGTCGGGCGCCGTGTCCGGGCCAGATCGAGCCCGTCGACGATCTCGCCGGCGCGGATCAGGACGGCCGATCCCTGTTCGGTGGGTCCGGTCACCACATTCGCGCAGAAGTGCCCGTGAATCCGATAAACGTAGAGCCGCCCGGGCGGGCCGTACATGATCTCCGACCTGCGGGTGCGGGTGTACGCGTGCGATGCCGGGTCGTCGCGACCGCCGTACGCCTCCACCTCCGTGATGCGGGCGGCGACGCCGTGCCCGATCAGAACGGTGCCCAGCAGCGCTCGCGCGTAGTCGCTGACGCTAGGCTCACTCACCATGGCCAAGACTAGTGACTCCATCGATGTGGACCTGTCTGTCGAAGATACCTGGGCCGCGGCGTCGGATCTCACGCGCTACACGGAGTGGCTGGTGCTGCACGACGGCTGGCGATCGGCGGTTCCGGCGGCCGACGAACTCGGCGAAGGGGTTTCTCTCGCATCGGTGGTCAAGGTCAAGGGGACCCGCATCCGGTTCGACTGGACGATCGAGAAGTACCGTCCACTGGAGCAGGTGCGGTTGAAAGGCAACGGCAAGGGCGGCGTGAAGGCCAAGCTCGACCTGGGCATAGCGCCCACCGATTCGGGTTCGACAGTGACCTTCACTGTTGATCTCGGCGGTTTGCCACTGATCGGGCCGGCCGGCAAGGCAGCGGCCATGGCGGTATCCGGGGATCTGCGGAAGTCGTTGACGACCTTCCGTGAGGTCTTCGGCTAGACGACAAAACAGGGGGAGACGGCGATGGGGCGTCACAGTTCGGGCGGTGACCGCCCGGAGTCGGGAGAAGGTCGTAAGCGGCCGGAACCGGGAGCGGGGCGAGATCGACAAGGCTCGGGCGCGGAACGAGTGTCGCGCACCGGGCCGATCGACATGCCGGCGAGCGGTCCGATCGAGCGGCAGTCGGCTCGGCGGGGTTCCGGCGACGATTTCGGGTTCGAGCACCGGCGTGCGTCGACGGGTCGCCGGGCAGGCTGGCTCTGGGGTACTGCCGCGCTGATCGTGGTGGCCGCCCTGGTCACCGGCTTCGTGTTGTGGCGGACAGGCGCCGTGGGCTGTGCCGATCGGAAGACCATCTCGGTCGCCTCGGATCCCTCGATGACCAGTGCGTTGCGCACGGTCACCCAGGAAGCATCCGAGGACTCCTGTTACGACTACGACATCAACGGCGTGGCCGGCGCACAGGTGCCCGGTCAGTTGACCAGCGGTGACAAGGCGCCCGACCTGTGGGTCGCCGACTCGCAGATCCAGGCCCGCCGGGTCACCACTCAGGTGCGCCGTGATCTGAACATGGTGTCGCCGTCGATCGCATCCTCACCGACAGTGGTGGCGGGGAAGTCGGTGCCGCAGTTGAACAGCTGGGTCGACGTGATGAAGCTGCAGGATCTGCGGACCGGCAGCCCGATCGACACCAGCACCGGCGACGCACCGATCGTGGGTGCGCTGGCGGAGGAGAACGCCGGGAACCTGTCGGACAAGCAACTGACCGCGGCGATGACGGTGCTCGCCGTGCAGCAGAACAACGCGCGCCTGGCCAACGACAACGAGGGCACCCGCCTGAACTTCGCGAACACGACCGCGGTCCCGGTGGTCACCACCGAACAGCAGTACCTGCTGTTCACGCGAACGCATCCAGGGTCAGAGCTCAAGGCGTCGGTGCCCGCCGACGGCACAGTGATGCTCGATTACCCGATGGTCAACACGGCGAGCGCGGCCCGAAGTGACACTGCGGCCAAGGCCGGCAAGGAGCTTGCCGACAGGCTCGCGTCGTCGGATGGGCAGAAGACGCTCAACGAGTCGGGGTACCGCAATCCCGATGGTGCGGCGTTGCCCGACGGCGCCGGGATCGGTGAGGTCAAGAACCTCGAGCTCAAGGATCCATCGCAGGTCGACCGGGCGATCCGGCAGTGGCAGGTGCTCGGCGTGCCGATTCGGACGCTCGTCGTCGAGGACACCTCGGGTTCGATGGCCGCGCCGGCAGGTGACCAGACCCGTGCCGATCTGCTCATCGATGCGTCGATGACCGGTCTCACCCTGTTCCCCAACAACGCCATGGTCGGTGGATGGGCGTTCGGCATCGACAAGGGCGGCCCCGATCAGGACTGGAAATGGATGTCCCCGATCCGGCGTCTCGACGCCTCGGCCGTCGGTGGCGGAACGCACCGTCAGGAACTGGGGCGGGCGGTCCGTCGTGGTCTCGCGCCCTCTCAGCTCGGTGGCGGCACAGGCCTCTACGACACCACTCTCGCGGCGTTCAAAGAGGTGCAGAACAGCTACGACCCGAACTACTCGAACTCGGTCATCATCATGACCGACGGGCAGAACGAGGATCCGAACAGCATCAGCCTCGACGAGTTGCTCTCGCAGCTGAAGGAACTCGAGGATCCGGCGCGCCCGGTCCTGGTCCTGACGATCGGGATCTCCGAGGATGCCGACACCGAGGCGTTGAAGGAGATCGCCGACGTCACCCCGGGCGGCACCACGTACGTGGCTCAGACGCCCGAGGACATCAAGTCGGTGTTCGTCGATGCGATCCAGGCGCGCGTCGCCGCGGCCGGCCGCTGACCAAACTCGGGCAGTGCGGTCGTTACGTCCGGGAATCCGCGGTCAGTCCGTTCGACCGCTCGGGCGATCCGACACATCGACTCCGCCGCGCGGTCGCAGTTCTGGCGCGTTCACACCGACGCGTGCCTGGGCTGGTGTCCGACCCCGACTGACCCGACCCCGACTGACCCGACCCCGACTGACCCGACCCCGACGTGGCCGCCGGGACCGCCCGCACGATGGGCGACATTCTGCGTCCGATCGACGGGAAACTGCGCCCGGTCGGAGGGGTTTGCGTCACTCGTCGCGCGCGACCCGCCGCAGGACCGCCAGCACTTGTTCGATCATCGGTGACGGATCGCCGGCGGGCCGCGCGACGGCGAGATCGACCGGCGCGACATCGGGGGCCAGGGGCAGATACCGCACCCCCGCGACGCCGAGCGCAGCGGTGGGTTCGGGGACGATCGCCACGCCCAGCCCGGCGGCGACCAGAGTGACGAGTGTCGACGTCTCGGTGACTTCGTGCCGGATCGCAGGTACGAATCCGGCCGACGCACAGATCGTCGCGACGATCCCGTTCATCACCGATCGGCCGTGCCCGGCATGCACGATGAACTCCGCGTCGCGCAGTGTGTCGACGTGGACTGTCGCATCCCGCCAGCGACGGTCGCCCTCGGGTATCGCGACGAAGAGCCGGTCTCGCCGGACGGTCTCGACGACGATCTCCGTGCCACCCGCGGGTGGCCGTAGCAGTGCCAGGTCGATCTCGCCGGATGTCAGCGCCGACAGCTGTGCAGGCGCCAACATCTCGCCGCGCACGCTGACGTCCAGATCTGGCAGGTCCTCGCGGAGCGCGCGGACCAGCCGGGGGAGTAGCGAATAGGTCGCCGACCCGACGCAGCCGATCGCCAAGGTGCCCTGCCGGCCTTCGGCGACGCGTTGTGCCTGCAGCCCCGCCACGTCGACAGCATCGAGGATGGCCTCCACCCGCTCCAGGTAAGCCGTGCCTGCCGGCGTGAGTTCCACGCGCCGGGTGGACCGCACGAAGAGGGTCACACCGAGTTCGGCCTCGAGTTGCCGGATCTGCTGCGACAGGGGCGGCTGCGCGATGTGCAATCGCTCCGCGGCACGGCCGAAATGCAGTTCCTCGGCGACGGCCCGGAAATACCGGAGGTGTCGGAGTTCCATGATTGAGACCTTACGCATATCACTGAGCGCGAAATAAATACTTCTCAATATCGGATGACGTTCCTATCGTGGACGTATGAGTACCGGATCCGACGTTGTCATCTGTTCCCCGTTGCGCACACCGGTCGGGCGCATGGGTGGCGCACTCGCCTCGTTGACCGTGACCGACCTCGCCACCGGTCTGCTGCGGGAACTGGCCTCCCGAACGGGTCTCGGCGAAGGCGACATCGACGACGTGATCCTCGGCCAGGGCTATGCCAACGGCGAGGCCCCGGCGATCGGCCGGATCGCCGCGCTCGACGCCGGGCTGGGCACCGGTGTCCCCGGCATGCAGGTCGACCGGCGCTGCGGTTCCGGGCTGCAGGCGATCCTCAACGGCGCCGCACAGGTTGCCACGGGTGGCGCAGGCCTGGTGGTGGCCGGCGGCGCCGAATCGATGTCGAACGTCGAGCACTACGCGCTTGGGTTGCGGACCGGAATCCGGCAGGGCGGCGTCGAACTGATGGACCGCCTCGACCGTGGTCGCCTCACGGCGGGCGGCGACAGCCATCCCGTGCCCGGCGGCATGATCGAGACCGCCGAGAACCTCCGTGCCCGGTACGGCATCAGCCGCGCGGAGCAGGACGAACTCGCCGTGCGCTCTCACCAGCGTGCGATCGCGGCGCACGAGGCCGGTCGCTTCGCCGACGAACTCGTGCCCGTGACGGTCCCCGGTAGACGCGGGAAGCCGGACGTGGTGGTCGAACGTGACGAGCATCCCCGTGCCGATGCCTCGGTGGAGTCGATGGCTGCCCTGCGACCGATCCGACTGAAGATCGACCCCGAGTCCACCGTGACCGCGGGCAACGCTTCCGGCCAGAACGACGGCGCCGCCATGTGCGTCGTCACGACTCGTGACGAGGCGGCTCGTCGAGGTCTCGAACCGATGCTCGCGCTGACGTCATGGGCGGTCACCGGATGTGAGCCCGAGGTCATGGGAATCGGTCCGGTGAACGCCACGGCCGCTGCGCTCGAGCGGGCCGGCCTCACCCTCGACGAGATCGACCTCATCGAACTCAATGAGGCCTTCGCGGCCCAGGCTCTTGCGGTTCTCGCCGAGTGGAAAGTCGATGCGAACGATGATCGGCTGAACCCCAACGGTTCCGGGATCTCCCTTGGCCACCCGATCGGCGCCACCGGTGCCCGCATCCTCGCGACGGCCGCCCACGAGGCACGTCGTCGCGATGCCCGCCATGTGTTGGAGACGATGTGCATCGGCGGCGGTCAGGGCCTGGCCGCGATCTTCGAGGTGATCCGATGAGCGCCGTCGACGTCGAGGCGGTGGTGTCCGGCCGCACCGATGGACCCGTTGTGGTGCTGTCGAATTCGCTCGGCTCCACCTACCGCATGTGGGACGCTCAGCTCGCGGCCCTCGAGGAACGATTCCGGGTCGTCCGCTACAACACCCGCGGGCACGGTGCATCGCCGGTACCGCAGGGGCCGTACACGATCGACGATCTCGCCGACGATGTGATCGCGCTGCTCGACCGGTTCGACGTCGAACGCGCCCACGTGGTCGGGCTCTCGCTCGGGGGCATGACGGCGATGCGTGTGGCGGTTCGCAACCCGGAGCGGGTGCACGCGCTCGGACTGCTGTGCACCGGCGCGCAGCTCACCCCGTCGTCGGCGTGGACCGACCGGGCGGCAACCGTCCGCGCGCAGGGGAGCGCGGCAGTCGCGGAAGCCGTTGTGCAACGGTGGTTCACCCCGGAGTACCTGACCGACCACCCGGGCTCTCGCCGCCATCACGAGGCAATGGTGGCCGATACCCCTGCCGAGGGATACGCGGGGTGTTGCGAGGCGATCGCGGTGATGGATCAGCGCGCGGACCTCGCGTCGATCACCGCGCCGACCCTGGCGATCGCCGGCGCCGACGATCCGGCTACGCCGCCGCCGAAGCTCGAAGAGATCGCCGACACGGTCAAGTCCGGCCGACTCCTGATCGTCCCGCAGTCGGCGCACCTCGCCAATGCCGAGCAACCCGAGATCATCACGCCCGCACTGATCGAACACCTGGAGCAATCATGAGCATCGACAAACTGGCCGATACGGCCGCCGACGCCGTCGCCGACATCCCGGCCGGCGCCAGCCTCGCGGTCGGCGGGTTCGGCCTCGCGGGTATCCCGTGGTTCCTCATCGATGCGCTGCTGGAACAGGGCGCGGCGCAACTGACCGTCGTCTCGAACAACTGCGGCGTCGACGGTGCGGGCCTCGGGCTCTTGTTGGAGGCCAGGAAGATCGACAAGGTGATCGCCTCCTACATCGGTGGGAACAAGGAGTTCGGCAGGCAGTTCCTGGCCGGTGAGGTGACCGTCGAGCTCACCCCGCAGGGCACGCTCGCCGAGCGGATGCGTGCCGGCGGCAGCGGGATCGGCGCGTTCTTCACCCCGACCGGAGTCGGCACGCTGGTCGCCGACGGCGGACTGCCGTGGCGATACAACCCCGACGGCAGTGTCGCGCTCGCGTCGCCGCCGAAGGAGGTGCGTACGTTCAACGGCCAGGACATGGTCCTCGAGGAGGCCATCGTCACCGACTACGCGCTCATCCGCGCCGCCGTGGTGGACAAGGCCGGCAACTGCAAATTCCATGCGGCGGCACGTAATTTCAACCCGCCGGCAGCGATGTCCGGACGGATCACGATCGTCGAGGCGGAGCGGGTCGTCGAGGTGGGCGAGCTGGGCCCGGATGAGATCCATCTGCCGGGCATCTTCGTCAAACGGATCGTCGAGCTCACGCCGGAACAGGCCGCGCGTAAAGAGATCGAGCAGCGCACCACGAGGCCGCGCCCCGCCCAGACCGACGCCAACCCCGAACAGCCCGTTCTTTCCTAGGAGGACATCATGACCTGGACCCGCACCGAGATGGCGGCACGCGCGGCACGTGAACTCCGGCCCGGCGACTATGTGAACCTCGGTATCGGCTTGCCGACGATGATCCCAGACCATCTCCCCGACAACTCGGGTATCACGCTGCACGCGGAGAACGGCATCCTCGGTGTGGGGCCGTACCCGTACGACGACGAGGTCGATCCGGACCTCGTCAACGCCGGCAAGCAGACTGTGACAGTCCTGCCGGGGGCGTCGTTCTTCGACTCGGCAACGAGTTTCGCGATGATCCGCGGCGGCCACGTCGACGTCGCCGTGCTGGGCGGTATGCAGGTGGCGAGCAACGGAGACCTCGCCAACTGGATGGTCCCCGGTGCGATGGTCAAGGGTATCGGCGGCGCCATGGATCTGGTGAACGGCGCAGGCCAGGTCATCGTGCTCATGGAGCACACCACCAAGAAGGGCGATCCCAAGTTGATCGCCGACTGCTCGCTGCCGCTCACCGGCCGTTCCGTGGTCAGCCGCGTCATCACCGATCTCGGTGTGTTCGACGTGAACGGTACGGGATTCGACGTCGTCGAACTCGCGCCGAACGTCGACTTCGCGACTGTCGAGGCGAAAACCGGTGCGCCGGTGGTAGACCGGACGTCCGCGAACGAGCCCGCAAAGGTCTAGCGAGTCGGGCGTGGTCTCGATACGGCGCCTCGCTGCGCTCGGTGCCTACTCGACCAGCGGTGGTAGCCGCGCTGCCGCGGTCCCGCCGGTCGAGTAGCCGCGCTGCCGTCGTCCCGCTGGTCGAGTAGCCGCGAACGGAGTGAGTGGCGTATCGAGACCACTCGTGCCCGCCCTGTGGATGGATTTTCGTGGGCGCGTCAGTCTTGCCGCATAGTCACAACATGGCGGGTTACCTCTACATCCTCGAGTGCTCCGACGGCAGCTTCTATGTCGGGAGCACCAGGAACATTGATCTGCGGATGGAGCAGCACCACTCGGGACGAGGGGCGCGGTACACCAGCGGGCGGTTACCCGTGAAGCTGGTCTACCACCGGGAGTGTGAATCCATCGGTGAGGCATATGCACTCGAAAAGCGCGTGCAGGATTGGTCGAGAGCGAAGCGGCTCGCATTGATCACCGGGCATCTGAACGATCTGCCGGAGCTCGCACGCAAGAAGTGGCGTTCGTGACGGCGTGGTCTCGATACGGCGCCTCGCTGCGCTCGGAGCCTACTCGACCAGCGGTGGTGGTGGTGTTTCGCCGGTCGAGTAGCCGCGGTGGGGTCGTCGGCTGCCGCTGGTCGAGTAGCCGCGAACGAAGTGAGTGGCGTATCGAGACCAAGTCGACCGGCAGGTAGCGCATCAGCGCCGCAGCGCCGCGAGCTCCGATCGTGAGCGGATCCCGAGCTTGGCGTAGATGCGTGTCAGGTGATACTGAACCGTCTTGGGGGAGATGAAGAGTTCGGCCGCCACCTCGCGGTTGGACATGCCCCGGGAGACAAGCTCGGTGACGGCCTCCTCCTGCGGTGTCAGGTCCACGGCACCGCGATCGGATCGGAGGGCATTGAGTCCGCCCGCCTTGAGTTCACGTTCGCACCGCTCCACATACGTGGTCGCACCGAGCGACAGATACATCTCTCGCGCCGCACCCATGACGGCATCGGCCGCCCGGCGTTTCCCTGCGCGTCGCAGCGTCTGACCGTACGCGAAGTTGACCCGCGCCTGGTCGTAACGTAATGGCAGCCCGTCCAGGAGCTCCAGTGCCTCTTCGAAAATTCTTCTGGCCTGGTGTATCTCGCCGGTCGCTCCGAGTAGTCGGCCGCGGGCGTACTTGAGTCGTGCGGATGCCGACCGGTGCCCGCGCAGTTCGACGAGGTCCTCGTACGGCCGTAGCAGGTCATCGGCTGCGCCGAGTTGGCCGTCGATGACGAGCGCGTTGGCCAGGACATCGACCCATGGCCACCATCCGGGTTCGCTGAGTCCGGGGATGTCGGTGGCCATCCGCATCAGCGGTTCCAGCGTCCGGCGCACCTTGCCGTAGTCGGCGGCGGACTCCGCGATCTGACTGCGCGCCAACAGGTCCGGAATCCGCATGATCTCGTAGTCGCCGACGGCGGTCGCCGCCTCCTGGACACTGCGCTCGGCCTCCTCCCATTCGCCGCGCAGCGAGTGGATCTGCGCCGCGGTCCAATTCAACAACGGCGTGGCCAGCGCGATGCCGCTGGTCCGCGCGAGCGCACGCCCCTGTTCCACGGTGTGCAGCGCCGGCTCCCAATCGCCGGTGAGAAATTGTGTCCGGGCCAGCCAGCCGAGCGCCCACAACGAAATCCGCGCCGAACCGCCGAGATTGGCCATGGACACCGCGGTCTCGAGGTTGCTGCGGGCTGCTCCGATGTCGTCGAGCCCCAGTTGCAGCCAGCCCCGGCCCATCGTCGCGCGTTGCGCCTGTGCCCCGAACCGAATCCGTTCCGTGAGGGCGGCGTATTCGGCGGTCGCCTCGGTAGGTCGTCCGGACCACGCGAGGCCGAGTCCGCGGATCACTGCCGCCTCCACGCCGGCGGGCGACTGGCTGCCGGCCATCGTGATGGCGCGGTCTGCCCATTCCACCAACTCGGTGCCCTGACATCGGACCAGGTTGTGCAGGACGTAGCGCTGCGCGATGAGGGCGGCGGTGTCCGGGTCACGGTCGAAATTGACGATGTCCCAGGCTCTGTCGAGGCGCACCTGAGCTTCGGCTGAACGGCCGCGCAAGATGGCGAGGTACGCGAGTGCGGCATTTCGCAGGGGAGTCTCCCGGAGGCTCTCCACCTGAGGCACCAACGCGCCGGCGCCCACGCAGTCGCCGGCGGCGAGCAACGCGTCCAACGCGAGTGTCGAACGTGTTTCGCGCACGAGCGGATCCGCTGTCAGTCGACCCGCCTGGGCAAAGAGCCCCGCCGCCTCCGCCCATGCGCCGTCGGAGCCGCGTTCGCGGGCCAGTGCGTCCAGGTCGTCGGCCAGGGCGGGGTCCGGGATCGCCGTCGCGGCGACGCGATGATGGAGCTGTCGGACGGGATCGGTGACAACCGACGCTGCCCGTTGGTGGAGATCCCCGACGGCGCGGATACCCATGACCTCCAGAATTGCGGCCCGGATCAGCGGGCCTGCGGTGTGTGGCTGTGTCTGTGCG
Organism: Gordonia sp. DT101; assembly: GCF_049844895.1. Lineage (NCBI taxonomy): Bacteria > Bacillati > Actinomycetota > Actinomycetes > Mycobacteriales > Gordoniaceae > Gordonia > Gordonia sp. DT101. Next base: position 618,051 of record NZ_JBNCLX010000003.1, on the reverse strand, counting down.
GGTGTCAGCGCCGTCGGCGCCACCACCAAGCCGGTCCCCAGCGCCTCGTCGACCGCGGCGAGCGGGTCGTCGATCTCGCTGAGAGTGACCGCGGTGCCGAGTGGTTCCATGTCGCTGAGCACGGCGATCGCCTCGATGAGGGCACGGGTCGGTGGGGTGGTACCCGCGAGCCGTCGACGAACCTCCGCCACGATGTGCGACGGCGCGGGGAGCTCGACGTCGACCCGGGACCAGGTGGCCGTGGGCAATTCGTCGAGGAGGGCGATGGCGTCGCGTGGATTGCCCTCGGTGTGCCTGGTCAGCCGGTCGACGACGATCGGATGGAGTACTCGTCCGCGCGCGGTGGCGAGGGCCGCGACGCTCTCTCGATCGATGCCCCCGAGGCGGAGGGTATCGGCCAGCAGCGCGCTGATCGCAGGCGTCGGATCGGCGGCGGTGAGTACGACGAGTACCGGTGCATCGCGATTCTGTTGCACCAGAGCTGCGATGTCGCGGACGAGTTCGTCGTTCTGGTCGGCGTCGTCGACCAGAACGAGCGCAGGTCCCGCAGCCGACCGGATCGCGCCCTCGACGTCGGACTGTGCCGGGCGTCCGTCCCACGCCACCCACGTATCGAGGTCGGTGTCCGCGGCGACCTGCGTGAGCCGTCGCAACATCGTGCTCTTGCCGATGCCGGCCTCGCCGATGAGAGCGATGAATTCCGGGCCGGTCGCCGCCCGGGCGCGCTCGAGGAGTTCGGCGATCTCGGCATCCCTTCCGAGACACTCCGCCGCGATGATCACCGTCCCATCGTATGTCCGATGCGGGAGGTTCAGCCCAGATCCCCGCCCGCCACCGGGAGCACGGTCCCGGTGATGTAAGCAGCCTCGTCGGAGGCGAGGAAGCAGATCGCAGCAGCCTGCTCGTCGAGGGTTCCGTAGCGTTTCACCAGCGACGACGAGACGGTCTGATCGATGTGCGCCTGGAACCACTCCTGTTCGATGGGGTTCGCCGGTTCCGGGGTCCCCCGAGAAATGCGGCGTGGCGGTGCCTCTGTGCCACCCGGGGCAGTGGCCACCACTCGGATACCGTTCTCGGCGAACTCCATCGCGAGCGAGGCGGTGATGGCATTGATGCCGCCCTTCGCCGCCGAATACGGGATGCGGTGGATACCGCGCGTCGCCGCCGACGACACGTTCACGATGACACCGCTCCCGGCGGTGATCATCGACGGCAGCACCGCGCGGCACGCATACAACGTCGTCATCAGCGACCGGTCGATCTCCGCGCGGATCTGCCGCTCGGTGAACTCCGTGAACGGCTTGAAGTTGATGGCGCCGCCCACATTGTTGATCAGCACGTCGACGCGGCCATAGGCGGCCACGGCCGTCCGCACCACCGACTCGGCTCCGTCATACGTCTCGAGGTCGGCGATGGCTGTGACGGCACCGGCTCCCGCGGCATCGAGCTGTCCGGCCAACTCCGCGACGATGTCGGAGCGGTCCGCGAGCACCACCTTGCCGCCCTCGGCGCTGATCCGCCGCGCGGCCTGAGCGCCGATACCTTGTGCGGCACCTGTGATCACCACGACCTTGCCGGTGAACCGCCCCGGTGAGACGAAACGGGGTCGATTCGTGGCCATCTCGTCGGCCATCGCGCGACGCATGGTCTCCTTGGACCGGTCGGCGTGGTCGGCGATCAATGTGCGCGCCGACGCGCGGTCGCCCGCCTCGAAGGCCGCCACGATGTCGACATGGTCCTGGGCGCAGAGCGGGTGGCACCAGGTGGCGTTGCGCAGCACCTCGCCCATGCGGCCCTTCACACCGAGTGCCTTGTAGGCCTCGAGGAGGTGGTTGTTGCCGGTCAGGGTGAAGAGGTAGTCGTGAAAGTTCGCGTTGGTCTCGGTGTACTCCGCGGCGTCTACGAACCGCTCACCCTCGACGAACGGCAACGTGGTCTCCGCGAGTAACCGGTAGCCGGCGAGTTGCCGGCTCGTGAGGCGGCCGAACGTCAGCTCGAGGGCACCGAGTTCCAGCGCGGCGCGTGCCTCGAACAGTGCGTCGGACTCGTGGATCGCCGGGTGTTCCTCGCCGATCTGGTAGCCCTCCGGGGTCACCATGGTGGCGTCGGGAGCGGGCTGTGCCGCTGGTGTCTCGGGGATCTCGGTTGCCGGGATCTCGGCTGTGGGGACCGCAGGCTGCGGTGTCGTCAGACCATGCAGGGGCTCGATCACGCTGGGCGCAAACACTTCCTGACCGGCGATGCCACGAGCGGCCACCGGCGCGACTGTGCCGTCGTCGGCGTCGAGATCTGCGCCGGCCCCGCTGACCGTCCACAGTTGCTGTCCGGCGATCCGCAACCTGGTGTCGTCGTCGCAGGGGGCCTCGAAAGTTTCGGGCCACGGACCGATGTCCCAGGGCTCGATGTCACTCGGCGGCAGGGTGATCTGGCCGGCAATCGCGCGGGCGTCGGTGGCCGGGATCACCGGTTCATCGGTGGTCGTTGCCGATTCCGGTCCAGAGGCCATGAGGGCGGAGGCCGTCTCGGTCTGGTTTGCCGCACCCGACGGAACGGCCAGGGCGAATTTCTCGTAGTAGAACCCGGTCGGCTCGATGCCCGCCTCGCCGACATGTTTGCGGACCGATTCCACCATCGGCGGTGGCCCGCAGAGATATATGGCGACGTCACCACCGTGGAGATGTCGCGGTTCGATCAGGCTCATCACGTAGCCCTTGTTGGCGGCGGCGCTGCCGGGGTCGGAGACGCAGTGGTTCCAGGTGAATCCGGGTAGCTCACCGGCGAAGTATTCGATCTCGTCGAGCGCGACCAGATCGACGTCGGTCGACACGCCGTAGATCAGGTGGACTCGGCGGTCGCTGTCGTCGTCGTGCAATTTGCGCAGCATCGAGAGGATGGGCGCGAGCCCGGTTCCGCCCGCCAGCAGCAGGACCGGTCGGATTGCCTCGCGGAGAAAGAACGATCCGTGCGGCCCGCTGAGGGTGATCGAGTCCCCGCGCTGCGCACGGTCGGTGAGATAGGTGGACATCGCGCCGCCCGGCGTCAGTTTCACCAGGAAGACGAGTCGTTCCTCGTGGGGACCGTTGGCGAAGGAATACGAGCGCGAGAGAAGTCCGCCGTCACCGCAGTCGGTTCCGGGTACCGAGATGTTGACGTACTGGCCAGGCAGGAAGGCCAGGTCGCCACGGTTCGGGATCTCGATGGCGACCCGCATCGTGGAATCCGAGAGCCGGTCGAGCTCGACGACCGAACCGGTGAACGTCGAGGCCTGTGTCTTGGCGATGTCAGAGGTGGCCGAGATGTCGAGCACCAGGTCGGATCTCGGCTTCATCGAGCAGGGCAGAGCGTAGCCGGCGGCGGATTCGTCGTCGGAGAGTGCATCCTCGATGTAGGTGCCGCCGTCGTAGTCGCCGGATTCGCAGAACGCCTTACACGTGCCGCACGCACCGTCGCGGCAGTCGAGGGGGATGTTGATCCGCTGCCGGTAGGACGCGTCGGCGACGGTCTGGTCCTCACGGCACGTGATGAACCGCGTGACACCGTCTTCGAAGGCCAACGCGATCTGATGGGTCCTGGGTTCGGCCCCGGTGGCGGCCGCCGTGTTCCGGTCTGTCGTGACAGTCATGTGCTGATATCCCTAGAAGTGGTAGATGTCCACCACGTGGTGGATGTAGTCGTTCTTGAGCACGATGGTCTTGCGCCGGATCAGCGGGTGCTCGCCGGAGAAGTCGATCGTGTAGAAGGACGTTCCGTAGTAGGGGTCGACCGTGTTGTACCGGAAATACATGGTGTGCCAGTTGAATCGGACGTCCACGAGGTCGCCTCGACGCTCGATGACCTCCACGTTGCTGATGTTGTGACTGGTCCGCGCCTCCGGCAGAGACGTCGCCGACGACCGCTCGGTGCGGATACGGAAGACCCGATCCTCCAGGCCGCCCTTGTTGCCGTAGTAGATGAGAGAGATCTCGCGCTGCGGGTTCTCGGTCAATCGGTCACGGTCGTCCCACGAGGGCATCCAGTAGACGACGTCGTCGGCATAGCAGTCGAGCCATTTCTCGAACTCACGGTCGTCGAGGTACCGCGCCTCGCGGTAGAGGAACTGCTCGATCATGTTCTGGGTGATGAGTTGTGCCGAGGCGTTCGCGGTGGAGGTCTCGGCTGGCTCTGTGGTGGTCATGGGATCGTCCTGTCTGAGAAGGTTTTCGGGACGGGGTCTCGATACGCCGCTCCTTCGTCGCGGCTACTCGACCGGCGAATAGTATGGTGCGGCTACTCGACCGGCGAATAGTGTGGTGCGGCTACTCGATCGGCGGAAGGTGGTGTGCGGCTACTCGACCGGCGGTTGAAACCCCGTTGCCTTGCGCATCGTCTCCAGCCAGTAGCCGTGCTGAACCGGGTACAGACCTTCGTCCTCGTTCTTCACGCCGGCGGAGATGACACCGGTCATCCCGAGCGTCTCGGCCACCGGGTCGGGTCCGGTCAGCCAATGTTCGGCGCCGCGGCTCATGTCGTTCCACGGCGCGGCCTGCGCGCGGAAGGTGAGCTGGCAGGACCGGAATTCCTCGAGATCGTCGGGGGTCGCCATGCCGGAGGCGTTGAAGAAGTCCTCGTACTGCCGGATGCGGTGGGTGCGAGCCGCATCGCTCTCACCCTTGGGCGCGATGCAATAGATGGTCACCTCGGTCTTGTCCGGGGCGATCGGCCGGAAGTGGCGGATCTGTGTCGAGAACTGGTCCATCAGATAGACATTCGGGTACAAGCACAGATTGCGTGAACCCTTGACCATGAACTCGCCCTTGGCGTCGCCGAACTCCTCCTTGAGTGCGTCCATCTTGTCCCAGAGCGGTCGGTCCTGCGGGTTGGCGGCCCAGGTCCACAGGCAGAGATGGCCGTTCGGGTACGACCAGTATCCGCCACCCGATTTGCCCCAGCCGCCCGCGTCGAGGGCCTTCGTGTCGTTCTTCGATTCGCCCGTGCTGCGCCGCGACGTGGTGGCGGCATAGTTCCAGTGGGTCGCGGTCACGTGATAGCCGTCGGCGCCGTTCTCCGCCTGGACCTTCCAGTTACCGTCGTAGGTGTAGGTCGACGCCCCGCGCACCACCTCGAGGCCGTCGGGCGACTGGTCGACGAGCATGTCGATGATGGTTCGGGTGTCGCCGAGGTGCTCGTCGAGGGTCAGCACGTCGGGATTGAGGCTGCCGAACAAGAATCCGCGATAGGTGTCGAACCGCGCGACCTTGGTGAGATTGTGGGAGCCGTTGACATTGAAAGTGTCCGGATATCCGGCGTCCTCGGGGTCCTTGACCTTGAGCAGCGTTCCGTCGTTGCGGAAGGTCCATCCGTGGAACGGGCAGGTCAGCGTCATCCGGTTGTCGGTTTTGCGACGACAGATCATGGCGCCGCGGTGAGCGCACGCATTGATGAGGCAGTGCAGCTCGCCGTCCTTGTCCCGCGTGATCATCACCGGTTGCCTGCCGATGTACGTCGTGAAGTAGTCGCCCGGTTCTGGTACCTGGCTCTCGTGCGCCAGGTAGATCCAGTTGCCCTCGAAGATGTGTTTCATCTCGAGCTCGAAGATGTCCTCGTCGGTGAAGATGCGCCGGTTCGCCCGGTAGATGCCGGCTTCGCGGTCATCGATGACGGCATCTGCCAAGACCGAGTTCACATGGTGCGGGTTGTCGGTGGTCGACGCGGTCATGCTCTACCTCCAGGAACGATGAATGTGGGCCTTCCCTGCACTGTGGCACTGCGTGGTGCCGATCACACCAGGGCTATGGCTAGTCCTGACCAAGCATCGTATTGATCGTTTTGGTTTATCAATCAGGGAAAACTGTGTCCTTGTCAGGTATGTATCGCTGTCCTACCGTGGGATTCATACGTGGTGTCGATCACAGCAGGTCATCACGGTGAGACAGGACAGGAAATCGCACGGACATGGAGCTACGGCACCTTCGCTACTTCGCGGCCGTCGCCGAGACCTGCCATTTCGGGCAGGCGGCGGCGCAGTTGCACGTCGCGCAGCCCGCGCTGTCGTACGCGATCCGCCAGCTCGAGAACGAGCTGGACGTCACGTTGTTCACCCGGACAACTCGTCAGGTCGCTCTGACCCCGGCTGGTGAATACCTCAAAGGGGAGTCCGAGCGCATCCTGGCGGGTGTCGACGACGCCGTGGATGGCGTGCGCCGGATCGCCGCGGGCCGCAGTGGACTGGTCCGCCTGGGTCTGACCGGCATCGCGGCCTTCTCGCACTTACCGAGGATCGCGCGAATGGTCAGGCGTGAACTCCCCGACGTCGACCTCCAGATCCAGTCGGACATGCTCACACCCGTCCAGTGCGAGGGTCTGCGCACGATGGCGCTCGATCTCGGAGTGCTTCGTCCGCCGGTGGTCGGGGAGGAGATCGACATGCGCACGATCGACATCGAACCCATGGTGCTCGCCGTCTCGGTCGACCACCGCTTGGCGGTCGAGCCCGTGGTGTCGATGGACGACCTGCGCAACGAGATGTTCGTGATGTACGACAGCCGCGATTCGGCGGTCAACGATGCCGCGATCCGTAGCTGTCATCGTGCCGGGTTCGTTCCACAGCGAGCGCACGAGGCGCCGGGTACGGCGGTGCTGCTCGCACTCGTCGCCGCCGGACTCGGGGTGGCCGTCCTGCCGGCATCGGTCCGGTCGCTCCCGCTCGAAGGTCTGGTGATCCGCGATCTGGTCGACGGCGGCACCGTGGAGCTCGCGCTGGCCTGGCGTGCCGGACAGGACAACCCGGTCGTGCAGTCCGTCGCCGACGCCATCGCTGCCGCGTTTGCCGGCGCATACCTGGGAGAGAATCGATGAAAATCACTGCTATCGAAGCGATTCCGTTCGCGATCCCGTACCTCAAACCGCTGAAATTCGCCTCCGGCGAGGTACACACCGCAGAGCACGTCCTCGTCCGGGTCCACACCGATGACGGGGTGGTGGGCGTGGCGGAGGCACCGCCGCGGCCCTTCACGTACGGCGAGACGCAGGACGGCATCATCGCGGTCATCGAGAAGGTCTTCGCTCCCCAGGTGATCGGCCTGACGCTGCTCGAGCGAGAGGTCGTGGTCTCGCGGCTGGCGCGGACGATCGGTAACCCGACCGCGAAATCCGCACTGGACATGGCCATCTGGGACGCGCTCGGAAAGATGTTGACGCTCCCGGTGTCGGATCTGCTCGGCGGTTACACCGATCGTATGCGGGTCAGTCACATGCTGGGCTTCGCCGATCCGGCGACGATGGTCGCCGAGGCCGAGAAGATGCGCGGCACCTACGGAATCACCACCTTCAAGGTGAAGGTCGGACGCCGACCGATCACGCTCGACACCGCGGTCGTCCGTGCCCTCCGTGAACGATTCGGCGACGAGATCGACCTCTATGTCGACGGCAATCGGGGATGGACCGCGTCGGAGTCGGCCCGCGCGATGAAAGAGATGGCCGACCTCGGACTCCTGTTCGCCGAGGAACTCTGCCCCGCCGACGACGTGATGAGCCGCCGATGGCTCGTCGGCCAGGTCGATGTGCCGTTCATCGCCGACGAGTCGGTGCCGACCGCCGCCGACGTGACCCGTGAGATCCTCGGTGGCTCGGCGACGGCGATCAGCATCAAGACCGCACGCACCGGATTCACCGCGTCGCGACGCGTCCACCATCTCGCCGAGGGACTCGGCCTGGAAGTGGTGATGGGCAATCAGATCGACGGACAGGTCGGCACGTCGTGCGCATTGGCGTTCGGCGCCGCATTCGAATCGACATCGCGAAACGCCGGGGAGTTGTCGAACTTCCTGGACATGAGCGACGACCTCCTGACCGAGCCACTGCAAATCCGGGACGGATATCTGCACCGATCATCGGCCGCTGGAATCGGCGTCGAGATCGATCCCGACAAACTGGCCCACTACCGACTCGATCGGAGCTGACGAGATGCTCTTCCACGTACGGATGGACGTCAACATCCCGCACGACCTGGACCCGGACACCAAGGCCGAGACCGTGGCACGGGAGAAGGCCTATTCGCAGGAGCTGCAACGGTCCGGCAAGTGGCCGCACATCTGGCGGATCGTCGGGGAGTACTCCAACTTCTCCATCTTCGACGTGGCCGACAACGATGAACTGCACGGCATTCTGTCCGGGCTTCCGTTGTTCGCCTACATGGACATCTCGGTGACCCCCTTGGCCACCCACCCCTCGGATATCGCTGCGGGCTGACCGGCCCTCACCCGAAGCGTCAGCCCACAGGCCAGCACAGAAGGAGTTCCACCCATGACCGACATCAGCTTTGAGGCCGAAACGTCCGCGAAAGCCGCCGACTCCGGGGCCAACGCCTCGGCCCGGTTCCGGGAGCGCATGGCGGGCGGCGGCACCCGCTCCGGTGTCGTCGACACCGAGCGCGTCAACTACCTCGCCGGCAAGGTGGTCAAGAGCCTCAACGACATCATCCTGTCCGAACGGGTCAGCTACGAGGAATACAACGCACTCAAGGCATGGCTGATCCGGGTCGGCGAGGACGGCGAATGGCCACTGTTCCTCGACGTGTGGCTCGAGCACTCGGTGGAAGAGGTCGCCAACGAGCATCGTGAGGGCAGCAAGGGCACGATCGAGGGTCCGTACTACATCGACGGCGCGCCCGAACTCCCCTGGAACGGCACCATTCCGATGCGCGACGACGAGCCGGGCACGCCGCTCGAGTTCGCCGGGCAGGTGCGCGCGGTGGACGGCACCCCGTTGTCGGGCGCCACGGTCGAGCTCTGGCACGCCGACGACCTCGGTTTCTATTCGCAGTTCGCACCCGGACTGCCGGAATGGAATCTGCGCGGATCGTGGATTGCAAACGAGGACGGGCGCTTCGAGATCCACACGCTGCGACCGGCTCCGTACCAGATCCCCACCGACGGCGCGTGTGGTCAGCTCATCGAGGCGGCGGGTTGGCACGCCTGGCGCCCGGCCCACCTGCATTTCAAGGTGAGCGCTCCCGGTTACGAGCTGATCACCACACAGCTGTACTTCCCGGGTGACCCGCACAACGACGACGACATCGCCACGGCGGTCAAACCGGAACTCATGCTCGACCCGCACTCCACCCCGAACGGCGAAGGCGTCGTCGTCAACTACGATTTCGTGCTCGATCCCGAGGGCTGAGCACGGCTGCCGATCGACTGCACTGACCGCCGATCGGGGCCTTGTCTGCTGATCCAGTAGCCGACGAGCGGAGCGGGGAGCTCCTGACCGCTGATCGAGTAGCCGACGAGCGGAGCGGGGAGCTCCTGACCGCTGATCGAGTAGCCGATGAGCGGAGCGGGGAGCTCCTGACCGCTGATCGAGTAGCCGACGAGCGGAGCGAGGAGGCGTATCGAGATCACCACCGCCACAGCGTTGGAATCCGGTACGCCCCGCTCACTCCGTTCCTCGCTACCGGACCGGCGGTGAATTGCCTCCTGTCACCAGCGGGATGACCTCCTGCGCAAGGAGTTCGAGTTGACGTTCGTGATCGGCGAGCGGCCAGACGAGGACCTGATCGGCCCCCGCGTCGCGGTACTCCCGCAGCAGAGCGGCGCAGTGCTCCGACGATCCGATGAGTACCCTGCCCGCGAGGTCCCGCTCGTCTCGGCCGAGGAGCGCCGCGAGTCGAGCGAGCCACTCGGACCGTTCGCGCTTGCCGTGCGTCACCTGGGTCCACATCGTGGCGACCACGCAGGACAGGTCGCGGTCAGAGCTGTCGGTGCGGCTCGCGCGCAGTACTTCCCGGCCGAGGGCGAGGTGGTCCGGCGTCGTGTTGTAGGCCGACGCCAGCCAGCCATCGCCCAGGCGGGCGACGCGACGGAGGCCGGCGGGCGATCCCCAGCTCGCGATCCACACCGGTGGTCTACCCGCACGTTTCGGCTGTGGTGCCAATGGTGTCGGGTCCGGGTAGAAGCGGCCACGTGACGACGGGCCGTCGTCGCGACCGAGTTGTGACCGCAGCAGCCGGACAGCTTCCTCGAACCGTGGCCACCGCTCATCGAAGTCGACGCAGGAGAGTGCGTAGTCGGCTGCCGAGGACCCTGCCCCCACGCCGAGTACGAATCGGCCGTCGGAGAGGATGTCCAGCGCTGCAGCCGCTTTGGCGAGTGCAGCAGGCCCGCGAACCACTGGCAGCGCAACCGTTGTCGCGAGGTCGAGATCGCCGCTCGCGTCGACGACCGACGCCAGCGCAACGATCCCGTCCAGCCATGGTCGCCGAAAGGCGAGATGATCGTTGGCGGCCACGGTGGCGTACCCCAGCCGCTGCGCGGTCCGGGCGTACGACGACAGTCGACGCGCATCCCAACCGCGACCGTCGAGGTCGATCAGCGGCAGGTGTGCGCCGTACTCCATCCTTGGAAAGTACTCTCGTCGAACCCCGTTGGTCGAGGGTGCCGGGGGAGTGATCTCGATACGCCACTCACTTCGTTCGTGGCTACTCGATCAGCGGGTGTTACGGCTCGCTTCGTTCGTGGCTACTCGATCAGCGGGTGTTACGGCTCGCTTCGTTCGTGGCTACTCGATCAGCGGAAGGCGCGGCTCGCTTCGTTCAGCGGGTGGTGCCACTCACTTCGTTCGGCGGGATGGGTTGCGTCCTGCTGATCGAGTAGCCGACGAGCGTAGCGAGGAGGCGTATCGAGATCACCGACCCGACGGCGGGATATAGTGCAGTCCACGGAATGTCGCGCTACTGGCGAAAACCGAGGCGTCGAGCTCCACCCCGCGGTGCGCCGCCATCCGCAGCGCCAGTCGCAGCAGCATCTTGATGTCGCGCGGAGTGATGTCGGGGAAACCGCCGACGAGATCGTCGAGCAGTCCTTCGTCCAGGGTGACGTCGTTTCCGGCTGCGAGAATCTGCCAGACCTGTCGTGCATCCTTGGGGCCGGGTGGCCGGTATTCGATGACCGCCGCGCACCGGGCATGGATGGCCTCGTCGACTCCGTCGATCCGGTTGGTCGTCAGGAACAGCAGTCCGTCGAAATACTCCAGCGTGCGCAGGAACTCGGCGACGATGGCGTTCTGGGCGAGGTCGAGCCCACGCTCCATCACGAAGACGTCGGCCTCGTCGAGGAGGAGTACGGCGTCCCACCGTTTCGCACGGTCGAAGATCACCTCGAGGTTCTTGCGCACGAGTTCGGCTGTCACACCCAGGGATCCGGAGTGGATCGAGTACAACGGTCGGCCGGTGACCTCCGCGTACACCTCGGCGGTCAGGGTCTTGCCCACTCCGGGCCGCCCCATCGCCAAGATCACGTTGCCTGCGGACTTCCCGTCGATGATGTCGCCGGTGAAGACGGAGATGTCCGTGGTGAGGATATTCAGCAGTTCGCGCTGATCATCGGGGAGGACCAGCTTGTCCTGGAGATCGGCGTCGTAGGTGTACTCGGAGAGATCCCCGGTGTTCACATCCAGAAAATCCTGCGCGCCCAGGTCGAAGACGCGGACCGCCGTGATGACCGGCACCGAGCCATAATCGCCGCCCTCAAACAGGACCGAGGCTGCGACCATTCGCAACGCCGCGATCTCGCTGGGCGCCACGTCGTGGACAACCTTCCGGTTCTCGCGTTTGTTGGGCGAACGGTAATCGTCGGTCCGGATCGCGCGGCCGGTGAAGGTGAATTGCTGCCCGAATCCGTCGTCGATGATCTCCTGGTACCGGTCGCGGCGCGCTTGGTATTCGGCCTTGAGTTCCACCGTCTCCTTGTACGCGCCACCGGCGACCAGGATATCGCCCGGCGGTTTGCCGACGATCTCCGTCTCCTCGAAGTACAGCACCCGCGGTTTGCGTGACGGCCGCTTCACGGTGGCGTTGTCGGCCTCCATGGTGAACTTGATCCGGGGCCCGTGCGTGCGGTCGCCGTGTTCCAGCGTGAGGTCCATGACCAGATACGGATGCAGATAGCCGTCGGATTCACGGACGTACAGCCAACCGTCGATGAGGTCGTCACGCAGAAAACTCCGGAAGATCTCGGCGGCTGCGTCGACGTGCGGGATGGCCGGGAACTCGCCGGCACGTGCCGATCGGATCGCGGACACCGCGCGGGCGAAGGAGTCGTCGGCGGTTGACGTCGCGGTGGCGACCAGGTCTGCGAGCGCGGCGTCGGTGAGGTCGCGGTCGGCGATCCCGATCTCTGGCGATCGCCACGACTGTGCCTGTTTCCGCGCGGCCGCGAGGTCTTCCGACGAGGTGGCCGCGACCAGAGTGGTGGGTGCGACGAGCATGGTGGTCCTTTGTCGAGCAGCGCTGCCAACGGGCGTTCTCATCAGGCTATCGACCATGTTTGACATGCGCCAATACCCAATCTGACTCCACTGAGACATGGTCTTTATGAATGCGGAGACGAGTTCGCGACGCATACGGTGGCGGTATGGAGTATCGGTTCGAGATCGTCTCATTGCTGGTGTCGCCGCGGCACGCCTACTTCGGCAGGCCCAAGGACGGCCCCGCCGACGAGGTGGAAACCGCCGCTCCGGATCGAGTGAACATCGTGGCGGACAAGGGGATTCGCGGTGACCGATTCTTCGGGGTCCGGGCGCACACCGAGGCCTCGATCACCTTCTTGGCGCTCGAGGCGTGGCGGGCGGCTGCCGGTGACGTTGATCCGGCGGTCGGGCGACGCAACATCGTCGTCCGCGGCCTCGAACTCGATCCGCTCCGTGGTCGTGAGTTCGAGATCGACACCGGTGACGGCGGCATCGTCTTCCGTGGCGGCCGTCCCGCTCATCCGTGCTCGTGGATGGACTCGATGGCGGGTGAGGGCGTCCGTAAGGCGCTCATCGGCCGTGGTGGGCTACGTGCCCAGCCGTTGTCGTCGGGTGTCCTCCGCGTCGGACCGGCGGTGATCAGATGCGACGTCGAACTCGATGCCTCGCGAGCGGCCGATCAGGTCAGGCGGGCTCAGCCGCTGTGACCGGATGGCGTCGGTCCGCGAGCGCCCGGAGAAAGAAGGTGACGTTGGCAGGCCTCTCGGCGAGGCGCCGGACGAAGTAGCCATACCACTCCCGGCCGTACGGGATGTAGACGCGCACACGATGCCCATCTCCGGCGAGCCGCAGCTGCTCGTCGGTGCGGATGCCGTACAACATCTGGTGCTCCCAGGAGTCCGGGGCCCGCCCGAACTCCGCCGCCAGTTCGTGCGCGGCACCGATCATCATCGGATCGTGGCTGGCCACCATCGGGTATCCGTTGCCTTTCATCAGGATCCGCAGGCAGGGTAGGAACGCCTCGTCGATCTGGGTGCGGTCGGCGAACGCCACCGTGGGCGGCTCCGCATATGCACCCTTGCACAGTCGGATTCGTGCACCGGATTCGGCGAACTCGCGACAATCGTCCTCGGTGCGGCGCAGGTAGGCCTGGAGTACGGTGCCGAGGGAGGGCAAATCGCGACGCACGGTCCGCACGATGTCGAGTCGCTCGTCGACGGTCGCGTGATCCTCGGCGTCGATCGTCACGAGGACGCCGGCGGCCTCGGCTGCTGCGCAGATGCTGTGAACATTCTCTTCGGCGATCTTGCGCCCGTGTCGCGGCAGCATCTGGCCGAGGGCGGTGAGTTTCACCGATACCTCCAGCGCATTGGGAGTCGGCGTCGACATCCCCGACATCTCTTCCAGGAGTGAGAGATATGCGTCGACGGTCCGTGCGGCCTGCGCGTCGTCGCTGGTGTCCTCACCGAGGTGGTCGATGGTGACCGACAACCCGTTGCCCAGCGAGTCGCGGATCGCCGCCAACACGTCCTCCTCGGTTTCGCCGGGGACGAATCGCTCGACGACACGTCTGGTGACGGTCAGCCGTTGCGACGTCTCCTTGATGCGCTCGCTCGCCGCGACGGCGGTGATCATCGGTCGCATCGTGGTGTCGAAGAACTTGCTCATCGGGTCTCCTCGGTGCGGGGCGGGTGCGCTGGTCTCGATACGCCACTCACTTCGTTCGTGGCTACTCGACCGGCGGTTGGGGTGTGGCTACTCGACGGGCGGTTGGGGTGTGGCTACTCGACGGGCGGTTGGGGTGTGGCTACTCGACGGGCTGGGATGCCGTCATGTGGGGGTACGCGGATGCGGTGGGCGGCACGAAGGTCTCCTTGATGGTCCGGGTGGAGGTCCAGCGCATCAGATTGGCCTTCGAGCCCGCCTTGTCGTTGGTGCCTGATGCGCGCGCGCCACCGAAGGGTTGCTGCCCCACGACGGCGCCGGTGGGCTTGTCGTTGACGTAGAAGTTGCCGGCCGCCTGGCGCAGCAGATCGGACGCGGTCGCGACAGCGGCGAGGTCGGTGGCGATCACCGCGCCGGTCAGGGCATATCTCGCGGTCGAATCCACCAGCCCCAGGGTGTGTTCGAAGTCGTCGTCCTCGTAGACATGGACCGACAGCACGGGTCCGAAATACTCGGTGGAGAACGCCTCGTCGTAGGGGTCGTCGGACAGCAGCACTGTCGGGCGGACGAAAAATCCCTCACTGTCGTCGCACTCACCGCCGACGGCCACCGTCATGGTCGGGACGGTCTTGGCGCGGTCGATCGCGGCGACATTCTTGTCGTAGGCGCGGCGGTCGATCAGTGCACCGCCGAAGTTCCCCAGATCGCGGATGTCCCCGTAGGACAGCTGATCTGCCTCCGCAAGGAAGTCGTCGCCCATGCGCTCCCACACCGACCGTGCGATGTACGCGCGGGACGCGGCCGAACACTTCTGGCCCTGGTACTCGAACGCGCCGCGGATCAGCGCGGTGCGCAGGACATCGGGATCGGCCGACGCATGCGCCACGATGAAGTCCTTGCCACCGGTCTCGCCGACGATTCGCGGATAGTTCCGGTACCGGTCGATATTCGTACCCACCTCACGCCACAGGTGCTGGAACGTGCTCGTCGAACCGGTGAAGTGGATACCCGCGAGATGTTCATCGGCGAGCACCACCTCGGACAACTCGACACCATCGCCGTGAACCAGGTTGATCACACCGTCCGGAAGTCCTGCGGCCCTGAGCAATTGCATTGTCAGGTGGGCGGCGTAGGCCTGTGTTGGTGACGGCTTCCAGATGACTGTGTCGCCCATCAGCATCGGGGCGGTCGGCAGGTTTCCGGCGATCGCGGTGAAGTTGAACGGGGTGATGGCGTAGACGAATCCATCCAGCGCGCGATGGTCGATCCGATTCCACACCCCCGGCGAGGAGATCGGTTGCTCTGCGAGTATCTCCCGGGCGAACGAGACGTTGAACCGCCAGAAGTCGATGAGTTCGCACGGCGCGTCTATCTCGGCCTGCTGCACCGATTTCGACTGAGCGAGCATGGTCGCAGCGGCCATCCGCTCCCGCCACGGGCCGCTCAGCAGGTCGGCGGCACGCAGGAGGACGGCCGCGCGATCGTCGAAGGAGGTCGCCGCCCACGCGGGCGCGGCTGTCCGTGCCGCGGTGACTGCCGCCTCACCGTCCTCGTGGGTCGCATTGCAGATGGTGCCCAACACCTCTCGATGTGCGTGCGGCTGGACCACATCGATGCGCTCGCCGCTGCCGTGCAGCTCGTAGCCGCCGATGACATGCGGGAGCTCCATCGGTCCCGCCGAGGACTGCCGGGTGAGCTCGTCGGTGATCCGGGTCCGCTCGGGTGTTCCGGGTGCATAGGTGTGGACCGGCTCGTTCGACGGGCGCGGGGGTGTGGTGATGGCATCCATACCAGCAGTTCAGCACCCCAGAACCCGGGACGATATGTCCGATCGGCAAATCGAATACGGCGGCCTTTGTCGATCAGGACAACGCGGTCATCGCACCACGGCCCGGGACCTGATTCTGCCGAGCAGCGCCAACGAGATCAGCGTCGCTGCAAGCAGCACCGACGTGCAGGCCGCCGCGGAGAACACCTGACCACGGTCGGACAGACCGAAGATCGTCACCGGGAGGGTCTTCCAGGTCGCCGGGTAGACCATCACCGTTGCGCCCAACTCACCCATCGACAAGGCCACCGCCAGGCCCGCCGCCGCGCCCAGGGCGGGTAACAGGAGTGGCAGCGTCACCCTCGTCATGACCCGAAACGGTCCTGCCCCGAGCGATTCCGCGGCCTGTCGATACGCCGGATCGAGTCGCTCCAGGGCGGCCGAGACGGCGCTGAAGGCGAACGCCAGCACCAACACCGTGTGGGCGACGATCACGATCCACTTCGTCCCGCCGAGCAGCAGCGGCTTCTCGTTGAAACTGATCAGTAACCCGAGGCCGATGGCGACCGACGGTACCGCGATCGGCAGGTGGAACACCGCGTCCACGACCCTGCCGACCGGCCCGCTTGCCTCGCGCGCCGCGATCGCGGCCCACGTACCCAGGATCAGCGCCAGCGTGCCGGCGATGAACGCGGTCTGCAGGCTCACCGACAGACTGGCGACGTTGTCGCCGGCGAGTGCGTCGCCGAAGTGTGCGAGGCCGAGATCCGACGGCAGCGGTCCCGTCCAGGATCCCGCGAAACCGGCCACCACGACGGTGGCGATCGGCGCGACGAACACCACCAGGACCACCACGGCGAACAACGTCCACACCACCGCCCGGCCCCGTCGAGTCCAGAACAACATCAGTGGTCTCCTCGCCGGCTCGTCGTCATCCGCGCGAACACGAGCCGGTACGCGCCGTAGAGGATCAGAGACAGGAGCACCTGCACGGTCGCGATCACGGCAGCTCCGGGTAGGTCGAAGGAGACGATTCCGCGTGTGTACACGAGCATCGGCAGCGTCACCACATCTTTCGCGCCGGTGAACAGCACGATGCCGAACTCGTTGAGCGTCAACAGCAATACCAGGCTGCCGCCGGCCAACAGCGAGGGCACCGCCTCGGGCATGACCACGGTGCGCAGCACACGCCACGGCGACGCGCCCAGGCTGGCGGCGACATCGAGTTGATCCCTCGACATCACGGTGAACGACGCGAGCAACGGGCGGACGACGAACGGTGTGAAGAAGGTGATCTCGGCGGCGATGACCCCGGCCGGCGTCGCGAGGAAATTCAACGGCCGGTTCCCCGTGACCTCGAAGATGGCCGCATTCACCGCACCCGCACTCCCGTACAGAAACGTGAACGCGAGCGTGATGAGAAACGACGGCAGCGCGAGCACCGTGTCGATCAGGCGCGCCACGACGGTGGAACCCGGGAAGGGAACGAAGGCCAGCACGATCGCGAGGAACGTGCCGAGTATGAGGCAACCGACGGTCGAGCAGACCGCGATCTGTGCCGTCGTCGCGAGTGCGCGTCGGAAGATCTCACTGCTCAGCACGGCTCGCCAGGTGCTCTGACCGGTGCCGCCTGCCGACTCGGTCAGCACACGGACCAGCGGGTAGACCGCGATCACGAGGACGATCAGCAGGGGCGGCGCGACCCAGGCCGCCGGACGCCACCGGTTCGGAGACGTATTCGGCTGCAGATCAGCCTGTTCGATCGGCGGCGTCCGCGCCAGAACATGACTCGTGCTCATCGTGCCGTCCCCGCGGCCTCCACCAGCACGCCGGTGGGGCTCGGAAACCTGACACCGACACGCGATTCGGTCGGATGGTCCGCCCGACCGGTCACATCGGCCTCGAGGAGCTGATCGGGCAGCCCGTCGACGGCGAGCGTGAGCCGTGTCGTCGCGCCACGCCACACGGACCCGGTCACCCGGGCGGCCAGTGAGCCGGCGGCCCACAAGGCGGTCACCTCCAATTCGTGTGGACGGATGCACAGCGATGCACTGGTCCCGGGCGCCCAACGCCGCGCAGGCGCCGGTGCGCTCGCGGTGAACATCTTGTCGCCCACCGAGACCAGCGCCGTGGTACCCGACACCCGGCCCACGGTGCAGCCGATGAGGTTCGCACCGCCGAGGAAACCCGCCGTGAAGCTGCTGGGAGGGCGCGACCACAACTCATCCGCGGTACCGATGTCGACGAGTTGCGCGTCCCGCATCACCGCAACCCGGGACGCGAGCGCCAGCGCCTCGGACTGGTCGTGCGTCACGTACAGCATCGTCGTGTCGGGCAGCGCATCCCGCAGTCGTTGCAGCTCGATCACCATGGACTGGCGCAACGCCGCGTCGAGTGCGGCGAGCGGTTCGTCGAGAAGCAGCACATCGGGCCGGATCGCCAGCGCCCTGGCGATCGCCACTCGCTGCTGTTGTCCGCCGGAGAGCTCACGGGGCAGTCGGGACGCGTAATCCGACATGCTGACCATCGCGAGGGCGTCCGAGACCCGTTCGGTGATCCGCGCTTTGGGCATCCGGCGCGCCTTCAGGCCGAACGCGACATTGTCACGTACCCGCATATGCGGGAACAACGCGTATGACTGCACCACGACACCGATGCCGCGTTTGGCGGGTGGCAGATCGGTCACGTCCCGGCCCGACAGCCGGACCCGTCCGGCGCTGGGCCGCACGAATCCGGCCAGCGCCTTGAGCGCCGTCGACTTACCCGATCCGCTCGGCCCGAGCAGAGCGATCGTCTCACCGCGCTCGACCCGCAAGGTGAAGTCGAGCAGGGCGTCGGTGGACTTCTCACCGCGCCCGTAGGTGACGGTCACGCGGTCGAAGGCGATGCTCGGCTGCGCCGGGGCGACAGTGACGGACGCGCGTGCGGTCGGGGTCGTCAACGGGTTGGACATCTCAACTCCCGGTGGACTTCTGATACGCGGAGACGTCGGCATCGAGCGACGTGAGTACCGAGTTCCAATCGGGGTTCCACACGGTGACCCCCTTGATCACCTCGGACGGGGTCGGGGTGGTGCCGTCGGGAGCCGGCGGCGTCACGTCGGTGCGCACCGAGACACCGAGCGCCTGGGTGCCCACGGTCTGTTGGACGTCCTTCGAGAGCAGGAACTCGAGGAGCTTCTGGGCGTTGTCGGCGTGCGGCGCTCCCTTGGTGATGCCCGCGAAGTAGGGCAGTGACACGGTGGTCCGCGACCCGTCGGGCATGGCGGGGAAGAACAGGTTGAACTTCGACCCGTCGTCGCGGATCGATGCCAGGTTCATCTGCACGTCGCCGTTGGCGACCATCAGTTCACCATTGCTGACCTTGGGCTGGAGCTTACCGGTCGAGCTCGACGGACCGACGTTATTGACCTGCAATTTCGCGAGGTAGTCGAGGGCGGCCTGATCGCCCATGAGGTGTTGCAGCAGGAGCAGAACCGCGGTGCCGTCACCGGCTTGGCCGGGTGTGGAGTACTGGATCTTGTCCGTGAATCGCGGTGCGAGGAGGTCGTCCCAGGTCTTCGGCGCGGGCGTCGCCGACGGATTCGCGATGAACGACAGGTAGTTGTCGACGATGGCGACATACTTGCCGCCGGCGTCCTTGTCGGCCTTGTCCACCGCCGTGGTGTCCACTCCGCTGTCGGCGAGTAGGCCCTCGCCCGCCGCCTTCTGGATGAACGGCGGCAAGGTGACCAGCAGGTCTGCCTGCGGATTGGACTGCTCCTTCTGGACGCGCGACACCACCTCTCCCGAACCGGCTTCCACGATGTTGACCGAGATCCCGGTCTGCTGCCGGAAGGTGTCGAACTCGGTCTTGTACCAGCTTCCGAGCCCGTCGGCGGTGTAAACGGTGATGCTCTTGTCGCCGGACTCGGAGGTTCCGGTACCGCCACAGGCGGCGGTGACGGCGACGGTGGCCGTGGCCAGGGCGAGAACCGCGGCACGCCAGGTGCCACGTCGAAAGACGGAGAGGCGCATGCTGTTTCCTTCATTCGGGTGATGAGGTTGAGGTGATCGGGGGCCGACGCGCCGTTGCGTGCGGTCCCGGGGCTGGATCAATGGGTGAGCAGCTCGCCGAACTGGCTCACGGAGTCGACGATGTGGGTGGCGCCGGCCGCGTTCAGGCGCGTTTCGTCGTGGGCGCCGGTGAGGGCGCCTGCCACGATCTCGGCGCCTGCTCGGATGCCGCACGTGATGTCGTTGGCGGTGTCGCCGAGGACCGCGACCTGGCGGACATCGTCGATCCGCAGGTCGATCACCGCGGACAGGATCATGTCCGGGAACGGGCGGCCGCGGAGGGTGGCCGACGGTGCGACCGCGAGGTCCGCGAGGTCTACCCAGCCGAGCGCGGTCAGCAGCCGCCGCTGTGTCTCGGCACTGAAGCCGGTGGTCAGTGCGACCTTGATCCCGGCGGTACGCAATAATTCGATGGTGTCGGCGGCTCCGCCGATCTCCCGCACGCCGCCATCGGAAAGCGATGAGGCGTAGGCATTCTCGAATGCCGTGTTGGCGAGTTGGGCACGCACTTCGTCACCGCCGACCAGATGGCGGAAGACGACGATCTTGGACTGGCCCATCGTGTCGACCACGTACTGGCGCGCCCGTTGGTGGCCAGGGCCCTCCGCGGGGAGCCCGGCGGCCTCGGCCGCCGCATCGAAGGCGGCCAGCACGAGGCCGTCGTCGGCGACTGTGGTGCCTGCCATGTCGACTGCGGCCAGGCGGATCTTCAGGTCGGACAAGGGAATACCTTTCGAGTCGGGCTCAGAGGTTCATCAGGTCGGCGGTCTGCTCGCCGATGGCGGGGCCGAGCGTCATCCCACGGCCGCCGGGACCGGTGACCACCCAGACGCCGGGCGACACCTGCTCCCGGAATGCGATCGCGGCCGGGTCGAGGCATTGTGAATAGACGCCCGACCACCGGCGGGCGATGCCGGGCAGCGGCCGTCCGAGCAGGGATTCGACGACCTGCCGGAGATGCTCGTAAGGCCCCTCGTCGACATCGAATCCGAACACGGCGTCGTCGTCGTACTCGTGGGTGTCGCCGATCGTCAGACCGCCGTCGAGCCGTTGCACGCAGAGCAACTGCATGTGGTGCTCGGCCGCGACCGGAACCTGGGATTGGTTTGCGGTGAGCACCTCGAGTGCGTCGCCGGCGAAACCCGGGTAGTACCGGAAACTGTCGGCGTCGGCGATGGCGGTGGTCAGTTCCTCGCCGAGTGGAGCGGTCTGCATCATCTGCAGGCGGACGCGTCGGACCGGCGGCGCCGAACCGAGCAGTTCACGGGTGAGGCCACCGTGTGACGCGCCCGGACAGTGGATGACCGCGTCGCCACGATGAGTCGTGCCGTGGTCGTCGCGCACCGACACGCCGGACTCTGCCGATTCGACCGACCGGACCTCGCGTCCGGGCACGAAATCGTATCGACCGGTACCGGCCAGATGGGATCGGAGAGCGGGTAGCGCGATGCGGGACTCGACTGCACCGTCACGAGAACAGTGCAGCCCGGCGCGGAAGTCGCCACGCAGCGCGGGATTGATCCGTCGCACGGCTTCCGGGTCGAGCAGGGTGAAGCCGCGATCGGCGGCGTCGGGCCGGGTGGACACGTCTTCGGCCACGGCGAGCTCCGCGGCGCTCCGGACCAGCGTGAGTGACCCACACGGTCGGAACCCGATCCCGGATACCTCGGTCCCGATCTTCTCCCAGAGATCGCGGGACCGTTGCGCCGCAGCGAGTTCGCCCGGTGCGCGCCCGGAGACCCACACGAGACCGAAGTTGCGGACCGTGGCGCCACGCGCCTCGCGTTCGCGTTCGATCTGCACCACCCGGTGCCCGCGAACGACCGCCGACCAGGCGTGGGCGGTGCCCAGGATTCCGCCGCCGATGACGATGATCTTCATGCGGACCAGTGTGCAATCTTTGGTCTAGACCAAACAGGATCCTCCGTGGAAACACTCGGTGAACTTTTGGTCTAGACCAGAAACGCTATGCTCGGGTACATGTCGTCTTCCTCCGAGGCCGCTGCTGAGGTGACCGCTGTGCTCCGATCCCTGCGTGGCGTCTGGGATGAGCCGACCGTCGACGAGTTCGACCACGCGATGCAGGCCGGATGGCATGCACGGGTCGACGGCGCGTCCGACGAGCTGGTCCTCGCCGCGGTTCTCCACGATGTCGGCCGGAGCCCGCTCCTGCCCGGGCCGGAGCCACACGACCGGATCGCCCGTGAATGGCTGGCTCCCCGCTTCGGGGCGCGGGTGGGCTGGCTGGCCGGGGCGCACGTCGCGGCGAAGCGATTTCTTGCGGACACCGAATCCGGCTATGCCGCCGGACTTTCCGAGACCTCGGTGGATTCGCTGGCGCACCAGGGCGGAGCCGGGGGTGTCGATGCTGCGTGGACGGCGCACCCGTGGTGGCCCGATGCCGTCCGGTTGCGTCGATACGACGACGCCGCAAAGGTTGTCGGGGCACCCGGCATGGAGATCGGCGAAATCGGCATCCTGGCGGGGAGAATTGCCGATCGATCGGCGGTCGAGCGGCGGCCGAGGGGAGTGCCATGGTGACCGTCGAACCCCGCAAGTACTACCGGGTCCGGACCGAGCTCGAGCGAATGGTGTCCGCCCTCGACGAGGGTGACGCCGTTCCGCCCGAACGTGCGCTCGCCGAGCAGTTCTCGGTCGCGCGGGAGACGGTGCGGCAGGCGTTGCAGGATCTGCTCGTCGAAGGACGGATCGAGAGGCGTGGTCGTCGGACCGTGGTGTCGTCGCCGAAATTGGTGCAGCCGTTGTCATTACGGTCCTACACCGAGGGGGCGAAGGAACACGGACGGGTGCCGGGACGCATTCTGGTGACCTTCGAGGACATCGTTGGTGATGAGTCGATGTGTG
Source organism: Gordonia sp. DT101 (assembly GCF_049844895.1). Taxonomy (NCBI): domain Bacteria; kingdom Bacillati; phylum Actinomycetota; class Actinomycetes; order Mycobacteriales; family Gordoniaceae; genus Gordonia; species Gordonia sp. DT101. The sequence continues at coordinate 595,476 of NZ_JBNCLX010000003.1, read as the reverse complement.
AGGCGCTGGGTATCGCGCCGGGTTCGCCGGTGATGCACCTCGAACGGGTATTGCTGGCGGACGGCGTCAAGCTGGGTCTGGAGAGCACTTATCTCGCCCAAGCGAGATTCGGCGACTTCGCGGCGACCTTCGACCCGCAGACGTCGCTATACGCCGCAATACGTGCGGAAGGCGTCGAGTTCGCCAGTGCCGAGGAGCGCATCGAGACCGCGCTGGCTTCCCCACGGGAGGCCGATCTACTGGAGACGACGACCCTCATGCCGATGATGCTGCTCCGCCGGCGCTCGCTCGATGTCGACGGGATGCCCATCGAGGTGGTGCGGTCGCTCTACCGTGGCGACCGGGTCGCGTTTGCGGCCGTGTTGCATCGCTGATCGATTCGCGCCGAGTCATCGGGAACCTGTCCGATCACACAATGTGTAGGGCGATAATTGGCCGTATGACCACACCTGCGGGCGTATCCCTCGGTCAACTGCTCCTCGCCCTCGACAGCACGGTGGCGAACCTGGTCGGCGCTCCGAGCGGCCTGGACCAGCGTCTGTCGTCGGCGGCACTCCTCGACGTCGACGACATCCTCCTCGGCCTGGGCCGCGCGGCCCGAGGCGCCGAACTGTTCCTGTTCGTCGGCGTCCCCGACGACGCCGTGCTCACGTGGCTGTCGGGTCTCGGCGCGCAGCGGCCGGTGGCCATCCTCTGCAAGGCGCCGTCCGAGCGTGTCGTCGAACGTGCCGAGACGACCGGCGTCGCCGTCATCGCGATCGATCCCCATGCGCGCTGGGAGCGGATCTATCATCTGGTCATGCGCGTCCTGGAGGGCGCGCCCGGGCCCGGCTCCGGTATGGCAGGTGAGTCGATGCGATCCGGGGCGATCGGCGATCTCTTCGAACTGGCGGGCGAGGTCGCCCGGCGAACCGGCGGACTGGTCAGCATCGAGGACGAGCGGTCCCACGTCCTCGCCTACAGCAGCGCCGGGGACGAGGCCGACGAGTTGCGTCGGCTCTCGATCCTCGGACGCGAAGGGCCACCGGAGATGCTCGCCTGGCTGCGGCAGTGGGGGGTGATGGACGCGGTACGGACCGGCACGGACGTGGTCGTCGTCGACGAGCGGGCCGATCTGGCGCTGCGCCCCCGGCGCGCCATCGGCATCCGCAGGCCCGCGGCGGACGGACCGGGAGAGTTCCTCGGTGTCGTATGGCTCCAGCAAGGACGCACGGCGTTGACCATCGACACCGACGAGGTGCTTGCCGGGGCGTCGGCCGTTGCCGCACGGATGATCTCGCGACGCAAGACCGCGGGCACCGTCCACGACGACGTGGTCCGGCGTCTCCTGGGTGCGCGGGGGGAGATCGTCGACGCGGATTACCTCGGCGCGCAGCTCGGTATCGCTGTCGACCTCCCGATGACGGTCGCCGGTTTCGCCGCGGCAGACGACGACGAGGGCCCGGCCGCGGTGCTCCAGGGGGGCGGGGAGGTGTCGGCACTCACCTTGCACGCGAGCGCGTTCAGTCCACTGTCGGTGACGTCCACGATCGGATCTCGCGCGTACGTCATACTCCCGCAAGTGGATCCCGACGCGACCCGCACCTGGGGGAGATCGGTGGTCGCGGCGGCGGAACGCCAGTTCGGCGTCGCGCTACGGGCCGTGATCGCCGGTCCGGAGGATGGTCTCGCGTCGGTGCCTGCGCTGCGCGCCCAGGTCGATCGCGTCCTCGACGCCGCCGAACGCGAAGGAGAGCTGATCGCCGATGTGACCACGGTCGGCGAATCGCAGACGGGCGTTCTCCTCGGCGAGATCGTCGCCCACCTCACCGCGAACCCGGAACTGATGGACACCCGGGTCGTCGAGCTCGCCGAGACGGACGAGCGCACCGGCAGCGAGTTCACCTCGTCGTTACGCGTGTACCTCGACCGGTTCGGCGATGTACGCTCGGCAGCAACGACTTTGCACATCCACCCGAACACCCTGCGGTATCGGATCCGTCGGCTGCAGGAGCTCACCGGGATGGACCTCGACGACCCGGCGACCAGGCTCGTCGTCGCGCTGTCGTTGCGTGCCGGCGCGGCGGCACGGTGAGGTGTCCAGATGGTCACTGAACCCGACGGCGCTCGGGCAGCGCTGAGCGCCGACCGTGCCTCCACGCTGGCGCTCATCGAGTCCTTGTCGGCCCGATTGGAGTCGGTCATCGAGGCCACTGCGGATTCCAGCTCCGACGACGAGCACGACCCCGAAGGCACGACACTCGCCGTCGAGCGCGGACAACTCGTCGCGCAACTGGACAGATCGCGGGTGCGGCTCGAGGAGATCGATGCGGCGTTCGGCCGCCTCGATCACGGGACCTACGGCCGCTGCGAGAGCTGCGGTGAGCCGATCGGCTCGGAGCGTCTCGACGCGCTGCCTGCCGCGCGGCACTGCATCGCCTGCGCGGCGCGTAATTCCGCCCGACGTTGGTGATCTCGACAGCAACCCATTTCCCGCCGACAGCAACCTCGATCCCGCCGACAGCAACCGAATCTGCGCCGACAGCAACCCGTTTAGCGCCGACAGCACCGTAGCGGTTGGGCGAACGAGCGGCCTGACGGCATGGTTGTGCGTGATGGTCGCGCCACGGCCTCCCACTCGCGCGATATCGGGGTTGCCGTCGGCACGAAATGGGTTGCCGTCGGCGCTAAATGGGTTGCCGTCGGCGGGAAACCGGTTGCTGTCGGCGGGCGGGGAGACGACAGTGCCCACCGGTGAAGTTCCGGCGGGCACTGTCACAAGTCGACGAGCTCAGAGGATGGTGAGCATCTCGTGGTAGGTCGGTAGGGGCCAGAGATCGTCGGCGACGATGCTCTCGAGCTTGTCCGCGACGGTCCGGACATCGACCATCGCGGGGATCAGCGCCTTCAGCGCGTACTCGGCCTCGCCCTCGACGCTGTCGGCGTGAAAGCCACCGATGGCCTCCTCGAGCGTCAGCATCGCGGCGTAGAGATCCTTGGTGCTCTTGGTCACCGACATCAGGACCGGGTGGTCGGTCTCGACACCGGCGGCCTTCAGACTGGCCGCGGTGCCGGCGAGTTCTCCCTGGTAGCGGTTGGCGGCAGGGAGGATCATCGTCTTGGCGATCTCCAGGGTCTCCTTGGCTTCCACCAGGAGCGCGAGTGAGTACTGCTCCAGCACGACCTCCTTGCGTGCCTTCAGCTCACGATTGCTCAGGATTCCGTACGCGCTCATGACCTCCTGGATCGCGGGCTCGTCGTACTGCGCCATCGCGTCGACGGTGGTGCGCAGGTTGAGCAGGCCTCGCGCCGCCGCCTCCTCCTGCCATTCGTCGGAGTAGCCGTTGCCGTTGAACACCACCTTGCCGTGCTCGACGATGATGCCTTCGAGCACCTTCTGCACCGCGGCATCGAACTCCACGCCCTCGGCGAGCTCCTTCTCGAGGAAGTTCGCGACGTAGCCCAGAGATTCGGCCAACATGGCGTTGATGGCGATCATTGGATCGGCGATCGACTGGTTGGAACCCGGGGCGCGGAACTCGAAACGGTTGCCGGTGAAGGCGAACGGGCTCGTCCGGTTGCGGTCGCCGGCGTCCGCCTTGAGTGGTGGCAAGGTGTCGACGCCGAGTTCCAGCACGCCGGTTTCCTTGCTGGCCTTGGCGCCGCCCTTGGCAATCTGGTCGAAGACGTCCATCAACTGCTCGCCGAGGAAGATCGAGATGATGGCCGGCGGTGCCTCGTTCGCGCCGAGGCGGTGATCGTTGGACGCCGAGGCGATGGAAGCGCGGAGCAGTCCGCCGAACTTGTGCACGCCACGGATGATGGCCGCGCAGAACACCAGGAACTGCTCGTTCTCGTGTGGGGTGTCGCCCGGGTTGAGCAGGTTGCCCTGATTGTTGTTGCCGAGCGAGAAGTTGACGTGTTTTCCGGAGCCGTTGACCCCGGCGAACGGCTTCTCGTGGAGCAGACAGACCATGCCGTACCGCTCCGCGACGTTCTTCATCGTCGTCATCATCAGCTGCTGGTGGTCGTGGGCGAGGTTGGACTTCTCGAAGACCGGTGCGAGCTCGAATTGTCCGGGGGCCACCTCGTTGTGACGAGTCTTCGCGGGGATGCCCTGTTTGAACAACTCCCGGTCGAGCTCGATCATGAAGGCCAGTACGCGATCGGGGATGGCCCCGAAGTAGTGATCGTCGAACTCCTGTCCCTTGGAAGGATTGTCGCCGAACAGGGTTCGGTTCGTGGTCATCAGGTCGGGCCTGGCGAAGTAGAAGTGACGGTCGATGAGGAAGTACTCCTGCTCGGCGCCGGCGTACGAAACGACGGTGTCGACCTCGGCGTGGCCGAACAACTTCAGCACTCGCATGGCCTGCTTGCTCATCGCCTGCTGGCTGCGTAGCAACGGGGTCTTCTTGTCCAGCGCCTCACCGGTCCACGAGATGAAGATCGTGGGGATGCAGAGCGTATTCCCGTTGGGGTTCTCCATGATGTAGGCCGGGCTGGTCACATCCCAGCCGGTGTACCCGCGGGCCTCGAAGGTGCCACGCAGACCGCCGTTGGGGAAGCTCGAGGCGTCGGGCTCGCCCTGTAGCAGCGTCTTGCCCTGGAACTCGGCCAAGGAGGCTCCCGAGCCGTCGGGTTCGAGGAACGAGTCGTGCTTCTCCGCGGTGAAGCCCGTGAGCGGATAGAAGACATGGGCGTAGTGCGACGCGCCCTTCTCGATCGCCCAGTCCTTCATGGCCGATGCGACGTAGTCGGCCATGGTGGGGTCGAGCGGCGCACCCTTGTCGATGGTCGCCGAGACCGCCTTGAAGACGTGCTTGGGCAGGCGGGCCTTCATCGCAGACAAAGTGAAGACGTTGCGCCCGAAGGTGTCTGCCAACGGTTCCGGGAATCCATCGGTTTCCACCGAGTAGTTCGTCACTGCCTCGATGGCTTGACGGCGGGACATGCTGCCACTCATTGTCGCTCCTGGGATCGTCACCTCGTCCTCGGCGTCGGGAGTGCATCGAGGACGTTTCGTGGTGGTGCAAGCGATACGACGCTATGAGCAGGACGTACCCGGGTCGTTTCCCCTGTGTGACGTGCGTGAAAACAGGCGTCACCAATGTGAACTCCGCACGGGATCACGGCCGTGGGGCGCTGACGGCGGACGCGTAGACGCGTGCGTCAGGGCAGATCGGACATGTCGAGTACGAACCGGTAGCGGACGTCGTTGCGTGCCAGCCGGTCGAGGGCGTTGTTCACTTGCGCCGATGGCAGAACCTCCGCGTCGGCGGTGATGTCATGGACGGCGCAGAATTCCAGCATGGCTTCGGTCGCGGGTCGGCCCCCGCTGCCTGCCGAACTCAATTTCTTGCGCCCCACCAGCAGGTCGGTGGTCTGGACGGTGACCGGTCCGAGGTACCCGAGGTGACTGAGCGTGCCGTCCATGGCGACCAAGCGGAGGTAGGGCCCGAGGTCGTGGGGAGCGGAGATGGTGTCGATGAGTACGTCGAACCGATTCTGGGCGGCCGCCATGTGGGTGGCGTCGGTGGAGATGACCAGATCGTGGGCGCCGAGTCGAGATGCGTCGGCGGCTTTGTCTTTCGATCGGCTGATCACGGAGGTCTCGGCACCGAGCGCGACGGCCAGTTTGACGGCGAGATGGCCCAGCCCGCCCAGGCCGGCCACGGCCACGCGCGTGCCGGATCCCACACCGAGGGTGCGCAGCGGCTCCCAGACGGTGATCCCGGCGCAGAGCAGAGGCGCCGTGGCGGCCGGGTCGAGACCTGCCGGTAGGTGGTAGGCGAATCGGTCGCGGACGACATATTCGCGGGAGTAGCCGCCCAGCGTGGTCGATCCGTCGTGACGGTCGGTGCCGCCATAGGTCAGAGTCGGGAACTCGTGGCAGAAATTCTCCTGACCGGCCCGGCACATGGCGCACACCCCGCACGAGTCGACGATGTTGCCGACCGCGACCGGGTCGCCGACCGAGAATCGAGTGACGTCGCGTCCGAGCTCCGTGACCGTGCCGGTGAACTCGTGCCCCGGTACGAGGGGTGTGTCCGACCCGCCGCGATGGTCGCGGACGGCGTGCAGGTCGGTGTGGCAGACCCCGCAGTAGTCCACCCGCACCGCGACGTCGTCGGGGCGCAGGGCTCGCCGCTGCAGCGGCTTCCGCACCAGTCGCCGTGTGGTCTCGTCCGCTTGCCATCCCACCGTCGTTCTCACTGCGCCTCCAATATAAACAGACTGTTCGGTCTATTTCAGAATAGCAGCGTCTGAAATAGACAAACTGTTCTGTTGCTAGCGTCATGACCATGACCGACCGGCCTCGCACCGCCCGTGGCGCCGCGACACGTGAGCGGATCCTCGAGGTGGCAACGCGTGAGTTCGCGGAGCACGGGATCGCCGGGGCCCGCATCGAGCGGATCGTGGCGGGTGCACACACGAACAAGGCGCAGCTCTATGGCTATTTCGGCAACAAGCAGGGCCTGTTCGACGCCACCTTTTTCGGGTCACTGGAGCGGATCACGAACGTTGTCCCCATCGATGCCACCGACCTCCCGGACTGGGCCGTGCGCCTCTACGACGAGTACCTCCGCCGCCCGGACCTCATCCGTTTGGCCACCTGGGCGCGCCTGGAACGACGCCCCGCCGGTCACCTCGTCGACGACGCCGACCGTTTGGACGACCACAAACTGCGCGCCATCGCCGAAGCGCAGGCCGCCGGCATCGTGCGACCGGGTGACCCGTTCGACGTGATGGCCATGGTCATCGCCATGTCCATGGCATGGTCGCCGGTCAGCAATGTCTATGCAGCGACTGCCCAGGAGCCGCGCGACGTGCATGACCGTCGCCGCGCTCTGCTTCGCCAGACTGTCACAGCGGCACTGACAACGGCCGCCAACGGCTGAACGGTCGGCGGGGAACATCCTGTGCTGCGGTTCATCGAACTCTTCGGCGTGGGTGACTCACGTTGCGATGAGTCACGTTCCTTCCGCTCATGTCGAGATCTTCGCCGGCTGTCGAAGGCGCCCGACGTCGGGCGCCGTGATCGTCAGAGCGGCGACCACGATCCCGATCACGACACCGATCAGCGTGTCGGTCACCCGGTCGAGGGCGGCAGACGGCGGGAGGTCGGCGCTGAGCCCGGTCAGGAGCAGGGCCATCGGCGTCACCGCCACCGACGCGACCGCATAGTTGACGGGAGCGGTGATCTCCGCCGCCAACTGACAGATGACGATGACGACCACGGCGCCCCAATAGTTGATACCGAGGCCCAGTAGCACGACGGCGATGATCGCGCCGCCGACGTTGCCGAGCAACCGCTGCACTCCCCGCTGAACGGTGACGTGATACGACACGCCCTGCATGGCGGCGATGGCGCCCATCGCGGCCCACATCGGATGGGAGAGTCCGGCGGCCGTGGCGATGGCTGCGCTGGCCGCCATCGCCACGACGATCCGCAGACTGTTGGCCACCAGATCGTGCCGAGGTCGACGAGTCAGGGTGGTCCAGAGCGATTCGTACTGAACCGGCGTGTTGTCGGTGGTAGGGCGCAGCTGCGTCGGGCGGATGCGCGACCACGTGCCTCGCAGGAGCCACGGCGCCAGGGAGGCCACCGCGCCACAGACGGCGCCGATGACCGTTGCGGTCAGGGTGCGGCGCAGATCTGAGGCACTGTCGACAAATCCCATCGAGCCGGTGGCCGCGAAGACGAAGATGATCGCGCCGGGTCCGGCCATGCGCAAGGTGCCGACGAGCAGTGCCGCGCAGCCTCCCAGGATTGAGATCGTTGCGATCTGCACCGTGATCGACGCATCGGTCAATCCGAGGGCTGCGCCGATCCCGACTGCTGCGACGATCCCGATGCCCAGCACGCCGAGGCGCCCCACCCGCACGCGGTACGGATCCGGGCGACAGAACGCCGACGTCACTGCCCCCAGTGCGGCGAAGCCTGCGACGTCGCGACATCCGAGTAGTCCACTCACCACCAGGACGATGGCGACCGCGATGCCGACCCGGATCGGGGCCGCGACACCGGCCCGACTCATGTCGAAGGTCGAGACAGAGGACCGCCACACCGAGGGGTGCACGGCATGAACGAGGGCGGACTGCCGATGACGGACGTGGTCGCCCAGGGTGCCGGTGCTCATGGAGAGGTACTTTAGCACTGTTTTATTAGTAAAATAAAACGCGCGGACCTACCATGTGGACGTGAGCACCCCACCAGCGCCGGGAACGCAGCGGGCCGACCGCACCCCGGACACGCCCGATCTCGTCGACCGCATCCAGCAGGAATGGGCGCAGGCGTACCCACAGTTCGACGTTGGCCCGATCGGGGTGCTCGGCCGTATCCAACACATCGCGACCGTCAGCAGTCACCGGCTCGACCGGCATCTCGAACCACACGGCGTCACCCGATCGGAGTACGACGTGCTCGGCGCGCTGGCGCGCTCGGATCGACCCCTGCGCGCGAGTGATGTCGTGTCGACGACCCTGCTCAGCGGCGCGTCGATCACCAAGATCACCGAGAGTCTCTCGCGGCGGGGTCTGCTGGAACGACGTAAATCCGAACGCGACGGGCGGGTGGTCCTGCTGGAACCGACCGCCGACGGCCGGGCTCTCGTGGAAGCCGAGTTGCCGCGCCGCCTCGCCGACGACGAACACGCACTGTCGGGCCTCGACCCGGCCGAACGGGAGATGCTCGCCACCCTCCTGCGCAAGGTCTCGGCGACGGTCGGTGGCTGAGGTGGCCGTCCTCCCGGGGTGCCGTGAGGGGCATAGTGGGCTCCATGGAGTTGAACGACGTCATGCGTGCCACGTTCGCCGCTCGCGAGTTCACCGACGACCCGTTGCCCGACGAGGTGCTCTGGCGCATCCTCGACAACGCGCGGTTCGCGCCGAGCGGAGGTAACCGGCAGGGCGCGCACATCGTCGTGGTGCGCGACACCGACACGAAGCAGAAGCTGAGCGAGCTGGGGAAGCCGACGGTGCGTCGCTATGTCGCGCAGCGGAATGCCGGCGAGAGCCCGTGGAATCCGGTACACCCCACGGCCGTCCCACAGGACGTGATCGATACGACCGCGGTGCCGGACAGTTTCGTCGAACCCATCCGGACAGCTCCTGTGGTGCTGGTGGTCTCGGTGGATCTGTCGATGGTGGCGGCCATCGATCAGGATCTGGATCGGGTGGGCGTGGTCAGCGGCGCGTCGGTCTATCCGCTGGTGTGGAACATCCTGCTCGGCGCCCGTCAGGAAGGCTACGGCGGCACCATCACCTCGATGGCGGTGCTGGCCGAGGATCAGGTTCGGGAGATGTTGGGGTTGCCCGGGACATACGCGATTGCCGCGGTGATCCCGATGGGACGGCCGGTGCGTCAGCTCACCAAGTTGCGTCGTCAGCCGGTCGGTGAGTTCGTCACGCTCGAGCGCTTCGACGGGCCGCCGCTGACGCCCTGACCGTCGGATCAGGCACGGCGGATCCCGGTGGCCGCAGTCGGGTCGGTAGGACCTGTGGAGTCGGTCGGCCGCGACTGCCGGACGGACACGACGGCAGCGCCGACGCCTGCCATCGCCAACGCGGCGAACCCGAAGGTGAGGAACCGTGCCGAGGTGACCTCGGGGTCTCCCGCCGCGCCGACAGCGGCACCGATGCTCACGAGGAGTCCGGCGGTGGCCGAGCCGAAGGTGTTCGCAACCATCTGCACGGTGTTCACGCCCGCCGAGGCGCGTGCCGCCTCGTTCTCGTCCGTGGTGATGGTCATCGCCGCCGTCGCGATGTGCGGGAAGGCCATGCCGATGCCGGTACCTGCGATGAACAGCGCGATGAACCATCCGACGATCACCGCACTGCTCGCCGTGAACTGCAGCAGCCCATAGGTCGCGAGACCGACGGACAGGACAGCGGGACCGGCGATCCGTACGGCCGTTGCCCGTCGGCCGTGCGCCCACGTCGTGCTCGCGATCTGCGCGGTGGACCAACCCCAGGACAGCGCAGCGCCGAGCATGCCGGCGACGAGCGGTTCCATCCCGGCGATCTGCTGACCGAACAGCGGGATGAACGCCTCCGAGGTCGATCCGATGGCCAGGACGGCGATCGAGACGTAGATCCATTTCAACGGGTTGCGCGCGGTGTAGGTGAGCCGGGGGAGCAGTCCGACCCGGCTTCGTCTGTCGGCCAGCACGAATCCCAGGGCGGTCACGATCGCCACCGCGACCAGGATGCTCACCGTCCGGGTGCCGTCGATCACGCCGGCCACCGAGACCGCGACGGTGGCTCCGACCAGCAGGATGAGCGACACGATGGGGAGGGGCGTCGGATCGGGGTCGTCGCGCGCACGTGCCGGGAGGGCTCGCAGCGCGAGAGCGGTGATGATCGCGGTGGCCAGCGCCAGAAGCCAGAACGACCCCCGCCAGAACCCGACCTGGGCGAAGAGGCCGCCGAGGACGGGCCCGATGAGATTGCCGACCCCCCACATCGCGGAGGTCAGGCCGACCGCACGAACCCAGAGACGCTCGGGCAGTGCCAGGCGGATGACCGCGAACGCCAACCCGGTCAGGAGTCCGCCACCCAATCCCTGGATGGCTCTGCCGCCCAACATGATCGGCATCGTCGGGGTCAGCGCGCAGACGAGGGAGCCGACACCGAAGGTGGCGAAGGCGATCAGGTATGCGTTGCGTGCACCCCATCGGGTGAGCGTGCGGGTGACGAGCATCGACGAGAAGACCGAGGTGATCAGGAAAACGGTCATCACCCACGCGTAGAGACGTTGACCGCCGATGTCGGCCACCGCACTCGGCAGGGAGGCGGCGGTCAGATAGGTGTTGATGGCGAACACGGCGATACCGCCGGCGAACACCGCCACCGCGGCCCGGTGCTCGCGGGCGAAGAGTTCGCGCCAGCTACCCGTGGGCGGTGTGGGCGACCTGTCGCGACCTGACGGACGCGATCGACCACGGTTCGGCATGATCCGAGGATTGTCGGAACCGTCGGCGGCGGTCAAATCGCGGGCCGGAGGGCCGCGATGCGATCAGATCAGCGTCGACCAGTAGTCCCAGAACTCCACACCGATCGCCACGATCACGATGGCGTACCAGACGACGAGCAGCGGCCACAGCCACGACCGGACGACCCGGGCCCAGGGTGCCTCGCCGAGGGACCGCCCGATGGCGAGGATCAGGATGATCGGCGTGATCACCCAGACGACCATGCAGTAGGGGCACAGGGCGTGAATCCGGTAGAGGCTCTGGAAGATCAGATAGTGGATGAACACGACGCCAGCCGCGGATCCCAGCGCGAGGCCCGCCCAGAACCACCGTGGCAGGTCGATGCGGGCGATGGACTGAACGCCGATGACCACGACCACCGCGAAGGCGGCAATGCCGATGTACGGGTTGGGAAAACCGAAGAACGCGGCCTGATCGGTCACCATCACCGACCCGCAGGAAAGCACCGGGTTGATGCTGCAACTGGGTCGGTAGGACGGGTCCAGGAAGAGCTTGTACCGCTCGACCGACAAGGTGAACGCGGCGAGCAGACCGAGTGCGCCGGCGATCAGCAGGACGACCGCCGGGACCGTCCCGAGGCCGACTCGTGCGCCCCGGACTTCCGGCTCGGCGGCTTCCGCGGTGTCGACCGGTTGCGACCCGTCCGTCATCGGGTTATCCCGCCAGCGCTTGCTCGACGCGTGCCTTCAGGTCCTCCGGGGTGGTGAGCTGGAGGTCCTGGCCGTTCAACCGCACCGTCGGTGTCGAGTTCACGCCGGTCTTCGTGACGTCCTGGGTCTGCTGGGTGACCCAGTCCTTGAACTGGCCGTCGGTGATGCAGGAGTTGACGTTGGACGCGCCGGCCTCCTTGGCGATGCTGTTGAGCTCGCTGTCGGGCAGTCCTGCGCCGCCTTCCTCGGGCTGACGCTGGTAGAGCAGATCGTGGAATTTCTGCCACACCCCGAAGTCGCCGCCGCCCGCGGTGGACTCCGCGACGCAGGCCGAGGCGTTCGCCGAGCGCGTCGAGTACTGCGTGCTCGAGGAGTGGTCGAGGATCGCGATCGGGTGGTAGTCGACGGCCACCTGTGGGTTCTCGCGGAGCTCGGCGACGGTCGCGCCGAACGATTCCTCGAATTGCCGGCAGGCCGGGCACTGGAAGTCCTCGATGACGGTGAGGACGGCCTTGGGCTGGGTGCCGGCAGGCGCCTTGGTGACCCGGAATGCGCCCGTGTCGGTGGCGACACTCACCTGTGACCCGCTACCGGTGTCCGACTCGTTGGACATCACCGCCCACAAACCCACGGCCACGGCCACGGCGATCAGCACCACGACGGCGCCGACCCGGATGAGGATCGAGCGTCGTCGCTCCGCCTGACGCGGGTCGACGATCGGTTTGCGGGACGATTGACTCACAGTTCCTCCGGGGGTCGGTACGCAACGCCGTTTTCGATTTCAGCCGATCTGACGCACATCGGAATCGTCGACGGCCATGAGGGGCGCCTCCCGTGATCCGTTCGCCCCCGCGGCCAGGCGCGCGGGTGGCGTGATGTCGGGATCCGGGGTCGCTGCCACGCCGTCACTCTAACGGAGTCGGTCTGTGAAGACGGTAAGGAGCTGCCGGTGCGCGCCCGGGGCGGTTCGTCGTGGGGCCCGGACCTGCCGAAGTGGGGGCCTCGACCCGCCGAAACCGTGCCGATCCGCCGGGAACGCCGTGTCGTAGACTCCAAGGGTCCGATCGGCCCCGAGCGGCTCACCGGACCGTGACCGGCACGAACGTCGAGGAAGAAGCCCGCAGCGGGCGGTCGCCTCGACAACACCGTCGGTCCCGCCTCAGTAGCTCAGGGGATAGAGCATTCCTCTCCTAAAGGAAGGGTCGCAGGTTCGAATCCTGCCTGGGGCACCGTGACATCCCTGCCGGCCTCCGGCCGATGTGCGCCCACTGTGTTTGACAGATCTACGCGGGCGCACTTGTTCGGCTCGAGAAGTCGACCGAAGACCCCGATCGCACATCGCCGACTCACCGGGGTCGACCGGCGATCATGATTCACCGATACCGCCGCCGTACATTCTTGATCTGACGGAAAAATTGATTGTTTTGCGTCGCCTGATGGGCGTCGGTGCCCTCTACCTGCGGGGTCTCTTTTCGGAGGTTTCGAGATCGCAATCCGGGTACTTTCGGCGATCACTTTCTCGGATTGTCATGTGCTATGTGCGTCATTGAGGCAAATTGTTGTTTTGGGTGGATTTTTTCGCCGTTTCGATGACAACCAGGTCGATGACAACGAGTTCGAGTGAGGCGAGGTCGAGGAAGGCAATGGCCACATCACACACACGTGCGAGGCTCGGTGGTCTCGTAGTCGGTTTCATCGCGGCGGCCGGCGTAGCGGTGCTGCTCGCGCCGCACGCGGGCGCCGATCCGCAGAGTGACGCACAGGCCGCGATAGCCGACCTGGAACAGCAGATCAGCGCGGGCGACGCGGATCGCGGTCAGGCCGACACCGGACTCGGTGCCGAGGACGGTGATCTGACGGCGGTCGGGGGCGGCTTCGAACAGGAGTTCGCCAACGGCACGGTGTTCTGGTCTCCCGAGCACGGTGCGCGAGTTCTCTACGGCGGCATCCTGTCCAAGTACACCGACGAGGGCGGCCCCACCGGCAGTCTGGGCTTTCCCAGCGAGAGCGAAGGCCCGGCGGACTATCGCCCGACCGGTCGCGGTGCGTCATTCGCAGCCGCCGATCAGCCGAAGATCTACTGGACGCCGAGCGGTGGTTCCTGGGTGGTACGGGGACCGTTCACGGTGGCCACCGACAAGCTCGGCGCCACCTTGGGTGCGCCGACCGCGGACATGACGACCTCCGGCGATGTCATGACCCAGGAGTTCGCCAACGGCACCTTGACGTACAACAGATCGACCGGAGCGTGGACGAGTGCACCCGAGGCGAGCTGGGCACAACAGCTCGCCGGGTCGAGCATCCCGGGTATGACGGACTCCCGAGGTGACGCGACAGCCGCCGACGACACGAACACGGCGGACTCCGACACCGACGGGTCGTCCTGGTGGTGGCTGCTCATCCCGTTCCTGCTGATCCTGGTCGGGCTCTTCCTGATCTGGCTGTTCCGCAAGGCACGGGGACCGAAGACACCCGATGTGCGCACGGATGATGTTTCGGCGGCGACCGCCCCGGACGCTGCCGTCGACGAGTCCGATGCCACCGAAGGTGCCACCGGAACGCCGTCGACACATCTCGGTGCGACAGCCGGTGTCGCCGCAGCGGCCGGCGGGGCAGTGGCAGCCGGTGCGGCGATCGGGGCGCGACGAGAAGGTGAGGCGCCGGACGCCGACGATGCCGACATACCCACGACGGATTCAGGAGAGGGAGCTGTCGTCGACAGCGCTGCCGAGGAAGCCGCTGCCGAGGAAGCTGCTGCCGAGGAAGCTGCTGCCGAGGAAGCTGCTGCCGAGGAAGCCGCTGCCGAGAATCCAGAGGCCGACACTGCCGACGAGGAGACCGTGGCCGCGGTGGCCGATGGGTCGGTGGTCGACGGGTCGGCGCACGGCCACGGTGACGGGGTCGGCTACTACGTCGCGAACGGTCAGCGCGAGCCCGTGCCGGTGGGCGCGCATCTCCCGCTCGACGATCCGAAGCAGGCCCCCGAGGGGTACCCGGTCAAGGTGAGCGCTGCCGACGGCGTCTACTACACACCGGATCAGCCCTCGTACGCCGAGATCGACCCCGAGGTCTGGTTCGCGTCGGAGTCCGCTGCCGAGTCCGCGAGCTTCTCGAAAGCGGTGCCGGACTGAGCACTGCGCCTTGAGGCCGGCACGCTACGGTATGTCGGTGGCTGCTGCATCAGGTTCCAAGGTCGTTCTCGTCACCGGCGCCTCGAGTGGGATCGGGGCCGAGGTGGCCCGGCTCTTCGTCGAGCGCGGACACACGGTGTACGGCACCAGCCGCCGACCGGCGGCCGTGGCAGACCCGGTTCCCGGAGTTCGGTACGTACGCCTCGACAACGCCGACTATCAGAGCGCGATCGATTGTGTCGACGAGATCGGCGCGGTCGACGTGCTGATCAACAACGCGGGCGAGAGCCAGGCGGGTGCACTCGAGGACACCTCGATGGCTGCGATCGAGGATCTGTTCGCCGCCAACGTGTTCGGACCGGTGGCGCTCACCAAGGCGGTGTTGCCGGGGATGCGGGGCCGTGGCACCGGGACCGTGGTGATGGTCGGTTCCATGCTCTCCAGCTTCCCGGTTGCCTTTCGATCAAATTATGCCGCAACGAAATCCGCGCTCAAGGCCTTCGCATTGGCCACCCGGCGGGAGGTCGCGCCCTACGGGATCCGGATGATCTCGGTGGAGCCCGGGACCATCGCCACCGGGATCGGGGATCGACGCAGCATCCACATCGGCGACGACTCGCCCTATCGTCGCGAATACGAGGTCCTCGCGGCGGCCACCCGCAAGAACGAGGACGCCGGCATCGATGCCACGGCGATGGCCTCGGTCATCGTCGACGCAGCTCTGGTCGAGCATCCGAAGCCGTTCTACGCCAAGGGGAATCGAGCCGCGATCGTCTTCGCGCTACGGCGGCTGATGACCCGCCAGGCGATGCTGGACATGACCGCGCGCATACATGGTTTGCCCAAGGTGCGGATCTGACAGCCACATGCAACTCACACTGCGGGTCATCGGGATAGGTCCGGGCAACCCGCGCCAGATCACTCTCGAGGCGATCGATGCCCTCGGCGACGTCGACGCATTTCTCGTGCTGGACAAGGGCGACGACAAAGAATCGCTCGGCGCGATGCGGCGCGACATCCTCACGCGCTACGCCCCCGACGGTCACCGGGTCATCGAGGTCGTCGACCCGCCCCGCGACCGCGATCCCGCGGACTATGACGCCGAGGTGCGTCGGTGGCACGCCGCGCGCGCGTCGATCTTCACCGATGTGCTCACCACCGAGGTGCCCGACGGAGGTGTGGCGGCCTTCCTGGTGTGGGGCGACCCGGCGCTGTACGACAGCACGCTGCGCATCGTCGACGATCTGGCCGAACATTCCGGCTTGTCGCTCGTCGTCGAGGTGATCCCGGGGGTGACCAGTGCCAGTGCCCTCACCGCCGCTCATCGCATCGCGGCGAACCGGATCGGTGAACCCGTCCACATCACCACGGGGCGCCGTCTCGGCGACACCCCGCGCGGCGCGGACGCGAACCAGATCGTGATGCTCGACGGATCTCTGGCGTTCCGGCGGACCGCGGAGCCCGACGACCACATCTGGTGGGGTGCCTACGTGGGCACCGACGAGCAGATCCTCATCAGCGGCCGGGTTGCCGACGTCGCCGAGCGGATCGTCGCGGCGCGGGCCGAGGCGCGCGAACGAGTCGGCTGGATCATGGACATCTACCTGCTCCGGAAGGGCTGACGCCTCGCCGCCCACCTCGCCGATCGTGCGCACTTTCTCGCCGATCGTGCGCACTTTCTCGCCGATCGTGCGCTCAGTCGTTTACCCGACTCGATCATGTGCACGATCGACAAAATTGTGGGCACGATCGGCGCGGAAGTGGGCACGGTCGACGAAATTCTGTGCACGGTCGACGAGATTCTGGGCCCGACCGGTGGGTGGTCGCGGCCCGACCGATCACCAGATCTCGTCCAGCGCGGCGAGGAGATCGTCGCGAATCTCCTTGCGGCAGATGACGAAATCGGGCATGTACGGGCGGGGCTGGTTGTAGACGATGGTCGACCCGTCGAGGCGGCTGCAGTGCAGATCGGCCGCCAGGGCAACACCAACCGGAGCGCAATTGTCCCACTCGTACTGACCGCCGGCATGCACATAGGCGTCGACGTCGCCGCGCACCACCGCCATCGCCTTCGCGCCCGCCGATCCGATCCCGATCATGTTCAACGACAGTCGCCGGGACACCCAGGCACTCTCGTAGGAGCCGCCATAGCGCGATGCCGCCATCCGTCCGGTGAGTGCGCTGCTCGGCGGTTTCACCGCATCGGATCGGAAAACCTCACCGACGGCGGGCAGTGCCACCGACGCTGTCGTCACCACGCCGGACTCGGTGAGCGCGACGTGCACGGCCCAGTCGGCGGTGCCGGACGAGAACTCGCTGGTGCCGTCGAGCGGATCGATGATCCAGACGCGGTCGGCTGTTGCCCGGTCGCCGACGTCGGCACCCTCCTCGGACAGGATCGCGTCATGTGGTCGGTGCCTGCCGAGGACGTTCGCGATCCACGCTTGCGCCATCGCGTCGCCGACGTCACCGAGATGGCGACCGCCGAGCAGTCCGCCATGACGGACACCCATGAGGATCTCGCCCGCGCCTTCGGCCACGCGCGCCGCCAGTTCGGCATCGGAAAGGCGGGAGATCATCCTCCTACTAGAGCACACTGGACACATGCCTGAGCTCCCTGAGGTGGCGGCGGTGGCTGCCTACGTGGACGGCCGAGCGGCCGGTTTTCCGATCCGGCGGGTCGACGTTGCGTCGCTGGCCGTCCTGAAGACCGCGGATCCGCCGTACACGGCGTTGGCCGGGCGACTGGTCGAATCGGTGGGTCGGATCGGGAAGTACCTGGTCATCCGAACGGTCCCGGGCCCCGACAGCACGAACGGCGACGCTGCTCCGGATCCGGTGATCAACCTGGTGATCCATCTGTCGCGTGCCGGCTGGCTGCGTTGGAGTGAGCAACTCTCGCAGACGCCGCCGCGGCCGGGCGGGAAGGGGCCGATCGCCGTGCGTGTGCACTGCGGCCTGCCGGGCGAGGGATTCGACGTCACCGAAGCGGGCACGCAGAAGCGGCTGGCGGTGTGGGTGGTGCGCGATGTCGGTGAGGTCGACCGGATCGCCTCGCTCGGGCCGGACGTCCTCGCGATGTCCCGTGACGAGTTCGGCACCCTCTTGGCCGCGACGTCGGGCCGCATCAAGAACGTCCTCACCGATCAGCGCACGATGGCCGGGATCGGCAACGCCTACTCCGACGAGATCCTGCATGACGCCCGGTTGTCGCCGTTCGCGTCGGCCAAGTCGCTGACCGACACCCAGGTCGAGTCGCTCTACACGACGATGCGGTCGGTGCTCACCGACGCCATCGGTCGGCTCGAGGGGCAAGAGGTCGCTCGGCTGAAGTCGGAGAAACGAACCGGGCTGAAGGTGCATGCGCGTACCGGCCTGCCGTGCCCGGTGTGCGGCGACACGATCCGTGAGGTGTCGTTCTCGGACCGCTCGTTTCAGTATTGCCCGACGTGTCAGACCGGAGGGAAGGTGCTGGCCGACCGCCGGATGTCGCGTTTGTTGAAGTGAGGTCAGGTCATACGCCGGTCCAACCGGGTGACCGTGGCAACGAATCCGGCATTGTCGGTCAGGCCTGCGTCGCGACCTTCCATGTCATCATCGCCCACCGTCCACGAGAATCTGCGGACCATGTCGTGGAGGACTGTGAATGCTTCAACTCGGGCGAAATGCATCCCGATGCATTTGTGCGCACCGCCGCCGAAGGGCATCCAGGCCATCCGGTGCGACCGATCCTCGGCGCGGTCGGGACAGAAGCGCTCCGGATCGAATTGGTCGGGCTCGCTCCAGACGTCGGATCGCCGATGGTTGGCGCCGATGAGGGAGATGACGAATGTCCCCTCGGGGATGTGATAACCGCACAGAGATGTGTCGCGCAGCGCTGCACGGGGTATCACCGGGACCGGCGGACGGAGCCGAAGTGCTTCGCGCATCACCAGATCCATCGACGCCATGTCCGCCAGGTCTGAGTGGTCGGGATGTTCGGGCAGTGCCATCGCCTCGTCACGCACCCGCTGCTGCCACTCGGGGTGACGTCCGAGTTGGTAAGCCATGGACGTCATCGCGATGGTCGCGGTGTCGTGGGCGGCGAACAGCATGAAACGCATGTGGTCGATAACCTCGCGGTCGGTGAGTAGTTGGCCGTCGGGGGACCGGGCCGAGCACAGCGCCGACATCAGGTCGGGTCCGGGATCGGATCGTCGCGTTGGCAGGAGGTCGCCGAAGAAGTCGTCGACGACCTGCTTCGCTGTGTGTCCGCGTCGCCATCGCAGTCCTGGGACGGGCAGGCGAACCAATGCACTCGCGGCCTCGATCAGCTCGACGAAGCTCCGGTTGATGCGATCGGCCTGGTCTTGTGTGAGCGCCGTGCCGACGAAGATCTGCAGTGAGATGTCGAGCGCGAGGGCCTTCAGCCAGACGCGCATGTCCACGTCGTCGTCGACTGGCAAACGATCGACCGCCGAGACGATGATCGGTTGCATCGTGCGCTGATACTTCGACAGATTCTCGCGAGTGAAGGCCTCCTGCATGATGCGGCGATGAGCGTGGTGTTCGGCGTGATCCATCAGCAGGATTCCGCGCTCGAAGAGGCCTCCCAACGCGAAGCCGTAGACTGGCGCATTGGCGAATGCGCGATCCGGGTCGCGGACCAATTGCCATGCTGCTTCGGGCCCCTGCGCCACGACGATGTCGTGGCCGAGCGCGCTGGTCAGCGCGATGTCGCCGAATTCCGCACGGAGCGACTCGGCGAGCCCGGTCGGATCACGCCTTAGTCGGATGGTGCTGCTCAGCGGGATTCCGCGCCGACCACAGACTGGGCGTAGGCTCATATTCGGGTCGGGATGGGACAGGTGACGGATTCTCATCGAGGCCTTTCGGTGTCATGCCGGGCTTCCGTGGGACGGTCGGCGTGGAGCGAGGAAAATTCAGTGCGAGTGCTGGTTGTCGACGACGATGTGCGCGCGGCGGAAACCGTGCGTCGGGTGCTGGCGAGCGAGGGATGGAGCGTCGTTGTCGCCGCCGACGGTGCCGAGGGCCTGTGGCGGGCCACCGAGGAGCAGTTCGATGTCGTCGTGCTCGACATCATGCTGCCGAAGCTCAACGGATTTCTTGTCGTACAGCAGATGCGTGAGCGAAATGTCTGGACGCCGGTGTTGATGCTCAGCGCCAAGGACGGGGAGTACGACCAGGCCGAAGCCTTGGATTACGGGGCCGACGACTACCTGGTCAAGCCGTTCTCGGTGGTCGTCCTCAAGGCTCATCTGCGGGCGGTGATGCGTCGGGGCGGTCGGGAGCGGCCGGCGATCCTCACGGCCGGAAGCCTCACGCTCGACCCAGCGGAGCGAAAGGTTGCCCGCGGCGACACCCCCGTCGCATTGACTCCGCGGGAGTACGCCCTGCTGGAGTTCCTGATCCGGAACAAAGAGACGGTGGTGTCCAAAAGGCTGATCCTCACATCGATTTGGGATGAGAACTATGAGGGCGACGAGAACATCGTCGAGGTGTACATCCGATATCTGCGCAAGCGCATCGATACTCCCTTCGGGGTCCGGTCGATCGAAACCGTTCGCGGGGCCGGCTATCGGCTCTGCGAGGTCTGAGGACTGGGGGAGACATCCGCCGGTCCGTCGGTGGTGATCGTCGGCGGCGTCGGTTCGCTGTCGACGGGCACGGACAGTGGCAGCCTGATGGTCACAGTTGCTCCGCCCGTGTCGCTTTCGCCAATGCTCGCGGACCCTCCGTGTGCGTGGACGATCTCCGCGACGATGGCCAGACCGAGGCCGGCGCCGAACTGATTGCGGCGATCGACGTCGAGCCGGGCGAACCGCTGGAACACGACGTCGCGATCGCGGACCGGTATGCCGACACCGTCGTCGGCGACCGTCACGACGGCATCATCTCCTTCGGCACGCATCGACACGGACACCGTGGACCGGGCGTGCCGGACTGCGTTGTCGATGACGTTCCGCAGTGCCCGGGTGATCTTGTCGCTGTCACCGACCATCCTGATCGGCTTGACGTGCAGCCGAATTCGAGCCGAACCGAGTGAGCGGACGCGTCCGACCTCGGCGGCTACCACGTCGTCGAGGTCGATCTCGTCGAGGTTCAGGGTCAGCCCGTTCTCGTCGGCACGGGCCAGCATGAGGAGATCGTCGACCATCACCTGCATCCGCTTCGCCTCCGGCAGCAGGATGGTCCGGACGGTCGGCAGGTCGAGGGCGGAATCGGTGTCGTCGGCGAGGTCGAGGATCCCGACGATGGTCGTCAGCGGACTGCGCAACTCATGGGAGGCATCAGCAACGAAGCGGAGTTGGCCATCCCGCGCGTTCTGCAGTCGTGACAGCATGTCGTTCATCGTTGTCGCGAGGGTGCTGATCTCGTCGTCGGCCGACGGCACCGGTACCCGCTGCTCGAGAGCGGTCGCGGTGATCTCGTTGACCCGCTTGGTCATCCGGGACACCGGACGTAGGGAACGCCCGACCAGGAGGTACACTGCACCGGCCGCGACGACGACGAGAAGCGGGATCTCGGCCGCCAGGATGATGCCGGTCACCCACTCGCTGTGCCGCACGCCCGTGGCGCGGTCGAGGGCCAACACGGTGTAGTACTCGTCGTCGTGCTCCGCGCCGACCGCACTGGCGCAGAACTCCCCGGCAAATCCGGATATCTGGACGTTGTCGAAGTAGCGGTAGGTGCGCGGCGCCTGGTCGACGTCGATGATCGGTCGGCTCGGCGCACCCGGAGATGATCGGACCACGCGGCCGCTCGCATCGATCACCTGAATGACGTCGACGCCGGCGCCGGGTGCCAGGTCGTCCATGTCGACGCCCTGGATGCCGCTGCGGTCGATCGCGGACGCGATCTGATAGGCCTGCCGACCGGTGGATCGGTACATGGCTTCGTTGTTGGCCCGGTGCAGCATGAACAACATGGCCATTCCGCCGATCGCCAGGGCTACGGTGACCACGGCGGCGGCGATGATCGTCGACTGCGCGCGCACACCACCGCGACGTCGAATGACATGCGGCAAGCCTTTTCGCGTGATCGCCACGATCTGGTGACCCTTCGGTGTGAATCGATGCACCACGAGCGTATTCCCGTGCCGACGTCGATGGCCAGAGCGCATTTTCAGCAAACCTTCAGCGCGCGGGACGCATGGTTGACACATGGCGCGAACCCGGTCGACGGCGAGGCATCTCATGCAGGTGCTCCATGATCACGGCGTGCGCCTCGCGTATGGCGTCCACGGCGCCAACATCGAGGACATGTATGCGGCTGCGCAGGAAGTCGGGATCCGCCCCGTGGTCGCCAAACACGAGTTCGCCGCGGGGGCGATGGCGGACGGGACGACCCGGATCACCGGCCGGCCCGGTGTGGTGATGACGACCTCTGGCGGCGGAGCGATGAACGTCGTGCCCGCGTTGGCCGAGGCGTACGACAGCCGTGTGCCCGTCTTGGCCCTGATCGGTAGTGCGCCAACGGGTTTGGTGGGCCGTGGCGCATTTCAGGATATGCTGAACCCGCCGGACACGATCGATCTGATCGCGTTGATGGCCGCGGTGAGTGGATCGTGCGCCGCGGTCTCGTCACCGGAGACGATGGCTGCCGCACTCGCCACCGCGTGTCACACACTCGACCGCGGGCTACCCGCCGTACTGATCATCCCGAAGGATGTACAGGCTGCCCCGATGCCCCGTTCGGCGCCGGCCCACCCGGACGTGCACCCGGAACCGAGCGCATCGACCGACGACGGCCCGATCGAAGCCTTGGCCGAACAGATGGCAGCGACGGCGACGGCGCCGGGGCGTGTCTGCCTGTGGGTCGGTGAGCAGGCGTCCTGGGAGCGGCTCGGTACGCAGATCGGTGAACTCGCCGAGTTCGTCGGAGCGGTCACGGTCGCATCACCTGGAGGGCGTGACGTGTTCTCCGCCGGCGGTGGTTTCGCGGGGGTCACCGGCGTGATGGGGCACCCGAGCGCGCACGCCGCCATCCGCGCGGCGCAGATGGTCGTCGCGATCGGCTGCCGGATGTCGGTCACCGATCGGGCCGGACTCGACGACGTACTCCGTTCGATCGACCTGACCTCCATCGGACGTCACAATGCCCGTTTCGGGGATTGTGCACAGATCACGACAGACGATCTCGAACACTCGATACGGATGCTCGGAAAGTTGGTGGGCGCGAAGATGTCGCGATCACCGGAGATTCCGGCCATCGCCATCGACCACCTACCGGTGCCGCGCGCGCAATCGACCCGACCGAGTGCGCGAACGGTCATCGAGTCGATCGGTGCGCAGCTCCCACCGGTGTGCGCGGTGTTCGCCGACGCCGGCAACGCCGGGGCCGCCGCACTCCATCACCTGCCGTTCTCGCCGGCGCAGCGGTTCACGGTCGCGCTCGGCATGGGCGGGATGGGTTACGCGATCGCGGCCGGTGTGGGTAATGCCGTGCGGTGCGCGGTGGCCGACGACCGGTCGCGCTCGATCGTGATCGCCGGTGACGGCGCGTTCTTCATGCACGGTATGGAGATCCACACGGCAATCGAGCACGACGCCCCACTCACCTTGGTCATCCTGAACAACGACGCGCACGGGATGTGTGTGACCCGCGATCGGCTCTACTTCCCCGAGGCGCCCACCGTCAACCGATTCCGGCCGACCGCCATCGCCGCGGGGGTCGACACCATGTTCGCCGATCTCGTCGTGCGCCACGTGACGGACATCGACGAACTCGGGGAATGCTGCGCCGAGCTCTTTGCCGCAGACGGCACGAATTGCGTGGTGATCGACGTCGATCCCGAAGAAGTGCCCCCGTTCGCCCCGTTTCTCTGAAAGGACTGCGCATGACCGTGACAACCCCGCTCGCCGACCTCGGCGATGATGCGACGACGCTGCCCGGGATCACCAGGATCGAGAGCCATCCTCGGCAGGTGGCCACTCCGGTGCTCGTCGACCGGCTGAGGTCCGTCTACCCCCATCAGCAGATCTACGGTGACTACTGCCCGGTTCAGGGGTACGTGGACGCACCACCGCGCGAGCTCTACAGCTGGCTGTCGGACACGCGGTCGCTGGAGGAATGGACCTACAGTCTGCGCGGGTTCGTCCCCACCGACGAACCCGGCCTGTGGGTCGGCCGCGACCGCCTCGGTGACCACACCGAGATCTACGCCCGTACGATCGCCAATCCCCATGCGATGACGGTCGACTATCACTGTGCGTGGGATCAGGGCAAGCATCTCTGGATGATCTATCTGATGCGGGTGGTGGACGCCCAGGTGGTGCTGGACAAACCGGGGTCGGTGGTCCTGTGGCACAACTGCCACCACCCGTTCTACGACGAGAATCCGTATCCCGAGACGGCGCCTCCGGAGCGTCCGGTGTGGGTGGGGGACTTCTGGGACATGTTCTCCGCCGGACACCAACTCGAACTCGAGAACCTCACGGCCATCGCCGAGTACCGGTCTCGCAATGGCCTGCCCATCACCCCGGAATGGATGCGATCATGACATATCCTGCACCACAGGCGATGCTGCTCGACCTGGCCACCTATCTGCCGGAAAATCGAGTGCCCGCAGACTATTTCGCACAGTTCGCGGAGAACGACGATCTCACCGGCAACATGATGTTCCGGGCGCCCGCGTTCCGGCATCACGCGGCGGACGGTGAGACCTCGGCCGACATGATGCTGGCCGCGGCACGCGTGCTCACCGAACGGCATGGCGACGACTTCTTCGACGACGTGGACGTGGTGCTCACGCACAGTCAGCTGCCCGAGGTGCCGGTCCGCGGCTGCGGTGGTGAGGTGGCGCATCGACTCGGACTGCGACCGTCGACAGTTCTCGACGTACACAACGGCGGGTGCGCGGCGTTCATCCACATGATCGATCTCGCGTCAGCCCTGCTGCGCGCCAACGGCGGTCGACGGGCACTGCTCGGACTCGCGCAGAACAGCGCGGCCCAGGTGTTCACCCAGGAACAGGTACGCGGCAAGGCGCAGGCCGCCATCCCCGGTGACGGTTCGGCGGTAGCCGTTCTCACCCTCGACGGCGATCGCGGCAGTCCGGTCCTCGGCCTGACCTGCCGGTCGTATGGCCAGTACTCGGGCGACATGACCGGGGTTTCCGAGCCGCAGCGCAAGTACTGGGAGGCCGGTCCGGGACAGATTCACATCGGATTCACCGAGGCGAAAATCGCGAAGGTCCTCGCCCGCGGCAACCGGATGGTGCCCGAGGTCGCGATCGAGGTGGCCGACACCATCGGCATCCCGCCCGCCGATCTCGACTGGTTCGTCACCAATCAGCCGAACCGGATCTTCTTACGCAATTGGCGTGAGGCGCTGGAGCTCCCGGAGGATCGGCACCCCGACACCTTCGACGAGTGCGGCAATCTGTTCGCAGTGGGTATCCCGGTCACGCTCGACACGGCGATCGCCGATGGTCGGATCCGGGAGGGCGAGGTGGTGATGACGGCCGCGTTCGCGCACGCCGGCGACTTCGCTGCTGCCGCCGCCCTCCGCTGGGGTGGGCGTCCATGAGTCCGCCGCTCGATCCCGCCGGCGAGCCCTGGCCGCTTGCCCGGCTCGACCTCAATGAATCCGCCTATGCGCCACTGCCCGCCGTGGCCGCGGTGCTGGGCGAGGTGATGGCCGAGGCCAATCGGTATCCCGATTTCCTGCCGGATCGGACTCGCGGCCAGATCGCCGACCACCTCGGTGTACCGCACCGGCAGGTGACCGTGGGCGCGGGCGCCACCGGTGTCGCATTGTCCGCCTTTCAGGTCTGCATGCGCCGGGCCGCGGAGGCCGGCATCCGCGCGCCGTCGATGGTGACGGCGGTCCCGACCTTCGACGGATATCCGATCCTCGCGGAGATGGTCGGTCTGCGTGTCGACGGAGTCGCTCTGGCGGACGACGGCAGCGTCGACCTCGACGCGCTGCGCGCTGCGGTGAGCGACGACACGGTGGCGGTGGTGGTGTGCTCCCCACACAACCCGACGGGCTCGACCGTCGCGCCTCAACCGCTGTACGACTTCATCGATTCGATGCCGGCGCAGGTGCTCACCTTGGTCGACCAGGCGTACGTCGAGTTCTGCGACAACCCGCCCGATCTGCACCTGCTCGTCGACATCCGCGACGACGTGCTGGCGCTGCGGACCTTCTCCAAGGCCTATGGTCTCGCCGCGCTGCGGGTCGGATTCGGTATCGGGGACGGCGGCGTGGTGTCGGAGGTACGCCGTCACGAGGTGCCGTTCGCGGTCGGGCCGGCGGCGGTGGCCGCGGTTCCGGTCGCGCTCACGGCGGAAGCCGAACTCGCGCAGCGTGTTCGATCGATGAAGGCGGAGCGTGAGCGCTTGGCCGACATGCTCGCGGCAATCGGCTGCCCGACCTTGCCGAGCGAGGCCAATTTCCTGTTCCTGCCGGGCGCCGAGGGTATTGCCATCGGCCGACTCCTGCGGAGTTGTGGCGTGGCGACCAAGGAGTGCGGAAACCACGGGATGCGGATCACGGTCGGCGACCGCGCCGGCACCGACTACGTGGTCCAGGCCCTGCGGTTGACGGCCCTGACCGCCTGAGGCGAGCGCGCGGCACCTCGTCGGTCGGGTTGCGAATCGGCGCCTCGCCCCGCGGCAGGTAGGTTGGTGAGCCGTGAGCGCGACGACACGGCAGAAGATCTTGATCACGGGTGCGAGCTCCGGGCTCGGCGAAGGCATGGCGCGACACTTCGCCGGCAAGGGGCGCGACCTGGCCCTCTGCGCCCGCCGCCTCGGCAGGCTCGATACGCTGGCCGACGAGCTGCGACCGACGGCGGGCCGAGTGGCCACCGCTCGACTCGACGTCACCGAGACAGATTCCGTCCCAGGTGTTTTCACTGCTCTCGCCGACGAGATCGGCGGACTCGACAGGGTCATCGTCAACGCCGGGCTGGGCAAGGGGGCGCCGATCGGAACGGGAATGGCGTCCGCGAACATCGAGACCGTGCAGACGAACCTGGTCGGCGCCCTGGCGCAGGTCGAGGCCGCGATGGAGATCTTCCGGGCGCAGGACCACGGACATCTCGTGCTGGTCAGCTCGATGAGTGCGGTCCGCGGGCTGCCCAGGGCGCAGGCGGCCTACTCGGCGTCCAAAGCCGGGCTCGCCACCTTGGGACAGGGATTGCAGGCCGAGTTCGCGGGTTCCGCGATCACCGTCTCGATCCTGCTCCCGGGATATATCGAGACCGACATCAACCGCGGAGTCAAGACGGCCATGATGACGGGCACGGAGCAGGGGGTCACGGCGATGGTGTCCGCCATCGAGAAGGAGTCCGCGTGGGCGCCGGTGCCGCGCTGGCCGTGGATACCGATCGCCGCAGCGCTGCATCATCTGCCGTCGGTGATCACCCGCCGGATGGTCTAGACGACACGGGTCCCAGGGGTCAGAGATCAGGGCCCGGAGATCAGCCCGGTGCCGGTGCAGGCGGACCTGCCGCCGAGGGTGGTGGGCCGGCCGGCGACCAGACGACCGGCGACGATTTGTAGTCGAGCGCGGGATCTCCCGTCGTATCAGCCCAGTAGATGACCTGACGGAGTCGCTGACCCGGGTCGGCCACCGCGACCAGGCAGGTCGCATACGATTCGCCACGCTGCATCCGCTGCGGCGGCGTGCTGACCGGGCACTTCGCCAAACCCGGGGTGGGGGACATGGTCAATGCCGGGGTCTTGCCGTCGGCGCTCGCACTGAGCCCCATCACGCCCGGCGCCCCTGCCGCCCTGGTCGCGAGCGATGTCACCGTCACATAGAAGAAGTACGGGGCGCCACCCTTGGTGGTGTCCTCGGGGACGCCTTCGGCCGGGGTGATCCCGGTGACCGTGTACATCGCCAGTGGCCCGGTCTCGGCGAACGCATCCGCGGGCAGGACGGCATTCGCGCCGAACGTCAGTCCGGTCCCGGGTGCGGAACGGGCGCTCTGGCCGGCCGGCACGGTGACCGCGGCGCTGGTGGGAACCGAGGTCGGTGGCTCGACCTCGGCCGTCGTCGACGTCGCGCATGCCGCGGTCGTCAGGGCGGCCACCAGGCACACCACGGGCAACACGCGGCGGGTCGCATACATCACCGAGGGTGAGAGTCTCACGTTGCGTAAGGTAACCGATGTGTCGGCAAAGCAGGGGCAGGTTGTGGCCAATGGCGCGTTTCAATTGTTCGGTGAGCGCCGTCGTGACGAGATCCGTGGCCTTCTGACGGACATCTTCGGGCGAGACGACGTGACCGCGCTCGGCGCGGACTGGCGTGGCATCGTCTATTTCACGCTCGACGACGACTCGGAACTGTCCGTCGACACGGTGGTCGGCTTCGATGCGTCCAGCGGCAGCAGCGGTCCGCTGACCTCGGTGGACGAGGTGCTCGAGGCCGTGCGCACCGGAGACATCGCGGAGGCGGTCGACGTCGCCAGTTTCGATGCGTGGCGAACGGCCACCGGGCAGCGGTCGGTCGACATGGGCGACTGTGTGCCGCCTTCGGTGTTCGAGTTCATGGGTGGCGACCCGGCGGAACGGTCCACGGAGCCACAAGATCTCATCACCTTCATCGCGGTGGCCGCAGCCCTGATGGGCCGCATGGAAGCCCTCGGTGTGGAGCCGGGTGACGAGATCCCTGACGAAGTGTTCGACGAGACGCGCTGGCAGTGATCGCTACCGCGCCCGGCCGCGATGCGCGCGATACCACCGGACGAGTTCGTCGGTCGACGAATCCTCCTGCTGCGCAGGGGATTGTTCCTCGACGATGATCCCGAGTAGTTCCTTGGCCTGCGTCTTGCCGAGTTCGACGCCCCACTGATCGAACGGGTTGATCCCCCAGATCATCCCCTCCACGAAGACCTGGTGCTCGTACAGGGCGATCAGCTGCCCGATGGCCGACGGGGTCAACCGGGGGGCGAGGATCGACGTGGACGGCCGGTTTCCGGGCATCACCTTGTGTGCCACCACATTCGGTGGGACGCCCTCGTCGGCGATCTCGTCGGCGGTCTTGCCGAAGGCCAGCACCTTGGTCTGCGCGAAGTAGTTGCTCATCAGCAGGTCGTGCATGGAGCCGGTTCCGTCGGCCGTCGGTAGATCGTCGGTGGGTTCGGCAAACCCGATGAAATCGGCCGGGATCATCCGGGTGCCCTGATGGAGCAGCTGATAGAAGGCGTGCTGGCCGTTGGTGCCCGGTTCACCCCAGAACATCTCGCCGGTGTCGGTGGTGACGTGATGGCCGTGTGCGGTCACGGATTTGCCGTTGGACTCCATGGTCAACTGCTGCAGGTACGCCGCGAAACGGGCCATGTCGTCGGAATAGGGGAGCACCACGCGTGACTGGGCATCCCAGAAGTTGTTGTACCAGAGCCCGATCAAGCCCAGGATGACCGGCGCGTTCTGTTCGAGAGGCGCGGTGCGGAAGTGCTCGTCGACGATGTGGAACCCGGAGAGGAAGTCGGCGAACCGCTCTTTGCCGATCGCGGCCATCACCGACAGGCCGATCGCCGAGTCCACCGAGTAGCGGCCGCCGACCCAGTCCCAGAACCCGAACATGTTGACGGTGTCGATGCCGAACTCGGCCACCGCGTCCGCATTGGTGCTGACGGCGACGAAATGCTTGGCCACCGCGTCGTCGCCTGCGCCGAGTTCTTTCAGGAGCCAGGTACGCGCCGCAGCCGCGTTGGTCAGTGTCTCGAGAGTGGTGAATGTCTTGGACGCGATGATGAACAGCGTGGTCTCCGCGTCGAGCCCGGCGAGGGTGCCGACCATGTCGGCCGGGTCGACGTTGGACACGAAGTGGCAGTGGATGCCGGCATCCACGTAATGACGAAGCGCTCGGTAGACCATCACAGGACCGAGATCGGAGCCGCCGATGCCGATGTTGACGACATCGGTGATGGGCTTACCGGTGTGACCTTTCCACTCACCGCTGCGCAGCTTGTCGGTGAACTCGCCCATGGCGGTGAGGACTTCGTGGACGTCGGCGACCACGTCCTGGCCATCGACGTGCAACGTCGCATCGGCCGGCAGGCGTAGGGCCGTGTGCAGGACCGCGCGATCCTCCGAGGTGTTGATGTGCTCGCCGGCGAACATGTCGTCGCGACGGTCCTCGAGCCCGACCTCACGTGCGAGGCTGGCGAGCAGTTCGAGGGTCTCGCGTAGCACCCGATGCTTCGAGTAGTCGATGTGCAGATCGCCGACGTCGACCGTCAATTCCCGCCCGCGATCCGGATCCACCGCGAACACCTCGCGCAGATGCATCGCGTACACGTGCGGCTGATGTGCGGCGAGGGCCTGCCAGGATTGGGTCGCGGTGATGTCGTCGTGGTCGCTGGTGTCGAAGTCGCTGCCGGAGACGTCGCTCATGGCTTTCACCCTATGTGGTCGGCGGGCCCGACGGGGCCCGACGTCAGCGGTCGGTGATCGGCGGCGGGACGATTCCGCAGGCGAACCAGGCGCGAGCACTCAGCGTGAACGGTCCGTCCGGTAGATGCGGACGGCAGAGCTCGCGTACCCGCTCCTGCTGGTCGGTGGGCAGGGCTGCCAGATGTGCGCCGGCCGGCCCGACCCCGAAGGTGAACGGCTGCCAGAAGTCTTCGAAGTCCGTGTAGTCGGCGTGGGCGATCAATGCGCCGTCGACGACGTCGCGCAGACCGATCCGGCGGAGACGGGTGGCGATGTCGCCGCGACCGACACCCACCCGCATACGCTCGCCGACGACGTCGGGGTCGAGTTCCCGGGCGCCGGCCCAGAACGTCTCGAGCATCGTCATGCCGCCCTCGTCGAGGTCCCACATGCATGCGGCGACGACCCCGCCCGGCCGCGTGACACGCGACATCTCCCGCAGGCCCTGGTCGGCGTCGGTCATGAAGCCGACGACCAGGCACGAGTACGACGCGTCGAAGTCGTCGTCGGGCCAGGGCAGCGCCTCGGCGGTGCCCTGACGGACGTCGGCAGCGGGATGTCGCTCGTGGCAGGCAGTGACGAACTGGGCAGCGGGGTCGATCGCGGCGACGCGCTGCTCGCCGAGCCGCCGGGCGAGCACACCCGTCAGACCGCCCGGTCCGCAGCCCACGTCGAGGACCCGCTCTGCCTGGTCAACCCCGGCCACGTCGACCAGGGCGGGCGCGAGCGTCCGGGTGTAGCGGCCCATGAAGCGGTCGTACCCGTCGGCGGGCGACGTGAACATGAGGTCCACTCAACTCCGACCCGAGCGCATCGTCAATCGTGCCAGTCGTCGTGGTCCGGGAGGATGCGGCACTCGCCGACGCCGCTTGTCCGCAGTGGTTTCGTGTGAGTCGCCCTCAACGCCCGAGCGGGCCGCGCCCCAGACGCAGCAGCAGCATCGCCAACGTGTGGCCTTCCTGCCCGAGTTCGGCGAAGCGGTCGAGGACCTTCACCTCACGACTGTGGACCAGGCGGGGCCCACCCGATGCCATCCGGGCGGCCCCGATCTTCTTGGACACCGCCGAGCGGCGTTTCACCGCCGCCAGGATCATCGCGTCCATGCGATCGATCTCGCCTCGCAGCACATCGATGTCGCCGGGCAACGTCGTGACGTCGGCGGACAGGTCGTAGGCATCCACGTCGAAGCCGGTCGTGGTGCCCGCATCGTCGCCGACCTTGTCGTCGGGGGTGTTGGCGTCAGTCACCCGATCGATTTTGCCACGGGTCCGATGGCCGTGAGACTGGAGCCCATGCTGAGCAGGGGGACAGTGTCGTCGGTTGCCATCGCGTTGATTCTCGTACAGCTCGTCGTCCGCGGCTGGTTGGCAGCCACCGGCAACTTCTACTGGGACGACCTGGTGCTGATCGGCCGCGCATCGACGCTCCCGATCCTCAGTTGGGATTATCTCGGGCACAGCCACGACGGGCATTTCATGCCCGCGGCGTTCCTGCTGGCAGGCCTGTCCACGGTGATCGCGCCGGTGAACTGGCTGGTGCCGGCCATCAGCATGATCGTGCTGCAGGCCATCGCCTCGTTCTCCGTGTGGCGGATGATCCGGGTGATCGCCGGCCCGCGAGCCGGGTTGGCGGCACTCGCCGCCCTGACCTTCTACCTGTTCAGCCCGATGACCGTGCCGGCGTTCGCCTGGTGGGCAGCCGCGCTCAACACATTGCCGATGCAGGCGGCGATGGCCTGGATCGTCGCGGACGCGGTGCTGTTGACGAGGTCGCGTGGCCGCCGACGCGACGCCCGGATGATCGTGATCCGGTCGTCGGTGGTGTTCGTGATCGCTCTGACATTCTTCGAGAAGTCGCTCTTCATCCTTCCGGTGGCGTTCGTCGCGGCCGTACTCGCCGCCCGTTTCACCGAACGCCCGGATGACAACGCCGTGCCGCGGACCGAGACCGCGGCCGATTCCGGTCCTGATCGCCCGGACAGTGCTCTGATCAGGGCATTCACCAGTGCGCGCGCACTGTGGGCGTCGCTGGCGGTCATCTTCGTGGCGTGGGCGGTGGTGTTCTTCTCCGTCTCCGACGCCACCGCGGGGCAGCACTCGGCGACGCAGACGCTGAGGCTGGTGTGGCGGTCGATCAACGACGCGGTCATCCCGTCGCTGGTCGGCGGCCCCTGGGAATGGGAGCGCTGGGTGCCGAGCCCGCCCATGGGATTCGCGCCGGTATGGATGATCGTCCTGGGCTGGGTGGTCCTCGCCGTGCTGGTGTGGTGGGCGGTCACACGTCGTCGGGGCGCGGTGGCGGTGCTGGTCTGTACGGCCGTCTACGTTGTCGGCGCCCAGCTCCCGGTGTTGTGGAACCGCTCGAGCGCCAACACCGCACTCGAACTGGCGCAGACCATGCGGTACCTCCCCGACGCCGCCCTCGTGATCACCATCGCGATCTCCCTGATCGCCGCGTCGCCGGCGACGGCACGTGGTGAGGCCGTACGCCACGGCGGTTCCCCGGAGTCACGACGACTGGCTCCGGTCATCGTGCCGCTGGCCGGTGCGCTCGCCGTGGTGTCGGCGGTGATCTCGCTGGTGTCCTTCTCGACGTCGTGGCGCGACGATCCGACCGGCGACTATCTCGCCAACGCGAAGCGCTCGCTTGCCGCGAACCGGGATCATCCGATGGTCGACCAGTCGCTCCCGTTGGAGGTGCTCCTCCCGGTTGCGTATCCGAGCAATCAGATCAGTCACACGTTCGGACGGGTGCAGGACCGCCCGGATTTCGCGGCCACAACCGACCGGCTGAACGTTCTCGACAAGGCGGGCAACATGGTGCCCGGCGCCGTCACGCCCGCCCGCACAGTGCGGCCGGGCCGGGGGTCGTGCACCCGTCCCGAGGTGGCGGGTCCCCGGCGGCTCGTCCTCGATGGTCCACTGCTGCAATGGCGTTGGACCGTCGCGGTCAGTTACTGCGCCGACATGGACGGTGACGTCGACATGGGGCTCGACGGCGGCCGCACGGTTCGCGTGCCGGTGCGCGCCGGATTGCACGTCGCCTATGTCCAGCTCGAGGGGCGGGGTCGGCACGTCAGCGTGCGACCGGTGACGCCGGGGCTCTCGCTGCACACCGGGGAGGGCCGGGTCGGTGAGGTCGCCGAGGCCAGACTCGTCGGCTGAGCCTGCTCAGGCGTCGTCGAGAGGAGTGGAGAACACCTTCAGCTTCTCGGGGCTGACGCCCTCGGTGAGCGCCAGGATGCGCAGTGCGGTGGCGACCTCGTCCTCGGCGGCGACGTAGGTGATCTCGCGATCGCCGGCGGCGGCCAGCTGTTGCTTGAGCTGCTCGGTCAGGAGCGCGGTGCCCGGCCAGCTCGGATCCAGCCGACCCAGCTCGACATGCTGCGCGTATCCCGGTCCGAACGAGACGAAGAGATTGCCCTCCGGGCCGACGCCATCGAAGATGTAGTCGCCCTGCTCGACGCCGTAGCTGCTGGGAAAACCGGCCACCTGATCGTTGTAGCGGGCGGCGTCGAATTTCTTGGCACCGGTGCGCACCAAAGTGATCGGCAGGGTGGACGACTTCTCCTGGCTGTCGATGTACTCGTTCAGCTCGTTCGCGCCGACGTCGACGAACGGCAGGAACCGGACCGACGTGTCGGTTCTGACCCCGCGCGAACCCGGTGGGAGGTTCGTTGCGGCACAGGTTGTCTCGGCCCGGCCGCCGAACGGGGTGCCGACGATCCGGGTGCAGATCCCACCGCGTTCGCCGGGTCTGAGGTTGTCGACGGCGAATCGCATGGTGATCCCGAAGTTGACGTGACCGGCAACACCGCGCATATCGGTCGCGACATCGGGGTCCAGTGCCCCGTTGACGGCGATGACGAAACCGCAGGAGGCCGGAGTGCAGCTGCCGCCGGCGCGGCTGTTGACGGCATTGTCGGTCAGCGGCACCGCCGGGGCGGGCACGCTGGTCAGCTGCGGGACCAGGGATCGCTCTTCGGTGAAGAGCGTGTCCAGCTCGCCGGTGGGGAGCAGCGTCACGTCGGTGTCGACGGTGACCGTGGTGTCCGAGCGGGTGAACTCTCCCTTGAGGTGGGTGACCCGCTTGGTCGTCGGGTCGAAGGTGGTCTGCATCGAACCGACCCGGACCTTGTCGTCGCCGATGGCGGTGATGACCGGATCGGTGGTCGGCCAGGACCGCGCGTCGGGCAGTCCCTTGTTGGGTGCGGGCAACTCCAGACCGAACTCGGGTGTCTTGACGCGTTCGGTGTTGCCGATCCGGCCGGCGAGCAGAGCCGGAGACAAGAGGTAGCCGAGGTCCGGCAGACCCGAGTAACGCAGGTTGGACCACTTGTTGTCGGTCACGCCGAGGTCGAGTTGGGTGGCGACGGGCGCGGTCCCGAACAGGTCGGACCACAGTTTCGCCGGGCCGTTGACGTAGCGGTAGTTGCCGATCTGGCGGTACTCCGCGGTCGACGAGTCGTAGGTGACGGTGCCCGCGGCGTTCTTGGTCGATGCCACCGTGAGGTCGGTGAAGTCGACCGTCCGGGCCTTGGCGCCGGTGCCCGTGCCGGTGGTGGTGAGTGATCCCGAATACCGGGCACCCGGGCTGCTGCCCAGTTGGAAGGCGACGTCGTCGAGTTCCTGCTGGGCGGTGAAGGCCGCGGTGGGAGCGCCGGACCCGTCGGTCGGGAACGGCACGACGGCCGCCACGAGCGCCGCGATGAGCGCGAGCAGCCCGACGCCGGACACCAGCACGGGGACGGTGTTGGACTGACGTTTCATCGCAGACCCCTCTTCACATGCCGCGAGCACGCGCGACAACCTCCGCATGACAGCAGACCACGGCGAAGGCGGTCGGCAACATGCGCCGGATGAATGACCCCCGGGGTATCGACTCCCCGATTTCGGGCATATCGTAGCCGCTCGCGGATGCCGGGAGCGGTCGAGCGGCCGACGCGTGATCGTTTGGAGCGGGCGAGCCGATCCGGTCGTGTCGCAGCCCCGGAGTAACCTGAACCCCGATGACAAGCTCCACCCGCGAAACGGCCCAGACCTCCCAGGACTCCGGCACCGGAAGCGCGTCCGACGACCACACCGCCCGTCTTCTCGACGGCCTCAACCCGCAGCAACGGGCGGCGGTCCTGCATGCCGGTGGGCCGTTGCTGATCGTGGCGGGCGCAGGTTCGGGCAAGACGGCGGTGCTGACGCGAAGGATCGCCTACCTCCTGGCCGAGCGGGACACGACGCCCGGCCAGATCTTGGCGATCACCTTCACCAACAAGGCCGCCGCCGAGATGCGCGAACGCGTGATCGATCTGGTCGGCCCGCGTGCCGCATACATGTGGGTGTCGACGTTCCACGCCACCTGCGTGCGGATCCTGCGTGCGCAGTCGGCACTGCTCGGATCGCGGAACTCGAACTTCTCCATCTACGACGCGGATGATTCGAAACGGTTGCTGGGCATGATCATCCGTGACATGCAGCTCGATCCGAAGAAGTTCAGTCCGCGCGGTGTCTCGGTGAACATCTCGAATCTCAAGAACGAGCTCATCGATCCCGCTTCCGCGCTGGCCGCGGCGTCCGACGCCGAGCCCTCGGTGTTGGTGGTGGCGCAGGTCTATGCGGAGTACCAACGCCGCCTGCAGACCGCGAATGCCTTCGACTTCGACGATCTGATCGGCGAGACCGTGGCACTTCTCCAGCGGCATCCGGAGGTCGCGGAGTATTACCGCCGCCGGTTCCGCCACGTGATGGTCGACGAGTACCAGGACACCAACCACGCTCAGTACGTTTTCATCCGCGAGTTGGTCGGCGACGAGGACTCCGATTCGCCGGTGGCGCCGTCGGAATTGTGCGTGGTCGGCGACGCCGATCAGTCGATCTACGCGTTCCGCGGCGCGACGATCCGCAACATCGAGGAATTCGAACGCGACTTCCCGAACGCCGAGAGCATCCTGCTCGAGCAGAATTATCGCTCCACCCAGACGATCTTGTCGGCAGCGAACGCCGTCATCGCGCAGAACACGAACCGGCGCGAGAAGCGATTGTGGACAGATTCCGGAGACGGCGAGCTGATAGTCGGCTATGTCGCCGACTCCGATCGTGACGAATCGTTGTTCATCGCAAAGGAGATCGAGGATCTCACGGACTATTCGATCGGCGGGTCATCGAGCCATTCGTACTCCGACATCGCCGTGTTCTATCGCACCAACACGGGGTCCCGATCGCTCGAAGAGGTCTTCGTCCGGCACGGCATCCCGTACAAGGTGGTCGGCGGGACGAAGTTCTACGAGCGCAAAGAGGTGCGCGACGTCGTGGCCTACCTGCGGGTGGTGGCCAACCCCGACGACTCGGTCAGTCTGCGACGCATTCTCAACACCCCACGCCGAGGTATCGGAGACCGGGCCGAGGCATGCGTGGCGGTGCACGCGGAGAATCGGGGGATCGGGTTCTACGAGGCGCTCGTCGAGGGCGCGGCCGGAAACGTACCGCTGCTGAACACCCGTGCGGTGAAGCAGATCGGCGGATTCGTAGACCTCATCGAAGGGCTGCGCAACGACTTTCTCGCGACCTTCGGGGCGGCGGGTGAGGCGAGCGAGGATGTGGCCGTGGTCGACGCCACGGAGGAGGGCGCCGACATCGGTGAGCTCGTCGACGCCATCGTCGAGCGGACCGGTTACCGGACCGAGCTCGAGGCGTCCCGCGATCCGCAGGACGGCGCCCGACTCGACAACATCAACGAATTGGTGGCGGTGGCAAGAGAATTCAGTGCCGATGCCGCCGGGTTGTCCGCCGACGACACCGCAGATGTCGACGACGAAGGGCTCGACGAACGTCCGGACAACGACGGCGAACCCGAGCCGGGATCGCTCTCCGCCTTCTTGGAGAAGGTCTCGCTGGTCGCCGACGCCGATCAGGTGCCCGACGAGGGCGAGGGCGTGGTCACCATGATGACGCTCCACACCGCGAAGGGTCTCGAGTTCCCGGTCGTGTTCGTAACCGGTTGGGAGGACGGTCATTTCCCGCATCTGCGCGCGCTCGGTGACCCTGCCGAGCTCAGCGAGGAACGACGGCTCGCCTACGTCGGGATCACGCGTGCCAAGGAGCGTCTGTACCTCACCCGGTCGGTGATGAGGTCGTCCTGGGGTCAGCCGGTGTCGAATCCGGAATCGCGCTTCCTGCAAGAGATCCCGCAGCATTTGCTGGATTGGCGACGCACCGAACCGCGTCGCTCGGCCAGTAGGCACCTGTCCTCGAGCGGTGGCGTGTTCGGTCGTGGTGACTCGGGCTTCGGAGGCGGTGGCTTCGGCGGCGATCGTGGACGGTCGTCGTACTCATCGGATCCGACGCGGGGCCGGAACAAGCAGGTGCACTACGAGGTCGGGGACCGCATCAGCCACCCGAAATACGGCATGGGTAAGGCAGTGGGCAAAGAGGGTAGTGGTGCAACCGAACGCATCACGTTCGATTTCGGCGGCAACGTCGGACGGGTCACGCTGCTGACCGCAGGAGGGCTTCCGGGCGACAAGCTCTAGGCCCGTCCGGCTTCCGGCCCGTCGTGTGCACGCGCGGAGGGCGACAACCAGATCGCCCCGGGTGCCGTCGGTCAGCCGCTGAAGTTGGCGAGCTTCACGCCGTGCTCGGCGAGCCAGGGCGCGGGATCGATCTTGGTGTTCCCGCTTTTCCAGACCTCGAAGTGGCAGTGCGGGCCAGTCGAGAAACCCTCGCTGCCGACGAGTGCGATGACATCGCCGGCGGTGACGCGCTGGCCCTTCTGGACCAGCACACCCGACGATGCCATGTGGCCGTACATGGTGATCGTTCCGTCGGCGGCCTGGACCTGCACCCAGTTGCCGTAGCCCGATGCGGGACCGGCCTCGACGACGACACCGTCGGTGGCGGCGTGGATTGGGGTGCCAAGGGGCGCGGCCAGGTCGATGCCGCCGTGGAAGCTACCCCAGCGATTCGAGTACGTGGACGTGAAGTCGTACTTGCCGAGCGGGATCGGCGACTCGAACAGCGGGCGGCGGAGAAGGTTCTCGCGCTGCTCTTCGGCGGCGGCCCGCTGCTTGCCGACGGCCAATTGGTCGGTGAAGGTGTCCATGTCCTTCGCCGGGGCGGCCGCGGCGACGCCGGGCCCGAGGTCGGGTGCCTCGCCGGTCGTGTCGACGTTGGCGGCATTGGTCGGTGTGGTGGGCGTGCTGTCGGTGGAACCGACCTGTGCCACCGCGGCGACGGCGGCACCGGCCGCCATGGCGATGAGTGCAGCACGGCCACCCTTGAGGGCGGCCGGGGGAGCGCTGATGCGGTGCTTGCCACCGCGGCGGACAGAGCCGCCCTGGGGTGTGCGCGTGCGGAAGGGCTTGTCGTCGGAGATGTGCAGCGGGCGCTCGTCGCTGCCGTCAGTGCTCGTGAGCGAGAAGCTGTCGGGGCGGGCGCCGTCGACGTCGAACGGCTCGTCGTGTTCGTAGGCGTCGAACTCGCTCTCCGGGATCAGGATGTCCTGGGTGATCTCGGAGCGGGTCGGATGGTAAGAGCGGCTCCACGTACCCGAGTCCCACGTCGTGTCGCCGTCGGTGAAGTCGTCGATCGGGATGATCGTGGTGACGTCCGTGGCGGAACGGTCTTCGGTGAAGCGGGCTGAGGACTGCCCGGTGGTCGTGACCGGTCGGTCCGGATTCCCGCGTCCCGTCAAGTCGTCCACCTCATCTCTTTGCTAACGAGGACTACCGGATTGACGACCGTAATCCTTTTGTGACCAACTGACAGCCGACGGTAACGAATTGATTGCGACAAGTGCAACGGCACGAGCCCAAAACCTGCGGATATGTGAGCTGCATCACCGGTCGGACACCCCGATGCCGACCATGGTGAATTCTCGATCCACGTGGGTGCACGCACAGATGGCCTCGCCCCCTCGACAACCGGTCCATCAGATCACGTTCCGATCGGGCTGCGATCAGCGGGGTGGTGAGGTGCGTGAGGCCACCGAGCGAGTGATCTGTCGCACAAGCGGTGGGTGCGCCGACAGGGGCCATACGCGGCAGGTTTAAAGTCCGATATGGCCCGCAATACACCCCTGCGGTGTTACATCCTTCTGCGGACAAACCTACGAGATGGTGAGCTGAATGGATCTCTTCGAATACCAGGCGAAGGAACTTTTCGCCAAGCACGAGGTACCCACCTCGGCCGGCCGCGTTACCGACACGGTTGCCGGGGCACGGGAGATTGCTGAGGAAATCGGCAAACCGGTGATGGTCAAGGCCCAGGTGAAGGTCGGCGGCCGCGGCAAGGCGGGCGGCGTGAAGTACTCCGCTGACGTCGACGCCGCGGTGGCGAACGCGGAGTCGATCCTCGGCCTCGACATCAAGGGACATGTCGTCAAGAAACTGCTGGTCGCAGAGGCGAGTGACATCGCCGAGGAGTACTACATCTCCTTCCTGCTCGACCGCACCAACCGCACCTACCTGGCGATGTGCTCCGTCGAGGGTGGAGTCGAGATCGAGGTGACCGCCGAGGAGAATCCCGACGCTCTCGCCAAGATCCCCGTCGACGCCGTCAAAGGTGTCGATGTCGCATTCGCGCGCAGCATCGCCGAGGCCGGCAAGTTGCCGGCCGAGGTGCTCGACGCCGCGGCTGTGACCATCCAGAAGCTGTGGGAGGTCTTCATCAACGAAGATGCTCTGCTGGTGGAGGTCAACCCGCTGGTTCGCACCCCCGACGATCAGATCCTCGCGCTCGACGGCAAGGTCACCCTCGACGCCAACGCCGACTTCCGTCAGCCCGGGCACGAGGCCTTCGAGGACAAGGACGCCACCGATCCTCTGGAGCTCAAGGCCAAGGAGAACGACCTCAACTACGTCAAGCTCGACGGTCAGGTCGGCATCATCGGCAACGGTGCCGGGCTGGTCATGTCGACCCTGGACGTCGTCGCGTACGCGGGTGAGGCCCACAAGGGCGTCAAGCCCGCCAACTTCCTCGACATCGGTGGCGGCGCCTCGGCCGAGGTGATGGCCGCGGGTCTCGACGTGATCCTGGGTGACGAGCAGGTCAAGAGCGTGTTCGTCAACGTGTTCGGTGGCATCACCGCCTGCGACGCCGTGGCCAACGGTATCGTCGGCGCGCTGAACAAGCTGGGCTCGGACGCGAACAAGCCACTGGTCGTTCGTCTGGACGGCAACAAGGTCGAAGAAGGCCGCAAGATCCTGGCTGATGCGAACCACCCGCTGGTGACGCTCGCCGAAACGATGGACTCCGGCGCCGACAAGGCCGCCGAACTGGCGAGCAAGTGAGGAATTGAGCCATGTCGATCTTTCTGAACAAAGCGAACAAGGTCATCGTCCAGGGCATCACCGGCGGTGAGGGCACCAAGCACACCGCGTTGATGCTCAAGGCGGGCACCAACATCGTCGGCGGCGTCAACGCGCGCAAGGCCGGCACCACGGTGAGCCACGACGGTGGCGTGGAGCTGCCCGTGTTCGGCACGGTGGCCGAGGCGATGAAGGAGACCGGCGCCGACGTCTCGATCGCGTTCGTGCCGCCGAAGTTCGCCAAGGATGCCATCATCGAGGCAATCGACGCGGAGATCCCGCTGCTGGTGGTCATCACCGAGGGTATTCCGGTGCAGGACAGCGCCTACGCGTGGGCCTACAACGTGTCCAAGGGCAACAAGACCCGGATCATCGGACCGAACTGCCCCGGCATCATCACCCCCGGCGAGTCGCTGGTCGGCATCACCCCGGCCAACATCGCGGGCACCGGACCCATCGGCCTCGTGTCGAAGTCGGGCACCCTGACCTACCAGATGATGTACGAACTGCGCGATATCGGCTTCTCCACCGCGATCGGTATCGGCGGCGACCCTGTCATCGGCACCACGCACATCGACGCGATCGAGGCCTTCGAGAAGGATCCCGACACCAAGGTGATCGTGATGATCGGTGAGATCGGTGGCGACGCCGAGGAGCGTGCGGCCGACTACATCAAGGCGAACGTCTCCAAGCCCGTCGTCGGTTACGTCGCGGGATTCACTGCGCCGGAAGGCAAGACGATGGGCCACGCCGGCGCCATCGTGTCCGGCAGCTCGGGCACCGCGCAGGCCAAGAAGGAGGCCCTCGAGGCCGCAGGCGTCAAGGTCGGCAAGACGCCGAGCGAGACCGCCAAGCTGGCCCGGGAGCTCTACCAGAGCCTCTGACATCCAGCACGACGCATCTGCGGCCGTTGTTCCCGTTGGCCGGCAACAACGGCCGCAGTTCGTTCGGGGGCTACGATTCGTTTGTGGGCCAGGACAACGAGGTACCGCGTGCGGTACTGGTCGCGGCGGCAGTCGGGGCGGTGGCGCTTGCCGGTCGGGCGACGGTGGCCTCGGCGTCCGTCGTGGCATCGGGTATCCGTTTCGGCCTCCGCCTGCCGGTGATCGGTGCACTCGGAAGGCGAGGAGTGGATCGACTGGCGGCGGGTGGTGAGCAAGTGCTCGACGCGCTCCCGGAGTCCATCGATCGGGTGCGAGCCCTTGTCGCGGTGATCGTCTCCGCCATCGTGGCCGAACTCGACCTGACCACCCTGGTGCGGGAGAACGTCGATCTGAACGAGGTCGCCGCCGGCCTGGACATCGCGGCAATTCTCGACCGTGTCGATCTCGACGCCGTGATCCGTGACCGGGTGGACCTCGACGCGGCGGTGGCGAATGTCGATCTCGACGCGGTGGCCGGTGGTATCGACATCGACGCGATTGCAGCGCGAATCGATGTCGACGCGATCCTGAGTCGGGTCGACCTCATCGGTCTGGCCAACGAGATCATCGAGGGTGTGGACCTGCCCGACATCATCCGTGAGGCGAGTACCTCCGTGACCTCCGACGTGATGACGGACGTGCGCAGCACAAGTGAGCGTGCCGATGACGCGGTGGCCGGGATCGTTGGCCGGATTCTGCGGCGCGCGCCGGAGGTGCCGCCCGATGAGTGACGCCCTGCCTCCCCATGCACATCCGCCGGCGATACACGACAGCAGCAAGAACGCCGGGATCGTCAGCCGCGGGGTTGCGGCATCTCTCGACCTCCTGGTGGTGCTCGCGATCCTGAGTGGCGCCTACCTCGGCTTTGCCATGGTGCGGCTCCTCTTCAGTATCCGCGACTTCTCCTTCCCGCAGCCCAATGCAGTGTTCACCGCAACGGGTTTCATCGCCGTGTCGATCGCCTATCTCGCGTTGTGCTGGGCGGTATCGGGGCGCACGCTCGGGTCGGTGGTGATGGGCCTGCGTGTGGTGAACCACAAGGGCGACCGCATGCGTCCCGTCGGCGCCCTGCTGCGTGCGCTGTGCTGCGTGTTCTTCGCCGTCGGGCTGGTCTGGGTGGCGGTGGACCGGCGACGCCGATCGGTGGCCGACGTCGTGCTGCGGACCCGGGTGGTCTACTCGCGCTGAGCGGGTCCGATCTCTGATTCGGATTTCAATGCGGCCAAACCCTTTTCGAAGTCCTTCCCGATCAGCTTGTCGAACAGTCCCAGCGGACCGGCGATCCGCGAGAACAACGAGTGCGGTCCGGTCATCGTCCAGGTGATCTCGGTCTGCGCGCCACGTGGCGCCAGGGTGAACACACTGGTGCTGGTCGACTTCATCGGCTTCTCGAACGCGACGGCGACGCCGATCCGGGTGGGTTCCGTGACGTCGGTGATCTCCATCGTGCCCTTGCCGGCCTTGCGGTTTCCCGACCATGAGTACGTCGCGCCGACACCGCTGTCGGCCCCCGCATACTCCCGTGTGAGGTCAGGGTCGAGGCCCTCCCACGGCGACCACCGCTTCCACTGGTGGAAATCGACGATGAGCGGGTAGATATCCTCAGGCGCCGCGGCGATCGTGGTGGTTCGCGTCAC
The DNA here is from genome assembly GCF_049844895.1 of Gordonia sp. DT101. NCBI lineage: Bacteria > Bacillati > Actinomycetota > Actinomycetes > Mycobacteriales > Gordoniaceae > Gordonia > Gordonia sp. DT101. Next base: position 552,473 of record NZ_JBNCLX010000003.1, on the reverse strand, counting down.
GGTGTAGTCGGACATGGTGAGCTCCTGTCAGGGTGAGTGTATTCCGCGATTATGACCGCCGCGGGCGCCACGAATCACCGGTCCGGGCCGATTGTTTCCGAACGGTCGTCCGGCGGGCGGGCCACACTACGATGTGAGGGTGACCGATCGCCCGCGCGCCGATGCCAGCAGTCTGGTCGAATCGCTGTTCGATCACGGCACATTCGAGAGATGGGATGCTCCCGTCGGCTGGGAGCCGACCGACCCGCGATATCGGTCCTCGCTCGCCCGGGCGCGTGAGCACACCGGGCCGGATGAATCGGTGATCACCGGATCCGGTCGCGTCCGCGATGTCCGGGTGGCCGTGGTGGTCAGCGAATTCGGCTTCCTCGGCGGGTCGATCGGCCGGAGCGCCGGTAAGCGAGTGGTCGCGGCGATCGAACGGGCGACACAGGAGAGGATCCCCGTGCTGGCCCTCCCGGCGTCGGGTGGGACCAGAATGCAGGAAGGCACGGCGGCGTTCCTGCAGATGGTTGCGATCACGGGCGCGGTCAACGCGCACAAGGCTGCCGGGCTCCTGTACCTGGTGTACCTCCGACACCCGACGACGGGTGGGGTGTTCGCGTCGTGGGGTTCCCTCGGGCACGTGACCTGGGCGGAGCCGTCGGCGCTCGTCGGGTTCCTCGGTCCCCGTGTCTACCAAGGGCTGTACGGCGAGCCGTTCCCCGCGAACGTCCAGACGTCGGAGAATCTGCAGCGACGAGGGTTGGTGGATTCCGTTGTGCCGACCGACCGTCTTGCCGCCGTCGTCGGAGAAACGCTCGCGGTGCTGTCCGCCACGGCGCCGGGAGCGAACCGGCAGGGGGACGCGCAGACCGACCCGCGCTCGGACCCTCCGAACACCGGCACGGCCTGGGACGCCGTCGTCGCGACCAGGGCGCCGGATCGGCCCGGACTGAAGGAGCTCCTGGCGGTGGATGGCGCTGTCGTGCTCCGTGGCAATGCGCCGTTGTGGTTGGCGCTCCACAGGTTCGGCGGCAATTCGGCGGTGGTGATCGGGCACGACCGGCGGATACAGGCGGGCGGGGAACTGATCGGTCCGGTCGATCTCCGAGTTGCGCGACGCGGGATGACCATGGCGACCGACCTGGGTTTGCCGGTGGTCACCGTCATCGACACCCCGGGTGCCGAATTGTCGGTGACAGCCGAAGAGTCCGGGCTGGCCTCCGAGATCGCCCGCTGCACAGCGGAACTCGTGGCGGTCCCGGTTCCGACCGTCTCGGTTCTGCTCGGGCAGGGTGCGGGTGGGGCGGCGCTGGCCATTTTCCCGGCGGACCGCAGGATCGCGGCGACCGATGCGTGGCTGTCGCCCCTGCCGCCGGAAGGTTCCAGCCTCATCGTGCACCGAGACACCGACCACGCGGCAGAGTTGGCTGCCGACCAGGGGATCGTCGCAGGCGCATTGTTCGCCGACGGCACCGTCGATCGTCTGGTCGAGGTGATGGCACCCGACGGGATGGCTCGTCTCCGATCGGCGATCGCCGCGGAACTGGCTTGCGGACCGACACCGTCGGACTCCCGTCGAACTCGCGTCCCCGGAGCCGGCAGGTGACCCGGCGTGTCGTCGGGGTCGGAGCCGTCGTCTGGGATTCCGCCGACCGGCTGCTACTGGTACAGCGCCGGTATCCGCCACAGGCCGGCCGTTGGAGCGTGCCGGGCGGCAAGGTCGAGCCAGGGGAGACGCTCCCCGCTGCGGCCGCGCGTGAGGTCGAGGAGGAGACGGGTCTCATCGTGGAGGTGGGGGCACAAGCGTGGGTGGTCGACATCCCGGGCGACGACGACGTGCTGTACGAGGTCCACGGCTTCGTGGCCGAATACCGTTCGGGCACGATCCGGGCCGGCGACGACGCTGCGGATGCCCGATGGGTCGCAGCGTGCGAGCTGAACGAGTTGCCGCTGACCGACGGGTTGGTCGACCACCTCCGTCGGTATGGCCTGCTCCGGTGAGATTCCTGAGCCGTGCCATCGCGGCAGGTCGGGCGGCCGGCATCGACATCGTCGCCTCGTGCGGCCAAGCTGGAGAGTGGTCTCACGATGGCCGACCGGCATTTTCGACAATGGAGGATCTCGCATGACGGACCTGTTACCGCTGGACCCCGATGAACTGCTCACCACCACACGTTCGGTGCGCAAGCGTCTCGACCTGGAACGTCCGGTGCCACTGGAGATCGTCACCGAGGCGCTGGAGGTGGCGCTGCAGGCGCCGTCGGGAAGCAACAGTCAGGGTTGGCACTGGATCGTGGTGACCGAGCCGGACATCAGACAGAAGGTGGCCGACCTCTATGCGAAGTCGTTCGCCGCGTACTCGGCGAACCAGCCCAGGGCCGACGACACCGCCCGCCGCGTCGCGTCGAGCGCGCAGTACCTGGCCGACACGATGGGGCAGGTGCCGGTTCTGGTGATCGGTGCGATCTACAGCGGAGGCGAACTCCCGGCGGGCAACCAGGCGGGTCTCTGGGGTTCGTTGCTGCCGGGCGCGTGGAGTCTGCAGCTCGCGCTGCGTGCTCGCGGATTGGGATCTGCCTGGACGACTCTGCACCTGACCTATGAACGTGAGGTCGCCGAGCTCCTGGGCATCCCGGACTCCGTTCACCAGGGGGTGCTGCTGCCCGTCGCGTACTACACGGGTACCGACTTCAAGCCGGCCGGCCGCAAACCCCTCGACGACATCCTGCACGTCAACGGCTGGTGACGGCCATGATGTGACCGACGCGGCGGTAGAGTGCGAACTCATCATGACCACGTCGCCAACCTCGTCATCCGAGCAGCCTGCGCGCACCCGTCGCGGGCAGGCGAAGGCGGCGCGGCGGGCCGAATTGCTCGAGGCCGCCGCGCGCCTGATGGCGGCCCGTGGCTTTGCCGGGGTGACCCTGGAGGACATCGGCGGAGCGGTGGGCGTCAGTGGCCCGGCGATGTACCGTCATTTCTCGTCGAAGACCGACCTACTCGACGAGATGCTCGTCGACATCAGTCAGCGACTGCATGACGGCGGCGCGGAGGTCGTCGCCCGTGACGGTGCACCTGAGCAGACGCTGCACGATCTGATCCGCTTCCACATCGACGTGCTCGTCACCAAGCCCGATCTGATCGCAGTGCAAGACCGCGACCTGTCGTCGCTGACACCGGCCGCGAATCATCGGGTGCGATCCCTGCAGCGGCGCTACGTGGAGCAGTGGGTCGACGTGCTGCTGGCCGTGTACGTGACCGCGGGCGTCGGTGCGCTCGACCGCGATGAGGCCCGGGTGCGAGTGCATGCCACGTTCGGTCTGCTGAACTCGTCGCCGCGTCTCCCGGCCTACCCGGAACCGGGCCTGCGCGCCGTGCTCGGCGCGATGGCGTGGGCAGCGTTGCGGGCGGAGTGATCTCGTGGTCTCGATACGCCGGCTCGCTTCGCTCGCGGGCTACTCGACCGGCGGTTGGGGTTCGTCGGGTCGCTTCGCTCGCGGGCTACTCGACCGGCGGTTGGGGTTCGTCGGTCGAGTAGTGGAGGAGCGTAGCGACGGAAACGTATCGAGACCAATCGCGCACGGTCAGATCCCCAGCGCCGCGCGCTGTTTGACGACCTCCTCGCGGTAGTGCTCGACATTGCTCATCTTGATGCTCTCGTAGCCGCGGACCAGGTCCGGCAGGTCGGCGAGTGCGACAGCGGACGGCAGCTGTTCGGTGCCGATCCGGCCGCTCGACAGCCCCGCGAGGATCGCCTCGACGATCTCGCGGTACTCGACGATCAATGCGCGCTCGGTCCGGCGGATCTCATTGTGTCCGAACGGGTCCAGCTTGGTACCGCGCAGGCGCTTCATCTTTGCGAGACCGGCCAGCGGCCGATCCGCCCAGGCCCCGAGCGATATCTTCTCGCGCATCCCGAGATGACGCAACGTCGGCGGATGCAGCCGCACGGCGACCTCGGCGTCGTCGCCGAATTGCTCGGCGATTCGTGAAGCGAAAGCCGCATCCTGCGTCAGCCGAGCCACCTCGTACTCGTCCTTGTAGGCCATGAGCTTGTAGAGGTTGCGGGCCACGGCGCCGGTCAATCCATCGCCGTGGCCGGCCCTGTGCACCCGGTCCACCAGCTCGAGATACCGACGCGCATAACGCTCGTTTGCGTAGGCGATCAACTCGTCGTATCGGGCCGCGATCGCGTGGGCGAGGTCGTCGTCGACAATATCCAGCGCCGTGACCGCCGCCGCGGCACGGTCGCTCGGGATGATGTCCGGTGACGACGAACCGTGCAGAGCCGCGAGCGCGTCCGTCACGGCATCCGGGTCGTCGACGATCTGCCGACCGCGGCGGAAGGCCTGCGTGTTGGCCTCCACGGCGACGCCGTTGAGTTCGATGGCCCGCTCCACGGACTCTGCCGAGATCGCCAGCGCACCTGCCTGATATGCCGCCCCGACCATGAGCATGTTGGCGTACTGCTCGTCGCCGAACAGCCCGGTCGAGAGCGCACCCGGGTCGAGGTAAACCGCACGTGCCACCTTGGCGTCGATTGCGGAGTGGACCTGGTGGGCGGCCGGGAAGCCGACCGAGGTGTCGATGACCATCGCGCCCGTGGGGATCTCGGTCGTCGAGACCACGGCCACCGTCTTGTCCGGCGCCGCGACCTTCAGGTTGACGGGATCGGTGCCGACGAGGGGATCGCACACCAGGTAGAGGTCGCAATCATCGGAGGCGACCTTGGCGGCCTGCTCGATGACTCCCGGCGACACCTTCACATCGCTCACCACCGCACCGCCCTTCTGGGCGAGGCCGGTCATGTCCACGGTGCGGGCGGCGTGCCCGTCCAACACCGCCGCGGTGGCCAGGACCTGCGACACGGTCACCACGCCGGTGCCGCCGATTCCGGTGACCCGCAGGGTGAATGTGTCACGGAGTTCCGGGACGTCCGGCGTCGGCAGTGCCGTGTCGGCGATGTCGTCGGCCCGCGCGCTTACGCGGCGTGTTCCGGGCGTGACGGTCACGAAGGACGGGCAGTCGCCCTTCAGACACGAGAAGTCGAGGTTGCAGGAACTCTGGTCGATCCGGGTCTTGCGGCCGAACTCGGTCTGGACCGGATGAACGGAGAGACAGTTCGACTTCTCGCCGCAGTCGCCGCAGCCCTCACAGATGCGCTCGTTGATCATCACGCGCTGATTGGGGGTCTCGACGGTGCCGCGCTTGCGCTTCCGGCGTTCCTCCGCAGCGCAATGCTGATCGTGGATCAGCACCGTCACGCCGGCGACCGCGGCCAGTTCGGTCTGTACGTCGAGCATCTCGTCTCGGTGACGTATCTCGACACTTCCGGGGAGTGCGAGGCATTTGGTGCGCTTGGGATCGTCGGAGGTCACCACGATTCGGGCGACGCCCTCGTCGATCAGCAACGACGTCAGACGGGGCAAGCCCATGGCACCCACGGGATCCTGGCCGCCGGTCATCGCCACGGTTCCGTTGTACAGCAACTTGTAGGTGATGTTCTCGCCCGCCGCGACCGCCGCGCGCAGGGCCAGCGATGCCGAGTGCATGAAGGTCCCGTCGCCGACGTTCTGAACGAAGTGGTCGGCGGTCACGAATGGCGCCATTCCCAGCCACTGTGCGCCCTCGCCGCCCATCTGGGTGACGCCGGCGATGTCTCCTACCTGACGGGGGTCCATCAGCAGAACCATGGCGTGACAACCGATCCCGGCTCCGACGAGTGTGTCGTCGGATACCTTGGTAGAGCTGTTGTGCGGGCAGCCGGAGCAGAAGTAGGGCGTGCGGACGGCGAGCGGCAGTTCGATCCGCCCGCGCCGCTGCGATTTGCGGTCGAGCCAGTTCTGCGCGGCGTCGATGTGATGGTGGTGCGCGAGGCGTTGGGCGAGGCCGCGGGAGACGGCGTCGACGTCGAGTTCGCCGAATCTCGAGAAGAGCGTCGAGCCGTCCTCGTTCGTCTTGCCGACGATCCGAGGAGCACGAGGGTGTCGGAAGAGAATGTCACGCATCATCGTCTCGATGAAGTCGCGTTTCTCCTCGATCACGATGACCTCGTCGAGTTCGCCGGTTGCGGTGTCGAACATGAAGCGGTTCAGGATATCTCGCTCGATCGGGTACACCATCCCGAGCTTCAGGATGCGGACGCCGAGACGGCACAGATCGTCGTCGCTGATGCGCATCAGACGCAGCGCCTCCCGGAGGTCGAGATAGGTCTTGCCTGCGGCGACGATGCCGATGTGGTCGTCGGGGCTCGACACGGTGATCCGGTTGATCCCGTTGAGGCGCGCGTACTCGAGCGCACGCGGGATGCGGGTGGTGAGCTGATTCTGTTCCAGCTCCATCAGATTCGCGCCCAGCAGACGACCGCTCGGAACGTGTGGGCTGGTGCCGAGGTCTCCGTAGACCGGCATGATCCGGGCCGGATCCACCATGGCGGTGGAGGCGCCGTCGGCGACGTGCGCGGAGATCTTCATCGAGGTCCACAGGCCGCTGGCTCGACTCATCACCGCGGCGTGCACGCCGAGATCGAGGATGTCCTGGGAATCGGCAGGGTAGAGGATCGGCATGTACAGATCCGCGAGCGCCATCTCCGACGCGCACGGGACCGTCGAACTCTTCGCGCCCGGGTCGTCGCCGACCAGTGCGACCGCTCCACCGGCGGGGTGCGTGCCGATCAGGTTGGCGTGCCGCAACGCATCGGTGGCGCGGTCCAGGCCTGGAGCCTTGCCGTACCAGTAGCCGACCACCCCGTCGCGGGCATGTCCCGCGGCGTCCGGGGCGAGATGCCCCACCTGCCCGGCCACCTGGGAACCCATCACCGATGTCGCCGCGATCTCCTCGTTCAGCCCGGGGCGGTGGACGATGTCGTAGGGCTCGAGGTAGATGCGGCGACGGGCGATCTCCAGGTCGTAGCCGGCCAGCGGCGAGCCCTCGTAACCGGAGATGAAGGAGGCGGTCCGCAGATTCTGCAGCCGATCGATGCGAGCGCGGTCGCGGACCATTCGGACCAGCGCTTGGATGCCGGTGAGGTAGATGGTGCCCGACTCACGCGTGTAGCGGTCGTCGAGGGAGAATGTCGCGCCCCCGGGAATCGGGGCGCCGCGTGAACCGGCTTCGGTGTGCGCACCTACTCGGCGCGCGCGGTCGTCTGCGAGGGTCATGGGGTTACCTGGCCTTCTTCATATGTCGGTCCACGAAGCCGGTGGGTGGTGGCGTCGCGGGCGTCGGTTATGTGGGCCCGTGGGTGGTGGGCCTGACACCACAGTACGAAATTTCGTGAGCCGCGTCACGTCGGCTGCGAGAATGTGATGAGTGTCGGGAAGGGCACGTGACAAGTCGCACCGGGCTGACGTACGATGCGGTTCAGTTAATCACCACTAACTGAAAGGTCGATGGTGACCAGCACGTTCAGCACGGAAGTCACGAGCGGGTCCGGCGAAGAGCCGGTCGGGTCCCGTGTCGCCCATCTCCGCAACATCGGCCGACTCGGGGAACTCCTCGCCGCAGCGCGGCGAGGAGGCGGCGAGAAGGCGCGCGACCGGCACATCTCCCGCGGCAAGCTCTTGCCCCGCGATCGGGTGGACGGACTCCTCGACGTCGGTTCACCCTTCCTCGAGGTCGCTCCCCTCGCGGCGACAGGGATGTACGACGACCGCGTGCCGTCGGCCGGTGTGGTCGCGGGCGTGGGTCGCGTCGCCGGGCGCGAATGCATGATCGTCGCCAACGACGCGACGGTCTCCGGCGGCACCTACTACCCGATGACCGTGAAGAAGCACCTGCGCGCACAAGAGATCGCCGCGGCCAACCGGTTGCCCTGCATCTACCTCGTCGACTCGGGCGGCGCGATGCTCCTACAGCAGGACGAGGTGTTCCCGGACCGGGATCACTTCGGCCGGATCTTCTACAACCAGGCGACAATGAGCGCCGCGGGCATCCCGCAGATCGCCGCGGTCCTCGGATCGTCGACGGCCGGCGGCGCCTACGTGCCGGCGATGAGCGACGAGACGGTCATCGTGCGCAATCAGGGCACGATCTTCTTGGCCGGCCCGCCGCTGGTGAAGGCGGCCACCGGTGAGGACGTGACCGCCGAGGAGCTCGGCGGCGGTGCGATGCACTCGTCGATCTCCGGGGTCACCGATCATCTCGTCGACAATGACGAGCAGGCCCTGGCGAAGGTCCGCGACATCGTCGCCACCCTGGGCCCGCGTGATGCGGCGCAGTGGGAGACGATCGCCGCTCGCGAACCGAAGCGGCCGCAGACCGATATCTACGACGTGGTCCCGACCGATTCGCGGACCCCCTACGACGTCCGCGAGGTCATCGAGATCCTCAGTGACGCCGGAGAATACACCGAGTTCAAGGCGAACTACGGCACCACGTTGGTCACCGCCTTCGCCCACGTGCACGGTCACCCGGTCGGCTTCGTCGCGAACAACGGCGTGTTGTTCAGCGAATCCGCGCTCAAGGGTGCACATTTCATCGAGCTCTGCGATCAGCGGCGGATACCGCTGATCTTCCTGCAGAACATCACCGGCTTCATGGTCGGACGCGCCTACGAGGAGGGCGGCATCGCCAAGAACGGGGCGAAGATGGTCAACGCCGTCGCCTGTGCGCGGGTACCCAAGCTGACCGTCATGGTCGGCGGCTCGTTCGGCGCCGGCAACTATTCGATGTGTGGCCGTGCGTATTCGCCGCGTTTCCTGTGGATGTGGCCCAACGCTCGCATCTCGGTGATGGGCGGCCCGCAGGCGGCCGACACGCTGGCCACGGTCCGTCGCAACCAGGTCGAACGATCCGGGGGTGACTGGGCGGCCGACGACGAGGAGGCGTTCAAGGCGCCGATCCGCGAGCAGTTCGAGCGGCAGGCGGACGCGTACTACTCGACTGCCCGGCTGTGGGACGACGGGATCATCGATCCCGCACAGACGCGCACCACCCTCGGATTGGCGCTCGAAGCCTGCCGATATGCCCCACTCGACGACCCGCGCTACGGCGTCTTCCGGATGTGATCACGTGACCGACAACAACACTCCAGCTATTCGGCCGATCCGCAGCGTGCTGGTCGCCAACCGCGGCGAGATCGCCTGTCGGGTGATCGGCACCCTGCGTCGGATGGGCATCCGCAGTGTCGCCGTCTATTCGGACGCAGACGCTGACGCGCGCCACGTCCGGGAGGCCGACGTCGCGGTTCGGATCGGGCCGGCGCCTGCGACCGAGAGCTACCTCGACATCGACGCCGTGGTGCGCGCGGCGCAGGACTCCGGCGCCGACGCCGTGCACCCCGGATACGGGTTCCTCTCGGAGAATCAGAAGTTCGCCTCGGCGCTGGCCGGTGCGGGTCTCGTCTTCATCGGTCCGCCGGTGGATGCCATCGCGACGATGGGCGACAAGATCACCGCCCGAGCCGCGGTCACCGAACGCGACGTCCCGGTGGTTCCGGGACTGTCACGCCCGGGTCTGACCGACGACGACCTGATCGCCGCCGCGCCCGACGTCGGCTTCCCGGTACTGATCAAGCCGAGCGCCGGTGGCGGCGGTAAGGGCATGCACCGTGTGGAGAACGCCGCGGACCTGCCTGCTGCCCTCGAACGCGCGCGCCGAGAGGCCGGCTCCGCCTTCGGTGACGACTCCCTGTTTCTCGAGCATTTCGTGGACACCCCACGTCATATCGAGGTCCAGGTCCTCGCCGACGAGCACGGCAACGTGATCCATCTCGGAGAACGTGAATGCTCGCTGCAGCGCCGCCACCAGAAGGTGATCGAGGAGGCGCCGTCGGCCCTGCTCGACGACGAGACGCGTGACCGGATCGGTGCTGCGGCGTGCGACGCCGCGCGCAGTGTCGGCTACACCGGTGCGGGCACGGTCGAGTTCATCGTCTCCGCCCATCGGCCCGACGCGTTCTTCTTCATGGAGATGAACACGCGGCTGCAGGTGGAACACCCGGTAACCGAGCTAGTCACCGGCGTCGACCTGGTAGAACAGCAGATCCGGGTGGCGAGGGGTGAGACCCTCACGCTCGTCCAGGACGACCTCGTGATGAGCGGGCATGCGATCGAGGCGCGAGTGTATGCAGAGGATCCGGCGCACGGATTCCTGCCGACCGGCGGCACCATCGCAGGCCTCGTCCACCCTGATTCGAATCCGGGCAACGGGATTCGTGTCGACTCGGCGATGACCGAGGGGTTGGTGGTCGGTAGCGACTACGATCCGATGCTCGCGAAGATCATCGCGCACGGCAGAGATCGGGAAGAGGCGCTCGAGCGACTCGACCAAGCGCTTGCGCACACCCACGTACTCGGCGTGGTGACCAACATCGACTTCTGTCGACACGTGCTCGCCCAGCAGTCCGTCCGCGCCGCGGAGCTCGACACCGAACTGCTCGACCGACTCGTCCGCGACTACTCGGTACCCGATCCCGTCCCGGAAGCTCTTGTCCTGGCAGGGTTCGCGCGTATCGGATCCCGCGACCGCGCAGACGTATGGCAGTCCGCGGTGGGTTGGCGGATCGGCGAGACCGCGCCCGTCGTGACCCGATTGGTGAGTGGCGCTGAGCATTTCACCGTCGCCATCCACGTGGAGTCGGCGTCGGCGGATGCGATCGCCGGTCAGGCGACCGTGACGTACGACGACGACGACCGGAAACCCTGGCATGCGGCAGTCGAATATCGTCGGGTCACCAACGGCGACAACGAGAGCCGACGGCTGATCGTCGGCGGGGTCAGCCAGTCATGGTCGAAGGCCGAGGTCGACGGGACGTGGTGGGTGGCGGGTCCGCAGGGGACCTGGCTGCTCGACCTCGCCCGAACGCTGCTCGACGAAGCAGCCGACGAGCACGCCGGCGAGATCCTCAGCCCGATGCCGGGAACGGTGGTCGCGGTCCGGGCCGAGGCGGGCGACACCGTCTCGGCGGGCAACCCGATCGTCGTCGTCGAGGCGATGAAGATGGAACACACGCTCACCGCTCCGATCGACGGAGTGGTGGCCGTCTCGGCGAGGGTCGGCGACAAGGTGGCGGCCGGCCAGACACTCGCACATGTGGAGTCCGCCGCGAGCGATTCGATCAACAAGGAGAACTGATGGAACTCAGTCAGGAGTACACCGACCTCGTCCACAGCGTCCGCGACTTCGCCCGGTCCGTCGTGGCGCCCGTCTCGGCGAAACACGATGAGGAACACAGCTTTCCCTACGAGGTCGTCGCGCAGATGGGTCAGATGGGGCTGTTCGGGCTGCCGTTCGACGAGGAGTACGGCGGCATGGGTGGCGACTACTTCGCCCTCGCGCTGGCTCTCGAGGAACTCGGCAAGATCGATCAGTCCGTCGCCATCACACTCGAGGCAGGGGTGAGCCTGGGAGCGATGCCGATCCACCGGTTCGGCACCGAGGCGCAGAAGCAACAATGGCTGCCCGACCTCACCTCCGGCCGTGCACTCGCGGGATTCGGTCTCACCGAGCCGGGCGCGGGTTCCGACGCCGGAGCCACCGCGACCACCGCGAAGGACGACGGTGACTCGTGGATCATCAACGGCGGCAAGCAATTCATCACGAATTCCGGAACCGACATCACATCGTTGGTCACGGTGACCGCCGTGACCGGCACGAAAGAGAACGGGCGCAAAGAGATCTCGACGATCATCGTCCCGTCCGACACTGCGGGATTCACTGCCGAACCGGCGTACAACAAGGTCGGGTGGAATGCCTCGGACACGCATCCGCTGACATTCATCGACGCGCGGGTGCCCACCGAGAATCTCCTGGGTGAGCGTGGCCGTGGCTACGCCAACTTCCTCTCGATCCTCGACGAGGGGCGGATCGCAATCGCCGCACTGTCCACCGGTGTCGCGCAGGGCTGCGTGGACGAGAGTGTGAAGTATGCGAAGGAGCGCCAGTCCTTCGGGAAACCGATCGGCGAATACCAGTCGGTGTCGTTCGCGATCGCGCGGATGGAGGCTCGTGCGTACGTCGCCCGCACCGCCTACTACGACGCGGCGGCGAAGATGCTGGCCGGTAAGCCGTTCAAGAAAGAGGCCTCGATCGCCAAGATGGTCGCCAGCGAGGCGGCGATGGACAATGCGCGGATGGCCACCCAGATCCATGGTGGCTACGGATTCATGAACGAATACCCCGTGGCCCGGCATTACCGGGACTCCAAGATCCTGGAGATCGGCGAGGGCACCACCGAGGTCCAGTTGATGCTGATCGCACGGGAACTGGGGTTCGCATGAGCCGGGAGCGCGTCGAGGATCCGGTCCGCATCGTCCAACGGGGCCTGTGGTTCGACGAGTTCGCGGAAGGAACCGTGTACGAGCATCGGCCCGGCCGCACGGTCACCGAGGCGGACAACGTCCTGTTCACCACGCTCACGATGAACACTCAGGCCCTCCACCTCGACGCGGCGTGGTCGGCGCAGCAGCCCGGTTTCGGTGGTCAGCGGCTGATCAATTCGATGTTCACGTTGTCGACCATCGTCGGTCTGTCGGTGTCGCAGCTGACCCAGGGCACACTCGTCGCCAATCTCGGCTTCAGCGAGGTCGCCTTCCCGGCGCCGTTGTTCGCGGGTGACACCCTATACGCCGAGACCGAGTGCACGGGTAGGCGGGAATCGAAGTCGCGACCCGGCGAGGGCGTGGTGAACTTGACCCACATCGGACGCAATCAGCACGGCGAGGTCGTTGCGCGCGCCGCACGGGCCACGCTGGTGCGAAAGAAGCCAGTGGAGTAGTGATGAATTTCGACAGCCCGCAGTTGATCAACGCCTGGACACCCCCGGGACCCGCCATGCTCTTCTGTCCGGCGGATCGTCCCGAGCGGTATCAGAAGGCGCTCGATCGGGCGGACGTGGTGATCCTCGACCTCGAGGACGCCGTCTCGCCGGAGAACCGCGTGGCTGCCCGAGAGGCGCTCGTCGCCAACCCACTCGACCCCGGTCGAACGATCGTCCGGATCAACCCGGCCGGCACGGGCGACTACCGTCGCGACCTCGCGGCCATCGGCGACACCAATTACCGGGTCGTCATGCAGGCCAAGGCCGAGGACGTCGACTCCATCATCGACACCGCGCTGCAGACCGTCGCGCTCATCGAGACGCCACTGGGCGCGACCCGTGCCCATGAGATCGCCGCTGCGCTGAACTGTATCGGGCTGATGTGGGGTGCCGAGGATCTCGTCGCCGGTCTGGGCGGCAAGTCGAGCCGGTTCGGACCAGATGAGGAGCGGCCTGGCTCCTATCGGGACGTGGCCAGGTGGGTCCGATCGTCGACGAGGATCGCGGCCGCGGCCCATGGCAAGTTCGCGGTGGACTCGGTCCACCTCGACATTCCCGACGTCGCCGGGCTGATCGCCGAGGTGCGTGACGCGGTTGCGCTGGGATACACCGCGACCGCGTGCATCCACCCATCGCAGGTGCCCTACATCCGCGACGGTTATCGGCCGTCGGAAGAGGAAGTCCGATGGGCGCAGCGCGTGGTGGAGGGATCCGCCGAGTACCAGGGCGGGGTGTTCAGCATCGACGGACACATGATCGACGGCCCGGTGTTGCGGCAGGCCGAGGTGGTCCTGGCGAGGGCCATCGCCACCCAGGGCGACGCCCAGCGCGGTGACACACCGACCACCGAGCACCAATGAGAAACTGCCGCTGACGCGGCCCAGAAGGAATCGGAGCCCGATCATGACCGAACCGGCATATTCGCGGGGCGAGGACAGCCCGGATCTGCTGACCGAGACGATCGGCGCGACGTTGGCACGAACGGCGTCGACGTTCGGCGACAACGTCGCGCTCATCGATGCCGCAGCCGGGCGACAATGGACGTATACGGAGTTCCTCCACGATGTGCGCGCCGTGGCCGCAGGACTCGTCCGCACCGGGGTGAACCCCGGTGACCGGGTCGGCCTCTGGTCGCCCAACCGGTTCGAGTGGGTGCTGACCCAGTACGCGACAGCCGAGATCGGCGCGATCCTGGTCAACCTCAACCCCGCATATCGGCAGAACGAGATCGAGTACGCGCTCGCCCAGTCGGGAACCAACGTCGTCATCGCGGCCGAACGGTTCAAGGGTTCCGGATACGCGGCGATGCTCGCGGCCGCCCGTCCCAACTGTCCAGAGCTCCGCGAGGTGATCCTCTTCGAGTCCGCGGAATGGGCCGCGCTGCTCGCCGAGCCCACCCCGGCCGAGGCCGCCCGGGTCACGGAGATTGCCGGATCGCTGGCGCCGGACGATCCCATCAACATCCAGTACACCTCGGGCACCACCGGATTCCCCAAGGGTGCCACGCTGTCTCATCGCAACATCGGTAACAACGGCTACCTCGTGGGCGAGCTGCTCGACTACACCGAGGCCGATCGGATCTGCCTGCCCGTGCCGTTCTACCACTGCTTCGGCATGGTGATGGGCAACCTTGCGGCCACCAGTCACGGCGCGGCCATGGTCATCCCGGCACCGGCCTTCGACCCGGCGGCCACCCTGGCCGCGGTGTCGGAGTATCGCTGTACGAGCCTCTACGGCGTGCCGACGATGTTCATCGCGGAGCTCGCCCTCCTCGACGACACCGGCGGGGCAGCAGGTTTCGACCTGTCGAGTCTGCGGACCGGCGTCATGGCCGGCTCGCCGTGCCCGGAACATGTGATGCGTCAGGTCGTCGAGCGGATGCACATGAGCGAGGTGTCCATCTGCTACGGCATGACCGAGACCTCGCCGGTGTCCACCCAGACCCGCGTCGACGACACGCTCGAACTGCGGGTCGGCACGGTCGGTCGGGTCGGGCCGCACCTCGAGGTCAAGGTCGTCGACCCGGGCTCCGGAGACACGTTGCAGCGTGGCGAGACCGGCGAGTTCTGCACCAAGGGGTACTCGGTGATGAAGGGCTACTGGAACGAGCCGGAGAAGACCGCCGATGCCCTGGACGCCGAGGGATGGATGCACACCGGCGACCTCGCCGTGATGGACGACAGCGGGTACGTCCGGATCACCGGCCGGATCAAGGACATGGTGATCCGCGGCGGCGAGAACGTCTACCCCCGGGAGATCGAGGAATTCCTCTACACCCATCCGGACATCCTCGATGCGCAGGTCATCGGTGTCCCCGACGACAAGTACGGCGAGGAGCTGATGGCCTGGGTGCGATTGCGCGACGGCGCAACCGATTTCACGAAGGACGACCTGCACGCCTTTGCGGCGGGCAAGATCGCTCGGCACAAGATCCCCCGATACGTGCATGTGGTCAAGGAATTCCCGATGACGGTGACAGGCAAGGTGCGCAAGGTACAGATGCGTGCCGAGGCAGTCGACATACTCGGACTGCGAGACGAGGCGAGCGAGGACACGTGAGCGATTCCCAGCAGAGCACTTCCCAGCAGGGCACGTCCCGGACGACGTACATCGATTCGTTTGCCGCGGCGGCGGGGGAGCGGTCCGGTCGTGACCTCACCGACTACGCAGCGTTGTGGCAGTGGTCCGTCGACGAGCCGGCTCAGTTCTGGCGCGCGGTCTGGGACTTCTACGACCTCGATGCCGTCGCCGTCACGACGGATGGGCAGTCGCCCGCCGACGATGCCGACGTGTTGGCGAGCCGTGATATGCCAGGCGCGCAATGGTTTCCGAGGGTGCGACTCAACTACGTGTCCGCGATCCTGCGGCACGCAGACCGGCCGGGCGCGGCGATCGTCGGCGTCGACGAGGACGGCGGACGGACCGAGGTCGCGTGGTCGGAACTGTCCGAACAGGTGACCGGGTTCGCGAGGACCCTGACCGATCTCGGTGTCGGCGTCGGTGATGTGGTGGCCGCCTATCTGCCCGACATCCCCGAGGCCGTGGTCGCCTTTCTCGGCACCGCGTATGTCGGTGCGATCTGGTCGGGCTGCGGACAGGACTACGCGCCGGAGGGGGCCGCGGGCCGGCTCGCACAACTGCACCCGAAGGTTCTCGTCACCGCTGCGGGTTACCGCTACAACGGCAAGACCATCGACAAGACAGCCGACAGCGCAGGATTGGCAGATCTCCTGCCCGAGTTGCTCGCGCACATCGTCGTCGCGCCGCCCGTCGGCGGTGGCGTTCCCGGCGGCGGTACCTCCACACCGCCGGATGCGGCGCCGCCTCGGCGCATCGACTACGCGGAGGCAGTGGCCGCCCCGGGTGAGCCATTCGAGCCGGCATCGGTGCCGTTCGACCACCCACTGTGGGTCTTGTTCAGCTCCGGCACGACCGGTAAGCCGAAGGGCATCGTCCATGGCCACGGTGGTGTGGTGGTCGAACATCTCAAAGCGGCGGGACTGCACGGAGACCTGGGGCCCGACGACGTCTTCTTCTGGCAGACCGCACTCAGTTGGATGATGTGGAATTTTCAGGTTGCCGGATTGCTCTGTGGCACCAGGATCATCTGCTACAGCGGATCACCACTGCACCCCGATGCGGACCGGCTCTGGCAGATCGTCGAATCCGAAGGGGTCACCTACTTCGGTACCAGCCCCGGGCAGCTGCAGGCCTCGCGCAAGGCGGCGCTGCGTCCCGGCCGGGATCACGACCTCTCCGCCCTGCGAACCCTCGGCAGCACCGGATCCACTCTCGCCGCCGACTTGTTCACCTGGGTCGACGACAACGTGAAGCCAGGTTTGCCGATCTCGTCCATCAGTGGGGGGACCGACGTGGTCACCGCATTCGCCGGTGGTTCGGTCGGTGTCCCGGTCGTCGCGGGTGAGCTCTCGGTTCGATACCTCGGAGTGGCGCTGGAGAGTTGGGCGCCCGATCGCACATCGCTGATCGACGAGGTCGGGGAGATGGTCGTCACCGCACCCATGCCCTCGATGCCCGTGTCGTTCTGGAACGATCCCGGCGGCGCGCGTTACCGCAGTGCGTACTTCACGCACGAGTGGGCATCTCCGCCGCCCGAGCCGGTCTGGCGGCACGGCGACTGGGTGACGGTGACCGATCGCGGATCAATGGTCATCCACGGCCGCAGCGATGCCACCCTGAACCGGCACGGCATCCGGATGGGATCGGCCGACATCTACGAGGTGGTCGAGGGAATCGACGAGGTCGCCGAAGCCTTTGTCCTCGGCGTGGACGGCCCGCGCGGTGCGTACTGGATGCCGTTGTTCATCACCCTCGTGCCCGGCGCGAGCCTGGACGATCGGTTGATCTCGCACATCGCGTCGGAGGTTCGGACCAGGTTGTCACCGCGTCACGTGCCCGACGAGGTGATCGAGGCGCCGGGAATCCCGCACACCCGGACCGGCAAGAAACTCGAGGTGCCGGTGACCGGGATTCTGGCGGGGCGAGCGGACGTCAGCATCGACCCGAAATCCGTGGACGACTACGGCCTGATCGAGTGGTACGCGAATCAGGGGAGCGTCCATCGCTGGTAGAAGGTGCAGGTCATCGGCACATCGCGCAGTGCGGCGAATCCCAGGTCATGGGGGCATCGAAAAACATGTACTAGCGTGGGGCCCGGCACATGCGCTCACCGCGGGGGCAGAGACGACTGAGCAGGAGATGCGATGACCTACCAACCGGGATCCGGCCAGCAGGGTTACGGCCAGCAGGGTTACGGGCAGTACGGCGGCTACTCACAGTCCGGCCACCAGGAAGGTGCGGGCTACGGGCAGCCGGGGTACGACCAGCAGGGACAGGGCCAGCAGGGCTACGGCCAGCAGCCGACCTACGGTCAGCAGTACCCGCAGAATTACGGCCAGCAGCAGTACCCGCAGAATTACGGGCAGCAGCAGTACCCACAGAATTACGGCCAGCAGCAGTACCCACAGAATTACGGGCAGCAGCAGAACCCGCAGGGCTACGGGCAATACGGTTCCCCGGCGGCACCGAAACCGCAGGGCCAGGGGCTGCCGGCCAACGTCGGCCAGTTGCTCGCCATCGCGGTTGCCGCGGTCGCCGGTGTCGACGCGATCGTCAGCTTCTGGAACCTCGGTGCCTACCTGCCGTACATGGCGTTCATCGCACTGCTCGCCGTGCTGACGTTGCATCCGAAGATCGAGACGAAGTTCTTCGTGCCCGTGATCGCGGCGGCCGCGGTCGGGACGGCGATCACGGATATCTTCGCGGTGATCCACACGGCGTCTCGCGGATCGGAGTTCATCGCCAACTCGGGAATCGACTACACCCAGCTCGTGCTGTCGCTGATCGTGGCCGCGCTTGCCGTGGTCTGGCTGTCGATCGTGTTGGACCTGGTCAAGGTGGCGCCGGCAGTCGGCGGGACCGGTGGGACCGCGGCGTCGGCCGACGCCGCTTCTCCGACCACTCACGTCCCGGCCCAGGCCCCGTCGTCGGCCGCCTACGGCGATGCACAGACCAGCGCCTACGGAGCGGCCACCGCGCAGCAGCCCACATACGATCCGTCCGCGTACACCCAGGTGCCGTCGTCGCCGACGTCTTCGCCGTCGGGCTACAGCCCGACGGTCGGCGCATCCGAGGCCGGGGCGTCGGCCGGCTATACCCCCGAGCGGTCCGCCCAAGCCGGCGAGAGCGGTTCGGAAGCCACCACCAAGCTCAACAGGCCGGATCAGTCGAGCGGTCACTGACCCTCCGGCACCGCATCATCCGGCGCCCCGTCGACAATGTCGGCGGGGCGCCGCGGTGTCACGGAGGACATCGGCCTGCGACGCCTGCGACGCGTGTCGCTTTCTGGGGTTGACGCGGCGCGTCTGCCGGGCGTGACGGTTGTGTCGTGTCACGCTCATGGCGATGCCCTCGCCAACAGCTGACAACCTCGCGTCGCGTCTGCGTCAGATGCGGCAGCTGAGCCGTGCCCAACGGGCGATGCCCGACGGGTCCGCACGTGAGCTCGTCGTCGTCGCGTTCGCCGTTCCGGTCGTCACGATGCTGGTGTCTGCGGTGGTGGTCCTGACCGTGTTGCTGTCGGCGGGGAGCGGGCTCGACGGGCTGGCAACCGCGGTCGGTGCGATCTGGCTCGCCGTCCATCAGGTCCCGCTGACGATGAGTGGCGTCACGGTCGGCGTGCTCCCGCTGCTGCCGACGATTGCGGTGGCCGCCGGAACCGCACGGATGGCTGCATCGGCGAGCGGTCCGGAGCGGCCGGCATCCGAGCTGGTAGCGGTCGTGTTCTCCGCGATGGGTGGTCCATTGCTGATGACCGCTCTGTCGCTCGCGGTCGTGATGGACGGATCGTCGGTCTTCCCGTTGCAGAGTCCGGCCGCGTTGACCGCGTTCGGCTATACGGCCGGCATCCACGCCGCAGCGGCCACGCTCGGGATCGTGTGGCAGCGTCGGCACGAATGCTATGAGCGCTTCGGGATCACGCCCGCAGTTCGGCGCGGTGTGCGGCTGGGAGGGTTCGCCGTCACCGCGCTGCTCACCTGTGCGGCTGCCCTCGTCGTGATCCGGATGGTCATGCGATGGGGGATCGTCGGTGACCTGATCGGCGGAGGCAGTGATTTTGACGGCTACCTCGGACTCACCGCGTTGTCGGTGCTGTACCTGCCCAACGCGGTCATCGGGGCCGCGGCGGTGCTCGTCGGGTCCGATGTCCATGTCGGGGGCGCCACTGTTGATCTGCTCGACGTCCACGGGGGCCCGGTGCCTCCGCTGCCGGTACTCGGCGTGCTGCCCGAGGATGGCGCAGGCATGCTCGGGATCCTCGGCTTCGTGATCCCGGCGTCGATCGCCCTGCTCGTGGCGTGGCGATGCCGCGACATCGATCCGCTGGCGAATGTGCGGTCCGTGGCGGTCGCCAGTGCGGTTGCCGCATCGACGATGGTGGTTCTGTGCTCGATGGCGGGTGGTGCGCTCGGCGAGTTCGGCGACGTCGGCGTCACCCTGCCCACCGCGGGCGTTTTCACACTCGGCTGGCTGGCCGTCAGCGGCATGGTGGTCGCGCTGGTTTATGGAACCCTTCCGTCGACTCGCGCCGCGCGCGAGATGCTCGACGTCGATGACGAGTACTTCGACGGCGATGACCTCGGTTACGAGGACGACTACCTCACCGCGGACGACGACGGCGATGAGCACTGGGAGTACGACGACTGGGAGCACGAGGGCTGGGAGAACGCGGATGACGGGGCCGACGGTGCCGCCTGGTCCGACGACGACCCGGACCACAGCCACAAGGACGACGAACACACGGATGACGACGAGTGGGACGTCGCCGCGTCGGCCGACGAGTTCGACGTAGCCGACGACCACGAGAGCGTGGCCACCTCGGACGAGGACGTCGAATACTCCGGCGACCCGCGCTGACGCCGCACGACCGTACCGCCCCGACGACCCGGGCATTCAGGCCGCCCACTAGGCTCCCAGATGTGAACGCAGTCCCCGCAGAGCCCCCCGTGCCTGCGGTTCGCGTACCCGTCGTGGTGATGGCATCGGGCACCGGTTCGCTGCTGGAATCGTTGCTGGCGCGGGTGGATCAGGGTGCGCCGTTCCGAATCGTGGCCCTCGTGGTGGACCGGAAGTGCCGAGCTGCGGACATCGCCGCCGCCCACGACGTCCCCCTGGTGGATAACCGACTCGCCGATCATCCCGACCGTGCCGCTTGGGATGCCCGCTTGACCGAGTTGGTCGCCGACCACGACCCCGCGTGGGTGGTGACCGCCGGATTCATGAAAATCCTTGGGCCGGCGTTCCTCTCCCGATTCGGCGGTCGCATCGTGAACTCCCACCCGGCGCTGCTGCCGTCCTTCCCTGGCGCACACGGGGTCGCGGACGCCCTTGCCCACGGCGTGAAAGTGACAGGTGCCACCGTTCATCTGGTGGATGCAGGCGTGGACACCGGGCCGATCCTCGCGCAGGAGCCCGTGCCGGTGCGAGCGACCGACACCGCGGACACCCTGCATGAACGAATCAAATCGGTCGAGCGTGTGTTGCTCGCCGACGTGGTGACCGCACTCGTCACCAAAGGTGTAGTGATCGACGGACGAAAGGCCGATATCCCGTGAACGCACAGAGCCCCGCCGGCAGCGCCCGCCGCCCGATCCGCCGCGCACTGGTCAGTGTCTACGACAAGACCGGTCTCCCCGACCTCGCGTCGACGCTGCACGGTGCCGGCGTCGAGATCGTGTCCACCGGTTCCACGGCGAAAACGATTGCCGACGCCGGGGTCCCAGTGGTCGAGGTGTCGACACTGACCGGGTTCCCCGAGTGCCTGGACGGACGGGTCAAGACGCTGCATCCGATGGTGCATGCCGGGATCCTCGCGGACAGCCGCAAGCAGAGCCACGTCGACCAACTCGCCGATCTCGGTATCGCGGCGTTCGATCTGGTCATCGTCAACCTGTATCCGTTCACCGAGACCGTCGCGTCGGGAGCGGGACCGGACGAGTGCGTCGAGCAGATCGACATCGGCGGACCCTCGATGGTCCGCGGTGCGGCCAAGAATCACCCGACGGTCGCCGTCGTGGTGAACCCCGGTGACTACGCCGTGGTGCAGGATGCGCTGTCGGCCGGCGGTTTCACACTTGACGATCGTAAGGCGCTGGCGGCCAAGGCGTTCCGTCATACCGCCGATTATGACGTCGCGGTCGCATCGTGGATGTCCAGCGTGGTGGCACCGTCCGCGGACTCCGAGATCTTCCCGGATTGGGTCGGCGCGACCTGGAACCGGTCGTCGTTGTTGCGCTACGGCGAGAATCCGCATCAGGCTGCGGCTATCTATCTCAGCGAAGCCGGTGGCGGACTCGCATCCGCGGAGCAGTTGCACGGCAAGGAGATGAGCTACAACAACTACACCGATGCCGATGCCGCATGGCGTAGCGCACATGACTTCGACGCCCCCGCGGTCGCGATCATCAAGCATGCCAATCCATGCGGGATCGCGGTCGGCGAGGACATCGCCGAAGCTCATCGCAAGGCCCACGCGTGCGATCCCGTGAGCGCATACGGCGGTGTGATCGCCGCCAATCGCGAGATCACCGTGGCAATGGCCGAACAGGTCGCGGAGATCTTCACCGAGGTCATCATCGCCCCAGGCTTCGCGGACGGCGCGCTGTCGGTGTTGACCCGCAAGAAGAACATCCGGGTCCTGACCGCACCGGCGCCGCAGCGCGCGGGACTGGAGACCAAGCCGGTCTCGGGTGGCCTCCTCATGCAGCAACGCGACGTCCTCGACGCCGACGGCGATGACCCGTCGAACTGGACCCTGGCCGCCGGTGCCCCGGCCGAGCCCGCGACGCTCGCCGATCTCGAATTCGCCTGGCGGGCCTGCCGGTCGGTGAAATCCAACGCGATCCTGCTGGCCCACGGCGGTGCGTCGGTCGGCGTCGGGATGGGTCAGGTCAATCGGGTCGACTCCGCCCACCTCGCCATCACGCGCGCCGGCGACCGGGCAACCGGCAGCGTGGCGGCGTCGGACGCCTTCTTCCCGTTCCCCGACGGATTGCAGGTGCTCATCGCGGGCGGGGTCCGCGCAGTGGTCCAGCCCGGCGGATCCATCCGCGACAACGAGGTGATCGAGGCGGCCTCGGAGGCCGGTGTCACGTTGTACCTCACGGGCGCACGACATTTCGCACACTGAGTCCGTGCATCTGTGAGCCCGGTCGAGTTCGCGTTCCTGATCCTCGCCGGGTTCGGGGCCGGACTGATCGGTTACATCACCGGCCTGGCATCGGTGGTCAGCTACCCGGCCCTGCTCGCGGTGGGGCTCAGCCCGATAGCGGCGAACGTCACGAACACGGTGTCGTTGGTGGCGGTCGGCATCGGGAGCACATCCCAGTCCGGCCGGGTCCTCCTCGACGGTGACCGGCGCCGCCTGATCGGCGGGGCCATCGCATCGCTCATCGGCGGCACGATCGGCGCAGTGATCCTCTTGCTCACCCCGCCCGGAGCGTTCGAGGCCATCGTGCCGTTCCTGGTGGCCCTCGCAGCGGTCGCGCTGTTGTGTCAGCCCATTCTCCGGCGCTGGGCGACCAGCCACCAGGACCGGCCATGGGTGTGGCTGATCTCGCTGGTGATCATCTCCGTCTATGGAGGCTATTTCGGTGCCGGGGCGGGAATCATGGTGCTCGCCCTGATGCTCGTGCTCACCAGCGAGCCGTTGTGGCGTGCGGCGCTGTCGAAGTCGTTGTTCCTGGGCATCGCGAACACCGTCGCGGCCATCGGGTTCATGATCTTCGGGCCGGTGGACTGGTGGGCGGCACTGGCGATGGCCATCGGCTGCCTGATCGGTGGCTGGTGCGGACCGCCGGTGGTCAAGCGGCTGCCGGCCGAGCCGTTGCGGGTCGCAGTCGCCGTCGGGGGACTTGCCCTCGCCGTCTGGCTCGCCGTCCGCTGAGCACGCCGCCCCCGCCGACAGCAACCCAAATCTCGCCGACAGCAACGGCATCCCCGCCGACGGCAACCGCATCCCCGCCGAGAGCAACCGATATTCCACCGACAGCAACCGATTCTGCGCCGGCAGCAACCGATTCTGCGCCGGCAGCAACCTGCTCGGCGGCGACAGCGTGGCGCCGACTCGACCCTGACCGCGGGTTTCGGCCATTCCGCCGGTGCCCTCGGTGCAGAACGCGTTGCTGTCGGCCAGAACGCGTTGCTGTCGGCGGGGAGGGCCTGAGCCCCCTTTCGCTCAGCGTGCGACAAACCCTGGGCAGACCTGCGTCTGTTCACTACAAAGATGAGGTGACCTCCACCGCGCCCGGCCCGCCGACACTCGATGCAGGTGTCGTGTGGTCCGTCCGCGCACACCTCGTGACTCCTGCCGGATCGGGGAAGGTCGCGACGAACGGGGGTCCACCGGATGAACTGGTCGGACGGATCGCATCATGGGTCGCCTCCGGGAGATGACGGAGCCCATCCCAACCAGCGCGATCCGAGAAGGACCATCCATGACTCTCTCCATCACCCCGTCCTCCGGCATCACTGACACTCTTTCCGCAGGTGTCGAGTTCGACATCGATGAGCTCGGTCCGTCCTTCGGTGCCGAGATCCGCGGCATGAACATCGCATCCGCCTCCGACGACCAGATCGTCGCCCTCCGTCGCGCTCTGATCGACTACAAGGTGATCGTCCTGCGCGACCAGCAGATCGACGATGCCGAGCACATCGAGTTCGGCCGTCGGCTGGGGGATCTCACCTTCGGGCATCCGGTTTGGAACAGCGGTGATGTTCCGGGTGAGGTCTACTCGCTCGACAGCGCCGACGACGGTTTCGCCGACGTCTGGCACACCGACGTCACGTTCATGCCACGTCCTCCGATGGGTTCCATTCTTCGGCCGGTCGTGTTGCCACGCAACGGAGGCGACACGAATTGGGCCGACGCAGAGATGGCATACGAGTCGCTGTCGGAGCCGGTGCGCCGCCTGGCCGATTCGCTGACCGCGGTGCACGACGGCAACCGTGCGTTCGGCTACTACCTCGAGCAGCGTCGTGGCGGTCGCGGAAATACCTGGGACGGAGCGGAAGTCACCGAACTCGTGCCGGTCACTCATCCGGTGGTGCGTATCCACCCGGAGACCGGCCGCAAGTCGTTGTTCGTCAATCCGGGGTTCACCTCGCATATCGACGGGGTCTCCGATGCGGAGAGCCGCGGGATCCTGGATCTCCTCTATGCCCACATGACGAAGCCCGAGCACATCGTTCGGCACCGGTGGCGTCTGGGCGACGTCGTCCTCTGGGACAACCGCAACACCTTGCATTACGCGAACCGCGACTACGGCGACATCCGCCGTGTGATGCATCGGATCACACTGCGGGGCGACGAGCCCATCGGTCCCGCCTGACCCTTCGCTCCTCATGGTCGGATAACGACGCGCGTCATTCTGCTGATCGAGTAGCGGCCGAGGCGCCGGCCGAGGGCGGGTATCGAGATCACGAGCGTGGCCTCGATACGGGCTCCGCTGGCGCTCCGCCCTACTCGGCCGGCAGGTGGTGGCTCCGCTGGCGCTCCGCCCTACTCGGCCGTCAGGTATTGGGCTCCGCCTTACCCCGCCGGTGCCGGATTCGTATTCAACGAAACGGTTGACAATGACGACAGCAGCGCGCAAGGTTGTATTCAACCAAACGGTTGAGGAGGGGTCAGGTGGCCGACGAGCTGTCAAAAGTGTTCGCCGCTCTCGCGGATCCGACCCGGCGCGACATGGTGGCGCGGTTGGCGGTTTCCGATGCGACGGTGAGTCAGCTCGCCGACCCGTACGACGTCAGCGTCCAGGCGGTGTCGAAGCATCTGAAGGTGCTCGAGGAGGCCGGTCTGGTGACCCGTACCCGGGAGGCGCAGACCCGCCCGGTCCATCTGGAAGCGGAGGTGTTCGACCTCATGACCAAGTGGATCGAGCGTTATCGCAGGCAGGCCGAAGAGCGCTATCAGCGACTCGATGCCCTGCTCGCGGACATGAACGACGGCCCCGCGGCGCAACGTCGCGAGGAGAAGAGACCACGACGGAGAGGAAAGGCATCATGAGCGCAGTACAGACCCGTTATCCGGAGGCCGCGATCGAGGCCGACAAGGAGGTCCCGATCATCCGGATCACCCGCGATTTCCGCGGTACCCCCGCCCAGCTGATGAAGGCGCACACCGATCCCGAGCTGTTCGTCCGGTGGGTTGGGCCGAGCTCGATCAGTAGTCGGATCATCGACTGGGATGTCCGTGACGGGGGCAGCTGGCGATACGTGTCCGAGCGCGACGGCGAGCAGTTCGGCTTCCGGGGATGTTTCCACTCGGTCTCCGACGACAAGGTGGTGCAGACCTTCACCTTCGAGGGGATGCCGGACCAGGTGGCCCTCGAGACCCTGTGGTTCGAGGACCTCGGCGATGGCACGACACGTCTGCATGCCCAGTCGCTGTGCGACAGCTTCGAGGCGCGCGACGGATGGCTCGCATCGGGCATGGAGGTCGGCGTCAACGAGGGATACGACGCACTCGAGAACCTGCTCACGTCAGGTGAGGTGTGAGTCCGGTGGCCGAGTCGATCGTCGGGCTCTCCCCGGCCGAGCGCCACCGTGCCGTCGCCGACGGCTTCGACGCGCAGATCTCCGACGTCTCGGATTGGGATGCGCCGACGCCGGTCGACGGATGGGTGGCACGTGATGTCGTCGCCCACCTCGTCGAGTGGTTCCCCGGTTTCCTCGCCGGGGGAGGTGTGGAACTGCCGGCAGGGCCGCCGGTCGCCGACGATCCGTCGGCCGCGTGGAAGGCGCATGCGGCAGCCGTTCAGGCGTTGCTCGACGGCCCGTCCGCCGACGACACCTTCACCCATCCGATGGCCGGTGAACACCGGTTGGCCGCCGCGATCGACCAGTTCTACACCGCCGACGTCTACATGCACACGTGGGATCTCGCGGCATCGGCCGGCCATGCGCCGGCACTGGACCCGGCGTTCGCCGAGCACCTGCGCTCGGGGATGGTCGGGATCGAGGAGATGCTGCGGGCGTCGGGTCAGTATGGGCAGGCGGTGGCGGTGGCGGATGACGCAGACCCGGTGAGCCGGCTCGTCGGGTTCATCGGCCGCGATCCGGAGTGGTCCCCACCTTCGCCGAGGTGACCGCGTACACCGCGGAGTACCGTGGATCGGGTGCCAGAGGAGAACTTCACCACACATACCTCCCAGACCACCGAAACCCATCACCCGTCGCCCCGAACGCTGGGTGAGCTGCGCGCGAGTGGCCACATCCAGCGCAGTGTGCGCGACGAGATCCGCAACAACCTGCTGAGCGCGTTGCGTGCGGGTCGCGATCCCTGGCCCGGCATCGTCGGGTTCGAGGGGACCGTGATCCCACAACTCGAGCGGGCGTTGATCGCCGGACACGACGTGGTGATGCTAGGTGAACGCGGTCAGGGCAAGACCCGCATCCTGCGAACGCTGGTCGGCCTGCTCGACGAGTGGACTCCGGTCATCACCGGTTCCGAACTCGGCGAGCACCCCTACGAGCCGATCACCCCGGGATCCATCCGCAAGGCGGCCAACCTGCTCGACGATCTGCCGATCGAATGGCGCCATCGCAGCCAGCGTTACGCCGAGAAGCTCGCCACCCCCGATACCTCGGTCGCCGACCTGGTCGGCGACATCGATCCGATGAAGGTGGCCGAGGGGCGCAGCCTGGGCGATCCGGAGACCATCCACTTCGGTCTGATCCCACGGTCCCATCGCGGCATCGTCGCCATCAATGAGCTCCCCGACCTCGCCGAGCGCATCCAGGTGTCGATGCTGAACGTCATGGAGGAGCGTGACATCCAGGTCCGTGGCTACACGCTGCGGCTACCGCTCGACGTCCTCGTGATGGCCAGTGCGAACCCGGAGGACTACACCAACCGCGGCCGCATCATCACACCGCTCAAGGACCGATTCGGCGCCGAGATCCGGACGCACTACCCCCTGGAACTCGACGACGAGATCGCCGTCATCGAGCAGGAGGCCGACCTCACCGCGACAGTCCCGACCTTCATCACCGAGATCCTCGCGCGGTTCACCCGCTACGCACGCGATCATCCGTCGATCGATCAACGCTCGGGTGTCTCCGCGCGCTTCTCGATCGCAGGGGCGGAGACGGTCGCTGCCGCTGCACTCCATCGCGCGACGGTGACGGGGGAGGACGTGGCGGTAGCACGAGTTGTCGACCTGGAGTCGGTGATCGAGGTGCTGCGCGGCAAGATCGAGTTCGAGTCCGGGGAAGAGGGGCGCGAACTCGAGATCCTTGAACACCTGATGCGTAAATCGGTCGCCGACACCGTGCGCGCACATCTCGGCGGCATCGACATGGCCCCGCTGGTCGACGCACTGGAGAACGGTGAACCCGTGGTGACCGGAGACCGCGTCACTGCCGCCGATCTGCTCGGATCGATCCCCGACCCGGAGACCACGTCCGCGGTCCTCGACGACATCGCCGCTCGCCTCGATGCGGAGGTCGACAGCGAACGCGCCAGCGCGATCGAACTGGCGCTGGAAGGTCTCTTCCTCGCCCGGCGGATCGGCAAGGAAGCCGACGAGACCGGGCAGACGATCTACGGCTGAGTTCGACAGCTGGAAACGGGAGCCGAACACCATGGTGCACAAGAGTTTCCATCGATCACGGTATCAGCGGTACGCCGGCGGCCCGGACCCGCTGGCGCCGCCGGTCGATCTTCGGGAAGCGTTGCGGGACATCGGCGACGACGTCATGGCAGGCACTTCGCCACAGCGCGCCCTGCGGGAGTTCCTGCGCCGCGGCTCGGCCGACATGCGGGGGCTGGACAAGCTCCGCGAGCAGGCCGAACGCCGTCGTCAGGAGTTGCTGAAGCAGCGGAATCTCGACGGTACCTTCGCCGAGATCCGCGAACTGCTCGACCGTGCGGTCCTCGAGGAACGCAAGCAACTCGCGCGCGACCTCGACGACGACGCGCGGTTCAAGGAGATGCAGATCGGCAGTCTCCCGCCGTCGACCGCGCAGGCCGTCGAGGAACTGTCGGAATACGATTGGCGCAGCCAGCAGGCACGCGAGGACTACGAGAAGATCAAGGATCTGCTCGGGCGGGAACTCCTCGACCAGCGTTTCGAGGGGATGAAAGATGCCCTCGAAGGCGCGAATGAGCAGGACCGGCAACGTGTCTCGGAGATGCTCTCCGATCTCAACGAGCTGCTCGATGCGCATAACCGCGGTGCGGACACCACAGATCAGTTCAACGAGTTCATGGACAAGCACGGGGACTTCTTTCCGGAGAACCCGAGTAACACATCCGAACTCATCGATTCGCTGGCGCAGCGTGCGGCCGCGGCCCAGCAGTTCTACAACTCGCTCACACCCGAACAGCGCGCGGAACTGGATCAGCTCGCCCAGCAGGCCTTCGGATCGCCGGAACTCATGAGCCAGCTGGCGCAGATGGATTCGGCACTGCGCGAGGCGCGGCCGGGTCTCGACTGGGACAACGCGCAGTCGTTCTCGGGGGACCAGCAGATGGGGCTGGGGCAGGGGGCGGCCGCGTTACGCGACATCTCCGAGCTGGAGGCCCTCAGCGAGCAGTTGTCCCAGCAGTACGCCGGTGCCCAGATGGATGACCTCGACCTCGATGCCCTCGCCCGCCAGCTCGGCGACGAGGCGGCGGTCGACGCGCAGCGCCTCGCCGAGCTGGAGAAGGCCTTGTCCGAGGAGGGATTCTTCGATCGCACCTCCGACGGACAATTGCGGCTGAGCCCCAAGGCGATGCGGCAGCTCGGACAGTCGATCTTCCGCGACATCGCCGAGCAACTATCGGGGCGCGGAGATCGGCAGACCCGCCGAACGGGTGCCCTCGGCGAGCCGACGGGGGCGTCACGCGAATGGGAGTTCGGCGACACCGACCCCTGGGACGTGACCCGCACGGTCTCGAACGCGGTGTTGCGCACCGTTTCGGAGAGTGACGAGCCGTCGTTGATGTCGGCGGAGATGGCCCGCGGTGGCGTGCGTATCGACGTCCGTGACGTGGAGGTCGCCGAGACAGAGGCCCGTACCCAGGCTGCCGTCGTGCTGCTGGTGGACACCTCGTTCTCGATGGAGATGGAGGGCAGGTGGACGCCCATGAAGCGCACGGCCATCGCGCTCAATCACCTGATCTCCACCCGCTTCCGCAGCGACGAACTGCATCTGATCGCATTCGGCAGGTATGCCAGGTCCATCGACATCGCCGAGCTGACCGGGCTGCAGCCGCGGATGGAACAGGGGACCAACCTGCATCACGCCCTGCTGCTCGCCCAGCGTCACCTCCGCAGGTTCCCGAATGCGCAACCGGTGGTCCTCGTCGTCACCGACGGTGAACCGACCGCGCACCTCGATCCCAGCGGCGAACCGTTCTTCTTCTATCCGCCACACCCACAGACGATCGCGGTCACCGTCCGCGAACTCGACCACGTGTCGCGGCTCGGAGCCCAGGTGACGTTCTTCCGGCTCGGCGAGGATCCCGGTCTGGCACATTTCATGGATCAGATCGCCCGGCGGATCGGTGGGCGTGTGATCGCGCCGGACGTCGACGGACTCGGCGCCGCGGTGGTCGGGGACTACCTGCGATCGCGGCGCGGTCATCGACGATGAATCGGAGCTTCTCAGGGTGGCGGATCAGGGTTTCCTGGGTGTCTGTGAAGTAGGGCGACCGACGGAAATCAGGGTGGTCGCGCCGAAGTGCGCCCACTAGGCTCGAACCCTGTGACAACCCCCGAGGATCTACCGGCCCCCGACGACCGCCGAGCCCGTCTGCGGGCCGCCGACACCGATCGTGAACTCGTGCACCAGATCCTGTCCGCCGCGATGGCCGGTGGCAGCCTCTCGCCCGCCGAATACGAGGAGCGTGCCGGGAAAGCCGTTACGGCCAAGACTTTCGGTGAGCTCGACGAGCTCACCGACGATCTACCGGTCGGTCAGCTCGGAGTGCCGATGCCCTTCGTCGGTGAACCCTCTGTCAGTCGGGTCGTCACGGGCTCGGGTCGCTCGCCGGTGGCACACCGATTCGCGCTGATGTCGGCCGCCGAGATCAAGGGCACCGTCGTCGTCGCGGACAGCATCACCGCCACCGCGATCATGGGCGCCGTGGAGATCGACCTCCGGGACGCCGAGTTCACCGCTGCGGTCCTCACCATCCGCTGCACCGCGATCATGGGGTCCGTCGACATCACCGTGCCGCCCGACGTCGGCGTCGAGGTCAACGGGTGGCCGATCATGGGCGGATTCGGTGGCCGCGCGACGGGGCCGGGTATGCCGGGTGCGCCGACCGTCCGGGTCGTCGGGTTCGCGCTGATGGGTGGCGTCGAGGTCAAGCGCAAGGACCGCAAGCAGCGGACACCGTCGTAGTTCAGGCGAGCAGAAAGGCGATGATCCCGATCGCGGGAATGGACGCCAACGTGGTGATCAATGCGGTGTCGCGAGCCATGATCTGCGCACGTCGATACCGGGTCGCGTAGACGAGCACATTCTGGGCCGTCGGCAGAGCGGCGATCACCACCTGGGCGAACAACTGATGGCCCGTTTCGCCGAATCCCCACCGGGCCACGACATAGACCAGCGCGGGCATCGCGACCACCTTGAGGACCGAGGCCAACGCGATCGCCCGGCGCGGGCTCTGGCCCTTCTTGAAGACGGCGACCCCGGTCAACGACAATCCGAACGCGAGCAGGGCGCCCGGCACCGACGCGTTGCCCAGCATCTTCATCGGCTCCATGACCGCGGCCGGCGGCATCCAGCCGACCGCGGAGATCACCAGTCCGGCCACGCCGCCGACAACGATCGGGTTGGTCAGGGGCGCGGCCACGGCATCTCGGAGCGTGGACGTGCGCGGTGAGGTCCCGGTGGCCGGATCGGAGACCGTGAGGTCGAGGGTGATCAGTGCCATCGGCGAGTACACCAGGATCTGGAACAGCAGGAGCGGGGCGATGAACGACGCGTCGTCGAGGACGAAGATGGCGATCGGGAGTCCGAGGTTCACGCTGTTCACGTACGACGACGCGAGGCCGCCGATCGCGAGTTCGGGGATCTCACTGCGAATCCAGAGCCGTGCGACCACGACGTAGATAACGCCGATGGCGAGTGCGCTGCCACCTGCGATGACCAGCGTCGTCGAAAAGATGACGGACAGGTCCGACGTGATCAGCGAGTGGAACAGCAGGGCGGGTGTGCACACGAAGAAGACGAGCCGGGACAACACCTCGTGGGCACTGTCTCCGAGCACGCGGGTGCGGCCGAGGATGTAGCCGATCCCCACCATGATGAAGATGACGGTGAAGCCCGAGACCACTCCTGACACCGGGCCGAGTGTATTCACCGTGTTCGAGGCGACGTTCACAGGTGCGGGACCGGCATCGGTCGACGACGCGATCGGATCACCCATCCGTTCGCATACGCTGGGGATCGTGGAAAGGACCATTCGATGACGAATCCGACCGACGGCCCCCAGAATCCACAGGACGATCGCGCGGCAGGTGACCAGAACGAGCCGGTGACCGATCGGTCACCGGCCGCCGACCAGGCCCCACAGCCGGAGTCGCCGACGACCCATTCCGAGGGCTGGCAGTCGTACGGGACGGGCCCTCAGTACGGGACGGAATCTCAGTACGGGACGACTCCCGAGTATGGCTCCGCCCCGCAGTACGGCACAGCACCCCAGTACGGCACGGCACCCCAGTACGGCACGGCACCCCAGTACGGCACGGCACCCCAATACGGCACAGCACCCCAGTACGGGTCCGCCCCGCAGTACGGCGCTGCACCCCAATACGGTGCGGCACCCCAATACGGTGCTGCTCCGCAATACGGCACCGCACCTCAGTACGGGACGGCACCTCAGTACGGGACGGCACCTCACTACGGCGCACCTTATGGTGCGGGCTATCCGGGGATGCGTCAGACCAACGGAAAGGCGATCGCGGCGCTGATCTGCGGTATCGGATCGTTTCTCGTCTGTCCCGGTGTGCTCGGTGTGGTGGCGGTGATCCTGGGCAACTCGGCCCGCGACGAGATCGAGGCATCGGCGGGAACTCAGGACGGCGAGGGCATGGCCAAGGCCGGACTCATCCTCGGATGGATCTCCATCGCGTTGGTGGTGATCGTCCTGCTGATCGTGCTGATCGTGCTGATCGCCGGAGCGTTCGCCACGTCGTCGTAGACCCGGCAGGGACGACGTTTTGGAGCTTGGGCCACGGGCCGGTAGTCTGGGGAGGTTGTGTGCCGCGCCTGACCGGCTCGAAAGCTGTGACAGTCCGGGCGCACGGATCGACGGGACCTACCGACAGTCATGCCGGACGGTTCCCACGGACTCGCACGTAGGAGAAGGGCTCAACCATGGCTGTACCCAAGCGCCGGATGTCGCGGGCGAACACCCGCAGCCGTCGTTCGCAGTGGAAAGCGGATAACCCGGCATTGCAAGAGGTGAAGGTGAACGGCGTCGCACAGCGCATTCCGCGTCGTCTCGTGAAGGCGGCCAAAGCCGGCATCATCGACCTGGATCGCCGCTGAGCGCATACCGCTGACTTCGACGTCACGTCGAAGCCGCGAATACTTTCACAACGACCGCCCCGGCCCGCCGGGGCGGTCGTTGTTGTGCTCGCCGGCTGCTGACACCATGATCGGGTGCTGCAAGACATCCTCAACGACATCGGGATCGTCGTCTTCGCCGCTTCCGGTGCGCTGCTGGGTGTGCGCAAGGATTTCGATCTCTGGGGCATTCTCACGGTCGGTGCGCTGACCGGCGTCGGCGGCGGCATCCTCCGCGACGTCCTGCTGGGGATCACCCCACCGACCTCGGTCGAGAACTGGCCGCCCATCGTCGTTGCCACGGTGGCAAGCCTCGTGGTCTTTTTCTTTCACCCGGCGTTCTCCGAGTTGCGCCGTAGTGTCTTGCTGCTCGACGCGATCGGCATGGGCCTGTTCGCCACCAGCGGCGCCTCCATCGCGATCGATCAACACGCGAGCGCGTTCGCCGCGACTCTCGTCGGTCTGCTGACGGCCGTGGGCGGCGGCATCCTTCGCGATGTCCTGGCCAACGAGATCCCGTTGTTGCTGCAACCCGCCGATCTCTATGCGGTTCCTGCTCTCCTGGGAGCCGGGGTCGTCGGAGTCGGCGCCACCTATTCGTCGGTGCCCACCTGGGTGTGGTTGGCGGTCGGCACGGTGCTCGCCACCGGGCTGCGGATCACCGGGCTGGTGTTCGGCTTGCGGCTACCGACCGCGCCGAGCGGTCTGCGGCGTCGCAACTGACCGGCCTTCGCTCCCTGAACCGTTGTGATCCGACCGATCGAAATGCGTCGGTTTTGTCGCCGGGAACCGGAGGGTCACATATCTTGCTCGGATGAACCGGAAGTGGGGGAGGCCCGGTCTGTGTGGTCGGGTGGTCGGGCTGTCGGTGGTGCTCGTCGCGGTGTGTGTGCTCGGCGCGACGGGTGTCGCCCAGGCCGCACCGGATGCGGGGCGCGGTGCGGGAAGTGTGACGCAGGCCTACCTGCTCGGGGCGAGCCCCGGAGCCGGTGTCGCCCTGCGGAACGGCGCGGGACAGGTCGTCGGGGCGGGCCACGTCGACCGGCTCGGCTCATTCCTCGTCAGGGAACTCGGCCCCGGTCCCGGCTATCGCTTCGAGGTGAACGGACGGTCGGGTAACACCTTCGCGGTTCTCGACGGTCCGACGCCACCACCGGACACGCTGTACCGACAGCCCCTGAGGCAGGGGCTGAACTACATCCGGGTGCGCGACGGCGTGACCCTGGCGGCAGTTGTGCATCCGCCGGTGGGAAAGACCTTGGCAGACGGCCCGTTCCCGACAGTGATCGAATACTCGGGTTATCAGACGGCCGCGCCCCATGACTTCGTGATCGGCGCGATCGGTGGCGCGGCCAACCGCCCCGATCCGCTGGCGCCCGCCGTCAGTACGAATCTCGGCGGCATCGTCGCACCCACCGCCGGTTTCGCCACGGTCAGCCTGCAGATGCGCGGGAGTGGTTGTTCTGGTGGGGCTTTCGACCTGTTCGACTATCCGACCGTCTACGACGGCTACGACGTGATCGAGACCGTGGCACGTCAGCCGTGGGTTGCCGGCCACCGCGTCGGAATGGTGGGCATCTCGTTCTCCGGGATCTCCCAGATCTCGGTTGCGGGCACCCGTCCGCCGAGCCTCGCGGCCATCGCGCCGATGAGCATCACCGACGACCTGTACTCGACGGGATTCCCCGGCGGCATATTCAACACCGGCTTCGCGAACACGTGGCTCGCCGAACGCCAGGCCGACGCCCGTCCTGCGCCCGACGGCGGCCAGCCCTACGCCCGCGAACTGGTGCGTCGCGGTGATCGCGTGTGTGCGGCCAACCAACGACTCCGACTACAGACGCAGGACGTCGAGCAGCTGGTCGAGCAGAACCCGACGCGAACCCCGGCCCTGTTCGATCATCGTGCGCCCGCGTACTGGGCGTCGAAGATCACCGTGCCGGTCTTCCTCGCCGGCGCCCTTCAGGACGAACAGACCGGCCCCCAATGGACCTCCGTCATCGGTCAACTGCGCGGAAATCGCAATGTCTGGGTCCGGGCAGTCAACGGTGCCCACATCGACTCGATGGACCCGCAGATCCTCGGGCCGTGGAACGAATTTCTCGATCTCTTTGTGGCCCAGCGTGTACCGCAGACCAAGCCCGCCCTCACCGCATTGGCTCCGGTGCTCTACGAGTCGACCACGGGCACACCCGGACGGCCCGTGGTCACGTCCCGGTTCCCACTGGCCACCTCGCTCGCCGCGGCGCGTGCCGCGTTCGCCCGCGACCCGCGGGTGCAGATCTTATTCGGGTCGGGTACCGACCCTGGCACGGCCGGCGGTCCGGGGAATCTGTCGTCGCCGTGGTCGGCCGGCTTCGGCGCGTGGCCGCCCGCAGCGGTGGGCGACGGGCAGCGATTGACCCTCGATGCGGGTGGCCGGCTGACGGCTGATCCGGCCGGTCCGTCGTCGATCTCTTTCCGACCGGACCCGGCTGCGCGGCCGGGAGGAACCCTCGACGTGGTCGGTCCGTCACAGCTGCCGTGGAAGGCCTTGCCCCGCTACGACTGGGCGTCGGTGCCGGGTCGGTCGGGGGTTGGCTTCGTGTCCGCTCCACGGCCGGTGGATGCGGTTGCCGTCGGACCCGCGAGTCTCGATCTGCGGCTCGCGTCCTCGGCGCCGGACACCGACCTACAGGCCACCATCTCGGAGATCCGCCCCGACGGCAACGAGACCTATGTGACCTCGGGGTATCTGCGCGCATCGCTGCGCCGGGTGAATGCGGCTGCGACACCGCTGGATCCGAGGCGGGACTGGGTGGCACCGCAACCACTGGCAGGCGGCTTCCAGACGGTGCGGATCGCCCTGAATCCCATCGCATATCCGTTCCGGGCTGGCTCCCGGATCCGGGTCACCATCACCGCTCCCGGCGGGGACCGGACATCGTGGCGCTTTGCGACACCGGCCACCGGCGGTCGCGTGGTCGACAGCATCGCGCTCGGGGCGGGTGGCTCTGCGCTGATTCTGCCGATCGTGCCGGGGATGCGCGCAGGAACACGGCTGGGCGCATGCGAAGGGCTCCGCGGCCAGCCGTGCCGGCGCTATTCGAGCGCGTTCAACGGCGGGTGATCGCTACTGGGCGATGAACTTGTTGACGGCCCGGTTGAGGAAATTCGGGATGAACTTCGCGGCGTTGCCGAGGAACAGTGTCTGCGCGCCCACCGAGTAGCTGGTGCGGTGCAGGAGCTTGTCCTGCCGGGTCGGATGCACCGACTCCCAGACCTTCTCGGCGACCTGCTCGGGGGTGATCCGCACGCCGAGAGTCTTTGTCGACTTGGCGTCGTTGTCGGCGAGTGCGGTCTTCGCCCACAGCGGCCAGATACCCACGACGCGGATGTCGTCTTGCTCCCATTCCAGTTCGAGGGCCTCGGTCAGGCCGCCGACGAAGAACTTGGCGGCGCTGTAGGTGGCAATACCGGGCTGGCCGTAGATGGCCGAGGCCGAGGCGATGTTCACCAGGTGCGCGCCCGGTGTCGCCTTCAGATACGGAAATGCCGCTTGCGCTCCAAGTGCCACGCCGAGGGCGTCGATGTCGATCTGGCGTCGCACGGCGTCGGGCGAGATCTCGTGCAGCGGCCCCTCGACGAGGATGCCCGCGTTGTTGTCGAGCACGTCGAGACGGCCGTCGGTGTGCGAGGTGAAGTCGGCGAGTGCCTCGGCCCACTGCACGTGGTCGCGCACATCGAGCTTTCCGACGATCCAGCCGGGGTGATTCGCCTGCACCTTCGACAGCGCATCATCCGAGACGTCGTAGACACCGACCGTCCAGCCCTCCCGATCGAAGCGCTCGGCGGTCGCCAATCCGATACCAGACGCACCGCCGGAAATGAAGATCGATGACATGTGTGTTCTCCTGCCTTTGCCCAGTTGAGAGGGGATATCGAGCTAAGTTACCGGTCAGTATATGCCGGAGCCTGTTTACTCCCTCACGCCCCGATGCTATCTTGACAACACGCATTGTCATAACAGTGCTCATTGTCAAGAAAGAACAGTTGTTCACCGACGACCTGGAGGTCGAATCCGATGACTGCAGCGATGGAACGGACGCAGAGCGACGGCGGCACGCCGGACCCGGCTCGCCCGGACAACGTCGTGAGCATGCGCGACCAGGGAACCAACGAGGTCTCCGAGCGCCTACTGGCGTCAGCTGCGCGCCTCTCCCGCAACGCGATGACCGAGATCGACTGGTCCGAGCCGATGGATCCGACGAAGTACGGCTGCAGTCCGGAGTGGTCGTCGCTGTACGGGACGGCCTACTGGGACGAGCTCAGCGAGGAGCAGCGCATCTCGGTGACCCGTCACGAGTTCGCGTCGATCATGAACATCGGCATCTGGTTCGAGATGATCCTTCAGGAGATGGTCATCCGGGACCAGTATCTCGGCGATTACCACAACCCCGAATTCCAGTTCGCACTTGTTGAGGTGGCCGACGAGTGTCGTCACTCGATCATGTTCGCCAAGGCCTCCGAAAAGATGGTCGGCACCTCCTACAAGCCGACCAAGAAGGTCGGACGGCTGGGCAAGCTTTTCAAGCGCACCGCCAAGAACGAGATCGCCTACGCCGGCATCCTCGTCGCGGAGGAGGTGCTCGACGTGTTCCAGCGAGGCTGCATGCGCGATGACCGGGTGCTCCCGTTCATCCGCACGGTCAACGAGATCCACGTGCTCGAGGAGTCACGCCACATGAAGTTCGCGCGTGAAGAGGTGCGGGAGTCCATGGAAGGCGTCGGCTGGGCGCGGCGTCAGTTCAGTGCCCTGTACGTATCGCTCGGCGCCTACTTCATCGTCACCAGCCTGGTGCAGAAGAAGGCGTTCGCCGATGCCGGGCTCGACGCCGATCGTGCAGTCGCCGAGATGAATTCGAACTCGCACTTCCAGTCGATGATCCGCAGCAGCTGCGCGCATCTGATGGAGTTCCTCGACGAGGTCGGGCTGCTGACCCGCCCGGCGATGCACTACTACCGCAAAGCGAACATGCTCTGATGTTCGTCATCACCCAGTCCTGCTGCAGCGATGCAGCATGTGTGTCCGTGTGTCCGGTGAACTGTATCCACCCGACGCCGGAGGAACGCGGTTTCGGCAGTTCCGACATCCTGCACATCGATCCGGAGACGTGCATCGACTGCGGTGCCTGTGCTGATGCCTGCCCGGTCGATGCCATCTACCCGGCCGACAAACTGGGCACCCGCGACAAGGTGTTCATCGACATCAACGCGGATTTCTACAAGAACAACGCTGACATCACCTCCGGGTGGGATCAGGTCGAATACCCCGAGATCCCGAAACTTCCTGCAGGACTGCGGGTTGCGTTGGTGGGTACGGGACCGTCGGGCGGATATGCCCTGCGGACGATCCTCGACCGTACCGAGGCGCAGGTCACCGTGATCGACAAGCTGCCGACGCCGGGCGGGCTGGTCCGTGCCGGTGTCGCGCCCGATCATCCGGGTACCAAGGGCGTGCTGCGCGGGTTCGACCTGCTCTACCGCGACCCGCGGGTCACCATGGCGACCAACGTCGAGGTGGGTACCGACCCCGGGCAGATCACACCGGCCGAGTTGGCCGAACACTTCGACGCGGTGTTCTACGCCGTCGGTGCAAGTGAGTCACGGCGTCTCGGTATCGCCGGTGAGGATCTGCCGGGTTCGACGTCGGCGACCGATCTGGTGGCCTGGTACAACGCGGTTCCCGGCAAAGAGGCCCCGCCACTTCCTGCCGACGGCACCGGCCGCGCGGTGGTGGTCGGCACCGGTAATGTCGCGCTCGACGTCGCGCGCATTCTCGTCTCCCCGCCGGAACTCCTCGCCACCACCGACATCGCGGATCGTGCTTTGCGGATCCTCGAGCAACAGAACATTCACGAAGTCGTGGTGCTGGGCCGGCGGGATCAGGCGAGTGCCGCGTACACCTCGGCGGAATATCGTGCGTTGTCGACCATTCCGGGCGTCGAGATCGTCGTCCACGACGATCCGTCGGCCGAGATCCCGGATCTCCGTGGGCCCGCCGACCAGAGCAAGCGCCGCATCGTCTTCCTCTACCACACCTCGCCCGACGAGATCGTCGGAGAGCAACGCGTGGAGGGCGTGACGGTGCAGACCGGTGGCACCCGACACACCGTTGCCGCCGACCTCGTGGTGCGATCCATCGGTTACCGATCGACGCCGATCGCCGGCCTGCCCTTCGACGACGAGCGCGGCGTGTTCCCGAACAGCGACGGCCGGATGCTCGACGACGACGGGAATGTCATCCGGGGCGCCTATGTCCTCGGATGGGCAAAGCGTGGTCCGAGCGGCGGCATCGGCACCAACAAGGTGTGCGCCGAGTCGACGGTCGAGGACTTCATCCGCGACGCCGCAGGCGGCCGACTCGAGCGAACGACCACGGAGTCCAAGGCGTTCGCCGCACTGCTGCGCAAACGTGCGCGGCATGTGATCGGCTATCGCGGCATGCGGGCGATCGACGTGAGTGAGCGGCGTCGGGGCCTCCCCCAGGGGCGGCCCCGGGTCAAGTACACCGACGTGGCCGACATGGTCGGCGCCGCGGGTTGGCGCAAGCGGTAGTGCTGGGGCGTAGATCTCGATACGCACGCTCGCTTCGCTCGCGGGCTACTCGATCGGCGAAAACCACGGGCAATCGCGGGCTACTCGGTCGGCGAGAATCTCCGCTGATCGAGTGGCGTGGACTCCGGTACCGCTGATCGAGTAGGTACCGAGCGCAGCGAGGCACCGTATCGAGATCACCGTATCGAGATCACCGTCATTCGTGTCGGCGGTGAGGTCCTGACAATCGCCTTGTAACACCGAGGCAAGCAATGAGTCATGCGCAGTCGCGATAGTGGCACACATGTCCAGCACACCGCGGTTCCTGCAAGGCGTCTTCGCGTTCACCGGCACCGGACTCACCAAGCCGGGCCCGGTTGATCCGTCGCTGACCTTCGTGGTGCCGTCCGGGCTGACCGCCCAGCCGCTCTACTTCCGCGGCGGCAACAGTTCCGACGAACTGATCTACGTCACCCTGACACGCGACGGCACGCCGATGCGGATCTTCCCGATGGGGGCCAAGGCGTCGGTGAACGTGCCGCTGCGGGTGGTCGAGGACGTCGACCCGGACTCGACGCTCGAATTGGTACTCGCAGCCCCCGAGGGCGCCACCGGGGAAGTCGTCATCGATTTCGGGATGGTCGTGTTCTGATGCCGAAACGCAAGCTCGTCGTCGTCGGCAACGGGATGGCCGGTGCGCGCACCGTCGAGGAGATCCTGGCCCGCGGGGGTGCGGAGCTGTTCGACGTGACGATGATCGGTGACGAACCCTACGGCAACTACAACCGCATCATGCTCAGTCACGTCCTGTCCGGCGAGGCGTCGGTCGACGATGACGACCTGATGCTGAATCCGATGGCGTGGTACCGCGAGAACGGTGTCACGCTCTATTCCGGCGACAGCGCAGAGTCGATCGATCGCTTCGCCAAGTCGGTGACCTGTGCGAGTGGGCGGGTCATCGATTTCGACTCGCTCATCATCGCAACCGGATCGAACACCTTCTTCCCCAACATGGATGGCCTCCGTGAACCGGACGGCCGACTCGCACGTGGCGTGTTCGGGTTCCGGACCATCGCGGATACCAACGGAATGCTGCAGATGGCGACCTCGCGCGACGACGTGCGCGCCGTGGTCATCGGCGGTGGCCTGCTCGGCCTGGAGGCGGCGTACGGGCTGAAGACGCAGGGTCTCGAGGTGGATGTGGTCCATTCGCCGGGGCACCTGATGAATCAGCAGCTCGACGAACGCGGCGGAAAGGTGCTGCGCAACAAGATCGAAGAGCTCGGGGTGGGCGTGCACACGGGTAAGCGCACCACTGCGGTACTTCGCGCCGACGACGAGACCGTGGCCGGCGTGGGCTTCGCCGACGGCGAGTCGTTGCCCGCTGACATGATCGTTGTCACGGCGGGTATCCGGCCCAATGTCGAACTCGCCCGCGGTGCCGGTCTGGTCATCGAGCGGGGCATCGTCGTCGACGATCAGATGCGCTGTGAAGACGAGGGATTCATCTTCGCCGTCGGCGAGTGCGCGCAGCATCGCAGCGAGGTGTACGGCCTGGTGGCACCGCTGTGGGAACAGGCGGCGGTGCTCGCCGACGTCATCACCGGAGCGAATCCGTCTGCGGAATACCATGGTTCGCGTTTGACCACGAAGCTGAAGGTGGCGGGGGTCGATGTGGCGGCCATGGGTGTCAAGGGGCCCGAACGTGACGACGACGAGTTCGTCCAGTTCTACGAACCACGCAGTGGTACCTACAAGAGTGTGGTGGTCCGCGACAACAAACTGATCGGCGCGATGCTGCTCGGCGACATCTCCAAGGCGAACTTCCTCACGCAGGCGTTCGATGAGAAGGTGCCGTTGCCGGATGAACGTATCTCGATGTTGTTCGACATGGGTACACCGAGCGCTGAGACCGGTGCGGCCGAACTCGCCGACGACGTCCAGGTGTGCAACTGCAACGGAGTCACCAAGGGTGACATCGTCGGGTGTGTGCGGGGCGGTTGTACGAATGTCAGCGAGGTGTGTGCGGCCACGCGGGCCGGAAAGGGCTGTGGCTCCTGCAAGTCGCTGGTCGCCGACATCGTCGAGTTCGCGGCGGGGGACGCGCTCACCGCCGACGTGTCGGCCGATTGGTACGTGCCCGCAATCCCGCTGACCAAGCCGGAGCTCGTCGACGCGA
Organism: Gordonia sp. DT101; assembly: GCF_049844895.1. Taxonomy (NCBI): domain Bacteria; kingdom Bacillati; phylum Actinomycetota; class Actinomycetes; order Mycobacteriales; family Gordoniaceae; genus Gordonia; species Gordonia sp. DT101. The sequence goes on along the minus strand of NZ_JBNCLX010000003.1, from coordinate 510,882 downwards.
TACGTCGTCAGGATCTCCGCTCGGTGACCGATGTCTTCGCGGCGCTGGCACCGGGTGGCGAGGATGCCTCCGCGAAGATGCCGCTGGCCTCGCTGCTGCGCATGATCTGGGGTGCCGACTGGAAGCGGGAGCCGGGCGCGCTGTTCGTCAACGACCGCGTGCACGCCAACATCCAGCGCGACGGCACCTTCTCGGTGGTGCCACAGATGAAGGGCGGCGTGACGTCGCCGCAGCAGCTGCGTCGGATCGCCGATGTCGCGGAGAAGTACGACATCCCGATGATCAAGGCGACCGGTGGACAGCGTATCGATCTGCTGGGGGTGAAGAAGGAAGACCTGCCGAAGGTCTGGCAGGACCTGGACATGCCGTCCGGCTATGCGTACGGCAAGTCGTTCCGGACCGTGAAGACCTGCGTGGGTACGGATTACTGCCGCTTCGGACTCGGCGACTCGACGCAGCTGGGGATCGACATCGAGACGCGGTATCAGGGACTGGAGTCGCCGGCCAAGCTGAAGTTGGCGGTCACCGGATGTCCGCGTAACTGTGCCGAGGCGTTGTGCAAGGACTTCGGGGTGGTGGCGATCGGCGATGGCAAATGGGAGATCTACGTCGGCGGCGCCGCCGGCGCCCACATCCGCAAAGGTGATCTGCTCGCGACCGCGGACTCGCCCGACGAGGTGATCCGGTTGTGCGGCATCTTCATCCAGTATTACCGGGAACAGGCGAAGTGGCTGGAGCGGACCTACGCGTGGGTACCGCGGGTCGGCATCGAGGAGCTTCGCGCGATCCTGGTCGACGACCGCGACGGCATCGTGGCCGGTCTGCAGGAGCGGATCGACGATGCGGTGGCCGGCTATGTCGATCCGTGGCTCGATCGGGAGGAACCGAAGTCGCCGGCGCAGTTCACGTCGTCGTTGCCGTTGCTCCCGTTGCCGAAGGTGCCGGTTCGGTGACCCGCGTCGATACAGGGGTCGCGGTCGGGCCGATGGAGGATCTCTTGCCGGGCGAAGGTCGCGCGTATGCCGTCGATGATCGTCAGATCGCGGTGTTCCGGATGACCGATGGGACACTGCGGGCCACTGATGCGGTATGCCCGCACAAAGGTGGTCCACTCGCCGACGGCCAGTTCGACCTCGGTCAGGTCGTGTGCCCGTTGCACCAGTACGCTTTTCGATTCACCGACGGGGCGTGCACTTCCGAGGGGGTCGGGTCGGTCCAGACTTGCCGGGTGGAGGATCGCGACGGCCAGGTCGTGGTCTGGGTGTGAGTCGCTGTCCCAGATGACACCCGAGCGCGACTCCGAGGCGAGATGGAGCGCGTCGGCTCGCTCAGGTGTCGTCTGAGACAAGCTGTTTTCGCTCGACAACCGGCTTGAGGTGCTCACGGCGACGAATGAGGTCCAGGATGGTCTCCTCGACGTCGGGCCATTCGTGGACCACCTGGTGGTACGTAAGTCTGATGACGACGTACCCGAGTTCGACTGCTTTTCGATCGCGCTCGCGACCTTTCTCGAACTGTTCTTTGCTGCTGTGGGTTTCGTAGCCGTCAACTTCGATGATCATGGAGGTGCCGACAACAAAGTCGACGATGCCGACGGCCGGGATGGCGACCTGTGATCGGACCCCGATCCCGCGGGAGCGTAAGCGGAATCGGGTCATGGACTCCGTACCTGACTGTGCCTCACCTTCACATCGGTCGAGTAGGCGGCGGATGCGTGTCGGGGCCGAGTGAAACTGGACCTCGAGATCGGAGACGTCGAGCAGTTGGTGATTCAGGATCGAATCGCAGACCACCACGATGCCTTCGTCGTCCAGGCACTTGAGTGCGTGGCGCAGGGCGACCGTGAGCTCATCGACGCTGGACAGCTCTGATTCGGGTCTGCCGTACTGTTCGCAGAACGTCCTGTGCGTGCCGCGATGAGCGGTCGCGCGTGCGCGGACATGTACGACCTCCGATGTGCCAGGGACCCAGACTTCGTGAAGCCGAAGTGCGGACAGACAGCTGAGAACGCCGCCCGCTGATACTGCCGCCGCGACATCTTGGTTCGCCCAGGTTGTCGCGTACCAACCACGTCGCAGGCACCGCAGGACCCCACTCGTGATGGCGGCCCGGAGTTCGTTGCGGGTCATACCTGCTGAACAGAGTTGTTTCCAAGAAGCGACGCCGAAGCCGGCCGCCAGGACACCAGCGCAATCGGAATGAACCATTGCTGCAGCGTCGCATTTCGGAGTCGTCGAAAGCGGACGGTGACCTCGAGAGCGGCTTTCTGTGGACAAAAGAGGGACTGTGGACAGTGTCCGCTGTCTGCGGTGTCCCAGATGACACTTGAGCGCGGCACGGCGGCAACTTATGGTTCGGTCGTCCGCTCAGGTGTCATCGGGGACAGCACCACAGCATATTCAATAGACGTCGCGGACGTAGCGCTTGTCCGCGGCCAGCGCCTTCACGTATCCCTCGGCGCTCGTGGGTGCCAACTTTCCGTGCTGGGCGACCACACCTTTCAGCGCGGAGTCGACATCCTTGGCCATGCGTCCGGCATCGCCACAGACATAGATGTGCGCGCCGTCGTGTAGCCATCGGTATAGTTCGGCGCCGTGTTCGCGCATCCGGTCCTGTACGTAGACCTTTGAGGCCTGGTCCCGCGAGAAGGCCACGTCGAGTCTGGTGAGCACGCCGTCGGCCAGCATCGAGGTCAGCTCGTCCCGGTAGTAGAAGTCGGTCGCGGCATACTGCTCGCCGAAGAACAGCCAGTTCGGACCCGTGTGACCGAGCGCCTGCCGTTCGTGGAGGAAGGCCCGGAACGGTGCGATCCCGGTCCCCGGGCCGATCATGATCATCGGCGCGTCGGGATCGGTCGGTGGCCGGAAGTGGTTGGTGGAGTTGACGAAGATCCCGATGTCCTCGTCGTGGGCCTGGTCGGCGAGGAACGTCGAACAGACGCCGCCGCGGGGCGTGCCGTGCACGTTATATCGGACCGCGGAAACCGTCAGGTGCACCTCCTCCGGGCTCGACAACGGACTCGACGAGATCGAATACGACCGAGGTGTCAACGGTTTCAGCACGTTGATCCAATCGGAAGCCGACGCGCGCACGGGGTGGTCGGACAGCAGATCGACCGACTGGCGCCCCCAACTCCATTCCGCGAAACGATGCTTGTTCCCGCCGGCGGTCAGATCGCGCAGGTCGTCGTCCCCGGTCCGTTCCGCGACGAACCGGACCAGATCGTTGTTCACCTTGGCGAACTCGAGGCGTTCCCGCAACGCACGGCGCAGCGTCATCTCACCGGCGTCGGGGAGGTCGACGACTTCGTCGCCGTCGAGGCGGGTCGCCGACAACCACTCCTCGATGAGGGCCGGATTGTTGCGCGGCCAGACGCCCAGGGCATCTCCCGTGCGGTAGGTCAACGAGTTGGGCGGTAGGTGAAATGCGAAGTTGCGAACGTCTTTCTGCGATCCTGCGCCATTGAGCTTGATGTTGCGGGCCAAGGACGTGACGAAGGGGTTTTTGCGGGAGTACGCGGTCGTGCAGTCAGCAGCTGGGCTCGGACGGTCCGAGGCGGATACACGAGGTCGGTTGCTGTCGCCGAGATCGTGGTTGCTGTCGGCGGGATTCGGGTTGCTGTCAGTGGTGGTGGTGCTCAGCGCACCGACGACCTGCTCGAGCCAACTGCCTGCCGTGTCCTCGAACTCGGGCTCGCAGTCGACACGATCGAGGATCCGAGAGCCGCCCAGCTCACCGATGCGTGCATCGAGTTTGCGTCCGTGGCCACAGAAGTCGTCGTAACTCGAGTCGCCGAAGGCGAGCACCGCGTACCGGACGCCGGAGAGGTCGGGTGCGTCGTCGGTGTGCAGTGCCTCCCAGAACTCACTCCCGTTGTCGGGTGGATCTCCGTCACCGGTGGTCGACGTGACGAACAGGACTGTCTCGTGGTCGGGGAGCCCACCCGGGTCGCATTGGTCCATCGGGACCGTGGTGACGATGCGACCGGTGCCGGCGACGCGATCGGCGCACAGGGTCGCGAACTCTTCGGCATTGCCCATCTGCGACGCCCAGAGGACGGTGACCGCTCCGGCAGACCCCGCTTTGTCGGTGAGGTCGACGGGTGCCGACGCACCTGCGGAAAGTTTCTGGCGGGAGAACATTCCGGCCAACAGACCCGACACCCAGGTGCGGGTGTCGGGTGTCAGGGGCGCATCGGCAGGTAATACCGGGACCGCGCCGACCGGCGGATCGGCGCGTAGTCCACCGATGATCCCCGCGAGGTAGAGCTTCTCGCGGTCAGTGGACTGAGGGGCCGCGATCTCGGACACGCCGAGAAGGCCGGCGAGAGTGTTGATCACGGATTGCCCTTCGGGTGACGGAGGGGAATGTCCTGCTGTTGGTGCGTTCTCGGAATTCGCGGCGGCGGCCACGCGGGTCAGGGTCACCGCGCACACCTTGAACTCGGGTTGCTGCGACGTCGGATCGACGGCGTCGGAGGTGACCGCGTTGATGGCGAGGTCGTCGCCGAACATGTCGTTCCAGTGAAAGGGCACAAAGCAGTTGCCGGGCCGTACGCGATCGGAGATCGATGCCGGCAGAACCGCATGCCCTCGGCGCGAGGCCACCTCGACCCGATCGTCGGCGCTGATGCCGAGGCGCTCGGCATCGGTGGGATGGATCTCGACGAAGGGGCCCGGATTGAGTTTGTTGAGCTTCGCCACGCGCCCGGTCTTGGTCATGGTGTGCCATTGGTGCGGAAGCCGACCGGTGTTGAGCAGGAACGGGTGATCGTCGTCGGGCATCTCGGCGGGATCGACGTGCGGTCGGGCGAAGAACTGGGCACGACGGGACGGGGTGGCGAACGCCAAGGCCGGGGCGGAGCCGTCCTCGGCCCGATGCAGGGATTGGCTGACACCGTCGTTGAGATAGCGGATCGGGTTGCGGCCGTGTGGGTCCGAGTGGTCCACGAGATCGTCGGGTGGGCACGGCCATTGCATGGGCGTGCGGCGCAGGCCGTCGTAGGTCATTCCGCGCAGGTCGTATCCCGTGCGCGGATTGGCGAACTCACGGATCTCGTCGAAGACCTCCTCGGCGCTCGCATGGCCGAATGCGTCGGCATAACCCATCTCGCAGGCGATCCGGGCGATGATCTGCCAGTCGGGGATGGCCTGTCCCGGGGCCTCGACGGCCGGCTCGAACAGCGTGACGTTGCGCTCCGAGTTGACCATGGTGCCGGCGGATTCGGTCCACAGTGAGGCCGGGAGCGCGACGTCGGCGTAGGAGTTGGTCTCGGTGTCCGCGAAGGCGTCCTGGGTGATCACCAGCTCGGCCCGCTCCAGGCCGGCGATGACCGTCGACCGATTGGCTACCGAGGCAACCGGATTGGTGCAGATGATCCAGCAGGCGCGGATCTCCCCGTCGGACATCCGGCGGAACAGGTCGATGGTGCCGCCCCCGGCGTCGGTGCGCAGGGTGCCGGGCTCGAGCCCCCATTTCGCCTCGACGAAGGAGCGGTCGTCATCGGAGGTCACCGCACGTTGTCCGGGGAGTCCTGGACCCATGTACCCCATCTCGCGACCGCCCATTGCGTTCGGCTGCCCCGTGAGCGAGAAGGGTCCGCTGCCGAGCCGGCAGATCGCGCCGGTCGCGAGGTGAAGGTTGATGAGCGCGTTGGTGTTCCAGGTGCCGTGCGTCGACTGGTTGAGACCCATCGTCCAGCAGCTCATCCAGTTGTCGGCGGTGCCGATCATCTCGGCGGCGCGGCGCAGATCGTCGGCGGGGATGCCGGTGATCTCGCTGACCAGGTCGGGCGGGTACTGCGCGGCGAAGTCGGGCATCTGGTCGAAGCCGTCGGTGTACGACGCGATGAAGTCGTCGTCGGTGTGCCCGCCGGTGATCAGCAGGTGCAGCAGTCCGTTCAGGAGCGCGAGGTCGGTGCCGGGCTTGACCTGCAGGAAGAGGTCGGCCTTGTCGGCGGTGGCGGTGCGGCGCGGATCGACCACGATCAGCTTGGCCCCGGCCTTGATGCGGTCCATCATGCGCAGGTGCAGGATCGGATGGCAGTCCACGATGTTGGAGCCGATCACGAAGAAGAGGTCGGCGTGGTCGAAGTCCTGGTACGAACCCGGCGGACCATCGGCGCCCAGGGATTGCTTGTATCCGGTACCGGCGCTCGCCATGCACAGACGCGAGTTCGACTCGATCTGGTTGGTTCCGATGAATCCCTTGGCGAGCTTGTTGGAGAGGTACTGCGCCTCCATCGACATCTGGCCGGAGACGTAGAGCGCCACCGCGTCGGGGCCGTGTTGGTCGATGATCGTTCGCAATCGACGGGCGGTGTCGGTGATCACCTGATCCAGGTCGCCGGGTTGTGGGGTGGCGCCGCGTTCGGTGCGGATCATCGGGGCGCTCAGCCGACCACCGCCGGCGAGCATGTCGGCGGTGGTGGAGCCCTTGGTGCAGAGGCGGCCGAAGTTGGTCGGGTGGTCTTTGCGGCCGGTGGTCTTGAGGATCTGGCCCGATTCTCCGACGGACAGATCCATGCCGCACCCCACGCCGCAGTAGGCGCACAGCGATTGGACGATGCCGACGGATTTCACATGGTCCAGCGTCGGCGGGACGTGTTTCCTGATTCGAAGCGCCCAGTTACACGCCCATCAACTTGACCTCACAGGCACGCTCGATCCGTGTGCGGGGCGAAGGTGATCCGGACGCGATCTAGATCGGCCTGCGGCGTACCTGCGTGAACGGCCTCGACGACACACTTGTCGTCCTCAGACACATCTCAGCAGTTCACGATAAGACTGTAGGTATGCGCATCCTTGTGGTCGACGACGATCGGGCGGTTCGTGAGTCGCTGCGCCGGTCGTTGACCTTCAACGGGTACGGCGTGGACACCGCGGCCGACGGGTTGGAGGCTCTGGAGAAGATCGTCGCGGAACGACCCGACGTCGTGATCCTCGACGTGATGATGCCGCGGCTCGACGGTCTCGAGGTCTGTCGACGACTGCGGTCGGCGGGCGATGACCTGCCGATATTGGTGTTGACCGCCCGTGACTCGGTCTCTGAGCGTGTCTCCGGCCTCGACGCGGGCGCCGACGACTACCTGCCCAAGCCGTTCGCACTCGAAGAACTGCTGGCACGACTGCGAGCACTGCTACGACGCGCCACCCCGGAGGACGACATCGATTCCGAGGCGCTCGCCTTCGCCGACCTCACGCTCGACCCGGTGACCCGCGACGTCGCGCGCGGCGATCGGAGCATCAGCCTCACACGCACCGAGTTCGCGCTGTTGGAGATGCTGATGGCGAACCCGCGCCGCGTGCTGTCGCGCAGCCGCATCCTGGAGGAGGTCTGGGGCTACGACTTCCCGACCTCGGGCAACGCCCTCGAGGTGTATGTCGGCTATCTCCGTCGCAAGACGGAGGCCGATGGTGAAGACCGGCTGATCCACACGGTGCGAGGTGTCGGCTATGTGCTTCGGGAGACGCCACCCTAGTGCTCGCCGAACACACCGACCCCGCGTCGTCACCGTCGTCGCGCGGGTTCCTGCGGCGCAAACGCGACGATCTCGCGGAGATGCGGGCACCGATGCCGCTCACCCGTGCGGTGTCGCTGAAGACCCGTGTGACGCTGTTGTCGGCCACCGTGGTCCTGGTGTCGGTCAGTCTGATGGCCGCGGCCGCCTACTTCGTCGTCTATAGGGCGATGTACAACGAGGTGGATTCGCAGCTCGAGAGTCGCGCGGACGGTATGACCGCGCTGGCGAGGACCGGTCTGCTCAACGAACGGCCCGAGTCGCTGGTGACCGGTACAGTGTTCTCCACCAACATCTCTCTCGCATTGGTCCGTCCCGACGGCCGCAGTTACCTCATCGGCGAGGTGCCGTTCGAGGACGTCGAACGCAAGATCGCCCGGTCGACGTACGCGCCCGGCCAGGACAATCAGAGCCTTCGCACCATCCACAACCAGCGCGTGCTCGCACGGAAACTCAGTGACGGCAACACACTTGTGTTGGCGCAGAGCCTGTTACACACCGACCGGGTGCTCAAGAGGCTGGCCTGGGTGTTACTCGTGGTCGGCGGGGGTGGTGTGGCGCTGGCGGCACTGGCCGGTACGACCGTTGCGCGAGCAGGACTGAGGCCGGTGGCGCGACTCACCCGGGCGGCCGAAAGAGTGGCCCGGACACAGGATCTCACTCCGATGCCGGTGAGTGGCAACGACGAATTGGCCCGGCTCACGGAGAGCTTCAACACGATGCTGCGGGCACTGGACGAGTCGCGCGACCGCCAGTCCCGGTTGGTCGCCGATGCGGGCCACGAGCTCCGGACCCCCTTGACGTCGTTGCGCACCAATCTGGAACTGCTGATCGCGTCCAGTGAACCCGGCGCCCCGGCGGTCCCGGCCCAGGACATGATCGAGCTGCGCTCGGACGTGATGGCGCAGATCGAGGAGCTCTCGACCCTGGTGGGGGATCTGGTGGACCTCGCACGAGAAGAGGCGCCCGAGGTGGTGCACGAGGAGGTCGATCTCACGGAGGTGATCACGCGAAGCCTCGATCGGGTACGGCGCCGGCGGCTCGACGTCGATTTCCAGACCAATCTCACGCCTTGGTACGTCTTCGGCGAGGAGCACGGGCTGAACCGGGCCGTGCTCAACGTCCTCGACAACGCCGCCAAGTGGAGTCCACGTGGTCGGCCGGTGCAGGTGCAGCTCAGGCAGGTCGATGCCGGGACCGCGGAGCTGATCGTCGCCGACGCCGGGCCCGGAATCCCGGACGAGGACCGGGACCTGGTGTTCGAGCGGTTCTACCGGTCCACCCAATCGCGGTCGATGCCCGGCTCGGGCTTGGGCCTGGCAATAGTGCGTCAGGTGGTCGCCAGGCACGGCGGCACTGTCCGGGCTGAACAATCGGAGCTCGGGGGAGCGCTGATCCGCATGGCGTTGCCGGGGAGCCCGACCCCCGAGGAACCTTCCCCACAGGTCGTTCGTCAATAGTGTGAACAGGCCTCGTTGGTGCGAACAGTCCTCGACTTCGCCCCTCGCGGTACGTACCTGATCCCCTAGGGTTGAGGATCGGATCGGTGCAGTGGGTCGGCGCCGGGCGCGACTGTCGGGAGATCGCCGGATTCGGGCGACATGGAGAGAACTGAGGGCGACGAGATGACGAGTGGCGGTTCGCAGGGCGATCCGTACGGCACCGGGAGCGGGGCCGGCCAGAATCCGTACGGCTCACCGGGGCAGCAGCCGACGCCGGGCTACGGGTCGAATCCGTACGCTCCCGGTCCGCCTGCACCGGATGCGAACACCTACGGCCACCACGCCGCGTCCACCCGGCCGTACTCCGACCCATACGGAGCGCCGGCGTCCGCGCCGTTCCCGACTCAGCCCCAGTACGCGGGGGGCCCGGGCGGGCCGATGCCTCCTGGAGGGCCGCCATACGGAGGCGATCCTGCGCCCCGAAAGAAATCCGGCGGCGGCAAGGCTGCGCTGATCGTCGGCGCGGTGGTGCTCGCGCTGGTGGCGGGCGGTGTCGGTGGTGCGATCGGTGCCAACGTCGCCGACGACTCGTCGACGGCACACAGCGGTCCGCTCGGCGGAGACCCGAACAGCGGTTCTCAGGGGCAGATGGAAGCCCCGGCGGGATCCGTGCAGGAGGTAGCCGCCAATGTGCTCCCGTCGGTCGTCTCGATCATCGTGCGGTCCGGAAACTCGGAGGGCAGCGGGTCCGGCGTGGTGCTGTCCGACGACGGCGTGATCATGACCAACAACCACGTCGTGACCGAAGGTGGTGCCACACGGGCCAGCGACTTGTTGGTGAACTTCTCCGACGGATCGCGTGCGCCCGCCCGGGTGCTCGGTGCCGACTCGGTGTCCGACATCGCGGTGATCAAGGTCGAGAAGACCGGTCTCAAGCCGATCAACGTGGGTACCTCGAACAATCTCGCCGTCGGCCAGGACGTCATCGCCATCGGTGCACCACTCGGGCTCGAGGGCACCGTCACCACCGGCATCATCAGTGCGCTGAACCGTCCGGTGTCGACGTCGAAGGAAACCGGCGGGACCACGTCGGTGATCGATGCGATCCAGACCGACGCCGCCATCAACCCCGGCAACTCCGGTGGTGCCCTGGTCAACGCGAAGGGTGCGCTGATCGGCGTCAACACCGCGATCGCGACGTTGGGGTCCTCCGCGGAACAGCAGGGCGGCAGCATCGGTCTCGGCTTTGCGATCCCCATCGATCAGGCGATCCGCGTGGCCAACGAACTACGGGACACCGGCAAGGCCACCCAGGCCGGCCTCGGCGTGTCGGTGCGGGCGAACACGGAGCTGGACCAGCCGGGTGCCTACATCTCCGACGTGACCGCAGGTGGACCCGCGGCCAAGGCCGGCATACCGACCGGCGCGGTGGTCACCAAGGTGGATGATCGCAACATCGCCAGCGGCGACGCCCTGGTGGCGGCCATCCGGTCACACGCACCGGGCGACACTGTCACGATCACGTACGTCGTCAACGGACAGACCCGGACCGCGCAGGTCACCTTGGAGACCCTGCAGACCGGCTAGAACCACGCACGATCTCCGCAGGGAACAGAAAGGCAGAGCATGAGCGACACAGGATCCACCGCCATCGACCCCGACGACGTGGTGGCCGCCGACGCGGCCGCGCGCGAGTTCGTCGCGCGCCACAGCGACGATGACGTACGCATCTCTCCGAGCGGCGACGAGATCGGGCGGGCACTGGTCGTGGTCGTCGACGATCGGGCGGCACACGGGGAAGATCAGAGCCTTCTCGGCCCACTCGTGGGTGAACTCCTCGGCGAGGCGGGCTTCCACGTGGATGCGACCGTGGCCGTCTCGGGCGACGAGGTCGAGATCCGCAACGCGCTCAACACCGCCGTGATCGGTGGCGTGGATCTCGTGGTGTCGGTCGGTGGTGTCGGTGTGGGCGCGCGTGACGTGGCACCCGAGGCGACCGAACAGATCCTCGATCGGCGGCTGCGGGGCATCGAAGAGGCCGTCCGGAGCTCCGGACTGGCTGCCGGCGCCACCGACGGCGGACTCTCGCGCGGACTTGCCGGGATCTCCGGACAGACGCTCGTGGTGAACCTGGCGAACTCGCGGGCGGCCGTGCGTGACGGCATGGCCACGGTCGCCCCGCTGGCCCAGCACGTCATCGAGGCGATCAGCGAATTCTGACGATCGGCACCTCGTCGGACGACGCCGAGACCCTCATGGAACGTGAATCGGACAACTCCCCGGAATCGCCGGTGACCAGCGATTCCGGGGAGATTTCGCGTCCGCGGGACACCTGGCGCAAGAAGGCAGAAATCGAGGACGTCTTCGGCGCCGACCTTCCTGAGGTAACATCCGACGAGTGTGATCAAGGTCACATGGGCGTATCTCGGGACTGGTATGAAGCCAATCGCCCGCCGCATTACGAATAGTCCAGCTACCTGCTGACATGGCTGACGCAGCGTGTTTTCCCTCCGTTAACATTCGCATATCCAGGAATAGTGAATGTGAGATTCAAGATCGTCAGACCGGGTTTTGCCACGCGCGAGATCCCATCTGTTGCTGGTCTCGATCGCGCTCCGATAACGTTCGCACCGACGAAACTCGATGCTCGCGACGAGCACCGACGGAGAGTCCTGCGATCTGTCGCGAATGACAACGCAGCAGTGACCAGGGGTGTGCGAAGGCGACTTCCAGCCGACCGGAACCGGATCTGGATTCGGTTGCGGGGCGGGGGTCCGCAGCCCACAAGGGTCGACTCACCCGGCACGTGGTTGTGCCGGGTGGGATAACAACCGAATCCTGTGAGAGGGAACGAATGAGCAAGTTCAGCAAGCTCGGGCTGCGCCGCGTTGTTGGTGCAGGCGCCGTCGCCGCGGTGGCGGTAGTTGGCCTGGCCGGCATGGGGGCGGGAAACGCTGCGGCAGTCGGCCTGCCGAATGGTTACAAGAACGCCGTGGGTGTCGATGGTGAGTCGATCCAGACGTGGCGCACCGGCGAATCGGCCCTGCCGGCGCCGTCGGTGGCGAACAATGGCGCAGGACGCGCCGCGGTCGTGTCGGGTACCTACCGGGCCAAGGCCAGCGCAGGCGTCAACGGGGACATCGCGGTCAAGGTCCTCGTCGGCTGCCAGGTCGACATCACCGGTCTCGAGGGCGGTCTGTCCGGAAGCATCACGCAGGCGCTCAGTCCCTCGCTCTCCGGATCTCTGACCCTGCCGCTGAACCCGGGCCAGGTTGCCGTCGCTGATGTCACGCACAAGAGCATCAAGGCGGGCGGCGTGGCGGCCATCCAGCTCGACAAGTTCGCGATCGATGTCCAGAACTGCGGCGGCTACGCATCCGCACGGACCATCGTCAAGACCGTTGGCGCCAAGGGCTTCAACACCGACGACGGCACCGTGAACGGTGAAGGCTCCTACGTCCAGTCCACCCTCTACGGCAAGCCCTTCAGTCTCAACTGACCGGGCGCAGACAACTCAGCAAACTCTGACTTATCTGCCCCGAGCAGATTGATATTCCACGAAGGGGAATCATGAAGAAGATCAACACTCGCGTGGCCGCTGGAGTCGGCCTCGCCGGTGCCGTGGTGGTGGGCCTCAGCAGCCTCGGTGCGGGTGGCGCCGCCGCCGGCGCGCTGCCCGGCGGCTACGTCAGCAAGACACTCGTCGACGGCACCCCGGTGACCGTTCGACTGTTCGACGAGTTCGTCAACGTCCAGAAGGCCGTCACCAACGTGCAGACCAGCCGTGAAGCTTGGGTGTCCGGCAAGGTGAAGGTGACCGTCGGCGGCAAGGCCGAAGGCGGCACGATCGCCGGTGGCTACCTCGTGGGTTGCCAGGTGAACTTCGGTGCCGGTGCCGATGGTGGCGCGGGCGTCGAGGTCGCGCCGGGCGGGAGTGGTGGCGCCACTGCCACTCCGTCGGCCAACGCCGGTGGAGGCTTCACGCTCGGACCCGGCCAGGCGAGCTACGTGCCGATCATCGACACCACCTCGGGTGACAGCACGGCGTACAAGGACTACAAGGTCAACGATTACAGCTTCAAGGGCAAGACGGGTGGCGTCGCCTACAGCCAGGAGCGGTTCAAGATGGACGGCTGCGCCGGCTACGCCTCGGCCAAGGCCAAGATCAAGGTGACCGTCGACACCGATTCGGTGAAGGGTGTCATCACGCTGTACGGCAAGCCCTTCAGTCTGGGCTGATCTGAGTTGCCGGGTCGTTCGTCGACCCACAACTGAACAACCGCGGCAGGGCGGGATCGGAGATTTCTTCCGATCCCGCCCTGTCGTCGTCGGAGTAGTGGTTGTCGGAGTGCCAGGAAAGCGATCACCGGGTGCGGCTAGAGTCGCGCACGGTGGCGGGTGCCCCGCCGGCGGTGAGGAGGATCCTGGTGTCGACAACGGATGACGTCGTGGATGAGGGATATCCGGATTCGATCGACGCGAACCCCGCAGCGCTGAACGTCCTGTCCGCGATGCGGCGTTTCGCCCCGGTGATGCACGGTCAGCGGTGGAAGCTCGCCGTCTCGGTGCTGCTCTTCTTCGTCGAGGTCGGCACGAGTGTGGTCACGGTCGCGGTGTTCGCCGACATCGTCGACAACGTGCTCGTCGCCGGTGACCTCTCGGCGCTCTGGTGGCCGCTCGGAATCTGGGCCGCGGTATCGCTGCTCGGCGCTGTGGCGTCCTACGGCGGGACCGTGATCTCCGGCCTCGTCGCCGAACGAACCCTGTTGCGGTTGCGCGATCGTCTGTACGCGCACACCCAGCAACTGGCCCCACATACGCGCAGGCAGTTCGAGACCGGCGACCTGATCGCGCGGCACAGCGGCGACGTCGACGAGATCGAACACCTGGTGTCCTCGGGCGTGGTGGCCGGCACCCTGGCGATCGGCAGCGCCGTCATCTACGCGGTGGCGGCGTTTGTGACGCGATGGGACCTGGCCCTGCTCGCGTTTGTGCTCGCCCCCTTGCTGTGGGTGGTCTCGCGCTGGTTCGGGAAGGTGGTCAAGACCGCCGCGCGCCGTGAGCGGAAGGCCAACGGCCGCATCAGCTCTCGAATCCAGGAGGGCATCACCCACGCGATATCGATCCAGGCCGACAACCAGGGCGAGCGCGACCGTCGGAAGGTTCTGCGGGAGAGTCGGATCTGGCGCAACGCCCGGGTGTCGGAACTCAAGGCCAATGCGGCCTTCTCGGAGACCGTCACCGTCGTGGAGATGCTCTGCATGATGGCGGTGCTCGCGGTGGGTGCGTGGCAGATCTCGCGCGGCGTCGCCAGTGTGGGAACCCTCATCGCCCTCACCGGCTACCTGGGCTACATGTATCCGCACATCCAGACCCTCGGTGGCCTCGTGGTGTCGGTGACCTCGGCCACGGCGAGCGCCGAACGCGTCGCCGAGGTACTCGACGCGCCGATCGGCATCACCGACACGGCCGAGCCGGAACTTCCCGAGGCCGACGCACTCGCCGGGAGCGACGCGGATGCCGCCGACGTCCATCCCGACGCAGATGTCGCCGCGGCGTCCGCCGGACCGGTGGCATCCGCGGTGTCCGTGCACGTGGACCGGGTCACCTTCGCCTATCCCGATTCGGACCGCCTGGTCCTCGACGATGTGGACCTGACAATCGAGTCGGGGGACTTCGTGGCACTCCTGGGTCCGAGCGGCTCGGGCAAGAGCACGCTGATGTATCTGATGCTGCGCTTCTATGACCCGCAGCACGGCGCGATCCGCTTCAACGACACCGACATCCGCTCGATGAGCCTGCGACGGCTGCGTGCCCACATGGCCGTCCTGCCGCAACGCGTCGCGCTGTTCAACGCGTCGATCGCCGACAACATCCGATACGGGCGGCCGGACGCAACCGACGATCAGGTTCTGGCGGCGGCCGCCGCCGCCGATGCGGCCGGTTTCATCGGTGAGTTGCCGGACGGGCTCGATACTCAGCTACGCGACGGCGGCGCCAACCTGTCGGGCGGCCAGCAACAGCGGATCGGACTGGCCCGTGCCTTCCTGCGTGACACCCCGTTGCTGATTCTCGACGAACCGACCACCGGCCTCGACGACGCCACCACACACCGCGTGATGGCACCGCTCGAGAGGCTGGCCCGATCGCGCACGACCGTGCTCATCACTCATGACGACAAGGTCGCCGCGGTGGCCGACTACACGCTCACGGTTCGCGACGGGATGATCCGGCGCCGCTGACCGTGGTCGTGAACACGACCGATGACAGACCGAAGGCCCCGTCGCAGACATGCGACGGGGCCTTCGGTCGGGTTCTGATCAGCTACCGAAGAAGAACGGCGGCATCGGACGGCGCGGCGGGCGCGGGGCCCGGCGCGGTCCGGGACGGGGTCCCGGGTGCGGTCCCCCGTGCGGATGCGGTGCGCGATGCGGCGGCATCGGATGGCGGGGTCCTCGATGACCTCGTGGCATGGTGTTCCTCCCTTGACACTGCGGTCCGCAATATGTCGGACCGTCGGTGTGGCGCCCGGGCTGCGTGTCGAGCCAGGGGCCACAAGGAGGAAGGTAACAGTTCGGCAACGGCAGCTCAACGATCCGGGTCCGATCGTCGACGATGCCGACTAAGGGTGAAAGTAATTCTGTAACAGTGCATTTCGGCGGGTGATTGTCGGCGGGGTGTCGGTATTGGGCGTTCTGTGACGTACCTGTGAATGCAACTGTGAGTCTGCTGTGAATCTGCCGCTGAGTCGCGCATCATGGACGACGACGGCACGGGCCCGGCGGGGGAGACAGGCCCGTGCCGTGCTGTCGTCAGGCCGGTGAACCGGCCGGCGGTCAGCTCCCGAAGAAGGGGAACGGGAACGCGGGCCGGCGCGGACGACGCGGCGCCGGGCGCTGCGGCTGACGCGGCGCGGGACGGTGATTGTTGCGGCCCTGAGGGCCCCGGTTCTGCTGCGGCATTTCTTCTGCGACCTCCGTGTAGTTGATCTCTTGTCGTCCGGCCGACGTGCTCCGGACTCCAGTGACACTAGGGACGCAACCTTGCGGTTCCCTGGCTCGTGGGCTGGCAAACCGCTGGGAACCAAGGGGCACGGATTCACACCGCGACAGATCGGGCCGCGCTCCGGTGGGGAGCGCGGCCCGAATCGTCGAGGTCAGCGGGAATGCCGTCCCGGGGCGTCCGGCGGCGGGTACTCGCCGGGGAACTGCGTCTGCCCGGGGTAGCCGCCCTGCTGGGGGTAGTTGCCCGGTGGGTAGGCGCCGGGCGGCGGGTAGTTGCCCGGCGCGGGCTGGGGAGTCGGGTACGGCGGATTTTCGCCCGGGGGAGGAGGTGCGGGCGCCGGTTGTGTCGGCGGCATCGGCTCGGCGGGGGGCGGAGTGGTCAGACGCTGCGTGGCGCCGGCGTCGTTGCCGGGGGGCGCTCCGTGATCCTGGATGTGATCCGGGAGTTCGGCCTCCGCGGCGTCCTGTGCCCTCGACGTGCCCTCGGGATCGAGGAGGTCGCGGATCTCGGCGAGGAGCGCTACTTCGGTGACCTCGGCCTTCTTTCCGTAGCCACCGAGTGCGGCGAGTTTGTTGTACGGCACGACGATCAGGAAATACACCACCGCGGCGATGATCACGAAGTTGATGATCGCGGTGATGAGGGCGCCCAGATTGACGAACGTCGACGGATTGTCGGTGATCTGGAAGCCCAGGCCTTTGGTCGGATTGCTACCGCCCGGGATCGAGTTGAGCAGTGGCTCGATGATGCTGTCGGTGAACGCCGTCACGATCGCCGTGAACGCACCACCGATGATGACCGCAGTGGCCAGCTCGACGACGTTGCCCTTGAGTATGAACTCCTTGAATCCCTTGAGCACGGTGTGCGGTCCTCTCGTTTTTCGGTGTTCCGCTCTTGTTCAGGTATTCACGCTATCCAGGATCGTAAACGACCGTTGCACTGTTTTGCTGTATGCGCGCGTGACGACGGAGACAATCGATCAGTGCACGACGACGGTGATCGGAGCGTCGAGCGCGGCGGCCGCCACCCGGTGCGCGGCCCGTTCGTCCATCGCGAGCAACACCGGTCGCCCGGTGGTTCCACCGCCCGACAGAACGCCATCGGGAGGTTCGTCCGAGGTGAGGGCCACCACCGCCGCTCGCGCGAGTACCGCTGCATCGGGCTCTTCTGCCGACGCGGTCAGTACGTCCACCACGTCTCCGGTCCGCAGGAGCGTCGCCACCGATTCGTCCGACAGCCGTACCGGTACGAGCCGGGCATCGTCGTTCCCGGTGAGCCGGCTGGGGAGACGGGGAGAGAGCAGCCGGGAGTCGGTGACCATCTCGCCCGCTCCGATCGGCCCCACCGCGGTGCGTCCGACACCGTCGGCGGTCAACCGCAAGGTGCCCTTCGGGATGAGTCCGCCGGGTACATCGCGCACCGTGAGATCGGTGGCGACGATCGATTGTCCGGGCACGAGGTCTCGCGCCGCGACCACCACCGCACGCATCTCCGCGCCGCGGTGACCGAACAGCGTCAGCGTGACCGCGGCGACGACCAGGAGCACCGACGCACCGCGACGGACCATCACCGATCGCGCCCAACCAGGACGCAGCGCATGCCGGACACGGTCGACGAGGCGCGGCGACAAGCGGTCGCGGGACATCGGTTGCATGGTGGGCGACGCTAGCGGCCTAACCGGCGCAGACGACGCCTCGAGACGCATCTGGGGACAACGTCGGGCATGCACGCGGATGTGCACAAACGCCCTCCGATTGGCCCCGAGTCGGACCATCGGGGAGAATGACGCGGAGGTGAGCCGGGAAGTCTGGTCGGCCTCCGCCGGATGTCGGCGGAGATGAAAACGTGGGTGATCGCTGTAGATTTCCCTGTGACCAGGAGGTTTGATGTCCACACCGGAGCGCGATTCGGGACCACCCGGCGTCGAGGAGTCCCGATCCGACAGTGTCGCCTCGGACGGCGGCGAACCGATCACCTCAGGTCGAGTGCGGTTTCAGCGTTGGGTCTCACTCGACACCACCAGCGGGGCACTGTTGCTCGTCGCCGCGGTGGTCGCGGTCGTCTGGGCGAACTCCCCGTGGCGGGACGCGTACGAATCGCTGACGACCTTCGAGTTCGGGCCCCAATCGCTGCACCTGCATCTGTCGGTGGCCGAGTGGGCCGCCGACGGACTGCTCGCCATTTTCTTCTTCATCGTCGGCGTGGAACTCAAGCAAGAGTTCGTGGCCGGCAGTCTGCGTGATTTCCGATTGGCCGGCGTCCCGATCGTCGCCGCGATCGGCGGAATGGTGACCCCGGCGCTGTTTTATGCGGTCGTGGTCGCCGTGTTCGATCCGGAAGCACTCCGCGGCTGGGCGATTCCGACGGCCACCGACATCGCGTTCGCGCTGGCGGTACTGGCGATCTTCGGTCGCGGACTGCCCGTGGCGTTGCGGACGTTCTTGTTGACCCTGGCCGTCGTCGACGATCTGCTCGGCATCACGGTGATCGCGACGTTCTACACGGAGACAATTGATTTCGCGCTGTTCGGCGCGGCGATCGCGGTGATCGCCGTCTTCGGTGTGCTGGTGCGGCTGCGTCGTCCCCGGTGGCGAACGCCGGCCAGTCTGGTCCTGATTGCACTGGCCGTGGTGGCCTGGGCGTTGATGCACGCCTCGGGCGTGCACGCGACCGTTGCCGGGGTCCTGCTGGGCTTCACCGTCCCCGCGCTGCTCGTCCACGGCGAATCGAGTTCTCGTACGCACCAATTCGATATTGCGGTGCGTCCGGTGTCGTCGGCGGTGGCGTTGCCCATCTTCGCGTTTCTGTCGGCCGGCGTCGCCGTGATCGGTGGTGACAGCGCGATCGTTCAGCCCGTGTCGATCGGCATCTTCCTCGGCCTCGTGGTCGGCAAGGTGATCGGCGTGATGGGGGCGACCGCGCTCATGACCCGGTTCACACCGCTCCGGCTGCCCGACTCGATCGGGGTCCGCGATCTGCTGCCGGTCGGGATGCTGACCGGTGTCGGCTTCACCGTGGCGTTGTTGATCGCCGAACTGTCCTTCCATCAGGGTTCCGACGACCATGCGTCGGCGGCGAAGGTGGCGATCTTGTTCGGCAGTGTGGTGGCGGCGGCGCTGGGCGCGGTCCTGCTGCGCATGGATGCACGCAGATTGCGTGACCCGGACATGAACTGCGACGGAGTGCCCGACCGCGATTTCGATGTGATCGAGTGATCTGAGACGAGGGCGCCCCCACCGGATGTAGGGGTGCCCCGGCTTTCTCGTCAGACGTCAGGAGCTCGGTCACACCTCGCGGTAGGCCTTCGAGGGCATACAGCAGCTTCGTCAAGTTCGAGCCGAAGGGGTGCTGCGCAACGGCTGGGTGTAGACGGTCGAGGTGCTCGGCGTGGTCCTGTGGCTTGGCACTCGGAATGTTGGAGTGCCAAGTTCGGTTAGTATGAGCGGCGATCACTACTTTCCGGAGGTTTCGGTGCCCACTTACTCGTATGCGTGCACGGAGTGCGACAACAAGTTCGACATCGTGCAGTCGTTCTCGGATGACTCCCTGTCCGAATGCCCGCAGTGCACGGGACGGCTGCGCAAGCTGTTCAACTCCGTCGGGATCGTGTTCAAGGGCAGCGGCTTCTACCGCACCGATTCCCGCTCGGGATCGAGTTCCAGCGAGACGTCGACCTCGTCGTCGGACAGCTCGTCGAGCAACTCGTCCTCGGATTCCTCGTCGAGCAGCAGCAGCTCCTCCTCGAGCAGCGGTTCTTCGTCGAGCAGTGGTTCGTCGTCGAGCGACAGCAAGGCCGCTACCCCCACGCCTGCCTGACGGCCGATTCAGCCGAGCTCGCGGAAGCCGCCCCCCGGCGTCAGCGCCCAGCCCACCCGCACGTCGTGCGGTGCCGATGGCAGCGACTCGACCACCTCGTCGTCGAAGACGACGGCCACCACGTCGGCGGCGAGACCCGTCAGGGTCCGGTCATAATAGCCCGCACCGCGGCCGAGTCGTGTCCCCGACTTGTCGACCGCGTATGCCGGGACAAAGATGACCGACGCCGCTCGGATGGCGTCGGTGCCGAGGCGATCGCCGGTCGGTTCCAGCAGGCCCCATCGGCCTCGTGTCAGCGAATCGACGCCGTCGAAGCGCACCCAGTCCAGCGCGGTCGGGTCTCCGCCGGGCACCGCGGGCACCAGAACCGTCACCCCGCGATCGGTCAGGGCATCGAGCAGGGCCGGGGATCCCGGCTCGGAACCGAAGGGGACATACGCGGCGACCGTCACGTCGTATTCGAGGCGGAAGGGCGCCGAATAGATCCATTCTGCGAGGTCGGCGGCGGCTCGTCGACGCACCGGAAACGAGCGGGAAGTCCGGCGCTCCTCGAACTCGGCTCGTAGTCGCCTCTTCGTCGTCCGCACCCGACCGCCTTCGCCTCATCGCGGCAGCTTCTCGAGTCCGCCGCACCAGGATTCTGAGAACTCGTCAACAGGATTCTGGCAGGGATCGCCACTAGGGTGTTCCCATGACCCCCAGTGACGTGAGCCAGACTACCGACGCGTTCACCGAGTACCAGTCTGTGCCGAACACGCCTCCGATCCCGCGAACCGCGGTCGTGCCGGCGGCCGGTCTCGGAACCCGGTTCCTGCCCGCGACGAAGACCGTGCCCAAGGAATTGCTGCCCGTCGTCGACACCCCCGGTATCGAGCTGGTTGCCGAGGAGGCCAAGGCCGCAGGCGCCGAGCGGCTGCTGATCGTCACCTCGCCCGGCAAGGACGGCGTGGTCGCACACTTCGTCGAGGACCTGGTGCTGGAGAGCACCCTCGCGAAGCGAGGCAAGGCCGCCATGCTCGCCAAGGTGCGCAAGGCGCCCTCGCTCCTGGAAGTGGCCTCGGTGGTCCAGGAGAAGCCCCTCGGGCTCGGGCACGCGGTGGGCTGTGTCGAGCCGTATCTCGACGACGAAGAAGACGCGGTGGCCGTCCTGCTGCCCGACGACCTGGTCCTGCCCGGTGGCGTCCTCGAGGTGATGGCACGGACCCGAGAGCGTCGCGGAGGGTCGGTGCTGTGCGCGATCGAGGTCCCGTCCGACCGGATCAGTGCCTACGGCGTCTTCGACGTCGAAGAACTCCCGGACGCCAACAACCCCAACGTGATGCGCCTGAAGGGAATGGTCGAGAAGCCGAAGCCGGAGGACGCGCCATCGAACCTGGCGGCCGCCGGCCGCTACATCCTGGATCGCAAGATCTTCGACGCACTCCGCCGCATCAAACCGGGTGCGGGCGGGGAGCTGCAGCTGACCGACGCGATCGCCCTGTTGATCGAGGAGGGCGAACCCGTGAGCGTGGTCGTACATCGCGGCACACGCCACGACCTCGGCAATCCCGGCGGCTACCTCAAGGCTGCCGTCGATTTCGCGCTCGATCGCGAGGACTACGGCCCCGACTTGCGTGAGTGGCTGGAGAAGCGGCTCACCGAAGGCTGACAGTCTTGGCAGACGGCGGGCGTCAGCGCGCCTGCGCCCACCGGCGACCGGTGGCGGCTAACGTCTAGCCCAACTGTGTCAGCCGAGATGGGGGCGAGAGGTGAGATGCGTTCGGTCGAAGATCATCTGACCCGGGTGACCGCTGCCGCGGTCGCGCCGCGACCGGTCCGCGTGGCGATCTCCGAGGCCCAGGGCCTGATGTGCGCGGAGGAGGTCGTCACCGAGCGGCCGATGCCCGGGTTCGATCAGGCTGCCATCGACGGGTATGCCGTGCGGGCGGTGGACGTCGGTCTAGCGGGCGCGATAGCTCCCGACGACGTGGAGGATTTCGATTCCGGCGGAGCCGAACTCGTCGACCTCGCCCCCGGCGAGCCGATGATCGTGGCGCTGCCGGTGGTCGGTGACGTCGGTCCGGGTGCGCGCACCCCGACGCGTCTGCAACCTCGCCAGGCCGTCCGCGTGGAGACCGGGGCGCCCATGCCGACGCTGGCCGATGCGGTGATCCCGCTGCGCTGGACCGACGGCGGTGAGCAAAAAGTGAAGGTCGGCCACGGCGTCGAGAGCGGCGACTACGTCCGTCGCATCGGCGACGATGTGCAGCCGGGTGACGTCGCTGTGCGGGCCGGCTCGATCATCGGTCCGGCGCAGGTCGGATTGCTTGCGGCGGTTGGTCAGGCACGCGTCATGGTGCATCCGCGACCGCGGATGTCGGTGATCTCCGTCGGCAGTGAGCTCGTCGACATCGACCGCTCGCCGGGGCCCGGCCAGATCTTCGATGTCAACAGTTACGCGCTGGCGGCCGCGGGGCGAGACGCCGGCGCGGACGTCAACCGGGTCGGCATCGCCGAGCGGGAGACCTCGCGGATGCGGGAAGTGGTCGAGGCGCAGCTGATCAGGTCGGAGATCGTGGTGATCTGCGGTGCGGTGGGCGGCAAGTCGTCGCGAGCGGTCGCGGAGGCGCTCAGCGACCTCGGTGATCTGGAGATCGTGCGCGTCGGCATGCACCCCGGTTCGGTACAGGGATTCGGCCGTCTCGGTCGCGACGAGGTGCCCACCTTCCTGCTGCCGTCCAACCCGGTGAGCGCGCTCGTCACCTTCGAGGTGATGGTGCGGCCACTGATCCGGATCGCACTCGGTAAGCGACAGCCGATGCGGCGCGTCATCAAGGCCCGCACCATCGGGCCGATCGCATCGGTGGCCGGGCGCAAGGGCTATCTCCGCGGGCAATTGATGCGTGACGAGCGATCCGGGGAGTACCTCGTGCAGGTCATCGGCGCATCGCCGACCGGGAGCTCGCATCTGCTCGCCGAGTTGGCCGAGGCCAATTGCCTGATCATCGTGGAACCCGACGTGGAGGAGCTGGGAACCGGCGACGAGGTCGAGGTGGCATTCCTTGCACAGCGGGGATGACAGCGCGTTCCGGGCATTAGACTCCGATCCGTGTTGAGGTGGTTGACCGGGGCGCAGATCAATCCCGGCTGGCCCGCCACCCTGGGGCCGTTGCGCACCCAAGCGGGAGCGGTGGGGTTGCGGCCGGTGCGATTGCGGGATGCAAAGGCGTGGAGCGAGCTGCGCATCCGAAATCAGAACACCTTGCTGCCGTGGGAACCCAGTGGCATCGGCTCCTGGGCCGAGCGGCATCATCCCGGAACGTGGCCGCCCCTGTATTCGGTGCTGCGCGCCGAAGCCAAGCGAGGCGCGGTGCTGCCGTTCGTCATCGAACTCGACGGCAGGTACATCGGTCAGCTCACGGTCGGGAACATCCAGCGCGGTGCGGTGCGCAGCGCGTGGATCGGCTACTGGGTCGACGCGCAGCATTTCGGTCAGGGCATTGCGACGGCGGCCGTCGCCCTGGGCGTCGACCACTGCTTCGGTCCGGTTGGTCTGCATCGCCTCGATGCGACGGTCCAGCCCGCGAATGTGGCGTCGCAGGCGGTGCTCACCAAGGTCGGGTTCCGGCGTGAGGGCCTGCTCGAGCGATACATGGACGTGAACAACCGGTGGCGCGACCACATCCTGTTCGCCCTCACGGCCGAGGAGATCGCCGGGAGCGCGGCCGAGGCACTGGTGCGGACCGGTCGGGCGTCGTTCCACTAGGCGCTCGTTCGGCTGCGAGCGGGACGTATCGTCGGCGTCATGTCGCCGTTGGAGATCGTGGTCCGGGGTGTCGCGCGTCGAGAGTTCCGAGCCGAGCGGGCGATTCTCCGACTGGCCATCGCGCTCGAGGGGTCGTCGCGGGACGGCGTCTATCGAGAGGCCGTCGGTGTGCACGGCCCGGTGGTGGACGATCTCACCGAACTGGCGACCGGGAACGCGGTCATCGACTGGTCCAGTGATTCGGTGAGGGTGTTCGGTCACCGGCCGGTTCATCCCGACGGGAGTCGCCAGGATCCGGTGTTCTCCACGCGCATCGAGGTCGAGGCCCGATTCGCCGACTTCGAGGCGCTCTCGCAGTTCATCGACCGTTGGGCGCCGACGGACGGGGTAGAGGTCGGTGGCGTGCGGTGGGATGTGGCCGAGGAGAACCGGCGACGATATGAGCGTGACCTGCGCAAAGAGGCGGTCGACGACGCCGTGGTCAAGGCTCAGGCCTACGCCGACGCGGTCGGACGCGGTGCCGTGGTGGCCACGCAACTCGCCGACCCCGACATGCTCTCGGACCCCCGGCCATCGCCGCGGTTGTCACGCCGCATGGCCGTCGGCGCTCCGGGTGCATCCGACCCGGCGCTCGCGTTGCGCGCGGAGGACATCGCCATTGCGGTGTCGGTGGACGCGAGGTTTGTCGCGGAATAGGGCCGAAAGGCACCCGAACACACCCGCCCTGAGAGCGCTCTGTGAATTCGTGGAATGTCGCCGACGCCCGGCGCGTCTGCGCTGGCCGAGGCATGAGCACCCCTACATTGTGAGGTGGCTTCGTGTAACCAGAGTGAAAGAAGGGAGAGTCGCATGCCGAACTCAGTCTTGTGGGTCTGCCTCGTGGCCGTATGGCTTTTCGTACTGGTACCGATGGTCATCAAAGGCCGGCCACAGATGCGGAAGACGACGGACGCCGTCAAGGAGACCCGTCTGCTGCACCGGGGAGGCACCCGCACCCGCACCACCCGCCGTCGGGCATCGGGGAGTCATCCCCACGACCCGTCGTGGAAGGCCGACCGCACGAAGCGTTCCACCACGAGTGCGCGCACGGCGGTCCTCGACCGCGACGAGACCGACGACACCGACACGGACGCAACGGTTTCCGAGACAGAAAATCCGACGCGGACGACCCGGGTGAGCAAAGCCACCGGGGCCGCGGTGAAGGCGCCGACCGTCGACGACGTCGATTCGGACGACGACGCCGAAACGCCTCGGGTCGATGCGGATGACGAGCGCGACTCCGACATCCCCGATGAGGTGACCGCGGAATCTGATCCTGACCTCGACGCTGCTGACGATGACGCTGCTGACGATGACGCTGCTGACGATGACGAGGTCACGGTGGACGGCGAGTTCGTCGATCCCGAGCGCGAGGACGTCGAGGACGAACTCGACGACGTCGAGGACGCCGAGATCGCCGAGATCGCCCTCGTCGACGACATCGATGAGGCCGACGACTCCGAAGACATCGAGGATGACGCCGATCTCGAGGACGAGTACGACGATTCGGACGACGACGTCGAGTACGCGGATGACGAGTACGAGGCCGACGACTACGAGGCCGACGACGAGTACTACGACGACGTCGATGAGTACGACGTCGACGAATATGACGACGACCTCGAGGATGACGACTACGAGGACGAGCCGGCCGTCGCGAAGGAGGAGGGCCCGACCAAGCCCTCGATGACCGAGAGGTCGGCGCCACGCCGGCGGATCGCCCATTCGCCCGACGCGCAACGGATCCAACTGCGTTACCGGGAACGTCAGCGTGTGATGCTCGGCATGATCATCCTGTTCATCGCCGCATTGGCGTCGGGCATCTTCCTCGGGCTCACCGGCTGGATCGCAGCGGGCGTCGTCGGGGTGGTGCTGTTCACCTACCTGGCCTACCTGCGGCGTACCGCGGCGACCGAGCAGAAGATCCGGGCCCAGCGCGCGGCTCGTGCCCGCCGCGCCGAGCGGGAGCAGGCCGAGCGTCGGCGCCGGCAGCAGGCCGTGCCCGAGTTCGCGTCGGCCCCGCCACCGCAGCGGCTGCGCCGTCCCGGTGGTGCCACCGTCCTCGAACTCGACGACGAGGACCCGGTGTTCGACCATCTGCCGCCGTTCCAGCGCCGTCGGATGATGCGTGAGGACGGCGAACTGCGCCGAGTCGCGGGCTGAGCCCGACCACAGCGCCCAGCCGACACCAGAGCCGCACGCCGTGACAGCTATGTCCGCGGCATGCGGCTCTGGTGTCATCTGTGTCGGTCAGGTCCGGGTGATCGCCTCGGGGTGGTCGGCAATCCACTTTCGGGCCTGCCGAGTCGCCTGTGCGAGGGCGAATCGTTCGCCGATGTAGCTCGCGGGAGCGCCGATGATCGGGATGTAGGTCAGGAGGCGAAGCGGTCCGGGCGACCCGGGGCGTCGTTCCATCTCGCCGGTGAGACTGCGCAGGACCTTCGCGGTCTCCCAGATGGTGCCGACCAGGGTGTGCCTTCGCTCGACGGGCTCGGTGGGCAGCTCCGACCGTTGGTCGTCCTCGGGCATCGCCGGGTCGACGGTGCGGCCGCACAGCACGGCCGCCAGCAGCTGAACCTGTCGCGAGCGCTCGGTGACGCCGTACTCGCGGGCGATCGCGACAAGGACCATCGCCTGGTTGGCGAAACCCAGCGTCGACGACAGCGGCAATCTCCTCGTCCACGCGCCGAAGACACCGGGGTAGGCGACCGCGATGTTGTTCACGGCACCGATCCGGCCGATCCACCAGTCGGCGCGGCTGTTCATCGAGCGGCTCGACCAGCCCTTGGTGCCCGGCCAATCGGTGACGTCGAGCGCGTCGGCGAGCAGATGCAAGGCCCGCTGCACCGTCGAATCCCGGTGTCGGTCGTCGTGGAAAGTGTGCCGCTTGAGGCCCAGGGGATCGCGATGCGCGAGGGTGTCGAGAACCGGGTTGATACCTGCGACTGTGCGGTCGAGGATGCCCGCGACCTGTGCGTCCGACATTTCGGCCATATACCGAGGCTAACCGAGTGCGCGGGCCGAGATCGTGCGTGAAGCGGGCGCCACGGCGAGCCCGGGTGGCGGTTTGTGAGATCGATGCGGAGGGCTGCTAAAGTGGCCAACGGCCGGTCAGTCGATGACCGCCCGGGGCTATGGCGCAGTTGGTAGCGCGACTCGTTCGCATCGAGTAGGTCAGGGGTTCGATTCCCCTTAGCTCCACAATTTGGCTCCACAATCGAAGTGGCTCCCCAATCGGAGAAAGCTTCACACCCGAAAGCGCGGTTCCGGATCATCGGAACCGCGCTTTCGTCGCTCATCAGCCGTGGTTCGTCAACCGTCGTTCATCAGCCCTGGTCGAGGATTCGCCGCGCGAAGCCGTCGGCGCGAGTCCGCAATGACTCGACCCGCCGGCTACGGACGGCCTCGGGGTCGTCGCCTGCGTAGATCTTCGACGGACGCACCCGGACATTGGCGCAGCACTCGAAGTTCGAGCACACCAGGGTTCCGACGGTGTTGCCCTTGCGTCCGGCAGGGCCGGCGAGTTTCGCGCTGTAGAACGCAACCTCGTTGGGTAGTTGAACGTCTTCGCACAGCGAGCATTGTGGGCGGGTTCGAGGCTGCCTACCGCCCAGTCGCAGCATGATGCCGACCGGCTGGTCGTCGACCGGGACGATCATGTAGCCGATCAGCGGCAGTTTCGGGTCGCGCCAGCCGAGGTAATCGGTGTTCTCCCAGTCGATGTCGGCGAAGTCTGGCGGGAGCGTGAGGGAATTACGTTCTCGCAGAGAAGCATTGACGAAGGACTTGCGGATCTGCGATTCGGTGAGTGCGTGCATGTGTATCGGGCCCTTGGTGGATCGTCGTGACAGGGGTGCGCGTGACCGGACGCGGTACACCCGGCCGGGTGAGCTCCGCGTCTGTCGGGGCGGTGTCGTCAGTTGTCGGCGTGCACGACGCCGACGACCTCCCCACGCCCGACGAACGACGACATGGATGGATACACGTATCGCATGGTGCCTCCGGCGCGTGGCGATCGTCAACTGGATAGTCCGCCTGGGTGACTGCCATGATCTGCGTCACCTGATTTGGCCGTGCTGTCAGAAGTCGCGTAACGTTGATTTCAATTGATGCACCGATCAGGTGCCGTCAACGCGTCGTAGAACGCTTCTTCGACAGGCCGGTTAGTGCCTGCTCTTTGACTTCGTACGGCGAACGAACACGCACAGATGCGTCTTCGCCATCGACACCTTGCAGAGCTGTTCACCTGCTGCTGTGGCGTGTCCACTACAGAAAGACACGGACCTTGTCCATTACTTTTGCTTCTCTCGGCGTGCCCGCCGAACTCGTCGATGTTCTTGCCGCCGAAGGTAAGACCGAACCGTTCGCGATCCAGGCCGAGACCCTGAAGGACACCCTCGCGGGTGACGACGTGATCGGTTCCGGCAAGACCGGTTCCGGTAAGACCCTGGCGTTCGCGATCCCGATGGTCGCCGGCCTGGCCGAGCTCGACGTCCCGCGCCGTCCCGGTTCACCGACCGGTCTGATCCTGGCTCCGACCCGTGAACTGGCCACCCAGATCGCCGCCGTGGTGACCCCGCTGGCCCGCGCAATGAACCTCACCGTCACCACCGTCTTCGGCGGTGTCAGCCAGAAGCGGCAGGAAGATGCCTTCCGCCGCGGCGTTGACATCGTCGTCGCCTGCCCCGGCCGTCTCGAGGACCTGATGCAGCAGCGCATCGTCCGTCTCGACCAGGTCGACATCACCGTTCTCGACGAGGCCGACCACATGGCCGACCTCGGCTTCCTGCCGGGCGTGACCCGCATCCTGGCGGCGACACCGGCCGACGGGCAGCGGATGCTGTTCACCGCGACGCTCGACAACGGCGTCGACAAGGTGGCCAAGCGCTTCCTCGACAAGCCGTCGATCCACTCGACCGAGGAGACCACTGCTCCCGTCGAGATGACCCACCACGTCTTCGAGGTGTCGCCCGGCGACAAGAACGGACTCGTCCAGGAACTGGCCTCCGGTCAGGGACGACGAATCCTGTTCATGCGCACCAAGCATCAGGCCAAGAAGCTGGCCAAGAAGCTCACCGACAGCGGCATCCCCGCCGTCGACCTGCACGGCAATCTCAGTCAGGCGCAGCGTGACCGGAACCTGAAGGCGTTCGGCGGCGAGGGCGTGCGCGTCCTGGTGGCCACCGACGTCGCCGCGCGTGGCGTCCACGTCGACGGGGTCGAACTCGTCGTCCACGTCGATCCGCCTGCCGAGCACAAGGCGTACCTGCACCGCTCCGGTCGCACCGCCCGTGCGGGCAGCAGTGGCGACGTGGTGACCGTCTGCCTGCCCGAGCAGCGTCGTGATCTCGCCGGCCTGCTGCGCAAGGCGAACATCAAGGTGACCCCGACCCGCGTGGATGCCAAGTCCGCCGAGGTCGACACCCTGGTGGGGCCGCGCGCCGAGTACGTCACGCCGGTGGCGCAGCCGGTGCAGCGTCAGGCGCCGAAGTCGAACGGCCAGCGTCGTGGTCGACCGGGCGGGCGTAACGGCCAGGCCGCGAACGACCGGTCCGGCTCCGCTCACTCGGGTCAGCGTCGTCGCGGGACGGGTCGCTCGGCGACCGCCCAGTCGCAGCCGCACACCGGGGAGTCGTCGCACGGTCGTCGACCGGCAAACCAGCAGCGTCGACGGGCCACCCGGGCCGGCGCTCCGGCCGGCGCTCGCTGACCCAGCCGGCTCACACTTCCGGAATCCACCTTCGCGCACGCGAGGGTGGATTCCGGCGTTCCGGGGGTCCTCGACGTTCAAGGATCACAACGGCCCCTGCGGGATGGCCGGCTACACGACTCCGACGGCGCGGAGACCCGCCGCCACCACGGCCGCCAACACCACGACCACCACGAGCGGTGCCTTGCACAACGCGGCGATGATCCCCACCGTCACGCCCGCCGGCCGTGCCCAGCCGACGAAGTCGTGGCCGGCGAACAGTGCTCCGGTGGCGGCCACCCCGACCAGCAGCACGATCGCTGCCCGGTCCATCACGGCGGCTGCTTGCGGGCTCACCTCATAGCGGCTGCGCAGCGCCGGACCTGCCAGCCTGATGAGATATGTCCCGACGGCCAGCACACCGACACCGACGAACAGTCCCGTGGCACTCATCGCCGTGACTCCTGCGCGTACTCGACTTCGGCGTGGTCCATGAATTCCTTTGCCGGGGCGGGGGATCGGAGTCGCCGGGCGATCTCGACGAGGGCAACTCCTGCGAGTGAGAGCATGATCGGCACACCGGCGGGGGCGAATGGCGAGGCGAGTACCGCGATACCGCCGCCGGCCAGAGCGGCGGCGAGGGTCGTCCGCTCACGGAGCGCGGGCACCGCCAGCGCGGCGAGCAGGGCCGGGAACGCGGCGTCGAGGCCGAGGGTCTCGGGGCTCGCGACCAGCCCGCCGATCGCCGAGCCGAGTACCGACCCGAGTGGCCAGCCGATGAGGATCCCGATGCCACACAGGAAGAACATGGCACGTGCGCGTCGGGAATCGTGCTCGCCGGATGCCATCGCGGCAGTCTCGTCGTTGATCAGGTGCGCGCCCAGGGCGAGCGGCAGCCCTCGTCCGAGGTGTTTGCCGACGGACAGTCCGTAGCCGAAATTGCGGGTGTTCACCAGCAGTCCCGCGAGTGCGGCCACCAGCGGGGCGCCGCCGCCGGCGATGACGCCGACGAACACGAACTCCGATGACCCCGCGAGCACGACGGTGGCGATCGTGAGGATCTGCCACCAGGCGAGTCCTGCGGTGTGTGCGGCGACACCGTATGAGGCGCCGATCACCAGCACGGACGCACTCATCACGACGATGGCGCGAACCGCCGACGGGTCGAGTGTTCTCCAGGACGAACGCATGACCACTATGATGGACAATATGGCTGGTGTTCGTCAAGAAGGACGGTCGTCCCGTTCAGTGAACGACCCCGAGGTCGACCCCGCCGACGCTGCGTCGGCGGCGATCAACCCGAAGCAGGTGGTGGCCGCGTCACTCAAACGCGAACGCACGCGAGCCGGACTGTCGATCGGCGAGCTCGCCCGGCGCGCGGGGATCGGCAAATCCACTCTGTCGCAATTGGAATCGGGCGACGGCAACCCGAGTGTCGAAACGCTCTGGGCGCTGTCGACGGCCCTCGGGCTGCAGTTCTCGGCGCTCTTGGACGCCCCCGTGCACCCGGTGGCGGTGATCCGTTTCGGCGACGGGCCGGTGATCCCGGCCGCGGCCGCCGACTATTCCGCCACGCTGCTCTCGACGGCGCGGCCGGGGACCCGCCGCGACATGTATCTCATCCGGGCCGAGCCAGGTGAACCGCGTATCTCGGCACCGCACGCACGCGGCGTCGTCGAACACGTGGTGCTCAGCTCCGGACGTGCGCGCGTCGGGCCCACCGACGCCGCGGTGGAACTCGGGGCCGGCGACTACGTCTCGTATGCAGGCGACATCGAGCATGTCTTCGCGGCACTCGTGCCGGGCACGGTGGCCGTGATGATCAGCGAGTCGACTTGAGCGTCCGGGCCGCATCGTGGGTCGGGCCGGTGGCGGTATGCCGGATCAGGCTGGTATGAACCGCCTGTGCAGACCTGCGGCCAGCCATGGCCGGGCGCCCCACGCGAATGCGCGGCCCGTCAGCGCCGCCCAGGTGGGTGACACGCGTCCGTACGCGGCGAGCAACGCGACGACCGGATCGACGCTGATGTGCACGTCGGGAGGCCGTGGATCGGCCGGATCGATCTCGAGTCGGCCGTCGGTGAACTCGTAGACGAAACGCTCCGCGCAACCGCGCAGCTTGATGTCGTAGGTCGCCGAGTGTCCGTCACACGCGATCTCGTCCACCCAGTCGGGCAGGATCTGATGACGGCCCCTCGCCACCAGTGGCGCGACCGCCGGATCGATGTCCCAGGGTGCGCCGATCGCGCAGGCGACGTCGTGGCCGTGCACGATGAACTCGCCGATGAGGATGCCGAGTGCGGCGTCGGACCGGATGCACCGGCCGCCGTCGAACTTCATCAGCGGAACCCGTGCGCCGAAATGCGACACCTCGTCGAGCAGACAGTCGAGGTCGCCGAGGAGCTTGTCGGTGAGCAGGGTGACATCACGCGTGGTCAGGTTGGCGATCTGTTTGGCATTGAAGTCGGGCAGGTCTGTCGCCCGTCGCGACCATGAGCCCTCGCCACGGGCGAGATCGCGGTGGCGGCCGGGCGCCGACGACACGTGTCCGAGACAGTCCGCCACGGTCCACGACGGAGTGGCGGACAGCCGGGTCTCGGGATCGGCGACACTGCGCACCAACTCGACGAACTGCGCGCCGGTCTCCCGCGCAGTGTCGATGTAGTCGAACCGCGAGAACATCGTCCTCACAACTGGCCACCCCCCAGAGCAACAGGGACCCAGGATAACCCCGAGGGGTCGTCCGGGCGGACGAACGTGACACAACTGTTTCCTGCGCGTATTCGATTGTGCACAGCGACTTTTGCGAAACTGCAGATCCGATTGCAGTGGGACGTCTGTCCCAGACTGCTCGCCGCGGGGCGGATGTCCTCGAACCGCCCCGCGAGCCGTGGCGACCAGGGGCGGTCAGCCGAGTCTGTTCAGCATCCGGCGGCGTCGTGGCCGGCCGTGTTCGGGTAACCGGCCTGCCTCGAGGTCGGTGAGCAGCGATGCGACGGTCTCGGCCGAGTCGGTCTTGTTGGTGCCGATGAAGCCCGACGGCCCGCGCTTGATCCACCCGGTCACATACATGCCGGGCACCGGTGCCCCACCGTCGATGATCCGGCCCGCATCGTGCGGGATCACGCCGCGGGTGTCGTCGAAGGGCAACCCCGGTACCGCGACGCCGCGGTACCCGATGGAGGTGAGGACGAGGCCGGCGTCGATGGTGTCGGTCGTACCGGTCGGCGTGATGGCCCCTGCGTCGTCGACGGTGTTGCGGGCGACCACCACCCCGGCGGCCCTGCCGTCGGTATCCAGTTCGACGGCAGCAGGGGAGCGATGGAAGGAGA
This sequence comes from Gordonia sp. DT101, assembly GCF_049844895.1. Classification (NCBI taxonomy): domain Bacteria; kingdom Bacillati; phylum Actinomycetota; class Actinomycetes; order Mycobacteriales; family Gordoniaceae; genus Gordonia; species Gordonia sp. DT101. The sequence goes on along the minus strand of NZ_JBNCLX010000003.1, from coordinate 478,295 downwards.
GTCTGATGCGACGCCCGGGGCGCGGTGTGCTCGCCGCGACCTCGGTCAACAGGTCGAGCTTCGCTCGAGTTGTCGCATCGTCGGCCGGGGGAGTGCGCGCCTGTGCCAGGTCCTCAGGATCGACGACGACGTTCGCGCCGTGGTCGACGAGGCCGATCAGCTCGGGCAGGGTGAAGGCGGCGTGGGTCGGACCACGGCGACCCAGTACCACCACCTCGTCGATGGCCGACGAACGCAGCGCCGACAGTGCATGTCGGGAGATGGTGGTGTCGGCAAGGGTTTCCGGGTCGGCGGTGAGGATGCGGGCGACGTCGAGAGCCACATTCCCGTTGCCGATCACGACGGCCCGGGAGGTGGCGAGATCGACGTCGAGGTGGTCGTGATCCGGATGATCGTTGTACCAGCCGACCAGCGCGGTTGCACTGTGCACGCCCGGCGCGGAGGCGTTGTCGATGGCGAGACGACGATCGGTCGGGGCGCCACCGGCCCAGATGACCGCGGAGTGGCGCTCCCGTAGATCGTCGAGGGAGAGATCGCGCCCGATCGTGGTGCCGAGCCGGATGTCGCAGCGCGGGTTGCCGGCGACGTCGTCGAACAGCCGTATCACCGACCGGGTCGCCAGATGGTCGGGAGCGACTCCGTAACGGGCGAGCCCGAACGGACGGCGGAGCCGCTCGTACACGGTGACCGAGATCTGCGGTTGACGCAGGAGTTCGTCTGCGGCGTACATGGCCGACGGCCCGGACCCGACGATGGCGACCGACACCGGGGCATCGACGGCGAGTTGGTGCGGTTTGTCGACGGGGGCCAACGGGAGACGTCGTGCCGGGTCGACGGGGAATCGTGCCGCGCCGTCGCCGGTCGGATCGAAATGTGCGGCATTGACGTCGACGAATCGTGCTTGCTCGTCGGTCAGCCGATGGCCGGGCACGATCGCGCCCACCGGGCAGGCGCTCACGCAGGCCCCACAGTCGACACAGGTCGACGGGTCGATGTAGAGCATCTCGGAGGTGCCGAAACCGGGCTCCTCGGGGGTGGGATGGATGCAGTTTACCGGGCACGCGTAGACGCATGAGGCGTCACCGCAGCACGCCTGCGTGACTACGTGGGGCATGTCGGATCCGTCTGTGAAGGGGCGCGGCTCAGGCCGCGGTGTAGGTCGGCTCGCTGCGGAACCGTGACGGACGGCCGCCGATGCCGAGGATCTTCCACAGCAGTCGCGAGAACGGGTTCATCAGACCGCACTGGTCACCGAGCATTCGCACGTCGCCGAAGACGTTGCGTAGGAACTTCTTCGACTCGTCGGAACGCCAGAAGATGTCGCGCATCACCTCGTCGGGCACATCGAACCGCTTCTGGAAGCTCTTCGGCGGCACGACGATCGCGCCGCACAGGATGCGCATGGTGAGAGGGAACATGAGCGAGAGCAGGAAGCGCTGGATACGGCCCTTCTGCGGGACGGTCTCCCGCAGGAGGTGATGCGCGAACGAGATGTGCCGGGCCTCCTCGGCCACGTGCAGCTGCATGACCGCGGCCATGGTGGGGTGCAGGGTGGCACGGGTCCGCAGGAAGTCCTTCTGGATGTGATCGATCGGCTCCTCGCCGCCGAGGACGCCGAAGAAGAAGATGGTCGGGAAGATCGTCGACGCGAGCGGCACCAGTGGTGAGATCAGCCGATAGCCGATCTTGGCGCCCGGCACGTCCATTCCGGTGCGGTTCACGAACTCCTGGAACATCAGGGTGTGGTTGCACTCTTCTTTGGACTCGTGCGTCGTGTAGCGGAACTCCTTGGTCCCGTTGGGCAATTTGAAGCTGTACTGCATCAGCCCGCGGATGAGGATCGACTCGAACTGCAGGCCGACCTTCGCGACGTTGGCCTGCCGCCACATGCCGATTTCGATCTGCTTGTCGACCGGTAGCTGCTGATACCACGGGTGGCGCCCGACCGGGTCGACCTTGCTCGACAGAACCCAGCGACGATCGTCGGGAACGATCGCCATCTCGGGTGCATCCCAGTCGATGTCGATATACGGGTCGAAGTTACGGTGCACCGACGCGGCGGACAGGTCGTCGAGGACCTGGGTGTAGTTGTCGGCGTCGCTGGACTTGTCGTGTTCGGGAACGTACGACTGACCCACACGTTCGAGGGCGTTCGTCATGGCTTGACCCTTCTCGTCGTCGGAGATGGTCCGGGCGAGACCGGACGGCTCACCGGATGGATCCGGTACCGCCGTGTTGATGAACCGAACGTAATTGGACGTTCGATCATTTGTCAACACTCAATGTCACAATCCAGGATGGCACCGCGTGCCGGGCCCGGAACTCGACGTGTGCGTCAGGATGGTCAGGTGCAGCAGATCCTCCTCGTGGTCATCGCGGTCCTCGGTATCGCAGCCGCTCAGGTCATCGGCCCTCGCATCCGTGTGGCGCCGCCGTTGTTGCTGGTCGTGGTGGGCGTGGTGGTGGGGGTGATGCCGTTCGTCCCGGCCATCGACCTCGATCCCGAGTGGATTCTGATCGGGGTGTTGCCGCCCCTGCTCTACTCGGCGGCCGTGTCCATGCCGACGATGGACTTCCGCCGGGACTTCGGCGCGATCAGCACATTGTCGGTGGTGTTGGTCCTGGTCAGTGCGGTACTGCTCGGCTTCTTCTTCGTCTGGGTGATCCCCGGTCTGGGCCTGGCGACCGGTATCGCACTCGGTGCGATCGTGAGTCCGACCGACGCCGTCGCGACGTCGATCGCCAAACGCTTGGGCGTGCCCCATCGGGTGACCGCGGTGCTGGAGGGCGAGAGCATGCTCAACGACGCCACGTCGCTGGTGCTGTTGCGATCGGCGATCGCCGCGATCGCCGCGAGCATCTCGTTCGGGCAGGTCGCCCTCGAGTTCGTGTTCGCCGTGGTGGTCGCCGTGCTGATCGGGACGGTCGTGGGATGGCTCAATCTCGCGGTGCGTGCCCGGGTGTCCGATGCCACCGTGAACACCGCCATCTCCTTCACCGTGCCGTACCTGGCATACATACCGGCCGAAGAGCTCGGTGCCTCGGGGTTGGTGGCCGCCGTGACCGCCGGCCTGATCACCGGTGCCGGTGCCGTCCGGTTCCTGACGCCCCAGCACCGACTCTCCGACACGCAGAACTGGCGCACCGTCGAGCTGATCGTCGAGGGTGGGGTGTTTCTGCTGATGGGCCTCGAATTGTGGGGTCTGGTGGTCGATGTCCACAACGACCACGACGGGGTCGACACGGCGGTCTGGATCGGGTTCGCCGCCCTGGGCCTCGCAGTGGTGATCCGGTCGGTCTACGTGGTGCCGCTGGTCCTCTGGCTCGATCGCGCCGCCCAACGGGGGACCGAGATGCGGCCGATGCTCGCCGACATCAACGCGACCATGGTCGAACGTCAGCGGGACGGCCCCGACCGGCCGATACGTCGCACGCGTGAGGCGCGCAGTGCGATCCGGCGTGAGTGGCGGCGTCTGCGTCGTCGCATCGAACCCCGGCGCTGGTCCGATTCCGAGGAACTGCCGCCGACGTCGCCGGAGACGGCGCGGATGGTCAGTTCGCGACTCACCCGGCAGATCGCCGATATCGACTACTACCGTTCGGCGCCACTCGGGCCGAAGGAGGCGACCATCGTCGTCTGGGGCGGGTTACGCGGCGTGGTGACCCTCGCGGCCGCCCAGACCCTCCCGGATGATGTCGAGTCGAGGTCCCTGCTCGTCCTCATCGCCTTCGTGGTCGCGGCGGCGTCGCTGCTGTGCCAGGGCGGTACCCTCGCCTGGCTGATCCGCGCGTTGAAGGTGACCGAAGATGCCGACAGTCGCGTCGCCGAACACCATCGGCTCCGTGCCGAGCTGGCCGCCACCTCGCGGAAGGTGATCTCCGAGTCCGAGACGGTCGCGCGGTATCCGGTGCTGCGCAAGAGATTCGCCACGATCGCCAAGACTGCCGACACCGAGGAGGGCATCATCGACGCCAATCTGAAGGTTCGCGCCGCCTACGAGAAGATCCGTCGTGACCTGGTCGCCGCGCAGCGCGAGGTCCTGCTCCAGATGCGGGACGAGGGAACATTTCATTCGGCATTGCTCGAGCGGGAACTCCGGCAGCTCGATGCCGAGGAGATCAGCCTGGACCTGCGGGCCGAGGACTGATCTCCGCCGGGTGTCGCTTCGATCGGCCACGGAATGACGCCGACCGGGCGCAGTTTCGCGTCGATCGGGCGCAGAATGACGCCGACCGAACGGACGCCGACCGAACGGACTCCGACCGAACGGACTCCGTTGAGCGCGAGCACGTTCGGTGAACTTCCACGCACGCTCGACGTGAAACTGCGCACGGTCGGCGCGGATCTGCGCCCGATCGACGCCATTGTGTGCCCGGTCGGCAGGGGCTCAGGGGGCTCAGGACATCAGCGCCGGTGCGGTGTTGAAGAGGAAGACGATGAACACGGCCAGCAGAAGCCACGACGCTCCCTGCCAGGTCTGCCATTTCCCGCCCGCCCGCCAATTCCGGTACGTGCGCCACAGCGCGGCGAGCGCACCGACCAGCACGATGATCGGGGCCGCGACGATCAGTGCGGTCCGCACCCCGTCGTCAGAAGCCCAGGCCACCAGGAGTGCCAAGAGCCCGAAAGCGATTGTGACACCTGCATGTACCGCAGCCTGACGGAGTTCGTCGCCGGTGGACGCCGGCCTGTGGGTCTCGTTCATGTCTGTTTTGCGTTCGATGTCGGTTCACCTCTTCTCCACCATACCCTGCCTCGAAAAGTGCTGTGACCGGGACTTTTTGCTCATTGCCGCAGAGCTTGACGGCAGGCAGGATGGGGTGAGGGCCACACGGGGTGACCAAGTGAGGAGATGGGACCGGAGATGACCGCGATACTCGTCGGTGTTGATGGATCGGATGCGTCGAATCGGGCCGTGCGGTGGGCGGCCACCGCGGCTGCGGCCGAGGAGGTCGACCTGAAGCTGGTAGGCGTCTATGACATCAGCACCAGCAATTACGCACCGGGGCTGATCATCCCGCAGGACGTGGTGGACGCGATCAAGCAGGATGCCGCCGATGCCGTGCGCGACGCCGCGGCGCTCGCCAAGGAGGTGGCTCCGGAAGTTGCGCTGCAGACCTCGCTGGTCGAGGGCGACGCGGCGCGCGCGCTGCTCGAACTGGGCAAGGACGCCGGGACGATCGTCCTCGGTACGCGGGGCCTCGGATCGATCAAGGGGTTGTTCCTCGGTTCGGTGAGCACCACGGTCGCGGCTCATTTCCACGGTCGCGTGGTAGTGGTCGCCGGCCCCGGAGGCGGCGGTCCGGTGGTGGTCGGCATCGACGATTCGCCCGTGAGTGACGCCGCGGTGGGCGAGGCCTTCCGTCAGGCGGGACTCCGCAAGACGAAGCTGGTCGCGGTACACACCTGGACGCCGCTCGACGTCGACGCCCTGCACGGATACGGCATCGAGCCCGACGAGGTCGCGCGGATGTCGCAGGAAGCCGTCGAGGCCGTCGCGGAGCGACTCGCCGGCTACCGCACCGAGTATCCCGATGTGGTGGTCGAGCGGGTGGTGATCCCCGAGGAGCCTGCGAAGGCGGTGCTCGATGCGGCCGGCGACGACGCGCAGCTGATCGTGGTGGGCAGCCGCGGTCGCGGTGGGTTCACCGGTCTGCTGCTCGGCTCGACCAGCCAGAAGATCTTGCACCAGGCCGAGAGCCCGGTGATGGTGGTCCGCACGTAGGCCCGCGCGGCGGACTTCAAGTTCACTTGAAGTCACCTACGATGGATTCGTGTCGCTCAAGAAGCTCGAACTCTCTGTCGGCGAGTTGGCCCAACGCGCGGGTATCGCGCCGTCGGCGGTGCGGTTCTACGAGGACCAGGGACTGATCTTCAGCCGTCGCACCTCCGGCAACCAGCGCCGCTACCACCGCGCGATGCTGCGCCGCGTCGCATTCATCCGGGCATCGCAGTCCGCAGGCATCCCGCTCGCGGTGATCGCCGATGTGCTGTCCGAGCTCGGCACTCACGAGTCGCCGCCGAAGTCGATGTGGGAGTCCGCATCCAAGCGGTGGATCGACGACATCAACAACCGGATCGCACTGCTCGAGAACATGCGCGACATGATCGGCTCGTGCGTGGGCTGCGGTTGTCTGTCGTTGGGCGAGTGCCACCTGTTGAACCCCGGCGACGAGATGAACAAGCTCGGTCCGGGCCCGCGTCGACTGATGCGGGACTGATCAGCCGAGCCGATGACCCCGCTCGGCGCCGGTGATGTCGAGAACAGGGTGCTGTCGAGAACAGGGTGATGTCGGCCCGGTTGTGGCGGTCGATAGGCTCGCATCATGGCCAGACCCACCCGCGTGGCACTCGCCCTCGGCAGTGGCGGGGCACGTGGTTACGCGCACATCGGTGTGATCGCCGAACTCGAAGAACGCGGATTCGAAGTGGTCACCGTGGCGGGATCGTCGATGGGTGCCCTGGTCGGCGGTCTGTACTGCGCGGGCAAGCTCGATGAGTACGTCGACTGGATAACCGGCCTCTCCCAGCTCGACGTCGTACGGCTGATGGACGTCTCCCTGTCCAAGTCCGGTGTGATCGGTGCGGAGCGCATCTTGTCGAGGGTGCGGGAGATCCTCGGCGACGCCCGGATCGAGGATCTGTCGACCCCGTTCACCGCGGTCGCGACCGACCTCAATGTGGGTCGCGCGGTGTGGTTCCAGCGGGGTTCGGTCGTCGAGGCGATCCGTGCCTCCATCGCGATTCCCGGCGTCATCAGCCCCCATGACCACGGCGGACGGCTGCTCGCCGACGGTGGCATCCTCGATCCGTTGCCGGTGGCCCCGACGTCGGGCGTGGCAAGTGACGTCACGATCGGGGTCGTGCTCGGCGCCGACGGCGGCCCGGACCACGGGGCCACCCGCGAACCCAAGACCAAGCGATTGCTGCGCCGCAACGTCGCACCCATCCTCGACAGCGACTTCGTCCGGTCGGTTCGGGACAGATTCGGACTGGAGGCTTCCGGCGGCGACGAGTTGCATGCCGCCGCACCCACTGCGGAACCCGACGTCGAGACCGGCCGCATGGGTCGTATCGAGGTGCTCAGCCGGTCCCTCGACATCATGCAGGAGGCGCTCACGCGCTATCAGGTGGCCGGGTATCCACCCGACATCCTGATCCGGGTACCCCGGAAGTCGGTGCGCACCCTCGACTTCCACAAGGCGCCCGAGATGATCGCGCTCGGGAGATCGCGTACCGCCGAAGCTCTCGACCAGCTCCCCGAGCTGACCCTGTGAGGGCCCGGACGTGAAACAGATTCCCCGCGGGATCTGGGTGCTGCTGGCTGCCAATGTCGTCATCGCACTGGGATACGGACTGATCGCGCCGGCGTTGCCCGCCTTCGCGCGGACCTTCGACGTCACCTTCACCGCGGCGTCGGCCGTCGTCTCCGCCTTCGCGGTGATGCGCCTTCTCTTCGCACCGGCGACGGGGCGACTGGTCACCGTCTTCGGAGAGCGCAGGATCTATCTGATCGGACTGCTGATCGTCGCGGCGAGCACCTTCGCGTGCGCGTTCGCCCAGACTTATTGGCAGCTGTTGCTGTTCCGCGCCGCGGGTGGCATCGGATCGACGATGTTCACCGTATCGGCGATGGCCCTGCTGATCCGCATGTCGCCCGGGGAGATCCGCGGGCGGGTCTCCGGCTACTTCTCTGCCGGCTTTCTCATCGGTAATATCACCGGACCTCTGATCGGTAGTGCGCTGGTCAATTTCGGCCTGCGCATGCCGTTCGTGGTGTATTCGATCGCGTTGCTGATCGCTTCGGTGGTGGTCGCCACCCAGCTGCGTGACCAGGGTGGTCGACCGGACCCGTCCGTTGCGAAACCCGCCGGGGTGGTGGGGTTCCGCAGCGCGTTGCACGACAGTACGTACCGCGCGATCCTGTCGTCGAACTTCGTGCAGGGATGGGCGTCGATGGGGGTGCGGGTGGCGGTGGTGCCGCTGTTCATCACCGACGGCCTCGACGAAGGTCCCGCGATGGCCGGGGTCGCGCTCGCCGTGTTCGCCGTCGGCAATGTCGCGGCCATCGTGATCGCCGGGAGACTGTCCGACGGTCTGGGTCGTCGGCCGGTCATGTTGCCGGGTCTGGCGATCGCCGCGGTTGCCACCGCGGCGCTGGGTTTCGCGCCGAATCTGCTGGTGGCGCTCGCGCTGTGTCTGGCCGCGGGCGCCGGATCGGGACTGTTCGCCCCGACGCATCAGGCCGCACTCGCCGATGTGCTCGGTAACCGGCAGCAGGGTGGATCGGCACTTGCCGCCTACGGCATGTCGTCGGATCTGGGTGCGGTGAGCGGCCCGATCATCGTGGGTTTCGTTGCCGACCGGGCCGGTTTCGCACCGGCTTTCCTCCTCACGGGTGTGGTCACCACGGTCGCCTTCGTGATGTGGTGCGTGGCCGACGAGACGGCACCTGCGGTGGTGGGCGGCGGTCCCCATCTCACCGAGGTGGAGCGCGACACCGACGAGTAGTGTCCTGAGTCGGAAGTTTCGTCGCGGTACCGATCGAACACCGAAGAGCGCACAAGAACTTCTGACTCAGGACACCAGGGCGAGCGAGCAGGTGAGATCGACTGCGACGGATTACCGTTGACACATGAGCAGCAGCGCCGCCGGCTACGCCCTGGGATCGACCTCCGAGGTGGGCCGGTTGCGGGCCGTCATGCTGCATCGACCGGGTGACGAACTGCGGCGCCTCACGCCGCGCAACAACGATCAGCTGCTCTTCGACGGTCTGCCGTGGGTGGCCCGTGCGCAGGAGGAACACGATGCGTTCGCCGAACTGTTGCGGGCCAATGGTGTGGACGTCTTCCTGCTCGGCGATCTGCTCACCGAGACCATCGGGCACAGTGGTGCGGCACGTATCCAGGGCATCGCCGCCGCCGTCAGCCCGCGACGACTCGGCACGCACCTCGCCGACGATCTGGCCCGCCATCTGCGCGGGCTGCCCGCCGCGGATCTGGCGCATGTCCTGACCGCGGGGATGACCTTCGACGAACTCCCGGTCACCCCGGCTGCGGCGTCGTCGTCGCTGGTGCGGCGGATGCACCACGGTCCTGAGTTCGCCATCGAGCCGCTGCCGAATCTGCTGTTCACCCGGGACAGTTCGTTCTGGATCGGCCCCCGATTCGCGATCACCTCTCTGGCGCTGCCCGCCCGCGTGCGGGAAACCTCGCTCACCGACCTGATCTACGCGCATCACCCGCGGTTCACCGGCGCCCGCCGTGCCTATGAGTCGCAGGTCGCGCCGGTCGAGGGCGGTGACGTCCTGTTGCTCACGCCCGGCGTGGTCGCGGTCGGGGTGGGGGAGCGGACGACGCCTGCGGGTGCAGAAGCGTTGGCGCGCAGTCTATTCGATGATGGGCTCGCGCACACCGTGCTGGCCGTCCCGATCCAGCAGTCGCGTGCATTCATGCACCTCGACACCGTGTGCACGATGGTCGATGTGGACGCGGTGGTGATGTACCCGAACATCGCGGAATCGATGTCCGCGTTCACCTTGCGCCACCGCGACGGCACCGTCGAGGTGAGCGGTTCACGTCCGTTCGTGGAGGCGGCTGCCGAGGCCATGGAGATCGAGAAGCTCCGGGTGATCGACACCGGTCTCGATCCGATCACCGCCGAGCGTGAGCAATGGGACGACGGGAACAACACACTCGCGGTCGCGCCGGGAGTCGTCGTCTCCTACAACCGGAATGTCGAGACGAATCAGCGCCTCCGGGATTCGGGGGTCGAGGTCCTCGAGATCGAGGGCAGAGAGCTGGGGTCCGGTCGCGGTGGGCCCCGGTGCATGTCGTGTCCACTCGCCCGCGACGAGGTCTGAGTAGGAGGCGACGTGTCGGCAGATCTGGCGGCCTTGTTGACGATCGACCACGACGGGGCAGAACCGCCCTTCGAGCAGGTTCGAGCAGGTGTCATCGAGCTCATCGCATGCGGAGAACTCCTGGTCGGAGAGCGTATCCCGACAGTCCGGCGACTCGCCGCAGATCTCGGACTGGCGGCCAACACCGTTGCGCGCAGTTACCGGGAACTGGAATCGGCGGGCATCATCGAGACCCGGGGCAGGCACGGCTCGTTCATCAAGTCGAGTCGTGACGCAACGCTCGACCAGGCGCAGCAGGCGACCGTCCAGCACGTGAGATCGCTGCGCGACCTCGGCATCGACGACGCCACAATAGTCACATTGGTGACACAGGCTACCCATACGGGTTGAGAACCTGCATCAACCTTTGGTTGTGTTGATGGGTGACAACGGAACAGAAAACGGTCAGAAGGTCGCGTATCGGCTTTGATCCGTGGGTGTTCGGGATCACCGCGGCCATCGTCGTCAGCTTTGTCGTGTGGGGAATGGTCGACTCCGACAGTCTGAACGCCTCCAGTACCAACGCTCTCGGCTGGATCACCGACAACATGGGGTGGTTGTTCATCCTGTCGGCGACGTTCTTCGTGGTCTTCGCCGTGTATCTGGCGGCCAGCAAGTACGGCCGCATCCCGCTCGGTCGCGACGGCGACAAACCCGAGTACCGGACGATCAGCTGGATCGCCATGATGTTCAGCGCCGGCATGGGGATCGGACTCATGTTCTTCGGTGCGTACGAGCCGCTGTTCCATTTCGTCAACGCACCGCCCGGATACGACGCACGGGATGTACAGATCGCCATGGCGACCACCATGTTCCACTGGGGTTTCCATCCCTGGGCGATGTATGCGGTCGTGGGTCTCGCGATCGCCTACAGCACCTATCGGTGTGGTCGCGGTCAGTTGATCAGCGCGGTCTTCGCCCCGTTGCTCGGCGGCCGGGAGAACGGGCCGATCGGCAAGGTGATCGACATCCTGGCCATCTTCGCGACGTTGTTCGGCACGGTGGCGTCCCTCGGCCTGGGTGCGCTGCAGATCGGCTCCGGCCTGGTGAAGGTCGGCTGGGTCGACGAGCCGTCGACCATGCTCCTGGTCGCGGTGATCGCGGTGCTCACCGCTGCCTTCGTCGCGTCGGCCGTGTCGGGCGTCGCCCGTGGCATCCAGTGGTTGTCCAACATCAACATGGTGCTCGCGCTGATCCTGGCGATCTTCGTCTTCGTGGTGGGCCCGACGGTGTTCATCCTGAACCTGATGCCCACCACGCTCGGCGCCTACCTCAACGACATCCCCAGTTTTTCCGCACGTTCGGGAGCCACCGTGGATGCCGACGGCCAGGATTGGTTGGCGTCGTGGACGATCTTCTATTGGGCGTGGTGGGTCTCGTGGACCCCGTTCGTCGGATTGTTCCTCGCCAAGATCAGCAAGGGACGCACCATCCGGGAGTTCGTCATCGGTGTCATGGTGGTGCCGACCACTGTGTCGCTGGTCTGGTTCTGCATCTTCGGCGGTACCGCCATCCGGCAGGAGACCGACGGGCTCAACCTGCCGGTGAACGACAGCGATGCAACGCTCTTCGAGGTGTTGGCACACCTGCCCTGGACGGCGGTCGCCTCCGCGTTGGTCATGTTGCTGGTCGCGATCTTCTTCGTCTCCGGCGCCGACTCCGCGTCGATCGTGATGGGTTCGCTGTCGCATCGCGGGGTACACGATCCGCCCAGATGGCTGACCATCTTCTGGGGTGTCCTCACCGGTACGGTAGCCGCCGTGCTGCTGGCCATCAGTGGAGACGACGGATTGACCGGACTGCAGCAGATGGCGATCATCGCCGCGCTGCCGTTCGTGGTGGTGATGATCTTGATGTGCTTCGCTCTGTTCCGGGACCTGCGCCGCGATCCGCTGATCGTCGCGCGGATGGAATTGCGTTCCGAGATCGACGAGCACATCCGGCAGCAGGCCACCGAGATAGCGACGAGCGAGTTCTCGGCCATCGGGGGCTATGTCGAGGAGCCGGTCAGCGTCGACGAGCCCCTCAACCCCAGCTCGGAAGCCAGATCTGCTGATGCCACTGAGCAGGGGAGATCGCACCTGCCGTGAGGATCGGCCACAGCCAGATGAAGTTCGCCACCACGAGTCCGACGTAGATCGCGACCACGAGGATCGCGAGGGACCGCCGTTCCGGGCGTGCCCTCGCCGTCGCCGTCGCGGACCGCAACAGGTCACCGGTGCACAGTGCCAGTCCCATCACCAGGAAGGGTGCCATCACGGTCGCGTAGAAGAAGTACATCTGGCGGTCGAGGTCGGCGAACCAGGGCAGATAGCCGGCGGCGTATGCGGTCACCACGGCGGCATACCGCCAGTCGCGGCGGACCAGGAACCGCCACAGACCCCAGGCGAGCATCGGGAGTGCAAACCACCAGAGAGCGGGTGACCCGATCAACATCTGGGCCCGGACACACTCTCCGCCGCCGCACTGGTCCGGACCGTTCTCGATCGCGTACAGCATGGGCCGCAGACTCATCGGCCACGTCCAGGGCTTGGATTCCCATGGATGATGGTTGCCCGCCGAATTGGTCAGTCCCGCGTGAAACTGCAGGACGCCCGACTCGTAGAACCACAGGGAACGCCACGCGCCCGGAACCCATGCGAATGGTCCGCCGATGCCGATCTGGTTGCCGACCTCGTAGCGGTACACCGCGGTCTCGCTGTTGAACCAGGGGATGAACGTCGCGAAGTAGATCAGTACCGGCATCGCCGCGAGACTCAGGCCGGATGGGATCAGATCACGGCGCAGCACGCCGAGCCACGGACGACGGACGTGATACGCCGTGCGGGCCGCGACATCGAAACCGATGGCGAGCACGGCGAAGAAGATCACGAAATAGATGCCCGACCATTTGGTACCGCAGCCCAGACCGAGCATGACGCCCGCGGTGAACCGGTACCAGCGGAACCCGAGCCGTGGTCCGTAGTCGCTGTCGCCCATCCGACCCTCGACCCAGACACGATGCATCCGCGCACGTACCTGGTCGCGATCGGCGATCAGCGCGGTGAAGGCGGCGACGACGAAGACGGCCTGGAAGATGTCCAGCATTCCCATCCGGGATTGGACGAACAGCACGCTGTCGCAGATCGCGAAGATCCCGGCGATGGCGCCGACCAGCGTGGATCGCGACATGCGTCGGACCACGCAGTAGATCATCACGACTATCGCGACCCCGGCGATCGCCGGTGCGATGCGCCAGCCGACCGGACCGTAGCCGAAGACCGACTCCCCGGCCGCCAGCAGCCATTTGCCGACCGGCGGGTGCACCACGAGTCCGTAGGCCGGGTTGTCCTCGATCCAATTGCCGCCCGTGAGCACCTGCCAGCCCTGCGGGACGTAGTGCTTCTCGTCGAAGACCGGAGTGCCCTGGTCGGTGGGATTGGCCAGACCCCAGAGCCTGGTCGCGGTGGCGACCACGGCGATGACCAGACCGACGAGGAATCCGCGTCGCCGATCGGGGGCACCGAACAGCGGGGTCGGGATCTCGGGTCCCGGCCGGGTGCCCAAATCCTCCGCGCGGCCACGATCGGCGGACAGGCCGCGCTCCTCATCGGGACCTCGATCGAGGATGGCGGCGTTGGTCACCCGTCCGATCGTAGTGGTCACTCGTAAGCTGTCAGATGATGAACTCTCGGGAAGCCGTCGAAATGTCGCACGGCCATACGATCGACGAGGTCGGTCGGCTCGTCCTGGCGGCGACGCCGATGGGACAGGCCGACGATGCGTCGCCGAGGCTGCGCGCCGCCCTCGCCTCGGCCGACATCGTGGCGGCCGAGGACACCCGCCGTGCGCGGAGTCTCGCCGCTGCGCTCGATGTGGGGATCGGCGGTAGCCTGGTGAGCTACTACGACCAGGTCGAGGCGGCTCGGATACCTGCGCTGGTAGATGCGATCACCGGGGGATCGACCGTGCTGCTGATCACCGATGCGGGGATGCCCTCGGTGAGCGATCCGGGGTTCAAACTGGTCGCCGCCTGTGCCGACGCGGGATTGCGGGTCACCTGCCTCCCGGGTCCGTCGGCGGTGACCACCGCGCTCGCTGTCTCGGCACTGCCCTCGGAGCGGTTCTGCTTCGACGGATTCGCTCCGCGGCGTCCCGGTGCCCGCCGGGAGTGGCTGACGACTCTGCTCGACCAGCCGCGGACCACCGTGTTCTTCGAGTCACCCCACCGTCTCGCAGACACACTCGCCACCGCCGCCGAGGTCCTGGGGGGCGATCGACGTGCGGCGGTGTGCCGCGAGCTCACCAAGACCTACGAGGAGGTGCGCCGCGGAACCCTCGCGGAACTCGCCGACTGGGCCGCCGACGGCGTGAAGGGGGAGATCACCGTGGTCGTCGCGGGCGGGCGGCCACGGATCCGTGACATGGCCGAGCTCGTCGAGGAGGTCGAAGAGCTGGTGGCCGACGGTGCCCGCCTCAAGGAGGCCTGTCAGGAGGTCACGCGGGGCGGCGGTGCTTCGCGGCGTGACGTGTATCAAGCGGTTCTGGCCCGTCGCCAGGACTCGTGAGCCAGGCCTCGGCCGTATCGACAGCGCTCTCGTCCTCGGAGACGTGAAGGGTCACACCCGGCGCCAGCCGGTAGGGACGGCTGGTGAGCAGGGCGCCGACCGCACGTCGCAGCCGCGACATCTCCGCACGAACCGTCACGACGTGCCCGGAATCGCCGAAGATCAGTCGGCTCAATCGCGCCGAGGTCAGACCCGATTCCGACGCCTCGGCCAGCAGGAGCAGGATCTGGGCATGTCGGCGCGTCAGCACGGTCTGCCAGTCGTCGCCGTCGCCGGCCACGGTAAGCGTTGGTTCGCCGCGTAGATCGAGTTCGGCGACAACGGGATTCGCGGGACCGACACGCCGCAGGAGCCATCCGCTGCCGATCTGCTGGGCGACGCAGATGCCGATCCCCGGCACGAACTGATGGGTGTCCTCCATGGGGGCCGCCACCGCGTCCGGCGCCGTACATCCGCGGCTGTCGGCGACCCAGCCGTCCCCGTCGACCAGGAGCGCCGGACCCCGGATGCCGGTCAGCCGGGCACCGGCATTCTTGCGAAGGTCGGCGAGAGATCGCGCGTGGGCGTTGGCGATCTCGTGCTCGCCGAGCGCTGCCATGCTGGCCGCGAACGCCGTCGACGACGGCTGCAGGGCCTCCACGGGTCCGGCCAGGGAGACTATTCCGGTCAGCTGCCCGGTACGGGGATCGTGAATGGGGGCGGCCGCGCAATAGAGCGAATGCAGAGCACGATTGAAGTGTTCCCGGCCGACGACCCGGGTGGACCGGTGATCGGACATCACCAGGCCTACGGCCGTGGTCGCGGTGGATTTCTCGTCCCAGCGGCTGCCCTCCACCAGGTCGAGGTGGTCGGCGACCCGTAGCCACCGCGAGGTCCCGCAACGCCACAGCAGCACACCGTCGGAGTCGAAGACGCCCATGAGGAGTTCGGGGTCGTCGGTGGTCTCGGCGAACACCCGTTGCAGGCGCTGCGCGCCGTCGCCCAGTGCATTGCCATGTCGCCGGTCGTGGACCTGGCCTGGAGGTAGATGCCCCGGCGCATGCTTGTCGGCGTCGGCTCCGGTGTCGACGGCACGTTGCCACGAAGCGAGGACTTCGTTGCGGGCGGTGGGCACCGGGAGATCTCGGGTCACGTCGGCTTGAGACCGATCACCAAGACTGCCGACGTCGCCCGTACTTTCCGTACCCGGCAGTATGGATCGGCGCATAATCCGACTCTACCCCAGATGTTGACATGCGGAAGGGGGTCGGCCGTGCCTTTTGCCGATGTTCAGGACTATGCGTCAAGCGGTGCTCAATTCACGACGAGCGGGCGCGTCGCTGCGTCGAACGGTCATCGTCCGGCGTCATCTGGGCACGATCGCGGATCAGCGACCGGTCGGGGTCGCACCGACGATGCTCGCCGCCTTGTCCAGGCATTCCTGCCATTCGAGGGCCGGATCCGAATCGATGGTGATCCCACCGCCCACCCCGAGGGTGGCCGTACCGTCCGGCGTCATCGCGACGGTACGGATCGCCACGCTGAGGTCGAGGCCGTGCCCCGGCCCGGCCATGCCGATCGCGCCGCAGTAGATGCCTCGTGGTGACGGCTCCCAATCCGCGAGCAGTTCGGCCGCGCGGATCTTCGGCGTGCCGGTGACCGACGCGGGCGGGAACATCGCACGCAACAACTCGTTGGTCCCGACCGCGGGATCGACGATGGCCTCCACCCGCGACACCAGGTGCCACACCCCCGGGGCCGGTACCACCGAGAGCAGATCGGCCACCCGCACCGTGCCGGTGACGGCGAGACGGCCGAGGTCGTTGCGCACTAGGTCGACGATCATCACGTTTTCTGCGACGTCCTTCGCCGAGGCCGACAACGACTCGGGCACCGCATCGGCCGGTACCGTCCCCTTGATCGGCGACGACGAGACGAGGTTGCCGGTCCGACGTAGGAATGTCTCCGGCGAGAAGCTGGCCACGGTACCCCAATCACCGTGTAGATAGGCGGATTTCGCCGGCATCGTCGTGCTGGTGATCGACGCGAAGAACTCCAATGGGTCGCCCTCGACGGTCCCGGTGAAGCGGGTACACACGCACGCTTGGTAGACCTCGCCGGAGCGGATCGCCTCGAGACACCGGTCGATCGCCGCGAGATGGGATTCCGACTGTGGCGGGATCCAGTTCGCCGACCACCGGTGTTCGACGGTATCGGTGGGCTCGCTCAGCGCTCGTTCGATCCATGGGGCACAGGCGCTTCCGTGGACGCTCTCGTGACGCCAACGGCCGTCGCGGAGAATCAGTACCTCGTCGGTCAGCCCGCCGACCGCGATTGGCAGCGGCGACTCGGTGGCGTGGACCGGAAATCCCAGATAGCCGAACCAGAACAGGTCGGGGTCGTCGGGCGGGGCGAATCCCGGTCGGAGGCCGATCGACGGCGCGATGACGGCGTCCGCGTCCCACCAGTCGCCGATCAGGGCGGCCGGCGGCGGCAGTCCGGCCGCACGCGTGTGCGCGTGCAGCGCACGCAGGACATCGAGCGCCGGAGTCGTCACGCCTCGTAGCGGGGGAAGATCGGCGTGGGCTTCGGCAACGAGATGCCGGCGACGAGAGGGTCACCGACGGCGGTGAACTGGCGATTGTCGGGATCGACGGCGAGCAGATCGAGCAGCCGATTCGTCGACTCGGGCATCACCGGCTGGGCCAGCAGCGCAACGGTGCGGACCACCTCGGCGCACACATAGAGCACGGTCGCGGTGCGGTCGAGATCGGTCTTGGCCAGCTTCCACGGCTCCTGAGAGGAGATGTAGCGGTTGGTGTCGGCGAGAACCGACCACATCGCCTCGATGCCGAGATGGATCGCCTGGACGTCGAACTGATCCCGCACCCGGGGCAGCAAACCCGCCGCCTTCTCGAGCAGCGCGGTGTCTTCGGCGGTGTACGTGCCGGCGGCCGGGACCGCACCGTCGAAGTACTTGCCGATCATCGACAGACTGCGCTGTGCCAGGTTTCCGAACTCGTTGGCGAGGTCGGCGTTGATCCGGCTGACGATCGCGTCTGTCGAGTACGACCCGTCCTGGCCGTAGGAGACCTCGCGCAGGAAGAAGTAGCGCACCGGATCGAGCCCGTACTCGTCGATCAGATTGTCCGGGTCGACCACGTTGCCGACCGATTTGCTCATCTTCTCGCCCTTGTTGAAAAGGAAGCCGTGGGCGAACACGCGTTTGGGCAGTTCGATACCGGCGCTCATGAGGAAGGCCGGCCAGTAGACGCAGTGGAACCGGATGATGTCCTTGCCGATGATGTGCAGGTCGGCAGGCCAATACCGGTCGAATGTCGCAGCGTCGTCGGGGAAGCCCACGCCCGTCAGGTAGTTGGTGAGGGCATCGACCCAGACGTACATGACGTGGTCGGGATGACCGGGCACCGGTACGCCCCAGTCGAAGGTGGTGCGCGAGATCGACAGGTCGTTCAGCCCACCCTTGACGAAGCTGACGACCTCGTTGCGCCGCACATCCGGACCCACGTACTCGGGGTGGCTCTCGTACAGCTCGAGCAGCTTGTCCTGATACGCGGACAGCCGGAAGAAGTAGGTCTGCTCTTCGGTCCAGGTCAGTACATGGCCGCTGTCGGCCGCGACGCGATTGCCGCTGTCGTCGATGGTGGTGTCGGCCTCGGTGTAGAAGGTCTCATCGCGGACGTCGTACCAGCCGGAGTATGTGTCCAGGTAGATGTCCCCGGCATCGGACATGCGCTGCCAGATGGCCTCGGAGGCGCGCTGGTGATCGGTGTCGCTCGTCCGGATGAATCGATCGAAGCTGGACCCGAGCCGCTCCTGCAGCTCTTGGAAGCGATCGGAATTGCGCTTGGCAAGGTCCGCGGTCGGGATGCCTTCGGCCTCCGCCGTCTGCTGCATCTTCTGCCCGTGGACGTCGGTGCCGGTGAGGAATCGGACGTCGTAGCCGTCGAGACGTTTGAACCGGGCCAGCGCGTCGGTCGAGATGTACTCGTAGGCGTGCCCGATGTGCGGAGCGCCGTTGGGGTATGCGATGGCGGTCGTGATGTAGCACGGTTCGCCTGCGCCGTGCGAGGCGTCAACAGCGGATTCGGTGCGCGTCGGATCGTCGGTCATGGTGTCGCCAGAATACGTGGGTTGGCTCGCACTCCGCTGTCCGCCCCGGCTGCTGGTCACCCCATCTGTGGGTTGCCACCTTCGCCTACGCAAAGGTGGCAACCGGCAGATGAGGTGGCTGCGTCACGCCGGCGGTGGTGAGCCGGGCGCCGGTCACTCCACGCGGCGGTACGGCTCGCATCCCGGAGGCGCCTTGGGTGCCTCACGCTTGTCGAGTTCCAGGATCGGCTTGCTGACCGGGGCCGCGTCGAGGGTGAACTTCTCCCCGTGGTGAGCGAGATCGATCGGCGGACCGGACAACAACCGGTAGGTCGCGGTCTCGCGGTCGATGGCCACCACGATCTTCGATTCACGCACTGTCATCCGGAACGAGAGGTAGGTGAGCCGGTTGGGCAGCCGCGGCGCAAAGGTGATCTGGCCGCCGAAATCGCGCATTCCGCCGAATCCGGCGACGCAGTCCGTCCAGGCGCCTGCCAGGGCGGCGATGTGTAGGCCGCTCGAGACGTTGTTGTGCAGATCATGCAGGTCGGTGAACACCGACTCGCACATCAGGTCGTAGGACAGATCGAGGTAGCCGACCTCGGCCGCGACCACCGCTTCACAGCAGGCCGACAGCGACGAGTCGCGCACCGTCAGCGGGTAGTAGTAGTCGAAGTTGCGGATCTTCTGCTCCGGGGTGAACGACGACCCGAAGTTGTACATGGCGAAGACCAGGTCGGCCTGTTTCACCACCTGCTTGCGGTATAGGTCGTAGTACGGATAGTTCAGCAGCAGTGGGTATTTGCCCACCGACGACTCGAAGTCCCACGCGCCGAGGAGGGTGAATGACTCGCACTGCTGGTGCACCCCGAGGTCCTTGTCGAACGGGATCGACATGTCGTCGGCGCAGGATTCCCAGTGAGCGGCCTCGGCGACGGTCACCCCGAGTTCCCGCGCCACGTCGGGCCGCCGGTGCACGGCAGCCACTGCGTCCCGAAGGTTCTGCTGCGCAGCGAGATTGGTGAACACGTTGTTGTTCACCACGGCGGTGTACTCATCCGGTCCGGTCACGCCGTCGATGCGGAACTTCCCGTTCACGTCATGATGACCGAGGCCCGCGAACAGGCGGGCGGTCTCCACCAGCAGTTCGACGCCGCACTCGGCCTCGAACTGTTCGTCGTTGGTGGCACGCAGGTAGCGGCTGGTGGCGTTGGCGATGTCGGCGCTGACGTGCACCCCGGCGGTGCCGGCCGGCCAGTACCCCGAACACTCGTCGCCGTTGATGGAGCGCCAGGGGAACATCGCGCCACGCTGCCCGAGTTCGGCCGCCCGGCTCTTGGCCTTGTCCATCGTGGCGTGGCGCCATCGGAGCTCTTCACCGGCCGCGGCCGGTGCCGTGTAGGTGAGCATCGGAAGGATGAAACTCTCGGTGTCCCAGAAGGTGTGGCCGTCGTAGCCGGGACCGGTGAGACCCTTGGCGGGAATCGCGCGGGACTGTCCGCGCGCGCCTGCCTGCAACACGTGGAACAGCGCGAACCGCACCGCCTGCTGCAGTTCGGGATCGCCGTCGAGCTCCACATCGGCGTCGCGCCAGAAGTCCTCGAGATAGTTGATCTGATCGGCCTTCAGTGCGTCCCAACCGGTTTCCATCGCCATCGCGAGTGCGGCGTCGACCTGAGCACGCAGCGCGGGCACGGATCGGCGCGCCGACCAGCCGTAGCCCATGAATTTGGTCAGCGACACCTTGGTGCCCTGTGGCACGTTCGCGGCGACGGTCAGCCGTGCCAGGTCGGAGTCGGCACGGATGAAGGCGTCGGCCTTGTCGGGGAAGTCGATCTCGTGGTCCATCCCGGCCGCCACGTGCAGGCCCGACCGCTTGGTGTGATGGACGAGCATGCCCCAGTAGTTGCGGCAGGCGGAGAGATCGGAGACGAGTGGCTGGTCGAGCGCGGCCGCCAGACGCGGATCGTTGCCCGGCGCCGGGACGGGTTCGTTCGCGAGCAGATCCGACTGCAGCACGAGCTTCATGTCCTCACCGATCGGTTCCACCTCGTAGTGGATGGCGGCGATGGTGCGCTTGGTGAACGACACCAGCCGTTCCGACCGGATGCGGACGGTGCGACCCGTCGGGGAGGTCCACAGGGTGTTCCGCCGGAGGGTGCCGGTGCGGAAATCGAGGATGCGCTCATGCTCCTCGGTGCGGCCGTAGCGCAGATCCATCGGCTCGTCCTCGACGAGCAGGCGGATGATCTTGCCGTCGGTCACGTTCACCACGGTCTGCCCGGATTCCGGGTAGCCGTAACCACTTTCGGCATAGGGCAGGCCGCGTAGCTCGTAGAAGCCGTTGAGGTACGTGCCGGGATGGTCGACGGGTTCGCCCTCCTCGAACGTCCCACGCAGACCGATGTGCCCGTTCGACAGCGCGAACAGTGTCTCGGTGCGCCCCAGGACGTCGACGTCGATGCCCCGCCAGCGCAGCTGCCACGGGTGGACGTCGAAACCGTGTTCCATCGCACCCGGGTTCATGCCGGGAGCAATTCGTCGAGATCGTTGACGACGACGTCGGCACCGGCCGCCCGCATCGCGTCGGCCTGTCCGCCACCGACCCGATCGATGGCGACCACGTAGCCGAACCGTCCGGCCACCGCGGCCTCCACACCCGAGATGGCGTCCTCGAAGACCACCGCCTCGGCGGGTGGCACACCCATCAGTTCGGCGCCCAGAAGGAATGAATCGGGCGCCGGTTTACCCGGCAATCCCCGTGATGCGGTTTCGAGTCCGTCCACCCGCACCTCCACGAATTCGCTGAGGTCTGCGGCATCCAGCACGGCTGCTCCATTCTTCGATGACGTGACGACGGCAATGCGTAATCCGGCCTGCCGCGCCGCTTTCAGATAGCGCACCGACCCAGGGTAGGGATCGACCCCGTCGCGCTGCAGCGTCGCGGTGAAGAGTTCGTTCTTGCCCTCGCCGATGGCGGCCAGCGTCTCGGCGGGGACGTCGTCGATCTGCCGTGAGTGCAGGAAGGCCCGCACACCGTCCTCACGTCGGCGACCGTCGACGTAGTCGAGGTAGTCCTGCTCGGTGAATTCGTCGAAACCGTCGGGATCCCGCTCGGACAGGAACGCGTCGAACGCCTGTTTCCACGCATTGCGGTGCAGGACGGCAGTGGACGTCAACACTCCGTCGAGGTCGAACAGCGCGACCGTCATGACATCTGGCAATCCCAACACGGTTGGAACGCTACCTGTCCGAGCGGTGACTGGCGCGCCATGCGAGAGGTTCGTGTGTCGGCCGAGGACGTCTGCGCGGTCCGGCTCGGCCTAAACTCGGTTGGCCCCTGCGGGACTCGCCGCCAAGATGGACTGATGACCCGTCGATTCGCCCAAGTGGATGTGTTCTCGTCGATTCCCGTCGCAGGTAACCCGGTTGCCGTCGTGGTGGACTCCGATGGTCTGACCGACGAGCAGATGGCCGCCTTCGCGCGGTGGACCAATTTGTCGGAGACCACCTTCTTGTTGCCGCCGCAGAGCCCCGACGCCGACTACCGGCTGCGGATCTTCACTCCGGCCGGCGAGCTGCCGTTCGCCGGACACCCGACGCTCGGCTCGGCGCACGCCTGGCTGGAATCGGGTGGGAGCCCGGCGGGCGACCTGATCGTCCAGGAGTGCGGTGTCGGCCTGGTCCCGATCCGCCGGGAGCAGGTCGGACCCGACGACGCCGGGGCCGAGGACGCCCGCCTCGCCTTCGCGGCGCCGCCACTGCGTCGGTCCGGACCGGTGGACGCCGACCTGGTCGCCGAGGTGACCGCGGCGCTCGGGCTCGAGCCCTCCGACGTCGTCGACGCGCAGTGGGTCGCCAATGGTCCCGACTGGATGGCGCTGATGCTGACCTCCGGGCAGCGGGTCGTCGAGGTCGAGCCGGACCTGGTCGCGCTCGGGACGCACGAGGTCGGTCTGGTCGGGCCCCACGCCGACGGCCTGCCCGACGAACCGGAGGTGGACTTCGAGGTCCGCGCCTTTGCTCCGGGCTTCGGGATCGACGAGGACCCGGTGACCGGCAGTCTCAACGCCGGGATCGCCGTCTGGCTGCGGCGTGACGGTCTCGCCCCAGCGTCCTACGTCGCCGCGCAGGGGACCGCGCTCGGCCGATCCGGACGTGTGCACGTCACCGACGACGGGACCGACATCTGGGTGGGGGGTGCGACCACCACGGTCATCGCTGGCACAGTGGTGCTGTGAGTCAGACGCCAGCGACCGGCGAGGCCGGGACGGTAGCCGACGGGAAGGCCGAGACCGAGAGCAACAAGGCGGCGCGCAAGCGTCGACGACGGGAGCCGCCGCCCGACCCGACGCCGTTGCCGGGCCTCGTCGACGCCCACACGCATCTCGCGGCCTGCGGCGGGCGTGACCCCGATGCCGTCCGCGCGATCCTGGACCACGCCGAGAGTGTCGGCGTGCACCAGGTGGTGACCGTGGCCGATGACATGATCGACGCCCGCTGGGCGCTTGATGCCGCGCACTGGGATGACCGGGCGTTTGCGGCGGTGGCATTACATCCCACGCATGCGGCCGAGCTCGACGACGACGCGAAGGCCGAGCTGGAACAGATGGTCGCCGACCCGCGGGTCGTCGCAGTGGGGGAGACCGGCCTGGACTACTACTGGCCCGGCAAATCCGAATCGTGCGCGAGCCCGACCGAACAGGCCGAGGCCTTCCGCTGGCACATCGATCTGGCGAAGCGGATCGGCAAGCCGTTGATGATCCACAACCGCGAGGCCGACCGCGATCTGCTGGACATCCTGGCCGCCGAGGGTGCCCCGGAGTCCGTGATCATGCACTGCTTCTCCGGTGACCTGAATGTTGCATTGGAATGTGTCGACCGTGGCTTCATACTCAGCTTCGCCGGCACGGTGAGTTTTGCGAATGCCGAGGAATTGCGCGCCGCGGCCGAGATCGTGCCCGACGCTCAGATCCTGGTGGAGACGGATGCGCCCTTCCTGACGCCGCATCCCTACCGTGGCCAGCCAAATCAGTCGTATTGCCTGCCGTACACGGCGCGCGCGCTGGCGCGGGTGCGCGGCGTCGACGACGCGGCGATGGCCCGGATCCTCGGTGCGAACGCGCGCCGAGTGTATGGGCTGCCTTTGCAGTAATAGCCCCTGTTCGTTATCGTATTGTGATCCCGCTGCCTAGGGCAGCGATTTCGAACGGGTGGGCCAGGGGGTCCGGGGGTTTGAGTCGCTGGTGGAGCGAGGACGCAGTTGTCCCCGACCAGGATGTTTATCTTGTCTGTTCTCGCGCGTATCAATCATTCACAGTCCACTCGTGCCCGCGTCGCCGTTGGCGCAGTGCTGGCCACGCTCACCGCGGGTGGTGTCATGGGCATCGCCATGCACAAGGACGTGAAGATCAACGTCGACGGGCAGGTGAAGAACGTCTCGACGATGTCGATGTCGGTGGACTCGGTGCTGCGTTCGCAGGGCTATGACCCCGCCTCCGGCGACCACGTCGCCCCCGCCCTCGGCTCCGGGGTCAGCGATGGGCAGACCATCACGCTCAACCGGAAGAAGACCGTCACCCTCGAGGTGGACGGGGCGCGCAAGGAGATCCAGACAACCGCTTCCAGTGTTCCGCAGTTGCTCGCCGCTCAGGGGTTGTCCGCGGGTTCCAACGACACCAATTTCCCGCGGGCGGGCGCGCTGCCCGTCGACGGCGGTGTCATCGACGTCACCATGCCCAAGCGGGTCAGCCTGACCGACGGCTCGGTCAGCTACAAGCCCGTCGTGGCCGCGAAGACCGTCGGCGACCTCCTCGCCGAGACCGGGAAGCCGCTCGCCGGCGACGACAAGGTCGTCCCGGCTGCCGACACGCCGGTCACGCCGAACATGAAGATCAAGGTCACCCGTATCCGCACGATGGATTCCACTGTGACCGAGCACGTCGCGCCGCCGGAGGTCAAGAAAGAGGACCCGACGCTGGTCCGCGACAAGAAGGTGGTCCTGAAGCCAGGAAAGCCGGGCGAGCAGAAGGTCACCTACAAGCTCACCATGGTCAACGGCAAGGTGGTCAAGCGCGACAAGGTCGACGCCGAGGTCCTCACCGCTCCGCTCGCCGCCACCGTCAAGATCGGGACCAAGGAAGGCCCCCCGGACGTGCCGGTCGGCTCCGTGTGGGATCAGCTCGCGCAGTGCGAGGCCACCGGCAACTGGGCGATCAACAGCGGCAACGGTTTCTACGGCGGCGTGCAGTTCGACCAGAACACCTGGGCGCGGTGGGGTGGCCTCGAGTACGCGCCACGCGCCGACCTGGCGACCCGTGAAGAGCAGATCGCCGTCGCGTCGAAGACCCAGGCCGCGCAGGGATGGGGCGCCTGGCCGTCCTGCTCCTCGAAGCTGGGCCTGAACTGACCGACGACGCGCCGCGACTACTCGGGCCTGCGCAGATCCGTCGGCTCGCCGCCGAACTCGACATCCGGCCCACCAAGACACTGGGCCAGAATTTCGTCCACGACGCGAACACGGTGCGCCGGATCGTCGCGGAGTCGGGCGTCGGCGCCGACGACATCGTCCTGGAGGTCGGTCCCGGTCTGGGATCGCTGACGCTGGCACTGCTCGGCACCGCGGGCCGCGTGATCGCGGTCGAGATAGACCCGACGCTGGCCGGTAGGCTGCCCGCCATCATCGAGGAGTACGCACCCGGGCAGGCGGAATCCTTCGAAGTGATCACCGCCGACGCGATGTCGGTCGTCCGAGACGACCTGCCGGCCGCCCCGACGGCGCTCGTCGCCAATCTGCCCTACAACGTCGCGGTGCCGGTGCTGTTGCACCTGCTTGCCGAATTCCCCAGTATCGCAACAGCTTTGGTGATGGTTCAGGCCGAAGTCGCGGATCGCCTGGCCGCCGGCCCGGGTGGCCGAGTGTACGGGGTCCCGAGCGTCAAGGCGCGGTACTACGGCACGGTGGCCCGCGCCGGTGCGGTCGGACGCAACGTGTTCTGGCCCGAGCCCAAGGTCGAGTCCGGCCTGGTACGCATCGAGCGCACCGACGCCCACGCCGACGATGCGATGATCCGCACAAAGGTGTTCGCAGTCATCGATGCCGCCTTCGCGCAGC
This sequence comes from Gordonia sp. DT101, assembly GCF_049844895.1. Classification (NCBI taxonomy): domain Bacteria; kingdom Bacillati; phylum Actinomycetota; class Actinomycetes; order Mycobacteriales; family Gordoniaceae; genus Gordonia; species Gordonia sp. DT101. The sequence goes on along the minus strand of NZ_JBNCLX010000003.1, from coordinate 452,640 downwards.
GCCGCAAAACGCTGCGATCGGCGCTGGCGACCTGGGCGGGCAGTGCGCCCGAGGCCGAACGCCGCCTGCGGGCGGCCGGGATCGACCCCGGCCTGCGTGGCGAACGGCTCGATGTGGACGACTTCGTCCGGCTCGCGTCGACCGACTGACCCGGCGACCCCCGATCCCGCCGACAGCAACCCGTATCCCGCCGAGAGCAACCCGTATCCCGCCGACAGCAACCCGTATCCCGCCGAGAGCAACCCGCATCTCGCCGACAGCAACCCGGGTCTGGCCGAGAGCATCACGAGTCGCGTCCACCCGACTGTTCGCGCGTCCATTAGGCTCGATACCTGTGTCTCGAGCCTCGTTGTCGGTGGTGTCCGACGCGGTCACCGTGCGTGTACCGGCCAAGGTGAATCTGTACCTCGGCGTGGGCCCACTCCGCGACGACGGCTACCACGACCTCGTCACCGTCTTCCAGGCATTGTCGCTCTACGACGACGTGCGGCTGAGTCCGGCCACCGAACTCCGTGTCGCCACCACCGGCGAAGGCGCCACCGACGTACCGGCCGACGGCACCAACCTCGCCGCGTTGGCGGTCACGGAGGTGGCGCGGCGGGTCGGCCGGACGCCGAAGGTCGCCATCGACGTGACGAAGCGGATTCCGGTCGCCGGCGGGATGGCCGGTGGTAGTGCCGACGCGGCGGGTGCCCTGGTCGGCGCCGACAAGCTATGGGGTCTCGAACTCGCGCGTCCGGAATTGTCGGATATCGCGGCCGGATTGGGCAGCGACGTACCGTTCGCCCTCCACGGCGGCACGGCGCTCGGTACCGGTCGCGGTGAGCAACTGATGCCGATCCTGGCGCGCGGTCAGTTTCACTGGGTGCTCGCGATGTCGAAGTCGGGGTTGTCGACGCCGGCGGTCTACCGGGAGCTGGATCGGTTGCGGGAGAACCGGTCTGATTCCGACATCGTCGTCGAGCGTCCGGATGAGCTGATGGCGGCGTTGACGTCCGGCGATCCGAGCGTGGTCGCGCCGTTGCTCCGCAACGACCTTCAGCCGGCGGCGCTGAGTCTGCAACCGGCCCTCCGTCGTACTCTGCGCGCGGGCGTCGATGCCGGCGCACTCAACGGGATCGTCTCTGGGTCCGGACCAACGTGCGTGTTCCTCTGCGCGGACGAGGCGTCGGCGGTCGACGTCGCCGCCGAACTGTCGGGGGCCGGGGTCGCACGCGCCGTGCGGACGGCCAACGGCCCGGTGCCCGGTGCGCGGGTCGTCACCGAGTAGTTGCACCGGCCGGTCGCCCGTCGACCGATCGGGTCAGCTCCCGAAGACGTTGATCGCGTTGCCGTACGCGCGTAGCGACGCAACGGAACCGTTGTACCGGTTGAGGTCGACTCGGGTCGGCACACCGGGTAGCCAACCGGAGTCGGTGAACTGCCAGAACCTCCAGGTCCGCCAGCCACCCCGCGGCATCTCGGGGGCACCGCGCCCGTTGTACGACGCGATCCAGAGCGGGTGGTCGGAAAACTCGCGGGTGGCGCCCATCGCCGTGTTCCAGAATCGCGGGTACGTGTAGAGGATCGTCTTTCGACCGGTCAGGGGTTCGAGGACGGCGAAAAACTCCCTGACCCAGGCGGCGAGCGCACGAGGACCGAGACCGCCGGAATGTTCGAGATCGAGTACCGGCGGGAGGTCGAGGATACCGTTCTGGCCGAGCACGACCGTTGCGTAGAACACCGCCTGTTGCGCCGCGGAACGGGTTGGGTCCGCATAGTGATACGTCCCCCGGACCAGGCCCGCGGCCCGCATCGCCAGGCTGTCCTGGACGAAGTACGGGTTGACGTACCAGGTGGACTCGGTCGCCTTCACCATCGCCAGCTGTTGACCCGACGCACGGACCGCGAACCAGTTGATGGATGCGCCACCCGGATGCTGATGGCTGGAGACGTCGGGGCCGACCTGCGGGGCCCCGACTGCCACCGGGGCCGAACCCATCGCGCCGGCGAGACCGACGGCGCCGGCGATGATGGTGGTCATGATCGATCGTCGAAGGATCACGGCTTCACGCTAGGGGAGATGCACCGACCTCGCAGTCCGATTGGGCACTTCAATCGTGATCGGATGGGTAATGTCCCAGTCGTGCGAGCACACAAGAGGGCCGGTGGGACGCTGGTGGCGGTGGTCACAGTGGTCTCGATCGTCGCGACGATCGTCGTCGGAGCAGCGTCGGCCGCGCCCGCCCCGGGTGCGCGGATCGGTTCGGTGATGCGGGATTCCGTGCTGCCGTCGGCGCAGTTGCCGACGGGTGCGGTACGCGGACACCGGCTGTTGTACGTCACGCGCGATCAGCGTGGGAAGCCGGTCACCAGCACCGGCGCCCTGTATCTCCCCACCGGGCGTCCGCCTGCCGGAGGGTGGCCCGTCTTCTCCTGGGCGCACGGCACCAGCGGTATCTCCGACAGTTGCTCGCCCAGCTTGTCGTCGGGAGCGCGGCGCGACACGCTGGAGCCGACGATCAGCAAAGCTCTGCGATCGGGCTATGCGGTGACCGCCACGGACTATCCCGGTGTCGGTAGCGGGGGCGTCGCGGAGTATCTCGGCGGCCGCGCCGAGGGGTACTCGGTGATCGACATGATCCGTGCCTCTCGGACGGTGGATCCGTCGGTGTCGCGGCGATGGGTGTCGAGCGGCCATTCGCAGGGTGGACACTCGGCGCTCTGGGCCGCGCAGCTTGCACCGCGGTATGCGCCGGAACTGCCGTTGTTCGGCACCGTCGCCTTCGCGCCGGCATCGAACATCGAACACGTGGTACCGCTGATGGCGCCGGGGGTCGGCGACCTCGGGAGGTTCAACGCCTTCAGCGGACTGATCCTCTACATCCTGTCCGGACTCGATCACGCACGACCTGATCTGCACGTCACGGGTTACCTGACGCCGACGGGCCGGACGTGGCTCGGCCGGGCCCGGCAGATGTGTGTCGGCGAACTCGGCACGGCACTTGCCGGTGTCCCGCCAGGCGCCTTGGTGGCCAAGCCGTTCACCGATCCGAAGTTCACGGCTGCGCTCGCCGACTATCTGGCGGTGCCATCCGGTGGCTACCGCACTCCTGTCCGGATCGAGCACGGTCTGTCCGACACCACCGTCCCGTTTCCGCTCAGTCTCGCGTTGACGTCGCAGATGCGTTCGGCCGGAACGGATGTGACACTCATCCCGTATCCCGGCGTCAACCACATGCAGGTGGTGACGGCAGGTCTCCCGGATGCGTTCCGGACGATCGACGGATACTTCGGCCGGTCATAGCCGAGGCTCTCCCACTCATCGATCGGGCACGAACCCCCGCCGATCGTGCGCAGTTTCGCGTCGACCGGGCACACCTTGACGTCGATCGGGCGCCGCCCGCGAGTTCCCGCCGATCGTGCGCACCTTGTCGGCCATCGTGCACAGTTTCGCTCCGATCGTGCGCTCGACCCGTCAGAAATACGCCCCACGCGATCGGAGTGCTCTCTCGATCTCGTTGATGACGCTCCAGGGCCTGGTCCGTAGGCGTTCGGCATCGATCCTGATGATGATCCACCCGAGTTCCCGGAGTCTGGCATCGCGTGCCTCATCGTGAGCACGCTGCTCCGGGGATGAGTGAAACTCCTCACCATCGAACTCGATGCCGATCTTGGGTACCCGGTAGCCGAGGTCCAAGCGTGCGAAGACATGTTCGTTCTCGTCCGCCACCTCGATCTGGGTTTCGGGAGCGGGGAGGTCGGCCCGGATGATGACCAGACGGACCCAGCTCTCGGGTGGCGACTCCGCCTTGCCGTCGATCAGCGGGATCAGTCCCCGTAGTTGGCGGATGCCGCGTCGGCCATCGCGGCCGTCGGCATAAGCGGCGAGTTCGTCCAGCGAGAAGCCGGTCGCCCGGGCGAGGTCGTCGAGATGACCGAGCGCTCGCCAGTCGGGGCGGATTCGGCCCAGGTCGAACGCGGTGCGGACCGGTGACGTGACCGCAATGTCATCGATCGTGATGATGTCGGGCGGCTCGAGGTCGGTTCGATGAACGCGGCTGCCCCGGCCCCGTCTGCCCGATCCGGACGGGTGTCGGACGAGATCGACGACGAAATCCTTTTCGTACCAGCGACTTCCGTGCATGATCGCTGCCGCGATACCGCCGACGACGGGACTTCCTTCTGCGCTCAGGGCGGTCATCCGGATGCGCTCACATGCCGTGAGGATCGCGGTTCTCTCCAGGTAGTGGTCACCCTGCAGGTGGGTGAACGCGGCGTCGAAGTGCTCCGCCGACATCCCGCTGCGTTCGAGCGCGGCCTGGCGGCGTAGTAGGCGCTTGTCTTCGCGGGTGATCTGTTGCTGCATAGATTTTCGACGCAGCGCACGCCGGATCGGTTGCATCCTTCCGCGCGAAGCCTGGAACCTGTGGATTCTGCGCACGATCGACGGGATTCTGCGCACGATCGACGCAATTCTGCGCACGATGGGCGGGGTTCTGCGCCCGCTCGGCGGGCGGGAGCGGGGGCGAGGGCACGCACTCGAGGTGGCCGCTCGAGGTGGCCGCTCGAGGTGGCCGCTCGAGGTGGCAGCGAGGGGTGGCCGACGACCCGTTGCTAGGGTCTACAGAGTGGCACCTTCGAACCCGTCTGCGCTGATCAACGCGGACCGCATCAGCAAGAGTTTCGGCATCAAGCCCTTGCTCGAATCCGTGTCCCTCGGGGTTCACGAAGGCCAGCGGATCGGTGTCGTCGGCCTCAACGGCGGCGGTAAGACGACGCTGCTGGAGATCCTCGGTGGCATCACCGAACCCGACGGCGGACGTATCTCGCGCGCCGGCGGCATCCGGGTCGCGACGGTCACGCAGCGCGGCGAACTGCCCGCTGGCGCCACCGTCGCGGAAGTGGTGGTAGGGGGACCCGAGGTGGCCGTCCACGAGTGGGCGGGGGACCCGCGGGTCCGGGGCATCCTCAACGGCATCGGCGTCGACGGCCTCCTCGACAAACGCGTCGACGAACTCTCCGGCGGCCAGCGTCGACGAGTGGGTCTGGCCACCGCACTCGTCTCCGACGCCGACCTGCTGATCCTCGACGAGCCGACCAACCATCTCGACGTCGAGGGCGTGCAGTGGCTGGCCGACCACCTGGTCGGCCGCCGGAGCGCGCTGATCGTCGTCACGCACGACCGGTGGTTCCTGGACACGGTCGCGACTCGCACCTGGGAGGTCCACTCCGGCCGCGTCGACGAGTACGAGGGCGGCTACAACGACTGGATCTTCGCCCGCGCCGAGCGCACCCGGCTCGCCGACACCATGGAGGAGCGTCGTCGCAATCTGGCCCGCAAGGAACTGGCCTGGCTGCGTCGCGGCCCGCCGGCCCGGACCTCCAAGCCGCGCTATCGGATCGAGGCCGCCGAGAAGCTGATCGCCGACGTCCCGCCGCCGCGCGACAGCGTATCGCTGTCCGCCTTCGCCAAACGACGCCTCGGCCGGGTTGTCGTGGAACTCGAGGACGCGCGGGTGGCCACGCCGGCCGGCGATGTGCTGCTCGACGATCTCACCTGGCGGTTGACACCCGGTGAACGCATCGGCCTCGTCGGGGTCAACGGTTCAGGCAAGACGACCCTGCTGCGCGCGCTCGCGGGGGAGATCGACGTCGCCCCGGGTAAGCGCAAGGAGGGCACGACGGTCTCTATCGGCTGGCTGCGCCAGGAGCTCGACGACCTCGACGAGGATCAGCGGGTGCTGGACGCCGTGGAGGCGGTGGCATCGCGGATCATGCTGGGGGACAAGGAGATCTCCGCGAGTCAGCTGGCCGAACGGCTCGGCTTCACCCCCGCACGCCAGCGCACGCCGGTCGGGGACCTGTCCGGTGGTGAACGGCGGCGGCTGCAGATGACATGCGTGCTGATGGCCGAACCCAATGTGCTACTCCTCGACGAGCCGACCAACGACCTCGACATCGACACCCTGCAGCAACTCGAGGATCTCCTCGACGGCTGGGCGGGCACGCTGGTGGTGATCAGTCACGACCGCTACCTGATCGAACGGATCTGCGACAGCACGTGGGCGCTGTTCGGCGATGGGAAGTTGACCAATCTGCCGGGCGGCATCGAGCAATATCTACGACGACGACGCGAGATCACCTCCGCCGCACCGCGTCGCACGTCCACGTCGAACGCTTCGAGTGCGGCGACGGCCTCGACCGCCCCCGCGATCAGTGCGTCCGAACATCGGGATGCACGAAAGGCGATGAACCGGCTGGAACGCCAGATCCAACAGCTGGACACGCGAGAGAGTCGCCTGCACGACCAATTGCTCGATGCGGCAACCGATCCCGACAGGCTCATGGAACTCAACGCGGAACTGAAAGACGTCGTGGAGGCCAAGGAGACCGCGGAGACGGAGTGGCTCGAGGTCGCCGAAAAGGTCGAGTGATGGACGCCGACGGAGACGTCTTGTTACGCACACCCGGCGCCGAAGTGCGGGTGAACCCACAAGGTGGCCGACTCACCTCCCTGCGCATCGCGGACGTCGAGTTCCTGCAGCAGGGCGAACCCTACGGATGCTTCCCGATGGTCCCGTGGTGCGGCCGCATGCGGAACGGCATCCTCGACTTCGACGGCAGGCGTCATCAATTCGAGCTCAATGATCCGCCGCATGCGCTCCACGGGCTCGCACGCGACCACCGGTGGGAGACCGACGCGGTGGGCGAAGACCAGGCGACACTGACTCGGCGCCTGGACCCGCACTGGCCGTTCGACGGCACGGTCACCCAGGATTTCGCTCTCGCCCCGGGGGAATTGACGATGCGGTTACGGGTCTCGTCCGCAGCTGCGCCCTTTCCAGCACAGGCGGGTTGGCACCCGTGGTTCCGTCGTCACCCTGTGTCCGGCGAGTCCGCCCCTCTCGCAGTGGAGTTCGCGCCCTCCTGGCAGGAAGAACGTGGTCCCGACCACCTTCCGACCGGCACCCGGCTGGCGCCGCTGCCGCCACCCTGGGACGACTGTTTCGGTATGCCCTCGGGCGCCGACGTCACCCTGGACTGGCCCGATCTGCTGCGACTGCGGATACGCAGCGACGCGGAATGGGTGGTGATCTTCGACCATCGGCCGTTCGCGATCTGTGTGGAACCGCAGTCCGGGCCGCCCGACGGCCTGAACACGATGCCACGTGTCGTGGCGCCCGGACGCGACCTGGTGGTCACCACTCGCTGGACGTGGTGAGAAGCTCTGCGTCAGAGCAGGTGTGCACCACGACCCGGTCGCACCCGGCGAACCGTCGAGGTGGGATATCCGGCGTCGGATATCGCCTGGGGCAGGTCGGCGCAGATCCGGTCCGCGGCGTTGGCGGGGGCCAACGCGATCACCGACCCGCCGAATCCACCGCCCGTCATCCGCGCGCCATGTGCACCGAACTGCTGCGCGGTGGCGGCGATGAGGTCGATGTGCGGAGTCGTGATCTCGAAGTCGTCGCGCATCGAGTCGTGTGAGGCGTTCATGAGTTCGCCGATCTTCGCGAAGTCGGCATCGTGCAGTGCCGCGGTGGCCGCCAGGACTCGTGCGTTCTCGGTCAGGATATGCCGGGCGCGAACCCGGTTGGTGCCGTCCGGCAGCTGATTCCATGCGTCGGTGTCGGCCTCGCGCAGCGATGGGACACCGAGTTCGGCGGCGGCGGCCTCGCACGACGCGCGTCGCGCCGCATACTCGCCGGCGGCGTGTCGGTGGGGCGCGTGGGAGTCGATCACCAGCAGTTGTGCGGAATCGTCGACCGGCATCGGGACCGGCTCCACCTCGAGGGACCGGAAGTCGATGAGCAGGGCGGTGTCCTGCTGCCCGAACAGGCTCGACAGCTGGTCGAGCAGACCGGTCGGTGCTCCCACGTAGTCGTTCTCCGCCTGCTGTGCGACCCGGGCGAGCTCGTGTCGGGAGAGATTCAGGTCGGTGGTGATTGCCAGCAGCACTGCACATTCGAGCGCTGCGGACGACGACAGTCCGGCCCCGACCGGAACCGTGGACTCGATGTGGAGGCGTCCACCGGGCACATCGTGACCGGCGGTCCGGAGTGCCCACAGGCAACCGGCGATGTATGCGCCCCAACCGGGTACGTCGCCGGGTCCGCTGGTGGGACTGATGGTGACGACGTCGGACTCGTCACTCGACTCTGCCACGATCGTTCCGTCGACGGTGTCGGGGGCGAAGTCCGCCGTGGTGCCCAGGTCCAGGGCGATCGGCAATGCGAATCCGAGGTTGTAGTCGGTGTGTTCGCCGATCAGGTTCACCCGCCCGGGGGCGTAACTCCGTATTCGTCTGTCGCTCATGTCATTGCCCCGCGCAGATCGGCGGCGACATCCTCGGGCGTCTTGTCGGTGACGAATGCGTCACGCCCCGACTCGGAACCGGCCAGGTACTTGAGCTTGTCGGCACTGCGACGCACGGAGAACAACTCGGCGTGGAGGTAGCCTTCGGCCGACTCCGCCCGGTATTGGTGCCACGACGCGATGTAGGGCAAGGGTCGGCCGTAGAGCGCGTCGTAGGCGCGCAGCACCTTGAGGTACACGCGTGCCAGATCGTCGGCCTCGTCGTCGGTGAGCTCGGAGAGTCGTCGGACATGTCGCAAGGGGTAGATGTGGACCTCGGCGGGCCAGCGGGCGGCGAACGGAACAAACGCCGCGGTGTGGTCGGTCCGCACGAGAATCCTTTCCCCGCCGTTCAATTCGCCGGAGAGGATCGACTCGAACAGGTCCGCCCCGGTCTGGGCGCGGTGTGTCGCCGCGGCGCGCAGCATGGTCTCGGTCCGGTGCGTGCGGAACGGATAGGCGTAGATCTGGCCGTGGGGATGCGTCAGGGTCACCCCGATCTCCTCGCCCCGGTTCTCGAAGCAGAAGACCTCTTCGACGCCGTCGCGCGCGAGCAGGTCGTCGGTGCGCTGGGACCAGGCGTCCACCACCAGCCGGGCACGCTCGGGCGTGAGTCCGGCGAACGAACCGTCGTGGTCGCTGGTGAAGCACACCACTTCACAGCGGCCGTGACCCGGCGCCTCGACCGTCAGATCGCCCGGCCGGTCCGGGAGCCGGAAACCGCTGCCGGCATGTGCCGCCGCCAACGAGGGGAAGCGATTCTCGAACACCACCACGTCGTAGTCGTCTGCGGGGATCTCACTGGAACGTCCGGAGGGATCCGGGCACAGCGGGCACATCCGTCGCGGCGGTTTGTAGGTCCGCTCCTGCCGCGCGGGAGCGATCATCACCCAGTCGCCGATCTGCGGGTCGCGTCGGACGCGGGTGGCCGAATCATCGGGGTGGGCAGGCAGATCGCGATGGTCGATGCCTGGCGCCGGCGGGTTCTCGGCGGTCGAGAAGAACAGGATCTGCCGGTCGTCGGCGAGGCTCGCCTCCTGCGGCGTCGGTAGTCGGCGCCCGGCGCCGTCCTGGTTCGCGGGATCTTCGGTCACGTCATCTGGGGTCATCGGGGTCTTCCTTCGGCGATGGTGAGCACGGTGACGTCCGCGAGTTCACTGCGTGCTGCGGCGGGCAGGCCGTCGTCGGTCACCAGTCGGTTGATGCGTCCGAACTCGGCGAAGAGGTGCGCGCCGATCTCGCCGTACTTGGTGTGGTCCGCGAGCACGACGGTCGACCGCGCCGTGGTCAGAAGCTTTCGATTGGTCTCGGCCTCACCGAGATTGGGGGTGGTGAACCCCGCGGACGGGTCGATGCCGTGGGTTCCGACAAAGGCCCGGTCGGTTCGGTAGTGCTCCAGCGCGGCGTTGGCGATCGGCCCGACGAGGGCATCCGACGGCGTGCGCTGTCCACCGGTGAGCTGGACACTCGCGGCGTCGAGATAGGAATCCGAGGGGTCGGTCAGCAACTCGAAGATCGACACCGAGTTCGTCACCACCGAGATGTCGCGGCCGCGGAGCAGTCGGGCCAGTTCCAGTGTGGTGGTACCTGCGCCGATCGCGACGGTCATGCCGTCCTCGATCAGCGGCAGCGCGGCCGCCGCGATGGCGCGCTTGGCATCCGGTTCGCGGGTCGCCTTGAGCGACGACGGTGGTTCGAGTCCTCGTCCGGTGAGGTCACCGTCCGTCCGGACTGCGCCACCGTGGACCTTGCTCAGTTCCCCGTCGCTCTCGAGGTGGTCGAGATCCCGTCGGATCGTCATCTCGGAAACGCCTAGCTCGGCGGCGAGATCGGTGACCCGCACCGCGCCTCGGGAGACCACGGCAGCCAACACGTGTCCTCGTCGCTCCGCTGCAAGCATGGCGAGATATTAGCAGGAACGCACTAAAACGAACATCTCTTCACAATTGCGCACCACGATGGTGTTATCTTCTGTTAGTTTCTGACAGTCATCGACATGCCGAGCGCAACAAGGGGGTTGCCGTGCACGTGGCATCCGACTCCATTCTCCGGTTGAACACCGGATGGATGGACTACGTCCTCATCGCCATCTACTTCGTTTTCGTTCTGGGGATCGGTTATCTCGCCCGCAGCCAGATCGCCACCAGCATGGACTTCTTCTTGTCCGGCCGACGATTGCCCGCCTGGGTGACCGGTATCGCGTTCGTCTCGGCGAACCTCGGTGCGGTCGAGATCATGGGCATGTCCGCCAACGGCGCCCAGATCGGCCTGGCGACCATGCACTACTACTGGATCGGCGCTGTGCCGGCGATGGTCTTCCTCGGCCTGGTGATGATGCCGTTCTACTACGGCTCCAAGGTCCGCAGCGTCCCCGAGTTCATGCGTCGCCGATTCGGGACCGGCGCACACCTGGTGAACGCGCTCAGCTTCGCCGTCGCCCAGGTGCTGATCGCCGGCGTCAACCTGTTCCTGCTGGCGACCGTCATCAACGCGGTACTCGGTTGGCCGCAATGGATCTCGCTCATCGTCGCGGCGGCCGTGGTGCTCACGTACACCGCGCTGGGCGGGTTGTCTGCGGCCATCTACAACGAGGTCCTGCAGTTCTTCGTGATTCTCGCCGCGCTGGTTCCGCTCACCGTCATCGGCCTGATCAAGGTCGGCGGCTGGAGCGGCCTGAAGGACAAGGTGATCGACACCCACGCGTCCGACGGAACGGTGACCGCCACGGTCCACGAGCAGTTGTCGTCGTGGCCGGGACAGGCCTTGAGCGGATTCTCCTCGCCGGTCTGGTCGGTCGTCGGCATTGTGTTCGGCCTGGGGTTCGTGTTGTCGTTCGGCTACTGGACGACCAACTTCGTCGAGGTACAGCGGGCCATGGCCTCCGACTCGATGTCGGCCGCGCGGCGTGCCCCGATCATCGGTGCCATCCCGAAGATGTTCATCCCGTTCGTGGTGGTCGTCCCCGGCATGATCTGCGCCGCGGCGATCGGCGACATGATCCACCTCAAGAACACCGGGTCGGGCAACGGGGTCACCTACAACGACGCCATGTTGCTCATGATGCGCGACATCCTGCCGAACGGATTGCTGGGCGTTGCGGTCGCGGGACTCATCGCATCGTTCATGGCAGGTATGGCGGCCAACGTCTCGGCTTTCAACACTGTCTTCAGCTACGACATCTGGCAGCAGTACGTGGTGAAGAACCGCGAGGACCACTACTACATCACGGTCGGACGGGTCGCGACGGTCGCCGCGGTGCTGCTTGCGATCGGAACGGCAACCATCGCCTCGGGCTACTCCAACCTGATGGACTACCTGCAGACGCTCTTCGGGTTCTTCAACGCGCCGCTGTTCGCGACGTTCATCCTCGGTATGTTCTGGAAACGGATGAGCCCGACCGCCGGTTGGGTGGGTCTCGTCAGCGGCACCTCGGCTGCGGTTGTGGTGTTCATCCTGCAGGAGACCGGCGTGATCGACCTGCCGGGGCAGGGGATGCCGTTCGTGGCCGCATCGATGGCGTTCATCGTCGACATCCTCGTCTCGGTGGTGGTCTCGTTGGTGACACGTCCGAAGCCCGAGTCCGAACTGAAGGGCTTCGTGTACTCGTTGACCGACAGAGCGACGCTGACCGGCGACGACAGCGCGACACCATGGATCGCGCGGCCGGTGCCGCTCGGCGCGGTGGTGATCGGCCTCGTCATCATCCTCAACATCGTCTTCCACTGACCGAGCAGACCAGGAGCGTTCACCATGAGCGACAAGAAGACCCGAACCTTCGCGCGGCTGTTCGACATCCGCAACATCGTCGGTGCCCTGATGGGGATCTACGGTGTCATCCTGCTGATCGCCGGACTGCTGCCATCGGCCGCGGAGGCCGGCGCGGCTTCCACCGAGCGCTCGTCCGATCCGATCGACATGTCGGTGGGCAGCGGCGCCAACCTCTGGGTGGGTGCGATATTGCTGGTGGTCGCCCTCATCTTCATCGGATGGGCGGCGTGGCGGCCACGATCGTGACCCAGGACAACTGACGGTCCGAGGTCGGGCCCGGCAAGCCGGGCCCGACCTCGGCGGTCATCGCCGGATCGCCCCGTTCACCATCGCCGCGATGGCGATGGCGCCGGCCTGGTTGATGTGGTACGGGTAGGCGATCCGGTTGGACATCGCACTCTCATACCAGGGGGTGATCACGTTGCACGGATCATGGCCGGCGGACAGCCGATTGGCATCCACGAAGGTGCCGTCGACCTTGACGGTCGCGCGGCGAAGCGCATCGCCCGCACGGTTGAAGACCTGATTCATCCACCGGACGTCGGGGTCACTGATGGGCACCATCGGCCAACAGCCGTGGTTGCCCATGAACCCGCCGATACCGACGACGATGATCTGGGCGCGGGGTGCCTGCCGGCGGATCGCGCGCAGTGCGGGGGTCACGCGATTCTCCATCCGGGCGATGCGCCAGCGGGCCTCACCGTTGAGCCTGGTGCGGCAGAACCGGTCGGTGAGCGGTGCTGTGGTGCACTTACCGACGAGCGCGCCCCAGCGCATGTCGTTGCCGCCGATGCTCACGCTCACCACCTGGGCGTCGCGTGGGACCATTCGTAATTGCGGTGGCTTGTAGCCGGCGTTCGTGCGTTGCCCGGCCGTGTACAGATTCGGCGCCTGGGCGCCCGCGCATGACGTGTCGACGAAGTTCCGGGGCAGCGTCATCAGCGCGACGATCGCCGGGTAATTGGCCGCCGAGCGTTTGCATCCGAGGAAATAGTCGGGTGTCGGGGTGAAGAAGCCGCCGGACGCCCGGGAATCGCCCATCGCCACATAGGTCCCGTTGGTGTATCGGCTGGGTGTCGTATCCGGTGCGGCCTGGGCGGCTGGTGCCACCACCAGGCTTGTCAGAGCGACAACAGCCGCCGCCATGGAGATCAGGACTGCAGGACCACCACGAAATACCCGACGACTCACCAGCACACCTCACAACGACATTTGCTCTCTTCGATGCCCACCAACCGCAGGTCACCAGGGATTGTATGCGAGGTCACACAGATCGGGTGCGACAAGAGCAAACCTCGCAGCTCTCAGGCGGTCCGGATCGGATCACACCGTCGGGCGAAATCGTCGATCAGCGAGGCCGTCCGTTCCGGCTGGATCAGCGGGAACAGGTGGGCGGCGCGAGGGACGACCTGGAGTCGGGCGCGCTCCGAGACCGCGGTGAAACGCTGCTCGTGGATGCGGAACTGGTCCCAGCCCCCGTTGATGAACTCGATGGGTCCGGGGTATCGGGCGACCTCGGCGAGCGCGTCGAACCTCGACAGCTCGCCCACCACATCGCGGATCGAGTGAAGAGCCAGGCCACCTGCCTCCATGTCCTCGGCGACCCGCGTGCCGACCGCGACCCGGGTGAGGCCCTTGCTGATCACGGCGGCCTGGCGTGGCAGGAATCCGGTCGCCGCGCCGAATGCCCGGAACGGTGCGGCGAGAAGCCGACTCGGCTGCGTCGTCGCGCACATCGCGACCAGACCGGCGATCGCCGCCGGGTGCCGGCCGGCCGCAGCCATCGAGACGTACCCGCCCAGCGACATCCCGGCCACCACCGCCGGTTCCCCGACGTTCCGCACGGCGTCCAGTACTGCCGTGACGGCATCGTCGATCGTGAACGTATCGGCGGACCGGGTGCCGTGACCGGGCAGATCAGGGGTGATGACCGGTCGGTCGGTGATCCCGGCCGCGATCCGGTGGAGTGCGGCGCCACTGACCCGGAGGCCATGGACGAGGACGACAGGAACGGGCGACACCTCACGCGATGGGCTCATCGGAAGCCAGTATGCCCGCCGCCGGCCGCCATGTCGCGGTCAAACGGCGGGGTCACGGCTCGCTGATCAGGTCTCGGGCACCTCGACCGTGCGGTCGATCGCGATCCGGTCGAGGAAGCCGACGTCGTGCGAGACCACCAGCAACGCACCCGACCATTCCCGGACCGCCTCGACGAGTTCCTCGGTGGTGTCGATGTCGAGGTTGTTGGTCGGCTCGTCGAGGATGAGGAGCTTGGGGGTCGGGTCGGCGATCAACGCCGTGGCCAGCGCGACCCGCAGTCGTTCTCCGCCCGAGAGTTCGCGCAGCGCCCGGTCGGCGCGAGCGCCCCGGAACAAGAAGCGTGCGAGGTGTGCGCGGACCTCCTGGACCGGGACGTCGGGGTGTGCGTCCGTCACCGCCTGCGCGATGGATCTACGGTCGTCGTCGAACACGATCCGCTGCGGCACATAGGCGTATGGCACCACCACCCGGCCGGCCGCGATGAGGTCGGAGATCAACGTGGTCTTCCCGGAGCCGTTGCGCCCGGCCAATGCGATGCGCTCGGGCCCGTCGATCCGTAGCCGCTCGTCGTCGATCACCTGTGCGCGCGAGGAGATCTCGACCGGCGGCATGGTGATCCGTGCCGTGCGGTCGTCGCGGATCTCGTCGCGCGCCGAGTCCAGGCGGGATGCCGCCGCGGACACGTCGTCACGATGTGCGTTGCGCAGCTTGCCGGCCGACACCTGTGCGGCATCGCGGCGGAGGTGGGCGACGATCTTCGGTACCCGCTTCTCCCGTTCCGCGGTCGCCGCGGTGCGAGCTCGTCGGTCGAGCTTGATCTGGGCCTCCACCATCTCGCGACGCTGCTTGCGCACGTCGTTCGCGGCGGTTGCGACCGCCGCCTCGGCGGACTCCTGCTCGGCGTCGAGGGTGTCCCGGTACAGCGAGTACGGACCACCGAAGAGCCTGATGCCGCCTCGGTACAGCTCGAGGGTCGCATCGACCCGTTCGAGGAGCTCGAGATCGTGGCTGACCACCACGACCGTTCCCGAGAATCTGTCGATCACGTCGAAGAGCCTTGTGCGCGAGGCGCTGTCGAGATTGTTCGTCGGCTCGTCGAGGAGCAGCACCGCCGGGCGGCGGATCAGCTGTGCGACGATCGCGAGGAGGGTGGCCTCGCCGCCGGAGAGTGCTCCGATTCGCCGGTCGAGATCGGTGGGCAGACCGAGCGCCGACAGCTGGCCGACCGCTCGGTCCTCGACATCCCAATCGTCACCGACAGTGCCGAAGTCCTGCTCATCGACCGACCCGCCCTCGATCCGGCGCAGGGCGGAACGGATCTCGTCGATGCCGAGGACGGTGGCGACCGAGAGGTCGGGATCGTCGTAGGGATGCTGGCCGACCATGCCGACATCACCGCGGACCGAGACGCTGCCGCGCAGAGGGGTCAGCTCCCCGGCGATGAGTCGCAACAGAGTGCTCTTGCCTGCGCCGTTGACGCCGACAAGGGAATAGACGGCGTCGGGAACGTTCAATGAGATCTGGTCGAAGACGGCGGTACCGTCGGGCCATCCGAAGGCCACGTCGGACAGGGTGATCGAGGGGGACGGCTGGTTGCCGGTCGCTGAAGATGCAGTCATGAAGGGACTCCTGAGGTGGTGGGCGATGGCCTGCCTGTGCCGGAGCACGGCGGCGGTTTCGGGCCTACCTCAGATGTTCATGACTGAGACATCACTCCTCGGTTCGTAAGGTGTCGGCGTGCCGACGTCGCCGTCCACGGTAGCGCGGCGGGGCCGTGGTTGCCAACCGCTGTTCCGAAGCCCCCGCCGCCATCGCCGATCTCCCGCGCGATATCGCCTCGGCGAGGCGGCTACCGTGACCCCATGTCGTTCATTCGCACCTCGGTCGCCAACGGTGTCGGTGAGATCATCCTCGACCGGCCGAAAGCTCTCAACGCCCTGGATCAGACCATGATCGACGACATGCACCGCGTGCTCACCGAATGGGAGGACGACGACGGTATCGAGACGGTGCTCGTGACCTCCGCAGGCGATCGCGCCTTCTGTGCCGGTGGCGACATCCGGGCGATCCGCGAACATGCGGTCGCGGGGGAGCACGATGCGGTGACGAAGTACTTCGCCGCCGAGTACCGGCTCGATCAGTTGGTGGCGAACTACGCGAAGCCGTATGTGGCGGTCATCGACGGGGCGGCCATGGGTGGCGGCCTCGGGATCAGCGTGCACGGTGAGGTGCGGGTGGTGAGCGAGAAGGCGTTGATCGCCATGCCCGAGACCGCGATCGGGTTCTTCCCTGACATCGGCGCGACATATTTCCTGCCCCGGCTACCAGAGGGGGTCGGGATGTGGCTGGGGATGACCGGTGCTCGGATACGTGGCGTCGACGCGGTGGAGGTCGGTCTCGCCACCCACTTCGTCGAGTCAGCCGACATCGGTGATGTCACCGACCGGCTACGTGACGGGGAGCCGCTCGTCGAGGTCCTCGCCGGCCATCGCGATCGTCCGGCGGCCGAGATCCCGTTGCGCAAGGTGGGCGAATACTTCGCCGACGAGAACGTATCGGCGATCATCGGGGGCCTCAAGGGGGCGGTCGGCGACGACTGGGCAACCGAGATGGTCGATCTGATCGAACAGGCATCGCCGACCAGTCTGTGGGTCACCGCGGCGATGATCGAGGCCGGCGCGCGTTCCACGCTCGACGAGTGTTTCGATCGTGAACTCCATGCGGCCGAACAGATCACCAGGACCGGTGACTTCGCCGAAGGTGTGCGTGCGATCCTCGTGGACAAGGACCGGCGGCCCGAGTTCGCGCCCGATTCGGTCGACGACGTCGACCCGGATGTGGTGGCGCGCATCATCGGGGTGGTGTGAACCGGTCACGGTGTCAGTTCGAACCACCCGGACAGGGTGGCGCTGCTCCGTGAGCCGGTGGTGGTGGACATCGTCGGCGAGGTGGGACTGCTCGGTGAGGTCGGCGTCGATTCGTCGGTGTCATAGGTGACGTCGTCGTCGGGCGCGAACGGGTTGGCTTCGCTCTGCGCGGCCCGCTGACAGGTGAACGCCGCGGCCGCGCGTCGGGACGACATGGCCGTGATCTTCAGTGGGCACGAGGTCGAGTGATAGTAGGTGCCGTTTACGGAGACGCCGATCGCCGCATTGATCGGTTTCGACAACGGCCCCACTTTCGGACGGGTGTCGCCGATCGGCGGGAGCACGCCACCGGTGAGGTCGCTCGCCAGGAACTCGACCTGTGCGCCGTCGGTGCCAGGTCCCTTGAACACGAACAACAGGGTGTCCGGCGGCACTTCCGGGCGAGCATTGCCCCACCTGCTGAACCCGAAACACGCGGTGTCGTCGTCGCCCACGACGGCCGAGGCCGGGACACCACCGGGGTTGTCCCGATCGGCGACAGGGGAACCACCTATCGCCACCCGTATTGCGCCGGAACGGAAGTCGAGGTCGGCCCCGGTGCGGTCGATGCGGCCGGTGTCCGGCGTCTCGCGACATTCGGCGGCGTCGAGATGGGCGGATGCGGTGGGGCCGGGTGGCGCCGACGACGACGAGGCCGGCGGGTCCTGGCTGTCGCCGGTGCCGCAGGCTGCGATGACGGAGACGGCCGCCACGGCCGCGAGCCACCAGGCGGTGCGACGGGTGGCCGTGTTAACCACAGGCTCAATCCGCTGTTGCGACAAGGGGTTCGAGAGTGAGATCAGGGTGTTCCTTCTCGATGTACTGTAGTCGCCACTTGTCGCTGAAGAGGGCCAGCAGTGCGCCGTCGCTGCGGGTGAAGACTTCGACGCCGCGCTGCCGGCCGAGTTCGGCCGCGCTGTCGGCGTCGGTGCGACGTGCCAGGCTGTAGCCGAGCGGCTCGATCGTGGTGGCGACGTTGAACTCCGCCTTCATCCGTGCCGTGACGACCTCGAACTGCATCGGGCCGACGGCGGCGAGGACCGGGGAGGCGTCGCCACGCAGTTCGTTGCGCAGGACCTGCACCACGCCCTCGCTGTCGAGCTGGTCCATCGCCTTGCGGAACTGCTTGTACTTGTCCGCCGTGTTCACCCGCAGCGCCGAGAAGTGTTCCGGGGCAAAGGACGGGATCGGCGGATACTGCACCCGGGGATCGATGAACAGGGTGTCACCGGGCGCGAGGGCCATCGCGTTGACGAGGCCGACCACATCCCCGGGGTAGGCCTGGTCCACGGTCGACCGATCACGGCCGAAGACGGCCTGGGCGTACTTGGTGGCAAAGGGTTTTCCGGTCTGCGCGTGGGTGACCACCATCCCGCGTTCGAACTCGCCGGAGACGATCCGCATGTAGGCCAGCCGATCCCGATGACTGGCGTCCATCCCGGCCTGCACCTTGAAGACCACTGCGCTGAACGGGTCGGTGACGTCGCGTACGGTTCCGTCGACGTCGGTACGCCCGGTCGGCGGGGGTGCGAGTTCCACCAGCGTCTCGAGAAGCTGGCGCACACCGAAATTCAGCATCGCCGACGCGAAGATCATCGGTGATGTCTGACCGGCGAGGAACATCTCCTGATCGTGGTCCTGGCCCATTTCGGTGAGCAGTTCGCTCTCCTCGAGGGCCGTGGTCCACTCGTCGCCCTCCCGCGCTGCCGCGTCGTCGGCACCCATGATCTCCTCGGGTGCCACCTTTGCGCCGCCGGCAGTGCGGGTGAAGCGGATGTACTCGCCGGTGCGGCGGTCGAGGAGGCCGCGGAAGTCGCCGGCGATGCCCACCGGGAAGTGCAGCGGTGTCGGTGTGAGGCCGATGCGCTCGGTGATCTCGTCGATCAGTTCGAGCGGTGTCTGGCCGGGACGGTCCCACTTGTTGACGACGGTGATGACCGGGATGCCCCGGTGGCGGCACACCTGGAACAGCTTGAGCGTCTGTGGCTCGAGGCCCTTCGCCGCGTCGATGAGCATCACGGCGGCATCGACGGCGGTGAGGACCCGATAGGTGTCCTCCGAGAAGTCGGCGTGACCGGGGGTGTCGACCAGGTTGATCACATTGGGCAGGTCGTCGCGGCCGTGCTCGCCCACGAAGTTGAACTGCAACGCGGTGGAACTGACCGAGATGCCGCGGGCCTTCTCCATCTCCATCCAGTCGGAGACCGTGGACTTGCGGCCCGCCTTCCCGTGGATGGCGCCGGCCTCGCTGATCATCCGGGCGTGCAGTGCCAGCGCCTCGGTCATCGTCGACTTGCCCGCGTCCGGATGCGAGATGATCGCGAAGGTGCGACGGCGGCTCGCTTCGCGGGCGACGGCTTCAGAACTCACTCGAGAAGGCTACCGTTCGGGCGCTGGCCAGGCCAAAATGCACCAAAAGTTGCCGCTTGGTTCGCTCCACGGACCAAGCGGCAACCTCGGTGGGTTGATGGAACGGCCGCTACGCCGCGTGCGTCGAATGTGTGTGAATCCAACACGTGCAGTTCGGCGCCACCTGGCCGATCGAGATGGTGTCATCACCCTGAGGGACGCGCTCGGATGCGGGTTGAGCCGTGCGGCGGTGAAGCGCAAGGTCGCCTCGGGCGAGTGGGTGCGTGAAGCGACCGGCGTATATCGGGCTGCCGACCATTCGCGGACGCCGCGCGCTCGTGTTCGGATCGCCGTCGCATCTGTCGGCACACGTGCAATTCTCTGCGGACCGATCGCCGCGTGGTGGCACGGCGTGGTCGACGACTTCCCGGAATCCATCACCGTCGCGTCGGAGACGAAAGGGCATCACCGCGGGGCGGTGGCGTGGGTGCGCATACGACATCGCAAGTACGACGACGTCGATGTCGTCGAATCGGACGGCGTCAGGGTGACGGCGGTCCCGGTCACTGTTCTCGACACCGCCGCCGAAACCGGGAGGTCGCAGGCGGTCGACAACACATTGCTCCGTCGCCGTGTCAGCCTCGACGAACTTGCCGGCGCACATGCGAGGTATCCGAGGAGGGTTGGAGTGGCGTCCACCCGCCGACTCCTCGAAGCACTCGAATCAGGTGCGCGTTCGGAGGCCGAACGCGCGGCGGTGGACGTATTCCGCAGCCGCGGTATATCCGGGTGGTGTGCGAACACGATGGTTTGCGGCTTTCTCGCCGACTTCGTCTTCGACGCAGAGAAGGTGATCGTCGAGATGGATGGGTTCGCGTTCCATCGAGATGCCGAGGTCTTTCAGCGTGATAGGACGAAACGCAACACCTGGCTGGCTGCGGGGTTCACGACGCTCAACTTCACGTGGGATGACATCACCACCCGACCCCACGACGTCGCAGCGCGCGTGACGGACTCGCTCGGCCAGAAGTTGCCCTCAGGTCCGCTCAGCGGACCAAACGGCAACGTCAACCGACCGGATCATTCGAACGGAACAGGCGGCAGTTTGACGACCTGCGACGCATAACTCAGGCCGGCTCCGTACCCGAGGAGCAGCGCGGTCTCGCCCGGCTTCGCGGCGCCGGTCGACAACAGTTCTTCCATCGCCAGCGGGATCGATGCTGCGGAGGTGTTGCCGGTGTGCTCGATGTCGTTGGCGACGACGGTGCCCTCGCGCAGTTTCAGGTTTTTGGCAAGGAGGTCGTTGATGCGAGAGTTCGCCTGATGCGGGACGAAGACGTCCAGATCCTCGGCGCCGACCTTCGCGGCGTCGAGTGCGCGCTGGGCGACCTTGCCCATCTCGAAGGCAGCCCACCGGAAGACGGCGGTGCCCTCCATGCGGAGGTACGGGCGATGGGTGCGGTCGCTGTCGAGGAAGGTCACCCAGTCGATGTCCTGCCGGATCGCATTGAACTGCGAACCGTCGCTGCCCCAGATCACGGGTCCGAGTTGCTGGTCCTCGGTCGGCCCCACGACGACGGCACCCGCGCCGTCGCCGAAGATGAAGCAGTTCGTGCGGTCGGTCATGTCCATCGTGATCGACAACTGTTCGGCGCCGATGACGAGCACATGTGTGGCGCTGCCCCCGCGGATCATGTCCGACGCCACGGCCATGCCGTAACCGAAGCCGGCGCAGCCGACCGTGATGTCGAAGGACGGGACGCCGTTGGCGCCGAGCTCGGTCGCGACCTTGGTGGCGCCGGCCGGGGTCAGCAAGAGGTGGGTGTTGGTCGCCAGGATCACTGCATCGATGTCGGATCCCGAGAGCAGCGCATTGGCGATGGCCTTGCGCCCGGCGTTGACCGACATCTCCATCACGGTCTCGTCGCGCCGCGCGAAGCGTCGCGTCTTGATCCCGGTGCGGGTGTAGATCCACTCGTCGGAGGAGTCGATCCGCTCGCAGATCTCGTCGTTGGTGACCACCCGCTCGGGGCGGTACGCACCGATGCCGAGCATGCCGATGTTGTTGATCCCGGCAGTGTCCGCGATGACAGCCATGAGTGTCCCTTTCACTATGCGACCCGCCATAGACGGTCTCACATCGGCGCCCTACTGGGAAGTAGCGTTGCGCGCGGGCTGCCGCTGCCCGATCATCTCGCGATATCGATCGCGGTCGGCGGTCATCTGATGGCCGGGATCGTCGGCGGGAGGTGTCCAGCCCCGGGAGCTGAGGTCGAGCCGCCCCGATCGCAGGTCCTCGACGACGTCGGACAGCCAGAGCAGTTCGGCCCGAGCTTCCGCACCCCACAGCTGCATTCCGCGGAAGGCGTGCGGCGGTACGTGGGGGTGGTCGTCGGCCCGGCTGTCGACCGGGAACTCGGTCACCGCAGCGGCGAGAGTCTGGTGGCGACGCTCGAGGAGCTCGAGCGCTGTCTGCTGCCCGAGCATGGGCAGCATCCCGAAGGCGGCATGGAACTCGCGACGGTCGAAGACATTCACCGTGACGATCGCATCGGTCAGCAGCCGGTCGAACTCGGTGCGGCCGGCACCGGTCAGCTCATAGACGGCGACGTCCCGCGCCCCGTCGGTGAGGTCGTGGCGGACGGCGAGATGATCGGTCACGAGCCCGCCGAGGCCGTGATAGATCGAGCCGGGATTGACATTGGCCCACTGATCGACCTGCCAGGACATCAGTTCGCGCCGGATCTGGTAGCCGTTCACCGGCTCGAACAGGGCAACGGCACCCAGCAGCAGTAATCGAGTGGTGGTCGCTGCCATGTCCACGAGGGTAGGTCCAGATCCGCGCTCGTACCAGGACCGTTGTTGTCCTCGATTCGATGAATCCTCGAGGTGAGGCAAGTCAGCCTCTCTGAGCTGCGAGCGTCGGATCTCGCCGTTGACTTCCGACGTACAGATTGGGATAGTCGAATATATTCAAACTTGAACAGTCGGAGATCCGAACGGTGCGGCTCGGGAGTTCCGACGGACGCGAAGGGGACAGGCATGATCCATGCACGCGGGCTGGTGCAGACATTTCACACCGGCCGTGGAAAACAGAAGCGAGAGGTCCGCGCCGTCGACGGTGTGGACCTCGACATCGCGGAGGGGGAGGTCGTCGGCTTCCTGGGTCCGAACGGTGCAGGTAAGACGACCACGCTCCGGATGCTGACCACGCTGTTGCGGCCCACAGCCGGTACGGCGACCGTCAACGGGTACGACGTCGTGAAGGACTCGGTCATGGTGCGTCGCAGCATCGGCTATGTCTCTCAGGCGGGCGGCGCCTTCAGTCAGGCGCAGGCCGGCGACGAGGTGGTCGACCACGGGATGCTCTACGGGATGACGCGCTCCGCAGCCACCGCCCGCGGCAAGGCCCTGTTCGCGCAGTTGCAACTTGACGGCCTCTGGGACCGGATGCCCAAGAACATGTCCGGCGGACAGAAGCGTCGTCTCGACATCGTCATGGGTCTGGTGCACGATCCGACGCTGGTGTTCCTGGACGAGCCGACCACGGGTCTCGACCCGCAGGCACGGGCCAACCTCTGGGAACACATCCGGCGGCTGCGTTCGGACACCGGTGCCACGGTCTTCCTCACCACGCACTATCTCGACGAGGCCGACGAGCTGTCCGATCGCATCATCATCATCGACAACGGCCGCATCGTGGCGGCGGATACGGCCGACAATCTCAAGGCCACGGTGTCGGGTGACCTCGTCGATCTCGAACTCTCCGACGACGCGATGGTCGCCGTCTCCGCGGAGAAACTCGGTGCCATCGGCAGTGATGTGGAAACCGACGGACGCCACGTGCGTGGCCGGGTCCGTCGCGCTGGTCGTGAGGTGCCGGGCCTGCTCCGCGAATTCGACGCCGCAGGCATCAACCTCGATTCGATCGAGGTGATCCGCCCGACCCTCGACGACGTGTTCCTCACCCTCACCGGTCGTTCGCTGCGGGATGCCCAGGACGAACAGTCCGCCGACGATTCCGTTGTCGCCGAAGGATCTCCGGCCCACGAGTCGGCCCAAGGAGTGTCACAGTCATGACTTTTCTTCGCGAGAGCAACATCGTGTTCCGTCGTCAGATCCGGATGAACCTGCGGAACCCCGCGTGGGTGCTGATCGGCGTCATGCAGCCGATCCTCTATCTGTTGCTGTTCGGTCCGCTGCTCACGCCGTTGGTGAGTCAGTTCCCCGGCGGCGCCGACAACGCCTACACCTTCCTTGTTCCCGGACTGCTGGTTCAGCTCGGGATCTTCGGCGCGTTCTTCGCCGGATTCAGCCTGATCGGCGAGTGGCGGGAAGGTGTCATCGAGGCCGAGCGCGTCACCCCGGCCAGTCGCACCGCGCTACTGACCGGACGCCTGTGGCGTGACGTGCTCCAGCTGTTCGTGCAGGCGGTCATCCTCGTCCTGCTCGGCCTGATCATGGGGATGCGCGGGTCGTTCGTCGGCATCGTCGTCGGCATCCTGATCACCATGATCGTGGGCGGCGCGTGTGCGGCCGCGTCGAATGCACTGGCCCTCACCACCAAGAGCGAGGACGTGATGGCGCCGGTCATCAACATGGTGATGATGCCCGTGCTGTTGCTGTCGGGCATTCTGCTCCCGATGACCCTCGGGCCCACCTGGCTGCAGAAGCTGAGCGACTTCATGCCGTTCAAGTGGGTCGTCGACGGCGTGCGCAATTCGTTCGCAGGCGACATCGCGTCGTCCTCGGTCGCCTGGGGTCTGATCACCGCGATCATCCTGGGAGCGCTCGGAACCTGGTGGGGGACCGCGGTCTTCCGCAAGGAGAACGCGTAGGGGCGGGAGATCTCGATACGGCGCCTCGCTGCGGTCGGTGCCTACTCGATCAGCAGAAGGGATACGGCGCCTCGCTGGGCTCGGTGCCTACTCGATCAGCAGAAGGGATACGGCGCCTCGCTGCGGTCGGTGCCTACTCGATCAGCTGGAGGTCCTGCTGGTTGAGTAGCCGCGCGAGCGCAGCGAGCCGGCGTATCGAAACCCGCTGTGCCCCCACGAGAGCGGCCTCAGTCGAGACTGCTCTCTCGGGGAGCCGGGGGAAGCGTCACGACGGCCCCCGCGTAGCTGAGTCCGGCACCGAAGCCGAGTAGCAGTGCGGTTTGTCCGCCCTTCGCCTTGCCGCTCGCGAGCATCTCCTCCATCGCCAGCGGGATCGAGGCCGCCGATGTGTTGCCGGTGTTCTCGATGTCGTTGGCCATCGGGACGTCGTCGGCGAGCCCGAGGTTCTTCTTCATCAGTTCGTTGATGCGCGCGTTGGCCTGGTGCGGCACAAAGATCTCGATGTCGTCGATACTCACGCCCGAGGTCTCCAGCACGGTCGACAGGGCCTTCGGCAGGGTGATCGCGGCCCAGCGGAACACTCGCGGGCCCTGCATCGTGACGACCATCCGGCCGACCGGCTCGGACTCGGGGTCTTTGTGCTGGAACTCCTCGGCGCGGTCCATGTATTCGGGGATGTCCCAGTTCTGGCCGATCGCCTCGGCGTTCTCGCCATCGCTGCCCCAGACGGTCGGCGAGATCCCGTTCTCGTCACTCGGGCCGACGACGACGGCGCCGGCGCCGTCACCGAAGATGAACGCGGTATTGCGGTCGGTCGGCTCCATGACCACCGACATCGTCTCCACACCGACGACGAGCACGTACTCGGCAGATCCGGCGCGGACGGTGTCGGCCGCGATCCCGAGGCCGTAGCCGAAGCCGCCGCAGCCGGCGGCGACGTCGTAGGCGGGGATGCCGTTGAGCCCGATGTCGAAGGCCACGATCGGCCCGCCGTGGGGGATCTTGGTCTTCCAACTGTTGGTGGCCAGGATCAGGGCGCCGATCTTCTCCTTGGCGACACCCGAATTGCGGATCGCGCGTTCGGCCGCCGCGGCCGCCATCGATCGCGCCGACTCGTCGCCACTGATCCAGCGACGATTCCGGACGCCGCTGCGCTCGAAGATCCATTCGTCGCTCGAATCGAGCTTCTCGCACACCT
This sequence comes from Gordonia sp. DT101, assembly GCF_049844895.1. Taxonomy (NCBI): domain Bacteria; kingdom Bacillati; phylum Actinomycetota; class Actinomycetes; order Mycobacteriales; family Gordoniaceae; genus Gordonia; species Gordonia sp. DT101. Next base: position 427,204 of record NZ_JBNCLX010000003.1, on the reverse strand, counting down.
CGTCGTTGGTCACCAACCGTTGAGGCCGATACGCGCCGATGCCCAGCATCGCGACGTTCTGGTGCCCGCTTCTCGCCGCAATTCCCACCGCTGTCTCCATCCCTCGTCGATCGATCGACTGCGATTGTAGGCCTTCATTACCGAGAAGTAAGAAAGCTTTCGTCGCCTTTGCGATCCCGTATCCGATTCGACGCCGATCTCAGGGCGCGACCGGCCAGACGGGCAGGATCGCCGGTTGGCGCGTGGCTGCCCGCTCACCAGGCGTGGACGACGTTCTGCGCGGCCTCCAGGCCCTGCGCGATCAGCATCTCGGTGGCGCCGATGCCATGCGCGATCAGCAACTCGACGTCGTCACGAGCCGCCGACGGAAAAGGCTTCAGAACGAAATCCGCGGGGTCCTGTCGACCGGGTGGCCGGCCGATCCCGAGCCGGACCCGCAGGTAGTCACGGGACCCGATCGATTGGCTGACGGAACGCAAACCGTTGTGGCCGCCCTCGCCGCCGCCTTGCTTGAGCCGGACCAGGCCGACATCGATGTCGAGTTCGTCGTGCAGGACGATCAGGTCGCCCGGCGGGACCGAGTAGAACTTGGCCAGGGGCCCGATCTGTCGCCCGGCCTCGTTCATGTAGACCCGGGGTTTCGCGACGAGGGCCTGGTGACCGGCGACGGTGAGGGGCGCGACCTGCGCGCCCGACTTCTTGTGCAGCTTCCACCGCTCGCCGGCCGAGGCGACGAGGCCATCGGCGACCATCGCGCCGATGTTGTGCCTCGTCTTCTCGTATTTCGGGCCGGGGTTACCCAGCCCGACAATCAGTTTCACTGATCAGTGGGGGACAGGATCACTCTGCCGACTCTTCGGCGGGAGCCTCGGCATCGTCCTCGGTGCCCGGGGTCTCCGCGCCGGCATCTTCGGCCTCGTCCTCGAGCTGCGAAGCGGTCGGCGCCTCGTTGACGGCGACGATGAGCATCTCCGGATCGCTGATCAGACTGACACCCTCGGGCAGGTCCAGGTCGGATGCGTGGACCGCGTTGCCGGGCTCGACCCCCTCGACGCTGACGACGAACTGCTCGGGGATCGACAGCGCGTCGGCCTCGATCTCGATGTAGCTGGTGTCCTGGGTGACCAGGGTGCCCGGGGCTGCGTCGCCCTCGACGACGATGTAGACCTCGACGGTGACCTTCTCGCCCCGGCGGATCACCAGGAGGTCGACATGCTCGATGTAGTTGCGGATCGGGTGCACGTCGATCTGCTTGGTCAGGGCGAGCTGGCTGGTGCCCTCGATGTCGAGATCGATGATCGAGTTGGTGCCGCTGTTACGCAGGATGGCCGCCAGCTCGAGTGCCGGGAGGCTGAGGTGCTGCGGATCGGTGCCGTGGCCGTAGAGCACGGCGGGGACGTTGCCCTCGCGGCGGGCGCGACGGGCGGCGCCCTTGCCCTTCTCGGTGCGAGTGGTGACCGTCAGCTTTGCGGTCTCAGTAGCCATGGTGTTCTCCTCGTTCGGCGGTTCGGGTGAACCGCGCTGGTTCGGTGGGTTGGGTCGCGGTGAGCGACATCGACCCCGAACCATCCGGCGGGCCCTCAGATGCCCGCGGAGGAGATCCGCGATGATCGCGCCGATAACGGTGATCGCTCACCCTCGCCGAGACAACGCAGGAAAGGATAGTCGATGGCCACGCCCGATGTCACATCGCACCCGGCCTCCACAGTGCGGGGGCGAAGAGTGTTCCCGTAACCGCTCGTCACAGGCATACTGGCCCCATGACCTCACGAACACCGATCGACATCGTCACCGAGTTCCTCGACGAGTTGGCACGGGGAGACTCGGTGGCCGCCCTCGAGAACGTGGACGAGAATATCGCCTACACCAATGTCTCGACGCCCACCGTTCACGGTAAACCCAAGGTGGCGAAGATATTCCGGGGAATGGACAACCTCTCCTGGGCGGGCTTCAACTATCGGATGATCAACGTCTCCGCCGACGGTGCGGTGGTCCTCACCGAACGCGTCGACGAATTGCGGATCGGCCGCGTCGCCATGCAGTTCTGGGTGTGCGGACGATTCGAGGTCGCCGAAGGACGCATCACGGTGTGGCGGGACTATTTCGACTATTGGGACATGACCAAGGGCCTGGTGAAGGGCCTGGTCGCCGCGGTGATCCCGGCGGTGCAGAGGCCCTTGCCCACAAGAGCGCTCACCGCTTAGCGGTCGACGTCAGGCGACCTGGAGGTCGGGCGAGTACATCTCGATCCAGTGGTAGAGATCGAGCACCCGATCCATCTGCGTGCGGATCTCGGGCGACACAGCATGTGCCGACTCCGCCGTCATGGCCTTGACGGCGCGGTGGTCGACGAGATCGAACACCTGATGGCCCCGCTCGGCGGCGATGTCGTCCAACTGCTGCTGCAGGGTGACGGTGTACTTGAGGTCCTGGGTCGACGGGTACGGGCTCTTGGTCCGGTCGACCACCGACTGCGGCAGCACGTGTTTCGTCGCATGACGTAGCAGGCTCTTCTCGCGACCGTCGAAGGTCTTGAACGCCCACGGTGTGTTGTAGACGTATTCGACGAGCCGATGATCGCAGAACGGAACACGTACCTCGAGACCGACCGCCATGGATGCGCGGTCCTTGCGGTCCAGCAGCATTCGGACGAAGCGGGTGAGGTGAAGGTGGCAGATGACCCTCATCCGCCGTTCCTCCGACGATTCGCCGTCGACGGTGGGGATCGCGGCGAGGGCCGTCGCGTACTGGTCGGAGACGTAGGAGTCGATGTCGAGGGTCTGCTGCATCTCGGGCGTGAGCATCGCGTACCGCGAACGGGTGAGCGCACTGCCGAACGCCAGCCACGGGAAGGTCTCCGAGTTGCGTGAGCCCTCATCGAAAAACCACCGGTAACCGCCGAACACCTCATCGGCGGATTCCCCGGACAGCGCCACCGTCGATTCGGCACGGATCGCTTTGAACAGCAGGTAGAGCGAGCTGTCCATGTCTCCGAGGCCGGCCGGGATGTCGCGGGCCCCGATGACCGCCCTGCGCACCGCGGGATCGGTGAGATCCGCGGGGTCGAGCATGACATCGCGATGCATCGACCCCACATGCGTTGCGACGTCACGGACATATGGTGAGTCGGGAGTGTCCCGCATCTCGTCCGGCCGGAAGTTCTCCTCCTGGTCGACGAAATCGACCGCATAGGTGTGTACGCGGCGGCCATCTTCGCCCAGGTGTGCGGCAGCGAGCCCGGTGAGCGCACTCGAATCCAAACCGCCGGAGAGCAATACGCATCGGGGTACGTCGGCGATCAATTGCCGGTTCACGATGTCGGTCATCAGCTCCCGCACGTGATCAACGGTGTCGTCGATGTCGTCGGTGTGTCCGTGCGCGGGCAGCGACCAATAGGTTCGGGTGGCGCAGCCATCCCGCGAGACCGTGACGATGGTGCCCGGCTCCACCTCGCGGATGTGCTTCCACATGGACCATCCGGGCGCCTTGGTGACCGCGAAGAGTTCGCGGAATCCATCGGCGTCAACGGTGTGCGGCACCAGCGGATTCGCCAGGATCGCCTTGGGTTCCGAACCGAACACCACGCCGTCGTCGGTCTGTGAATAGTAGAAGGGCTTGATGCCCAGCCGATCCCGCACCATGACGAGCTGCTCGGTCCGACCGTCCCAGATCGCGAAGGCATACATGCCGTTCAATCGATCGACCACTTCGGTGCCCCACTCGAGGTACCCGTGCAGCACCACCTCGGTGTCACTCTCGGTGTGGAACTCGTGGCCGGCGGTGGCCAGTTGCCCACGGAGCTCACGGAAGTTGTAGGTCTCGCCGCTGTAGACGATCACCACGTCGCCGGAGGGGGTGTTCGCGACCATCGGCTGTCGCCCCATCGGCAGGTCGATGATCGCCAACCGCCGATGTCCGAGACCGATGTGACGGTCGACGTAGGTGCCCACGTCGTCCGGACCGCGATCGCTCATCGTGGCGGTCATCTCGTCGAGAATGTTCTTCTTGCTTGCCATCTCGCGGGTGTAACCCACCCAGCCGGTTATTCCGCACATGAAACGCGTCCCACCTTCAGTGATTAGCGGTGCTAAATAAATTCGCAATTCCGTTGTAACACGGAACTAATCTGAAGGGCGACGCGCCTTTTCGCTCTCGCGAGGAATGTCCGAAAGGTCGCGTCGGCGGGTGTCAGAGGATCTCGTCGAGCCTGTCCAGCGGTCGAGCGAGGCGAGTTCCCTTGTCGGTGACCACGAATGGTCGCTCGACAAGAATCGGGTGCTGGACCATCTCGGTGAGCAGATTGTCGTCGGGCAACGATGCGAGGTCGAGTTCTTTGTAGAGCGACTCGCGTTTGCGGACCGCGTCGCGGGCGGTCAGGCCGGCGTCCGCGATCAGTCGGGTCAGCTGATCGCGGGTGTATGGCTGATCCAGGTACTTCACGACGGTGGGTTCGATCCCGGCGTCGCGGAGCTTCTCCAGCGCCTTGCGGGAGGTCGAGCATTTCGGGTTGTGATAAATCGTCGCGTCCACGTCGAAAACCATACTCGCTGTTCACGGGCTCGTAGATGGTGCCGCTTCGGCAATCACCGCGGGGCCGTGGTTCGTCACCCGGTGCCGGTTTTCGGCGGGCGCGTTGACGCGCGGCGGCGAGAGAGTAATAATCAGGAAACCTGATTATTAGGAGTCGGCATGGAAACAGCGCTACCCCCGTCACTGCGGGTCGAACGAGACGGTCCGGTCGCGATCTTGACGCTCGCGCGGCCGGAGAAGCGGAACGCCATCAGCGACACGATGGTCCGCGGTATCGAGGACTTCTTCCGGAACCTCGAACCCACCGTCAGAGTCGTGGTTCTCGCCGCTGACGGCGATCATTTCTCCGCCGGACTCGACCTGTCCGAGATGGCCGAACGGAGCAGCTTCGAGGGGGTCGCCCACTCACAGATGTGGCATCGCGCCTTCCGGGAGATCGAGCAGGCGCCGGTGCCGGTCATCGCAGCATTGCGCGGCGCGGTGGTCGGCGGCGGACTGGAACTGGCCGCCACGGCGCATATTCGCGTCGCCGAACAATCGACGTTCTATGCATTGCCGGAGGGGCAACGCGGACTGTTCGTCGGCGGTGGTGCCTCGATGCGCATCCCACGGTTGATCGGCGTGTCGCGGATGATGGACATGATGCTGACGGGTCGCCGGTACAGCGGCGACGAGGGGGAGCGCATCGGCCTCAACCAGTATCTGGTGGAGGACGGCACCGGGCTGTCGGTGGCCATGGATCTGGCGAGGCGCGTTGCCGAGAACCCTCCGCAGACGAACTTCGCCGTCACCCAGGCACTACCGCTCATCGCCGAGGCCAATCCCCGTGAGGGTTCGATGATGGAATCGCTGGTGGCCGCATTGGCCCAGGGCACGGACGATGCGAAGTCGCGGATGTCGGACTTCCTGTCCGGGCGCGCGGCAAAGGTGGCACGGCCGTGAGCGCGACGATCGCGAGTGGTGAGGTGACCTGGACCCCGCCGGCCGATGTCCGTCGGAGCACCGAGATCGGTCGCTTCCTGGGATGGCTGGAACAGCGTCGTGGATTGACCTTCGACGACTACGAGGCCCTGTGGCGGTGGTCGATCGACGACCTCGCCGGTTTCTGGTCGGCGATCTGGGAGTTCTTCGGTGTGGTCAGCCATACCCCGTACGACACGGTGTTGGCCGACGGCGCGATGCCGGGTGCGCGGTGGTTCCCCGGGGCAACCCTGAACTACGCCGAGCACATGCTCGGCACCGCCGAGGACACCGACACCGTCGCGATCCTCGGCCGCTCGCAGACCCGCGACGATGTCGACCTGACCTTCGGGCAACTTCGCGATCAGGTGGCCCGCGCTCGAAAAGTGCTGCAGGATCTTGGCGTTGGTCGAGGTGATCGAGTCGTCGGATACCTCCCGAACATTCCGGAGACCTTGGTCGCATTTCTCGCGACTGCCGGCCTCGGTGCCACCTGGGCCAGTTGTGCCACCGAGTTCGGTGCGCGCAGCGTGGTCGACAGGTTCGGCCAGGTCGAACCGGTGGTGTTGCTGGTCGCCGGTGGCTACCGATACGGCCAGAAGGACATCGATCTGTCCGAACGCATTCGCGATATTCGGGCCGGACTGCCCACGGTGCGGGCGGTCATCGACATCGAGTACGGGCCATGGCGGGTGGCGGATGCGTTGTCGTGGTCGGCACTCCTCGATGAGGCCGGCAGCAGCGGCGACATCGGTGAACCGCAGTTCGACCCGGTGCCCTTCGACCATCCTCTGGTCGTGCTCTTCTCTTCGGGTACCACCGGCAAACCCAAGGCGATCGTGCACGGCCACGGCGGAATCCTGCTGGAGCACCTCAAGAACAACGCACTGTCGTGGGATCTCCAGCCGTCCGACCGAATCCTGTGGTTCTCCACAACGGCGTGGATGATGTGGAACGCATTGGTGTCGTCGTTGCTCACCCGGGCCGGCATCGTGATGCTCGACGGTGACCCCACCTACCCGGACCTCGGATGGCAGTGGCGAATTGCCGAAGAGGTCGGCGTGACCCTGATGGGTGCCGCCCCCGGCTACATCATGGCGTGCCGGGCAGCCGGACTCGACCTGAGCCAGGCGGATCTGAAGATCCGCATGGTTGCCTCTGCGGGGTCACCGCTGCCGCCCGAGGGCTACGCCTGGATACGTTCGGAACTCGGCCCCGAGGTGATGCTGAACGTGGGATCCGGCGGCACGGACGTGTGCAGCGGAATTGTTCAGAACAACCCGTTGCTGCCCGTCTCCGCCGGCCAGATCTCGGGCCGGGCGCTTGGTGTGGCGGCGTTCGCCTTCGATGGCGACGGTCGCGAGATTGTCGATACACCAGGCGAATTGGTCATCACCCGGCCCATGCCGTCGATGCCGGTCGGACTCTGGGGCGACACCGACGGCACACGGATGGGGGAGACCTACTTCGATCGTTGGCCCGGGGTGTGGCGGCACGGGGACTGGATCACGTTCGCCCCCGACGGTAGCTGTGTGGTCTCCGGTCGGTCCGACGCGACATTGAACCGTGGTGGAGTCCGACTGGGTACCGCCGAGTTCTATCGGGTGGTCGAGGAACTGCCAACAGTGCAGGACAGCCTGGTGGTCCACCTGGAGGATCCGGCAGGTGGCAACGGTCGGCTGATCCTCTTCGTGGTGCTCGCCGACAGCGCCACCCTCGACGAGACGTTGAGGAAGAGCATCGCGAGCGAACTACGCACTGCGCTGTCCCCGCGGCATGTTCCGGACGACATCGCCGAGGTAGATCTGGTGCCACGCAACCGAACCGGCAAGAAGCTGGAGATTCCGGTCAAGCGGATTCTGCAGGGCGCGCGACCAGATCAGGTTGCGAGCAAGGACTCGCTGGCCGTCCCGACCGCCTTGGACGCATACACCGCATTTGCCGAGCAGGTGCAGCGATGAGCGAACAGAACGGTGGCGTGCAGCGGGTGGCCGTCGTCGGCGCCGGTGCGATCGGGCTCAGCTGGACTGCGTTGCTGATCGGCCGGGGGGTCGATGTGGTGCTGGCCGACCCGGCCCCGGAAGCGGAGGACCGAGCCATCCGCACACTGACCACGATGCTGGGGGAAGCCCCCGCCGACCTCTCGCTGGTCGCAGATGCCGCCGAAGCTGTTGCCGACGCGGACTTCGTGATCGAGGCGGGTCCCGAGCGCCTCGACCTCAAACGGCGATTGTTTGCCGAGCTCGACGCCGTCGCGCCCCCGCATGTGATGCTGACCAGCAGCTCATCGGGGCTGGCGGCCAGTGATATCCAGCTCGACTGCACCCGTCACCCGGAACGAGTACTGGTGGCGCACCCGTTCAACCCACCTCATCTGGTCCCGCTGGTCGAGGTGGTCGGCGGCCGGCTGACCACTGAAGAGTCGGTGCTGATGACGATGGAGATCCTTCGCGGTCTGGGCAAAGCGCCCATCCGGCTGCGCCGGGAGCTCCCCGGGCACGTGGTGAACCGATTGCAGGCCGCCCTGTGGCGTGAGGCTTACTACCTGGTCGAACAGGGTGTGGTGTCGGTGACCGACCTCGACCAGGCCGTCGCGAACGGACCCGGCCTGCGGTGGGCGCTGTTGGGACCGCTTGCCACCCAACATCTCTCCGGTGGCGACGGTGGTCTGCAGCACGTGTTGGAGCACCTCGGCCCGCCGATGCTGGACTGGTGGCAGGATCTGGGTACGCCGGAATTCACTCCGGCCCTGATCGACACCCTGGTCCGAGGCGTCACCGAGGAGATGGGCGGCCAGGAGCCCGCGGTGCTGGCACGTCGAGATGCGGCTCTGCGGGAGTTGCTGGCCACCAAGGCCGAACTCGATCTGACCGTGATGCCCGGGGCGCGGGAACCGCAGGCGAAAGGCGATTGACGATGATGGATCAGGGTCTCGGTTCCTGGGTGACACGTCGGGCCCGGATGTCCCCGGCGTCGACAGCACTGACCGACGGAGACACCGCGATGACCTACGCCGAACTCGATCGACGGGTGACCGCGCTCGCGCACGGGTTGCGGCGGTTGGGCGTGCGGCGCGGCGTTCGAGTTGCCTACCTCGGCTTCAACGGCGCCGGTTTTGTCGAAACCTTGTTCGCGGTGGCGAAGCTCGGTGCGGTGTTCTTGCCGGTGAACACCCGGCTGGCCGCGCCCGAGCTGCGCCATGTGCTTGCCGACAGCGGTAGCCGGCTACTCCTGCACCAGGAGTCGTTCTCGGCAGCCGTCGCGGCTGCGGAGGGCGGCGACCTGGATCTTCAGGTTCGAGTTGTGTCCGACACCCCGACAGCGATGGATCCGTTGATGGATGCGGATCAGTCGCCGATCGACGAGGCGATGGAACACGACGATCTTTTCATGCTGCAGTACACCTCAGGTACCAGTGGACGCCCCAAGGGCGTCATGCTCACTCACGGCAACGTCATCTGGAACGTGTTGAATCTGTTGATCGATGTGGACCTGGGAAGCAACGAGGTCGCGCTGGTCACCGCCCCGATGTTTCACACCGCAGCGCTGAACCAGGTGTTGCTACCGGTGATCCTCAAAGGCGGAACCTGCTTGCTGGAGGCCAAGTTCGATCCTGCGCGCGCCATCGAGGTGATCGCGAATCGCGGCGTGACAATGCTGTTCGGCGTCACGTCGATGTATCAGGCGCTGGCCGAGGAACCCGCCTTCGGCACTGCCGACCTGCATACGCTGCGTATCGCACTCAGCGGTGGCGCACCGATTCCCGAGGCGTTGCTACGTACCTACGTCGACCGGGGTCTCCGGATCACTCAAGGTTACGGACTGACCGAGACCTCGCCGGGGGCCACGATGCTGCGCGAGGCGGATGGCCTGCGCAAACTCGGCTCAGCAGGGACCTCCTGCTTCTTCAGCGATGTTCGGGTGGTCGATCCCGACGGCCGCACCGCGCCGGCGGGTGAACCGGGCGAGGTGTTGGTACAGGGCCCGAACGTCAGCCCTGGATACTGGCGCAACGAGACCGCTACCGCCGCGGCCTTCGACGATGGATGGATCCACACCGGTGACGTGGCGGTGGTCGACGACGACGGGTTCGTGTACATCGTCGACCGACTCAAGGACATGTACATCTCCGGCGGTGAGAACGTCTATCCGGCAGAGGTCGAACAGGCCATCTATGACCACCCCGACATCCTGGAGTGCGCGGTGGTCGGCGTGTCGGACGCGCAGTGGGGCGAGGTGGGCCGGGCCTTTGTCCGAGTCAGATCCGGCTCCTCTCTCGATCACGAGCAATTGCTCGCATTCTTGGCCGGGCGGATAGCGCGCTACAAGCTTCCGCGATCCACGGTCATCCGTGATGAGCTGCCTCGCAACGCTTCCGGCAAGCTCCAACGCTCCAAATTGAAGGAATTGTGATGACTCGCTACCAGCCCGAGATCGACCTCGACGCGATCAGCGCGATCGACATGCACGTGCACATCGAACAAGACGACCATGGTCACCTATCCCTGGACCCGATGCTGATGGATGCCTCCGAGGCGTACTTCAAGGGCTCAGACAATCGGACCCCGACCGTGGGGGACATCGCGGCTCGCTACCGGGCAGCGGGGATGGCCGCCGTTGTCTTCACCGTCGACGCCACCACCGCACTCGGCCGCCCGGCGATCTCCAGTGAGGAGATCGCCACCCGTGCGGCGGACGAGGCCGACGTGGTGATCCCGTTCGGTTCGGTGGATCCTCGGCAGGGGGAGAGAGCGATCGATCGAGCCCGGAGCCTGGTGCAGGACTATGGCGTTCGTGGATTCAAGTTCCACCCCAGCCTGCAGGCGTTCGATCCCACCGATCCGGCGTTGCAGCCCTTGTGGTCTGCCCTGCAGGACCTGGGTGTCCCGGCGTTGTTCCACACCGGGCAGAACGGGATCGGTGCGGGGCTGCCCGGGGGACGCGGCATCAAGTTGCGCTACTCGAATCCACTTCTGCTCGACGACGTGGCCGCCGATTTTCCAGGCCTAACAGTGATCCTGGCGCATCCTTCGGTGCCCTGGCAGGCCGAGGCCATCTCGATGACCACACACAAGTCGAACGTGTTCATCGACTTGTCCGGATGGCGTCCGAAGTACTTCCCGCCCGAGCTCATCCGGGCCGCCGGCGGGATGCTGCATCGCAAGGTCCTCTTCGGCACCGACTATCCGCTCATCAGCCCGGAGCGTTGGCTGGCGGACTTCGCCGACTTGGGCATCAAACCCGAGCGGCACGAGTACATCCTCAAGTCGAATGCCGTGGAGGTCCTTGGCTTAGGGTGACGTCCATGACGCGTCACCAACCCACGCTGCTCTACATGGTCAAGCAAGTCGAGTTGGCGATTCGAGCGCAATTGGACGACGTGCTCAAGCCGCAGGGCCTGACCACGTCGCAGTACACCGCGATGACGGTGCTAGAACGGGACCCCGGCATGACCTCGGCGCATCTGGCGCGCAACTCGTTCGTGACCGCGCAGAGCATGTCAGACGTGGTGGCTCCGTTGGTGGATCGCGGTCTGATCGAGCGGCACCGGGATCCGGCCGATCGACGACGACTGGTGTTGTCGTTGACTGCAGACGGTCTGGCACTTCTGGATGCCTGCCGTGGGCCGGTGACGGCGGTGCAAACGCGGATGGTGCACGGGATGGACGCGAAGGCCACCGCCCAGTTCGGCGACGTGTTGCAGAGCTGTCGCAAGAATCTCGTGGACTGAGAGTTACTACCCCAGAGTAATAATCAGGAAACCTGTTAATCAGGCTTCCTTTGTGATTTGATTCATGACATGAGCGCAATTGACGTGGACCCGGCCGTGCCGTCGTCGGGAATGAACCATCGACTTACGGGCGGCACCCTTCTCGCCAGCGTTGTCGCCGTGATGGTGGCCCAGATCGGCTTGTCGATCCCCGCCGTGCTGAACGGCATGATCCAACTTGACCTCGACACCACCTCGGCCCAGCTCACGTGGGTCTCGGCGGCGTTCCTGGTTCCGATCACCCTGCTGGAGCTCAGCTGTGGTGTCCTGGGGGATCTCTTCGGTCGCAAGCGACTGTTGGCGATCGGATCAGCGCTGGTGACTCTCGGCATGTTGTTGGCATACCTCACGCCGACCGACGGGTCGCACGCGGTGCAGATGACCTTCCTGTTCGGCGGGCAGGTCATCGGCGGTATCGGTGCCGCAGCACTGTTCCCGACCTCGGTCGCGATGCTCGCCGCCGGTACCCACACCGTGAAGGAGCGCTCCAAGTCGATCTCGATCTGGGCCGCGGCGCTGACGGCCGGTGGATTCATCTCCCCGGTGATGGCCGGTGTGTTGGCCGAGTTGCCCCATGGCGGTGGCGAGAACGCAAGCTGGCGTTACGGTTTCCTGGGACTCGCCGTCCTCGGCGCCATCAGCACGGTGATCACCCTGGCGTTCGCCAGGAACTCGTCGTCGCCCAAGGGGCGGTCACTGGACATCCCGGGCCAGGTCACCGTCGCCATCGGCCTGTTCGCTCTGGTGTTCGGTGTCATCCAAGGCTCCGAAGGGGACTGGAGTTCACCGCTGGTGGTCGGCAGTTTTGTGGCCGCAGTCGTGTTCCTGGCCGCGTTCGTCTTCATCGAGCGGCGGACCGCCCAGCCGTTGGTCCAGCTGGATCTCTTCGCCAACCGTGTCTTCGTGGTCACCGCGATCGTGACCGTGCTGTCGATGTTCGCTTACCTGGGGACCGCGTACGCCACGAGCATCCGGCTCTCGGCGATCCAAGGCTATTCGCCGCTGATGACCTCCGTTGGCTTTGTGTGCCTGAACATCATGGGTGTGATCCTCTTCCCGGTCAGTTCCCGTTTGTTGCAGCACTACAATCCGGGCTGGATCCTGGCCGTCGGTGCAGCCTTGATCGGCGTCGGGGATGTGGCGCTCGCGCTGATCCCGGCGACCAACTTGTCCATCGCCGCGATTGCCTTCCCGCTGCTGGTGATCGGTGCCGGATTCAAACTCGCGGTCACCTCGATCACGTCGGTCTCGGTCAACAGCGTCCCGACGTCGAAGGCAGGTATGGCCAGCGGCATGACCAGCATGATCCGTGACTTCGGTCTGACCTTGGGGCCGTCGGTGATCGGCGCGATAGCGCTGACCCGCGCCGCCTCGGAGATCGGCCGCAACGTCGCGGCCTCGCCGCAACTGACGTCCGCTCTCGATGCGTTCAACGCATCGCCGCAGAACGCGCCGGCACCGGCGCAGGCGGAGTTGCAAGGAGCGGTGAACGCGGTGAACTCCGGTCCGATCGGGGCGAACGGCGTGCCCTCGACGGTGACCATGCCCGACGGTTCGACCCACCCGCTGAACCCGATCAAGGACGTCGCCTTCCACGCGCTGTCCAATGGCTACGCGATCGGTTACCTGGTGTGTGGCATCGCCGCCATCCTGGCCGCGGTGATCGCGGCTGCACTGCTGGGTGGGCGTCCGCACCACAACGTGTTCGCCGACGAACAACACGCTGCGGATCACTGACCGCGTGGCCCGCCGCCGAGCGGGCGAAGAATCCGGTGCCGCTGTCGGTTCATCGACGGCGGCACCGGGCGTGGGCGAGTAGTTGTGGTCCTAGATCCGTGACTTGCGTCCCGAGTGGACGGCCTGCCGCGACATCGCCGTCGACGCGTTCACGATCCGGTCGCCGTAGCGCTCGAGCACCAGCGCCTGGGTGGCGGCCAGGTGGGCACGCGCGAGGCGTTCGGCCTCGGCGGCGTTTCCGGCCGCGATCTCGTCGACCAGCCGGCGGTGGGCGCGAACGGCCTCCTCGGCCTCGAGCTGTGAGGGGTACTCGCCGTGCCGGGTGCGGGCCTCGGCCCATGCCTCTTCCTGGGCCGACCACAGTGCGACATAGCTGCCGACGGCGTAACGGATGGTCGCGTTCGGCGCGAACGAGACGACCAGATCGTGGAAATCGCGAGCGGTGTGGGTGAACTCCACGCCGTCGGTGACCAGGCCGATGGACGAGTCGATCGCAGCGGTGAGTGCCGGGACCACCACCTCCGCGCGATCGGATCGCTTGGCACACTCGGCCGCGCACAGTGGTTCGAGCATCCGGAGACCGTCCGCCAGATCGCGGAGCGTGACCCTTCCGGCCTGAAGCGAGAGTCCGAGATGGTAGGCGGCCGAGGTCTCGTCCGGGCGGTGGACGTCGGCGCCGCCGACATTGCCGCGTCGGACCGTCACCAGGCCCTCGGTCTCCAGTATTCTCAAGGCCTCTCGGATCGAGGGATAGCTGACCCCGAAATCCTTGACGAGTTGCTCCTGCGTTGGCAGTCGGTAGTCGTCGACGTCCAGGATGAGATCGCGGAGCTCGGCAGCGACGGTCTCGGCGATCCGCCGTTGCGGAACACGACCGTTCCTCATCGTCGTCACGCGCGCCGCGATTCGTTCATGCGGTCGAGTCTATCCAAACGATGACATCTTTACCATTCAAGTATTCCAATCCTTGTTATGATTGAAGTAATGTGCCCCGCATGGACTTCACGATGGGCGAAGCGGCGGCCGGACTTCGTGACGAGTTGCGCTCACTGATCGCACAGCGCGTGCCGGCCGATTTCCGTGGTGCATTCACCGACGATCCGGAAGACCTCGACGTCGCCCAGGACTTCTGCCGATTCCTGGCCGATCGCGGGTTGCTGTGTCTGGCGTGGCCGGAAGAGTTCGGTGGCCGGGGAGCCTCGGTGTGGGAGCAGACCGTCGTCCGCGAGGAGATGTGGGCTCACCACGAGCCACGGGGTGCCCAATACATGGGCGTCAACTGGGTGGGACCCACGATCATGCGACACGGCACCGCGGAACAGCAGCGACAGCACCTGCCGCCGATTGCCCGAGGTGAGGTCATCTGGTGTCAGGGCTTCAGCGAGCCGGGGTCGGGATCCGACCTGGCGTCGCTGCGGACGGCGGCTCGACGAGAAGGCGACGGTTGGCGGATCTCCGGCCAGAAGATCTGGACGTCGTACGCCACGATGGCGCAGTGGTGCTTCCTGTTGGCGCGGACCTCGACCGGGGAGCGCAGACAGCAGGGTCTGACGGTGTTCCTGGTCCCCATGTCCGACCCGGCCATCGAGGTCCGACCGATCCGCTCGATGCTGGGGCCGCATCACCTCAACGAGGTCTTCTTCGACGAACTCCAGGTGACCGAGGCCAACGTCCTGGGCACCGTCGACGACGGCTGGTCGGTGGTGCAGGAAGTGCTGTCCTTCGAGCGGGTGGGCATCGCCCGCTATGCGCGATGTGAACTCTTGCTGCAGCAGGCGCCCGAGATGCTCGGCGATCGCTGGGAGGCGCTGCCGTCCGGTCTCCGGACGCGTTGGGCCCGGGAGTTGGTGCGATGTCGTCGGGCTCGTCTGCTCGCATACCGGGTGGTGTCGATGCAGGCCGAGGGGCGGGTACGCCCGGGCGACTCCGCGCTCTACCGGATCGCGGTCACCACCCTGGACCAGTCGAGCGCGGATGTCCTCGCGGAGATCGCCTCGTACACGGCGGGTGACCCGGGGGCCGAACGATTCCGCCTCGATGTCGAGGATCACTGGAGCTACTCGCAGGCGGCGACCGTGTCGTCGGGGAGTATCGAGATGCAGCGAATCCTGTTGGCCCGCGATCTGGTGGCGGCCTCGTGAACATCGACCTGAGCACCGAGGCGATCGACTACGGCGTTGCCGCACTGGGAGCCTTCGCGTCCGCAGGCGGTGACCGGATCGTCGAGGATGCGGAGCGTGATCCACGACGGCGTTCGGCGGTCCTGGAGCCCGTTCTCGCCGGACTCGGGGCCTGGGAGCTCGATCCTCGTGGTGACGCCGACGAACTCGAGGCCGCGGCCGCGCTCTGTCGTAGCGCCGGATACTGGGTCGTTCCGTACCCGATCGCCGAACGGCTGGCGCGGCCGAAAGATCTCGAGGTGGACGGGCTCGTGGTGGTGTCCGATCACGATCCCGCGGCGGCGGTTGCCGATCTCGACCTCCGGCTGGCGACGGTGACCCTGTCCGGGCGGAGGGGCCTCGCGCTCGCGCGGCCGGCGGAACGATCGCCGCGCACCTCGGGGTTCGTCACCGGGTTGGTCCTGGACCCGCTCGACGACGACGGAACAGCCGACATCGCAATCGGACTCACCCTGCCGATCTGGACCCTGCTCGGGATGCTCGATCGCGCAATGGAACTCACCCGCAGTCATGTTCTCCTGCGGGAGCAGTTCGGTCGGCCGTTGGCAAAGCTGCAAGGGGTCCAGTTCCAGCTCACCGACGCCGAAGTGGAGCGCGCCGGCGTCGAGGTCCTGGCGAAGTACGCGCTCTGGAGCATCGAGTCGGGCCACCCGGAGGCCATCGACGACGCCCTCGCGTTACGTCTGGCAGCCATCGAGGCCGCCGACACCGTGTTCCGCATCGCGCATCAACTGCACGGCGCCACCGGCTTCTGTGACGAGACCACGCTGTCCTGGTTGTCACGCCACAGCCTTCCGCTGCGCCGGCTGCCGCTCGGTCTCTCGGCAACGGGTGAGGCGCTCACCCACCGGCTCGGGCGACACGGCCTGACCGGGTTGTTCGGTGGCATGGCGGAGTCGATGACGCCCAGGGAGTCGGTGGCACCATGACCTACGACCTTCCCGATGAACTGTCGGTGCGCAGCGAGGGACCGGTCCGCATCGTCACGATCAATCGCCCCGGCGAGCTCGGTGCGGTCAACAAATCGCTGCACTGGGCACTGGCCAACGTCTGGCGACAACTCGCCGCCGACCGTGAAGCGGCCGTCGTCATCCTCACCGGATCGGGGCGCGCGTTCAGTGCCGGAGGCGATCTCGGGTGGATCACGTCGTTCCTCGACGATCCGGTCGCACGCGACGACAGCATCCGTGAGGGCGCCGAGATCATCGACGAGATGTTGCGATTCCCGCTGCCGGTGATCGCCGCGGTCAACGGCCCGGCGGTGGGGCTCGGCTGCAGCATGGCAGTGCTCTGTGATGTCGTGCTCATCTCGGAGAGTGCATATCTCGCCGACCCGCACGTTGCGGTAGGCCTGGTCGCCGGGGATGGCGGCGCCGCGTTCTGGCCGCTGCTCACACCGATCCTGAGGTCACGGGAATACCTCTACACCGGTGACCGGATTCCCGCGGCCACCGCCGTCGAACTGGGGCTTGCGACACGGGTCGCGCCGCGCGACGAACTCATGGATGAGGCGCGTGCGCTGGCCATTCGTCTGGCCGCCCAGCCACGGGAGGCATTACAGAGCACCAAACGCATCGTCAACATGCACTTGTCCCAGGCGCTCGGGGGTCCGCTGCAGGCCGGTTTCGCGGCCGAGGTGGTCACGATGCAGACCGATGAGCATCGGGAACGCTTGCAGGCGATGGCGACCCGGGCGGCGCGCCGATGACAGAGGTGTCGTCGGCCGTTGGTGATCAGGCCTCCGAGGACTTTCGGTCCGAGGTCCGCGAGTGGTGCAACGTCCACGTGCCGACCGACTGGCGGACCACGCAGACCGGGGCGTCCGACGAGACCTTCGTGGCCTTTCAGAAGGAGTGGTTCGCCACGCTGCGCGGTGCGGGGTACGCGGTGCCGCACTGGCCGAAGGAGTGGGGTGGTGGGATGTCCGTTGCCGATCAGGTGGTGCTCTACCAAGAGCTGGCGGCGCATGACGCGCCCCGTCTGGTCCTTCCGTTCGTGTCGATTCACCATGCCGCGTCCACCTTGCTCGCTGCGGGGACCGACGGGCAGCGCTCGCGGCACCTGCCCGCGATTCTCGACGGTGAGATCTGGTGTCAGGGCTTCTCCGAACCAGGCGCCGGCTCCGACATGGCGGCCTTGTCGACGTCGGCGCGCCGAATCGGCGACCACTATCTGGTGAACGGTCAGAAGCTCTGGGCCAGTGGCGCACTGCATGCGGACTGGTGTCTGCTCCTCGCGCGCACCGATCCCGATGCACCCAAACGCCACGGGATCTCGTACTTTCTGCTCGACATGACCTCACCCGGCATCGAGGTGCGTCCGATTCGTCAGGCCACCGGGGAGGCGCACTTCTGCGAGATCTTCCTCAACGACGTGGAGATCCCCGCAACGCAGCTCGTGGGGCCCGAGAACGAGGGCTGGCAGGTGGCGCAGGCGACCCTCGGTGCCGAACGCGGGATGACGATGCTCGAACTCGCCGAGCGGCTCGGCCACGGCGGCTTCCCGTGGCTCGTCGACCTCTGCCATCGCCCCGGGCCGGACGGCGCACGGCCGCTGGATGATTCACGGGTGGCCGATCGACTTGCGGCTCTGGAGACCGAGATCACCGGTCTGCGCCTGCTGTGTGCGGAGTTCGTCGCCGATCACAGCGGGCCGGCCGACGCCTCCATCGTCAAGCTGTACTACAGCGAACTCCTTCAGCGGGTCATGGATTTCGGGGCCGAGATCGGTGGGCTCGAGGCTCAGACGCAACTGCGCAAGCCGTTGTCGAGCGGATGGGAATCGGGTACCTGGGTACTCGACTTCATCGGCTCATGGGAGTGGACCATCCCGGGCGGTACCAGCGAGATCCAGCGCACCATCATCGGGGAGCGTGGCCTCCGTCTGCCCCGTGAACCGAAGGGAACCTGATGTCGACGCGGGCCGACGAACTCTCCGAATTCCACGACGAACTCTCTGCTGTGGCCCGGAATATGCTGTCCACCAGGTCATCCGGCCAAGGGCTGGATTGGCGTCTGATCGCGAGCTCGGGATGGCTGGGACTTGAGGTGCCGGCCACCCACGACGGTGCGGACGCCACCTTCGCCGAGGTGTCGGTCGTCCTGCGGGAGATGGGCCGTGCGGTGGCGAGCGGCCCATATCCGGCCGTCGCCGGTCTGGCATTGGGGGCTCTCGGGCAGGTCGAGCCCTGCGCCTCATGGGACCGGATGCTCCGGCAGACCGCGTCGGGTGACGTGGTGCCCGTCCTCGCATTAGACGGTGATCATCCGGGAGGCTGCCATTTTCATCTGGCCGGCGCCACGGGCGGTCTGGTGCTGCGCGGCGGTGCAGATTTCGTCCTCGGTGCTCCCGACGCCGATCGACTCCTGGTTCCGGCGGCCACGTCGGCAGGGGAGACGGTGATCGTGGATGTCGACGCGCAAGCCGGCGGCCTGCACGTGGAGGCGCGACCGGTGGTCGACGCCACACGTACCTTCGGACGGATCACCGCGGCGGATGTGCGGGTCGACGACGGTGCGGTGTGGCGGTATCGCGACGGTGCCGATGCCGCAGTGCTGCTGTGCGATCGGGCCGCGGCGGCGGTGGCGTGCGACAGCCTCGGTCTGGCGGAGGCGATGCTCGAGAAGACCGTCGCCTACGCCGGGGTGCGTGAGCAGTTCGGACGGAAGATCGGGTCGTTCCAAGCCGTCAAACATGCCTGTGCCGACATGCTCGTCGATGTGACGGTGGCACGGAAGCTGGTCGGCTCCGCGGTCCGGCAGGTGAGCGACGGGTCGCCGGGGGCGTCGGTCGCGGTCGCCATGGCCGCGTCCTTCACCGGTGAGATGGCCGTGCGGGTCGCGGGCAAGGCCATGCAACTGCACGGCGGCATGGGATACACCTGGGAGAGCGGCGTTCACGTGTATCTCAAACGGGCGACGCTGAATCGGACGTTGTTCGGGTCGCCGGCCCGGCACCGTGCCCGGATCGCGCAGCGATACCGATCCTGATCATCGTCGCGGCTGCGCTGCGGGGCCACCGCTTCAGGTCGACAGGCGTCTGGTCGCGAGGTCCCGGAGGTCGCTCGTCTTGATCTTGGCGCTGCCGGTCAGGCGGATCTCGTCGTCGCCGAAGAACAACACATGGCGCGGGACCTTGTAGCTCGCAAGCTGCTCGCGCAGATAGCTGCGGATACCCTCGGACTCGAGCTCGGCGTCCGCGTGGGGCACGATGCACGCCACCACCACCTCGCCGAGGGTGTCGTGCGGAACGCCAACGGTGCGAGTGACCTTCACGCCCGGATGCGCGACCAGCACCTCGTCGACCTCCAGCGGGGACACGTTGGCGCCGCCGGTCTTGATGATGTCGGTGAGGCGCCCTTCCCAGAACAGCCGGCCCGAGTCGTCGAGGTATCCGCCGTCACCGGTGTGGAAGAAGCCTTCGTCGTCCAGGGTCTCGGCCAGCGGCGTGCCCAGGTAGCCGAGCATGAGAGTCGGTCCCTTGACACAGATCTCGCCACGTTCACCGACCGGGACCGTGTCGCCGCGCATCGCGTCGATGATCTTGACGGTGTTCCCCGGCAGCGGCTCACCGCTGCTGCCGCCGATCACCTCATCCGGCGTGTTCGCCGCGAAGCACGTTGTGATGGTGAAGGTCTCGGTGTTCCCGTACGCATGTCCGGGCTCGGTGTAGTCCGTCGACACGGTGGCATGCCGCGCGAGGGCGGTGTTGCGGTCGACGAACCGCAAGCTGCTCAGATCGACCGATTCCCAATTCGGGGCCGCCTCGAGTGCGGCCCACTGGTGGGGCCAGGCCAACGGGAAGTTCACCTTCTCGGAATCCATCAGATCCAGCGCCCCGGAAGCGTCGAACATCGACTGCAGGACGAGTGACCCGCCACTGGCCAGTGTGGAACCGAGGGCCATCCCGAAGTTCCCGGACCAGAAGAAGCCGTTGGCCGACCAACACCGCACGTTGTCGTCGGGTGTGAGTCCGTACATGCGGCGGAATCGCCACATCTGGATCGTGACCCCACGGTGCGCGCTGACGATGCCTTTGGGCCGGCTCGTCGAACCCGACGAGAAGAACAGGACCGCGGTGTCGCTGGGCCGAGTGGTCGCCGCGGTCGACTCGATCAGTTCGCGCGGCTCGCTGCTCCCGAGCGCCAGGAAGGACTCCCAGTCGTCGATTCCGACGTGTCCGGTGACATCGCCGACGGTCGCCAGGTAGGTCAGGAACGGATACGTCGTCGATCGCAACGTCCCCGGTGTCGCGGTCGCGAGCTGTGGTTCCAGCTCGGTGAGGACCTCGGCGAGATCGGATTTCCCGATCCTGCGCTCGAACAACAGCACCGAGACACCGGACACCTTGAGCAGATGATCCAGTTCGGCCGGAGTCGAGAAGGTGCTGAGCGTGACCGCGACACCGCCGGCCAGCGAGGTTCCGAAGACGGCGGAGAGCCATTCGGCGCGGTTGGTCATCAACACCCCGACGCGACTGTCCTTGCCCACGCCTCGGGCGCGGAGTGCGCGTGCCACCTCGATCGACCGCTCCCACAGGTCCGTGTAGGACCAGCGGACCGCACCCTGCGCAGTCCGCATGACCAGGGCCTCCCGGTCACCGAACTTCTCGGTCACCTCGCGGAGAAAGCCTGGCAGCGTGAGGGTTCCGAGGCCGGGTTCGTCATCGAGTGGGGGACCGGTGGCGACCGACGGTGCAGCGCCGGTGGACGGGGTGCTCATGGCTGACCTCGCTTGGATGACAGGTGATACCGCCTCAGCGCGGCAGTTCGACCTCGGCGGTACACGACACCAGGCCGGCGCCGTCCTGGTTGGTGAGCTTCAACTTGATCTGGACGAGCGGGACGCCCCATTCGGACTCGGGCTGCTTGTCGATGACCTCGGCGTCGAAGTAGGTCACATCGCCCTCGAAGGCCGGAGCCCGGAAATCCGCCTTGGTGTGCCGGACCATGCCGTCGTAACCTGCCCAATTTGCGAGGAAGTCGGTGCACCACGCGCCCATCGTCGCGCCGTACCCATAAGCGCGCGCCATGCCCACCTCGCCCGCCTTCTCGGCGTCGATGTGGCCCCGGGATGGGCCGACATAGAGCCCGTCACGCTTGCGCGGATCGATCTTGGCGTCCTCTTCATCGAATCCGAAGCCTTCGCCCCAGCCCGGATCCTGGTAGACCCACGGGTCGTCGATCCCTTCGGGCGCAACCCATTCGAACGTTCCCCAGATGTTGAACAGGAACGCCCGGTACTCGGTGGTGAACGATGCGATGCTGTGCGGCCCGATCACCCGGCGGGGCAGCGTGTCGCCGACCTTCACCTCGTCGAACCGCGGCGACACCCCCAGACGATTCGACAGCAGCCACTCGCGTCGCAGCGCCTCGAGTTCGATCAGTTCGTCGTTTGACCACTTCTTGATCACGCCGACCTGGTTGTCGTACATGCCGCGCTTGGTGGCCTCGGCGGTGAGGTAACGGATCGCCGTCGAGCGTTCCCGTGCCACCAGGGCGCCGTGCTGGTTGGTGTGGGTGGTGTCGCCGCGGGAGAACATCGTGGGTCCCGCGAACTTGGTGTCCGCGATCTTGTAGTCGTGAAAGCGACGTTCCTGGAACAGCTTGTCGCCGGGCCGTACGGGCGTGCCGTAGAACCACCACTCCTCGCCGCCGAAGATCAGATGACTGTTGGGGATGTGCCCGACACAGGCGGGTGCCGCCCCGTGGCCGTAATCCAGTGCCACCGCGATGGATTGGGGTGCGATGAGGCCGCCGTACCGGGACTCCCGAGCGAACTCCTCGTTCCAGTGGATCGGGTTCGGGTTGTCCATCGCCATGGCCCACCGGCGGATGTCGGACGTGCTGCACGGATCCCACAGCTGCCCACCGCCGATCGGCTTGCCGACCCGATGGTCGACGTCGGACAGATCGAGCTCGGTGGCCTCGGTCTTCGATTCGGTCGTGCTGCTCAACGTGTTCCCCGATCTATCGATTGACGTCGACGACGATTCGGCCGCGAATCGCGCCGTCCATGAGTTGTCCCGCCGCCGCGACCGAATCCGCGAGCGACACGTCGCGCGCGATCGATTCCAGCGCATCGGGATCGAGGTCACGCGCCAGCCGATTCCAGGCGGTGATCCGGCGCTGCTTGGGTGCCATCACACTGTCGATGCCCAGCAGGGACACGCCGCGCAGGATGAACGGTGCCACCGACGCCGGGAAGTCCATGCCCTGCGCGAGGCCGCACGCTGCGACTGCTCCGCCGTACCGGGTCTGCGCGCAGGCGTTGGCAAGGGTGTGGCTGCCGACGGAATCGACCACGCCGGCCCAGCGCTCCTTCTGCATGGGCTTGCCCTTCTCCGCGAGTTCGGCGCGATCGACGATCGTGGTGGCGCCCAACTGTTCGAGGTAGGCGGACTCGGAGGTCTTCCCGGTGGATGCGGCAACCGAGAATCCGGCCTTGGTCAGCAACGCGATCGCGACGCTGCCCACGCCGCCGGTCGCACCGGTGACGAGCACCTCACCCTGATCGGGCCGCACGCCGCCGTCGAGCAATGCCTCGACGCAGAGGCTCGCGGTGTAGCCGGCGGTGCCGATGGCCATCGCCTGGCGTGACGTGAACTCCGACGGCAGCGGGATCAGCCAGTCACCCTTGAGTCGGGCACGCTGGGCGAAGCCGCCCCAATGAGACTCTCCGACACCCCAACCGTTCAGCACCACCCGATCGCCCGCGGACCAGTCCGGATGCGAACTCTCGGCGACGGTGCCCGCGAGGTCGATGCCGGGCACCATCGGAAATGTCCGGACGATGGGGGAGCTGCCGGTGATGGCGAGCGCGTCCTTGAAGTTCAGCGAGGAGCAGTCCACCTCGATCTCGACATCACCTTGGGGGAGGTCGGATGCCTCCAGGTCCTTGACCGAGACCGACTGGCCGGACTCGCCCTTCTCGATGACAACAGCCGAAAACTTCTGCAAAGCCGTTCCTTCCCAAGGGAGAAAAGTCGTTGAGGCCGACGTTACGTCAATCCTCATAAGGATAGCAATACTTGACTGGTTGACCGTTCGGTCAGCGTGCGGTCCAGCCGCCGTCGACGACGATCGTCTGTCCCGTCACATATGCTGCCGCATCACCGGCCAGCCAGACCACGGCTCCGACGATGTCGGCGGCGGAGCCCTGCATGGGCAGCGGGGTGTTGCGTCTCAGGTACTCGGCAGCTCGTTCGCTCTCGTACAGCGGGCTGGTGATCTCGCTGCGGAAGAAGCCCGGTGCCACCGTGTTGACCCGGATCGAGTGCCGCGCCCACTGGACGGCCAGTTCCGCGGTCAGTCCGGACAGGCCCGCCTTGCTCGCCGCGTAAGACGCCTGGGGGATGCCGGGGATGCCGACCCGTCCGCTGATCGAGGAGATGTTGACGATCGAGCCGCGGCCGACGGCCCGCATATGCGGGAAGACGTTCTGCGCCAGCAGGAACGGTGCCATCAGGTTCAGCCCCATGGTCTGCCGGATGGCGTCGACGGGCTCGGACTCGGCCCGTTCCTCGGTGAACATGCTGCCCGCGGCGTTGACCACGATCTCCGGCGGCCCGAGGGCCTCGGCGACCTGTGGCACGATGTCGCCCACCCGATCGAGATCGGACAGGTCGCAGGCGATGGGCACGCCGTCGATACGTTCGGCGATCTCGGTCAATCGTTCGCGACGGCGGGCGACCACCGCGACGCGTGCCCCGGCCGAGGCAAGCGCCTGCGCCACGGCCGTGCCGAGGCCCGACGACGCCCCCGTCACGATCGCCACCCGGCCATCGAGATCGAACATCTCGGCGGTGTGGTGATCGGGCGGTGTCACGTGGTGCTCCTGCTCGTGGATCTCTCGACGAGGTCGATGAGGCCGGTCCGTTGTACCTTACCCATCGCGTTGACCGGTAGCGCGTCGATCTGGGACCAGATCTCCGGGACCTTGTAGGGGGACAGGGCTTTTCGGCAGCGCTGAGCCAGGGAGTCGAAGTCGACCCGCGTGTCTCCGGTGCTCTCGACCACGGCGGCCACCCGTTGTCCGAGACGTTGGTCGGGCACCGGGTACACGGCGACCCGGCTGACGTCCGGGTCGGAGCCGATGACGCGCTCCACCTCGAGGGGGTAGACGTTGGCGCCGCCCCTGATGATGACCAGCTTCTTGCGGTCCAGCACCGTCAGCCAGCCGTCGTCGTCGACGGTTCCGATGTCACCGGTCGGCACCGGTCCGGTTTCGGCGGGACGCAGACCGTCGTTCTCCCAGTACCCCAGCATCGGCCGCCAGGCGTGCGCCCACGGACCGTCCGTGCGGCCGGCGACCTTCAGTTCACCGAGCTCGCCGGCAGGTAGCCGCCGGCCGTCGTCGTCGTAGGCGGCGACGTCGTAGTGGTCGAGCACCTGCCCACTCGCTCCGGCGCGCCACTCCTCACCCACCGGATCGATCGACACCACCGCGGGCGCCTCGGTGAGGCCGTAGGTCGAGCGGGGCACGATGCCGTGGGCGGCGGCGAAGTCCGCGCGCAGGTCGTCGGAGGTGTCGCTGCCGCCGCTCCACACCTCCTCGAGCGAGCCCAGATCGATGTGCGGACGGCGGGCGAGGTCGTAGACCTGTGCAGGGGCGCCGTTCCAGACGGTGACCCCGCGGGTGGTGATCCACTCGGCGACACCGTCGACGTCCCGGCGGTTCATCACCACGGCGCATCCGCCGCACTGGGCGGTGAGCAGCGTGGACAGCACCATCAGGTTGAGGATCGTGAGCGGAAAACTGTCGCCCTTGCGCAGCGTCCGGTCGAAACCGCGACCGGCCCGGAGCGCCGCACCGGGGAGCAACAGATTGCGCTGGCTGTGTACCACCGCCTTGGGTCGTCCCGACGTTCCGCTCGTGAACGCGATACCGGCCGGTGCGTCGATGTCGATGTCGACCGGCGGGGCCATCTCGTCCCGGTCCAGCAGCTCGGACCATCGCGCGGCGTCGACGACCCCGGAGGAGGTCAGGCGACATCTCTCGCCCGCCAGGATCACCGACGGCTCACAGAGCGCGCGGACGTCGTCCTGTTCCTCTTCGGACAGCGCCTCCCCGATGCCGGCCCAGATCGCGCCGATCCGCTGGGTGCCATGGAAGGCGGCGACGATGTCGAGATCATTGGGCAGACATGCGGCGACACGGTCTCCGGGCCGTACCCCGAGCGACCAGAGCGCACCCGCGGCGCGGTGGGCCTGCTGATCGAGCTCGGCGTACGACCACACCCCGGACACCGCCTCGATGGCAGGGGACCCCGGATGGGACGAGAGCGTGGGGTCCAGCACGGTGCCGATCGTCTTGAAGTTCTCCACCCGCTACTAATACCACTATCCTTGTAAACATTGATCTGATAGTTTTTGTCCGTGATGGCTGGCGAACATATGGGGGACGGTCGGCGGGTGACGCACACCGGTCCGCTGTCTGGGGTGCGGGTGGTCGATCTGACGGCCATGGTCATGGGCCCCTACTGCACGCAGATCATGGCAGACATGGGTGCGGACGTGGTGAAGATCGAGCCACCCGCGGGCGACAACACCCGCTACATCTCGGTGGGTCCGGAGCCGGCGATGGCCGGGGTCTTCGTGAATGTGAACCGCGGAAAGCGCAGCGCAGTAATCGATCTCCGTTCAGCGGACGGCAAAGCCGCACTGCGCGAACTGATCGCGGACGCCGATGTGTTCATCCACTCGATGCGGGGGGCGGCGATCAATCGGCTCGGCTTCGGCTACGACGAGGTCGTCGCGATCAATTCGTCGATCGTCTACACCAACTGCTACGGATACGGCCGCCGTGGCCCCGACGCGGATCGCACCGCCTACGACGACACGATTCAGGCCGAGTGCGGTCTGCCCTTCGTCCAGCAACAGCTCACCGGGGAGGTCGGCTACGTGGGCACCATCATGGCCGACAAGGTGGCGGGCATGACCGCGCTGTACGCGACGATGATGGCACTCTTCCACCGCGAGCGGACCGGCGAGGGCCAAGAGGTCGAGGTCAGCATGTTCGAGACGATGGCGTCGTTCATGCTCGTGGAGCATGCGAACGGTGCCATGTTCGATCCGCCTCTCGGACCGGCGGCCTATCCACGGGCGGTCGCCCCGAATCGAAAGCCCTACCGGACCAAGGATGGCCACATTTCCGCGTTGGTCTACAACGACAAACAGTGGTCGGTGTTCATCGATGCCGTCAACCCGCCGTGGGCCGGCGATCACTTCGCGACCCTGGCGCAGCGCGCCGCTCGGATCGACACCGTCTACGCCCTGCTGGGGGAGACCTTCGCCGAGCGGACCACGCAGGAATGGCTGGACCTGCTCCGCTCACTCGACATCCCCGCAGCGCCCGTGAACAGTCTCGACGACCTCTTCGACAACGATCACCTGAATGCGGTCGGATTCTTCGAGGATGTGGAAACCCCCAATGGGAGAGTGCGTTTCCCCGGGTCCCCGGCGTGGTTCTCACGTACCCCGGGAAAAGTGGCGGGTCCGGCTCCACGCCTCGGTGCCGACACCGAGGAGGTGCTCGAGGAGATACGGCTCCGCTCTGGCGTGCGAGGGGACGACGATGCCTGACATCGATGGTGAGGTGAGGGTTCGCTCGTGGCTGTTCGCCCCGGGTGACAGTGAGAAAAAGATGGCCAAGGCGACCGCCGGCCCGGCCGACGTGGTGATCTTCGATCTGGAAGATGCTGTCGCCGAGGACGAGAAGGCCGTCTCCCGAAGATTGATCGCCGGATTTCTCTCGGACATCCCCGAACCGCAGCGCCGCCGCCTCTGGGTGCGGGTCAACCCGCTCGACGGGCCACACACGTTGGCCGATCTGGCGGCGGTCATGCCTACCCGGCCCGGTGGGATCATGTTGCCGAAGGCGCGCGGACGCCATGACGTCGAGCTCCTCGATCACTATCTGTCCGCGCTGGAAGTGGCGTCCGACATCGAACTCGGATCGACCAAGGTCATCGTCCTGGTCACCGAGACCGCTGAGGCGATGTTCACCACCGGCGACTATCAGGGGGCGCCGCGTGTGATCGCGATGACCTGGGGCGCAGAGGATCTCGCGGATGCCGTCGGCGCAAGCGAGAACCGGAACCTCGACGGCGCCTACGCTTTCACCTACCAGCTCGCGAGAAGTCTCTGCCTGCTCGGCGCAGCGGCTGCCGGGGTGGCGCCCATCGAGACCATCCAGGGCGACTTCCGTGACCTCGACGGCCTGCGGGCGCGGGCCGAGCAGATCCGCCGCGACGGCTATCGCGGGATGCTGGCCATTCATCCAGCGCAGGTCGAGGTGATCAACGAGGCCTTCTCGCCCTCGGCAGGTGAGCTCGAGGCCGCACAGGAAATCGTCGACCTGTTCGCGTCGAATCCCGGGATAGGGGCGATCGGGTATCGGGGCGCGATGCTGGATCGTCCGCATCTGGCCCGCGCCGAGGCCCTACTCGCGGCAGGGCGGCGTTCATGACGGTCGTGACGCACCCCCGGAACCTCGATCTGGCAGGCGTTCTGCGGCCGGGGGACAGCATCGTCATCGGCCAGGCGTGCGGTGAGCCGACCACCCTGCTCGAAGGGCTGGTCGCTGCGGGCCGCGACATCGGTGACCTCTCGGCCTTCGTCGCGACGAGCTTCTCCGGCACGCTGACCCCGGACTCGGCCGCGGCCGTCTCGCTGTCGAGCATGGGGGCCATCGGTGCCCTGCGGTCGATGAGCAAGGCCCACGCCTTGGACGTCATCCCGTGTCACGTCAGCCAGGTCGCCCCGATGATCACCGCGGGGCATCTGCGATGTGATGCCGCATTCGTCCAGGTGAGTCCGGCAGATGCCAACGGAGACCACAGCTTCGGTCTGATCAGCGATTACGTCGGTGCTGCCGTCGCCAGGGCCCGCGTCGTGGTCGCGGAGGTCAACGACCAGGTGCCCTACACGCTCGGCGAACTGCTACCGGCGTCGCAGATCGATCACGCGCTCCACGTCTCGCGCCCGCCGGTCCAGGTGAATCCGGCGACGATCAGCGAGACCGATCGCGCGATCGCCGCGTACTCGGCCGCCTACATCGGGGACGGGTCGGTCATCCAGATGGGTGTCGGGGCCGTACCCGACGCGATGCTGCAGCTGCTCGTCGACCGCAGGGACCTCGGTGTGCACTCCGGGATGGTCGGCGACGGGCTGGTCGATCTGGTCGAGGCGGGTGCAGTCACCAACGCGCGCAAGCGGATCGATCGGGGAGTGACGATCACCGGGGCCCTGATCGGGACGACTCGGCTCTACGAGTTCGCCCATCGGAACCCGAAGATCAGGATGTGCGCGACGTCGTACACCCACGACGCCGGGGTGATGTCCCAGCTCGACAACCTGGTGACCATCAACTCGGCCGTGGAGGTCGACCTCACCGGACAGGTGAATGCCGAGCAGAGTGGGGCGGCCTACCTCGGTGGTACCGGCGGACAGGTCGACTTCGTCCGAGCAGGTGCGCGGTCGCCCGGTGGTCGCGCAATCATGGCGCTGCCGGCGACCGCGAAGGGCGGAACCGTCAGCCGGATCACCGCACAGCTGTCGGGTCCGGTGACGACGGCCCGCAGCGAGGTGGACGTGGTGGTCACCGAGTTCGGTGCGGCCGAACTCCGCGGGCAGAGTATCGCCGAACGCACCCGGCGCCTGATCGCCATCGCTCACCCGGACTTCCAGGAAGATCTGGCGCGGGCCGCCCATCCGATCCAGCAGCGAAGGTTCTAGGTGAGAGGCACGTCCAGATGAGCGACGCCGTCCTGTTCGATGTCGACGACGAGATCGCGATCATCACGCTGAACCGGCCCGACACCCGCAACTGTCTGTCCGAGGACGTCCGTGACGGACTGGCGCAGGCGTGGGATCGATTCGAGAACTCCGACGACCTACGTGTTGCCGTTCTCACCGGGGCCGGGGAGACCTTCTGCGCCGGAGGCGATCTCAAGGAGATGGTCGCGACCGGCATGCAGGTTCCGCCTCGAGACATGTTCGCCCTGCCCTACGACACGGTGGAGTTGACCAAGCCGACCATCGCGGCGGTCAACGGCGCCGCGTTCGCGGGCGGCTGGATGATCGCGCAGGCGTGCGACCTCTGTGTGGCCAGCAGCAGGGCGAAGTTCGCGGTCACCGAGGTGAAGGTCGGACGGAGCTCCCCATGGGCGTCGCCGCTGATCCACATGATCCCGCAACGGATCATGATGGAGATTCTCCTGACCGGTAAGCCCATCAGCGCGCAACGTGCCTACGAGATCGGGTTGGTCAACCGGGTCGCCGAGCCGGATGACCTGTTGGACTCGGCCGTCGGACTCGCACGGGAGATACTGGTGGGTGCGCCACTCTCGGTCCGCGCTGCGCGTGAGACCGTCATGCTCGCGACGGAGATGGGCCGATCGGCCGCATTGCAGGCAGCGCGAGCCGCGTCGGAGAACTGCTACCGCAGCGAGGACGCGCAGGAGGGGCCCGCCGCGTTCGCCGCGAAACGGACCCCCCGCTGGCAGGGCCGCTGAAGACCGCCCACCTGTCGTCTAACGTGCGTGATCTCGGGGCAGGAACGGCACGAGACCGGGTTCCGGCTGGATTCCGAACGACCGCAACGCCATCGCCAGCATGGCGTAGCAGCCGACGGTGAACACCACATCCATGAGCTGCTGCTCATCCATGTCGCGCGCGAGCGCAGTCCACGTATCGTCGTGGATCGTCCCCTCGTCCAGCAGTTGATCGACCGACGCCACCAGTGCCCGGTCCACCGGAGCCCAACCCGGCGCCTCGGGTCCCGCGCCCACCCGTTCGATCTCGTCGGCGGTGACCCCGGCTCGATCGGCGAGGATCACGTGCTGGGCCCACTCGTATTCCGCCTGGCGCAGGTGCGCAACACGCAGGACGAGCAATTCGCGTTGCCGCGCCGACAATGCGGATCCGGCCAGCAGGTGTTTGTTGAAGGACAGGAACGCCATCGCCAGATTGGGGTAACGGGCGAGGGTGCCGAGCAGATTGTCGCCCGCCTGCCGTTCGTCATCGGGACCCGCACTCTTGACCGACGACCGGAACCCGTTCACGAAGTCCCGCATCTCCGGGGACCACTCTTCCTGTGCCGCAGGGCGTATCCGATCGGTCACGTGTTCCGCCCGCCGTTGACCCCGATGATCTGGCCGGTGATGTAGCCGGCCTCCTCGCTGACCAGGAACGCACACGTCGCGGCGACGTCCTCGGGTTGTCCGATGCGTCCCACCGGTGTCTTGCCGACCTGGGCGTCGACATCGACCATGCCGCTGTCCACGGTCTTGCGGAGCATGGGGGTGTCGATGAAACCGGGCGGTACCGTGTTGACGGTGATCCCGCGGCGGCCGAACTCCAGGGCCAGCACCTTGGTCAGACCGACGACGCCGGATTTTGCCGTGACGTATCCGCCGAGGCCGGGGGAGCCACTGTGCACGCTCGACGACGAGATGTTCACGACGCGGCCCCAGCCCTCCTCGAGCATGTCCGGGATCACTGCCTGACAACAGTCGAACGTCCCGGTGAGGTTGAGATCCAGTGAGCGTTGCCACGCCTCGGCGGTGATCTCCAGGAACGGGCCGGCGAACGTCCCACCGGCGCTGTTGATCAGGATGGTCGGACGTCCCAGCCGGCTCCGCACCTCATCGACGCCGGCGTCGATCTGTGCCCGGTTCGTCACGTCGACGGAGAGGCCGATGGCCTTGCCGCCGGCGTCCTCGATCGCTGCGGCAGCATCCTCCGCCGCCTGCCGATTGATGTCGAAGATCGCGACCATGTTGCCATCGTCGGCCAGCCGGGTACTGATGGCACCGCCGATCCCCGACGCACCACCTGTGACAATGGCCGTGCGCCCGCTCATTTGATCTTCTCCTGGCCGGCAACGGTCGATCGGTGCATGGTCCGTGGCTTGCTGTGGTCGAACGCGCACACTCGGTGAACCAGTCCGGTGTTGTCCCAGAAGACGGTGTCGCCCTCGGTCCAGCTGTGGCTGCAGACCCGGCCGGGCCCGGTGGTGCGGGCCTGCAGGTCCGCGAGAAGTGCCTTGCCCTCGTCGAGGTCCATACCGGCGATGTGTGACGCGGTTGCCCCCAGCACCAGCGACTTTCGGCCGGAGTCGTGCTCCCAGACCAGCGGATGCTCGCGCACGGTGCGTGACGCCCACTCCGTGAGCTGTTCGGGGGTGGGATTTTTGTAGGTGAGTCGCTGGATGGCCTCGAAGGAATGAACGACCCTGAGGTCGGCGAATCGCGCCTTCTCGTCATCGGACAAGGCATCGTAGGCCAAGTAGGTGCTGGCGAACTCGGTCTCGCCGCCTTCGGCCGAGGTGATCCGGGCCGTCAGGATCGAGGACTTCGGGGCGACCTCGTCGAGGAGGCCGTCGATGTGCCAGTATTCGTTGCTGGCGAAGTATTCCGCGTTGGGGTTGGCCGGATCGAAGCTGATCTCCATCACCTCGTCGGTCTCCGGAGGCAGATGGGAGAAGTTGATCAGGGTGCCCAGCTTCCGGCAGAACTCCACCAGGGTTTCGTTGTCCGCGTCGAGTACCGGGAACAGCAGAACGCCGTAGTTCTCCAAAGCCTCGGAGACGGCGTCCGGCAGGTCGGGATCGGTGCGCAGTCGGTCGGCATCGACGTCGAGAATCTTGGCGCCGACGCTCTCCGAGATTCTCTCGGCGTTGATGATGCTCATGGTATGTCCTCCTACGGTCCTGGGTGTGTGCTGTGGTCAGCCGGGGATGTTCGGTTCGCGCCTGTTGGTCAGCGGACGGGTGTATGACGGGTCTTCCGTGCTGCGGGTGGGGGCGCCGTTGCCGTTGATGTCGGGGACATCGGCAAACGGGATGGCCATCGTCGGAACCATGCCCGACCATTCGATCGCGTTGGTACGCAACGCGATCTTCCAGTGCCCGTCGCGTCGCTCGAGCCGGTCGATGTAGCGTCCGCCGGCGATCCAGTTGCTGTCGTCGCGGTTTCGGCCGACGAACAAGTAGTACGTCTCGGTATGGGCGACATCGCCGGTGAGGTCGCAGGTGTGGTTCAACAGATTGTGGTGCGTGGCGAGCTGGCCTTGCTCATGCATGGGGATGGACCACTCATAGAGGTCGACCGGACCTCCGACGAAATCTCCCGCGGCGATGGTCGCGTCGGGATGGAAGGCCGACAGGAACAGATCGCGGTCGAATCGGTCCATCCCACGGCTGAACCGGGTCAGGACATCGATGATGTCCTGGCGATCCAACAGCTCGTCGAGTCGGGTGAGCGACTCCGCGGATACCGTCGTACTCATCGTTTCGTTAGCTCCGTTCGGGTGGTGCGGCTTGCTCAGACGGGGGCCCAGATCGGCTCGCCGCGGGTGGCCCGCAGCGACGGGATGGACCGTCCGTCGATGTCCTTGATGCCATAGTCGTGGGCGAGTTCGGCGGTGATGAACGTTCCGCCGCTACGACTCATGACGTCGTAGTCGGCGGCCAGTGCCGCGATCACCCGGCCGGGGTACTCGGGTGAACAGCCGTGTGCCGGGCGCGTGGCGGCCTGCGTCCCGAGTCCGTCGATGGTGGCCAGGTTGCGTTGAGCGCGTTCAGTGAGCGTCAGTCCCTGCCACAGCGAGATCGAGGCGACGCCATGGTCTTTCAGTTCGATCGCCATGTCCCGAGCCATCCGGTCGACGGCGGATTTTGCGGTGCCGAAGATCACGCCGTAGGTGTACGCCACACCGGTATAGCCGGAGATCGCGACGATGAGACCCGACCTCCGCGGAACCATCATCCGTGCCGCGTGCCATGCGCACACGAAGTTCGACCGCACTCCGACGTCCACCATCTCCCAGTTGGCGAGGGGTTTGCGCCAGAAGGGATCCGGGTCGGTGAGGTCGTCGGGCAGGGAGAAGGCATTGTTGACGAGGACGTCGAGGCGACCCTGCTCGCGCTCTATCCGGTCGAACAGGGCTGCGACGTCGTCGTCGTCACCGTGGTCGACCTGGACGGCGATGCCCTTGCCGCCGCGCCGATCGCACATGGCCGCGGTGTCACCGATGGTGCCCGGGAGCGGAATGGTGTCCGGCGTGACGGTCCGACCGGTGACGTAGACAGTCGCACCCTCGTCGGCGAGGGCCAGGGCGATGCCCTTGCCAATGCCGCGGCTGGCCCCGGTCACCACAGCCACCCTGCCCGACAGCGAATTCGACACCGACGATGACGTCATTGGTGGCCCTACCGCTGTCCCGCGACGCGTGAGCTGCCGAAGAAGGCTTCGCTGTGATCGCCGTTGGCCTTGCCGGTGTAGTGATCACCCCGGAACGGCTCGCCCATCAGTCCCTGGGACCAGTCCGCCGCGACCCCGAGGTCGCGGGACCAGTCGTAGAGCATGGTGCGCTGCGCGATTCGCCATTCCCCGTCCCGTCCCTCCAGTCGATCGAGGTAGCGGCCACCGAGGACGACGTCGTGCTCCTCGGCACCGAAATCCACCCGGTGGTAGGCCGTGACATGGGTCTCGACCAACGCTGTGGCACCGTCGAGGGCGATCACGCTCTGTCCGAGCACATGCTGGGTCACCGCCACCGCGGGTGACCCGGGCACGACCCAATCCAGGTAGGCATCGAAATCGCCTGCGAAGATACCGAAATCGGTGGTGGCACCGGGCCAGAAGGATGCTCGGATCAGCTCGGCATCTCGCCGGTCCTCACCCCGGGCGACCCCCGCGATACACGCGCGGATCTGCTCGTGATCGAGCATCGCCTGAACATCCCTCGGCCCGAATGTCATTCGCTGACGTCCGGTGCCGGGCGGTACCCGAGGATACCCTTGATCTCCAGGTAGTCGTCGAAGCCGAACGCGCCCCACTCGCGACCGTTGCCGCTCTTCTTGTAGCCGCCGAACGGTGCACAGAAGTCGAACGCATCGTTGATGGCCACCGAACCGGCGCGGATGCGGCGAGCCACCGATCGCGCCTTGTCGAGGTCGGCGCCGGCGACGAAGGCCGCGAGTCCGTACTCGGTGTCGTTGGCGATCTCGATCGCATGGTCGATGTCCTCGTACCCGAGGATCGTCAGCACGGGGCCGAAGATCTCCTCACGGGCGATAGCCATGTCGTTCTTGACATCTGCGAACACCGTCGGCTGAACGTAGAAGCCCTTCGTGAGGCCCTCGGGGCGTCCGGGACCACCGGTCACGAGGGTCGCGCCGTCGTCGATGCCCTGCTGGATGAGGCCCTGGATCTTCTCGAACTGCGATGCCGACACCACCGGTCCGATCGAGAAGTCACCGGACGGATCCCCGACGGTGACCGAGGGCGCGGCGTCCTTGGCGGCGGCGATCGCATCTTCCATACGACCGTTCGGCACCAGCATCCGCGAGGGAGCACTGCAGGTCTGCCCCGAGTTGAGCATCATGGTGACGACGCCCTTCGAGACATTCTCGGCGAAATCGTCATCGTCGAGAACGATGTTCGGCCCCTTACCACCGAGTTCCTGGGTGACCCGCTTCACGCCTGCCGCGGCGTTCTTGGCGATGTCGATGCCGGCGCGGGTGGAACCGGTGAAGGAGACCATGTCGACGTCCGGATGTCCCGACAGCGGCACCCCGACGCTCGGTCCGTCGCCCTGGACCAGGTTGAAGACACCCGCCGGAACTCCGGCGGCGTCCAGGATCTCGGCAAAGACCTGGCCGGTGAACGGAGATCTTTCCGACGGCTTGAGTACCATCGTGCAGCCGGTCGCCAATGCGGGGAAGACCTTCACGGCGATCTGGTTCATCGGCCAGTTCCACGGCGTGATCAGTGCACAGACGCCGACCGGTTCCTTGACCACCAGCGATTCGCCGCGCTGCTCCTCGAACATGAAGTTCTGCAGCGCCTCGATCGCGGTGCCGAGGTGACCCGCACCCAGGCCGACCTGGAAACCGTTGGCGAGTGCCGTCGGCGCGCCCATCTCCTCGGTCAGTGCGGCGGCGAGGTCGCCGCTGCGGTTCTGGTATTCGGCGGAGATGTTCTGCAGCAGCTCGACACGCTCCTCGACGGTGCTCGTCGACCAGCCGCCGAACGCCTGCCG
The DNA here is from genome assembly GCF_049844895.1 of Gordonia sp. DT101. NCBI lineage: Bacteria > Bacillati > Actinomycetota > Actinomycetes > Mycobacteriales > Gordoniaceae > Gordonia > Gordonia sp. DT101. The sequence continues at coordinate 391,980 of NZ_JBNCLX010000003.1, read as the reverse complement.
GGCGGCGGCCACCGCCTTGTCGACATCCGCCGCGGAACCCGACGCGACCGTGCCACAGACCTCCTCGGTAGCGGGGTTGATGACGTCGAAGGTCGCCGACTGTGCGGAGTCGACCCATCGGCCACCGATGTAGAACTTGCGATACTCACGCATGACAGCCCCAATTCTCTTTTCGTGCAACGGGAAGTGCTACTGCTGGCCCTCGGCGTACCACGTGCGGAACTCGTCGTAGCTCGGCATCTCCTCGGAGTTCGCCTTCGGGTCGACCGCGACGTGGATGACGCCCGGCTTGCCACTCGCGAACGCGCGCTTGATGGCCGGTGCGATGTCGTCGTCCTTCTCGACGTATTCGCCGTAGCATCCGAATCCCTCGGCGACCTTGTCGAGTCGGGTGGCCTCGCTCCAGTGGACGCCGGTCTCCCGGGACCCCTGACCGTAGGTGCGCTTGTAGACGCCCACCTCGAGTCCCCACGCGTAGTCGACGGCGACGACGCAGACGAGCGGCAGGTTCAGGCGTGCCGCGGTCTCCAACTCGGAGATGTGGAACTGGAACGACGAGTCACCGGTGATCAGCATCATCGGACGCTTCCCACCGTCGGCCACGCCGGCCCCGACTGCATACGGCAAACCGGTCCCGAGGTGCCCGAAGTTCTGATTCCACATGACGTCATGCGGTTTGGCCTGCGAGTAGGTCCATCCGAAGATGGTCGTCGCGCCGCCGTCGCGCACCATGATCCCGTCGGCCGGGAAGTCCTTCGTGGCCTCGACGATCAATCGTGCGGGATGCACCGGGCTCGCACCCGACGGGGCGGTCTCGGCGAGCTCGGCCAACTGTGCCGCATCGTCGGCGATCCAGCGCTCGAGTTCCGGGGTCGCCGTGCGTGGCGAATCCTTCAGGGCCTCGACGATCTGGGGCACCACGGCACGGAGATCTCCGATCAACGGCACGTCGATGGGACGATTGACCCCGATCGCGGCGGGATCCTGCTCGATCAGCAGCCAGCTGCGTTTCGCCTCGCCGTCGACCCAGTGCCTGCCCTTGCCGAAGTGCACCGGCTCGCCGAGTTCGGTGCCGATGGCCAGGCACAGGTCGGATGTGACGACCGCCTCGACGGCCGCCTTCGAGAAGCCGTACGGAAAGGTGCGGTCCTCCAGTCCTTCGATAAAGGAAGTGCCGCCGGATGTTTGGATGACCGGACAGGCCATCAGGTCGGCGAGCTCCTTGACGGAGGCGCCGGCACGGGCCGTGTGGACGCCGTGTCCGATGAGCAGGATGGGCTGCTTGGCCGCACCGATCAGGCGTGCGGCCTCGTCGACCTTGTCCTGCCCGGCGGTCTGTCCGACGAGGCGGTACCTACTCGGAGGCAGCGCCGGTGGCACATCCAGTTCTTCCTGGATCACGTGCGAGGGGTACTCGATGTAGACCGGTCCCGGCGTTCCCGACAGCGCCTTGCGCAGACCCTCGCGGATGATCTCGTCGGTCTGATCGGCGTATTCGATGCTGGCGCTGTACTTCACAGATGGCTCGATGAGCCCTGACTGCTGGACGAACTGGATGCGACCCCGGCGAACGCGCTGCTCGGTGATCCGGGCCCGCTGCCCGCCAAGGAAGATCACGGGTGAGTTCTCGACCTTGGCGCACATGACGGCACCGGCCATGTTCGCGATACCCGGACCCAGCGTGCCGACGCAGACCGCGGCCTTGCCGGTCATCCGGGACACCGCCTCGGCCATGAAACCAGCGGTTTCCTCGTGGTGCGGGGCGACGACATTCCATCCGCGCTCCTCGGCTGTGTGGAAGAGGTGAACGAAATTGGGGTCGGGGATACCGAACATCGTGTTGATGCCCTCGGCCTCGAAGAGGTCGAGAATTCGTTCATAGACCTTGACTGACACGCGTACTTCCCTCCGTCGCTAGTGCGAAACTCTTCGTGATGTGGTCGACATGGCCTGACGGGACTACCGGCAGGAGCCAAGAATTGGTGGCGTCTCGTATTTCCTCGATGCGTTCACCGACGTCGTCGATGGACCATTCGGACTGGTACACACCCTCGGTCTCGGCGATGTAGGCGCGGGCCACCCGCCCGGCTATCGACACCAGCATCTCGCCGGTGATCGAACAGGATTCGTGGGCGAGCCACCCCACCGCGGGTGCGGTGAGCTCCGGTCCCATCGGCGGGTACGCGGAGGTGTCGAGTCCTTCCGCCAGCCGAGTCAGGGCCGCCGGGACGATGACATTCGACAACACCCCGTGTTCGTGGCCCTCCAGCGCCGCGACGTTGGAGAGGCCGATGATCCCGGCCTTGGCCGCGCCGTAGTTGGCGACGCTCTTGTTGCCGTAGATCCCGCCGATCGACGATGTCAGCACCACACGGCCGTATCCGGCTTCGCACATCAATGGGAAGGCCGGTCGCACCACATGGAAGGCACCACGGAGGTGGACATCGAGGACGGCATCGAAATCCTCGTAGGTCATCTCCGACAACGACGCATAACGGTTGTTGCCGGCGTTGTGGACGAGGATGTCGATCCGGCCGAAACCCTCCACCGCCGAATCGATGATGGCGCGGCCGCCCTCCGCGGTGGCCACCGACGCGGTGCATGCGATCGCCTCGCCGCCCATGTCCCGGATCTCCCGGACCACGTCGGCTGCGGGCCCGGAATCGGTGTCCTCGCCGCTGATGCTGCTGCCGGGATCGTTGACGACGACCTTGGCGCCCCGCGATGCAAGCAGGAGGGCATAGGCCCGCCCCAGGCCGCGCCCGGCGCCGGTGATCACCGCGACTCGGTTGTCGAATCGGAGTTCAGACATCGAATGCCCAGTATCGACACGGCTTTTCACCGTCGCGTGTCACTTCTCCAGCACCAGGCCTTCCAGTTCGCCCGTGTCGCGCCACGCCTGCAGGCGATCACTGAGCTCGTAGAAACCGCCCCAGAACGGATCACCCAGGAACGACCGTCCGTTCGGCTCACCCTCGGCGTTGTAATAGCCGGGGGTGCATTCCATGGTGAAGGTGCTGTTGTCCACGGAGAACTCGCGGATGGTCTGCACCCAGCCCTCCTCGGCCTCCGAGGTGGGTTCGACATACGTGGCGCCGCGTCCGAGAGCCTCGGCGACGATATAGGAGATGTGATCGGCTTGCTGTTCGAACATCAGCGTGGTGGATGCGGTGACACCGCCCTGGACGAATCCGGTGGCGAAGTGGTTCGGGAATCCGTGCGCCATCACACCGTGCAGAGTTCGAAAGCCCTTGCCCCAGTGGTCATATAGTGACACCCCGTCGCGGCCGGCAAACGGCTTGATGTCGAACTGCCGGTCCAGGGCAGTGGTGATCTCGAAGCCGCTGGCGAACACGATGCAATCGACCTCGTACTCGACACCGCCCGCGACGACTCCCTTCTCCGTGATGCGCTCGACCCCCTTGGTCTCCGAGACGTCGACGAGAGTCACGTTCGGACGATTGAACGTCGGCAGGTACTCGTCGTTGAACACGGGACGCTTGCACATGTTGCGGTAGTAGGGCTTCAGCTTCTCCGCTGTCTCCGGATCCTCGACGATCTGCTCGACCCGCTGACGGAGCCGTTCCATCGCACGATAGTCCTCGATCTCCTTGAGCTCCATGAACTTCGCCGGATCTGCCAACGCGGCCCAGCCCTCGAAATTCTCGGTCGCGTTGAGCTTCGCGGCCATGTTGCGGGCGACCTCGGTCCAGCCGTCGCAGATCAGGTCGGGTTCACCCGGGTTGTAGAAGGCGAACGCCGCGTTGTGGAAGTTGTGCTGCCGCGCGGCCCGCCACCCCGGCTCGAGGGTCTGCACCCATTCCGGGTCGGTGGGGTAGTTGGCCCGTTCGAAGATGTAGGACGGCGTGCGCTGGAAGACGGTGAGATGCTTGGCCCCCCGCGCGAGATGCGGGATCGCCTGCACGCCGCTCGACCCCGTACCGATGACGGCGATGCGTTTGTCGCCGATCTTGTCCAGGCCGCCGTGGAGATCGCCACCGGTGTAGTCGTAGTCCCAGCGGGCGGTGTGGAAGGTGTGGCCCTTGAAGTCCTTGATCCCCGGGATACCGGGCAGCTTCGGCCGGTTGTAGGGGCCCTGGCACATGATCACGAAGCGGGCACGGATCGCATCACCGCGATTGGACGTGATCTGCCACCGGTTGATCTCACCGTCCCACTCCAGCGTCTGGACCAGGGTGTGGAACAGCGCGTGGTCATACAGGCCGAAATGCTCCCCGATGCGCTGAGCGTGATCGAAGCACTCGTCGCCTTTGGAGAACTTCTCCTTCGGCATGAAGCCGGTCTCTTCGAGCAGGGGTAGGTAACAGTAGGCATCCGAGTCGATCTGGATGCCCGGGTAGCGGTTCCAGTACCAGACACCACCGAAGTCGCCACCGAGCTCGACGATCTTGAAGTCTGAGACGCCGGCCTGTTGCAGCCGATGCGCGGTGATGAGACCGCAGAAGCCACCCCCGAGGATCACCACGTCGATGTCGTCGGTGATCGGCTGACGCGGTACCACCGGCAGATGCGGATCACCCTCGTAGAACTCGGCGAAGTCGTCCTCGGCCTCGAGATACTGGGCCTGACCATCGGAACGGAGACGCTTGTCGCGCTCGTGCAGATACTTCTCGTGGAGAGCGGCGATGTCGACGTCGGGCGTCTGCGTGGGTTCGCAGTTCTGCATGGTGATTCCTTGCTTCGGCACTGCTCTGATGGGAGGGCGGAGAATTCGGGTCAGGCGAGGTCGGTGGGTTCGCCGGTGCCGACGTACTTCGCGAGGTTGTGGTGCAGGTTGACGATGCTGCGCTCGCGGTAGGGGTTGGGCTTGGGGCCGGAGAACCCTCGCGACTTCACGCCCTTCTGCACCGCAGCCATGTTCGTGAAGTCCTGCGGCAGGACGGTGCGCCACCCTGGATCGTCGACCGGCGCGTACTCCCACTCCGTCTCGGGTTCTTCGTCTTTCGGGAACAGCTCGAAGACAGCTGCCTCGAAGTAGCACTTGTCGGGGTCGTCACCGTAGGGCCGGGCGCTGTAGCAGAGCATGTTGTTGAGCGCGTGTCCGATCTGGAAGTTGGGGAAGATCTGCCACGCGGTCCCGCTCTTGGAGACCGTCGCCGGGTCGACGGTCGGCCAGATCACCCCGCGATCTTCATCGTCCTTGCGGGCAGAGGCCAGCCAGTGGGCCAGCACCTCCCCGGGTGGAGTGCCCTCGGGTAGTTCGTCGATCAGTCGCTGGGCCGCGTCGACCAATGTGCGAGTTGTGTTGGTGTTGGCGTTTTCCCAGGTGAAGTTCTGCAGATCGATGGTCGAGAGGCGGGCATCGGGGCCATCGGCGACTCGCAGCTTGGCCTGGTTGTCCTCCATGCCCTTCGGCGCATCGTAGCCGATGTTGCTGTGTTTGCCCTGCGCACGGGACCACCCGAGAAAGGTTCCGTAGGCCCGGAACTCGGGGTGTGTGTAGGGGACGTGGTAGGTCTCCATGAACGCTTCCAGTGCGATCTTCCAGTTACAGTCGAAGACAAGCCATTTGCGCCACCGGTACCGCATGTTCTCGAGCTGGAACGGATCGAGCAGGCTCGCGGCCGGCTCCAGATAGTCACGCAGGGGCTCGCAGTCCGGGTCCATGTTGATCCAGATCCAGCCGCCCCAGGTATCGACCTGGACATTCTTGAGCCGGGTCTTCTCCTCGGTGAGTCCGGTGGGCCAGTCTGCACGCTCGGCCGCCCAGGTGTTCTTTCCCTCCAGATCGTAGGTCCAGCCGTGGAATCCGCACACAAAGGTGCGACAGCTTCCCTTGGCCTCACGCTTCCCGTCCGGAGTGTCGACGAGTCGGCGCCCACGGTGAGAGCACACATTGTGGTACGCGCTGATCTTGTCCTTTGACGACCGCGCGATGATGAACGAGTCGTCCATGATCTCGTAGGTGAGAAAGTCGCCGACCTCGGGGATCTCCTCGACCCGGCCGACCTGCTGCCACACTCTGGTCCAGAGCTTTTCCTGCTCGAGTTTCAGATACTCCTTGGACGTGTACGCGCCCACACCGATCTCGAGCGGTGTGGTGGGGGGCTCGTCGTCGCTCGTGGTGACGATCTTCTGGATGTTGTCGATGGTGTCCGTCATGACATTCTCCTTGAAAAGTGTTGTCTCAGTGCGTTATGGCCGCACGAAACGACTCGTCCTTGAGGAAGAGTGAGGTGTGATCCGCGCCCATATGGGTCCACTTGAGATTCAGGCCGCCATCCACGAGTAGTGCTTGTCCGGTGATGTAACTCGACAGGTCGGACAGCAGGAACAGGACGGCGCCCGCCTGCTCTTCCGGCCGGCCGCGCCGGCCCATGGCGATGGCGCGGCGATCGCGTTCGGCATCGTCGTCGACATAGGTCATCGAGGCCGGCGTCGCGGTCACGCCGGGTGCGACGACGTTCACCCGGATGTCATCATTGGCCAGTTCGACGGCCATGGTGCGAGTGGCTGCGACCAGCGCGGCTTTCGCTGTGCCATAACCGATGTGGAATGGCGCGGTGTTCATTCCGCTGATCGACGAGATCGAGACGATCGAGCCCCGCAGCCCCTGCGACTTGAGCTCGGCGGCAACGGCCTGACTCATGAAGAACATCGTCTCGAGGTTCTGGGTGAACAGGTCGCGCCAATCTGCGCGGGCGACCCGGGTCGCCGGCATCCAGGTGGCGGGCGCCGCACCGCCGGCGACGTTGACCAGCCCGTATAGTGTGCCCTCGGTGATCCGCACCTGGTCCATCACCGCGGCGATGCCCTCGTCGGTGGAGGCGTCGGCACTCACGGGGATGATGGAGAGTCCTTCCGCGACAAGCGGTGTGATGTGCGTGTCCAGATTCTCCTTCGAGCGGCTCACCGCGATGACGGTGGCACCTGCCTCGGCCACCATCTTCGTCACCGTGGTGCCGATGCCCCCACCTGCTGCGCCGGAGACGATCACGATCCGGCCGGTCAGGCCGACAACATTGTTCTCCATGCGGCGATCAGCGCTCCTTCCGAAGCGCGATGACGCTTCCGTCGGCGTCGGCCGAGACGTACAGGGTTCCGTCGGGCCCGGCCGCGATACCTGCGAACGGCCCTTGCGGCCCGGAGAACGGGACCAATCCCAGAAGTGGCTTGGGAGTGACCCCGGGTGGTGCGCCGACAGGGAGGCCGGTCGCGACGATCTGTCGGCTCTTGGTCTCCAGATCGACGTTGACCACCGACTTGCTCCCGGTGTCGACGATGTAGAGCTGCGACCCCACGACGGTGATCCCCTGCGGTGACTCGAGACCGTCCACGAGGGTGTCGGTGCCCGAACTCGTCACCGCCGCAACCCGGCCCGCGCCCGACTCGGAGACGAGGCAGGTTCCGTCCGCGGTGAACGCCACTCCCATCGGGCGGTCGAGGCCGCTCGCGAGGACGTCGGAGCGACCCGACTGGACCGAATGTACCTGGCCCGTGCCTAGATCGGCGACCGCGATGGTCCCGTTTGCCGCGAAGGCGACTCCGTAGAGCTGATCGAGGCCCTCGACGAGTACCTCGCTCTCGGCAGCGGCGGGACGGTACCGAGACACCGTGCCGTTGCCCGCGACGACGAACTCGCCGTCGCCCGTGGCCGCCATCCCGCGGATGTAGCCGGGGTAGCCGGGGCTGAAAAGCATTCCCAGTGTGCTGAGTTCGGTCCCCGGACGATGGGCGAGCAGGAACGTGCCGTCGGCGATGTAGACGGTGCCGTCCGGACCCACGGTGAGGTCGAGAGGCCAGGTCAGTCCGTCGTTCAGGGCCGTCCGGGTGCCGCCGTCGCCGAGGATCTCGGTGATCTGCCCGGTGAAGCTCGAGACGAAGAGGCGGTCGCCGACGAAGGTGAGGTTGTCGAGGCCGGGGGAGAGCTGGGCCAAGAGTGTCTGCGCGCCGCTGCGGGGATCGATCCGCAGGACCTGTCCGGAGGCGACCTGGGTGGACACGATGTTGCCGTCGGAATCGAACTTCACCGAGTCGGGCCCGCCGAGATCGGCTGCGACCCTTTCGGGTTCACCGCCGTCGAGGTCGATGCGCCAGATCTCGTTGGCGCCGAGCAGCGGATAGTAGAGTTTGCCGTCCGGGCCGACCTCCATGCCGTTGGGCATGGGCAGATCCTCCAGAAGGATCTTGGGGGCACCACCGGCGGGATCCAGTTCCATCAGGCGGCCACCGGGCCGGCATTCGTTCACGAAGAGTCGGCCCTGATGGATCGTGATGCCGTTGGCCCCGGGCAGATCGTCGCGCAGCAACCGGGTGGTGCCGCCGGCCTCGCGCACGCTGACCCGGCCGTCGTAGTACTCGGTCACGTACATGTCCCCATGCGGGTCGAACGCCACGTCGTCGGGCGCGATGATGTCGCTGCCCTTGGCGCTGACGGTCTCCAGGGCACCCGATTCGAGGTCGAGGGCGCTGATCTGGCTCCCGGCCACCTGTGCGATGTAGATGCGCCCGTCCGGGCCCGTGCGGATGCCGTTCGCACCGAACAGTCGGCTCGGTTCGGTCAGTCGCTCAAGGCGCCAGCCATCGGCGAGCTCGTGGGACGAAGTGCTTGTGTAGCGGGCCGCCTGAGTCAAGGTGGGCCTCCTGTCCAGAGGAGAGATCAGTGATGGCGACGTGTCCTGACGGCCGTGTGTGAAGGCCGGATTGGCGTGATGCAGGCCACAATTTCGCTCGCGTCGGAGTCTAATCCGGGAACCGCTAGATTTACAAGTATTACTATCCTTGACAGGATAGGAACCACGTTCTCGGCTACGTATAGTCAGATTATCGAGAGACGGACGCGGTGACACGGCCTTTGGACCGATGCTCGATGACCGTCGCGCAACATCTGCGCGACGGTCATCGTCGGTTCGTCACGGCGTCGGGTGAGTGGCCTCGGATGGGCTGCCGACAATGCACGAGAGCGGGCCCTCGCGACGATCATCGTCGTCGCGAGGCCCCGCTCTCGTGGGGTCTGTGTGTCTGGCGCCTACGCGCTACCGTCGAACAGGCTCGTCACCGAGCCGTTCTCGAAGACCTCGCGGATGGTCTGGGCGAGCAGTGGGGCGATCGAGAGGACCGTCAGGTTCGCGAACCGCTTCTCCTCCGGGATCGGCAGGGTGTCGGTCGCGATGACCTCACGGGCGCCGCAGTTCGCGAGTCGCTCCGCGGCCGGATCGGAGAAGACGCCGTGGGTGGTCGCGATGACGACCTCGCCGGCACCGGCATCCTTGAGGACCTTCACCGCACCGGCGATCGTGCCACCGGTGTCGATCATGTCGTCGATCAGCACGCAGGTGCGACCGTCGACATCGCCGACGACGCGATTGGACTTGACCTGATTGGGCACCAGGGGATCGCGCGTCTTGTGGATGAACGCCAGTGGTGCGCCGTTGAGGGCATCCGCCCACTTCTCGGCGACACGCACGCGACCGGAGTCCGGCGAGACCACGGTGACGTTGTCGGTGCCGTAGTTCTCCCGGACATAGTCGGCGAGCTGACCCTGGGCATGCATGTGGTCGACCGGGCCGTCGAAGAAGCCCTGGATCTGGTCGGTGTGCAGGTCGACGGTGATGATCCGGTCCGCGCCCGCGGCCTTCAGCAGGTCGGCCATCAACCGAGCGGAGATCGGTTCGCGACCGCGATGCTTCTTGTCCTGGCGCGCGTAGGGGTAGAACGGCAGGATCACGCTGATGCGTTTTGCCGATCCGCGCTTGAGGGCGTCGATCATGATGAGCGACTCCATGACCCACTGATTCATCGGGTATGGGCAGCTCTGCAGGACGAATGCGTCGGAGCCGCGTACCGACTCCTCGAAGCGTACGAAGATCTCGCCGTTGGCGAAGTCCCGCGCCGTCTGCGGTGTCACCTTGATGCCGAGCTCGTCGGCGACGGACTGAGCGAGGTCGGGATGGGCGCGGCCAGAGAACAGCATCAGGTTCTTCTGGTTGTCCGTGGTCCAGGTCATGAAAACTCTTCTGTCGGGGGATGTAGCGGTCAGGCGCCCGGCTGGTCGTCTGCCGGGCTGGCGATCTGTTGGGCCTCGAGGGCGGCACGGGCCGACTCGGTGTCCGGGCGCTTGCGCACCACCCAGTTCTCGATATTGCGTTGTTGTCCCGCCGACACCGCAAGGGCTCCGGGCGGGACATCGTCCCGCAAGACCGTACCCGCTCCGGTGTAGGCGCCATCGCCGACCTGCACTGGGGCGACAAACATGTTGTCAGAACCGGTGCGGCAGTGGGACCCGATCACAGTACGATGTTTCGCCACGCCGTCGTAATTGACGAACACACTCGACGCCCCGATGTTGGAGTGCTCGCCGATCGTCGCGTCTCCGACGTAGGTGAGGTGGGGGACTTTTGAACCCGCCCCGATGTCGGCCTTCTTGGTCTCGACAAAGGTGCCGATCTTGCCGCCGACGCCGAGCCGGGTGCCGGGACGTAGGTAGGCGAACGGTCCGACGGACGTATTCGCACCGATCTCCGATTCGCTGCCATGGGTACGGATCACCGCGGCGCCGGCTCCGATCGAGACGTCGCGCAGGGTGGAATCCGGGCCGATGACCGCGTCGTCGGCAACGGTGGTGGTGCCCAGTAGTTGGGTGCCCGGTTCGATGCGCACGTCCTCGCCGATGGTGACGTCGACGTCGATCCAGGTGCTGGCGGGATCGACGACGGTCACGCCGGCCAGCTGATGGCGCCGCACGATCCGACGGTTCAGCTCGGCGCCGAGCTCGGCGAGTTGGACGCGGTCGTTGCAGCCGGCCACCAGAACCGGGTCGTCGACGGTGAAGGCTCGCACGGATCGTCCGTCGTCGCGGGCGATCGCGATCACGTCCGTCAGATAGAACTCGCCCTGCACATTGTCGGTGGACAAGCGGGAGAGCGCCGACCTGAGGGTCGCCGCGTCGAAGGCATAGACGCCTGCGTTGACCTCCGAGATGGCGAGTTGCTCGTCGGATGCGTCCTTGTGCTCGACAATGGCCTGCACCAACGAATCATTGGTCCGGATGACGCGCCCGTACCCGGTCGGGTCATCCGCCCGGAAACTGGTCAGCGTGACCGCGGCACCGCCGTCCGCGGTGTGGGCGGCGACCAGTGCGTCGAGGGTCGTCGCGTCGAGAAGAGGCACGTCGGCGGCGGTGACGACGACCGTGCCGTCGAAGTTGTCGGGCAACACTGTGAGGCCCGCGCGCGCCGCGTCACCGGTGCCGAGTGGCCGGTCTTGAACTGCGATCGTGACGTCACGCCCGAGTTCCTCGGCGACCTCGCCGATCATCGCACTGACGCGTTCGCGTTCATGACTGACGACGGCGATCAAGGTATCGGGCCCGATGCCGGCGGCACCATGAAGCGCGTGGCCTACCAGTGGCCGTCCGGCCAGGGTGTGCAGGATTTTCGGGGTCTTCGACTTCATCCGGGTGCCCGCGCCTGCCGCGAGGACGATCACGGCAGTAGCCGGCGAGGACGTCTCCGTCATGTGGCCCGATGTTACGCAGGCGATGGACGGGCGCCGCGCTCACCCGCCGAAATGCAGGCCTGATAGAAAACAGTGAGGTGACCAGACCTGGCACGGACAAACGGAGGTACAACAGATGAGCACTCAGAAAGTCGCGATCGTCACCGGCGCCGCGCGCGGTATCGGCGCGGGCGTCGCCAAGCGATTGGCCGCCGACGGCCTGGCCGTGGCCGTCCTCGACCTCGACGCGGACGCGTGTGCGGACACCGTCTCGGCCATCACCGGCAATGGCGGAAAGGCGATCGCGGTCGGCGCCGACGTCTCGAAGGAGGAGTCGGTCAAGGCTGCCGTGGAGAAGATCGTCGAGGAACTCGGTCCGCCCACCGTCCTGGTGAACAACGCCGGCATCCTGCGTGACAACCTCTTGTTCAAGATGTCGGTCGACGACTGGGATGCGGTTCTGGGCGTGCACCTGCGGGGCGCGTTCAACATGAGCAAGGCGTGCCAGAAGCACATGGTCGACGCCGGCTGGGGACGCATCGTCAACCTGTCGAGCACGTCGGCGCTCGGCAACCGTGGACAGGCGAACTACTCGGCCGCCAAGGCAGGCATGCAGGGCTTCACCAAGACCCTCGCCATCGAGCTCGGCAAGTTCGGTGTCACCGCGAATGCGATCGCACCCGGATTCATCGCGACCGAGATGACCGCCGCGACCGCCGAGCGCGTCGGCGTCCCGTTCGAGGATTTCAAGAAGGCCGCCGCGGCGGAGATCCCGGTGCAGCGCACCGGCCTCCCGGAGGACATCGCACACACGGCGTCGTTCTTCGCCAGTGAGGGCGCCGGATTCGTCTCGGGCCAGGTCATCTACGTCGCCGGCGGTCCGAAGGACTAGTTCGGTATTCCCGCGCCCTCATCTCGTTCCCGCGTATTCGATCGGATGAGCGGGAACGAAACGGGGGCGCGGGAAGTGCGTCGAACTGACGCCACGATGCTGTGGCACAATCGTCTGCGCAGTATTCCCCCATGGTGTAATCGGCAACACTTCTGATTTTGGTTCAGGCATTCCAGGTTCGAGTCCTGGTGGGGGAGCAGATCACGTCGGTTCGCAATCGCACCGGATACGGCTGTGGCCCGTTGCTCCGCAAGGAACAACGGGCCACAGCCGTGTTTCGGGTCAGGCCGCGATCGATGCGATCATGGCCATCCGGTCACGGCACCGCCGGATTCTTGCCCGAAGCCAAACCGATGTCGGCGGTGTTGTGTTGGCCGGCAATGACTTCGACCTGGATCGCGGCCGGTTCGTACAGGTTGGCCACGATGGTGAACTGGCCGTCGGTGAGCCCGTCGATGCGGTAGCGACCGTCGGCGTCGGTGGTGGCCGACGCGACGATGGTCTGGTCGGGACCGATCGCGGACACCGTTGCGCCGTGCAGTGGGGTGCCGCTGTGCGCGGCGCGCACCGCACCCTCGACACCGCTGGTGGGGGCCAGCAGGATCTCGATGGGTTCGACGTTCCGCCCGGCGGCCGCGTCGATGGTCACCAGTTGGCCGGCCGGCTGGTAGCCGGGAGCGGATGCGGTGACCGCGACCGTGTCGCCTGCGCGCAGCCCGAGAATCGCGAAGTGACCGTCGGAATCGGCATGCGCCTGGGTCACCACGGCACCGGACTGATCGGTGACGATCAGTTTGGCACCCAGGGCGCGGTGGCCGTCGCGGACGCGTCCGCGCAGCACGGCGCCGCCGGCGAGGGTGAAGTCACGGTGGGACACCGTGTCACCGACGACGGAGACGGTCATGGCCTTGGGGGCATGGCCGGGTGCGGTGGCGATGACGGTGTACGTGCCATCGGTGATGTCGTGCACGGTGTAGAAGCCGTCGCCGTGGACTGCCGTGGTGCCGACCTGCCGACCGTGGATGTCGGTGACGGTGATCGCGGCGGTGTCCAGGGGTGTGTCGTCGCCGTTGACGACGCTCCCGGCGATGCGTGGACGTACCGCCGGCGAGACCGACTCACCTTCGACGCTCGGGCCGGCCTCCGGTGATCCGGCGTCGCTGGGCGCGGCCGACGGCAGCTTGCCGCTCCGGACGAGCAGCCCCGCGATCAGTCCGCCGATCAGGAATACTCCTGCGGCCACCGCGAATGCGGTCGTGTAGGAGTCCACTGCAGCCATCTGCGTCAGCTCGTTCTGGTTCGAGACGGTGGCGGCGTGGTCCGTGATGTACGAGGCCGCCGCACTCGACGCGATGGTGCTGAGCAGTGCCGTGCCCACCGAACCGCCGACCTGCTGCATCGTGTTGACCGTTGCCGAGGCGACGCCGGCGTCCTCGGGCGAGACGCCCGAGATGGCTCCCTGCATGGCCGGTGCCATCGAGGCGCCGATGCCGACGCCGAGGATCAGCAGTGCAGGCAGGACATGTGTTGCGTACGAGCTGGTTACGGTGATCTGCGTCAGCAGTGCCATGCCGCCCGCGGCGATCAGCATGCCGCCGGACATCAGCCAACGCGGACCGAAGCGGGGAAGGATCACCGCGGTCGATGTGGTCGCCGTGATCACCAGCATGCCGATCATCGGGAGGAATGCGAGTCCCGTCCGGATCGGGCTGAACCCGAGGTTTTGCTGCAGGTAGTAGGTGAGGAACAGGAAGATGCCGAACATGCCGATGCCGGCGATGAACACCACCAGATAGGACCCGCCGCGGGTGCGGTCCTTGATCACGCGCAGCGGCAACAGAGCGTGCTTGCTGCGTGACTGCCACCAGATGAAGCCGGCCACGAGGACCACACCGGCGATCAGCCAGGTGATGGTTGCCCAGTCGGCCCAGCCGTTGGTCTCGGCGTTCGAGAAGCCGTAGACGATCGAGAAGAGTCCGGCCGACGCGGTGACCACACCGGGCAGGTCCAACTTCGGATGGTGCTCGGACTTGTGCGAGCCGAGGAACAGCACGGCGCCGACGAGTGCGATCGCGGCGATCACGAGATTGACGTACAGGCACCAGCGCCAGTTGGCCCACTCGGTGAGCATCCCGCCGAGTAGCAGACCGAGCGCGCCACCGCCGCCGGCGATCGCGCCGAAGATGCCGAAGGCCTTACCGCGTTCGGCCGGGTCGGTGAACGTGGTGGTCAGCAACGAGAGTGCAGCGGGGGCGAGCAGTGCGCCGAAGATGCCCTGGCCCGCACGTGCGGCGACCAGCATCTCGAAGTTCACCGCCGCGCCGCCGACGGCGGACATCACGGCGAACCCGATGAGCCCGATGATGAAGGTGGTCTTGCGGCCCCATAGGTCCGACAGTCGGCCACCGAGCAAGAGCAGGCTGCCGAACGACAGTGCGTAGGCGGTGATGATCCACTGCCGATCCGCGTCGCCGAAGCCCAGCGATTCCTGGGCGTGGGGGAGTGCGATGTTCACGATGGTCGCGTCGAGCACGACCATGAGTTGGGCAAGGGCCAGGACGCCCAAGACGATCCAGCGCAGCCGATGATGGCGCGCCTGCTCCGATTCCTTCTCGACGGGTGGGGCGTCGAGGTCCTCGTAGACAGTGCTCATCCGAGCCTCCGTTCTAGGCGGAGGTATCTCCTCCGGTTGCTGGCACCAACGTACGCCAACCGGAGGCTATTCCTCCACTTGCTATCATGTGAGCATGGACACGCAAGCCGCCGATGCCATCGGCTCCCGCAAGCTGCGTGCCGACGCCGAGCGCAACCGGCTGCGCATCATCGACGCGGCCCGCGAACTGTTCGCCGAACGTGGGCTCGAGGTGTCCCTCGACGACGTCGCCGAGCGCGCCGGAGTAGGGGTGGGCACCGTCTATCGGCGGTTCACCAACCGCGACGAACTCATCGTCGGTGTCCTCGCCGAACACCTGACCCAGGTGGCCGAACGGACTCGCCTCGCTTTACAGGACCCGGATGCCTGGCAGGCCGTCGTCGATGTCCTGACGCTCGTGGGCACGTCGATGGCCACCGACCGGGGCCTCGCGGCACTCATCATGCGCATCGACCACGAGCATCCCGACATCAAATCGGCGAAGTCGATCCTCACCGGACAGCTGACGCAGCTCTATGAGCGGGCCATGGAGGCCGGGGTGTTGCGTCCAGATCTGGCGCCGAGTGACTTCTTCGGGATCCTCACCATGCTCGCGGCCCTCGCCGACGTCACCCAGCCGACTGTCCCGGACGCGTGGCGACGCTTCCTGGAGCTGATCCTCGACGGCGTGCGCGCGACCGGTCGTACGACCTTGTCGGTGCCGGCGCTCACCGACGATCAGATCCTGGAGATCCAGTGCGCGCGGCGAGACGCCCACCGGTAGCCACGACGAACTCGGCTACGTGATGAGTCCTTCGCTCTTCAGCCAGTCATAGGCGACGTCGGCGGGGTCCTCACCGTCGATGTCCACGCGGCCGTTCAGGTCCTGCATCACATCGTCGGTGAGCCGTTCGGACACCTGATCCATCAGCGGGGCGATGTCCGGGTACGCGTCGAGTGTCTCCTTACGGACCACCACGGTGCCGCTGTACGGCAGGAAGTACTTCTTGTCGTCCTCGAGGGTGACGAGCTGCAGGTTCTTGATCCGGCCGTCGGTGGTGTAGACCATCCCGAAGTTGCACGGCTGGCTCTTGGCCGTCGAGGTGTAGACGACGCCGGAATCCATCTGCGTCACATTTCCCGCGGGCACCCCGTTCGGCGTGTTGTACGGCATCCCGTAGGTCTCGAGCATGGGCAGGAAACCATCTGGCCTGCTGAAGAACTCGTCGTTGATGCAGAAGGTCCGATCCTTGACCGGGAGCTTGGCGATGTCGGACATGGTCTTGACGTTGAGTCGCTCGGCCGTCGGCCCGGACACGGCGAAGGCGTAGGTGTCGTTGAAGTTCGCGGGCGGCAGCCAGACGAGGTTGTTCTCGCTGAGCTCGATGTCGTGGACGCGGGTCCACAGTTCCTTCGGGTCCGGGATCGTCTCCGTCTCATGGTGATAGGTGACCCACGCGGTGCCGGTGTACTCCCACAGCAGGTCCGCGTCACCGTTGAGCTGAGCCTGCCGCGACGACGCGGATCCGGGTGCGTTGGTGAGGTCGGTGACGTCGGCGCCTGCGGCCGCGAGGTAGGTGGCCGCGATCTTGCCGAGCAGGACGCTCTCGGTGAAGTTCTTCGACGTCACGGTGATCTGGGCGCCCGACAACGGCGTCTTGCCGTCGGGCAGCGACGCCTTCTGGAAGGTACCGGACGAACTGACGAGGCCGCAGCCGGCGATTGCGAACAGGGTGACCACCGCGAGCCCGACGGTCCGCGTCAACGACTTTCGCGGTCGCGGCCACCTCATGAGATCCCCCGGGGGGTCGCGAAGAGTTCGACGAGCCGACCGATCCAGTCGATCGTCAATGCCAGCAGGCCCACCAGGATGGCGCCGGACACCAGGAGTTTCGGCAGGAAGAGGGAGACACCGGTGGTGATCAGTGTGCCCAGGCTCGTGGCGCCGATGAAGGTGCTCAGCGTGGCCGTGCCGACCAGGATCA
This sequence comes from Gordonia sp. DT101, assembly GCF_049844895.1. Lineage (NCBI taxonomy): Bacteria > Bacillati > Actinomycetota > Actinomycetes > Mycobacteriales > Gordoniaceae > Gordonia > Gordonia sp. DT101. The sequence continues at coordinate 375,014 of NZ_JBNCLX010000003.1, read as the reverse complement.
CGAGTGCGGTGCGGACGCCGTTGAGAATCACCGGGACCGCGAGCGGCAGCTCCACCTGGACGAGGGTTCGCGCCGCGGAATAGCCGATCCCCCGGGAGGCCTCGATGGTCCGCTGATCCACCTGGCGCAGACCGACGATGGTGTTCTGCAGGATCGGGAGGATGGCGTACACGACGAGACCGATGACGGCGGTGCGGAACCCGGTGCCCAGCCAGAACGTGAACAAGACGAGCAGACCGACCGCCGGTGCGGCCTGACCGACATTGGCGATGTTGATGGCGATGGGGTTGAGCCATCGCATCGACGGCCGGGTGAGCAGGATTCCCAACGGGATCGCGATCACCACGACGATGACGGTGGCCACCAGGGTCAGCTTGATGTGCTCGAGAATGGTGGTCCGGAGGTTGTCCCAGCCGAGTGAGGCCTGTTCGGTCTCGGTGAATGTGGTTGCCTGATACCAGATCACATACCCGGCGGTGAGTACGACGATGAGCAATGGCTCGAGCCACACGTCCATCGGCAAGCGGCGTAGTCGTCTCATGGGTGCTCGCCGGCTCCTGGTTCGCCGGCCGGCGATCGGTCGTCCACCGGAGTGTCGACGCCGGGCTCGTCGTCGGCAGCGACGATCACCGGCATCTCGTTGGTGGACGAACCCTCGGGATGCTCGACATAGGAGAGGGATTCGGGGTCGTCGCGAACTTCGGCCAGCTGACCACGGATCACGTCCATCACCAATCCGATGCTCAACGACCCGATCACGGCGCCGCGCCCGTCGGTCACCAGGACGCCGCCCTGACTGGCCGCGAGCATGGAGTCGAGGGCGTCGTTGAGCGTCGACGACCGTGCGACGACGGGTAGCCGCCGGTCGATGTAGTCGGACACCTGAGGCTTGGTTCGTAGCTCCTCGAGCGATGGCCACGCGCGCGGATGGCCGTAATTGTCGACGACGACCACCCAGTTGTGCCCGGCGGAGCGTGCTCGCGCGATGACCGCGTCCGCCGACTCGCCGACCCGTGCGGTCGTGACCGGCTCGTGCTGCACGTCGCGTACGCGCGACAATGTCAGATGGGCCAGCGTGGCACCGGACCCGACGAACTGCTCGACGAATTGGCTGGCCGGGTTGGCCAGGATCTCCTCGGGTGTCGCGTACTGCTCGATGTGGCCGCCCTCGGACAGGACCAGGACCTTGTCGCCGAGTTTTGTGGCCTCTTCGAAATCGTGGGTCACCACGACGATCGTCTTGCCCAATTCGTGCTGGATGGCGATGAGACTGTCCTGCAGACGAACCCGGGTGATCGGGTCGACCGCACCGAAGGGTTCGTCCATCAGGAGCACCGGGGGATCGGCCGCCAGGGCACGCGCCACGCCGACACGTTGTTGCTGCCCGCCGGACATGTCCTTGGGCAGTCTGTCGGCGAAGGTGTCGGCATCGAGCCCGACGAGATCGAGGAGGTAGGCGGTGCGCTCGGCGATCCTCTTCTTGTCCCAGCCGAGCACGCGGGGGATCGCGCCGATGTTCTTCGACACCGTCCAGTGCGGGAACAGGCCGCCGGACTGGATCACGTAACCGATGGATTGCCGTAGCTTGTCGGGATTCTCGTTGGTGACGTCGCGGTCGCCGATGAAGATGTGACCCTCGGTCGGCTCGATGAGCCGGTTGATCATCTTCAGCATCGTGGTCTTCCCGCATCCGGACGGACCGACGAAGGCGACGATGTCCCCGGCGTCGATCTCCAGGCTCAGACTCTCGACAGCTGGTTTGTGTTGTCCTCGATAGCGCTTCATCACGCCGTCGAGTCGGATCGAGGTTCCGGTGACGGTGCGGTCGGGGGAGGCCGAGTCCATTGCCGGTTCGGTCATGACAGTCCTTTGGAGATCGTGAGGCGGCCGAGCAGGACGAGGAGGCCGTCAAACACCAACGCGATGATGACGATGAGAACGGTTCCGGTGAGGGCCATCTCGAGGGCGTTGGCACCCCCGAGCCGGGACAGGCCGCTGAAGATCAGCGAGCCCAGCCCGGGGCCGAGTACGTAGGCCACGATGGCGGCGACGCCGATGATCATCTGGGTGGAGACGCGGATCCCGGTGAGGATCACCGGCCAGGCGATGGGTAGCTCGACGGACAGCAGAATTCGCCAGCGGGACAGGCCGATGCCCTGAGCCGCCTCGATCACCGACGCGGGAACCGATCGCAACCCGACGATGGCGTTGCCGATCACGGGCATGGCGGCGAAGAACGCCAGCATGATGAAACTCGGGATCACACCCAGCCCGAACGGCACGATCAGCAGGGCGAGGAGGGCCAATGACGGGATGGTCAGCGCGACGCGGCTGGTGGTCAGGGTGAACGACGAGAAGAACGGCAGCCGATAGACCACGACGGCGATGAGCACCGCGGCCACTGCGCCGACCAACACCGTCTGAAATGCCAGTGAGGCGTGTTGGTACGTGAGGAAGGTCAGGTTGGCCGCATGCCCCTGGATGTAATCCCACAATTGCACGGGAATCCCCTCGTCGTCGGCCCGTCGGCATCAGAACCCGAACTGACGGACACAATCTGAGGTCTGAGCCGGATCTCACAGTAATCCGCCGACGTCCGGTCAGGCAGGGTTTTGTTCGATGCGACGGCACTCTTGACTTCCGAAAGTCCGCCGACACATGTGGCCTGACCTGCCCTCATGTCGAATAGGTAACGATTGGTGGCCAATCGGTGTCGTGCGCGCGATCGGTGCCGGTCAGAGCTGTTTGTCGAAACACTTCTCGAGTGTTCGCGTTCTGATCCGCCAACCGTCGTCGGTCAGCAGCCAGGTGTCGGCGTACCAGATGCCGATGAGGAAAGTCGACGAGTCCGGTGTCTGCATCGGGTTCAGGCACAGGGTGCGGGTCGTCGCGGTGGCGCCGTCGACCCGGATGTCGTGGTTGCCCAGCAGATGGCAGTAGGCCGAGAAGCTCGGAAGAACCTCGGCGAGCCACTCTTTGACCTCGACGGGCCCGCCGACGATGCCGCCCATGACGCTGTAGTCGACGACGGCGTCGGTGGTGAACACCGCGTCGAGGTCGTCGAACCGTGCGGAGTCCACCGCCGTCGAGTAGTCGGTCAGGACCTGCTGGATCTCGAGGCGTGCGGAGATCTCTTCGATGGTCAACATGTCCAACAATTACCAGTGTCAGGGCGCACGTCGTTAGTGTTGTCGGTATGGCAGTGAGCCGCCCGACCGACAAGTCCGACGAGGTGCAACGCGCGCCTCGTGCGCGGATGACCGGACCCCAGCGCCGCCTGCAGCTGATCGAGGTGGCCAGAGGGCTGTTCGCCGAGCGCGGGTTCGAGGGAACCTCGATCGAGGAGGTCGCCCAGCGCGCGGGCGTGTCCAAGCCGATCGTGTACGAGCATTTCGGCGGCAAGGAAGGTCTCTATGCGGTTGTGGTGGACCGCGAGATGGAGACCCTCCTGGAGATGGTCACCTCGTCGCTGACCAAGAATCGTTCTCTCTACCGAGTCCAACAGGTGGCCCTGGCGTTGCTCACCTACATGGAGGAGCGGACCGACGGGTTCCGCATCCTCGTTCGCGGCGATCGAACCGGTACTGACGAAACCACCACGTATTCAAGCCTTCTCAACGATGCGATCAGTCAGGTGGAGCACATCCTGGCCAGTGATTTCGAACGTCGCGGCTTCGACCCGGCGTTGGCGCCGCTCTATGCGCAGGCGCTGGTCGGCATGGTCTCGGTGACCGCCCAGTGGTGGTTGGACGTCCGTGAGCCGCCGAAAGAGGTTGTGGCGGCCCACCTGGTGAATCTGTGCTGGAACGGACTCACCAGGCTCGATCCCGATCCGAAGCTCGTCGGGCCCAGTTACGTGGAGAATCGGGACCGGACGACCGTCGAGGACTGAGGATCCCACTCGGACATCGCCAGGGCCATCAGCGCGTCGGCGGTCTGTGTGCAGAAGGTCTCGCTGTCATACAGACCGAACGTCAGCGCGCGGACCAGCGTTGCGCCGACCAGGAGATCGAAGAGCGCGTCGGTGCGTGCGGCGCGCAGCGTCTGCGATCCGGACGGGATGACGTCCGCCACGGCGTCGGCCACGTGCGATCGCACGCTCCGTTCGACGCGGGTCAGCAGAGTTCCGTACAGGTCGTCGTCCTGCTGATACGCGACGAGTAGTCCGGGGATCGCGGCCCGTGTCGCGGGGTCGGCGAGGTGTGCGAGAAACAATTGCACCCACGTACGCAGGTCTGCATGGAGATCGTCGGTGGGGGCGGGCAGTGCGATGTCGCGCGCACCGAACACCGCGTCCTCGATCAGCGTCTCCCGTCGTGCCCACCGTCGATAGACGGTCGGGGTGCCGACGCCGGCGCGGCGGGCGATGGCGGCGATGTTCGCCGCCTGATAGCCGCCCTCCCGTAGCAGTGCGCGTGCCGCGTCCAGCACGGCGACGTCCTTCTCCGGGTCGCGAGGGCGGCCGGCGAGGTTTCGCTGTTCGGCGGTCACGGAACGACTCTAGCGAATCTGCCACGCAATTTCGTTATAGACCGTAACGTAATGCGTTGCCGCGACTGGAGCGGATCATCAGAGGAGGAACACCATGCTGACTGCGCACGACGAGTTGCTCTGTCACCAGCTGTCGACCACGTTCGATCACCCCGAGCAGAGTGATCTGCGCTGGGTCGAGCGAATCGTGATGTACGGCTTCGACACATCCGGCGACGTGACGGTGATGACCGGGATGGCGCGCTACCCCAACCGCAACGTGACCGATGCCTACGCGATGGTCTCCCGGCGCGGTGGGGAGACCCGTGTGGTTCGCGTGTCCAGTCAGATCGACGCCGCACCCGTGGGACTGGGCGCGTACTCGATCGGGCCCTACACGTACGCGGTCGAAGAACCGCTGCAACGGACTCGGACGACCCTGCGCGGCAACGAACACGGGCTGGAACTCGACCTGGTGCTGACCGCCGAATTCCCAGCCTACGAACAGACGCCGGCGTTTCACCGGACGAGGGGACGGGTGCAGGAGAATGCGCGGCGCTTCTACCAGAACGGGAATCTGTCCGGGCACATCGTGATCGACGGCGACCGCATCGACATCGACCCGCAACGTTGGTGGTTCGGGCGGGATCATTCGTGGGGCGTGCGCAACGGACCCGGGGGTGGCAGCCTGCCGGACGGCACCGAGATGCAGCCGGGCGAGATCCCCGATGGCGTGCTGTATTACATGGGTATCTTCGAATTCGACGACGAGCTGGTGCATTTCGCGCAGCGGGAGGATTCCGACGGGCGCCGAACGCAGTTCGAGGGCGAGATCTTGCATCGCCTGGCCGATGGTGGCTCATCGTCGCCGATCATCGACGTCGACCACGATCTCAAGTTTCGGGATGAACTCCGTGTGATCAGCGGTGGAACCTTCGACGTCCACCGTGATGACCGGACCACCAGCACCATCGAGGTGACGCCGATCTGTGACTTCTGGCCGGGTCTGGCCGGGTATCAGGAGTTCCATGGCTACGCGTCGGGGTATTGGCGTGGAACGGATTTCATCGACGGATTCACCATCGACGCGAGTGATGCGGAGGCGATCCGCCCGGTCAGCTTCGTCAGCGAGACGCTCTGCGAGGTGCGGATGGACGGCAAAGTGGGACACGGGCTGGTCGAGATGGTGTTCGTCGGTGCCTATCCGCGCTACGGCTACACGGGCTGGTGATCGGGTGACGAGCTCACCGGCCTCGCGCATCGCGCCAGATCTCCTACCCGAGGCGCTCGAGCCGGTTGTTCGCCAACGTTTTCCCGGAGCGCGAGGGGCGCGGATCGAGAACTGGCGACCGGCGACCCAGGGCTTCTCGACCGAGACCTACCTCTTCGACCTCCTCGGACTCGACGACGGCGACGACGATTCGGTCGGGCTGGTGTTCCGGAGGCCTCCCGAACGTCCGGTCCTGCCGGATTTCGACTTGCGGCGGCAGTATCTGACGATGGACCGCCTCCGCACCACCGACGTCCCGGTCCCGACAATGCGGTGGATCGATGCGCACGGGACCGACCTGGGGACACCGTACTTCGTGATGGACCGCATCGATGACGCCGTGACGGTCAGCGATGTCCCGCCGTATCACCAGGCCGGTATCTTCGCCGACGCGGATGCGGCGGGCCGCGCCGAATTGTGGAACGGCTGCATCGACGTGATCGCGTCGATTCGTGCGGTGGATCCGTCCGCGCGGCGTCTCGGCTTCCTTGATCTTCGTGCATTCGGATCGTCGGCACCGCAACGGCTGGCCGGATTCCTCCGGTACGCCGTCGGGTGGGCGAGCGGATCGGGCGAGCCGCGCAAGGAGTTCGTCGATGCCCTCGACTGGCTGGACGGCCATCTGTACGAGCCCGAACATGTCGGGCTGTGCTGGGGCGACAGCAGGATGTCGAATGTGCTCTACGGCAACGATTTCGATGTGGTCGCGGCGTTGGACTGGGAAGTCGCCTACCTCGGCGACCCGGCAGGCGATCTCGCGTGGATGCTGACCACCGACTGGATCAGCAGCCCGTTTCCCGACCACGCCCCGGCCCCGGGTACGCCGTCGATCGAAGAGACCCTCGACCGCTATCGGCGGCGTACCGGTATGCGGCTGGACCACATGCAGTTCGCCCAGGTGACCGCCGGACTGTTGCTGGCCGTTCCACTCCTGCGTCTCAATCAGATCCTCGACCTCGGGGACGTCGACCTCGCGGAGATCTGCATCGAGCGGCTAGACCACGTGTTCGGTGGCGGGATCGCATGAGCAGGACAGGACCAGCGCGATCAGGACAGGACCAGACTCCGCTTGGCCAATCCCATCCAGAACCCGTCGATCACCTGATCGGGCTTCTGCTCGACGTCGCTGCTCGCACCGAGTGCGACAAAGAGCGGGGAGAAGTGCTCGATGGTCGGGTGCGCATAGGGCATGCCGGGGGCACGATTGCGGAAGTCGATGAGCGACTCGACATCTCCCGCTGCGAAACGCTCCTGGGCCCAGGCGTCGAACTCCGCCGACCACCCCGGCGGGGTGGCTTCGGGCGTCGGGTCGGTCAGATAGGGGAGACCGTGGGTGGTGAAGCCCGAACCGATGATCAACACGCCCTCCTCCCGCAGCGGTGCCAGACGACGGCCGAGATCGAGCAATCGTTCCGGGTCGAGCGTCGGTAGGGAGACCTGCAGAACCGGGATGTCGGCGTCGGGGTACATCACCGTCAATGGGACGTACGCGCCGTGGTCGAGGCGGCGATGTCGGTCGTGGGCAATCGGCTCGCCGTCGGGCATCATGGCCGCGACCCGTTTGGCGAGGCCGTCGGCGCCCGGGGACCAGTAAGTGGTCTGGTAGAAGCGGTCGGGGAAGCCCCAGAAGTCGTAGGTGAGCGCGGTGGTGGGGTCGGTCGACCCGATGGTCAGGGGTGCCGCCTCCCAGTGTGCGGAGACCATGAGGATTGCCGACGGCCGGTCGAGGCGCCCTGCGAGCGCCGTCAACTGATCCACCCAGCGTTGGCTGTCGACCAAGGGTGGTGCGCCGTGGCTCAGGAAGAGCGCGGGTTGAGGTGACGTCTCCTCTGACATGGCCATATCCTAGTCAACTGGACCATGGTCCGTTTGATTCCGCGCGGCCGTGACTCGTTCGCGAGCAGCGCCGGCGATCCGGCATCATCTGTCGCATGGTCTCCATCCGTCCCGCCGTATCGGCCGATTGTGCACCGGTCTCCGATATCTACCGGCATTACGTCGAGCACACCTTCGCGACCTTCGACTACGAGGCGCCGACCCGGGACGCGTGGGAGGCCAAGCGTGCCGGGATAGTCGCGGCCGGGCGACCGTTCCTGGTGGCAGAGGACGAGGGGACAGTCCTGGGGTTCGCCTACCTCGGATCCTTCCGCGACAAGCGTGCATATGCCTGGACGGCCGAGGACACCATCTACCTGAACCCCGATGCCGGCGGTCGGGGAATCGGATCGGCATTGCTGGGTGCCCTGCTCGAGGCGGCCGACCCGGACAACGTGCGGCAGGTCATCGCGGTGATCGCCGCCACCGGCGGCGAGGCGTCGATCGCCTTGCACACCAAGCACGGCTTCGCCGAGGTCGGCCGGACACCCGCCGTCGGATACAAGTTCGACCAGTGGATCGACTGCGTTTACCTGCAGCGCCCGCTGGGCTGATCTTTCGTCGCACCCGACAAACTAGAATCTCTGGAGTGTCATCAACCCCCGCCCTGCACGGGCTCGCCGCGGTCACATGTTCGGACAAGGCGATCGCGGATCTGGTGGGGCGGAGGGGCCAGGAGCGTCTCGACATCAGCGCGCCGGATTCGGCCCGGCCCTTCGTGGTGGCCTGCCTCGCCGGCGCCGCGGCGACCGAGTCCTCCGCCGCTCCGCTGCTGGTGGTCTCCGCCAACGGGCGCGAGGCCGACGATCTGACCGCCGAACTGGCCGAACTCCTCGACGACCCGGCTGCGGTCGCCCAGTTCCCGTCGTGGGAGACCCTGCCGCACGAGCGACTGTCGCCGAGCGCGGACACGGTCGGCCAGCGCCTGGCGGTCCTGCATCGACTGGCCAATCCCGAGGAGGGCACCGCCCTGCGGGTGGTGGTCACCACGGTGCGATCGCTGGTCCAGCCGATGGCCCCCGGCTTGGGTGAGACCCGCACCATCACGTTGCGCGAAGGCATCGAGATCGATTTCGAAGGTCTGCTGAACGACCTCGTCGAGATGGCCTACGAGCGCGTGGACATGGTGGGGCGGCGTGGCGAGTTCGCTGTCCGTGGCGGCATCCTCGACGTCTTCCCGACGACGGCCGACTTCCCGGTACGCGTCGAGTTCTGGGGCGACGAGATCTCCGAGATCCGGGCCTTCTCGGTGGCCGATCAGCGTAGTCAGCCCGAGATCGATGCGTCCGTGGTTCGCATCCATCCGGGCCGCGAGCTGATCCTGACGCCCGAGGTCCGCGCACGTGCCGCCGGCCTGGCGGCCGAGTACGCCGGTGAACAGGTGCTCGCGGAGATGCTGGCGAAGCTGGCCGAGGGCATTCCGGTGGAAGGGATGGAAGCCCTGATCCCGATGCTCGTCGAGGGTCGGATGCAGATGCTGACACAGGTGTTCCCGGACGGGACCGGTGTCCTGTTGCTGGACCCGGAGAAGGTCCGCACCCGAGCGGCAGATCTCGCGCAGACCGGGGCGGAGTTCCTGGAGGCGTCGTGGACGGCCGCGGCGTTGGGTGCAGACGCCCCCGTCGACGGCCGTGCTGCCGACGGTTCGGGCATCGACCTGCAGGCGAGCTCGTACCGATCCCTCGACGAGGTCGAGAAGACGACGCTGGCCGCCGGCCGTTCCTGGTGGACGATGAGCCCGCTCTCGACCGGGAGCGGCGACGAGATCGAACTCGATCTGACCGCGGGGCCCGCTCCGCGTGGCAACGAGGCAGACATCGCCGCCACCTTCGCGAATCTTCGCGCGCATGTCACCACCGGTGGCATCGCGGCCGTCGTCGTGGCGGGCAAGGGAACCGCGCAGCGGGTCGGCGAGCGGCTGGCCGAGGCCGAGGTGCCCGCCGAGATCGTCGAACCCGGTGTCCGGCCCCAGCCGGGCCAGGTCTCGGTGTTCCACGGGACGCTGCGCAGCGGTGTGGTGTGCCCGGATGCGCAGCTGGTGATCGTCACCGAGACCGACCTGACCGGCAACCGGGTGGCCGGCGTGCGCGACGGCCGACGGCTGCCGGCCAAGCGTCGCAACCAGGTCGACCCGTTGGCACTGACCGCTGGGGACATGGTGGTGCATGATCAGCACGGCATCGGCAAGTTCGTCGAGATGATCGAGCGGACCGTGTCCGGGGCGCGGCGGGAGTATCTGGTCCTCGAGTACGCGGCGAGCAAGCGCGGTCAACCGGGCGACCGGCTCTACGTACCGATGGACGCGCTCGACCAGTTGTCGCGGTATGTCGGTGGCGAACAGCCGTCGTTGTCGAAGCTGGGCGGCTCCGACTGGCAGAACACCAAACGCAAAGCACGCAAGGCGGTTCGGGAGATTGCCGGCGAACTCGTGCAGCTCTACGCCGCCCGCCACGCGGCCCCCGGGTACGCCTACAGCCCGGACACCCCGTGGCAGCGCGAGATGGAGGACGCCTTCGATTTCACCGAGACGATGGATCAGCTCACGGTCATCGCCGAGGTGAAGTCGGACATGGAGCGGGCGGTCCCGATGGACCGGGTGATCGTCGGCGATGTCGGCTACGGAAAGACCGAGATCGCGGTCCGCGCAGCGTTCAAAGCGGTGCAGGATGGCAAGCAGGTCGCCGTTCTGGTGCCGACAACCATTCTTGCGCAACAACATCTGCAGACCTTCACCGAACGGATGAGCGAGTTCCCGGTCCGGGTCCGCGGCCTCTCGAGATTCACCGACACCAAGGACTCGAAGGAGATCATCGACGCCATGGCGACCGGCGACGTCGACATCGTCATCGGGACCCACCGGCTCCTCCAGTCCGGAGTGACGTGGAAGGACCTCGGTCTGGTTATCGTCGACGAGGAGCAGCGGTTCGGTGTCGAGCACAAGGAACACATCAAGTCGTTGCGCACACACGTCGACGTGTTGACGATGTCGGCGACGCCGATCCCGCGAACGCTGGAGATGTCGATGGCGGGCATCCGGGAGATGTCGACGATCCTCACCCCGCCGGAGGAGCGACATCCCGTCCTCACCTACGTCGGTGGATACGCGGCAAAACAGGTCGGCGCCGCGATCCGACGCGAACTGCTGCGCGACGGCCAGGTCTTCTACGTGCACAACCGCGTCTCGACCATCGACAAGACCGCCCGAGACATCGCCCAGATGGTCCCCGAGGCACGGGTCGTCGTGGCCCACGGTCAGTTGAACGAGGATCAGCTCGAACGCACCGTCGCCGGGTTCTGGAACCGCGAGTACGACGTCCTGGTCTGCACCACGATCATCGAGACCGGTCTCGACATCTCCAACGCCAACACCCTCATCGTCGACCGGGCCGAGAATCTGGGTTTGTCCCAGCTGCATCAGCTTCGCGGACGTGTCGGACGCAGCCGGGAGCGTGGGTACGCCTACTTGCTCTACAGCCCCGAGCGCCCGCTCACCGAGACGGCCTACGACCGCCTGGCCACGATCGCCCAGAACAACGAACTCGGCGCGGGCATGGCAGTGGCGCTCAAGGACCTCGAATTGCGTGGTGCGGGAAACGTTCTGGGTGCCGAGCAGTCCGGGCACGTGGCGGGTGTCGGGTTCGACCTGTACGTGCGACTGGTCGGCGAGGCCGTCGAGGCCTACCGTGCCGCCGCCGACGGCAAGCCGGTGACGACGAGCGAGCCCGCGGAGGTTCGGATCGACCTGCCCGTGGATGCCCACATCCCCGTCGAGTACGTCGACTCCGACCGTCTGCGCCTGGAGGCCTACCGGAAACTCGCGTCGGCGACCGACGACGCGGCAGTCGACAGCGTGCTGGCCGAACTCGCCGACCGCTACGGCGAACCGCCCGAGGAGACCAGTCGACTCGCGGCCATCGCCCGACTGCGGCTGCGATGCCGGGAGCGCGGGGTCACCGAGATCGGCCTGGCCGGTACCGGCGTGAAGATCGCACCGATGACCCTGCTCGACAGCGAACAGGTCAGACTCAAACGGCTCTACCCGGCGGCCGGGTACCGGGCCACGACGTCGGTGATCACGTTGCCGATCCCGCGGACCGGAGGCGTCGGATCGGCTCGGCTGCGCGACGAGGAGGTCATCGACTATCTCAACGGCTTCTTGCTGGCCCTTCGGCCACAGCCCGACTGAAAGCTCGTCGAGGGCACCCGGTTTCTCGTCGAGAGCATCGACACGTCATCGACTCTGCCTGTGTGGCCACCCACCCCGCCCGTCCTGGGTTACGGTCGTGACACCCGCAGCCCGACCCGGAGGATGACTCGATGACCGTCGTGCTACTCGATCCCCTTCGCCCTGACGTGATCCCGTTGCGCGCCATCCCGCTGCTCTCCGGTCCACTCGTCATCACCGAGGACATCCATCCCTCGACGCTGTGGGAGTTGGGAAAGACATCGGCGTCCTGGGCCGAGGTGGACGATCCCGAGTCGACCCTGCTCACGAGCGACCGGATGCACCGATTCGTCCGCGCCCGTCTCGAGCGAGGCGACGACCTGATCGCGGCCCGAGAGGTTCCCGGCGACGCATTGCTGGAGGCTGTCGCGCTCATGGACACTCTCCGACGAAACGGACCGTGGGAGAGCACCCAGACACACGCCTCGCTGCGCCGGTACCTGCTCGAAGAATGCTATGAACTGCTCGATGCGATCGACGACGACGATTCCGAGCTGCTCCGCGAGGAACTGGGAGACCTGTTGCTCCAGGTGTTGTTCCACGCCCGGATCGCCGCCGACGATCTCGACCATCCGTTCGACATCGACGATGTCGCCCAGGGTTTCACCGACAAGGTGACCGGTCGCACGCCGGGCATATTGTCCGGTGCTCATGCCGATCTCGAGACGCAGATCCGTGAATGGGAAGAACGCAAAGCGGCGGAGAAGAACCGTGGATCGGTCTTCGACGGGGTTGCGACGACCGCGCCGGCGCTGGCGCTGACTCAGAAGGTCCTGGAACGACTGTCTGCCGCCGATTTTCCGCTCGACACCATCGATCCGGCGATCACGTCGGTCGTCGTCGAACCCGGCGGCGACAGCGTCGAAGAGCTGGCACGACAACGAGTTCGGGCGTTCATGGCGCACGTCCGCGACGTCGAGAAGCACGCGGACGCCGATGGGGGAGTGTTGAGCACGCGTGCGGCGTGGCTCGCGGCGCTGGGCCCCGTTGCTGTCGACGGAGAACCGGTTGCTGTCGACGAAGAACCGGTTGCCGTCGGCGAGGAGTCTCGGGCTCAGCCGAACAGTCCCTGACCCCACCATTCGCCGGGCCGCAATCCCGGGGGCACCGCGAAGACCGACGATCCGTTGGGGATCAGGTACTCGGTCATCGCGTCCTGGCGGGACAACACCTGCTGCATCGGCACGAATTGCTTTCCGGTGTCCCGATTGAACGCGATGAAGAACAGCCCGGCGTCGAGATGGCCGAATCCGTCTGAGCCATCGGTGAAGTTGTAGCCCCGGCGCAGGATCTGAACCCCGCCCTGGTTGTCGGGATGGGCGAGGCGGACATGTGCGGTCCGGGGGATCATCGGTGCGCCGTAGGAGGTGACGTTGAAGTCCGGGGTGTCGAACTCGTTCTGTTGACCCAGCGGTGCGCCGGACCCCTTCAGCCGTCCGATGACCTGTTCCTGCTCCAACAGATTGGCGCGATCCCACGGCTCGATGTCCATCCGGATCCGGCGTGCGACGAGGTAGGTGCCGCCGGTCATCCACTGGGCGTTCGCGGGGTTGTCCTCCTTGGCAACCCACACCCAGCGGTCGAGCAGATCGGTGTCCTCGGCCCTCAGGTTCGCGGTTCCGTCCTTGAAGCCGAACATGTTGCGCGGTGTGTCCTGGGACTGGGTGGTGGACGACGTGCGGCCGAATCCCAGTTGCGACCAACGGACGGCCACCACACCCAGACCCATCCGGGCCAGATTCCGGATGGCGTGCACCGCGACCTGTGGGTCGTCTGCGCAGGCCTGCACGCAGATGTCACCGAACGACCGGGACGATTCGATCTTCTCGGCGGCGAACGCCGGCAGGTCGACGAGGGCGGCGGGCTTGCGATCGGCGATGCCGAAACGATCGGGACGATCCGGGTCGGATGCACTCGGCCCGAACAGCCCGGGTCCGAACCCGATCGTGAGCGTGAGATTGGCGGCGTCGAGACCGAGCGCCTCCCCGGTGTCGGTGGGTGGCGTGTAATCGCCGAGTCCGACGGCACCGTCGGGTGTGGTCGGTTCGCCGCGGGACATGCGCTCGGCCGCGACCGTCCACTTCTGGAGCATCGCGATCAGATCCGTCCGGGAATCGGTGATCACGTCGAAACTGGCGAAGTGTAAGCGGTCTTGTGCGGCCGTGATGATCCCGGCCTGACGTTCGCCCCGGAACGCGACCACCTGCGTTCCGCTGGTGTCCTCGGCCGCGGTCGCCCGCCCGATCGCGCCGCCCGCGGCTGCCGCGACCACCCCGACGCCGGCGCCCCCTAACAGTGCTCGACGCGAGAAGCGTTGGGGTCCCGAGGGTTCGGCTGGCTGCGGGCTGTTGTGCGACATTTATCCCAGCACCAGTCCCGGGACCTGTGACAGCGACGCCGACAGCGCATCGATCTTGTTCGACAGATCCTTGCGCTGTTCCTCATCGACCTGGGTATAGCTCACATACCCATCGCCGTCGCGGTACTGGTTGATGGCGGCGCGGACATCGGCGAACTGGGCGGTGATCTTGTCCATCAGTGGTTGGTCCTTGGCCGAGATCATCGGCTGCATGTCAGCGATCAAGGTCTCGGCACCGTCGACGTTGGCGGCGAAGTCCCACAGGTCGGTATGGGAGTAGCGGTCCTCTTCACCGCCGACCTTGGTGGCGGCGATCTCGTCGATCAATGCCTGGGGCCCCTGCACGAACTGGCGTGTCTCGAAGGTGAAGTCGGGCTTGTCGACCTCGGTCTTGAGCTTGTTCACGTTCGCCAGGAGTTCGTCGGCGACCTTGTCGATGTCGGCCTTGTTGTCGGTGGCCTTCGCATTGGCGGCGTCGGCCGGCGCGATTTGTCCGGGCGCCTCGCCGATCTCGGCCTGCTGTGGCGGCCACAGCGCCCGCTCGATGCGGTGGAAGCCGGTGAACGGGACCGATCCGTCTTCGGTGTCGTCCCAGCGCATGTCGATGGCGGGGTCGAGAACGGGGAATGACTCGGCGACGGGCTCGATTCGCTCGTAGAAGGTGCGGACCTGCCCGAACATGGCCTTGGCCTGGTCGAGTTCGCCGGCCTTGACGTGGTCGACGAAAATCTGTGCCTGTGCCGTGAGTCCATTGACCTGGCCTCGCGCATAATCGAGGTAGCGCGCCTTCGCGGCGTTGACGTCGGCGGGAACCTCCTCCTTGTCCTTCTTCTCACCGGTCACCGAGATCTCCTTGCGGATGCCGGTTCCGACCATGCCCGGCTTGCAGGCCACCGTGTACGTGCCCGGGTCGGTGACCTCGACGGTCAGATTCCCCGACAGACCCGGCCCGATGTTCTCCACTTCACCGAGAACCCGGTTGTTGTTGCCGTAGACGTAGAACTCGGTGACCTTGGACCCGTTGTTGGTCACCTTGAAGTTCACATCACCGGTCTGGGCCTCGGTGCCGTCCAGGTCGCAGCCGTCATTGGTCGAGGTGACCGCAATCGCGCCGTTCGCACTGTCCTTGGAGGTGCAGCCGGCCAACATGATCGGCGCGGCGACCGTCAGCGACAGCAACGCGATGGGAGTGGTGATTCTCGGATTCACCCTGTGTTCCTTTCAGGTACCGGCGTCTGTGGCTGCCGGGGCTTGCGAGCTGGAACCGTCATCGACCGGGACCGGGGGCCGCCGGTTCGCACGGAGGAAGAAATAGAGCACGACCACGACATACAGGCACCACGCCACCACCTGCAGGACCGTCGGATCGGGGCGGACGTTGAAGATGCCGGCCAACAGGGTGCCGTACCACGACGATTGGTCGTAGTGCTCGGAGATGTCGAACGCGAGAGTGTTGCCCCCGGCCAGCCACCCCACGGTCTGTAAGGCCCGGACGCCGTAGGACAGGATGCCTGCGGCGACGAAGATCAAGAAGACCCCCGTATAGAGGAAGAAGGTGTGAAAGTTCAGCTTCACCGCCCCGCGATAGAGCAGCACGGTCACCACGATTGCGACCACGATGCCCAGCAACAGACCGAGCAACGGCCACAGGCTCCCTGACACGCTCTCGGCGTAGCCGACCATCAGCAGCGCGGTCTCGAACCCCTCGCGCCCGACGGCGAGGAATGCCAGGCCCATCACCGAGGCGCCACCGGTCAGCAACGCGTTCGATAACCCTGATTTCAGGTCGCTCGAGATGTGCGCGGCGGCCTTGCTCATCCACAACACCATGAAGGTGACGATCACCACCGCGAGCAGCGATGCCAGCCCGGCGATCAATTCGGCGGTCAGCGTGGTGACCGTGGAGGTGCCCAGGTGGATGACCAAGAAGATCACCACGACCATCGCGACCGCGACCGAGACCCCCGCCCAGATCCACTTCAACGCGTCCCGCCGGTCGGCCTTCACCACGAACGCCACCAGGATCATCACCACGATGCCGGTTTCGAGGCCTTCGCGAACACCGATGAGTCCGCTACCGAACATCTGCGCGAAAATTGAGGGCGCGCCACCCGCGGCCAAGTGCTGCATGCCGGACTTTCTGTGACTGAACTACATCGGTGTTCAGGTTTGGTGAGGCTAACCAGATGACAGTAGCCTCACGGCCTGGGAACTGAAAGAGGTACCCCGCAGTTGTCATGGAGAACAGAACAAGGGACCCAGAAGGAGATGCAGTGAGGAGGCGCATGAGCGTGGGGCGTGGGGCCGGTCGCCGGCTGGTTCTGGCTCCGCTGATGATCGGCGCGAGCGCGCTGCTCGCCTCCGCGTGCCTCGACCTGCCCTCGCTGAACCGTCCCGACATCCCGGACGGCATCCCGCCGGGCCCTGGTGCGCCGACCCCGTACATCGACGTCAACGCCCCGGGGCGGACCTCCGAGTTGCTGCGCGGCTGGGCCGGGCCCATCTCGGACTCCACCGGTATCCCCCTGATCGCGCTCGAGGCGTACGGCAATGCCGCGGAGATCCAGCGTCAGCAGCATCCGGAATGCGGACTCGCGTGGACGACGCTGGCCGGGGTGGCGGCGGTGGAGAGCAAGCACGGCACCCACCACGGGACCGAGATCGCGGCAAACGGTGACACCGCGCCGCCGATTCGTGGCGTGGCCCTCGACGGCACCAAGGGCAACATGCAGATCCACGACACCGATGGGGGAAAGCTGGACGGCGATCCCACACATGATCGCGCGATGGGACCGTTCCAGTTCATCCCGGAGACGTGGAAGCGCTACGGAGTGGATGCCAACGGTGACGGAAGAGCCGACCCAGACAACATCGACGACGCCGCGCTGTCGGCAGCACGCTATCTCTGTGTGTCCTCGGGCGGTGACATGACCACACCTGAGGGCTGGGAGGACGCCGTCAAGGTCTACAACAACTCGATGAAGTACGTCCTCGACGTCCGTGACCGTGCCAACGCCTACTCGGTCAACGTCCGATACTGAGGTCCGCGCCGGGTCCCTCCCTTGTCACGTGCGTCCACGGGCCAACGATTAGGCTTTGACCCGTACCCGTCGGCGTTGAAGTGGCGTCGACCCCGTCGACCATAAAGGGGCACAGCTGTGGCAATGATCGAGCAGGTCGGTGCACGCGAGATTCTCGATTCGCGGGGCAATCCGACCGTCGAGGTCGAAGTGGTTCTCGACGACGGCACCTTCACCCGCGCGGCGGTCCCCTCCGGTGCTTCGACCGGTGAGCACGAGGCTGTCGAATTGCGAGATGGCGGTGAGCGTTACGGCGGCAAGGGCGTGACGAAGGCCGTCGAGGGGGTGCTGGGTGAGTTGGCGCCTGCGGTCATCGGTCTGGAGGCCGAGGACCAGCGCCTGGTCGATCAGGCGCTCCTCGACTGCGACGGCACCCCCGACAAGGGCCGACTCGGCGCGAACGCGATCCTCGGTGTGTCCCTCGCCGTGGCCAAGGGCGCCGCGGAGTCGGCGGGTCTGCCGCTGTTCCGCTACCTCGGTGGGCCGAATGCGCACATCCTGCCTGTGCCGATGATGAACATCATCAACGGTGGTGAGCACGCCGACAACGGAATCGACTTCCAGGAGTTCATGATCGCGCCGGTCGGCGCCCCCACGTTCAAGGAGGCATTCCGCTGTGGCGCCGAGGTCTACCACGCGCTGAAGTCGGTCCTGAACAAGCAGGGGATGAACACCGCACTCGGTGACGAGGGCGGGTTCGCGCCCGACCTCCCGAACACCGAGGCCGCCCTCGCCGCGATCGGCGAGGCCGTGGAGAAGGCCGGATACAAATTCGGTCAGGACGTCGTCGTCGCGCTCGATGCCGCCGCCACCGAGTTCTATTCCAACGATGTCTACAAGCTCGAGGGCAAGGACTGTTCGTCGAGCGACATGATCACCTTCTTCGAGAAGCTGGTCACCGACTTCCCGATCGTGTCGATCGAGGACGGGCTCGCCGAGGACGACTGGGCAGGGTGGGCGGCTCTGACCGAGGCCATCGGCGACAAGGTCCAGCTCGTGGGGGACGATCTGTTCGTCACCAATCCCGAACGCCTCGAACGTGGTATCTCGGAGGGGGTCGCCAACGCCCTGCTGGTCAAGGTCAACCAGATCGGCTCCCTCACCGAGACACTCGATGCGGTGGCACTCGCCCACAACAACAGCTACAAGACCATGATGAGTCACCGGTCGGGCGAGACCGAGGACACCACCATCGCCGATCTGGCCGTGGCCTGCAGCTGCGGGCAGATCAAGACCGGCGCGCCGGCCCGCAGCGAGCGTGTCGCGAAGTACAACCAGCTCCTGCGCATCGAAGAGGGTCTGGGCGACGCGGCACGGTACGCGGGGGACCTCGCCTTCCCGCGATTCTCGTTCGGTTCGTGATTAGCTTGAACCCATGACATCAGGCGGGCGCCGGGAGCATGGTGAGCGTGCCCAGCCGTCTCGTGGGATGCCGAACGGTCGGCGTCATCGGGCTCGGGCAGATCGACGTGGCAGTGCCGCGCACGGTCATGCCCGGCCCCGATCCCCGGGGGTCACCCCGGGGTCGGCGCGTCCGTCCCGGATCTCGGTGACGGAGACCGGCGAGCAGGAAGTGCACACAGACGAGCTGGATTCGACAGGGCGGGGTACCTCTGCCGCCGAAGCCCGTCCCGACGGCCGCATCGCCTCTCTCGCGCGGCGCTCGCCGACGCACCGAACGCGCCGGCGCAGCTTCGATCGCGCATCGCTGACCGCCCGGTGGGAAGGTCTCGACGCCAAGCGGGCGATCATCCTCGCGCTGGTCATCAGCGTTGTCGCGCTGACGCTCGCGATGCCGGTCCGAACCTACTTCTCGCAGCGTGCGGAGTTCGATCAGCTGCGGGCCGGCAACGACAGTCTCCGATCCCAGGTCACCGACTATCAGCAGAAGGTGAACGAGCAGGGCGACCCGGCATATATCGAGGCGAAAGCGCGCGAGCGCCTTCAGTTCGTGCGGCCGGGGGAGAAGGCGCTGGTGATGATGTACCCCGGTGACGACGCGCGGATCGCCGCGCAGAAGAAGGCCGAGGAACGCGCACGTAACCCGTGGTACGGCAATCTCTGGGAATCCGTGGCGACCCCTCCGAACGCCAAGTGAGCGTCTCCGCAACCGACCTGGCCACGATCGCCGAGCAACTCGGGCGGGAGCCGCGTGGCGTCGTCGAGGTCAGCTATCGCACACCGGACGGCGCACCGGCGGTCATCAAGACGGCCCCTCGGTTGCCCGACGGCACCCCGTTCCCGACGCTCTATTACCTGACCGATCCGCGGCTCACCGCCGAGGCGAGTCGCCAAGAATCGGCCGGGGTGATGAAGGAGATGACCGCGCGCCTCGGCACCGACCGCGAGCTGGCCGCGGCCTATCGTCGCGCCCATGAGTCGTACCTCGCCGAGCGCGATGCGATCGAGTCGTTGGGTACCGACTTCACCGGTGGCGGCATGCCCGATCGGGTGAAGTGCCTGCACGTTCTGATCGCACATTCGCTCGCGAAGGGGCCCGGTCTCAATCCGCTGGGCGACGAGTCCGTCGCGCTGGCGGCCGAAGGGGCCTTGCGCGGCACGGCGATTCCGGTGGACTGGCCCCGCCACCAGTCCACCGACAACACGGAGGATGACCCCAAGTGACCATCGTCGGGGCCGTGGATTGCGGAACCAACTCGATCCGCCTGCTGGTCGCCGAGTCCTCTACCGCTGATCGATTTCGACAAGCTCAATCCGGCGGAGTAGCCGGCGAGCGCAGCGAGGAGGCGTATCGAGCTCACACCTCGAGCCCACTCGTCGACATCCACCGCGAGATGCGCGTCGTCCGGCTCGGCGAAGGCGTCGACGCCAATGGTCGGTTCGCCACGACAGCCATCGAACGCACCCGAAAGGCGTTGTCGGACTATGCCGACATCATGGTTGCGGCAGGCGTCGAACGCGTCCGCATGGTCGCGACGTCGGCGACCCGTGATGCCTCCAACCGCGACGACTTCTTCGCGATGACCTCGGAGATCCTCGGTCGGGTGGTGTCCGGAGCACGTGCCGAGGTGATCACCGGTGACGAGGAGGCGCGGCTGTCGTTCCGCGGCGCCGTAGGCGAACTCGATCCTGCCAGTGGACCTTTCGTGGTCACCGACCTCGGTGGCGGATCGACCGAGGTGGTGGTGGGTGACGCGGACGGCGTGAGCGCGGCGTACTCAGCAGACATCGGATGTGTCCGGCTGACCGAACGGTGCCTACCCTCGGATCCGCCGACCACCGACGAGGTCGGCGCGGCGCGCGATTTTGCGCGCGGACGACTCGATCCGGCCTTCGCCGCGGTTCCCGTCGACGGTGCCCGCACCTGGGTGGGTGTGGCCGGCACGATGACCACCTTGTCGGCGGTCGGTGCGGGACTGACCGAATACGACCCGGAGGTCATCCATCTCTCACGGATCTCCCTCGACGATCTCGACGTGGTCTGCCGGCGGCTGGTCGGGATGACCCGTGCCGAGCGGGCCGCGCTCGGTCCCATGCACCCGGGCCGCGTCGACGTGATCGGCGGTGGCGCCCTGGTCACCATGGAACTCGCGCGAGTTCTCCGGGAACGGGCCGGGATCACCGACCTCGTGGTCAGCGAGCACGACATCCTGGACGGCATCGCGCTGGGGTTGCTGGACTGAGCATCTTTCGCCGCCCAACATAATTGTTGGGTATTGGGGTGATGACCACCGCACGTGTGAGCGACCTGCCGAAGAAGTCGCGCCGCCCGGGATCTGCGTCGATGATTTGGATCCCGGCCACCCGGCCACCGTGGACGCGGCCGATCCTTGCTCCGGCCGATCGCGAATCAGGTCGCCGCGGGAGTGCGCAACGACAGGTTGTTGCAGGCCTCGCACACGGTTTCGGGAATGATGCCGCGACGCTGCAGGAAACCGAATGCGACGCAACCGAGGCAGAGGCCGACGACGAGCTCGAGGCCGGCGGCCACGATGAGGAGGCCGACGACGATCTGTGCTGCCAATCCGGCGCCGAGTAGTGACAGCACCAGGGCGGTGCCGCTGAAGACCAGCCCGATCGTCTGGGCGAATCGCTTCGGCGGTCCAGGGACGAGCCTCGACTTACGCCAGATCTTGGGAGCGATCACGCGGACGGAGAGTTGCCCGAACGGCGAGAACCGTGGACCGGCCATCACCCGGAGCAGGAAGCCGAGCGCGAGGAGTGCGTACAGGACGGGACTGTTCACCAGGATCGCGACAACGGCGAGGAGGATGACAAGACCGGCTGTCGATCGCGCCGCGTAGTCGTTGACCGGATTGGGGAACGTCAGCGCCGAGGGCAATGAACGGGACACGGGACCTCCTGAAGACAACGACGGCTCAGGATAGGTACAACCGCGCTAGCAGGGCAAATGTTCCGCTCACGCCGGTTCGAAGGTGGCGATGGTCGCCAGGACGTCGTCGCCGTACTGCTCGAGCTTCGCATCGCCGACACCCGACACACCGCGCATCTGTTCCGCGGTCTCGGGGCGGCGGGCCGCCAGTTCTCGAAGTGTGGCGTCGTTGAACACGACGTACGGTGGGACGCCGCGGCTCGACGCCTCGGCCTTTCGCCAGGAGCGCAGGTGCTCGAACAGTCCACGGTCGGCCTCGGGCAGATCGTCAGCAGGCTTCGCCGACCGGCTCCGGGTGACGCTCCGCACCGGATCGTCCCGCAGCATCACCGCGACCTCACCGCGCAGTACCGGCCCGCTCTTCTCGGTCAGCGTCAGGACCCCGTAATCGCCTTGCGGTGCAATGATTCCGGTCGCGACCAGCTGCCGGATCGCGCTGCGCCAGCCCGCCGCGTCGAGCTCGGTGCCGATCCCGTAGGTGGTGAGCCGGTCGTGCCCGAACTCCCGGATACGGGCCGTGTCGGCACCACGCAGGATGTCGACGAGATGTCCGGCGCCGAAGGACTGCCGGAACTCGCGTTGCAACCGGACGATGGTGGACAGCAGCTTCTGCGCTGCGATCGTCCCGTCCGATGTGGCCGGCGGGCTCAGGCAGGTGTCGCAGTTGTCGCAGGGTTCGGTCGCGTCCTGGCCGAAGTACCGCAGGAGCTGCCCGCGCCGGCAGTCGACGGTCTCGCACAG
The DNA here is from genome assembly GCF_049844895.1 of Gordonia sp. DT101. Classification (NCBI taxonomy): domain Bacteria; kingdom Bacillati; phylum Actinomycetota; class Actinomycetes; order Mycobacteriales; family Gordoniaceae; genus Gordonia; species Gordonia sp. DT101. The sequence continues at coordinate 352,640 of NZ_JBNCLX010000003.1, read as the reverse complement.
CGCCAACATCGCGTCGAGGTGCTGCTGCTGGACTCGACGGTGGTTCGCGTCACCGTCGGATCGGTCGATGAGTCGCCGTTGTTGCATGACGTCGGCCAGGCCGTAGGTCATCCAGGCCACCGACGGCAGACCGTCACGCCCTGCGCGGCCGGTCTCCTGGTAGTAGCCCTCGACACTCTTCGGCAGATCGATGTGCGCGACGAAGCGGACGTCGGGTTTGTCGATCCCCATGCCGAACGCGATCGTCGCGACCACCACCACGCCGTCGGCGCGCAGGAATCGCTCGAGTGTCCGCTGACGGACGGTGCGGTCGAGGCCTGCGTGATACGGCATCGCATCGACACCGTTGGCCGCGAGGAACTCGGCGGTCTTCTCCACCGACGCCCGGCTGAGCGCATAGACGATGCCTGTGGCCGGCACGCCGTCGACCACGCCCTCGGTTCGGATGAACGCCAGCAGCTGTTTGCGCGGTTCGGCCTTCCCGACGATGCGATAGGTGATGTTCGGCCGGTCGAAATCCGCGACGAAATGGCGGGCACCGCTCAGGTGGAGTCGTTCGGTGATCTCGGCATGGGTCCGTGCGGTTGCGGTCGCGGTCAATGCGATCCGCGGGACGTCGGGCCACAGCTCGGCCAGCTCGCCGAGCGCGAGGTAGTCAGGCCGGAAATCGTGGCCCCACTGGGACACGCAGTGCGCTTCGTCGATGGCGAAGAGTGCGATCTTCCCTTGCTGCAGGAGGTTTCGCGTTCCTACCGTGTTGAGGCGCTCGGGCGCCACATACAGGAGGTCGAGCTCGCCCGCGCGGAAAGCGTCCTCCACCGCGGCCCGCTCGTCGGGCATCTGGGTGGAGTTCAGGTATGCGGCGCTGACACCGAGTTCACGAAGTGCCGCCACCTGATCGGCCATGAGTGCGATGAGTGGCGAGACCACGATGCCGCACCCGTCGCGGACCAGCGCCGGTACCTGATAGCAGAGACTCTTGCCGCCCCCCGTCGGCATCAGGACCACGGCATCGCCGCCGCCGACCACGTGCCCGACGATCTCTTCCTGGTCGCCGCGGAACGACTCGTATCCGAAAGTGGACTCCAGCACGTGCCACATGTCCGACATGGGCACAAGATTACTGGCGTCGTGTGTCAGGGCTGCTCGCCCGGCAGCTCGCCGACATCGACAGGTTCCTCCGGGACATCTTCCGCGCCGGCGAGAGCGGCCGGCTCGGATGCTGGCAGCTCGCCGAGATCGACCGGATCGCCGATCTCGTCATCGTCGGCAGCTTCGCTGCCCTCGATGATGTCCTCCGCCCCGACATCGACGATCCCGCGCTCCTCGTCCTGACGGGCCTTACGGGCCGCGTCACGCATCTCGAAGCCGTCGGTGACGAGGTCGCCGATCTCCCGTGCGACGCCGGCAACCGCTCCGGTGATGATGGTGGCGATCTGACCCACGTGGGTGGCCGTCGATTCGACCACTTCCTGGATCAGGTCCTTGTTGCGTTCGATGCGATCGACCATGGTGAGTCCCCTCGAGCTGATGGTCGGTGGATGTGCACCGAGGATACCCCCGCGCACACCCACCGTCGTCAGGCGGCGGACGCAGGCTTCTCGCGTTCCACGGTGACCACCAGATCGTCGTCGTCGCGGGTCATGAAGTTCGGCAGCGAGAGCTTGGCGATCTTCTTCCAGGTCGACCCGAGCTGATGGCTCAGCGAACCGGTGTTGTACGGCAGTCCGTAACGCTCGCAGATCTCCTGCACCTCGCCGGACATCTCCGGGTACCGGCTGGCCGGGAGATCGGGGAAGAGGTGGTGTTCGATCTGATGCGAGAGGTTGCCGCTCATGAGGTGGAACAGCGGGCTACCGGTGATGTTGGCCGACCCGAGCATCTGACGCAGATACCACTGGCCGCGGGTCTCGTTCTCGCACTCCTCGGGCGTGAAGGTCTGTGCACCGCTGGGGAAATGGCCGCAGAAGATGATCGAGTAGGTCCACACGTTACGGACCAGGTTCGCCGAGGCGTTGCCGAGCAGCGTGGTGACGAACATCGGGCCGGTCAACGCCGGGAACACCACATAGTCCTTGAGGACCTGGCGACCGGCCTTGCGCCACATACCCTTCACGAGCCCCTTGACGTCGTACCACTTGCGTTTCCCGGCGACGATGTTCTCGACCTCGAGGTCGTGCAGCATCACACCCCACTCGAAGAGCAGCATCAGGCCGGTCGCATATGCGAGGTTGCCCAGGTAGTAGGGATTCCACTTCTGGTCACGCGCCATTCGCAAGATGCCGTAGCCGATGTCGCGGTCCTCGCCGAGGATGTTGGTGAAGGTGTGGTGCATGTAGTTGTGGCTGTGTCGCCACTGATCGGCCGGACACACGGTGTCCCATTCGAACTCGCGGGAATTGTAGGTGTCCTCGCGCATCCAGTCGTACTGGCCGTGCATCACGTTGTGGCCGATCTCCATGTTGTCGAGGATCTTCGACACGGAGAGGGCGCCGACGGCGGCGATCCAGGCCGGCGGGAAGAAGCCCAGGTACATGAGCCCGCGGCCTGCGATCTCGAATCCGCGCTGGGCCCGAATGATCGAGTACAGGTACTCGCGGTCCTTCTCGCCGAGGTCCGCGACGATCCGCGCACGCAACTCGTCGAGGTCACGGCCGAGTGCCTCGACCTGCTCGTAGCCGAGTGTGATGTGGTTCGGGTTGCCGGCGGCCGTCGGCCGATCGTCCTCGGTCGGGTGATGCTCGACGACGACTCCGGTGAGTGGTGTGGTGGTGGGTGCGATCTCGGTGCTGGTCATGGCTATACCTCGATTTCCACGTCGCCGACAGGTGCGTTGATGCAGAGCTGGATCCGCTTGTCGGCTTCGGTGTCGGTTTCTCCGGTCAGCACGTTGCGCGTGCAGCCAGATTTCTTGATGGCGGTGCAGGAAAAGCAGATTCCCATCCGGCAGCCGGAGTCCGGGCTGAGCCCGGCGGATTCCGCCTGATCGAGGATGGTGCGGCCGTCGTTGGTCGCTGACCTGCCGGAGTGCAGGAACGTCAGGTCGCCGTCGATCGGGGCGTCCGGGTCGACGGCGATCGGCGACGCGAGCACGAATGCCTCGCTGTGTAGCGGTTGTGTCATCCCGGTGGTGTCGTAGTGGTCATTCACCGCGTCCATCAGGGCCGGGGGTCCGCAGACGAACAGGTGGGCCTCGTCGAGGCCGGCGATGTCGGTGAGGTGCTCCCCGGTGAAATGGTCGTCTTCGTCCCCGCGGGTGTAGTGGAGCCGCAGGTCGATGGCGGGATACGCGGAGGCCAGGGCGGTGAGTTCCGCACGGTAGGCGACATCGGCAGGAGTGCGTGCGTAGTAAACGAACGTGATCGGTCCCGGATGGTTCTCCGCTACGAGCGTGCGCGCCATCGAGAGTACAGGTGTAATGCCGCTGCCGCCGCTGATGAAGACGGCGGACCGGGGTCGCTGCGCGGGGAGGGTGAACTCCCCGGCCGCCTGGCTCAGTCCGACCACCATGCCGACGTGGGCATGCTCGCGGAGATGCTTGGACACGAACCCGTCGTCGTGTGCGGTGATGGTCAGTTCGATATCGTGGCCGGGTGTGTCCGCGGTATTGGCCGGGGAGAAACACCGCACGTGACGGACTCCGTTGATAACCGTGCTGAGCTGCACATATTGACCGGCCTGGTGGCCTTTCCACTGGCGGGTCGGGCGCAGGACGAGTCGTACGGACCGGTCCGTCGGACGGTGGACGGCGATGACCTTGCCGCGAAGGTCGCGCCAGGTGAGCATGGGATCGAACAGTTCGAGATAGCGATCGACCGGGTGAGGCGAGAGGGCGGCCTCGACGATCGGGCCGACGAGAGATGGGATGCGGATGCTCATGGGCTGGCTCCGTTCGTAGGTGCACTTTTCAGTGAACATCTGTACACAAGAAGTGTGACACGCCTCCGGGGTGTGCCGTCAAGCGGAATCAGTTGTGACGGCCAACACGGATTTGCGGCGCGGTGCGGTGGGCGACACCGCTGCCGTGGAGCGGGCCACTTAGACTCGGAACGTGACCAGGACCCGACACACCACCCGTCCGCGCTCGTCGCGCGATGAGGGCGAGTCGGAGACCCGGGCCGAACGGAAGAACCGCACCCGCCAGGCCCTGCTCGACGCCACCATGGAACTGGTTGCGGATCGGAGCTTCGCCAGCATCAGCCTTCGCGAGGTCGCACGCGGGGCCGGCATCGTGCCGACGGCCTTCTATCGCCACTTCGCGTCCATGGAGGATCTCGGCGTCACCCTCGTCGAGGACTCGATGCGCGTGCTCCGCCGTATGTTGCGCGAGGGGCGGCGCGATCTCGCAGCGCGCCAGGCATTGCCCACCGCGCAGAATTCGCTCGCGATCCTGCTGCGGCATGTTCACGACAACGAGGCGCAATTCCGTTTTCTCGTCCGCGAGCAGCACGGTGGCATCGCCGAGATCAGGCGGGCGATCGACACCGAGCTCCGGTTGTTCTCCAAGGAGCTGGCGATCGACCTCTCGCGGCTACCCGACCTGGCCACCTGGCTCCCCGAGGACCTCGAGATCGCAGCCGAACTCATCGTGACGATCATGTTGACGGCCGTCGCCGACCTGCTCGACAACGACCATCGGGGGCGTGGCTCGGAACGCGAACTCGTCGAGCGGACCGAGCGGCAGCTCGTGATGGTGTTCCTCGGTATGGGGCGCTGGCGACCGCGCCCGGAATAAAGTCCGAATTCCCGATATTCAATATATGTCGGTTCGTGTATTTATCATTTGTTCATGTCGGGAGTCGGCCAACTCGGTAGCGAGGTAGGGCCATATCGGCTGGATGACCTGTTGGGCCACGGCGGTATGGGTGAGGTTTATCGCGCATATGACACGGTCAAGAACCGTGTGGTGGCGGTGAAGTTGCTCAACCCGGTCCTCGCCGATGATCCGATTTATCAACAGCGCTTTCGTCGGGAATCGCATGCTGCCGCAGGTCTCGGTGATCCCCACGTCATTCCGATCCATGATTGGGGCGACATCGATGGATTGCTCTATATCGACATGCGCTTCGTGGACGGCGAGAATCTCCGGACCACTCTGCAGCGCGGAGGGGCCCTGGAACCCGAACGCGCAGTGTCGATCGTCTCTCAGGTGGCGTCTGCGCTCGACGATGCCCACCGCCACGGCGTGGTACATCGCGACATCAAACCCGAGAATATTCTCTTGACCGGCGACGATTTTGTCTATCTCGTGGATTTCGGTATTGCCCAAGGGGGCGCCGACAGCAGGCTGACCGACTCCGGTATGGCCGTTGGTTCTGTCGCGTATATGGCCCCGGAATTATTCGACTCCGACGATGTCTCGCCGGCGACCGATATCTACGCGTTGGCATGTGTTCTCTTCGAGTGCCTCACCGGCCGAGTGCCACATCCGGCAAAGACGATCAGTGCGGCGATCAAGGCCGCGGTTCTCGACAAGCCCCATCTCCGAGCGCGGTCAATCCGAATGTGCCGATGGCATTTGATGCCGTGGTGGCGCAAGGGTTGCGGAGCCGACCCGACCATCGCTACGGCACCGCTCGTGCACTGGCAGACGATGCGCGACGTGCCCTGCATGATGATCCCGGTTCGGCGGCCAACTCGGTGGGAGCGCGCGAGGACGATGCTCAGACGACAGCGATTCTTGCCTCAACTGCTGTGGATCCGCCCATTTCACCGCACTATGTCTCCGAGGAGAGCCCCGGTGGCCCGCCGCTGTACGCCGGACAGCCTCCGCCGACGCACTATCCGCCGCCATACGGTTACGGGCCGGGTCGCGACGACCGGGGAAGCCGACGATGGGTGGTACCCGTCCTGGTCGGGATCATCGCGGCGGCATTGATCGGCTTGCTTGCGCTCGGGGGCTATTGGTTGTTACGGAAACAGCCGGACAATTCTTCCACCGCGCCCACCACGCCCACCGTCACCCAGACCGTGACGCCCGAGGAGCCCGGCACTTCCGCCATGCCGACCGTGGCCGCCCCGCCTCAGGCGGCATCGTCGTGCGGCGCGGGTGTGGCCGTCGGTACCTCGGTCACCAGCTGCCCTTTTGCGGTGGCGGTCCGGGACGAATACCTGCAGACCGGGCCGAAGGGGTATGCGCGCGACATCGTCGCATATAGCCCGGTGACCGGAACCGCCTATCAAATGTCTTGCGCGCCAGAAGGTGGGGTCGTCGCATGTCGTGGGGGTAACGATGCGGTCGTATACGTCTACTGATCTGAGTGCGCGCGGATGAAGCAGAAAGCGCTCTTTGTGGGGTCCGCGGCCTGCGCTGTCGCCGTTCTGTTGAGTGCGTGCGACGAGCCGAGTGCACAGCCGCCGGTGTCTCCGGTGACCGTCACCGTCACGGCGACGTCTCCGAGATCCCAGGTGAGCCTGTCGCCGATGCCTGCGAAACCTGGAAACTACGCCGTGCTCGTTTCTGGTTTTCCGACCATCGCCGCATCATCGGGAGTGAACGTCGGGATTGCCATGGCGCCCGTTGGTGGCGACGCCGTTCCGGAGCTCACCCTGGGCGACCGGACGGCGCGTGTCGCGTGGTCGACAATCAAGGTTCCGCTGGCAGTGGCCGCCGAACGAGCGCATGGACCCTCGTCGGCCGAAGCCGCGGCAATCGTCAATTCGGACAATGCGTCCGCAGAGCAACTGTGGTCGTCGCTGGGCTCGCCTGTGCAAGCGGCTGACGCGGTCACGCAGGTACTGCGTGAAGGCGGCGACAGCCAGACGACGGTGCCTTCCCAGGCCCTGCGGCCGGGGTTCACGACGTTCGGCCAGACCGTCTGGTCCTTGTCCTCCGCCGCGACTTTCATGGCCCACCTCAGCTGCTTACCGGGAACGGATCATGTCATCGATCTGATGGGGCGAGTGGCGGGCAACCAGCAGTGGGGCGTGGAGTCGATGCCGACTCCTGCCTCCACGGCCGTGAAGGGCGGTTGGGGCCCCGGAATCGCCGACGGCTACCTGGTGCGCCAGATTGCCCTCGTCCGCTATCGTGACGGCCGGTCGACGGCCGTGGCCATGAGCGCAGTCGCCGATTCCATGGTCGAGGGCATCAATGCACTGAATGACGTCGCACGATGGTTGAACGCCCATATCGCGCGACTTCCGCGAGGCCGCTGCTGACGACGCGCAAGTCGCAGCCAAGGTGCCTTCCTGTCCGCGAAAGACTACGACTTCGCATCATGGCTGGCAGTCGCCGCGTCTGGACCTTATCCTGCTGTTACAGATGTGACTCAGGAGACAGAAGTGACTCGTGTGAAATTGGCTGTGGGCCTCACAGCAGTGGCCATGGTGTGTTCGGTGGTCTTCGGTACGGCGAGCGCTGCTGCCGCCTCGCCACCGTGGTGGCCACCGCAGCTGCCGCCGCTGCCACCGCAGGTCGCGCGGCTTCTCGAGCCGCCGGTCCCGGTGGAGAAGAAGCTGACGACGAGTTTCGCCGCGTTGCAGAAGTCGATGCGCAAGTCGTTGCCGGGCACGCTGGGGCTGGCCATCACCCCCGTGGGCACCGACCAGTCGATCACCATGGGAAATCTCAAGTCGGGCCGTGCATGGTCCACCTTGAAGGTGCCGGTCTCGCTGGCGGCGCAGCGCAAGAACGGTGCGGCCGTCGCGGTGAAGGAGGACAAGGCGATCACGTTCTCGGACAACGACGCGGCAGGCGACCTGTGGGGATCACTCGGCGGTGGTCGCAGCTCGGTCGAGGCCGTGACAGAGGTCCTGCGTGAAGGGCATGACCTGCGTACCGCCGTGACCTCGGAGGCGGACGATCCGCCGTCCTATCCCGGATACACGCCGTGGGCGCTCGCCGATCAGGCCCAATTCGCTGCGCATCTGCCGTGCCTCGCCGAAAGCGAGCACGTCATCCGGCTGATGAGTTCCGTCGCGGCCAATCAGCAGTGGGGCGTCGCGAAGGTCGGCCGCAAACAAGGTGCGGTGACGGCGGTGAAGGGCGGCTGGGGGCCGGCGACGTCCACCTCTGCCGGGTATCTGGTGCGGCAGCTCGCGATCATCAGCACCACCCGGGGTCAGGTCGCGGTGTCCATGGCCGCGGTGCCTCGGAGTGGATCGTTCTCCAGCGGTATCTCGATGCTCAACCGGGTCGGGGACTGGATCGACCGCAATCTCGCCACCCTGCCCACCGGACGCTGCTGATCAGTCGTCCTCGATCTTCGCGTGCCGACCGGTCGAGACGACCGACGACGGTCGCTCCACCGGCTCGATCTGCTGGGTACCATGATCGCGGACGCGTCGTCGGCCGGTGTCCGGCGCGGCCTGCGTCGTCCGTGCTTCCGTCGTTCGGTTGGTCTCCGGCCGGGTGGCCGTGCGCGCAGGTGCGGCCGGTGTCGGCGCAACCGCGGCGCGTGCGCGTCCGGCGGGACGGGCCAATGCCGCCGCGATCACTGTCGTCAACGGCACCGACAGTGCGATTGCGATGCCGCCGACGAACGATCGCGCGAGTTCGACGGCCACGGCGTCCGTGGTGATCAGCGAACCGAACGGTTGCTGGGCGACCGAGAACAGCAGGAGCAGGGGGAGTGCGCTGCCCGCGTATGCGAAGACCAGGGTGTAGACGGTGCTGGCGATGTGATCCCGGCCGACGCGCATCGCGGCCCGGAAGGTGCCCAGTCGCGTCGACTCGCCCGCAGCCGCGAGTTCGAAGGCCGCCGATGCCTGCGTGATGGTGACATCGTTGAGGACACCGAGCGTGCCGATGATGAAGCCCGCCAGCAACAGCCCACTGATCGAGATACTGCCTTGGTACACCTGGAGATTGGTGGTCTGATCGCCCGACAGGCCGGTCAGGTGCATCGTGTCGATCGCCAGCCAGCTCAGCAGCCCGGCCAGCATCAGCGACATCAGGGTGCCGAGCAACGCCGAACTCGTCCGGAGGCTCACGCCGTGCGCCAGATACAGGACCACGAACAGAATGGCTGCCGACGAGACGACGGCGACCGCCACCGGTGATTCGCCGTCCAGGATGGCGGGCAGGGTGAACACGCCGAGGACGAGAAAGGCGAATGCGAGTCCGATGATCGATCGGAATCCACGCCACGCGGCCACCAGGGTGATGGCGGCGACGAACAGGAACGCCCACACCAGGGTCGGTACGGTCCGGTTGAAATCGAAGAAGGTGTAGCGCGGGGTGCCGTCCGGACCGGGAACCACACTGAGACGGAGTTTGTCGCCGGTGTTCAGCGTCGGCTGTCCGGCCTGGGGCTGATCCGGCGATCCCCGCGATTGGGTCGACGCGCCCGGTTCGGTGCCGGACTGCGCCCGGTTGGTCGGGACTTCGAGCAGGGTGTAGCGACCCTCGTCGTCACCACTGTCGATCCGCACCGTGCTCTGGATGCACGGGCCGAGGTCGGTCACCCCCTCGATCTGGAACTGGGCGCTGTCCTGAGCGGTGCCCGCCAGCGGATTCAGGCAATCCGCCCGAACCTGCCCCACGACCTGACCGTCGACGGCGCGGATGGAACCGCCGTCGGCCGAACGGAATTGCATCGGGATCGCGTGGTCACTGTTCGACGGCCACAGCACCACCGCCCCCGCGACGACGCCGATGCCGATGACGGCGAGGCTGACGATCACGATCCAGCGGGCGATGGGCGAGAGGACAGCAGGGATCTCCGACAGGTTGTGGGAATGTCCGTGACCGTGTCCGGGATGACTCACGCCGACACCTTATGCGCTTTCCCGCGAGGTGCCCATTCGTCGGGCGTGGCCGTGGACGTCGTCGACGGTCTCGGCCGTCAGGTCGACCCGGCGGGACGGGCCGCGATGATTCCCGGGCGACCGGTCGCCGCGACCGAACCGCTTGTGCCGCAACGACCCCGGAACATACGAACGGCCGTGGGGTCTGTACTTCTCGGGCGCGGGGGGACGACGTGGGTGACGGTGTCCTCGGACTTCCCAGGGATGGGCCGCGCCATCGAGCCGATCGCCAGGTGTGCGCGCAACGGAGAACATGATCGGACAGGGAGTGAGATCGGGACGTCCCAACCTGCTGTCGTGGTCGCGGCACCGGAGTACAAGTGGAGATATGCGATCAACCGACGTCCTGATCGACGGCTTGGGCCGTGTGTCCGACAACGTTCACGCGGTGCTCGACGGCATCACGGCGGATCAACTCGTCTACCGGCCGACATCGGAGGCGAATACTATCGCCTGGCTGGTCTGGCACCTGACCCGTGCTCAGGATGCGCAGATCGCCGACGTCGCAGGCACCGACGAGGTCTGGACGTCGGCAGGGTTCCACGAGCGGTTCGACCTGCCGTTCCCGGCAACTGCCTCCGGCTATGGACAGTCCGCCGAGGAGGTCGGGCAGGTGGTGGCCGAGCCGGGACTGCTCCGGGACTACTACGACGCGACGCACGCCGTCACCATCGGGTACCTCGGCGCTCTCACCGACGACGATCTCGACCGCGTGATCGACGAGAACTGGGATCCGCCGGTGACGCTGGGCGTTCGCCTGATCAGCGTCGTCGACGACGACGCACAGCACGTTGGTCAGGCGGCCTATGTTCGCGGTCTCGTGGGCTGACCCCTTCATCTCGAAGTCAGGTCCAGCCGAAGTAGTCGGCAAACGCGCACCCGATGCCCACCCGCGCACGTCGCGACCTGCGCGGCTGAGCAACGGGTGCGCGGATGGTTCGCGGTGCAACGCAGACGGAGACCTCGACGCCGAACCGATTCCGGCAGTCGGTCAGAACCTCACGAGCGGCAGCCCTTCCAGGTCTGGAAGTCGCCGGCGAACGCGGCGCCGCCGGTGCAGGTCGGACCGTTCTTGCCGTCGACCACGACGGTGGCGCCTGGTCCGGCGATACCGATGGCCAGGCCCGGACGCACGCCGGTCATCGTGACCGTCGCTCCCTTACCGATGGCGATCGCGGCCGGACCGGCATAGTTGTCGCCGGTCACCGCGGCCTTGCCGCCGCCATCGGTGATTGCCAGAGTGAGTCCGGTGGGGCCGGAATCGACCTGGCAGTTCGGCATTGTCGACGATTGTCCGGGAAGGCCGGGACACACCTCCGGTGCGGCGTGGGCGGCCGGCGCGGCGGCCAGGGAGATACCGGCGGCGCCCGCCCCGGCGATGATGATCCCTAGGGCGGTGCGGGTGGCAGAACGCATGATGGTGACTCCTCTGTTGCGGGTGGCTGACCGGAGCGATTCGGAGCCGATGGAGGCACGGATGGGTGGCGCTGCTCCTGGACGTGCCGGGTGGCAGATGTCCGTCCCTGCACAGTGAGCCATGAGACGATCGGGGCATGGCGAAGGATGCGACGGAGTCACCGGCCGGCACCTCAGACGATCCGTCCGGCGAATCCATGCTGACGGTCGTCATCGCGTTCACGATGAATGTGCTGATCGCCGTTGCCAAGACCGTGGCCGCAGGGATCACCGGCTCGGCCTCGCTGGTCGCGGAATCCGCGCATTCGTGGGCCGATGCGGGTAACGAGATCTTCCTGCTCATCGCGGAACGGCGCGGTGCCCGGGGCCGCGACGGCAGGCATCCGTTCGGCTATGGACGGGAAACCTACATCTGGTCGATGTTCGCCGCGTTCGGCCTGTTCATGGTAGGGGCCGTGGTGTCGGTGATGCACGGGATCTCCGCTCTGACCGAGCCCGAGGAGGACGCGAATTACCTCGTCGGCTACCTCGTTCTGGCGATATCGGCAGTGCTGGAAAGTGTCTCGTTCGCGCAGTCGATCCGTCAGGCGTCGGCGGGTGGCGAGCGGTTCTCGATCCACCCGGTCCGCTTCGTCAGCCGCACGTCCAACTCGACCTTGCGGGCCGTGTTCTTCGAGGATGCGGCGGCCCTGGTCGGACTGGCGATCGCCGCTGCCGGCATGGCCCTCCACGAGATCACCGGGCAGGCGGTGTGGGATGCGATCGGATCGATCCTCGTCGGCATCCTGCTCGCCTTCATCGCGGTGTTCCTCATCAAGCGAAACGGCGAGTTCCTGCTCGGGCAGTCGGCGATGCCCGCCACGCGGACCGAGATCCTGACCGCGTTGCTCGGGCGCCCTGAGATCGACCGGGTCACCTACCTGCACGTCGAGTATGTGGGCCCGATGAAGTACTTCCTGGTCGCTGCGGTCGACATGACCGGCGACCTCGCGGAACATGATCTGGCCGTCCGGTTGCGGAAGGTCGAACGTGAGATCGAGGAACACGAGAGCATCGTCGAGGCGGTCCTGACCCTGTCGACGTCGGATGAGCCGTCGCTCACGTCGTGAACGGAAGTGGGCGTAGGTTGGCACCGTGGAATTGCGAATCTTCACCGAACCCCAGCAAGGCGCAACCTACGACGACCTGCTCCGCGTCGCGAAGGCCACCGAGGACCTCGGCTTCGACGCCTTCTTCCGGAGTGATCACTACCTGGCGATGAATGTCGACGGTCGGCCCGGTCCGACCGACGCCTGGCTCACCCTGGCCGGCCTGGCGCGCGAGACCTCGCGTGTCCGGCTCGGCACACTGGTGACCTCGGCGACCTTCCGCTATCCCGGCCCGCTCGCGGTCTCCGTCGCCCAGGTCGACCAGATGAGTGGCGGCCGAGTGGAACTCGGACTCGGCGCCGGCTGGTTCGAGGACGAACACAGTGCCTACGGCATCCCGTTTCCGCCGCTCGGCGAGCGGTTCGATCGGTTGGAGGAGAGCCTCGAGATCATCACCGGCCTCTGGGGCACCCCGGACGGGGAGACTTTCGACCATCCCGGTGGGCACTACCCGATCAGCCAGTCGCCTGGGCTGCCGAAGCCGACCCAGTCGCCGCGACCACCGATCATCGTCGGCGGTACCGGCAAGAAGCGCACTCCTGCGCTGGCGGCTCGTTTCGGCGACGAGTTCAATGCGGCCTTTCAGCCGGTCGACCAGGCCCGGGCGCAGTTCGAGCGGGTCGGTACGGCCGTCGGCGATGCGGGGCGGTCCGCAGACTCGATCATCTACTCGGCGGCGTTGGTGTTGTGTTGCGGAGCCACCGAGGAGGAGTTGACCCGTCGTGCGGCAGCGATCGGCCGCGAGATCGATGAGCTCCGGGAGAACGGTGCCGCGGGTACCCCCGCCGAGGTGGTCGAGAAGATCGAGAGCTATCGCGACGCCGGCGCGAGCCGGATCTACCTGCAGACGCTCGACCTCAGCGATCTCGATCATCTGGAGCTGGTCGCGAATGAGGTTGCGCCGCAATTGCGCTGACTCAGCGCACCGAGGTGTCCATCGCCCAGTAGAGGAGCTCGGCGCTCTCGTGAGGGCGGATGCGGACATCTCCGTGCCGGGTGAGTCGGACCGCGTCGCCTTCCGAGAGATCCCCGATGCCGTCGGCCGATACAGTTCCGGCAGCGACGAACAGATGTCCGAACCGCGCCGCCGGAAACTCGATGGGGCGATCCGCTCGAGCTCGTGCGACGTACAGCGCCGACTGACGGTTCGCGAGCCAGACGGCCGGGCCGTCGGCGTGGGCGGCCATCCCGGACGCCACGACGACCGGCTCACCGGAGGACAGTTCGGTGGTCAGGTCGCGCTGCTCGTATCCCGGATCGAGACCCGCGGTGTCGGGGGCGATCCACATCTGGATGACGCGCAACGGTCGATCCTCGTTGCGGCGAGCCGGATTGCGCTCACTGTGCCGGATACCGCGCCCGGCCGTCATCCGCTGGATCTCGCCGGGGTGGATCAGTGTCTCGTGACCGGTGGAGTCCCGGTGCGCCGCAACGCCCTCGAGTACCCAGGTGAGTATCTCGGTGTCGGAGTGCCTGTGCGTGTCGAGACCTTCGCCTGCGTCGACACGATCGTCATTGTGGACGAGCAGAACACCGTGGGCATTCGCGGCCAGGTCGAAATTGCCCGTCGCGGGAAAGGACTGGCGAGAGTCGAGCCACTCGTTCCACCAATGGTCGCGCTCGTCAGACCGGATGATCTGTATCATCGTCGGCCTCTCGTCTCGTGCTGGGACGACATGTGGCCCGACAGCCGGGTCATGATGTCCAGCAGGGCGACCCCGTCGGTCTCGGACAAGGCGTCGATGAACAGCGTTCGGACGCACCGGGCGTGGTCTCGGGCGGCGTGCCGGAACACCTCGGCGCCACGGGGTGTGAGCACCGCGTAGCTGCCGCGTCGATCCTCGTCGGCCCGCTCACGGCCGAGCCAGCCGCGGCGTACGAGTGTGTCGATCTGATACGACAGTCGCGACGTCGAGAACACCAGGTGTTCGGAGAGATCCCGCATCCGGAGACGCCGTCGTGGCGCATCGTGCAGCAGAAGTAGGACCTGATAGTCGGCGAGGGACATGCCGGCGCTCGCCTTCAGGTCGTCGTCGAGGACGGTCTGAAGACGAGCACTGGTCTCGATGAAGACCTGCCACGCGGCTCGGCGCGGGTCCGGCGTCGTGGATGGGCTCACCGTGAGGTGTGCGGCATCAGCGCGTCGGGCGGGACGACGCCGAGTCGCCCGGCATTGAAGTCATCGATGGCCTCGACGAGCTGCTGCTTGGTGTTCATCACGAACGGCCCGTACTGGAATACCGGCTCGCGGATCGGCCGTCCGCCGAGGACCAGCAGTTCCAGTGCCGGACGGTTCGAGTCCTGCCCCTCGTCCGCGGTGACGGTGATCCGGTCTCCCTTGCCGAACACCACCAGCTGGCCCTGCCGGACGGGCCGGGCGCCGGGGCCGACGGTGCCGCGGCCCGACAGCACGTAGACGAGTGCGTTGAAGTCCGGACGCCACGGCATGGACAGTCGTGCACCGGGCGTCACAGTGGCGTGCGCGAAGGTGATCGGTGTGTGGGTCGATCCGGGTCCGGCGTGACCGTCGATCTCTCCGGCGATGATGCGGATCAGGGCACCGGCGTCTTCGGTGGTCAGCAGCGCGGCCTGGCCGCCTTCGAGGTTCTGGTACTTGGGGGTGATGAACTTGTCGGCCGCCGGCAGGTTCACCCACAGCTGGATGCCGTGGAACAGGCCGCCGGAATCGACGAGTTCGGCCGGCGGGGTCTCGATGTGCAGGATGCCCGCTCCCGCGGTCATCCATTGCGTGGCGCCGTTCTCGATGAGACCGCCGCCTCCGGTCGAGTCCTGGTGTTGGAACCGGCCGTCGATCATGTAGGTGACGGTCTCGAATCCGCGGTGTGGATGCCAGGACGTGCCCTTGGGTTCGCCCGGCTCGTAGTCGACCTCGCCCATCTGGTCCATGTGGACAAACGGATCGAGGTCGGTGCTCGACGCCCCGGCGAAGGCCCGGACCACCGGGAAACCCTCGCCCTCGAAGCCGCGGGGTCCGGTGGTCACCGACTTCACCGGTCGTTCGGTCTGCTCGGGGGTTGCGGAGCGCAACCGCGGCAAGGTCAGGGTGTCGGCGGTGATTGCGGGCATGACGGGCTCCTCTCGGTAGCTCAATTTTGAGCTATATCGGCCTCAACAGGGTGGGCTCGCGTCGTATTCCCCCGAGTGGGGTCCTCGACCATGAATAATCAGGTCATGGCCGAAACCGGTGGCGGGAATCGTGGCTCTGACGACGCACGACCTGCCGAACGGCAGCGATTCAAGAAGCTGGCCCAGGCCGCGCTGAACGCGGATGTGACGGTGGATCAGGTCGAGGCGATCCTGACCGACCTCGGCGATGTGCTCGTGGACATGAACAAGACGATCGGTGGGCTCGACGGTGCCATCGACAATCTCGGCGTCACCATGTCGCGACTGACGGGCACGCTGGACCAGGTGGATTCGACCGTCGATGTGATGGTCGATGTGGTCGATCGGCTCGAACGCGTCGTCGGGCGGGTGGAGATCCTGGTCGGGATCGGCGAGGCGGCGATGCGACCGCTCGCCGCACTGGAATCGGCGGGGCGCAGCGTGGCCTCGCGACTCGGACTTCTCAGCTGAAGGAGTGCAACCACAATGACCGACATGGCAGTGGAGGAACGTTCGTTCCGTGGCCGGCACGGCGAGACGATCACCTACGACGTCAGTCGCCCGGAGGGTGGTCCGCGGGGGACGGTCGTGATCGCCCATGGGCTCGGTGAACACGGTCGCCGCTACCGCCACGTCGTCGAGCGTCTCGTCGGTGCGGGCTACCTGGTCGCCGTGCCCGATCACCTGGGTCATGGGCGGTCGGGCGGTAAACGTCTTCGTGTCCAACGGTTCTCGGACTACACCGACGATCTCGGCACGGTGCTGGATCAGGTCGCGATCGGCGACCTGCCGACCTTCCTGATCGGGCACAGCATGGGTGGCTGCATCGCCCTGGACTTCGCGCTCGAGCATCAGGATCGACTGGACGGTCTGGTGCTCTCCGGTGCCGCCGTGGTGCCGGGCGA
The DNA here is from genome assembly GCF_049844895.1 of Gordonia sp. DT101. NCBI lineage: Bacteria > Bacillati > Actinomycetota > Actinomycetes > Mycobacteriales > Gordoniaceae > Gordonia > Gordonia sp. DT101. Next base: position 336,295 of record NZ_JBNCLX010000003.1, on the reverse strand, counting down.
CGATTTGTCGCCGGTCGCGGTCAAACTGGCGCCGCTGCTGGCGCGAGTCGCACCCGGATTGCCCACCACGGCATTGGATTCGGCGAACATCTCGCGTGACCCGCAGGTGGTCGCCACCTACGACACCGATCCGCTGGTGACGCGCGGGAAGATCCCGGCGGCCCTCGGCGGCGCGATGCTGGCGACCATGGGATCGTTCCCGCGACGGTTGCCGGGCTTGCACATCCCGCTGCTAGTACTGCACGGCAGTGCCGACGCCCTCACCAGTCCGGCCGGCAGCGAGATGGTGGATCGGCTCGCCGCGTCATCGGACAAGACACTCACGATCTACGACGGTCTCTATCACGAGATCTTCAACGAGCCGGAGCGCGACCAGGTGATCTCGGACGTGCTCGGCTGGGTGGCCGATCACACGCCCGAGCCCTGATCCGCGGACCGACGACCGCGTACCGCCGATGGGTAGTCAGCGCGCTGCCGTCACGCCGCCGGGGTGGTGGTCGGTGTCGTCGCCGATGGTGCGACCGATTCTGGCGAGCTCGCGGGCGCCGGTGAATCCACAGTGGAGTTCGTGTCGGCGGTGTCGGCGGGCGGCGCGGGGACGGTGGTCCCGACCTCGGTGCTGCCGGGGGTGTCCGCGGTTGGTTCCGATGCGTCGCTGGTCGCCGCAGGCGCCTCCGACGAACCGGATGCGACACTCGCGGCCGACGACTCTGTCGAGCTCGCCGTCGACGACGCCGATGCCTCGGTGGCGGCGGCGAGGACCTCGGGGGTCAGCGCCGGTGAGGCCTTCGCGGCGACCAGCGCCGCCTGGGTGGCCTTGGCCGCCCCCTCGGGTTCGGGACTTCCCGATGCGCTCACGAGTTGCACCTTGTCGGTGACCGGCGGGGTGCTGCGCAGAGCTTCGAGGACGTGATCCTTGCCGTCGGCGAGCCCGCGACCCCAGTTCTCCCAGGTGTGTCCGCCGTAGTTGGGGAGTGAGATGACCGACGCCCCGGTCTGTGCCGCCTGCAACTGCATCAACACGGTCGAGAAGGCCGACAGGATCTCGAGCGCCATCGCACTGATCTGGTCCTGCTGCGACAGCTTCGCCATCTCGGTCGCGGTGAGGAAACCGTTGCCCGAGGAGATGATCAGGGTCTGGCCGTTCTCCTTGAGCTTGTTCACATTCTTCGACGGATCGTTGTCGGTCCACCGCTGACTGCCCGGCGCGCCCCACATGTTGACGATCCCGTTGGTGTAGTTCGACACCATCGTCTGCGAACCGAACACGCCCAGCGCACCGATCGGGTTGTCGGTCTGGTAGTAGCCGGACATTGCCTGTACGACCTTGAACTGCTCGGGGTGCCGCTCGGCGAGTGTGACGGCCGGGCCGCCCGACATCGACAGGCCGATGATCGCGTTGTTGTTCTTGCTCACGCCGAAGTTCTCCGCCAGGTAGTCGGGGAGTTCGGCGGTCAGGAAGGTCTCTTCCTTGATGGTGGTGTTCTGGTCACCGGCACCCGCGTCCCAGTCGGTGTAGAACGACGACGCGCCGCCGACGGGCATGACCAGGGTCGTGTCGCTCGCGCCGTCGTAGACCTTCGCCGCCTGTACATCGGTGGTCCAGGCCGAGCGGTCCTCACTCGCGCGCATGCCGTCGAGCAGATAGACGCCGTTGTCGCTGCCATTCGACGCGCGGATCTGGACGATCACGAACTTGTTCTGCGACGCCGACCAGACCTTGCAGTTCTGGACGAAGTTGCCGGACGTGTCCCAGGTACAGCCCTCGCGGAGGACCTCAGGGTGACCGGTGATGGCCGACGCCTTGTTGCCGCCCGAGATCAGCGAGCTGATGCCGAACAGGCCGAGGCTCAACGCGACGACGACGGCGATGCCCGCGAGCCGACGGTGTCGGCGACGATGCGGATGTGCGGTCGCGGCGGTGGGTGAGACCTGCCAGCCTTCGGTGACCAGATTCGGATCCAGGGATTCCGGAGGGATGGGCATGAGACTCCTGACAAAAGAATTGAGCGATGTCCCCCGACGCACGGACCCTCCGGCGTGGAGAGCTTCCGTGATGACTGATTTGTCGTCGCACATGCGGTGGGTGTTACACAGGTACGTCTGTGCGCTTCGCTGTGAAATCGCTGTGAGGTGGGACGATCGCGGACCTCGACCTCTGATGCCCGGTTCGTTTCCGCGCGCGGCGCGGGTCGTCCTGCGGAATGTTCACTGTGTGAGGCCGCTCACCGATCGGAGATCCCCATGACACGGCTGTTGATGGTGCTCGGATCGGCAATCGTCGGTCGCTCTCGGATTGTTGGCGGCGCCGGATCCGGCGCACGCGACACCACTGCCGTCCGCGGATTCCTGTTATCGGCCGGGCCCGGACGGGGTTCGCACCGGCCCGGTACGGTCCTGCGGATCCGGCAGGTCGAGTTCGTCATGGCCGGTGTGATCGTTCCGGTGACGTCGACACGGGTGCTCTACCGTCGAGCGCGACGCCGCGGCATTCCTGAACGAGCGATTCGCGGGACGTCCGACGGGTGGCCGCTGATGTGGGCGATCCGTCGGACGGTGCCTCGCAGGATTCCGTCGGATAGCGGATGTCGGTAGGTCGGGAAGGGAGCATCCTGGGGTAAGGCGTGGGACGAGCCCCTTCCGCGCGGAATTTTTGAGAGGCGACCGAATGACCACCACCTCACCCACTCCTGCCCGGCCTGCGCCGGTCGACATGGCACATCACGCCCATCTCTCGGGAGTGTTTGCGCCCCAACGTGCAGAGGTCGACGTCGACGAGCTCGAGGTGGTCGGCACGATCCCCGACGACCTGCACGGGAGCTATCTGCGGAACGGACCGAATCCGCGATTCGATCCGATCGGCTCGTATGTCTATCCGCTCGACGGAGACGCGATGGTGCACCGACTCGAGATCGGTGATGGCGCAGCCCATTACCGGAACCGGTTCGTCCGGACGCCGATGGTGCTCGCCGAAGAAGATGCCGGGCAAGCGATCTGGTCGGGCCTCACCGATGGGTACACGCCGTCGGCCGACGAAGTCGGTCCCGATCTCGCCGGGACGTTCCGGCAACTGCCGGACATCAACATCGTGCAGCACGCCGGCCGACTGCTCGCCATGGCCGAGTCCGACCAGCCATATCGTCTCGATCCCGCCGGTCTGGGCACGATCGCCCGTGACAATTGCAACGGCGCCATGGCGGTCGGCAGCACGGCGCACCCGAAGATCGACCCCTCGACGGGGGAGCTCGTGCTGTTCAACTACGTCCTCGAGGCGCCGTACCTCACGTGGGCGGTGATCGGACCGGATGGCCGGACCCGTCGGCCACCGACACCGGTCGAGGGTGTCGATCGGCCACTGATGATCCACGACATGGCCTTGACCTCGCGCTACATTGTGTTGTTCCTGTGCCCGCTCGTCTTCGACATCAGCGCGATGCTCAGCGGTGGCTCGCTGCTGCAGTGGCATCCCGAGTCGGGCACTCGCATCGCGCTGATACCGCGCGACGGGGGCCCGATCCGGTGGATCGACTCCGAACCGATGTGGGTGTGGCACTTCGCCAATGCCTTCGACACCGTGGGTGACGTGTCGGACGACGGCACGGTGACCGTCGACTACGTGGAATGGACCTATCCGGAAGCGTTCGCGGACATGCCGCAGCCGGCGTCGTCTGCGCTGGTGCGCGCGGTTCTCGATCCGGCGAGGGGAACGATCGCTCGTACCGTTCTCGGCGAGAGTGCCGATGTGGAGTTCCCGCGCGTGGACGACCGCCTGCTCACGCGGCCGCATTCACGGGTCGCGACGGTGGGCAAGAGCGGGAACGACACCGGAGATCTCGACAGCCTCTGGTTCCACGATCTGCGCGCCGGAACCGAGACCTGTTGGCGCCCAGGTGCTGCCATCGGCGAGCCGATCTACATGCCGGGCGCGCAACACGATTACTGGGGTGCATTCGGCACCGACCTGGAGGACATGGCGTCGTACTTCTACGTGCTGGCCGCCGACGATCCCGCCGCGGGACCGCTCGCGACCGTCCGGATGCCGATCCGGGTTCCGGCCGGTCTGCACGGGGCGTGGCTACCGGCCGAATGATCCGCGGTCGAGCCGACCACCCTCCTGCCGGTCGAGGCGACAAGCCTCCCGCTGGTCGAGTAGCGGCGAACGGAGTGAGTCGGGAATCGAGACCCGATTGCGGAACAAGTGATCTCGATACGGCGTCTCGCTTCGCTCGGTGCCTACTCGATCGGCGGGTGGATGTTCGCCCGCCGGTTGAATTCCGGAAACGCGCCCCCGGTTATCTGGGGCGCTTTTCCGGAACTCGGCTCAGGCGTCGTAACCCAGGAGTGACTTGACCTCGAGGAACTCGTCGAAGGCGTAGTCGCCCCACTCGCGGCCGTTGCCGCTCTGCTTGTATCCGCCGAACGGTGCCGACGGATCGAGCTGCGCACCGTTGAGCGAGATCGAACCCGCGCGGATGCGGGAGCCGACCTTGCGGACCTCGTCGACGTCCTTGCCCGAGACATAGCCGGCGAGACCGTACTCGGTGTCGTTGGCGATCTCGATGGCGTTGTCGATCGAGTCGTAGCCGATCATCACCAACACGGGGCCGAAGATCTCGGTGCGGGCGATGTCCATGTCGTTGGTGACGTCGGCGAACACGGTGGGCCGTACGTAATAGCCGGTGGGCAGCTCGTCGGGGCGGCCCGGCCCACCGAACACGACGTTGGCGCCCTCCTCGATACCGCGCTCGATGAGCCCCTGGACCTTCTCGAACTGGGGCTCGGACACCACGGGCCCCATGCGGACGTCCGTGCTCGGGTCACCGACGGTCAGTGTCGGCAGCACGGACTTCGCGGCCTCGGCCGCCTCGGCCATCCGCGACTTGGGGACCAGCATGCGGGTGGGCGCGTTGCAGGACTGTCCGGAGTTCATCATCATCGCGGCCACCCCGCCGCCGACATTGGTCGCGAAGTCCTCGTCGTCGAGAATGACGTTGGGGCTCTTGCCGCCGAGCTCCTGGGCAACACGCTTCACGGTCGGTGCCGCATTCTTGGCGACCTCGATGCCGGCGCGGGTGCTGCCGGTGAATGACACCATGTCGATGCCGGGGTGCGACGCGAGGGCTGCGCCGACGCCCGGCCCGTCACCGTTGACGAGGTTGAACACTCCCGCGGGAACGCCTGCAGCATCAAAGATCTCGGCCACGATGGCGGCGCTGAACGGAGCCACCTCGGAAGGCTTGAGCACCATGGTGCACCCGGTCGCGAGTGCCGGGGCAACCTTGACCATGACCTGGTTCAGCGGCCAGTTCCAGGGCGTGATGAAACCGCAGACACCGATCGGCTCCTTCACGATCCGCGACGACCCGCGGTCTTCCGAGAAGCTGAAGGTGGGCAGCTGTGCCGCGGCGGTCATCAGGTGGGCCAGCCCGATGGGTACCTGGACGTTGTTGGCCAACCCGTTCGGCGCGCCCATCTCCTCGGTCACCGCAGCGGCGAGCTCGGGCATCCGCTTCTGATATTCGGCGACCACGGCGTTGAGGATTGTGACGCGGTCGTCGACGCTCGTCTGGCTCCAGGTGGTAAATGCCTTACGCGCCGCTTGCACCGCGGTGTCGACATCGGCGGCCGTGCCGAGTGCGACATGGCCGGCGGCTTTCTCGGTCGCGGGGTTGATCACGTCGATCAGATTCAGCTCGGTGGGCTCGACCCACTGGCCGTCGATGTAGAACTTGCTGATTTCGCGCATGGTGATCCTCCATATCCGCGGGGTGTTGTCGACACCACACTATGCCTGCCTGCAGAGGGCCGGGGCAGGCTTTGAGGAAACGTTCGTTGTCAGATGTCTGTCTCGATCTGAGGCGCCACGCAACGGCCTGGTCAGTAGGGTTGGGACAAGATCTTCATCGTCGCGAAGTGGCCCGTGAAGCCCGAATTCGTCGAGCAATGGCCCGACCTCGTCGAGGAGTTCACGCAGGCCACCCGGGCTGAGGTCGGCAACAAATGGTTCGAATGGTCGCGCAGCCTCGACGAGCCCGCCACCTACGTCCTCGTCGAGGCCTTCGACGACGACGCGGCGGAGGCCCACGTGACCAGCGAGCACTTCCGCAAGGCGACCGCGGAGCTGCCGAAGTATCTTGCGCGGACACCCGACATCGTCAACGCCACCATCGATCAGGAGGCGTGGTCCGAGCTCGGGGAGATGGCGGTCGACGGTCAGTAGCCGCCCGGCGCCGCCCACAATCTCTGGTTGTGGATACACAAGGCGCTGGCGTCTACCGGCGCAGGGAGTGCTAGGCGAGGGTTGATCCATGACCTCCACCGCGCTTGTCGACCGACGGTTCCTCGGCGAGCTCGAGCGCCCCGGCCAGGTGTTCGAACACCTCACACCCAACTGGTTCGCCGCCGTGATGGGGACCGGCATCGTCGCCAATGCGGCGGTCTCACTGCCTCTGCAGTCGGGACTCCTGACCGCGTTCGCCACGATGATCTGGGTCGTGGCCGCAGTGCTGCTGGTCGCGATCGCCACGGCGTTCTTGGTGCACTGGGCGCGGCATCCGTACACCGCACGGCACTATGCGGCCGACCCGGTGATGTCGCAGTTCTACGGCGCCGTGCCGATGGCCATCCTCACCGTCGGTGCCGGGGCCGTGCATCTCGGTGCACCGCTGCTGGGATCGACGATCGCGGTCGGGATCGGCTCGGTCCTGTGGGCGGTCGGAACGGTGCTCGGCGTGGCGACGAGCATCTGGGTTCCGTTCACGATGATGACCCGGACACGGCAACACGAGGTGCGTGCCCTCCCGGCCTGGCTGATGCCGGTGGTGCCGCCGATGGTGTCCGCGTCGACCGGCGCCGCATTGCTGACGCATGTACCGGAAGGGCAAGCGAGACTTGCCATGCTGTCGACGTGTTATGCGCTGTTCGGCCTGAGTCTGGTGCTGGGCATGATGACCATGGCGATGATCTATTCGCGACTGGTCCACGGTGGGGTGCCGGTGGCCCAGTCGGCGCCGACGGTCTGGATCACGCTGGGGATGATCGGGCAATCCATCACGGCTGCGAATCTCCTCGGAGCTCAGGCGGGCCTGGTCTTTGTGGGCGCCATGGCACCGATAGCACTCGGGTTCAAGATCTTCGGGATGATCTACGGCCTGGCGATGGGAGGCTTCGGTGCGGCGATGTTCGTCCTTGCGGCGGCGATCACCGTGCGCACCATCCGTCGGGGCCTGCCTTTCGCGCTCACCTGGTGGAGTTTCACGTTCCCGGTGGGGACCTGTGTGACGGGTATGAGTGCACTGGGTGTCGCGCTGGGGTCGGCTCCGATCCGGGGGCTCGCCGACGTGCTCTACGTGGTGCTGGTGATCGCCTGGGGGATCGTCGCGACCCGGACCGCACACGCCGCTTACATCGGCAGGGTATTCCGCCCTGCGTGATGCCCCGACCGGATCGTCAGGCGGTGCGCTGCAGCCGGATTGCACGTGCCGCCGATGCGGCGGCCGCGGCGATCGCGAGCACGACCATCGGCGCGACGATACCGACCGACGGCTCGATCGTGGTCAGCAGTACGGGCAGTCCGAAGCCGAGATAGCAGGCCACGTAGAAGATTCCGGTCACCGCGCCACGGTTGCGTCGCGGTGTGAACGCCTCCACGTCCATGAGCCCGTCGCGCAGACACAGCCCATAGGCGAGACCCAGCACCACCGCGGTGACCGCGAAGAACAACATCGACGGATGGCCACCCGCCACGGCCGACAGCGTGAACCCGACCGCCGCCAGGGCGGCGCCGACGACTCCCGCCATCCTCCCGACTCCCGCCCGTCGCACGACGAACTGGATGATCACACCAGACCCGAGACTCAGGGCCGCGGCCACGCCGGGCACCCACGGGCCGTCGTACCGGTCGCTGATGCGGTGGGCCATCACGACCACCGCGACCGTCACCGACGAGAATACCCAGAGCGCCATCGGTACCGACCAGGACAATGCCGCTCCGACCGACCGCCCATCGGCGTCGTCGACCTCGGTGAGCGGATGATCGTGACGGACGGGAGTCGTCGGCGTGAGCACGAACCCGACGGCCGCCACCACGAGCGAGACGACACCGCTGAGTGCGAAGGGGAGTTCGGCGGGATGGGGCGCGAACTCGGCGAGGAGTCCCGTGATCACCGGGCCGAAAGCGAATCCCATGGTGAGCAGGGCGCCGGCAAGGGTGGCGCCGGACCTGCCCCGCAGGTCGGCGGCCCAGGCGGTTCCGGCGCTGATCGTCAGTCCGGCACCGAGGCCGACGACGAGTCGACCGACCAGGACTCCGGCCTGATCATGCCAGCCGATCATCAGGAGGTTGCCGATCCCGGCGAGCGCGGCGCCGGTAAGGACGACCGGTCGCCGGCCGACCCGGTCCGACAACGAGCCGCCACCGAACAGCCCCGGCAGGAGGCCGATCGCATAGATGCCGAAGGCCCCGTCGAGGACCGCGTTCGGCAGGCCCTCGTCAGACTTCAGCACGGGGATCATCGAGGCGAAATGATTGGCGCCCCAGCCCGTCGCGAACAGGACCGCAAGGATGGCCGGCAGAGCGAACCGCTTCACCGGACTTTCGGCAGTGTGCATCGAATCCGATTCTGCCGGTTATAGAGTTGGCGGACCGCACCGGTCCCGACAACAGAACGGAACGCCGACGATGGCAGCAAACGTTCAGGACTTCCACCCTGATCTGCAGCGGATGGCACGCTTCCTGCCCCGGGGGCTCGTCGGAGCGAGGACCCTCCCTCTGATCCGGATGGTGCAGAACGGGATGGGCCGGCTGCAGCGTGGTTCTGAGGTGGAGGTCCGTTCACTTCCCTCCGGTGGGGAGGCCCGGGTGTTCCGGCCGGCCGGGGTCACCGGTGACGGTCCCGGGCTGCTCTGGATTCACGGCGGCGGATATGTCATCGGGACGGCACAGCAAGACGACGATCTGTGCCGGCGGTTCAGTCGTGATCTCGGTGCTGTGGTGGTGTCCGTCGACTACCGGTTGGCGCCCGAGCACCCGTTCCCGGCGCCGCTCGACGACTGCCACGAGGCGCTCGACGTGCTGCACGATCTCGACGGCGTCGCAGACGGGCAGTTCGCCATCGGCGGGGCCAGCGCGGGTGGCGGACTCGCGGCGCAGCTGGCGCTGCGGATCCGTGACCGGGGCGGGTCAACGCCCGTCCTGCAGTTGCTCGTCTATCCGATGCTCGACGACCGAACGGCACGCACATCTGTCGATGAGGACGACCTGCGGATGTGGCACGCAAAGTCCAATCGGTTCGGGTGGGACAGCTACCTCGGCAACGCCGATCCCGAGATCGTCGCGCCGGCGCGACGCGACGACCTCAGCGGTCTGGCACCCGCATGGATCGGCGTTGGCGGTCTGGACCTCTTTCACGACGAGGACCTCCGGTACGCCGACCGACTACGCGCTGCCGGCGTTCCGTGCGAGATCGAGGTGATTCCCGGCGCCTTCCACGGATTCGACCTCGTGAATCCCACGGTGCCGGTGTCGCGAGAGTTCTTCCGACTCCAATCGGCCGCGCTGCGGGCAGCGTTCCGCGGCAGGGGATGACTCGCGTAGCTCGGCGGTGATTCGCCCGGTTTTTACTCCGACTTCTCATCAATGGAACTCGTTGTTCAGCAGCAGAATTGAGAGGGGAAGACGCCCTGGTCGATGCGCAAAAATGACGGTTCGGCCAGCTCGGTGGCGTCTGTGCGAACCATGTCGCAGCGGTGGCAGGTCCGGCGTATGTTCCGGTTCCGCTAACTGATACTGCTGGCCACCGCTACGACCACGCCGGCCACTACCAGCACGAGGACCACGACCGCCGCGGCGATTGCGCGGTTCTTGCGATGCCGGGTGACCGCGTTGACCACCAGTCCTGTTCCGATCAGGATGGCCGCCGCGTAGATGGCGATGCCCAGGGTCAGTGCGGCGGCGTCGGCATCCGCCATGGCAACAATCGTCGGGTGGCTCATGAGTCGAGTAGATCACGGGCGAAATCGGGTGAAACGATTCCGGCCCTACTCGAGCGCCTCGGATAAATCACGGACGCATCCGGGCCGCCCGACGGCACAACGTTCTTCGCATTCATGATTCCGCCCTCACGCTGTGTCGATGTGCGGTATCGAGACCAACGACAGGTCGAGACCGGTCATTGGCTAGCTGGGTCGGGGGATCAGCCCACGAGTAGCGTCCCGACCAGGGCTATCGATCCGACCCACACCGTCGTCCCGAGCGCCATGACGAACGGGCGTGCTCCGACCCTTTTGATTGTGGCTACCTGCACGCCGGCGCCCAAGGCGAACATCGCCGCGGTCAGCAGCCCGGTCTCGAGCCCTTTGCTGACGCTGACCAGCGCGGTCGGCAGTATGCCGGTCGAGCGCAATGCGACCATGGCGATGAACACCAGCACGAACAGTGGCATCAGGGGTGGGCGTCGAGCGTCGACCGATTGATCCGCGATCATCCGCCGTTGCCGCAAGCTGATCAACGCCATCACGGGGGCCAACATCAGCACCCGCGCCAACTTGACCACCACTGCGACCGCGAGTGCTCCGCCTCCCATGGCGCCCGCAGCCGCGACGACCTGAGCGACCTCGTGGATCGATCCGCCGGCCCAGAGTCCTGCCTGAGCCGGCTCGAAGCCGATCAGATTCGAGAGAAGCGGAATCACTGGAATCATCAACGTGCCGAAGATGATCACCAGGGCCACCGCGGTGACCGTCTCTTCCTCGTCCGCGTCGATGACGCCGTCCACCGCTGCGGCGGCTGCGGCCCCGCAGATCGAGAAGCCGCAGGCTATGAGCAACCGCTGTGTCCAGCTGAGCCCCAACAATTTTCCAATGATCATCGCCCCCGTGATGCCGAGGCCGACGACTGCGATCACCATGACGATCACGCCCCACCCGAGGCCGAGGACATCGGTAAACACCAATTGCAACCCCAACAACGCAACCCCGGCACGTAGCAACCGCTTCGCCGAGAACTGCAGGCCCGGTTGAATCCGATTCGGCAATCGTACGAGGTTTGCCAGCAGTGCACCCATCACGATCGCCACCAAGAGTGGACTCACCGATGGCACGAAATAGTTGACGCCGAGGGCGACGCCGGTGGCGACCCCACAGAGTGCCAGGCCGGGCAGGAGATCTGGCAGCAGTCTGCCGCCGCCGGTCCGTTTCACGTCGCGACGATCCTTCGCGCGCGACCTCAACGCGGGTGACGGCACATCGCGCGTCGGCGCATCCTCCTGGGTGGTCATGGCTCCATCCTCGGCGAGCGCACACCGCTCCGGTAGCCCCCGAACGCGCAATAGGTATTATCGGATTGATATTCCTTCCGCACCGCCCATATGCTTTCAGCATGCCAAGAATGTGGCCTGACCTGGCCGTCCTCGAATTGCTTGTCGGAGTCGACGACCTCGGGAGTCTGGGCGGCGCGGCGCGGTCCGTGGGCATGGCGCAGCCCAATGCGAGCCGCGCCATCAAGCAACTCGAGGTTCGTCTTGGCGCGTCGTTGCTCAGTCGCAGCCCTCGCGGGTCGAGCCTCACCCCGCAGGGCACGGTGATCGTGCACTGGGCACGCGAGGTCCTTGCCGACGCGACGCGGCTGCTCGACGCCGCTCAGGCTTTGCATGAGGAGCGTCAGGCGGTGCTCACCGTCTGTGCGAGCGTGACGGTGGCCGAACATTTGCTCCCGAACTGGCTGGCCGATTTCCACAAACGTCACAAAGACGTGCAGGTGCATCTGCAGATGCACAACTCCACTGAGGTATTCGAACGGATCGAGAACCGCGGCTGCGATGTCGGATTCGTCGAGTCCCCCACGGTGCCGACCGGCCTGCACAGCGCCACGGTTGCGACCGATCGTCTGGTCGTCGTGGTGCATCCGGCTCATGTCTGGGCACGCAGACGACATCCGCTCAGTGTGGCGGAATTGGCCGCAGCGCCCCTGGTGGTGCGTGAGCCCGGTTCTGGCACGCGCACGACGCTGGACATGGCGCTGATCGACTACACCCGGCCCGCCCCGCTGTTGGAACTCGGCAGCGCCGCGGCCATCCGCACCAGCGTGCTCGCCGGCGTTGGCCCCGCGGTGATGAGCACGCTCGCGGTGTCCGATCAGGTGGCATCGGGCGACCTACGGATCGTTGATGTGCAACGCCTCGATCTGACGCGAACTCTCCGGGCGGTCTGGCGTCCGCCGCGCAGGCTGGACGGCCCGGCAGGCGAGCTGGTGAACATCGCCAGGCGTGCGCGCGCAAGCTCAGGGGGTTCGGGATCCCTGCCGCAGTAGTGCCTTGGGACGTGAAGGGTGCACTGGGACGTTGAATAGTGCCCTGCGACGTGGTCCTGCTGCGGGACATGGATGTGTGGTTCGCGGGTGATCATGTCGGGTAACCAGGTGGGTGGGTTTCGCTGCTGGGTGGATTGCACCCCCGTCCATCTCATGAGAACATCATTCTCGTGGTGCAGAACAGCATTCTGAATATCGTGAGCCGGCCGTGAAGGCGGAGGACATGTTCCACGTCGGGATCGTCACGGACGATCTGGACGTGACACGATCGCAGCTCTCCGAACTGCTGCGGTACGAGTGGGGGCCTGAGATCGGAGCGCCGATCGAGGTCAACTTGGCAGATGGGCTCACCACCATCGAGATCACCTGCGCCTACTCGACCACGACGCCGCGCCTCGAGGTCATCCGCAGTGTGCCGGGGACCTTCTGGGAGTCGGTGGGCGGCTCCGGCATCCACCATGTCGGTTATTGGTCCGACGATGTGGATGCCGACGCGGCCGAACTCGAGCGGCTCGGATACGTCACCGAAGCCACTCGCAGCGCACCCGACGGTAGCCCGTTCTTCGCATTCATGCGTAGCGACAAGGGCTTTCGCATGGAGCTCGTCACCAGGGCCGCGGAACCGTCATTGCGTCAGTGCTGGGCGGATCGTTCATGACAACCGTAGGCGTCGTCACCGGCGCGGGTCGTGGCATGGGTTTCGAGTGTGCCAAGAGGCTCACGACGATGGTGGACACGCTGGTGCTGGTGGACTACGACAGTGCCACCGTGACGGCTGCCGCGCAGCAACTTTCGGCCGATGGTGGGGCGGTGGTCGAGCCGTTCGTCCTCGACATCACGGACGTGGCGGGTCTGGCTGGACTGGCCGCCCGTGTCAGCGAGCTGGGCACCCTTCGGGCCGTTGCGCATGTCGCCGGGATCTCACCGACCATGGCCGACTGGCAACGAATCTTCACCGTCGACCTGATCGGCACGGCGAACCTGGCCGAAGCCCTACGCCCGTTGGCAACTGTCTGTACGGCGTGGGTGTGCTTCGCATCGATGGCCCCGACCATCGGCGGTGTCGAGATCGACCCGGCCACTGCCGCCGTGCTCGACGATCCACTGCACGAACATTTCCTGGATCGGATCCGCGAGAGCTTCGGCCCGATGGTCGAGCATCCCGGTGTGGCCTACTCGCTGGCGAAGCTCGGCGTCAGACGTTTCGCCCAGCAGGAAGCGGTGCGTCTCGGCCCGTCGGGCGGCCGCATCTGCTCGATCTCGCCGGGTCTCATCGACACCCCGCAAGGGCGTCAGGAAGCTGCCGACAATCCGCGGATGGCCGCGTGGGCCGAGCAGACACCCCTCGCGCGGCTCGGGCAAGCCGACGAGGTCGCCGCGGTGGCCGCGTTCGTCCTCTCGGATGCGGCGAGCTTCCTCAACGGGATCGATCTGCTCGTCGACGGGGGTCTGTGTGCGGCGGTGCGGGGGCCGCAGCCTGCGCTCGACTCGTAGTCCGCCACCACCTGCGGTGATCGGGTGCCCGGGTCGGATTCGAACCGAAACTGGACGGATTCTGAGTACCTCCGGGGTGCCGTTGTCCAGTATCGCTCCCAGCGACGTCGTGCCGGCACCGGGCGGACCGACCAGCACCATCACGGCACCCGATCCGCGACCGCCGGCGACCTGCAGGCCCCGTTCGGCCCGGCGGTCGCGCACGGCCAGGTATTCGACGATGCGGTCCTTGCCATCGTCGAGTCCGTGGTGATCGGCGTCGAGGATCGCCCGCGCACCGGAGATGTCGGTGGTGTCGTCGGTCTCGACGCTCCACGGCCCTTCCAGGACTATGTCCAACCACGTTCTGATCCAACCGGTTTCGGGCGATTGGTTGCTGGCACGTTCGAGCTTCCCGGACTCGCGGAGCGCGGCCTCGCGGACGGTCTCCGGCAGATCGGCGGCCTCGACACGTCCGCGGTAATCGTCGGCACCTTCGGGCTCGTCCTCACCGAGTTCCTTGCGGATGGCGTTGGGTTGCCGACGCAGCAGGAAATCCTTCTGCTGCTTCTTCATTCCGTTGCGGACGTCGTCGACGAGAACCCGAAGCAGTGGTCAACCGTTGTTAAATCGCGGGCTCGTGGGGAATGGCGTTCTCGATGAGGACGGCAGCGACGGCAGCAGCGGTCGGGAAGGACTCAGTGCTGAGGACTCGGGTACGTGCCGAGGCGCCGTCGAGCAGTAGCGCCAGTTGTTCGCCGAGTTGTTCGGGGTTGGCGGCGCCGGCTTCGCGGGCGGTGTCGGTGAACCGCTGGGCGACGGCGTTCTTGTAGTCGCGCGCGTACTGGGAGGCCTGGTGTTGGGGGTCGTGGAGTTCGACGGCCGCCGCGATGTACGGGCACACGGGCATGGACGCGGGCATGTCGAAGGCGGCCAGGAGCCGTTCGCGGGGTGTCAGGTCGGCGTGATCGAACACTTCGGGCATCACGTCCGGATCGAATCGGCGCAAGTACTCGGCGACGAGCTCATCCTTGCTGGCGAAGTGCTGGTAGGCGGTCCGCTTGGACACCTCTGCCACTGCACACAGCTGGTCCATGCCGGTCCGGTTGATGCCCTGATCGCGGAACAACTGCCGTGCCGCGCGGAGGATGCGCTCGCGGGCCCCCCTACCGCGACGCCGGCCCAGCGGGCCCTTCTCCAACTCCGTCATGTCACCAGCATAGAACAATCGGTACCGATCGGTGTACATAGCTTGCCCTCCCGCCAGTCGTCGGTTACGTTAAGTAAACGAATCGGTGTCCATAAGCATTGTCCACAAGCATCGACATAACAGAAGCGAGCACAGGTCATGAGCAACATCACTTTGATCGGTACAGGGAACATGGCTCGTACCATCGGCACGCTCGCGGCGGCCGGCGGCAACAGCGTCGAAGTCATGGGACGCGATCAGTCCAAGGCCGAAGACCTCGCCCGGGCCCTCGGCGACCGCGGGACGGCAGGAAAGTGGGGCGCTGTCCCGGCCGGCGACATTGTCATCACGGCCCTGTTGGCCGACGGTGTCGTTCCGGTCGTCAGCGAGTATGGCGAGGCTCTTGCCGACAAGGTCATCGTCGACATCAGCAACCCATTCAATGCGACCTTCGACGGACTGTCCCACAGCAAGGAGACCTCGATCGCGCAGGAAGTCGCCGACGTGGCCCCGGCCAACGCCAGAGTGGTGAAGGCGTTCAACACCATTTTCCAGAGCGTCCTGGAGAACGGACGGCCCAACGTCTTCATCGCAGGCGACGACGCGTCGGCCAAAGCAGCCGTGGCCTCATTCGTCACGGGCATCGGGCTGCGTCCGCTGGACGCCGGCGGCTTGAAAATGGCGCACTGGCTGGAGGGAATGGGCCTGCTCACCGTGAGCCTTGCCAACAACGGGGTCGGCCACTGGGACTTCGCCCTCGGCGTCGACGAATTCGCCGGCTGAGCCCTAGGGCCGAGCAGTCGGGGGAACGGGGCGTCGTGCGTCCATACCGATGATTGATGGATCACCGACTCGCTGATGTCGGCCATCAACGTTGGCCAACGATCGTGCCCGAGCAGGTGCCCAAGTGGCTTGGGCACAGCACGTTCACGCTCACCCACGACACCTACGGCGATTGGATTCCCGAGGAAGCCGGCGGCACGCAACGCTACTACCAGCGGTTTTGCGTGCCCCTAGTCGGGCTCGAACCGACACTGGGCGGATTTTAAGTACTGCCAGTGTGCGGTTCTCCGAGTAGTGCCGCCAGCGGCGACGCGGCGCTCATTTCGTGAACACCGCAGGTGAGAGGCTACTTCTCGCCACCTATGGCGCACTAGCGGCCACCCCCAGATCACCGTCAACACAGCGCCGGTGGGTGGCATGGGGGTAGCACGGCACCGTTTCGCCGTCGAATCGCTGTCCGGGATGGAAGTCCTAGCGGGTGGTCCGATTACGGGCCTAGGGTGGCCGTAACACCCCGGCAGCAGGGCAGCGCTCCGCTACCGGTGGGTACTCGCTCAGCGGGCGAGGGCACATGTGAACATCGCCGACGCGACAGCATCGCGCGGCCAAAGTGAATATCGCCAGTTCGGCTCGTGGCCGACTTTCGCGGCAAGCGTTCGCGGATATCCGTCCCGCAAATCTTCGAACCGAATTGGAGTACATCATGACAACCATCACGCACCCCATCCATTTGCACCGCGAACTATTTGCTTTCGGCGGAGATAACGCGACCGGCTATTCCTCGGCGGGAGACGTACTTGTTTCCCAGACAAGCGACGGGATTGATCTCAATGCAATATGGGACGAAGCGGCCGCGGCAATGGAAATGTGGAATCGGCAACGAAGCGCCCTGGCATCGCTGATCAGCTACCCGACAGTGAATGTGGGCGATGCCATCCCGCAGACGATAGGTGGCGATCACTTTGAGGTTGCGAGCGAATTCGGAGAACCCACCGGTATTCGCGCCGAATCGGATGCGCTGATTCTCGGATATGATTTCGAAGACTACGATCTTGCGAGTCGATTTACGTGGAAGTTCTTGCGGAGTGCCAGCGCGGAACAGGTCCGATCGGTAATCAATCGCGCGATGGAAAGTGACGTACGGCTAACGACCGGGTCGATTCTTCGCCGGCTATTCGACCCGACGGAAGGGCTCAACGAATTCGCTCACAAGGTGTACGGACTGTACAACGGGATCGATGAAATGGTTCCTCCTAGCTATGCTGGCCAGGATTTTCCTGCCGAGACAAGCCATTACTTGGTATCGGGCAACGCCGAACTCGACCCCGGCGATATCCTCGACGGGATAAACGCACGGGGGTTACATTGACATCGTTTGAACGACGTTCCGATAGCAGAAAACCCCTGTGACCAGGGGTTTCGCAGTGCCCCCAGTCGGACTCGAACCGACACTGTGCGGATTTTAAGTCCGCTGCCTCTGCCAATTGGGCTATAGGGGCGGGCGTGCCCGAACCCGAGAACGCGCCTTACCAGAATGGCATGGGGGAGAAGGCCGGACGAACACCGGGGGCTCCGCGGGGCGCGTATGTCAGGCCACCCACCTCGTCTGCCGCTTCGCACCTTTGCGCACGCAAAGGTGCGAAGCGACAGATGAGGTGGGTGGCGGATTCGGCCGGCGGAGCTGTTCAGACGATTCCGCTGGGCGCCCTTCTGGTCCCGGGTTGCTGCCGGGGCATGCGGTTGGGCGGAACGGGATAGGGGCGCCCACGCCCCAGAGTGCCCGCCGCGACGTTGGGGCCGCAGCCGATCAGCGCGTTCTGGGCCCCGGGAACCGGGTCACCGAATCGCGGACGAGCCGCGTTGGGCCGGTGGGCGAAGTCGAACGCGGACGTCATGTCGCCGACGGTCTTCCGGCGCCACGGCGTCAGATTGGGGACGTCGACACCGAAGCGTTGCTCGATCAACCGGAGTTGTGAGGTGTGGTCGAAGGTCTCCGATGCCACCAGGCCACCCCGGCTGTACGGCGAGATCACGAAGCAGGGGACCCGGTAACCTAAGCCGATCGGACCGCGGATGCCCTTCGACGACGGCACCTTCGCGATGTCGGGCACGCTGACGAACTCGCCTGCGGTCCCCGCCGGCGGCGTCGGCGGGGTCACGTGATCGAAGAACCCGCCGTTCTCATCGTAGGAGATGATGAGGGCGGTCTTCTCCCACACCGCCGGGTTGGAGGTGAGGATGTTGAGGAGTTCGACGATTCCCACGGCACCGAGGGCGGCGGGGAGGGCCGGGTGCTCACAGTTGATCGCTGACGGGATCACCCAGGAGACTTTCGGCAGACGATCGGCCGCCACGTCGGCGGCGAAGTCATTGGGGTAAGTCGGCGCGATACCGCGTCGCGCCAGTTCCGAGCCGGGGTTCTGCGCCTGCTTGAAGCACCCCATCATCCCGTCCAGGGCCACCGACGACACCGGTCCGAGATCCCGGTTGTTGTAGATCTTCCAGCTCACCCCGGCGTCGCGCAGATTCTCCGGCATGGTGCGCCAGGAGTAGACGAACTTCGGTATCAGCGTGGGGGTTTCGAGAAGTGGGCCGCCGTGAGCGCCCGTCGGGTCGATACTCGCACTCATCCAGTAGAGGCGGTTGGGATCCGTGGGCCCGAGGACCGAGCAGTGGTAGTTGTCGCACAGCGTGAACGCCTCGGCGAGCGATCGGTGGACGGGGATGTCCTCCCGCTCGTAGTAGCCCATCAGTGCGGGGGCGTTGGCCGGCCCGACGGACTCGATCGACATCGGCAGCCAACCGTCGTTGCGTCCGCCGTTCCACGATCGGTGCATCCCCTCCCATGAGTGGTCGGGATCGTTGATGCACTCGCCGTCGAGGTTCGCGTCGTTGCGGGTGTCGAGCCGGAACGGCATGGTGTGGCCGCGGCTCGTCGGTCCGACGCCGGGCGCCCAGCCGCGCTGCTTCCAGACCGCTGACTTATCGCCGAAACCCCTTACCCCGGAATAGGTTCCGAAGTAATGGTCGAACGACCGATTCTCCTGCATGAACAGGACGATGTGCTCGATGTCCTCGAGTGATCCGGTACCGGCCGGGTCGGCCGATGCGTATGCCCGGTCGATGATCGGCGCGGCCCATGAGGTGAGCAGTGCTCCACCTCCGACCGCACCCACCCGGGCGAGGAACTCGCGACGTGACAGACCTGCAAATGGCGTACCCGCCATAGTCGATTCCCCTCGGCAGCCGATGCCTGTGAGCTGTTCAGGCCGGGTCAGTGTACTCGCTGAAACCGTACTGTTGGTGCGGCCCGATCGCGGCGAATTCGAACAGACCATCACCGGTTTCCTCTGTCTCGCCGTCGAAAAGGGCGAAACGGGCGTAGTGGTCGGTGACGCAGAACATCTTCATGGTCGGATCGAGTTCGGGCACCTGCAGGTGCAGGTCCTCGACCTTCAGGTCGCCCTGCCACATGCCGTGCCGCCAGTCGGGTTCGAGTCCGTAACCTGTGCCGAACGCCAGATAGTTGGCCAGCTGGGGGTGACATGTGACGGTGGTGACGGTGCCCGCGGGTCGTGTGAACGTCAGCGTCGCCTCCGCGGCTTCACGCGTGCCCGGGATGAAGGTGATCTGGTGTGAGACGTGTCCGAGCCATTCGGGTTCCCGGTCCGGGTCGCGCCAGACCCGCCGCGCATCACCCATCACGCGCTCGCCGGTCTCGGTCTCCTGGATGACCACCACGATCGAGTGCTCGGCGAACTCCATCACCGAATAGATCCAGAAGAACGTTCCCGAGATGTTCGCATCGGCCCGGCGCCCGGGCGGTTCGGCCTCGCCCACCGGGCGGACTCCCCATGACCGGTCACGGTTGCCACGCCAGCCGTCCGGTTCGACGTCGAATCGTGTGCCGTCGACGGTCAGTTCGCCGGACCACTTGCCCACCTGGACGAAACGCTGCGTGTCGAAGGTGACACGCTCGACCTGCCTGAGGAAATGCCGCGGTTCGAGGGCAGCGGGACCGGTGGCGTCGAAGATGAGGTCGAAGGAGAGGTCGCCGTGGCCGGCGTCGAGGGCCACACGCAGACGCTGTAGGCCGTCGAGGATCTCGATGGTGAACGGGCCCACCCGCAGGTCGCCGCGGTCGGCTCCGAGGGCGCGTGACGCTCGGACCACGATGTGCTCGTCGTGGTGACGAACCACGGCGAAACAATCGGTGACGCCGAGATTGGGATAGACCCCCAGCCCGACGATGAGCCATGGTGAGTCGGATTCCGGCCCATGGCAATTGAAGTAGTAGCGGTCGTAGAAGTTGCGGTCGGAGGTCTGGACGTGCCGGATCACCTCGGCGACCTGATGGATGGGGTAGTCGTCCATCGGTGACAGCATTCAGTCGACCTTCTCCCAGTAGGTGCCCTCGAGCATGGCTTCGAGGGTCGCGCGGTGCAGGATCATGTCGTCCGGGTCGGCGGGTTCTTCGGCCTGGCCGAAATGAATTGCACGTGACTGGATCCGGTACATGACCACGGCATGGATGAGGGCCGCATAGGTGATGTAGAAGTCGAGGTCGAGTGGCTGATGCCCGCTCTGGCGGCTGTATGCCTCGGCCACCTCGTCACGACGCAGGAAATCGGGCAGCCCGGGCAGGCCGGCCATCTCGGCCAGATCCTGGAAGAACCGGTGCAGGAAGATCATCCACGCGACGTCCAGCTCACGCGGCCCGTACGTCGCCATCTCCCAGTCGAGTACCGCGGCCGGAGCGAAGTCCTGATAGATGATGTTGCCGATCCGGGCGTCACCCCACGACAGCACGGGATCGGTCTCTTCCGGGACGTTCTCGTCGACCCAGGCGAACCCGCGCTCGATCAAACCCGATCCGGCCCGGCCGTCCGATGCCCACGAGTAGAACTCGCGCAACCGTCGGATGTGGGCGCGTAGCGGGGTCTCTCCCGGGCCGGGCTGATCCAGCAACTCACGCGGCACGGGCGCGGAGTGGATCATCGCCAGCGTCTCGATCGTCTTCTCGGTCAATGTCGTCCGCTGTTCGGGTGTCGCCTCGGTCACCCACGAGCCGAAGGTGTAGGGCATCACGTCCGGCGGCACCTGTCCGTCGACGCGTCCCATGATGAAGAACGGGGCGCCGAGCGGGCGGGGGTCGGGTTCGGACCAATAGAGTTTCGGAAGGGCCACATACGTACTCGCGGCCACGTGGCCGATGATCCGGAACTGGCCGTCGAGGTCATAGCTGGGGAAGACCGGATCGCTCACGGCGAGTGGGGCGACGCGGACCACGAGCTGGTGTTCGGTCTCATCCCACAGGGCGTCGAGGACGATCGTCTCGCTGGACATCCCGTTCGCCGACGGGATCTCCAGCCGGGTGACGGTCACCGGCGAGTCGACGACGGTGTTCAACCAGTCGTCGAGACGGGCGCGAAGCCAGTCGGGGTCGCGGCGCGACGATGTTGGGCGTGCGACCTCGTTGGGGTCTGCTGAATCGGTATCCGGCATAAGGCCATCCATCGGACGAGTGCGGGTGGGGCGGACAGAATTAGAACACGTTCCAACCCGCCTTGTCTGCCGACTCGGTGAGATCGTCACTGGAGCGGTCGACTGCACCGAGCGACCCACACGACACGCTCGTCCGCCATCGCCGGATGGTGCTTGACCTGCGCACATGCAGTGGTCACCATGGGTGGTATGGACGCCGCGTCGGTCACCGGGGCGCGCAACTGGGATGCGGTCCGGCAGCGTCACCCCGAGATGGTGGATCGCCTCGAGGTCGGTCTGTCGCGATCCGATGCGCTGGCGGATGCAGTGATCATGCAGATGCACGAACGCGGCGTCTCGTGGATGCGGTTGCTCGCGTCCGTAGAGGCCGGCGCCGACGGTCCGGAAACGTTGTCGACGCTCGCGGATCTGATGCGGTCGGCGAGTGAGCCTCCGCCGTGGTTCGACCGTGCGCTGGCGGAAGCCGGTGCGCGTGCGTGGTGGCGGTTCGGCACGCTGCAGTCGTCGACGCTGTATCAGTCGCTGATCTATGGGTACAAGGCGCAGGGGTTCGTCAGGCCGTTGGCCGCCACGGGCCGGCTCGGCGACGGGACGCTCGAGCGGGTCCAGAACACGGCCCGTTGGGTGGCCGAGGCGACCGCGCCGGGGGCCATGCGTCCGGGCGCCCCCGGGTGGGTGGCGACCATTCGGATCCGCTTGCTGCATGCGTTGATCCGTGACCATCTACTGGCCGACCGGGGTGGCACGGGGGAGGTCTGGGACACCGACTCCTGGGGTGTGCCGATCAACCAGACCTATTCGGCCCTGACCATCGGCGGGGGATTTCTCGTGCTACCCCTGATCGTCGCGCGCGACCTGGGAATCCACTACAGCAGCGACGAGCGAGAGGCGATCACCCATCTCTGGCGATGGATCGGCTGGGTGATCGGCGTCGACGACCGATGGTTGCCGGCCGACTTCGTCGGGGCCCGTGAACTGTTCGCCGTCGCGGCCGAGTTCGAGCTGGAACCCGATGCGGTCTCGAAGACCTTGACCCGTGCTCTGTTGCGGGACGGCTTCGATCTGCAGAACGCGATCCCGCTGCCCGGGCCGGTGGTGTCGATGATGGGGCTCGTGATCAAACCGGTTCTCTCCACGTCGTTCTCGTCGATCAGCACCCGCTGGATGGAACAACCGGCGGCGGGGGCCATGGGGTTGCGCCGGACTCCGCTGCACCACCTGGTGGACGTGGCCCGGCCGGCCGTTCGCCTGCGCGAGGTGTTGCGTGCGACCGGTCTGCTGGGTTCGGAGACCGCCGTCGTCCGTCGGGAACTGCGGACGGTACGCCGAGGTCTCGGGATGCCCGCTCTGGACTCCGGGCCGTTGACCGAAGTCGGTTAATGTTGATAACTTAACGCCGATAAGCGACCGGTGGGAGAGCGTATGTCGGCGGGACTGACCCGACTGATCATCAGGGCGCCGAGGGCGGTGCTTGCCGGCGCCGTTCTGGTCTTGGCGCTTGCGGGTCTGTACGGCGCGACGGCGGCCCAGCATCTGCTGGCCGGCGGCTACAGCGATCCGAACTCGGGGTCGGCGCGCGCTGACCGCGTTCTCGACGAGACCTTCCATCGCGGCGGGCTGCAGGTGGTGATCAAACTCGACGGGCCGGCCGGGATGAACATGGCGACCGATCCGATCGCACGGGCGGTCGGCGGCGGAATCGTCGACGAGCTCGAACGTCGCGATGATGTGCAACGTCCGATCCTGTCGATCTGGCAGGACCCGAACCTGGCCCCGGGGTTGGTGAGCCGGGACTCCACATCGACCCTGATCGTCGCGACCCTCGACGGCGGCGAGGAGCTGGCGCCCGAACGTGCTGAGCAGATCGCCGACCTGGTCTCCGGTGAGGAACAGGGGATCTCCGTCCGCGTCGGCGGGCAGGGGCTGGTGTTCAGTCAGGTCAACGCACAGACCACGAAGGACCTGGCCAAGGCCGAGGCGATCGCGATCCCGATCAGTTTCCTCGTCCTGATCGTCGTGTTCGGTGGCCTGGTGGCGGCCGCGCTCCCAGTGGTCATCGGGATCGTCGCGATCGTCGGCACATTCGCATTGCTCCGCCTGATCGCGGAGTTCGCCGATGTCTCGATCTTCGCCCTGAACCTCACCACCGCGATGGGGCTGGCGTTGGCCATCGACTACACGCTGTTGATCGTGACGCGATATCGCGAAGAGGTCGCAGCGGGTGCGCGACGTCCGACCGCGATCGCGACGACGATGGCGACGGCCGGGCGGACCGTGGCGTTCTCGGCGGTGACCGTCGCACTCTCGCTCGCGGCTCTGGCGATCTTCCCGATGTACTTCCTACGGTCGTTCGCCTATGCCGGTATCGGCGTCGTACTGGTCGCCTCGCTGGCCGCGTTGATCTTGACCCCGGCGATCCTGCTGGTGCTCGGAGACCGCGTGGACGCGCTCGACGTCCGCAGGCCGGTCCGCAGGCTCTTTCGCCGACGGGAGCCGACGCCGCAGGCAATCGAGGAGACCCGGTGGTACCGATCGGTGCAGTTCGTTCTCCGGCACGCGGTGCCCGCCGCCATCGCGGTGACGGCACTGCTCCTCGTGCTGGGAGCGCCGTTCTTCGGGCTCCGCTTCGGTTTCCCCGACGATCGGGTGCTGCCCTCGTCCGCGTCGTCGCATGCGATCCAGCAGGAGATCCGGGAGGACTACCCGCAGAACCTGTCATCGTCGGTGACCGTCGTCGCCTCGGGAGTTTCCGACCGGGCCGCTCTCGCCCGGTACACCGGAGCGCTCTCGAAGGTTGCGCAGGTGAACTCGGCGATGTCGTCGGCGGGCACGTTCGTCGACGGTCGATCGGTCGCCCTCGGCAGCGCCGACGACACGCGCGGCGAAGTCTCCGTCATCACCGTGTCGACCGATCTGGAGCCCATGCGGGACGACGGTCTGGCGCAACTCGACCAGTTGCGTGACGTCGCTGTCCCGGAAGGTGCGAACGTACTGTTCACGGGCCTCGCGGCCACCAACGCGGACACGGTCGATGCCATCTACGATCACCTGCCGTGGGTTCTGGCGACCATCGCGATCGCCACCTTCATCCTGCTGTTCCTGTTCACCGGCAGCGTCGTCCTGCCGTTGAAGGCGCTCGTCCTCAATGTGCTGTCGCTGACCGCGACCTTCGGTGCGATGGTCTGGTTCTTCCAGGACGGGCATCTCGGCGGGTTGGGTACCACCGCGACCGGCTACCTCGTCGCGACGATCCCGATACTGATGTTCTGCATCGCTTTCGGTCTGTCCATGGACTACGAGGTCTTTCTCCTCGGACGTATCCGGGAGGAGTGGCTGGCATCGGACGGAAGTCGCGCGGCGAGCGACCATGCGGTGGCGGTCGGCCTGGCCCGGACCGGACGGGTGGTGACCGCGGCTGCGCTCCTGATGAGCATCGTGTTCGCCGGCATCGCAGCGTCTGAGGTCTCGTTCATGCGTATGTTCGGTGTGGGGCTGACCCTTGCCGTCCTGATGGACGCGACCCTGATCCGGATGGTGCTCGTGCCCGCGTTCATGCGATTGGCCGGGCGCGCCAACTGGTGGGCCCCGGGCCCGCTCCGAC
The DNA here is from genome assembly GCF_049844895.1 of Gordonia sp. DT101. Taxonomy (NCBI): domain Bacteria; kingdom Bacillati; phylum Actinomycetota; class Actinomycetes; order Mycobacteriales; family Gordoniaceae; genus Gordonia; species Gordonia sp. DT101. The sequence continues at coordinate 311,437 of NZ_JBNCLX010000003.1, read as the reverse complement.
GCCTGCACGATCGGATCGGGTTGTCGGAATCGGTCGTTCCGCAACCATCCGACACCGATGCCTCAGGACAGATGTCGACCCAGGAGAACAGTGCGCAGCACGACGAAACGAACCCGGTCGCCCCGCGGGTCCGGTGATCTCCTCGCCGAGGAGATCATCGCCTCGGCCACCGCTCTTCTTCTCGAAGAGGGAGATGATGCCGCGGTGTCCATCCGGGCGGTCGCCGGTCGGGTCGGGGTGACCCCGCCGTCGATCTATCTGCACTTCGCCGACAAGGACGCCTTGCTCGACGCCGTGTGCGCACGATATTTCGAGCAGCTCGACGGCGTGCTGGGCGAGGTGTCCGAGGGCATCGACGACCCGCTCGAGCGAGCTCTCCAGCAGGGGCTGGCCTACGTGCGATTCGCCGTGGAGACGCCCGTCCTGTACCGGTTGGCGTTTCGGCAGGCGCCGCCCGGCGGGGGTGGGGCCTCGATGGTCGACGAGGTGTTGGCGGCCTCCGCGTTCGCCCGGATGTCGGCGACCGTGACCGAGCTGGCCGACGAGGGGTTCTTCCCGGTGTCCGACGTCACCGACGTGGTGCTCGAGTTCTGGTCGGCAGCTCACGGGGTGGCGTCCCTGATGCTCGCCAAGCCGAGTCTGCCGTGGGGCGATGACCTGGCTCTCGCCGAATCCCTGATGCGTTCGGTCTGCCTCGGCCGCGCCTCGATGGGCATCCTGGGGGCGGCCGGCGAGCCGTGCGACGTGCGTGCATGGTTGAGCAGGCAACGGACGCAGCAATCGTGACAAACAGGCTGTCGCACGACACGAAAGTCAAGAGAAGGTAAAGTCGGAACTCGATAGCAACCGTACCCGTTGACAGGGCAGACACCACAAGCAAAAGGAGCACGTACGTGCGAGAGAGCAGCAATCCGGTTATGCGCGGCGTCGTCCGCGATAACCAGACCGGCTACGCCGGTTTCGGCGCCGGAGCGGCCGCCGCCGGTCAGGGTGCCATGTGGAATCAACAGGGGCAGCAGACCGATCCATACACGCGTCCGGCCGCGCCGGTCACCCGCCAGCTGACGATCGACGATGTGGTCACCAAGACCGCGATCACCCTCGGCGTGCTGACCATCTCGGCCATCGCAACCTACTTCCTGGTCGACCAGAACGTCGGACTCGCCTCCCCGCTGATGCTCGTGGGTGCGCTCGGTGGCCTCGCACTGGTGCTGGTCGCCTCGTTCGGCCGCAAGCAGGACAACCCGGCGATCGTGCTCGGGTACGCGGTCTTCGAAGGCCTGTTCGTCGGCTCCATCTCGTTCGTCTTCGCGAACATGGTGGTCGCCAACGACACCTCCGCCGGAGCGCTGATCGGGCAGGCGGTGCTCGGCACGTTCGGTGTGTTCTTCGGCATGCTGCTGGTCTACAAGGTCGGCGCGATCCGCGTTACGCCACGGTTCACCCGCATGTTGTTCGCCGGCATGATCGGCGTCATCGTCCTGATGCTGGGCAACCTCGTGATCGGGCTGTTCAACGGTGGAGAGGGCTTCGGTCTCCGCAACGGCGGACCACTGGCGATCATCTTCTCGCTGGTCTGCATCGCGCTCGCCGCATTCAGCTTCCTGCTCGACTTCGACGCTGCAGACCGGCTCATCCGGGCCGGCGCACCCGAGCGCGCTGCCTGGGGTGTCGCACTGGGTCTGACCGTCACGCTGGTCTGGCTCTACGTCGAGATCCTGCGCCTGCTCAGCTACTTCAACTCGGACTAGCCTCACAGACCGAAACCCCGCGCCGCGTACTGCGGCGCGGGGTTTTTGTGTGGGGGCCAGGATCCCGCCGAAAAAACCACTCGCCAGGCCCGATCGGCGTTGATAGCGTTCTGATCCATGTGGTGAGCAGCAGGAGCGCGGCCGATGAGTTCTGCCGCGGTACCCGGTCAAACAATCCATCGCCATCGACCCGTCGGTCGATGGCTTCTTTCCGGAAAGGACTCCCAGTGACTGCCACCGACACGTCGTCACCCACCGACGACCGACTGTCGCGTCAGAACCTGCTCCTGATCGGCGTTCTGCTGGTCGCCTCGTTCGTGGTGATCCTCAACGAGACCGTCATGAGTATCGCGATCCCGGTGCTCCAGGAGGACTTGGGCGTCGACCCCAGTGTGGGGCAATGGCTGACCACGGCCTTCCTCCTGACCATGGCCGTCGTCATCCCGCTCACCGGCTTCCTGATCCAGCGCGCGGGAGCCCGGGTGTTGTTCATCGCCGCGATGTCGGCGTTCACCGTCGGTACCTTCATCGCGTTCGCGGCGCCGGGGTTCGAGGTGCTGCTGATCGCGCGGGTGATCCAGGCGCTCGGCACCGCCATCATGCTGCCGTTGCTGATGACGACGGTGATGACCGTCGTCCCGGAGGCGCGGCGTGGCGTGATGATGGGCAACATCTCGGTGGTCATCGCGGTCGCTCCGGCGCTGGGCCCGACGGTGTCCGGTTTCATCCTGGATCACTTCGGATGGCGCTGGATCTTCGGCTTCGTCGGTCCGATCGCACTGGTGGCGCTCATCGTCGGCGGTGTGCTGGTCCGGCCCGTAGGGGAGCGGATCAAGACCCCGATCGACTATCTGTCGATCCCACTGGCGGTGCTCGGTTTCGGCGGACTGGTCTACGGGCTCGCCGGGATCGGAGAATCCGCGGAGGCGGGAACGTCGGTGCCCCTGTGGGTTCCGTTCACGGTCGGCGTGCTGGCGCTCGCCGCCTTCATCGGTCGCCAGCTCGCGTTGCAGGGACGGGATCGGGCCCTGCTCGATCTGAGGGTGTTCAAGTCCGGTCAGTTCTCGCTCGCGATGGCAGCCATGGTCGTCGCGATGGGGACCATGCTCGGCACGTTCATCGTGGTGCCGTATTTCGCTCAGACGGTCCTCGGACTCGACCCGCTCACGACCGGTCTGCTGACGCTGCCGGGCGGCCTGATCATGGGTCTCGCCGGGCCGGTCGTCGGGCGGATCTACGACATGTACGGGCCGCGGGTTCTGGCGGTTCCGGGCGCGATGATCGTGAGTGCCGCGGTCTGGATGCTCGTCTTCGTCAATCCGTCGACATCGCTCTGGTGGCTGATGGGCGCCAACGCACTGTTGTGTCTGGGACTCGCCGCGACCTTCACACCGCTGATGACGCTCGCGCTCGGGTCCGTCGAGCCGCGGCTGTATTCGCACGGCTCGGCCGTGCTCGGTACCTTCCAGCAGGTGGCTGGTGCCGCCGGTACGGCGCTGTTCATCACGGTGATGACCGTGGTGTCGACCGCCGACCAGACCGCGGGCGTCGCGGAGGCCGAGGCGATCAGCCATGGCGTGCAGCGCGTGTTCACCGTCGCCGGATGCCTGAGCATCGCGCTGATCGTCATCGTGCTGTTCTTGCGGAAACCGCCGGCGACGGTGGAGTCCGCCGAGGACACGTCCGAAGGTGCGCTCGGCGCGGATGCGGTACTGCCCGAGAGGGTCTGACAGAAATGGCCCGGGGCCGTCGGATGATTCCGACGGCTCCGGGCCATTCGCTGTGAGCCGGGATCAGCTGAGGCGCTCGAGCACCATCGCCATACCCTGACCGCCACCCACACACATCGACTCGATGCCGAAGGTCTTGTCCTGGGTCTGCAGGTTGTTGAGCAGGGTGGTGGTGATGCGCGCGCCGGTCATGCCGAACGGGTGACCGAGTGCGATCGCGCCGCCCGAGATGTTCAGCTTGTCGTGGTCGATGCCGAGTTCGGCGGCCGAGCCGAGCACCTGGACTGCGAACGCCTCGTTGATCTCGACGAGGTCGATGTCGGAGATCGACTTGCCGGAGATCCGGAGGACCTTGCGGATCGCCTCGATCGGGCCGAGGCCCATGATCTCGGGCGACAGGCCGGTGGCCGCGGTCGCGACGACCCGCGCGAGCGGGGTCAGGCCCAGTTCCTTGGCCTTGGTGTCGCTCATGATCACCAGGGCGGCCGCGCCGTCGTTGAGCGGGCACGCGTTGCCGGCGGTGATCACGCCGTCCGGACGGAACACCGGCTTGAGCTGGGAGACCTTCTCATACGTGGTGCCTGCGCGGGGCCCGTCATCGGTGGTCACGCTGGTGCCGTCGGGGAGGGTCACCGGATCGATCTCACGCTCGAAGAAGCCGGACTTGATCGCTTCCTCGGCGCGGTTCTGGCTGAGCACACCCCAGCGATCCTGGTCCTCGCGGGAGATCCCGGTGAAACTCGCGACGTTCTCCGCGGTCTGGCCCATCGCCATGTAGACGTCGGGGATCAGTCCGTCCTTGCGGGGGTCGTACCAGGTCGGCGCGCCACCTTCCGCGGACTTCTCGGTGCGGGCCATGGCCTCGTCGAACACCGGGTTCTTGGAGTTCGGTGCGCCGTCCGCGCCGCCGGAGATGCCGAAGCTCGACACACTCTCGACACCGCCGGAGATGATCACGTCGGCCTCGCCTGCCTTGATGGCATGCATCGCCATACGGGTGGTCTGCAGCGACGACGAGCAGTAGCGGTTCACGGACACACCGGGCACGTGGTCGAGGCCGAGTTCGACGGCGATCACGCGGGCGATGTTGTAGCCGCCCTGACCGCCGGGCTGACCGATGCCCCAATGGATGTCCTCGATGTCGGCGACATCGAGCTCGGGCACCTTCGCGAGTGCGGCGGCGACCATCTGGCGGGAGAGCTCGTCCGGCCGGACGTCTTTGAGGGATCCCTTGCCGGCGCGGCCGATGGGGGAACGGGCATGGGCGACGATGACTGCTTCAGGCATGCCGCCAGATTACCCCCTAGCAGTTGCTTGGTTCCCTGGCCGTCCCACCAGACGGCGAACCCTGCTGACCAGCCGATTCTGTTCGACCGCCTCAGAGACCTCGGGCGGCTGCGGCAGCGGCGCCGGTCCCCACTCGCCGATCGCCTCGAGGACCTCGGGCATCAGGATGTCGGCGGCGAGGGCGTAACCGGCGGCCGACGGGTGGTACTGGTCCGGCGAGAACATGTGCTCGGGCTTGGCCAGGAACTCCTTGGCGAGCAGGTCGGCCATCGGGACCGGCCGGCCACCGGCCGCACGTACCGCGCCGCGTTGCGCCGCGGCGAGTTGCAGGCCCCAGCGGCGTAACACCGACCGAAGCGGTTGTGGGATGGCCGTGATCACGCCGAAGTCGGGGCACGTCCCGACGACGACCTCGGCACCGTTCTCCTTCAGCAGGGTGACGGCCTCGCCGAGTCTTCTGGCCGACGCCCTGATGCCATTGGTGGCCGTGACGTCGTTGGCCCCGATCAGGATCACCGCTACATCGGGCCGCTCACGAGTGATCAGCATGGCGTCGACCTGTGCCTCCAGACCCTTGGACGTGGCGCCCACGATGGCCTTGTTGGCGTATCGCACGATCTTGCCGGTCTCCGCGGTCACCCGCCGGGCCAGCAGCACTCCCGGTGTCTGGTCCGCGGTCTCGGCGCCGAGACCCGCAGCGGTCGAATCGCCGAAGACGACGAGGTAGACGTCCACCGACGTGCCCCGGGCGGGACGATGCGGCCCGGTGCCGTCCGGCAGGTAGATGCCGTCGCCGTTGGGGGCGTCGTCGGTGCGGTGGGGTATCACCGTCCGCGCCTCGGTGGCCTGCCCGTTCAGGTAGTTGTATGCCGCCCACGACGCGCCCGCGCTGGCCGCAGTGGCCGCGACGGTCGCGCCGACGTCACGCAGCAGTCGGTTGTTGTCCACCGCGACCCGGCCACTCGAATCCATGTGACTCCAATTCGGACACGGCAGCCAGCTTAGTCGGAGTTTCACTCCGGGTTCGATCCGATTCCGGACCTCTGGGACCATGGTCGTATGCGTATCGCTGATCATGTCGTGGACCTGGTGGGCAACACCCCGTTGGTCAAGCTCAACTCGGTGACCAACCCAGGTTCGGGCCTGGTCGCGGCCAAGCTGGAATACCTCAACCCCGGTGGCAGTAGCAAGGACCGGATCGCCGTCCGGATGGTGGAGGCGGCCGAGCAGTCCGGCGCGTTGCCGCCCGGCGGCACGATCGTCGAGCCGACCTCGGGCAACACCGGTGTCGGACTGGCGTTGGTGGCGCAGCAGCGCGGCTACAAATGCGTGTTCGTGTGCCCGGACAAGGTCGGCGAGGACAAGCGCAACGTGCTCCGCGCCTACGGGGCCGAGGTGGTGGTGTGCCCGACCGCGGTGCCACCGGATCACCCGGACAGCTACTACAGCGTCTCGGATCGGCTCGTGCGCGAGATCGAGGGTGCCTGGAAGCCCGACCAGTACTCGAATCCGGCCGGGCCGCAGAGCCACTACGAGACCACCGGGCCGGAGATCTGGGCGGACACCGACGGCAAGATCACCCACTTCGTCGCCGGTGTCGGCACCGGCGGCACGATCACCGGAACCGGCCGCTACCTCAAAGAGGTGTCCGACGGCGCGGTGAAGGTCGTGGGCGTCGACCCGGAGGGCTCGGTCTACTCGGGCGGCACCGGTCGCCCCTACCTGGTTGAGGGTGTCGGCGAGGACTTCTGGCCGTCCGCGTACGACCCGTCGATCCCCGACGAGATCATCGCGGTGTCCGACGCCGACTCGTTCGACATGACGCGGCGGCTCGCTCGTGAGGAGGGGCTGCTGGTCGGCGGCTCCTGCGGGATGGCGGTGGTGGCCGCGTTGCAGGTCGCCGAACGCGAAGGGCCGGATGCGGTCGTCGTCGTGTTGCTGCCCGACGGTGGCCGTGGCTACCTGGGCAAGATCTTCAACGACAGGTGGATGAGCAGTTACGGTTTCCTCCGGTCCCCGCTCGACGGCAAGGCCATGGAGCCGCTCGTCGGTGACGTGTTACGTGGCAAGGCCGGAGCGCTGCCGGATCTGGTTCATACGCATCCGTCCGAGACACTGAGGGATGCCATCGAGATCCTCCGCGAGTACGGCGTCTCCCAGATGCCGGTGGTCGGGGCCGAGCCCCCGGTGATGGCCGGAGAGGTCGCCGGCGCGGTCACCGAGCGGGACCTGCTCGGTGCCGTGTTCGAGGGCCGAGCCAGCCTGGCCGACCCGGTGTCGGCCCACATGGGTGATCCGTTCCCGCTCATCGGGTCCGGCGAGCCGGTGTCAGCGGCCACCAAGGTGCTGTCGGAATCGGATGCCCTCATGGTGGTGGAGGACGGTAAGCCGATCGGTGTCATCACCCGCCACGATCTGCTGGCGTTCGTCAGCAGCAACCCCATCGTCGGATAGGAAGTCGAGCCATGAGCGAGAAGCGCAGTGCCGCGGATTCGACCCGCTGGCAAGGATTTTCCACCCAGGCCATCCATGCCGGATACGAACCGGACCCGCGGACCGGCGCCGTGAACGTGCCGATCTACGCCAGCTCGACGTTCGCGCAGGACGGTGTCGGCGGCCTCCGTGATGGGTTCGAATACGCCCGGACGGGTAACCCGACGCGGCGCGTGCTCGAGGCCAACATCGCTGCACTCGAACGCGGGGCGTACGGCCGAGGCTTCGCCTCGGGTATGGCCGCAACCGACGCGCTGCTGCGTGCGACGCTTCGTCCCGGCGACCATCTGGTGATCCCCAACGACGCCTACGGCGGTACGTTCCGGCTCATCGACAAGGTCTTCTCCCAGTGGGGGATCACCTACTCGGCGGCTCCGGTGTCCGACGTCGACGCGGTTCGGGCGGCCATCACGCCCGCCACCAAGCTCGTCTGGATCGAGACCCCGACGAATCCGCTGCTGAACGTCGGCGACATCGAGGCGCTCGCCGCCGTGGCGCACGAGGCCGGCGCAAAACTGGTGGTGGACAACACCTTTGCGTCTCCCTATCTGCAGCAGCCGATCACGCTGGGCGCCGATGTGGTGCTGCACTCGACCACCAAGTATCTGGGCGGACACTCCGATGTGGTCGGTGGTGCACTGGTCACCAACAGTGAGGAACTCGACGACGCGGTGGCGTTCCTCCAGAACGGTGCCGGTGCGGTGCCGGGCCCGTTCGACGCCTACCTCACCATGCGCGGCATCAAGACCCTCGCGGTGCGAATGGACCGGCACAGCGACAATGCCGAGCGCGTCGTCGACTACCTCTCGTCGCATCCCAAGATCGATTCCGTGCTCTACCCGGGCCTCGCAGAGCACCCTGGACATGATGTCGCAGCCAAGCAGATGCGGCGGTTCGGCGGCATGGTTTCGGTGCGGGTCAAGGGCGGACAAGTTGCCGCGCAGGAGTTCTGCGCGCGAACCGAGGTGTTCACCCTGGCCGAGTCGCTCGGTGGCATCGAGTCGTTGATCGAGCACCCCGGTGCCATGACCCACGCATCGACGGCCGGCTCGTTGCTGGAGGTCCCCGCCGATCTGGTGCGCCTCTCGGTCGGTATCGAGGACATCGCTGATGTCCTCGGCGACCTCGAAAACGCGTTGGGCTGACTTCGGGCGGTCCAGGGCCGATACTGGCGAACATGCTCCTCACCTCCGCCGAGATCGACGACGCAGGGCAGGCCTTGTCCGGTGTCATGCGCCGCACCCCGATGGTGGCCTCGCGTGTGCTGTCCGAACGGGTCGGGTGTGAGGTCTGGCTGAAATGCGAGAACCTGCAGCGCACCGGATCGTTCAAGCCGCGCGGTGCCTATCTGCGGATCTCCCGTCTGTCGGCGGAGGAACGGTCTCGTGGCGTGGTCGCGGCCAGCGCCGGAAACCACGCCCAGGGCGTCGCCTGGTCGGCAGGCACGCTCGGCATCACCGCCCGCGTCTACATGCCGCGTGGCGCAGCGCTACCCAAGGTGGCGGCAACGAAAGCCTATGGCGCAGAGGTGGTCCTCGAGGGTTCGACCGTCGACGAGGCGCTCGTCGCGGCCCGGCGCTTCGCCGACGAGACGGGCGCGGTTCTGGTCCATCCCTTCGATCACCCCGACATCGTGGCCGGACAGGCCACCGTCGGGACCGAGATCCTGACCCAGATGCCCGATGTCGATGCGATCGTCGTACCTCTCGGTGGGGGTGGTCTGCTGGCCGGCGTCGCGGCGGCCGTCAAGCCACGACGCCCGGAGGTCACCGTCATCGGGGTGCAGGCCGCGCAGGCTGCTGCCTGGCCGCGATCGCTCGCCGCGGGTCATCCGGTGGCGGCCGCATCGATGAACACGATGGCCGACGGCATCGCGGTCGCGATGCCCGGCGACGTCCCGTTCGCGCACATCAGCGAGCTGGTGGACTCGGTGGTCACCGTCAGTGAGGAATCGCTGAGCACGGCCCTGCTGCTGATGCTCGAACGGGCGAAGCTGGTGGTCGAGCCGGCCGGCGCGGCCGCGGTCGCCGCACTCATGGCCGGTGGCCTCGAGCTGTCGGGCAGGGTGTGCGTCATCGTCTCCGGCGGCAACATCGATCCCTTGCTGCTGAGCCATGTCACGACTCACGGTCTCACCGCCGCCGGCCGGTTCCTCACCGTCACCGCAACCGTCTCCGACCGCCCGGGCGGGTTGATCGCCCTGCTGGAACTGCTCCGTGACCGCGGTGCGAGCGTCGTCGACGTGGTCCACTCCCGGGTCGCCGACGACCTCTACCTCGATGAGGTACAGGTGACCGTCAGCGTCGAGACCCGCGGACCCGAACACCAGCGTGAGGTGCGTCGTGCGCTGTCGGAGGTGGGCTTCCTCCGCGAGTGAGCCCACCCACCCGCCGACAGCAACCGGAAACTCGCCGACAGCAACCGGAAACTCGCCGACAGCAACCACGATTCCGCCGACAGCAACACGTCACAGCGCGTCGGGGAAGCCGTCGGCGGCAAACACGGTGCTGTCGGCGGGAAACAGGTTGCTCTCAGCGAGGAACCGGTTGCTCTCGACGACGGGGCTACGGTGACCGTCGGTCAGGACTGGGGCATCAGCTTCGCGAAATGCCGCACGGTGTCGGTTTCGACCGTTTTGAACACGGTCGATGCGGTGGGACCCGAGAACGCGGTGACCGCCTTGGCCGAGGTGGAGAGCTCGAGGGCAAAGGACCAGACGAGCCGGCAACCGACCTCGGCCGCGCGCACCTCGGTGAGCTCGCCGAACCGCTTGAGTCCCGGCGTCGACGCGGAGACGGCGTAGAAGGCGTTCCGGTACTCGCCCGCGGTCTCGTCCTCATCCCAGACGAAGAAGTGTTCCGACAGCCCGGCCACCCCCAGCGAGGCCTTGCGGGTGGTGTCGACGCCATACGGCGGCGGCGACGTGAACTCGATGGATTTGATTGCGCGACACCAGTCGAGCGTGTTCTGCCGGGTGAACTCGGCCCACGCGCGCTGTGGCGTCACGGGCAGGTTCACGTCCATGCGGTAGGTGATCGGTGCGGACTCGAAGAAGTCGAGGTCGATGGCCTCGAGAGGGTAACTGCGCGCCATGGTTCCATTCATACACGTAGGGACTGATCGGGTTGCGCTGTGTGGCGCTAACCTGACTGGGTGTCCGCGTCCGAGAACATCACCGTGATCGGCCTGCTGGGGCCGGTCGCCGTGGGGCGAGGGTGCGTCGAGCCGGATGGCCTGGTGGCCGTCCCCGGGGTGCGTGCCCGCCGCCTGCTCGCCTCGCTCGCGCTGGCGGACGGGCGGACCCGTTCGGCCGAGCGCCTGATCTCCGACGTCTGGGGCGATGATCCACCGCGTTCGCCGATGCCCGCCCTGCACACCCAGGTGTCGCGCCTGCGCCCACTGCTCGGCCCCGGCCGCCTCGAAGGTGTCGGCAACGGCTATCGCCTGGTCGGGTGCCGCACCGATCTGGAGATCGTCGACGACCTCATCGACGATGGCAGCCCCGGGGCGCTCGATGCGGCGACGCATTGGTGGCGCGGTGTGCCCGGCGACGATCTGGACGACGACGGTTCCTTCGGCCTCGATGCCGACGTGCGGACGCGGGCGGAGCGGCAGCGAGACGCCCTCGACCAGCGGCGCGTCGGGACGGCGTTGGCCGCGGGTGACTTCTCGACGGCCCGGGAGATCGCCGACAGGCGTTGTCGGGCAGACCCGTTGGACGAGTCGGCGCACGTCGACCTGATGCGTGCACTGGCCGGCGAGGGGCGGACCGCCGACGCGCTGTCGGTGTTCGCGCGCCTGCGCCGGTCCCTGTCCGAACAGCTCGGCGTGGACCCGGGGCCACAAGCCGTTGCCGTCAATGCCGAACTCCTTGCGACGGAGAATGGTTCGCAATCTTCGACGGTGAGATCCGATGAACCGGCTCCGCCACCGGTGGTCAAACGCGGCCGGACGGTCGGGCTCATGGTGGAGGCGTCGGACCTCATCGGCCGCGATGACGACATCGCTGCCATCGTCGGCTCATTCGACGACCACCGGTTGGTGACCATCCAGGGCCCCGGCGGTGTGGGCAAGACCCGCGTCGCACACCGGGTGGGTGACGCGCTGGCGCAGTCGGGGAGGCCGGTGTTCTACGTCCCGCTGGCGCCGGTCCGCAACGAGGACGACGTCGTGGCATCGATCGCCGCATCCCTCGGGGTCGGCGAGACCGATATCGGCAGCGGCGCGCGACCCCGGATGGCGGTCGGCGACCTCGCCGACCGCCTGGTCGACGCTGTGCGTGGGCAACGCGCGGTCATCATCCTCGACAACTGTGAACAGGTCATCGAACGGTGTGCGCGCGTGGCCGCGGACCTCTTGGCGGCCGAGCCTCAGCTGTCCATCCTGACCACCAGTCGCTCGCCCCTCATGCTCGCCGCCGAGCGCATCTATCTGCTGCCGGTTCTCGATGTGGGAGTGCACGGTTCGGCGGTCGAACTCTTCGAGCGGCGGGCGCGGGCGATCCGGCCCGACGCGCAACTGCCGCGGGCCGCGATCGCCGAACTCTGCCGGCACCTCGACGGACTGCCGTTGGCCATCGAGCTCGCCGCCGCCCGGGTTCGCGCCATGACCGTTGCCGAGATTTCGAGGCGACTCGAGGAGCGTTTCGCGCTCTTGCGGGGCACCGATCGAACAGCCCCCGATCGTCATCGCACCCTGTACGCGGTCATCGAATGGAGTTGGGATCTGCTCGAGGCAGACGCACGGACGGCGATGCGCCGACTGTGTCGCTTCCCGGCCGGATTCACCACCGATGCCGCGTCGGTCGTGGTCGGACAGAGCGGATTCCGGCTCGCCGACACTCTCGAGGCGTTGGTGAATCAGTCATTGCTCACCGTGACCGAGACCGACGGCCACATCCGGTATCGGATGCTGGAGATGGTCCGGGAATTCGGTGAACAGATGCTGACCGCCTCCGACGATCCGACGGAGTCGGACGACGTCGACCGCGCCATGGGCCACTGGGCGCGTGAATTCGCCGAGGTGGCCGAGGCGAAGTACGAGATCGCCGTGGACGATCGGTTGTTCACCTGGATCGCCGCGGATGTCGAAAATCTGGTCTGGGTGTTGCGTCGCTGCGCCACGACGGCCGGCGAGACCGGCGAGCCCGGCGCTGTGGACACTGTCGTCACGGTCTTCCCGGTGTTGAGCGCCTTCTGGATGGTCCGCGGCCTGCATGGCGAGATTATGTCCTGGGGTGCAAGACTTCTCGCGGTCCTGCCGAAGCCGCCCTCGGTTCTCTCCGATGCCATGCGGCGCCGCTGGCAGTTCACCGTGCTCGTCTCGATGGGGCACCTGGCGATGCAACAGGACTTCCGGGGGGTGGCCACCGGACGCCACCACATCCGCATGATGCACCGACCTGAACGGACCTTCGACGAACCGACGGAGCTGATATCGGCCTGTGTGTTGTGCCGAACCCCGCAGGCCGCGATGCGGTACATCTCGCGTGGGACGCGTGCGGTCGACGAGCAGGTGCGAACGGCCGCGCTGTCGATCCGGATGAACACCCGGGAGAACTTCGGCGACCTCGATCGGGCGCTGGCGGACGGCTTCCTGCTGCGCGAGATCGCGCGGCGGCACGACAACGCCTGGATGTCCGGGATGGCCCAAGTGACCATCGGCAGTTTGCACGGACAACAGGCTCAGTGGGACCGGGCGGTCGGTCATTACCGCAGCGCCATCATCAATCTCGTCCGTCTCGGTTCACGCGACGACGAGTTGCAGACCCGGTGCTATCTGGTGGTGACCCTGGTCGCGCTGGGGCGACTCGACGAGGCTGAGCGCGAATTGCTCGTGGCGGCCGAGGGATGGACACCCGACGACCCCAATCCGCAGGGCAATCCTGAGGTCATCGGCGCGATGATGCTCGGCTACGCCGAACTGGAATTTGCCCGTGGTCATGTCGATTCCGCAGGTGAGATCTTCTGGCGTGCTGCCGATCTCATCAAATCCAATCATCCGCTGGGTGCGCAGGACCCGGGCATGGTGATGCTCATCAGCGCAGCCGTGGCCGGCATCGTGCGGGCGGGGGATCTGGCGCGGGCAGAAGAGTTCCTGACCTTGCTGGCCGACGGTATCAACGATACGTTCGGACTGGCCGGCTGGCAGGACCAGCCGCAGGCGGGTGCGATGGCGATGGCCGCCGGGTACCTGATATGCGAGACCGACGGCCGCGACGAGGACGGCGCGTGGCTTCTCGCGCTGTCCCGGCGATTGGGCGCCCGGCAGGACTATCCGTCGCTTCATCACATCTATGTCGGGATGGCGGAGATCTGCGGGCTGCCCACCGCGCAATGGGATTCCCTGGTCGAGGAAGCAGCAAAACGGTCGCGACGCCAGGCGGTGGACGAGGTCCGAACCCGCCTGGCGTCGCGCACCAGCACTCAGGCGTGAATTCTCACGCGTTTCGCATGTAGGCACGCACGGCCAGCGGCGCGAAGATCCCGGTGACCACCACGGCGCCGATGAGCGCGTACACGACGTGGATTCCGATGTGCCCGTTGGCGGTGAGTTCACGTACGGCGGACACCAGTTGGCTGATCGGATTGATCTTGACGAACGCCTGCAGCCAGCCGGGCATCGTGTCGACCGGGACAAAAGCATTCGACATGAAGGTCAGCGGAAACAGGATCAGCATCGAGATGCCCTGTACCGCAGAGGCCTTGCTCATGATGCAGCCCATCAGGGCGAAGATCCACGAGACCGCAAAGCTGCACACGATCACCAGCGCCGCGGCCCCGATCGTTCCCCAGACGTCAGGTCGCCACCCCATGATCAAGCCCATGACGATGGTCAGCGTCGTCGCGATGAAATAGCGGATCATGTCGGCGAGCAACGCGCCCGCCAGCGGACTGATCCGGGCGATGGGCAGTGACCGGAATCGGTCGAACACACCCTTGTCCATGTCCTCGCGCAACTGGGTGCCGGTCACGATCGACGTGGTGATCACCGTCTGCACCATGATGCCGGGAATGATGACCGGCAGGTAGGAGCTGATGTTCCCGCTGATCGCGCCACCGAAGATGTAGGTGAACATCAGGGTGAAGATGATCGGTTGCAGCGTCACGTCGAACAGCTGTTCCGGGTTGTGCCGGATCTTCAACACGCCTCGGTAGGCCATCGAGAAGGACTGTCGGACGGTCTCGGCGAGGCCGACCGACCGTTTGGCCACGGGCCGAGCGTCTTTGGTGGTGATCGCGGTCGATGACGGGCCGCGGTCGATGGTTGTGGTGGTCATCAGGCCACCTCCTCCTTGATGGTGTCGGTGTCGGTCTGATCGTCGGCAGGCCGGCCGGTGATGGTGAGGAAGACCTCGTCGAGACTCGGCTTCTGGACGTTGATCTCATCGATGGCGATCTGGTTCTCGCGCAGGGCGATCAGGACGTCCGGCACCAGATCCGGCTTCTGCAGGCCGACGGAGACGCGGGCGGCCTCGGGGCTCAGGGTCGCGGTCTCGCCGAGTACGGACTCGACGATCTGGCACACTTGCTGTGCGTCCGTCCGGTTCACCGGGACGAGTTGCAGCGTGCTGGCACCGACCGACTGCTTGAGTTCGTCGGCGGTTCCGTCGGCGACCACGATCCCGTGATCGATGACGGCGATACGGTCGGCGAGTTGGTCGGCCTCATCGAGGTACTGGGTGGTGAGCAAGACGGTCGCGCCCTGCTTCACGAGGTTGCGGATGGTGTCCCACATCTGAGCCCGGGTACGTGGGTCGAGGCCGGTCGTGGGCTCGTCGAGGAACAGCAGCGGCGGGGTGTCGATGAGGCTTGCCGCCAGATCGAGGCGTCGCCGCATGCCGCCGGAGAAGTTCTTCAGCGGCCGATCGGCGGCCTCGGTGAGTGAGAACTCCTCGAGCAGTTCGTCGGCCCGGGAGCGCGCCGCGGGTCGCGACAGCCCCAGCAGCCGGCCGAACAGGACGAGGTTCTGTGTCGCGGTGAGGTCCTCGTCGACCGAGGCGTACTGCCCCGTGACGCCGACGAGGGAACGGACCGCGACGGCGTCGTCGACGACGTCATAGCCAAAGACGGTCGCGTGGCCCGCATCGGGACGCAGCAGTGTGGCGAGCATGCTCACCGTGGTGGTCTTCCCGGCCCCGTTCGGTCCGAGCACGCCGTACACCGAACCGGTGGGGACGGCCAGATCCACGCCGTTGACGGCGCGGGTCGATCCGAAGTGTTTGACCAGCCCATGCGCATCGATCGCCAGGCCGGCGGAGGTGGTTGTTGTCATGCCGCCGAGAGTGCCCGGTGCCTCTGTCGTGGGTCTTACACCGGCTTGCGCGGCGGTTACAGCGGCTGGACGGCCGCTGACGTGGGTCGCGGTGAATGTGGGGCACGGTTCAGTTCGACGCGCGGCGGTTCGGGAGAGCGGAGTTCGGCGGGGGTGGGTTCGACGCGCGGGGGTTCGGCGAGGGTGGGTTCGGCGCGGTGAGCGATGTAGGCGAGGCCGAACAGCAACATCGGGATCAACAGGTAGCCGAACCGGCCGACCGGCGCGAGCAGGAAGAAGCACGAGAAACCCGCGCCGATGAAGGTGGCTGCGGCGGCGAAGGTGGCCGGCGGTCGACGGACCAGGCAGATCGACAACACCGCGGCACACACCGCCAGCAGTGCCATGTCGATGACTCGGCCCGCCGGGCCGAGTGATGCGAGGAGCACCCCGGGCATGGGGCTACGCGCAGGTGTCGGGGTACTGCCATGGCCGGTGGGGAACTCGACGACCTGGGCGATCGTGTCCGACAGGGACAGAACGGCCGGGATGACGAAGACCGCCGATGCGGCCACGAAGAACGCGACGAATCGCGCTGCGACGGCGCGGCCGTAGCGGGTGATCAACAGCGCCAGGATGATCGGCAGGCTGAGCAGTGCCACCCATTTGATTGCGAAGGCGGCGGCGATGAAGACCGCTCCCAGCGCGGGACGACGGGTGGCGGCGAGTGCTAGTCCCAGGAGGAGGAAACCGGCGAGCGGGAGGTCGACACCGCTCGCGCACATCTCCAGGGCGATCGTCGGCGATGCGACCAGCAGGATTGCGGCATTGGTCGCCCATCCCGACCGCGCGTGGAGCACACGCATCGACCCCCACACGCCACCGATCGCAATCGCCGCACACCAGATCCGCGGATCCCCGACGACATTCCACGCGCTCTGCGGATCGATGCCGGTGCGTGCGATGAGGGCTGCGGGGATGCCGAACAGGGCCATCACCGGGAGGTAGGGGTTGATGTCCGCAAGGTCGGTGGCGTGGTGGACGTACGGGATTCCGCTGGTGATCAGCAAATTGCCGGACCGCGAGATGACACCGATCTCGTCCTGCATCTGGTGATGGCCGTTGAGCAGCATGACGAACGGCACGACGAGGGCGCCGGTGACCGCGGCCATGCGGGCGAGGCGACCGCGTCGGGTACCGGCCGGCAGCGGAGCGATCGAGATGAGAGCGGCGACGCCGTAACCGATGACGGCCGAATGCGCCCAGGTGATGTGGGCATCGAGGCCCGAGATCCGGAACAGGAAGTACGCTCCGGCGCCGAACACGAGGTACGCCACGGCCTCGACGTGATGCCGCCGCACCTGTGGGTGCTTCCGTAAACCCACGATGACCATTCGATTGCCCCCGGTCTACTGTGGAGTGAACACTTAGTTGAACGTATCAACCACGTCGTTCCGAATTTAATCCGGTGGGGGACGTATGGCCATTGCATGGCGGGATCAGCCGCCTCATCAGGGGCACACGCGTGTTGCCCGAGTGTCGGCGGCCACGCGTGCGCGGTTGGCCGGCGTGATGGCATATCTGGCGCAGCCGCGATGGTGGGTGGAGATCCTCCTCATTTGGGGGATCTACTCGGCCTATTCGCGGGTTCGCAACATCGGCGGCAAGGACGTCGACCGTGCGTTCGGCAACGGACGATCGATCGCGCAGATCGAGCAACACCTGCACATCGCCTTCGAGCCGGCGCTCAATCGCTGGGTGCATGTCAATGGCTGGGTGGCCGATCTCAGTGCGCTGCACTATCACACGCTGCACTGGTGGATCACGATCGGCGTGTTCGTCTGGCTGTTCTGGCGGCGACGCGAGAGCTATCGACGGGCCTCGCTCGTGTTGGCGCTGACAACCCTCATCGCGCTGGCCGGCTTCTTCCTGATCCCGACCGCGCCTCCGCGGATGTACCCGGGTTATGTCGACATCATGGCTCAGACGGCGTCGTGGGGCTGGTGGGAAGGTTCCGGCTCACCCGGGCCGGAGTCGGTGACGAATCAGTTCGCTGCGATGCCGTCGCTGCATTGTGGGTGGGCGATCTGGTGTGGCGTGATGATCGCGATGTACGCGCGCCGAACGTGGGTGCGCGTGCTCGGGGTGCTCTACCCGATCAGCACCGCCTTCGTGGTGATCGGGACGGCCAATCACTATGCGCTGGACGTGATCGCGATCGTCGCGGTGATCGCCGTGTCGATGGCAATCGTGTACATGCCGTGGCGTCAGGCCGCCGATGCGGTCGCGCGCAGATCGGCGGTGTCGGGCAGATCCGTCGCGTAGCGGATGACCGAGGTCACGCGGCCGAGGCGACGCTCGACGAGGACGATGGCCTCGGCCAGCTGATCCGGATCATCGACGTCGGCGACGAGGGCGGCCGTGTGGCCGTTGTTGCCGAGCATGAACGGCACGGCGGCCGAGTACTGGCTGCTGACGACACCCAGCGGGATGTCGCGACGGAACAGCGCGCGGGCGTAGTCCAGGACAGCGGGGTCGTCGTCGAGGACGATCAGGGGAACGGTGGGGGTACGTGTGCTCTTTCTCATGATCCAAGGATGATGCCGCAGGTTGGAGACGGTCTGAGGCGTTGCTGTGGGTTGGCTGTGGATGCTTTTGTGGCCTGTGGATGAATCTTCGGTGCCGGCGTCGAACGGGTTTACTGTTCCTGGCCATGGGACGACGCCATCGGAAACCAGAACCCTTGTGGACGCCCCAGAATGTGGCTCGCATCCGGGCGGAGCTCGCCCACGGATATCGACGGAGGATCGACGACGAGACCCAACAGATCGGCCGCATTCGAGCGCGGGTCGATCAGCTTTCGACGATCATCGACGACGGGGTGCTGCTGGACCTGCGTCCTGAATTCCACGACGAGCTCGTCGAGGACCTGGAGGAATATCAGGAGGACCTTCCCCGTCTCGCCGACGCGCGGGCGCACGCGTGTATCGCCGCAGATGTGGTTGCGGAGTTCACGCCGACGTGGTTGCTGCCGTCGTCGGTCACCGCAGTGCGTTCGGTGGCGGTGGAATCCCGCGATACCACTCATCTGACCGGACTGACCTACGCCGGATGCATTCTGTTCGGGGAGCCGATCGCGCAGATCGGTGCGTACCTGGATCCGTTTCGGCTGGAGTGGAAAGAGGTGGACGTCGACGGTGTCCTGTGGTGGTCCTATGCCGACGATCGGGACGAGGATGAACGAGGCACCCGCGAGGACTCCGAACCGTCACCGTCGCTCGCCGTGATCTTGCACATCCTGACCCGTAGTCGGACGACGACGGAGCCTCACTGGTTCCGGAATCCGTGGGACGCATCGAGTCTCGCCGACGTGTCATCGTGCGTCATCCCCGTGCGCGTGGACGCCGATCTGCCGGCCTCCGACGACATCGTCCCGGTGGTGAACTTCCTGCAGCGACTCGGCGCCGCGGTGAAGTCGGACACCGTCCGGGTGAGCGAGCACGCGCTACCTCCGAGCAAGCGCGAGTACGTGAGACCAGGCTGGCCCGAGTTGGCGCCACTCACTTCGCTCTCGGTTGTCTCGGCCGCATG
Source organism: Gordonia sp. DT101 (assembly GCF_049844895.1). Classification (NCBI taxonomy): domain Bacteria; kingdom Bacillati; phylum Actinomycetota; class Actinomycetes; order Mycobacteriales; family Gordoniaceae; genus Gordonia; species Gordonia sp. DT101. Next base: position 292,332 of record NZ_JBNCLX010000003.1, on the reverse strand, counting down.
ACCAAGTCACGCGGAACGTAGATCCGCGATCAGTCGGGCGGCCGCTTGTTCTCTGCTGCCGTTTCTAGTATCCAGGGTAGAACATGTTCTAGTTCTGCCCGCTGTTGTCGATCTTTCTGTCTGGCGTTGAGGAGCCCCCAATTGCACACCCCGATCTGTGACGAGCTCGGTATCGAGTTCCCCATCTTTGCGTTCACCCATTGCCGAGACGTGGTGGTCGCCGTCAGCAAGGCGGGTGGTTTCGGCGTGCTCGGTGCTGTGGGGTTCACACCCGAGCAACTCGAGATCGAACTGAAGTGGATCGACGAGCACATCGGCGATCGGCCCTACGGCGTCGACATCGTCATCCCCAACAAGTACGAGGGGATGGATGCCGACATGTCCACCGAGGACCTGACGAAGATGCTCCAGGACATGGTGCCTGCCGAGACGCTGGATTTCGGGCGCAAACTGCTGCTCGATCACGGTGTTCCCCTCGGTGAGGACGGCGACAACTCGCTTCAGTTGCTCGGCTGGACGGAGGCCACTGCGACCCCGCAGGTGGAGATCGCCCTGCAGCACCCGAAGGTGAAGCTGATTGCCAACGCTCTCGGTACACCGCCCGTCGACATGATCGAGAAGATCCACGCGTCAGGCCGCAAGGTGGCCGCGCTATGTGGTTCACCCCAGCAGGCGCGTAAGCATGCGGACGCCGACGTGGACATCATCATCGCGCAGGGCGGCGAAGGCGGCGGTCATTGCGGCGAGGTCGGTTCCATCGTGCTCTGGCCGCAGGTCGTCAAGGAGGTTGCACCGCGTCCGGTGCTTGCGGCGGGCGGCATCGGCAGCGGCCAGCAGGTCGCAGCGGCCCTCGCGCTCGGTGCGCAGGGCGCGTGGAGTGGCTCGCAGTGGTTGATGGTCGAGGAGGCCGAGAACACCCCCGTTCAACAGGCCGCCTATGTCAACGCCGGCAGTCGCGACACGGTGCGCAGCCGATCGTTCACCGGCAAACCGTGCCGCATGCTCCGCAACGATTGGACCGAGGCGTGGGAAGACCCGAACAATCCCGAGCCGCTGGGAATGCCGTTGCAGTACATGGTCTCCGGCATGGCCGTTGCCGCAACGCACAAGCATCCCGACGAGAGCATCGACGTCGCGTTCAATCCGGTTGGCCAGGTTGTCGGTCAGTTCCAGAAGGTGGAGAAGTCCGCCGCGGTGATCGAGCGCTGGGTGCAGGAGTACATCGAGGCAACCGGCAGCCTGGAGAGCCTGGCGAACGCGACCTGAAGTCGCTGTACCACACCATGATCGGTGGACAACGCCGGTAGGTCACATCAGGCTGCCGCCCAGTTCCGTGAAACGGGGCGGCAGCCTGATGCCATGGGACGTCGGAATCGCGCACAAGATCCGGTGTGGAGTCCGCAGTACGCGGCCAGGATCCCACGGTGGACGACGATGAGCGCGAACTCCTCGGCGAACTCAGCGGACACGCCCTCGACGCGCTCGACGAGAGCGCCGCGCTCACGACGGTGGAAGGTGAACTCGTCGGCGGGAGTGCGGTCGTCTGGATGGACCGATCCGCGATGGATGGATGCGATCAAGCTGGAGCCGTTGACCGCCGGAGCCCGGACTCGTTGTTGCCGGAGGTGGGCTTCGGTGTTGCATTGTTCGAGAATCCCTTGGGCACCTGGGTATTCCCACCTCTCGACGTCGATGTGGAGGAGGGGCAATGCGGTTCGGCAGTCCGCGCGGTGCGGCGAATCGAACTGGGCGCCGTCCTCATGTGCGGACGAAAGAAGTAACTGCATGGCGGCCAATGTAACGATCGGGTGTGTCACGTTGCGGCGACTGAAGGGCTCAGCGACTCAGGGGATGATAGGTGCACGCACGTGCGCTCCAACGGTTGTGCATGTTCGTGCACCTTTGGTAGGGTGCACGAACATGCACCTTGGAGGCGACGATGTTTCGAACACCGCGTGAAGCCGGCATCGTCCTCCGACACCTCCGTGAAGAGGCTGGGCTTTCCCAAGCCGTCCTTGCGGAACGTGCCGGAGTCTCGAAGCGATGGCTCGTCAACTTCGAGAACGGCAAGCCATCGGTCGACATGTCATTGGTGATGGATGCGTTCGCCGCGCTCGGAACCGCCTTCGATGTCGTGATGGACTCAGCCGCCCAAGGCGAGCAACGATGACCGACATCCTGCAGGTGTACATGGACGGGGCCCGGTGCGGGGAAGTTCGCCAGACGACGCGTGGGGACCTGCGGTTTGTTTATGACGAGGAGTATCGGAACACACGCGATGCGACGCCCCTGTCGCTCTCGATGCCCCTGGCCATATCCGAACATCGGAAGCGCGTGATCGCACCATTTCTCGACGGGCTCATCACCGACAACGAAACAGCGCGGCAATCACTCGCACGGCGCTTCGGCGTGAGTCCGAACAACGGGTTCGCGATTCTGTCGCATATCGGTGCAGACGTCGCAGGTGCACTGCAACTGTTACCCGAAGGGGTCGCGTCCACGGATGCGTTGCCGCGCGGTGTATACCACGAACTCGCCGACCAGCAGGTAGGGGAGATGCTGCGTGGCATCGTCGACGAATACCGAGATGGTCGAGCTGCGACCGCGAACGTGGGGCAGTTCAGTCTTGCTGGGGCGCAACCCAAGATCGCTCCTTCGTACATCCGATGGTGACTGGGCGACTACGGACGGAGGTACGCCCACGACGCACATTCTCAAACCGGTGGCGGGCGATTACCGCCGCATCGACATCGTGGAACACATGACGATGCGCGCGGCGGAGATGATGGGGTTGTCGGTCGCATCCACGTCTCTGGACTCTTTTGACGGCGTGCGGACATTTGTCGCTACTCGTTACGACCGCGAGTACGTCGACGGTTGTGGCGCCGATTGCATCAGGAAGATCTCGGACAATCGTTGGCTGTGCCTCCAGCCAAGAAGTACCAGCGCCTGGACGGTGGACCAGGCGTAGCGGACGTCGCCAGACTCTTTCGCGGTCTGAGTCGACCCCGAGATCGTACCTCTGCAGCGTGGGCGTTCTATCAGGGTTTGATGTTCAATACGGTGCTGGAGTGTACTGACGCGCATATCAAGAACTATGTGGTGATGCTGTCCGGCAACGCGGTGACCTTGGCGCCGCTGTATGACCTCGCCACCTTCGCCCCCTATCGGACGGCCAATGGCCCGACGTGCTCCGCGATGAAGATCGGTGGCGAGTACAGGTTCGCTGCGATCGGGCAGAAGCACTGTCTTGCAGCAGCCGCAGCACTTCGGGTCGGCGCCGATCGAGCGCTCGACTTCGTGAACACACTCCGCAACAACGTGACCGGAGCGTTCGAGGCCGCGAGAGACGAACTTGCACATACCGATCGGGACACTGCGAGGTTCGCCGGCGAAGTCCTTGCGAGCGTTGCGGCTTTACCGTTGGTCCGGTGAATAATGACGACTCCGGTCGTCAGTGCCAGGGGCAATCCGTAGTCCGGCGCCTTCTTCCAATCGAGCTGACGCCTGGGACTTGGTGTCGCCGACGCCGATACCCGGCAAGTAGGTGGTGAGACAATGCACCTGATCGAATTTCGGCCCAGGGTTTTCGGGGCGAGTAGCACCTTGTTGTAGGTGCCGCGGACGTTCTCGCCTCGACCTTCCCCCTGACCTCGAGTCCAGAGCAATCTCCACCGACTGTACTCGGGGCCGACACCGAGTAGCGGCCGAACTCGGAACCTCCGAGAGCGACCGCTACATCAGTGTCCGAACGACGAGGCTCAGCTGTGGTACGGCTCGGCGCTGACGAGGGTGACCTTGATCACCGCGCCGCTGGGCACGGAGTATTCACGGGTCTCGCCGACCTTGGCATCGATCAGTGCCGCGCCGAGCGGCGAGCTCGGGGAGTAGGTCTCGATCGACCCGTCCCCGGCACTCTCCTCGCGGGTGGCGATCAGGAAGGTCTCGGTGTCGCTCTCGTCGCCGTCGTAATAGACCTTGACCACCGAACCCGGCAGGGCGACACCCGACTGTGTGGGTGCTTCGCCCACCTTCGCGGTGTTCAGCAACTCCTGGAGCTGGCGGATACGCGCTTCCTGCTGACCCTGCTCTTCGCGGGCCGCGTGGTAGCCGCCGTTCTCCTTGAGGTCGCCCTCTTCGCGACGCTCGTTGATCTCCGCAGCAATGACCGGTCGGTTGGCGATCAGTGAATCCAGTTCGCCTTTGAGGCGGTCATGCGACTCCTGGGTCAGCCACGTCACCTGTGTGTCGGTCATCGGTCACTCCTTTGTGTTGTCCGCGCCCAGGCGGATTCTTCAACTGGGCATATGGACTGCTCAAAATGCAGCAACACGACCCCTCGCGGAGCCGTGTATCAATTGAGGATACCAGTCACTGAGAGCTAAAGCACATCAGAGTCGTCCGGCGGGGCCTGTCGGAGCGCTTCGGCGTAGCTGGGTTCGGCCCTCTTGAGCCATCCGACGACCAGGTAGGTCACCGGCATGATCACTATCTCCACCAACGTTTTCCAGACAAATCCGACGACCGTGTAGTTGATGAAGTCACCCCAGGTGGAGATGCCCAGGGCTGTTGCTGCGATCGAGCAGAAAACGAGGGTGTCGGCGAACTCGCCGACCACCGTCGAGCCGATGAGGCGCGCCCACAGGTGACGTTCACCGGCGCGTTCCTTCATCTTGACGAGGACGAACGAGTTCAGGAATTCGCCTGCGAGGTAGCCGGCCAGTCCGGCCAGCAGGAACTGGGGAACCACACCGGCGACCGTCCGGAACGCCTCTTGCCCGTCGTAGAAGTCCGCCGCCGGTAACTCGATCGTCAGCCAGAAGCAGATCGACGCGATCAGCAACACCGCGAATCCGGCGAGGATCGCACGTCGCATCGCACGGAATCCGTAGACCTCGCTGATCACGTCGCCCAGCACGTAGGCAAGCGGGAACAGGTAGAACGCGCCGTCGGTGACCAGGCCGTTCATCTGGATGGGACCGAGCGAGACGTTCAACCAGTCGTCGAACAGGACGACACCCTTGGTGCCGGTGATGTTGCTGATGAGCATCACGCCGACGAACAACGCCATCAGGTACGCGTAGTAGGGAGTCGACACGGTCGCGAAGACCGCGCGGCGATCGCGCCTTGTGGTGGTCACGGTTCGGACGGTGCGGTCAGGTAGGCGGGCACATCTGTGGTGCAGCCGAACACCTCGCCGATCACGGGAGGCTTGGACGTGCTGACCTCGGTGTGCACGCCGACCTGGGTCTGTGTGCCCGCCGGGATGAGGATCTCCCGACGGCCCGTCTCATCGCCGTCGGCGGAGCGTCCGCGCACCACACACGCCGCGGGTTGTCCCGGGTCCCGCCGCGTCACGGTGATCTGCACCGCAACCGTGGCGGGGTTCACGATCTGATAGCCGGCCGCTTCACCGGACACCACCGGATTGGCGAACTTCGAGTAGCCGAACGCCGCGAGCGCGAGGCCGACAACCACCACCAGGGCAGACAGTCCGATGAACCAGCGTCGCCGACTGGTCGACGACTGCGCAGACGGGTACGTCGCCCGAGGCCCGCTGCGCGGTGCATCCTCACCGGCGTCGGTGCCCCCGTCTGAACTGTTCACGCGTCAATACCTACCATGGGAGCAGTACCTATCCGAAGGTGAGGAAGCGTGACCGAATCTCACACAGGTGGACCGCATGCAGGTCTCCGTCTGATGGCGGTGCATGCTCACCCGGATGACGAGTCCAGCAAGGGCGCCGCGACGACCGCGAAGTATGCGGCCGAGGGCCATGACGTGCTCGTGGTCACGCTCACCGGTGGTGAGCGTGGCGACATCCTGAACCCGGCGATGGACCGTCCGGGGGTGAAGGAGCGGATGAGTGAGGTCCGCAAGGAAGAGATGGCGAACGCGGCCGCGGCGCTCGGCGTCGAGCAGATGTGGCTCGGCTTTGTCGACTCCGGATTGCCGGAGGGCGATCCGCTCCCTCCCGTGCCCGAGGGTTCGTTTGCCGACATCCCCATCGAAGACGCCGTCGAAGCACTCGTCCGCGTGGTTCGGGAGTTCCGGCCGCACGTGATGATCACCTACGACGAGCGCGGCGGTTACCCGCATCCGGACCACATCCGGGATCATGAGGTGTCGGTCGCGGCATTTGAGCGGGCCGGCGATCCGGACGCATACCCCGGCACCGGCGAACCGTGGACCGTGTCGAAGATCTATTACACCCACGGCTTCATCCGCGATCGGATGGTGCTGTTCTCCGACGAGTTCGAGCGGAATGGGCAGGAGAGTCCGTTCACCGAGTGGCTCAGCAAGTGGGAGCCCGGTCGTGGAGACCTGATGGGTCGGGTGACCACCCAGGTCGAGTGCGGCAAGTACTTCCCGCAGCGCGATGATGCGTTGCGATCACACGCGACCCAGATCGATCCCAACGGGGTGTTTTTCGCAGTGCCGCTCGAATGGCAGCAGCGACTATGGCCGACCGAGGAGTTCGAACTCGCGCAGACACGAGTGAAGACATCGATCCCGGAGACCGATCTGTTCGCGGGAATCGAGGAACCATGAGCCCGCTGAACCCGATGCACGTAGCGGCCGGCTATCAGGTCCTGGCGGATCAGCAGCCCGAAGGCCCCGAGTTCGGCAAGGCCTCACCGCTCGCTCTGCTGATCATCATCGTCCTGCTCGTGGCCACCGCGCTGCTGATCCGGTCGATGAACTCACAGCTGAAGAAGCTGCCGAAGACCTTCGACGCCGAGCATCCGGAACCGGATCAGGCATTCGACGACGGAACCGATTCGGTCGTCGACGGAGAGGGCGATCCCGAGACCCCAGACCCGCAGACCCCAGACCCGCAGACCCCAGGCCCGCAGACCCCAGACCCGCAGACCCCAGACCCGGAGACCCCAGACCCCGACACCACAGGCAAGGTGCAGGCCGATGAACGGAAGTCCGCCGAAACCTGAACCGACCGAAACGGGTCGTGACAGGGATCTGCAGCGCAACGCCCTGGATCAATCCACGAGCCCGTATCTCCGTCAGCACGCTGCCAACCCGGTGCACTGGCACGAGTGGGGGACCGACGCCTTGGCCGAGGCAGTCCGCCGAGAGGTCCCGATCCTGCTCTCGGTCGGCTACGCGGCCTGCCATTGGTGCCACGTCATGGCGCACGAGTCCTTCGAGGACGACTCGACTGCCGCAGTGATGAATCGGGATTTCGTGTGCATCAAGGTGGACCGGGAAGAGCGGCCCGACATCGACGCGATCTACATGAACGCGACGGTGGCGATGACCGGGCAAGGCGGCTGGCCGATGACGTGCTTCCTCACCCCATCGGGCGACCCGTTCTATTGCGGCACTTACTTCCCTTCGTCACCGCGTGGCGGTATGCCGTCCTTCATCCAGATCATGGGTGCGGTCACCGAGGCCTGGACACAGCGACGCGATGAGATCGACGCCATGGGGCGCCGGGTCCGTGAACACCTCGAGGCCAACACCGCGGCGTTGCCGGTCGCCGACGTCGGCGTGGACGACCGGTTGCTGACCCATGCGGTCACCGCGATTCTCGACGACGAGGACATCCGATCCGGTGGATTCGGTGGCGCGCCGAAGTTCCCGCCGTCGGCCTTACTGGCGGGGCTGATCCGCGCAAGCGAGCGGACTGCCGACCGACGGCCGCTCGACGCGGTGATCCGGACCGCCTCCGCGATGGCGCGCGGCGGCATCTACGACCAGCTGGCCGGCGGATTCGCACGCTATTCGGTCGACAGCGACTGGGTGGTACCGCATTTCGAGAAGATGCTCTACGACAACGCACAGCTACTCCGAGCCTATGCACATCTGGCGCGACGCACCGGTGATCCGCTGGCGACGCGGATCGTCGAGGAGACCATCGAGTTCCTCGACCGGGATCTGCGTGTGTCGGACGGGTTTGCATCGTCGCTCGACGCCGATGCCGACGGTGTGGAGGGGTCGACCTACGTGTGGTCACCCGCGGAGCTGACGGAGGCACTCGGCGAGAGCGATGGACGTTGGGCGGCAGACGTTCTCGGGGTGACGGTGGAGGGCACCTTCGAACACGGTCGGTCCACGTTGCAATTGCCTCACGACCCCGACGACCCGGTCCGGTTCGCGCAGATCCGAGGTCGCCTGCTGGTGTCGCGTGGCGGGCGGGTGCAACCGGCGCGCGATGACAAGGTGGTGACCGGATGGAACGCGATGGCGGTCACCGCTCTGGTCGAGGCCGGTGCCGGTCTGGGACGCCCGGACTGGATCGACCTGGGAGCCTGGTGTGCGCGGGCGCTGCTGGACGGGCATGTCGTCGACGGGCAGGTGCGGCGTTCGTCGCTCGGTGGGGTCGTCGGGCAGCCGGCCGCGGCGCTCGACGATCATGCCGCACTCGTCACCGCCCTGCTCGGTCTCCATCAGGTCACCGGTGACACATCGTGGCGGGAAGAAGGGTTGGCCGTTCTCGATACGGCGATCGAGCTGTTCGCCGATCCCGAACAACCCGGCACCTGGTTCGACGCCGTCGGCGACGGGCTGATCACCCGGCCGCGTGATCCCGTCGACGGGGCCACACCCGCCGGTGCGTCGCTGATGGCCGAGGCGTTACTGGCCGCGTCGGCACTCGCGCGATTCGGTCCGGCGACGCGATATGCGGAGCTTCTCGATCAGACGCTGGCGCGCGCAGTGGTGCTCCTGGCCAAGGTGCCCCGATCGGCCGGACACTGGCTCGCGGTGGCACAGACCCGTGTGTCCGGTCCGCTGCAGATCGCGGTCGCCCAGGGTCCGGACAGCATGGGCGAGCTCGCCGCACACGCGCGCCTGGTTGCCCCCGGCGGCACGATCGTCGTTGCCGGGGAACGTGATTCGATCCCGCTGCTGGACGGGCGCGGTACGGTGGACGGCGCGGATGCCGCGTACGTCTGTCGTGGCACGGTGTGTGGATTACCGGTCACAGATGGCCGGGCACTCGAGGAGGCATTGGCGGCGGCCGGCTGACGCCGCCTGGCAACACCCCGAATTACGCCGCGCGCCCTCGTCGAGCGGGCGCAGAACTCACGCGAGCGGGCGCAGAACTCACGCGAGCGGGCACTGCGATGGATCGTCGGTGAGAATCGGTCGGAGAGTGCGCACGATCGGCGCGAAACTGCGCACGGTCGGCGCGAAATTGCGCACGGTCGTCGAAATGGTGCGCCTGATCGATGAGTGGGCGTGTCGTCCGGGCGGACCATTGCCCGTGACGTGAGGCGGTCAGTATCGTCACTGCAATGCCGCCTCTACCACGGCGTTCGGTCGTGTCGTGGACCGCGATCCGAGTGGTTCGGATCGCCGTCATCGTCGTGTTCGCCCTGGCCGGACTGAGCGTCGTCGTGCCGACCGTGCATGCGGCGGCGCCGCTGCGCATGTTCGCCATTGGCAACTCGTATATCTCGGGTCAGGGCGCCGACAACTACCAGACGATCCCCGCCGACATGACCTCGTATCGCGCCGGGACGACCGGACCGCAGAACTATTGTTTTCGTAGCAGACATGCTGCAGTGGAGATCGTCGCGAAGCGACTCGGCGCCCGGTTCACCAACATGACCTGTGCGAATTCCCAACCGCGACACATCGATCAGGACGCTCAGTTCGACGAGGGGCGCCAGATCGAGCACCTTCCCCGTGACGCCGACGTTGTCGTCATGCAGGTGATCGGCAATCCGGAGTTCATCAAGGTGGTCGAGTGTGTGCAGCTACGGGAGTGCGATCGGCGGACCGTCGAGCGATCGCTGCGGGTTCTCGACGACGACCAGCGATTCCACGAGCGACGCATCATCCGAGAGGCCCGGGCCCACGCTCCTACCGCACATGTCTACGTCCTGGGTGCACCGCAGGTGGTTCCGCGCGTGGGCCAAGACCAACGCAGTCGCTGCGGGTGGTTCATGTCCGATCCCGAGGTCGGGATGCTCAACGACTTCATCGGCAAGATCAACGAGATCTCGCGGGACAACGCCCGTCGTGCCGGCGAGACATTCGTCGACCTGGCTCGTCCGGGATCGCCGTGGAATCAACGCCACGACCTGTGCAGTGCCGATCCTTGGGAGTGGGGACCGCGGGTGGCGGCCCCCCAGTACGGACCGGACAACGCGAAGTTCCGGAACTGGATCCTGGGTGGATATCACCCGACGCAGGCCGGGCAACGTGCCACCGCTGTGGTGCTGGAACAGGTCATCCGCGAACGTGAGAGCCTGCGCGGGTGATCCCGACCGCAACGTTCTCGAGAAAATTCCTCGGGTGGGCTGTCGATCCGTGATGATTGCTTCGTCATAGGGGCAGATGGCGGCAGTGGGCCGGCATCACCTGCCATTCGGCATCCGAGAGAGGACCTGACATGCAATACCTGTTGGCGATCACCATTGACGAATCCGTGCCCATGCCCGAGGAAGGCCAGGAGGGCTCCGAGGAGATGCGCGCGGCGTGGGCCGGCTATGGAAAAGCCCTCGCCGCGGCAGGCCTGCTGGTCGAGGGCGCCAGCCTCACATCGAGTGCATCGGCCACCACCATGCGACTGACCCTCGGGCAGAGCCCCACCATCACCGACGGCCCGTACGTCGAGGCCAAGGAACAGCTCGGCGGGTACTACCGGATCGACGCACCGGACCTCGATGTCGCGCTCGAGTGGGCGGGTCGGATTCCGCTGCCGTTCGGAGTGGTCGAGGTTCGGCCCGTGCAGCTCTTCGCGGCCTACGACGGCACCCCGACGCCGGTCGAGGCCTGACTGTCTGTGGCCGACACCGTAGGAGCGGCCATTGCGCGTCTGGCGCGTGAGGAGAGCGGGCGTGTGCTCGCTCTCCTCGCTGCCCGCTTCGACGACGTCGACCTCGCCGACGACTGCGTCCAGGATGCGCTGCTACAAGCCGCCGAGACCTGGCCCACCCGCGGTATCCCCGACAATCCGCCCGCGTGGCTGTACACCGTCTCCCGCAATCGGATCGTCGACCAACTACGTCTGCGCGCGTCGCGCCGTCGTCGGCTCACTGCGGCCGCACCCGAGCTGCTGACGGAGAGCGAGCCGTCCACCGGTCCGGAACTGATCATCGATGGCCGCGAGCTCGGCGACGAGCGTCTCCGGCTGCTGTTGCTGTGCTGTCACCCGGCACTGGATCGCGATGCGCAGGTCGCGTTGACGCTACGTCTCGTGGGCGGTCTCACCACCGCCGAGATCGCAGCCGCCTTCCTCGTGCCGGAACGTACTCTCGCACAACGGATCGTCCGTGCAAAGCGTAAGATCCGTGACGCGCGGATCCCGCTCACCATCCCGGCCGACATCGATGGCCGCGTCGGTGTGTTGCTGGGGGTGCTCTACCTGATCTTCAACGAGGGGTATCTGTCGAGGGGCGCAACGTCGTCACTCGTCCGGCTTGACCTCGCGGACGAAGCGATCCGGTTGTCCGGTCAGTTGATCCAGCTCATCCCGGAAGACGGTGAGGCGCATGGCCTCCTAGCGCTCGAGCTGTTCCATCGGGCTCGATTCGGAGCGCGGCTGGACGTCGCCGGAGACCTCGTCGTGCTGTCAGAGCAGGACCGAAGTCACTGGGATTCAACGATGATCGACCGTGCGCGCACCGTGTTGCAGGCGGCGGTGGCACGTCCTGGTGTCGGCGTCTATCGCATCCAGGCGATCATCGCCGCGTTGCACGCCGGAGCCCAGACAGCGGCCGACACCGACTGGGAGGCCATCGTCGACCTCTACCGCATCCTGGAGCGGATCGGTCCCGGTCCGGTGGTTGCCCTCAATCGTGCGATAGCGGTGTCGATGGTCGACGGCCCGGAAAGGGGACTGGCCGAAGTCGATGCGATCGACGGACTCACCGATTATCACCTGTGGCATGCCGCGCGGGGCGAGCTCCTCTATCGGGCCGGTGATCGGGAGGCGGCCGGTGCGGCGTTCCGCCGCGCGCTCACGTTGGCGGACAACCCGGTGGAGCAGCGTCACCTGCGGAGTCGCATCGAAAAGTGCGTGGTGACGGGAGGGCGGTCGGGCGAGTGAGTGGGGTATCAGATCGCTACCGACGAGTGTTCAGAGCGCGAGGTGGGTGGCCGCGGCACCTTCCGGACCGACCAGCGCGCAGAGTCGTCGATCCCGGCCCAGCTGCATGAGCAGCGCCGCGCCCGCGGGTCGGAGATCGATCTCGGCGCCCTGGCCGATCGGCCAGCCCAAGAATCGGCAGACGAACGATCGCGAGAAGTGCCCGTGGGACACGATGATCGCGTCGGACTCCGTCAGGCGTTGCTCGACGAGCTCGACCGCGCCGTCGACCCGGCGGGTCATGTCATCGACGGATTCGCCGCCTGGCCCGCCGCATGTCCAGATCGTCCAGTCGGGATCACCGTCGGCGTGGATCTGTGCGCGGGTGAGACCCTCGTAGTCCCCGTAATCCCATTCGGCGAAGCGATCATCGACCTTGTCGACAGCAAGCCCGCCGAGTTCCGCGGTCCGTTGAGCGCGGCGTCGAGGTGAGGCGAAGACATACGGGGTGACGAGGCCGAGGCGGTCGGCGATGCCGGCCAGTGCGCGAGCGTCCTCCTCACCACGTGCGGTGAGATCGATGTCGGTGCGCCCGGTGTGCCGGTCGGTCAGCGACCATTCGGTCTGCCCATGCCGGATGAGGAGCACTCGTCGGTTCGTCGGGATGTCGGCAGCACCTGGGTCGTCGGTCACCCTGCCGAGCTTACGACCTTCGCCAGCTGATCGACCGCCCACTCGATCTCCGCCTCGGTGATCACCAACGGCGGCGCGAGTCGAAGTGTCGCGCCGTGGGTGTCTTTCGCGAGCACCCCGCGCTCGGCCAACCGAAGACAGATGTCCTTGCCGGTGCCGAGCGACGGTTCGACGTCGATCCCGGCCCACAGGCCGAGGCCGCGTACTGCGACCACGCCGTGCCCGATCAGGTCGTGCAGCCGGGCGTGCATGTGGTTGCCGAGGTCGGCAGCGCGTGCCTGCCAGGTGCCCTCGGCGAGCATGTCGACGACTGTGTGACCGACGGCCGCGGCGAGCGGGTTGCCGCCGAACGTGGAGCCGTGCTCGCCGGGGTGCAGGACGCCGAGGACGTCCCGGTCGGCCACCACGGCGGACACCGGCAGGATGCCTCCGCCGAGAGCCTTCCCCAGGGTGTAGAGGTCCGCCTCGACGCCCCAGTGCTGTACGGCGAGGGTCTTTCCGGTCCGGCCGAGCCCGGACTGGATCTCGTCGGCGATCATCAGGACATCGTGCTGGGTGCAGAGCGCGCGCACGCGCGGCAGGTAGTCGTCCGGCGGCACGATGATCCCGGCTTCCCCCTGGATCGGTTCGACGAGGACGGCCACCGTGTACTCATCGATGGCAGCAGACATCGCTGCTGCATCGCCAAAGGGCACCCGCACGAACCCCGGTGTGTACGGCCCGAATCCGTTTCGTGCGTCCGGGTCGTCGCTGAAGCTCACGATGCTGATGGTGCGGCCGTGGAAGTTGCCGTCGACGACCACGATCTTCGCCTGACCGTCCGGTACGCCCTTGACGTCGTAGCCCCATTTGCGCGCCACCTTGATCGCCGACTCGACGGCTTCGGCGCCGGTGTTCATCGGCAGGACCATCTCTTTGCCGCAGAGTGCTGCGAGCGAGGCGCAGAAGGGCTCGAGCCGGTCGGACCGGAACGCACGGCTGGTCAACGTGATGCGTTCGAGTTGGGCCGTCGCGGCGGCGACGATCCGGGGATTGCGGTGACCGAAGTTGACGGCCGAATACGCGCCGAGACAGTCGAGAAAACGTCGTCCGTCGACGTCGGTGATCCAGGCGCCTTCAGCGGTCGCCGCGGTGACCGGCAGCGGTGAATAGTTGTGCGCGACATGGGGCTCGGCCGGGGGAGGCACAGCAGAGGGACGCTCAGGGGGAGGGGACACAGCGGGAGGGATCGCCAGGACCTCCTTGTCGGTGGCCCTCAATTCCAGGGTGCAGCACTTGATGCCGCCGCCGCCTTTGCGTAGTTCGGAGAGATCGATCGCGATCGTGTCGTAGCCGGCGGCGCGCAGCGACTCCGCGAGGTGTGGTGCCGCACCGGTCATCACGACGCGGTGGCCGTCGGAGACGAGGTTCAGGCCGAGGACCGCAGCGTCGGCATCGGTGGCGACGATGGCGCTCGGGAACAATGAGGTCAGCCGCGCTCGCGAGGCGGGGGAGAACGCGGGCGGGTAGTACGCGATGTTCTCGTCGTCGAGCACCCCCAGAGCCGTGTCGAGGTGGTAGTACCGCGGATCGACCAGCTCGAGCGTCACGACCGGCAGACCCGTGATCGCCGAGACCTCGTCGTGGGTGTCACGGTGGCTCCGAAAGCCGGTACCGGCGAGGATGCGGTCCCCGACGACCAAGAAGTCGCCCTCGCCTTCCTGGATGCCGACCGTCCGATGAACCGGACCGAGGCCGTTCCCGTCGAACCAAGCCGCGTAGAGATCGCCCTCGGGTCCGCGTTCGGGAAAGGCGAAGCGGGCCGCGATCGTGTGTCCGCCGATGCTGAGACCGCCGTTGGCGGCGTAGACCATGTCGGGTAGGCCCGGGTGCGGATCGACAATGTGGACGCGATGACCGAGCGATTCGTAGGTCTCGCGCAGGCGGAGCCACTGAGCGATCGCGAGGTCGGTGTCCACGGGTGTCGACGGATCCATCCACGGATTGATCGCGTAGCTGACCGTGAAGTGAACTGGCGGCGTCATGGCATAGGTCCGTAGCCGGGGTACCCGGGCGACCGGAGCGAGAGCAGGGCTCGTCAGCGTCATGAATCGACGCTATGCTCCCTTTGTCGCGCAAACAATCAACGCCCGTTGCGCATCAGCGCAACAAAGGATGGCGGCAGTGGCACGAAACGGAGATACATTGCGCCAGCTGGATGATCTGGACGAAAAGGTGCTCGCCTGCCTGGCCAGGGATGCCCGTGCCACCTTCGCGCAGGTCGGTGACGAGGTGGGCCTGTCGGCGCCCGCGGTGAAGCGACGCGTCGATCGGCTTCTCGGCGACGGCGTGATCAAGGGGTTCACCGCCGTCATCGATCCGCAGGCGATGCAGTGGACCACGGAGGCCTACGTCCAGGTCTCCTGCCGAGGCAACATCTCGCCGGAGTCGCTGAAGGCGGCGTGGGAACCGATTCCCGAAGTGGTCAGCGCGGCAACCATCACCGGTCAGGCGGACGCGATTCTTCGGGTCCGCGCTCGCGACGTGCGCCATCTGGAGCAGGCGCTGGAACGGATCCGCGGCGCGGGTCCGGTCGACCATTCCGAGTCCATCATCGTGCTGAGTCAGCTGATCGATCGCGGGCACCCGTGAGAGTCGGCGGGAGTCGGTTCGCGATCATGCGGGCGATCGCCTTGTTGCCCGCCAGGTTCGGATGGAATCCGAGTTACTCGCTCGACGTCACGTAGCCCTCGAACCATTTCTTGTTGCCGCCGATCGGATGGTCGCGAGGTCGGTGTCGGGGCGGAGCGCACCGATCTGCGGTGGAGCGAAACCTTGTGACCGCAGCTGAGGTGTGGTGGTGATGTTCTCGGCCTTTGCTCCCGCGACCGCCGCCGATCGGAAGGCCGCGGTCCTGATGAGGCCCGCCAGCTATCCGGATAGGTGACTGGTGATCGGCCGCAGCCGATGATCTCGGTCGGGCCCGCGGCCCTCGAATCACCCTGTGTCACATTGTGTACCGGCTCACGGGCATCGGCCGGGACGGCTGGACGACCGCGTGGAGGAGGGTGAGGAAAGCGATGCCGAGTGCTGTGAACGTGCGAATCGAGGTCGCACGACGCGGTGCATGAGCGCACGGTATGCGGCGGCGCAATTGGTCGCGGTGCGGGGTCGTGCTAGCCTGGTCGCCGTGATGACCACCGTGCGCGCCTATTGGCGCTTTATCGAGGCTCCGGGTGGGGCCGCGATGAAGCGCTGACATTGCCGCGCGCGCAAACACCCGGAGCCCGAGCAGCGACCGCAAGGTTGCTGCTTTCGTCATTTCAAGGGCCTCCGGTGATCTATGAGCAACCAGGGGCACCCGACAACGACCGGGCCAGACCCCGAAAGGCACGACGTGACCACCATTCCCGACTTGACTGCCGAAACGACCTCCGATCGTCGGATCAAGTCCTTTCGTGCCATCCCGTCACCGGACACGATTCGCAGTGAACTGCCGCTGACGGCACGACGTGCCGTCACCGTCCAGAATGATCGCGACGAGATCGCCGACATCCTCGCCGGCCGTGACGACCGTCTGCTCGTCGTGGTGGGACCGTGCTCGGTGCACGACCCGGTGGCCGCGCTGGACTACGCACGGCACCTGGCGCCATTGGCGAAGGACTACGCCGATCGGCTGAAGATCGTGATGCGCGTCTACTTCGAGAAGCCCCGCACCACTGTCGGTTGGAAGGGACTCATCAACGATCCCGGGATGGACGGCACCTTCGACGTCGAACGCGGACTGCGGACGGCTCGCTCGCTGCTGCTGGACATCATCGACCTCGGACTGCCTGTCGGGTGTGAGTTCCTGGAACCGACCAGCCCGCAATACATCGCAGACACCGTCGCCTGGGGCGCCATCGGGGCGCGCACCACGGAGTCGCAGGTCCACCGACAGCTCGCATCGGGGCTGTCGATGCCGATCGGGTTCAAGAACGGCACCGACGGCAACATCCAGGTCGCGATCGACGGCGTGAAAGCCGCAGCGGCGCAACATGTCTTCTTCGGAGTTGACGACTTCGGCCACGGATCCGTGGTGGAGACCGCGGGTAACGACGACTGCCACGTGATCCTGCGTGGTGGCACCGCCGGGCCGAACTTCGATGCCGAGTCCATTGCGACTGCCGTCAACTCTCTCGCGAAAGCCTCACTGCCGCAACGGGTGATGATCG
The DNA here is from genome assembly GCF_049844895.1 of Gordonia sp. DT101. Taxonomy (NCBI): domain Bacteria; kingdom Bacillati; phylum Actinomycetota; class Actinomycetes; order Mycobacteriales; family Gordoniaceae; genus Gordonia; species Gordonia sp. DT101. Next base: position 275,448 of record NZ_JBNCLX010000003.1, on the reverse strand, counting down.
ATTGTTCGCACGCAAACTCCGGCAAGGATCACGTTCGCCAGGCCGCAGTCGCCGACGAGATCGCCGCTGCGATCCGCTCGCTTCGGCGCGCGGATGAAACGGTGCCGATCAGTGGCGTCATGCTGGAGAGCTTCCTCGAGCCGGGTGCGCAGTCGCCCGATGCCCGACCGCTGACCTACGGCCAGTCGGTCACCGACAAGTGCATGGGCTGGGAGGCCAGCACCGCCGTGCTGGCGACGCTGGCCCAGAGCTGACCGGCCTATTCCGGACGCCTCCGGACCTGCTGTGTCGCGTCATCCAGATGCGCACACTCGGCGCGAAAGTGTGCCCGGTCGGCGACGTCGCGGTGGGACCGGCCCGATCCGGTCCCACCGCAACGCTCAGCTCCGCTTGCGCCGCAACTGGTTCGCGTATCCGACGGCTCCGTCGACGAGGATGAACGCAGCAAGACTGATGCCGAGGAGCGGGATGAACCACCCGACCGCCGCGACGATCACGATGACCGCCGCGATCGTCGTGACCGGCACCCCTCGCCACGCGCCACGCAGCGGTGGCCGCCCCACAGCGAGGAAGCGGTCCGCTCGCCGGGGTCGGCGTTGCCACCACATCTGATAGCCCCGCACGATCACTGCGAGAAGGCCGATCGCCAACAGCAGTAGCGCGATCTGGTTGACGAGACCGAACAACAGACCCATGTGCAGGGCGATGCCCCACGTGGTCAGTTGTGCGGCCAGGGGCCAGTCGGCGAACCACGAGACATCGACGACATGTCCGGTCGCTCCGTCGATGGAGACCGAGTTCGGCGAGAACTGCCATGGCCGGCGCGTCTCTGCCACCGTGAATGCGGTCGCCGGACCTGTCGGTACGGACACCTCGACGTCGTCGGTCACCCCGATCCGATCGGCAACTGCCAGAACCGAGTCCACCTGTCCGACGGCATCGGCGACGGCGGCACCCCCGGCGCCGTCATGCCCGGGCGTGTGGTCGCCGTGTCCGCTGTGTGCACCGGCGGACGTGGCGGAGTCGTCAAGGGAGGTCGACACACTCGGGGTCGTCCAGCTCAGTGCCTGACGCAGCTCGCCGATGTTGTCGCCGGCGAAGCGCGACCAGGTGAGGCCGGTCGCCGACAGGAACAGCACCCCCACGACGATCCAGACACCCACGGCACCATGCCAGTTCAGTGTGCGGGCCCGGCCCCCGGTTGAACGGTCGACGCTGATCAGCCGAGCCTTCCGGTCACGCCTCATCCGGCGATACCGCGCAATCCACAACGCGAGACCCGCCAGTGCGATCACCCACAGCCACGACGCCGCGAGTTCGCTGTAGACGCGACCAGGTTCTCCCAGATGGAGGTGACGATGCAACTGGCTGATCCAGGTCCGCAGCGGTAAGGCCCCGGCACTCCCGTAGCTCACCAGCTCGCCGACCGGGCGCGCGGTGACCGGATCGACGAAGACCGCCATCCGCTCCGATTCTCCGAGCGACGGGTCGTCGAACAGCACGCGCGTGGTGTCACCTGGCGCGGCTGCCGGACGCACGGCGGAGAGAGCGAGATCCGGTCGGGTGGCCATGGCCGCGCGGATCTGATCGGCCACGGGGCGGGCCTGACCCGTGCTGTCGGTGTGCAGTTGCTCGCGGTAGACGACCTTCTCGAGACCGGGTGCGAGTGCGTAGAGGCCTCCGCTGACGACCGCGACGATCAGAAACGGTGCGATCAGGATGCCGGCATAGAAGTGGAGTCGTCGCACCAACGGTTCCCAGCCGATGTGGCGCCCACCGGGCCGGCGACCGGCCGGGTCGGTCGGTGGCGAGGAGTCGAGCGGCTGTCGGGGTGGTTCCTGGGTGAGGGACACAGAGGTCCGCCTTTCGAGAGCTGGATGCGCCGCACGACAGATGAGGTCGTGCGCATACGCAGAGAGCCGACCGCCGCGCGTGGTCGACACGCGAGCAGGTCAGCGAGGGTGAGGAATGGTCACATCGCCGGGATCGGGGGACCCCGGGTACCCACCGGGCGGACACACCTGCGGCCGGGCCGCAGGCGGTCGTCGGTCGCGGGCAGCACGCTCCAGGACATCGAGACGTCGACTGGCGCCGAGATGAGCGTGAGAACGGCCCGGATCACCACCGACAGGGCGGCGATCACCGCGGTCTCCAGACCGATCGCCAGGGCGACCGCCACCACGGTGGCGACGATGTGAAAGGTCGCCATCGAGGGAGTCAGCAGCGTGGCGTGGTGATGAGAAAGGGCGGCGAGTGCGAGGTGACCCACGAGCTGTCCGCCGACGAGCATGCCGACGAGGCCCGGCCATCCGGCGCGCGGCGGGGAGGCGGCGGTGGCGGTCCAGCCGAGCCCCGCGCACACCGCGACCAGAAGAGTGAGGGCCGTGGAGTCGGGCAACCCGCCGCCCGCGGCTGCGTGCGCGATGGTCGAGGTGACCCCCGACGACGCGCCGACAACGCAACCCCGAACCTTGTCGAGGGCGCGTGCCTGCGGATGCATGGCCCGCATCGTATGACGGCGCTGCGGGGCCGATCGAGTCGGCTGCTAAGTTCGGTGCTGCGTCGGTCTTCGTCCGGTTCGTCCGGATCGAGCGTAAGAGGGAATCTGGTGCGAATCCAGGGCTGCCCCGCAGCGGTGACCGGAAACGACAGCGGCCAGGAGCACTGGGTCAGCGATGACCTGGGAAGCGGCCGTCAGTAGGTGGCACGAACTGTGCCGTGTCCGGGAGTCCGAAGACCTGCCGACGTGACCGCGGCGGCGTGCCGCGGTCGACATCGACTCCGTGGGACATGGTCGGTGCCGCCGACCTGTCGGCGTCGTCGTGTGTCCTCGGTGAGTGACGAGGTGGGATGACCGGGCAGTGGTTGCGCGTGAGCGTGCTGAGTGTGCTCTGCGTGTCGGGGCTCCTGACGATCTCCGTGCTCGGGCTCATCTTCGGTACGGCACACGTCCCGTGGCGCGATGCCGTCGGCTATGTGTGGGCCGACCTGACCGGCGGCGTGGTCACCGCCGGGGATGCCGCCGACTACCGGATCGTGGTCGATTCGCGACTCCCTCGCGTTCTCACCGGTGCCCTGGTCGGGGCGGGACTGAGCACCGTCGGCCTCGTGGTGCAGGCAATGGTCCGCAACGCGCTGGCCGACCCGTACGTGCTCGGTATCTCGTCGGGAGCGTCAGTGGGCGCCACCGCGGTGGTGCTGTTCGGTGTCTTCGCCGGAGTCGGTGTCTACGCGCTCCCGACCGCTGCGTTCGTGGGGGCGTTGGTCGCCACCGTGATCGTCTTCGCAATCGCGAGATCGGCCGGCGGTCTCACACCGCTGCGGCTGGTGCTCACCGGAACCGCTCTGGGTTACGGGTTTTCGGCATTGACCACAGTGCTGGTCTTCCTCGCGCCCGCCGGAGATGCCGCTCGCAGCGTGATGTTCTGGTTGTTGGGCAGTCTGGCCGCGACGAGCTGGCACACCGCAGGGCTCGTGGCGGCGGTGGTGCTGGTCGGCCTCGTGGTCGTCGCAGGATTGGCCCGCCAGCTCAACGCGTTGGCAATGGGCGACGAGGTGTCCGCGTCACTCGGGTTGCGCGCCTCACGATTCCGCATGCTGCTGTTCATCGTGGCCGCGCTCATGACCGGCGTCATGGTCTCGGTGTGTGGGGCGATCGGGTTCGTCGGGCTGGTGGTGCCGCATGTGGCGCGACTTCTGGTGGGCGCCGACCATCGCCGGTTGGTGGTGGTCACCCCGCTCATCGGCGCGGTGTTCCTCGTCGCCGCGGATCTGCTTGCCCGAACGCTCGTCCCACCGCAAGAACTCCCGCTCGGTGCGATCACGGCCGCGGTCGGGGTGCCGGTCTTCCTGCTCCTGATGCGCCGGCGCGGTACGGAGGCGGGGTGATGCGGGGGGTCGACTACGACGAAGTGGGTGTCGAGATCGGACATGCGACGATCCTTCGTGACGTGACCGTCCACGCGCCGCCGGGCAGTTTCCTGGGCATCATCGGCCCCAACGGCAGCGGCAAGTCGACGATGCTGCGTTGCCTGTATCGCGCACTCGACCCGACTCGGGGGCGTGTACGGGTGGGCGACCGCGACATCACGTCGATCAGCATGCGGGACAACGCTCGTCAGGTGGCAGCCCTCACCCAGCGGATCGCGCTCGACTTCGACTTCACGGCAGCGGAGGTGGTCGCGACCGGTCGTCTGCCGCACCGATCGCTGACGGCCTCGACTGCCCGCCGCGACCGGGAGATCTGTGCCCAGGCGATGCACGACGCGGGCGTCACCCATCTCGTCGACCGAGCTTTCACGTCTCTGTCGGGCGGGGAGGCCCAGCGGGTTCTGATCGCCCGCGCATTCGCGCAGGAGCCGGAGGTCCTGGTTCTCGACGAACCGACGAACCACCTCGATGTCCGACATCAGTACGCAGTGTTGCGTGCGGCGCGCGATCGAGAGGTCACAGTCGTCGCGGCGTTGCACGATCTGAACATCGCCGCGCAATTCTGCGACCGGCTCGTGGTCCTGGCGGCCGGTCGGGTCGCCGCGGCCGGCACACCACGCGAGGTTCTCACACCTGCGGCGATTCACCGCTTCTTCGGCATCGGCAGTCATGTGTTCGACCATCCACGCCTGAATGTTCCCCAAGTCATCTTCGACGAGAAAGAAGCGGAATGAGAACGAGATCGGTGATCACGGGTCTGTCGGCATTGCTGGTGTTGTCGGGCTGTGGTGCGCAGGTGGAGGGCGCCGCGCCGAAGGAGGCAGGCGGAGAGGTCAGCGTGGAGAACTGCCGTGCACCGCTGACCGTGCCCGGACGTCCCGACCGGGTGGTCACGAACGACACCGGTATCACCGAGATCATGTTCGCGCTCGGCCTGTCCGACCGAATGGCCGGATACACCACATATGCCGGCAAAGAACGGGACATCGAATCCTCGCCGTGGCGGGCAGATTTCGAACGGACCACTTCCCTGGGGGACGGATTCACACGTGAGGTCATCCAGTCGGCGAATCCCGACTTCGTCTTCGCGGGGTGGAATTACGGGTTCAAGGAGTCGACCGGGGTGACGCCGGAATGGATTCGCAGTCTGGGCGCGACGCCGTACCAGTTGACCGAGGCATGCCGTCAGCCGGGGACCACCGAGCGCGGCACAATGCCGCCCCTCGACGCGTTGTATTCCGATCTGGCGAACATCGGAGACATCTTCGGCGTCCGCGACCGTGCGGATGCCCTGGTCACCGACTATCGGGCCGAGGTGACGAAGGCCAACGAGGAAGCGCCGCCTGCCGACCGCCGGGCACGGGTGTTCCTCTTCGACAGCGCTGATCCCAACCCGTTCACCTCCGGGAAATACGCCGCACCGGAGCAGATCATCTCGGAGGCCGGTGGTACGAACATCTTTGGCGACCTGGCGAATTCGTGGACATCCACATCATGGGAGGCGGCCGCACAACGTGACCCGCAGGTCATCCTGATCGTGGACTACGGTGCGGGGCCGCAGAACACGGTCGCGGCGAAGATCCGGCAGCTGGAGACCCATCCACTGATGTCGCAGACCGATGCCGTACGCGACAAGCGGTTTCTCGCGCTGCCGTATGCGGCGCTCGTGGAAGGCCCGCGCAATCCGAGCGCGATCACCACGGTCGCCCGCTACCTCCGGTCGACGGGGTTCTGAGAACCGCGGGTTCTGCTGACAGCAGAACCCGCGGTGCCAACGCTCGGTGGCGACCTACCATCGGCCCATGGACGCCGGACCGCAGACAGCCGAACCCCTGTGGCGCGAGGTCACCGGACGCGTCATCCGACGACATCGCCACGACCGCGGCGAACGCCTGGTGGAGACCGCGCGGCGGGCAGGTGTCTCGAGCCAGTATCTCTCCGAGATCGAACGGGGCCGAAAGGACGCATCGTCGGAACTGCTCGCCGCGGTCGCCGGCGCTCTCGGACTGTCGCTGCTCGACCTCACACGCGAGGTGACCATCGAGTTGTCGCGGATGACCGCGGTGCCCGTGCTGCGGGCCGTGTCCGTCCCGGCGTCCGCGACGGCACCGATGCGCACACTCCGGCGGCCGATCGCGCTGGCGGCCTGAGCTACCCGACGTCGTGGGTGATCGGTCGGCTACCCGCGGGTATCGATGATCCGATCGGCCAGTCCATAGGAGACGATCTCTTCGGCCCGAAGCACACGGTCCCGGTCGGTGTCCTGTCGGAGCGTCTCGACCTCCTGACCGGTGTGGCGGCTCATGGCCTTCTCGATCTCTTCGCGCACCCGCAGGATCTCCTCGGCCGCCAGGATCAGGTCGGGGATGGTGCCCCGTCCCTGACCCGAAGGCTGATGCAGCAGCACCCGCGCGTGCGGGAGCACCGACCGCCGCCCGGGACTCCCCGCCGCCAACAGCAGCGCAGTCGACGAGAGTGCCTGCCCGACACAGGTGGTGGCGATCGGGGCGTGGCAGTACTGCATGGTGTCGTACAGGGCGAAGGTCGCCATCACCGAGCCGCCCGTCGAATTGATGTACAGGTCGATCGACGCGTCGGGGTTGTCGGAATCGAGGTGGAGGATCTGCGCGATCAACGCGTTCGCGACGCCATCGTCGATCTCCGTGCCCAGATAGATGATCCGCTCGTCGAGCAGATGGCTGTAGACATCCATCACCCGTTCGCCGTTCGGCGTCCGGCTGATCACGTTGGGGATCGTGTAAGTACTCATCGTGCCACCCCGAATCCTGTCGAAGCCGGTGTCAGCGGGCGGATCTGCGCCAGATCGTCGACGACATGGTCGATGAACCCGTACCGGACCGACTCCTCGGCGGTGAAGACGTGATCACGCAGCGAATCCGCGAAGATCTTCTCGACCGGCCGGCCGGTCTGCTCGGCGATGATCGTCAGAACGGTGTCGCGGACGTGTCGAAGGTCGTCGGCCTGGAGCTCGATGTCGGGCGCATAGCCGCCGATGCCCGCGGACCCCTGGTGCAGCAGGACCTTGGCGTGGCGGAGTGCATACCGCTTGCCGCGTGTCCCGTTACAGAGCAGGAATTGCCCCGCACTGTAGGCCATTCCGAGGTTCACGGTGCTCACGTCGTTGGGTATCAGGCGCATCGTGTCCATGATGGCGAGCATGGCCGGGACGGATCCACCCGGCGAGTTGATCCACAGCCCGATGTCGGCCACCGGATCCTCGGACGCCAGCATGACCAGCTGCGCACACAGCTGGCTGCCGATCTCGTCGTCGAGTGCCGTGTCGAGCATCAGGATGCGTTGACTCAGAAGGTTTTCCGCGGTTCGCTTGCGAAGTGGGAGAAAGCGTTGTTCGTCACTCATGCCCCGATCCTGCGCCGCTCCCGTCGGTCTCGCATCGGCGCGCTGCCGCACGCAGAACGATGCTGCCACGAGCAGCGTGCGTCCGCGCGATCAGACCACGTCGACGGTCGGTCGGGCATTCGGGATGGTGATGAGGGCACGACGACGCAGCCGGGCCGACGGCGCCGCGATCGAGTCGGCCACCCGGTACTCGGCCTCCCATCGATCCGGCCGCAGGCGGTTGAGGACGTAACCGCGCTGGGCGTTCCCGAATCGGACGTGTGGTGATGCCGCCTTGATCGCACGGTCGGTTTCGTCACTGTCCTCGCCGTCGCCTCCCGACGAGATCGACGTCCCGGCCAATTCGACGCCGACGGTGGGTGATTGATGTCGATAGGTCGATCGGAGCTCGGACACCGCGTTGCGGTGGATGTCACCGACGATCGACACGAGATTGGTCACCCCGCGATGACGCGCGCCGTCGAGTACCCGGGCCCGGGAGGCCTCGTACCCGCTCCACCCGTCCATGCTGACCTCGCGGACGCCGTTCTCCACGTGGGCGAGGTCGGCGATGGTGGTCTGATGTGCCAGTACATTCCACCGATGTCGACTCCGCGAGAATCCGTCGAGCAGCCACCGTTCCTGCGCGGCGCCAGTGATCGTCCGGTGGGGATCGGCCGTGGGGCCGTTCTGCGCGGTGTCGTCGTCGCCGTTGGCCTGATCACTGCGGAACGTACGGGTGTCGAGGACGTTGAACTCCACGAGGTCGCCGAAACCGAAGCGCCGATAGGCGCGGACGTCGGCCCCGTGAGCCTGGTGCGCGGCGCGCACCGGGGTGTTCTCCCACCACGCCTTGAGTCCCCGCGCCCGCCGGAGCAGGAAGGCGGGAATCGGCTGATCATCCTCGGGAACCGTTGCCGCCCAGTTGTTGTCCACCTCATGGTCGTCGAAGATCGTGACGAACGGGCTGGTCCGGTGGATCTCGCGCAGGTGTGGGTCGAGCTTGTAGAGAGCGTAGCGATCGCGGTAGTCGTCGAGGTCCATGGCCTCGCGGTGGGCGGATTCCGGCATGGCACTGGTCCGGCGGCGCCCGCCATTGCGGGGTATCGGTTTCTCGTAAATGTAGTCACCGAGGTGAAAGACCACATCGGGGGCATGGGAGGCCATGTCGGCGTAGGCGACATAGTGACCGTCGGCCCACGACTGGCAGGAGGCGAAGGCGAACGTCAGAGCGTTCGCGCGGCCGGTTGAGGCGGTGCGGGTCCTACCGACCTCGGAGATATCGCCTGCCGCGCGGAACCGATAGAAGTAGTCGCGCGCCGGCTCGAGCCCGCGGACATCGATGTGGATGCTGTGGCCGTTGTCGGCGGTGGCCGGGGCCGACCCGCGCCGGTGGATGCGGCGCATCGTCTCGTCGGTGGCGACCTCCCATTCGACGGGTACCGGGGCCGCACCCATTCCGCCACCGCGCGCGAGTGGGTTCCGGGCCAGCCTGGTCCACAGCACCACTCCGTCCGGAAGTGGATCGCCGGAGGCGACCCCGAGGGTGAACAGGTGGTCGCCGAGGCGGGGCGCACCGGACGACGCAGGTGCGTCCCCGAGGAGACCCGGGATGACGGCCAATCCGCCGGCGACGCCGGTCCAGGTGAGGAATCTGCGACGTGTCATGCCGACACGCAGCGTCTTGTCGCGGGTGATCGAGACGTCCGGCAGGTGGTTGCTGCGCATGGGGTAAGCCGACCAATGCCGACTGACCGGATGTCGTCCGGCGGCTTGATGTCGGATGATGCTCGGATGAAGACGAGGTCACCACGGTCGACGTGGATGCGCCGCGGCGGTGTCGGTCAGAACTGGATCAGGCGGTGAGCACGAGCCAGACGGCGATGTAATGCATGAGGGCAGCAACCGCGGTGCATGCGTGGAAGACCTCGTGATGTCCGAACGTGGTGGGCCACGGGTTCGGCCAGCGGGCGGCGTAGAGGATGCCACCGACGGTGTAAAACACACCGCCCACGGCGAGCAGCACGATGACCATCCAGCCGACGTGACTGACCAGGGCGGGAGCGACGGCGATGATCACCCAGCCGAGCAGGATGTACAGTGCGACGCCGAGCCAGCGTGGTGCCGACGGCCAGACGAGCTTGAGAGCAACGCCGGCGATCGCGCCGATCCAGACGATGCCGAGCACCCACCATCGGACCTCCGCGGGTAGGGCCAGCGCGCAGAACGGGGTATAGGTTCCCGCGATGAACAGGAAGATCATCGAATGGTCCGCACGCTTCATCCGGACCTGTGCGCGCGGCGTCTTCCAGGGGATGCGGTGGTAGCTCGCGCTCACCGCGAAGACGCCGAAGACCGTCACCGCATAGATCGCGCAGGCGACAGCCGCGCCGGGCCCGCGCAGCACACCGGCTCCGATCACCACCGCGAGTCCGGCGCAAGCGGCCACCCACGCGGAGTATTGATGGATGACGCCACGCAGTCGGGGCTTGATGGCCGCGATCGGGTCGTCCGTCAGGGTGCTCACGCAACCTACGGTACCGTAACTTTTGAGCCGATAGGATCAGGCAGCGATGAAACTACTTCCCGATCGGCTCCGGCGACCGATGCTGAGCGTCTACGAACGCCGGCTCGTTCAGCTCATGGATGTGTCGCGTCTGCCGCGCCACGTCGCGATCATCTGTGACGGCAACCGGCGATGGGCACGGGATGCCGGGTTCGAGGATGTCAGCCACGGTCACCGTGTGGGTGCGCAGCGAATCGCCGAGATGCTGTCCTGGTGTGCCGAGCTGGGGATCTCGACGGTCACGATCTATCTGCTGTCCACCGAGAATCTGCAGCGCGCTTCCGATGAACTCGATGCCCTCATGGAGATCGTGCCCGACATCGTCGAGGAGATCTCCGGGCCGGAGGGGGATTGGCGGGTCCGCATCGTCGGTTCACTGGCGCAACTCCCGGATGAGGTGGCCGCTCGGTTGCAGACGGCGTCGGAGCGGACACGCGAGCGCGACGGGATGAACGTCAACGTCGCGGTGGGATACGGCGGTCGACAGGAGATCGTCGATGCCGTGCAGTCGCTGTTGCGTGAGAGTCTCGCCACCGGTGACAACCCGGAGGAGATGATCGGCGCCGTCACCGTGGATGCGATCGACCGCAACCTCTACACGAAGGGTCAGCCCGATCCGGATCTGGTCATCCGCACCTCCGGTGAACAGCGCCTGTCCGGGTTCCTCCTCTGGCAGAGTGCCTACTCGGAGATCTGGTTCACCGACGCCTACTGGCCCGAGTTCCGCCGGGTGGACTATCTGCGCGCGCTCCGTGACTACTCGGCGCGGAGCCGGCGCTTCGGCAAGTGACCGGCTCGCCGGTTGCTCTCATCGGTGGACTCATCCCGCGGGGATGAGGTGGTCGGTGATCAGGGTGACGAGGGCATCGACGTCGGCCGCGAAGGTGGAGGCCGCCGGAGTGCCGAACCCCACGACGATGCCTCCTGTTCGGGAATTGTCGGAGTCACCGACTCCGGCGGGGACCGGTGCGGCGGGGTGACGGAACAGTGACAGCGGCGCCAACGCGAATCCGCGTCGCCCGGCGGCGTCGGTGACGATCGGTTCCGACTCGGCGGGGATCGGGATCACCGCGTGCAATCCGGCGGCGATCCCCGGCAGTCGGAGGCCGGCCTCGGCGAGGCGTGCGGTCAGTCGATCGCGTCGCCGCCGATAGTGCTGCCTGCTGCGCCGGATGTGTCGGTCATAGGCACCCGAGTCGATCAGATCGGCGAGGACGAGCTGGTCCACGACACTGGCGTCCGGTTCGCGAATCCCCTTGGACCACACCACCGTGTCGACCAGATGTGGTGGCAGGACCAGCCACGCGATGCGCACGGCGGGGGAGAGGCTCTTGCTGACCGAGCCGGTGTAGATCACCACATCGGGACCGAGCGACTGGAGGGCGCCGATCGGCTCACGGTCATATCGGAGTTCGCCGTCGTAGTCGTCCTCGACGATCAGCCTGCGGTGGGCCCGTGCCCAGTTGATGACGTCGGCTCGTCGGGTCGGCGACAGCGGAACACCGGTCGGGAACTGATGACTCGGCGTCAGGAGCACTCCGCAGGCGTGGGTGGGAAGGTCGTCGATGATCGCACCTCCCGCATCGATCGGTATCGGGGTGGTCGCCGTCCCGCCACGCTCGATCACGGCCCGGTGAAATGGGAGGCCATGGCTCTCGACGGCCAGTGTTTCGTCGAAGACGTTGCGGGACAGTAACTCCAGGGCATGCATCACCGACGTGGTGAGGACGATCTGCTCTGGGTCGGCGTGGACCCCGCGCACGCGGGACAGGTAGGCCGCCAGCGACCGGCGCAAGGGAGCGCTGCCCTGCGGGTGGCCGGGACCGAAGGCCTCGTCGGGGGCGGCCATGATGGCCCGTCGCGTGGACGCCACCCAGTCGGTGCGCGGGAAGAGGGACGGATTCGGTTGGCCGAGTGCGAAATTGTGAACCGGGATCGGTGTCGGTGACCGCACCGTGGCAGCCGGCCGGGATTCCGGCCGCCGTGCGGTGTCGGCCACCCGGGTCCCCGAGCCCTGGCGGGCCACCAGCCATCCCTCGGCGATCAACTCCTGGTAGACCGCGGAAACCGTCCCGCGTGCGAGTCCCACGTCGGCGGCGAGGGACCGGTACGGCGGGAGTCGGGTGCCGGCCGGGAGACGCCCGTCGTCGATGGCGGCGCGCAGGGCCCCGGCCAGCGAGCGGCGTAGCCGCGCACCTCTGCCACGCGCGCTCGCCGAGGGATCCGGTTGCAGGTCGAGAAACAGATCCGTGCCGAGTCGTTGGGCGACCTGTTCCCAGGGGTCCGAATTGGCCTGCATATCCACTATGGGATTGAACCACTTTTGTGATGCAATCTGCTCCTAATCTGGACATCGACAACTTCGGATGGTTCGACGGTCTCGAGAGGAACAGGACATGAAAGTGGTCGTACTCGGCGCGAGCGGCGAGATCGGCAGGTCGTTGAGCGGCCGGCTTCGGGACCGGGGCGTCGATGTGCTTGCGGCACAACGGTCCAGTGGCGTCGATGCGTATGCGGGCACCGGCCTGGTGGAGAGCTTCGCCGGAGCCGACGCGGTGGTGGACTGCACGAACATCGTGACGACCAAGGCGAAGGCGGCAATCGACTTCTACGCAACGGTGGCCGCCAACGTGGCCGCCGCGGCGATCGAGGCCGGTGTCGGCCACGTCATCTGTCTGTCGATCATCAACGCCGCCGACCCTGCGGTCAACGCGAAGTTCGGCTACTACCAGGGGAAGGCGGCCCAGGAGGCGACCTACCGCGCTGCTCTCGGTGTGGATCGGCTCACGGTGGTGCGATCGGCGCAGTGGTACGAGCTCGCGCGGCAGATGATGAGTACGTTGCGCCTCGGTCCGCTGGCGGCCGTGCCACATATGCGTTGCCGGCCGCTGTCGTCGGCGGATGCGGCGGCGGCGGTGGCCGATGTGGTGATGGCATCGGACGGCCCCGACGTCGAGGTGGCGGGACCCGAGGTGCTCGATCTCACCGACATCGGCAAGGCCATCGCCCGGCGGGCGGGGGCCCCGAGATGGGTGGTCGGCGTGAAGATCGGCGGAAAGGCGATCCGGGACGGTGGTCTGGTACCCGACGCCCCCACGGTGGTCGCATCGACGACTCTCGACCAATGGTTGGACAAGGAGTACGCGGCATGACGACCCTCTCGGACAACATTCCCGATACCCGACGGATGTGGTTGCCGGGCAACAATCCCGGTGTCTACAAGGCGCTCGTCGCGCTGCAACGTGCGTCGTCGGAAGGACTGGAGTCCACCGTCGGTGAACTCATCAGGATCCGGGCGTCCCAGCTGAACGGCTGCGCCTACTGCCTGCACATGCATCTCTCCGATGCGCTAGCGGCCGGTATGGAGCCGATCACCCTCGGGATGGTGTCGGTATGGGCCGAGGCGCCGCATCTGTTCTCGGAGCGAGAGCGGGCGGCGCTGGAGCTCACCGAGGCGGTTACGCGACTCGGTGAGCACGGTGTCCCGGATGGCGTGTTCGGCAGGGCCCGTGACCTTTTCGACGAGTTCGAACTCGGTCAGGTGGTGGCCTCGATCGTGATGATCAACGCGTGGAACAGGATCGCCGTGACGGGTCGGTATCCGGCCGGGCTCGATGAGCGTCGGACCCGGTGAGGCTACAACTTGCGCAACCGGACTCGGTTGATCGAATGATCGCGATCCTTGCGCAGGACGAGTGTCGACCGCGGCCGGGTCGGCAGGATGTTCTCGATCAGGTTGGGCCGGTTGATCGACATCCAGATGTCGTGGGCGGCAACGGTGGCCTGTTCGTCGGTCAGCGATGAGTAGTGGTGAAAATGTGAATCGGGATCGGCGAAGGATGTTGTTCGCATCTGCAGGAACCGCGAGATGTACCAGTGCTCGATGTCGGCCGTCTTCGCATCGACGTAGATCGAGAAGTCGAAGAGGTCCGAGACCATCAGCGTCGGGCCGGTCTGCAGCACGTTGAGCCCCTCGAGGATGAGGATGTCCGGTTGGCGAACATAGTGCTTCACGTCGGGAACGATGTCGTAGGCGATGTGGGAATAGACCGGCGCGGTGACCTCGCGGGCACCCGACTTGACCTCCGTGACGAACCGGAGCAGGGAGCGACGGTCGTAGGACTCAGGGAATCCCTTGCGGTGCATGATCCCCCGGCGCTCCAGTTCCGCGGTCGGCAGGAGGAAGCCATCCGTGGTCACCAGGTCGACCTTGGGATGCGACTCCCAGCGGGCGAGCAGGGCGGCGAGGACGCGGGCCGTCGTCGATTTCCCGACGGCGACGCTGCCGGCGATCCCGATGACGAACGGCACCTGGCGGTTGGTCTGGCGCTCACCGAGGAATGTCGACGTCGCCGCGAAGAGTCGCTGCCGTGCGGCGATCTGCAGATGGATCAGACGGGAGAGCGGGAGGTAGACATCCGCGACCTCGTCGAGGTCGACCTGCTCACCGAGTCCCACGAGTTGCTGGAGCTCGTTGTCGTTGAGGACCAGTGGCATCGATTCGCGCAGTTCACGCCACTGTCGACGGTCGAGCTCCAGGTACAGACTGGGATCGCGCCCGGTCGTGTCGCGTGCCATGGTCCTACAGCTTAGGGCGCACTGTTTCGGCCCGGTCGGTAGCCTCCGTTCATGGCCCAGTCATCTGCCGCTCGTTCCGCCGCGTCACCCGCACCGGTGACCGAGTATCTGCGTCTCGGACTCGCCTTCGACCGCCTCGAGGAAGGTTTCGTCGACGCGTACACCGGGAACCCCGCGCTGCGGGCCGACGTGGCGAACGGCCCGGCCCCTGAGCCGTCGACGCTCGCGGACCGCGCGCGTGGTCTGCGTCGCGAACTGCCCGGTGATCTGCCATCCGACCGGGCCGACTTCATCGGGGCACACCTGTCGGCGCTCGAATGCTCGGCACGAAAGTTCGCAGGCGAGGAGATCGGTTTCGTCGACGAGGTCCGTGCGTACTTCGATGTCGACATCACGATGGGCGATCCGCAGACCTACCGCGAGGCGCACGCCGCGATGGCGGTCGAACTCGGTGTGCCCGACGCATCGGGCGGTGCGCTCGCTGACGCGTATGCGGCACACCGGCGCTCCGACGAGATCCCGGCCGATCGCGTCGATGATTGCGTGCGGGCCTTCAGCGGGGCACTGCGTGAGCGTGTGCGGTCGGCGTTCGGACTCCCGGACAGCGAGCTGGTCGAGTTCGACGTGGTCACCGACAAACCATGGTCGGGTTTCAACTACTACCTCGGCGATTACCACTCCCGCGTCGCGATCAATGTCGATCTCACGCAGTACATGTCGTCGCTGCCGCACCTGATCGCGCACGAGGCATACCCGGGTCACCACACCGAGCACTGCCGGAAGGAGGAACTCCTGGTCGGCGGTGGACAGGAGGAGCAGAGCATCTTCCTGGTGAACACACCGCAGTGCCTGATGGCCGAGGGGCTCGCCGACCATGCGCTCGTCGCCGCGATCGGACCGGACTGGGGACTGTGGGCGCAGGAGATCTACGCGGATCTGGGCCTGCGTTTCGACGGTGAGCGAGCCCAGCGAATGTCGCGCGCGTCGAGCGGTCTGCTCGGAGTGCGTCAGGATGCGGCACTGCTCCTGCACGACCGGCACGCTGACCAGAACGAGGTGGCGGACTTCCTGCAGCGATGGCTCCTCGCGCCACCCGCGAGGGCCCGTCAGATGTTGCGATTCCTCACCTCGCCGCTGTGGCGGGCCTACATCTCCACCTACGTCGAGGGCTACCGGTTGCTGGGTACGTGGCTCGATGCGGTACCCGATCACGACCGCCTCGTCCGGTTCGGCCGGCTACTCGACGAACCGCTCACCCCGTCGCAGCTGAGAGCCGAACTCGGAGCCTGAGCGTGGGGCCCATAGACTTGTCGACCATGAGCCTGAATTCGATGTCCCTGGCCGAACTCGACCCGGACGTTGCCGCTGCGATGAACGGCGAGCTGAGCCGCCAGCGCGACACGCTCGAGATGATCGCCTCGGAGAACTTCGTTCCGCGCGCGGTCCTGCAGGCGCAGGGGAGTGTGCTCACCAACAAGTACGCGGAGGGATACCCGGGCCGCCGCTATTACGGCGGGTGCGAGTACGTCGACGTCGTCGAGGACATCGCGCGCGATCGTGCCAAGGAACTGTTCGGTGCCGACTTCGCGAACGTTCAGCCGCACTCGGGCGCACAGGCGAACGCCGCGGTGCTGATGGCCCTGATGAACCCCGGTGAGAAGCTGCTGGGACTCGATCTCGCCCACGGCGGTCACCTGACCCACGGGATGCGGTTGAACTTCTCCGGCAAGCTCTACGAGAACCATTTCTACGGGGTCAGCAAAGAGGACTTCCGGATCGACATGGACGAGGTGCGCAAGATCGCGCTGGACGTCCGGCCGAAGGTGATCTGCGCGGGTTGGTCCGCCTACCCGCGGACCCTCGACTTCGAGGCGTTCCGGTCGATCGCCGACGAGGTGGGCGCTTACCTGTGGACCGACATGGCCCACTTCGCGGGACTGGTCGCGGCGGGCCTGCACCCGTCGCCGGTTCCGCACTCCGACGTCGTGTCGTCGACCATCCACAAGACCCTCGGCGGTCCGCGGTCGGGGTTGATCCTGGCGAAGCAGGACTGGGCGAAGAAGCTCAACTCGGCGGTGTTCCCCGGACAGCAGGGCGGACCGCTGATGCACGCGATCGCGGGCAAGGCCGTCGCTCTGAAGATCGCCGGGACCGAGGAGTTCGCCGAGCGTCAGCGCCGCACGCTCTCGGGTGCGAAGCTGCTGGCCGAACGTCTCACCGGCTCCGATGTCGAGAAGGCGGGCGTGTCCGTCCTGACCGGTGGCACCGACGTCCATCTCGTCCTGGTGGACCTGCGCAACAGTCAACTCGACGGTCAGCAGGCCGAGGATCTGCTGCATCGGATCGGAATCACGGTGAACCGCAACGCGGTGCCGTTCGATCCGCGTCCGCCGATGGTCACCTCGGGCCTGCGCATCGGTACGCCCGCGCTCGCGACCCGAGGCTTCGGTGACGAACAGTTCACCGAGGTCGCGGACATCATCGGCACTGCGCTCGCGGCCGGCCAGGATGCTGACGTGTCGTCGCTGCGTGGCCGCGTCTCACATCTCGCACTCGACTTCCCGCTCTACGACGGGCTCGAAGAGTGGGGTCTGATGAGCCGGGTCTGACCCCGGAGCGCAGGACGGGATTGGCCTACCGCACCGGGTGTGCCTATCCTGTCTGACGATGAACGCATTGACCGAGGACGAGCTGATCATCGCGCTGGAGAAGGCGCTTCCCGAGATCGCCGAGGACCACCAGGCGGCGGCCAACCCGTGGAACCCGCATGACTGGGTGCCGTGGGAGTCGGGCCGCAACTTCGCCTTTCTCGGCGGCGACGACTGGGATCCGTCGCAGGCATCCCTGTCCGACGAGGCGCGGGCCGCTGTGCTGGCACTGCTCCTCACCAAGGACAACCTGCCGTCGTACCATCGCGTTCTCGCGATCCACTTCCCGGCGTTCTCCGACTGGCGTCAGCTGGTCGGCGTGTGGACCGCCGAGGACAACCGGCATGCCATCGTGCTGCGTGACTATCTGGTGGTCACCCGTGCGATCGATCCGGTGGACGCCGAGGAACGGCGTCGCATCCATGTGACCGCCGGCTATCGGCAGCACACCGAGGATGTCACCAGCATCGGCCCGCTGGACGTGCTCGCGCTGATGGCGGTCCACGAGAACCAGTGTGTCGCGTTCGTCGAAAAGCTTTCCGTCGCGACGACCGACGACTCCTTCAAACAGATCCTCGCAAAGATCGCCGGAGACGACGCCCTGCAGGCCAAGACGTTCGCGGCATTCCTGAACGCCGGGCTCGTCGCGGATCAGGAAGCCACCGTCCGAGCACTGGATCGCGCACTGACGGACATCGAGCCACTCGGCTCCGACGTCGTCGACTTCGATGACGAGCGTGCCCTGATCGCCGGTTACGAGGACGACACCACACGCGCCGCGATCGCCGCGACTCTGGTCGACCAGCTCAAGCTGGACAACCTCCACGAGCTCACCGACGATGCCGAGGCCGCACGTCAGCGCATTCTGGCGATGGCCGGCGCCGCGGGCTGAACGGTCCCGCGCCGCTCTGTCCGGTTGCCTGCAGGTGCATCACCGGGCAATTCCCGTTAACGCATAATTCACGCCGACACACCCCTTTCGGACGCGCCGAGAGGGGTGTGTCGGCGTACGTTGACCAGTGACGGGCCGCGGGGAAGCGGTTCGTCCGGGAGGTTCGATTCGTGGTGTGTACCAGCAACGCGAGGGGGCCGGCCCCGGTCCTCGTCCACCTCGGCTGACCAGCCGAGACGGGCAAGAACCAGCCGGTCGTCGCAACCGGTTTGTGCGGGCGCCGCACAAACGTAGGAGCCCTACGTGACCACTCGGACCTACGTCCTCGACACCTCCGTGCTGCTGTCCGATCCCTGGGCGGTCTTGCGCTTCGCCGAACACCACGTGGTCCTGCCGCTGGTGGTCATCGGTGAGCTCGAGGGCAAACGCCACCATCACGAACTCGGTTGGTTCGCGCGGGAATCGTTGCGGATGCTCGACGACCTCCGTCTCGAGCACGGCCGTCTCGACCTTCCGCTACCCATCGGAGACGAGGGCGGCACGCTTCAGGTGGAGCTCAACCACACCGACCCTGCGGTGTTGCCCGCCGGCTTCCGTACCGAGACCAACGATTCCCGAATCCTCGCCTGCGCGCTGAATCTGCGGGCGGAAGGCAAGGACGTGACCCTGGTGTCCAAGGACACCCCGCTGCGGGTCAAGGCGGGTGCCGTGGGCCTCGCGGCCGACGAATATCACGCCCAGGACGTCGTGGTCTCCGGCTGGTCGGGGATGACGGAACTCGACGTGGACACCACCGTCGTCGACACCCTGTACTCGGAGGGTGTGGTGGATATCGACGAGGCGCGAGAACTGCCGTGCCACACCGGTATTCGTATCCTCGGCAACGGGTCGAGCGCGCTCGGCCGGGTGAACGCGGACAAACGGGTGCAGCTGGTGCGCGGCGATCGGGAGGCCTTCGGTCTGCACGGTCGGTCCGCAGAACAGCGCGTCGCGCTCGATCTCCTGCTCGACGACAGTGTCGGCATCATCTCATTGGGCGGCAAGGCGGGCACCGGTAAGTCGGCGCTGGCATTGTGCGCAGGTCTCGAAGCGGTGCTGGAGCGCCGCACGCAGCGCAAGGTCGTCGTATTCCGGCCGCTGTATGCGGTTGGCGGACAACAGCTCGGCTATCTTCCGGGCAGTGAGTCGGAGAAGATGGGCCCCTGGGCGCAGGCAGTCTTCGACACGTTGGAGGGACTCGCGTCGCCCGAGGTGATCGAGGAGGTGCTCAGTCGGGGCATGCTCGAGGTCCTGCCTCTCACGCACATTCGTGGGCGGTCGTTGCACGATTCGTTCGTGATCGTCGACGAGGCGCAGTCACTCGAGCGCAACGTACTGCTGACCGTGCTGTCCCGGCTGGGCGCAGGCTCGCGCGTGGTGCTCACGCACGACGTCGCGCAGCGCGACAACCTGCGAGTCGGCCGCCATGACGGTGTCGCGGCGGTCATCGAGAAGTTGAAGGGCCATCCACTGTTCGCACACGTGACGCTGACCCGTAGCGAGCGTTCGCCGATAGCGGCGCTGGTGACCGAGATGTTGGAGGAGTTCGCGCCCGGGGCCGACTGACCCCCCGGCAGGCCATCGATCGCAACATCCACCCCATCTGGGCTGATCATCTCCGCTTCGGCGGAGGTGTCGCGCAGGTGGGGTGGATCGTTGTGAGCTCGGCGATCGGTCTCTGCGGTGTCCGATGCGACGGCGACGGTGACCATCGCCCCGGCGCTGCCGCACCGGTCACCTACCGGTGCGGCAGCGATGCTCAGGATGATCCGAGCGGGATGCCTGCGGCGATCAGTTCCGCGAGCGTCGCCCACAGGGCGGTGATGGTGTCGAATGAGCCCATGGTGCATTCCCCTTTCGTGGCAAGGTCGGGGGCATACGTCCCCGACCTGCGTCGAACCTACCTGTCGGCACCGTGATCTGCTGAGTGGGTGGCCGGCGCCGTCGTCCCCGGGGGCCTTGTCGTAGTGATTCGATCTATATTGCACCGTGATCATCACGTGACTCATGCACACTTGCGCACTGGCACACTGATGTGGTGCTGAAGTTACTGATGAGGCGAATGAGGTTATTGGGACTACTGGCGATTGCGGTGCTCGCCGCCGTCGCCGGAGGTGCCGGCCCAGCCCTGGCCGCTCCGGGCACAACGACCCCGTCGACTCAGATGACCCCGACGTCGCCGTCGACGCCACCGAAGTCGTCCGCACCGGCCTCGCCGGTGATCCCGGAGACGGGCATCCCGTTGCTCGACACCCTGCTGAACAGTCTTGCCGGAAACCTCGGCGGTAGCAGTTCAGAGGCCGACACGCGTCAGATGATCGTCGTGACTGCTCCCAAGGCCAACGACGCCAGCGCCACACTGACGGGTTTCGAGCGGGGTACCGACGGGTCCTGGAAACCCGTCATCGGTCCGACGAAGGCATTTCTCGGCTCACTCGGTATGGGGGAGCCCAAGGACAACGTCCCTCGCACCCCGGAGGGCACCTTCGGTCTCGATCAGGCCTTCGGACGTCTGGCGAACCCCGGTACCAAGATGCCGTACAAGAAGGTCGACCGCCAGGACTGGTGGGACTCGAACATGAAGTCGCCCACGTACAACACGATGGTCCGGCAGGCGAAGAGCCCCGGTGGGGACAGCGAGAATCTCTACGATTCCGGGCCGGTCTACGACTACGCGGTCAACATCGCGCACAATCCGCAGCGCACACCCGGTAAGGCATCGGCGATGTTCCTGCACGTCACCAACAATCAGCCGACACAGGGATGCGTGGCGATCGACAAGGAGCTCATGCGCAAGGTCTTGGTGTGGCTCGACCCGGCGAAGCATCCCAAGATCTCCATCGGCGTCAATCAGAGTGGGCCCCCGTCGAGTTCGACCGCACCGCAATCGAGCGCACCCAACTCGACCACACCCAATTCGACGAGACCCAACTCGACCACACCGAACGCCGATTCGCCGGCGATGCCCGGTGCCGATGAGCTGACCCAGCTGCTCGGTCAGTTGACCAGCCTGGTGCCGTCCCTGTTCGGGACAACCTCCGGTAGTTAGTTCTTCACTCCTGAGGTCGGGGACCGGTGGTGATTCATCACTCCGGTCCCCGCTTCAGTTCGAAACAGGCGGCGCGCAGATTGTCGAAGTCGTCGCGCGGTGCGGTCACCATGTCGATCTGGCGGCGGGCCTGCACGACGACCGGCGTCGCCGGGTCCAGCACCGACAGGTACTTCGCGTGGGCGGCAAGGGAGTTCACCGCCACTTCGATCTGATCGGTGACGTCGACGGCATGGGTCGCGCTCGGGCCGTTCTCGAAGAGCCGCCGGGGACGGGTGATCGGGTCGAGGGCATCGTAGGCCTGGATGACGGCGGCGGCGAACTCCATGTGATCAGACTGATTGGGTTGTCCCGGAGCCCATTCCGGGCCGCCGTAGAGGGAGAGGATCAGGTCGGGCGTCACCCGCGTGATCGTCTTCTGGATCTGGGTACGCAGTTCCGGGGTGTTGCGGATCGCACTGTCGGGAAATCCCCAGAACTCCACCTCGTCGACACCCACGACCGCTGCGGACGCCCGCTGCTCGGCCTCCCGGGCCGGGCCTGCCTCGGCTGGATCCATCCCCTCGATGCCCGCCTCCCCGCTGGACGCGAGCGCGTAGACGATGTGCCGGCCCTCTGCGGTCCAACGCGCGACCGCGGGCGCCATCCCGTACTCCGGGTCGTCGGGGTGTGCGACAAGGACGAGCGCGGTCTGCCAGTCGACCGGGAACGGGCGCAGCTGAGTCGTCATGTTGACGAAGCTACGCGCGGATACGACGTGTTGGTGGCGTGTCGGGGTATGTGACCGTTCCGCCGAGCGGGTACAGAATTCCGTCGAGCGTGCACACCGATCCGTCGAGCGTGCGCGGCCGACCAAGTGCGCGCACGGTCGGCGAAGATCTGTGCACGATCGACGGATTTCTGTACCCGCTCGGCGCTTGGGAGGTGTGCCGGATCGGGGTGGTGGCTCAGCGCTCGCGGTCGAGGTTCGCCATCTTGAGCACGTCGAGGCGCTTGTCGAGTTCGGCCTCGGACAGCTTTTCACCGATGAGCCCTCGATCGATCACCGTCTGGCGAATCGTCTTGCCCTCCTTGAGCGCCTGCTTGGCAACCGCGGCGGCCTCCTCGTAGCCGATCGCACTGTTCAGCGGGGTCACGATGGACGGCGAACTCTCGGCGAGGGTGCGCAGCCGCTCCTCGTCGGCGTCCAGGCCGACGATGCAGCGGTCCGCGAACAGGCGGGACACGTTGGCCAGCAGCTTCAGCGACTCGAGCACGTTGCGCGCCATCATCGGGATGTAGACGTTCAGCTCGAACGCGCCGTTGCCGCCCCCCCAGGTGACCGCGGCGTCGTTGCCGATGACCTGCGCCGCGACCTGCGTGACGGCCTCCGGCAGAACCGGATTGACCTTGCCCGGCATGATCGATGATCCGGGCTGCAGGTCGGGCAGGTGGATCTCGCCGAGGCCGGTCAGCGGTCCCGATCCCATCCAGCGGATGTCGTTGGCGATCTTGGTGAGTGAGACCGCGATGGTCTTCAGCTGACCGGACAGTTCGACGAGTCCGTCCCGTGCGGCCTGCGCCTCGAAGTTGTCCTTCGCCAGTGAGAGCGCCTCGACATCGGTCAGCGAACGGAGCTCCGCGACGACCTTGGTGCCGAAACCGTCGGGAGCGTTCAGGCCGGTGCCGACCGCGGTCCCGCCGATGGGCAGTTCGCCGACGCGGGGGAGCGTGGCGGTGACGCGCTCGATGCCGGCCTCGATCTGGCGTGCGTAGCCGTTGAACTCCTGGCCCAGGGTCACCGGGACGGCGTCCATCAGGTGGGTGCGGCCGCTCTTCACCACGTCGCGCCACTGGGTCGCCTTGTCCAACAGGGCGAGTCGCAGGTGGTCGAGCGCAGGGACGAGATCGGTGACCGCGGCCTCGGTGGCGGCCACGTGAGTCGCGGTGGGGAAGGTGTCATTCGACGACTGCGACATGTTGACGTGGTCGTTGGGGTGGATCTCGACGCCGTTGGCCTTGGCGATGGAGGCGATGACCTCATTGGCGTTCATGTTGGAACTGGTACCCGAGCCGGTCTGGAAGACGTCGATCGGGAACTGATCGTCGTGCTGTCCGTCGGCGATCTCCTTGGCCGCGGCGACGATCGCGTCGGCCTTCTCGGCGTCGAGCAGGCCGAGGTCCTTGTTGACCTGCGCGCAGGCCGCCTTGAGCAGACCCATCGCCCGGATCTGGGTCCGTTCGAGCGGGCGGTGACTGATCGGGAAGTTCTCCACGGCCCGCTGCGTCTGGGCGCGCCAGAGTGCGTCGATGGGGACCTGGACCTCGCCCATGGTGTCGTGCTCGATGCGGTACTGCTGTTCGGTCATGTGAAGACAACCATCCTCGTGTGCTCTCGGGAAAGGGTGGGCTGCAGAGACTTTCGCAAGTCCTACGCGTAGATCTCGGTCAGAGATCGAGGCGGGCGTACTCGCGCAACTTGGACGGCTGGTGGACCGACTCGATACGGCGGATAGTGCCCGACTTGGAGCGCATCACCAGCGAGCGCGTGGTGGCGCCGTTGGGGCGGTAGGTGACGCCGCGGAGCATGTCCCCGTTGGTCACCCCCGTCGCGCAGAAGAAGGAGTTCTCGCCACGGACCAGGATGTCGTTGGTCAGGACGCGGTCCAGGTCGTGGCCCGCGTCGATCGCCTTCTGACGTTCCTCGTCGTTGCGCGGCCAGAGTTTGCCCTGGATCTCGCCGCCCATGCATTTCATCGCGACGGCGGTGATGATGCCCTCGGGGGTACCGCCGACGCCCATCAGCATGTCCACGGTGGAGTAGTCGTCGGCCGCGGCCACCGCACCGGCGACGTCGCCGTCGGAGATGAGACGGATCTTGGCGCCTGCCTGGCGGATCTCACCGATCAGGTCGGCATGACGCGGACGGTCGAGGACGATGACGGTGAGGTCCGCGACATCGATGCCCTTGGCCTTGGCGACCGAGTTGATGTTCCAGCTGACGGACTCATTGATGTTGATGGCGCCCTTGGCCTCCGGGCCGACGGCGATCTTGTCCATGTAGAAGACCGCGGACGGGTCGTACATGGTGCCGCGCTCACTGACCGCGATGACCGCGATGGAGTTCGGGCGGCCCTCGGCCATCAACGTGGTCCCGTCGATGGGATCGACTGCCACGTCGCAGTCCGGGCCGTCGCCGTCACCGACCTCTTCGCCGTTGTAGAGCATCGGCGCCTCGTCCTTCTCGCCCTCGCCGATCACCACGACGCCACGCATCGACACGGTCGACAGGAGTTCGCGCATCGCGTCGACCGCAGCTCCGTCGCCACTGTTCTTGTCACCACGACCGACCCATCGGCCGGCCGCGAGGGCCGCCGCCTCGGTGACTCGGACCAACTCCATGGCCAGGTTGCGATCGGGGGCCTGTGGGGACGGGGACATGTCGGACTCCTCGGCGTGGCAGCGATGACAATGCGGCAGGTGGCTCTCATCCTTGCATGTCACACCGAGCGTTTGGTCAGCCGGGTCAGAGCGGATCGAGCAGTCGGCGCAGAAATTGCCGCGTCCGGTCCTGAGCCGGCTCATCGATGACCTGCTCGGCGGTTCCGCGCTCGCGCACCACGCCGTCGTCGACGAAGATGACCTGATCGGCGACCTGCCGGGCGAACCGGATCTCGTGGGTGACCACCACCATCGTCCACCCCCGCGCCGCGAGATCCTTGAGGACCGTCAGCACATCACCGACGAGTTCGGGATCGAGCGCAGACGTCGGTTCGTCGAAGAGCATGACCTTGGGTTGCAGTGCGAGCGCCCTGACGATGCCGACGCGCTGTTGCTGGCCTCCCGACAGTTGGTCGGGGTGATCATCTCGTTTGTCGGTCAGGCCGACGTCGGCGAGGAGCCGTTCCGCATCGGCCACCGCATCGGCGCGCGGACGCTTCTGAACGATGACCGGACCCTCGATGACGTTCTCCAGCACCGTCTTGTGCGGGAAGAGATTGTGGTTCTGGAAGACCATCGCGCTCTGCCGGCGATATCGGGCGATGTCGGCCTTGCCGTACGTGCCGCCGAAGTCGATGGTGACGTCCGCAACGCGGATGATCCCGGAATCGGGCCGGTCGAGCGCGTTGAGGGACCGCAGGATGGTGGTCTTGCCGGAGCCGGACGGGCCCAGGATCACGGTCACACTCCCGGCCGGGACCGAGAAGTCGACATCCTTGAGTACCTCGTTGTCGCCGAAGGATTTCCGGAGGCCGTCGACGTCGATCAGGGTGCCGTCGCCGGTTGTCGGGGACGGGACGATGGGGTTGTCGGTCATGTCGTCACGAACCTTCCCAGATGATTCTCGAGCCGGCCCTGGAGACCGGACAACACGACGCAGACGATCCAGTAGTAGACCGCCGCCGTGGTGTAGAGGGCGAAGAACTCGAAGGTGGGCGCGGCCGCGATCTGGGCGACCCGGAGCAGTTCGGTCACCAGGATGGTCGAGGCCAGCGAGGTGTCCTTCACGAGCGAGATCAACGTGTTCGACAGACCCGGCACGGCGTTGCGGGCGGCCTGGGGCAACACAATGCGGCGCAGCGTGGTCGCGTAGTCCATACCGATGGTCTGGGCCGCCTCGGTCTGTCCCTTCGGTACGGACAGGATCGCGCTGCGGATGATCTCGGCGGCATAGCCGCCGACGTTCAGCGAGAACGCGACCACCGCGGCCGGGAACGGTGGCACGCTCACCCCGAGTTCCGGCAGGGCATAGAAGATGATGAACAACTGGACGAGCAGTGGCGTTCCGCGGATCACGGAGATGTACGCGCGCGCGATCCACGAGACCGCGTTCTTCGTGGAGAGCCTGGCCAGCGCCACCGCCAGCGCGATGACCAGGCCGATCACGAAGCTGATCGCGGCCAGCGGGATGGTCATGGTGATGGTGGCCCGAGCCATCGGCCACAGATTGTCGGTGATCAGCTGCCAGGTGCTGCGGGACGCGGCCTCCTTGCCCGCGGATGCGGCCGCCGGGGCGCCACTCGCGTCGGCCTTCAGGTACTTCTGCGAGATCCGGCTGAGGGTTCCATCGGCTTTGAGTTCGTCCAGAGCCTTGTTGATGTCGCCGACGATCCGGCTGTCCTTGCGTGCGGCGAAAGCCTGCTCGCTGGTGTCGCCGGTCTTCGCGGAGATCTTGACGCTGGTGTCGCCGGTCTCGGCCAGATACGCGTAAACCGCGATGCTGTCGTTCACCGTGGCCTGCACGCGGCCCTGGTTCAGCAGCTTGATCGCCTGCGTGAATCCCTCGACGGACTCGACCCGGGCCCCCGCGTCCCGGGCGACCTGGGCCCAGTTGCTGGTGGAGGACTGGGCGGTGACCTTGCCGCTCAGGTCGGCGAGCGACCGGATGGAGGAGTCGTCGGCGCGGGTGACGATCACCCCTTCGCCGACCGAATAGGGTTCGGACAGATCGTATTTCGCCTGGCGCTCCGGTGTGATCGTCACCTGGTTGGCGACCACGTCGAATCGGTCGGCGCCCAACGCCGCGAAGATCGAGTCCCAAGGTGTCTCGACGAACTCTGCGCGTACGCCGAGTTTCTCGGCGACTGCGTTCGCGACGTCGACGTCGTAACCGGAGAGCCGGCCGGTCGTCGGATCGTGGTAGCTGAACGGCGAGTATGTGCCCTCGGTGCCCACTCGCAGGACTCCGGAGTCGCGGATGCCCTCGATGCCCGTCGACGAATTGCCCCCACAGCCGGATACCGCGACGACGAGCAGCATCACGAGGCACAGGGCGGGCACCGAGCGTCTGAGGCGTCCCATGGGACCACTCAACAGGCTCGCGCGCCCGTTGAACAGGGTCTGCGCCCCTCCCGGTGGGATGGGCGCCGTCGGGTCACGCGATGGACCTTGGGATACTCGTTCCATGGCCGCCAAACCCCGCATCCTGCACAGCAGCAAGGACATGATCTGGTCGTTGATCCCGCTGCTGATCATCTGCGCGATCGTCGCGATTGCGTCGGGCAATTGCTCGGTCGGGCTCTCGGGTCAGGCGTCCGACGACAAGACGCCCGCTTTCGACATGTCGGCCGCCCTGCAGGCAGATGCCCGCGATCTCCCCTTCCCGATCCGTGAGCCGGCCACGCCGGACGGCTGGAAGCCGAACTCTGGATCGACCCAGGCGGTGGGCGGAACCCGGGTGAGCAACGTCGGATGGATCTCCGACGTGGGGGCGTACGTGCAGCTCAGCCAGACCGACGCCACAGAGGAGGACCTGGTCGTCCACCTCGGTGGCGGGGAAGCGCTGGGGACAGGTACCCGGCAGGTCGGCGGCCGAGAATGGGTCACGTACTCGACATCGGACGAGAAGAAGTTCTGGATCACCGATCTCGGGGACGTCCGGATCGCCGTCCTGTCCCGGGGCCCCGAGGACGACATGGCCGAGATCGCCACCGCCGTGCTCGCACAGCAACCACTACCGAGCGGGGCCTGACCTCGACGTCGTACCCGGTCGGCCGCAGCCGGTCGGTAGGTCAGTCGTCGTCGTCATCGCCCTCGGCCAGGGCGGACTCGATCCGGTCCCGGGCGCCGGCCAGGTGTTCCTCGCAACGTGCGGCCAGTGCCTCCCCGCGCTCCCAGAGCGCGAGTGAGGCGTCGAGATCCAGGCCCCCGTGTTCGAGGGTGGCCACCACATCGACGAGTTCGTCGCGAGCCTCTTCGTAACCGAGTTCCTCGACCGGGGTCCAGTCCTCTTCCTCGAGTTCCGGATTCTCTTGGTCCGCATCCCCGTTCACGCTTTGTCTCCTTCGGTCACGCTTGCCGTTGCGGCACCGTCGGCCACCCGAATGCGCAGCCGGGCACCACTGGGCAGGTCGGCGACGGCGCTCACCACATGGGCCGGATCGACGTCGGTACGTTGCACCACGGCATATCCGCGGGCGAGTGTCTGTGCGGGGCCCAGTGTGCCCAACCGGGCCGACAGATGTTCGCGGCGACGGTCCTCGGCATCGACGTGTCGCCGGACATCGCGGCGGATGTCGCGCCGCATCCGGTCGATCTGCTCGGCGTGGGCGTCGATCATGGTGAAAGGCCGGGCCAGCACCGGTCGGGCACGGAGCCCGTCGACGACATGCGCCTCCCGCCGCACCCAATTGCGCAGGGCATGTGCGCTGCGCCGCCGCATCTCCGCGACACCGGCCAGCTCCGCCGCGACATCCGGTACGACGCGCTTGGCGGCATCTGTCGGGGTCGCTGCGCGCAGGTCGGCGACCAGGTCCAGCAACGGGGCATCGGGTTCGTGGCCGATCGCGCTGATCACCGGGGTGCGGCAGGCGGACACCGCTCGCAGCAGGGCCTCATCGGAGAAGGGGAGGAGGTCTTCGACGCTTCCACCCCCTCGGGCGATGATGATGACCTCGACGTCGGGATCGGCGTCGAGATCGGCGAGATGGCCGAGGATCCGCGGCACCGCGGTTGGCCCCTGGACCGGCGCATCGCGCACCTCGAAACGCACCGCGGGCCAGCGATTGCCCGCCACCGCCACGACGTCCCGCTGGGCGGCGCTGGACCGGCCGCTGATCAGGCCGACCGCCCTGGGCAAGAATGGGAGGGGCCGCTTGAGGCGACTGTCGAACAGGCCCTCCGCGGCCAGCAGCTGTCGCAGGCGTTCGATCCTGAGCAGGAGTTCGCCCACGCCGACCGGCCGGATGTCGGTGACCCGGAGCGACACGGTGCCGCGACCGGTGAAGTACGTCGGCCGACCGAGTACCACCACGTGACTTCCCTCGGTGAGCGGAACCTCGGTCCGCATGAGCAGATCCGGGCTGCAGGTCACCGAGATCGAGATGTCGGCGGCCGGGTCGCGCAGGGTGAGAAAGGCGACCCGGGTGCCGGGCCGGCGGTTGATCTGCGTCACCTGACCCTCGACCCAGATCTGCCCCAGCCGGTGAATCCAGTCGGCGATCTTGGTGTTGACGGTCCGTACCGGCCATGGGTGTTCGGCGGAGTTCGACGACTGCGCACCCGATGTCGCCTGGTCTGAGGTCACGTGGTCTGTTGCCGCTTGCTGTTCTGCGAGGCGATGCGATTGTCGATCATGGTGACGAACGGTGCGCGCGCCCTGGTCGCCTTCTCGTATGCCGCGAGCTGCTCGAGTTCGTCGATCCCGACGGTGCGCAGTTTGGCGCGCAGCTGGGCGAGGGTCAGGTTGTCGTATTCGATGTACTCGACGATCTCGGGGACCGGGCCGTCGAACGTCGGTGCGGTCTTGGTCGCGTTGTTCTTGTCACCGTCCGCGTTCACAACTCCCTCGGGGGGAGCGCTGTAGAGAGCGAATCGACCGGCCGCGGGGTCGGCGCCGGGCGCGTCATCGGAGGCCGTGCGTCGGTCAGGGGTCGAGCCCTGCTCGGTGCCCGCCGACTTCGACGCGGAGTTCGTGGCCGCAGACGTCTTCGCCGCGGCCTTCTTCGCCGCAGGCCTCTTGGCCGGCGACTTCTTCGCGGGCGACTTCTCGGCCGATGCCGGGTGGGCGGGTGGGTCCGCGGCGTCGGACGCCCCGAGGCCGGTTGATGTGTTTTCGGACACAGGAGTGACCGGGGCGCCGTCGCTCTCCCGGCTCTCGATGGGGGTCCGGGCGGCCTCGGCGTCGATGGCGTCGTCATCGTCGTCGAACCGCGCCCACTCGGGCTGGTCGGAGGGCTTCTCGAACAGCGTCTCGAGCGCGAGGTCGCCCTTGATGGCGAGCTCGGCGATGTTCTGCTGTACCCGCATTCCTGCCTGCAACGTCTGGCTGACCGCTGTCATCGGCAGGGTGATCACGAGAGCGGGCAGCTTTCGGGTCTCCTCGATCGCGGTGACGACGAGACCGGCGGCGATGCGGGCCGGATACGGTGCGCGAACCATGACCACACTCTGCCATCCGACGGGGTACTGATCCACCCCAGGACATGCCGGGCCGATCCTGCGCCGGGCGCAGACGGGCGGCGACAGCCCGTAGGCTGGACGGCATGGTTGATCGCAAGCGTGTCCTGTTGGCCGAACCACGCGGCTACTGCGCCGGGGTGGATCGTGCCGTCGAGACCGTGGAGCGCGCTCTCGACAAGCACGGTGCCCCCGTGTTCGTCCGCAAGGAGATCGTGCACAACCGCCATGTCGTCGAGACATTGACCGACCGCGGGGCAGTGTTCGTCGGCGAGACCGATGAGGTGCCCGAAGGTGCGATCGTCGTGTTCTCGGCGCATGGCGTGTCGCCGGAGGTTCATCGGACCGCAGCCGAGCGCAGCCTGAAGACGATCGATGCCACCTGCCCCCTGGTCACCAAGGTGCACCAGGAGGCCAAACGGTTCGCCCGCGACGACTACGACATCCTCCTCATCGGCCACGAGGGTCACGAAGAGGTAGAGGGCACCGCGGGCGAGGCCCCCGAGCACATCCAGCTCGTGGACGGTCCGGATCACGTCGACGACGTCGAGGTGCGCGACGAATCGAAGGTCATCTGGTTGTCGCAGACGACGCTCTCGGTGGACGAGACGATGGAGACCGTCAAACGGCTGCGCGAGAAGTTCCCGCTGCTCGAGGACCCGCCGAGCGACGACATCTGTTACGCCACGCAGAATCGACAGGTCGCGGTGAAGGCGATGGCGCCGAAATGCGATCTCGTGATCGTGGTCGGTTCGCAGAACTCGTCGAACTCCCAGCGCCTGGTGGAGGTGGCTCTGCAGAACGGGGCGGCCGCGTCGTACCTCGTCGACTATGCGCGCGACATCGACGTCTCCTGGTTGGCGGGCGTGACGACTGTCGGTGTCACCTCTGGTGCGTCCGTGCCCGAGGTCCTCGTACGCGGCGTCCTCGATCTCCTCGCCGAGCACGGATACGACTCGGTGGACACCGTCAACACCGCGAACGAGACGCTGACCTTCGCGTTGCCGCGCGAACTGCGACCCGCGCGCACGGCGAAGTGAGCCGAACGCGGACGTGATCGTCCAGTACTCGCCTAGTACTCGTCTGGGTCGAGGCGCCGCACCCGCCGATGCGGCAGCGCCACCGCCAGCACCACCGCGATCACCGCAGCACAGAGCCCGGCACCGATGAGCGCGACGTTGCGGGCGGTGTGATCGACGGGAGTCTGCGGGCTCGGCACGGCAATCGCCCTCGCTTCGGTCGGATTCGGCAGGCCGTCCGGGATCTCGCTGGTCAGGGCCGCCACCGGATCGATGACCCCATATCCGATCTCGGTGTCGCGCCCAGTGCCGGGGGCGTGGGCGGTCCGCGTGATGCGCGCCATGACCTCGGCCGGACGAAGTCGGGGGAACCGGGCCCGCACCAGCGCGACCGCACCCGCCACGTACGGGGTCGCGAAACTCGTGCCCGCGATCGGGATCGGCCCGTCCTGTCCCTGCTGCGCATCGACGAGTCTCGACGATCCGCGGGTGCTGTCGAGGCTGACGATGTCGGTGCCCGGTGCCGCCACGCTCACCCAAGGACCGTGCAGGCTGAATCCGCTCGGCGCGCCGGTACCGGCATCGACCGAGCCGACGGCCAGCACATACGGCGAGAACCAGGCGGGACTGGCGATGGTGGACACCGATCCCCAGCCGTCGGTGTCGCCGCCTGCCGGTGCCGGGTTCTGGTGCTGACATCCGGAGTTCTGCGACAAGTTGCCGGCCGCGACGACCACGACGACGTTGCGGTCATATGCGTACTTGACCGCGACGCCGAGTGACCTGTCGTTGAGCCGGGATCCGGCGGAAGCACACGCGACCTCGGAGATGTTGATGACGGTGGCTCCGAGGTCGACGGCCCGCACCACCGCGTTGGCAAGCGTGCGGACGGACCCGTACCCGGAACCGACGGTGGGGTCCGAGTCGTCGGACCTGCGGTCCTTTGCGGAGTACGCACCGCTCGACTGCCGGATCGAGATCAGTGAGGCGTCGGGCGCGACGCCGGCGAACGCATCAGTGCGGCTCGGCGCGGCGGCGATGATGCCCGCTACCAGCGTGCCGTGCGCGTCGCAGTCGACCAGCCCGTTGCCCGACGACACGTAGTCGCCGCCCGCCTGCACGTGACCCAGACGCGGGTGCGGGGTGATCCCGGTGTCGATGACGGCGACCTTCTGCCCGCGGCCCCGGCTGAACCGCCACGCCTCCGGGAGATTCATCATCGATTGCGCGGCAGTGGGTTTGGAATTGTCGTGACGGCCAGTCGCCAACGGTCTCGCGCAGAGAGTGCGTTGTTCGGTCGCCTCGGGCGGCGCCGTCGGCGCGGAACGCACCAGGGCTCCGGGATCGATCTTCGGGGGAGTCATCGCAGCGGCAGGGCCGCCCCCGAACACGGCGATCACCGTGAGAGTCGCGATCAGCGCCGCACCTGCGTGGAGTCGGCGGGCCGGATGGTGCCGGCACCGGGATCGGGCCGAACGACCCAGCCGACGCACGTCAGATCTCCCGGACGATCCGGTACAGGTCGAGAATCCACAGCAGGAGAGGCACGATGACCGCGACGAGCAGGTACTCGATGATCTCGGCGGTGCGCCGCATGACCGGTGAGAACTCCTGGTTCGGCGCGACCACACCCAGGACGAAAGCGGCGACCACCATCAGCAATGCCACCGCGAACGCGATGATCGGCCAATTGCCCGCCCCGAATGCGAGGCCTGTGACCAGGGCGATCAGGGCGAGCGACCCGCACGCGATCAGGAAAGCGGCCTGCGCCAGATCGCTGTGCGACCTGCCGCGCAGGCACAGCACCAGCGCGATGATCGCGGCGTAGGCCGCCGACTTGGGCTCGAACCCCGAGAGCGGTGCCGCCGCGAGGACTGCCGACACGCCGGTGACGAGCGCGGTCCCGGCGACGATGCCGGTCAGATACGCGTTGGCCACAAAGGACCGGCGCTCGAGGGCGTCCGCTTTCGGCAATGCCATTGCTCCGATCGCACCGATCCCGTCGATCGCAGGCTTCGGCTCGATGTCCTCGGCGTCTATCGCCGCTCCCGCGGTGGGGACCGGGGGGAGCGGCAGTTTCGCCAGCATGATGGTGGCGCGCGGTGCCAGAGCGATCACGAGGAGGCCGACGGCGGCCAGTACCGCCGCAGTGTCCGGCACCGTCGTGTCAATCAAGACTTCTGCGCCACAACCGAATCCGACGAGGAGGGCAGCGGTGGTGATCGCGCTGTGCACGGCCGGCCCGACCGCGGTGAGCCGGTAGGAGAGAACGGCGGCGACGAGGGTAACCGCGCAGCCCAGTGTCAGGTGCGCGGACCCGAACCGTCCCGGGGTGAGGAGCATGCCGGTGACGAAGACGAGCGGCATGGCCGATGAGACGAGGACGGCGGAGCTCGCCTCGTCGCGGTAATGACGCGCGACGATCGTGCCCGCGGTCAGCAGTCCGACGGCGGCGAGGCCGCTCAGCCCGGCGATCCACAGGGCGCCGCTGGTCCAGCGGTGGGCGCCCAGCGCGACGGCCGCGGCGATGGCGGCCGCGACGGCGACGACGTAACCGACGTATCGGGCGGACCGCGGCGACCAACTCGCGAAGTGAGATTCATTCAAACGAGCGACGGCGTCGACGACATCGTCGAACAACGCCGGCGAGTCGCCCGTGCGGGTGGAGCGGAGAACCAGCAGGTCGCCGTCGCGTATCCCGGACTCCGACAGCGACCGGTTCGGGGCGATCTGTTCCTGGCCGACCAGGCCCAGAGTCCAGCGGTTCTGACGGTCATACGGCCGCCCGTCCGCACTGTCCGGATCGTCGGTGTCGCGGCGCGTCGGGTTGCGCGAGTCGACCTGGGCAACCAGGTCGGGAATCAGCGCAGCAATGGGCAACGCTGCAGGTAGAGCCACGTCCAACTGCGTGTTCCCGCCCAGCACCGACACCCTGACCAATTCGGGCTCGATACCTGCGCCGGTGTGCGCACCACCTCGTGCGCCGCCGGCCGGCCCCATCGCCGGCGAGGGTGTCGTCATCCCTCGCGAATCCAGAGTCGACATCTGGTGGATCCTCCCCGCCGTGTTCGCGGTTAACATAGCGAACTGCGTCAATTGTGTAGCAGCGCGGCCCCCGCGGACGAACTCGGGGTCGCGGAGTCGGTCGGGGGGAGATCGAGTGGTGGCAACAACGGAGGGGTTCGTCCGGCGTCCCCGGATCACGCCTCCCCGTACACCGGGTGGGGAACTGAACATCGCGCCGCCGCCCGACGTGCCGCGGGTGGTCCCGGGCAACATGCTCACCAAGATGCTTCCCGTGGTCATGGTGGTCGCGGTCGTCGGCATGGTCGCGATGATGTTCGCGACCGGTGGCCGCAACATCCTGTCCAACCCGCTGTTCATGATGTTCCCGTTGATGATGCTGATGTCGATGTTCGGCATGTTCGCCGCGGGCGGGCGGGGCGGCGGCAAACGTGCCGCCGAACTGAACGAGGAACGCAAGGACTACTTCCGTTACCTCGGTCAGACACGCGGCCAGGTCCTCGAGACCGTGGAAGCTCAGCGCGCGGCACTCACCTGGAGTCATCCCGACCCGGTCGCCCTGCTCGACATCGTGGGCGGCCGCCGGATGTGGGAGCGGCGACCGACCGACAGCGATTTCGCCCATGTCCGGGTGGGGGTGGGCTCACAGCGGCTCGCCACGCGCCTGATGCCCCCGGAGACCGGGCCGCTCGAGGACATCGAGCCCGTGTCGATGGTCGCCCTGCGTCGTTTCGTCCGGACCCACTCCGTGGTGCACCGGCTCCCGACGGCGATCTCACTGCGCGGTTTTCCGGCGGTGAACATCGAAGGTGCCCGACAGGAGACCCGAGATCTCGTGCGCGCCATGGTGGTCGAACTGTGTGCGTTCCACGGCCCCGACCATCTGCAGGTCGCGGTCATCACCGGAGACCCCGCGGGCGAGGCCTGGGATTGGGCGAAATGGCTTCCGCACGTCGGTCACCCGACGCTGCGTGACGGTATCGGTGCCATGCGGATGATCTACCCGACTCTGGCCGACTTCGAGAACTCGATGGCGGCCGATCTGCTCGAACGGGGTCGCTTCAGTCGTTCGGCCCCGCCGACGCCCGGGCGGACGCATCTCGTCGTGGTGCTCGACGACGGCCATGTCGCGGGCGACGAACGGCTGATCAACGACGCCGGCATGGAGGGCGTGACGGTCCTCGACCTGACGGCCCCGCCGGACGGGCTCGCCGCCCGTCGCGGCCTGCAGTTGGTGGTCCGCAACCGCAAGGTCGCTGCTCGCAGCGCCTTCGGTGTCGAGGAGTTCGCCGACATGGACTCGCTCACGATCCCCGAGGCCGAGACGCTGGCGCGGCGGATGGCGCGGTACCGCCTGGCCACAGCCGCGGCGCTGGCGAACCTGGAGTCCGAGGCGACCTCGAGCGATCCAGGTCTGCCCGCTCTGCTCGGCATCACCGATGCGGCCCGGTTCGACCCGGCGGTGTACTGGCGCGGACGTACCGGACGGGATCGCCTCCGGGTGCCGATCGGTTACACCCCGAGCGGCACCCCCGTCGACCTCGACATCAAGGAGAGTGCGCACGGCGGGATGGGTCCGCACGGGCTGTGTATCGGCGCCACCGGATCGGGCAAGTCCGAGTTCCTGCGCACCCTCGTGCTGGCCATGCTCGCCACTCATTCGCCGACCGAGCTCAATCTCGTGCTGGTGGACTTCAAGGGTGGTGCGACCTTCCTGGGGCTGGAGTCGGCACCCCACGTCGCGGCGATCATCACGAACCTCGAGCAGGAACTCTCGATGGTCGACCGGATGAAGGATGCGCTGTCCGGCGAGATGAATCGCCGGCAGGAACTGTTGCGGGCGGCGGGCAACTTCGCCAACGTGAGTGACTACGAGCGGGCCCGCGCATCGGGCGTTCGGCTCGAGCCATTGCCCGCCTTGTTCATCGTCGTGGACGAATTCTCCGAATTGCTTGCGCAGAAGCCGGATTTCGCCGAACTGTTCGTCGCCATCGGACGGCTCGGGCGATCGTTGCAGATCCATCTGCTCCTGGCGTCGCAGCGGCTCGAAGAGGGCAAGCTTCGCGGCCTCGACAGTCATCTGTCCTACCGGATCGGGCTGAAGACCTTCTCCGCCAACGAATCCCGCTCGGTTCTCGGCGTCCCTGACGCCTACCACCTGCCCAGCGTCCCGGGCTCGGCCTACCTGAAATGCGATTCGGCCGAGCCGGTTCGCTTCAATACGTCGTATGTGTCCGGTCCCTATTTCTCGCCGATGGCGCCTGACGGTGTGATCGACGAAGGTCCGGCGTACACCGGACCGCGCGGCCGGATGAAGGTCTTCACCGCCTTGCCGGTGCCGCTGGACACGGGCGCGGCGAGTTCTTCGGTGCTGGACCAGGCGCAGGCGCTCCTGGACGAAGAACCGCCACCGGACACCGACATCCCGGTCTACGACGATCCGGCCGCGGCGTCGGTGCCCACCCTGCTGGACACCCTCGTGACGCGGATGGCCGGGCACGGGCCTGCCGCACACGAGGTCTGGCTGCCGCCGCTCGATCAGTCGCCGACCGTCGACGGGCTGGTCGGGCGTCGGGACTGGTCGATACCCGCAGATGTCGGCGATCTGCGCATCGCGGTCGGTGAGGTCGATCGACCCTACGATCAGCGACGCGACGTCCACATCCTCGATCTGTCCGGTGCGGCAGGCAATGTCGCGGTCGTCGGTGGCCCGCAATCCGGTAAGTCGACCGCCCTGCGCACCATGATCATGTCGGCCGCGGCCACCCACACCCCCGAACAGGTGCAGTTCTACTGCCTGGACTTCGGGGGCGGCAGTCTCGCGAGCATCGTCGGCCTCCCGCACGTCGGTTCGGTCGCCTCGCGGGGTGACATGGACGCGGTGCGACGCACAGTTGCCGAGGTGAGTGCGATCGTGCGCAGCCGCGAACTGCTGTTCGCCCGGCTCGGGATCGAATCCATGCGCGACTACCGCGCGCGGCGTCGGGAGTGGTTCGCCGGCGGCGGAATAGATCCCGCCGATCCGCTGGCTTCGGACCGGCACGGCGACGTCTTCCTGGTGCTCGACGGCGTCGGTGTGCTCCGCAACGAACTCGACTTCCTCGAGGAGCCGATCAACGCGATCGTCGCGCAGGGTCTCTCATACGGCGTGCATGTCATCGTGACTGCCTCGCGATGGGCCG
Source organism: Gordonia sp. DT101 (assembly GCF_049844895.1). Classification (NCBI taxonomy): domain Bacteria; kingdom Bacillati; phylum Actinomycetota; class Actinomycetes; order Mycobacteriales; family Gordoniaceae; genus Gordonia; species Gordonia sp. DT101. The sequence continues at coordinate 238,284 of NZ_JBNCLX010000003.1, read as the reverse complement.
AGGTGCGGCCCGCGGTCAAGGACCTGATGGGCAGTCGGATCGAGTTGAAGCTCGGCGATGCGATGGATTCGGAGATGGGGCGCCGCGCTGCCGCGCTGGTCCCGCACGGCCGGCCCGGTCGGGGCCTGACCCCCGAAGAGCTGCACATGCTCATCGCGCTACCACGCCTGGACGGTGTCAGCGCGGCCGAATCCCTCCCGGCCGGGGTGCAGTTCGCGATCGACCGGCTTGCCGGCGGTTACGGCGGCCGGGCGGCGATGGCCGTCCGCAAGCTCGGCGTGGAGATCGCTCAGCGCGAGGTCGACGACCTGGTGGTGGCGAAGGGTATTGCGTTGGGCGCCAACCAGGTCGCGGTCGGTGTCGGCGAACTCGAACTCGCGCCGGTGGTTCTCGATTTCGGCACACAGCCCCATTTCATGGTGTTCGCGGATGTGGAGCACGGCAAGACCACGTTGTTGCGCAACATCGTGCACGGCCTGGTGCGCGACTCGACTCCCGACCAGGTCAAGGTCGTGTTCATCGACTACCGGCGCACGATGCTCGGCATCATCGACGGTGATCACCTGGGCGGCTACGCCAGTTCGGCGAACAAGGCGATCCCGATGATGCAGCAGTTGGCGCAGATCCTCACCGACCGGCTGCCGCCCGAAGACGTGACCCCGCAGCAGCTGCGCGACCGTTCCTACTACACCGGCCCGGACGTCTACCTGGTCATCGACGACTACGACCTGGTCGCGACGGCTTCGGGTAACCCGCTGTTGCCGCTGGTCGACCTCGCGGCCCAGGCCCGCGACATCGGCTTCCACATCGTCCTGGCCCGGCGCTCGGGCGGCCTCGGGCGGGCGATGTTCGACCCGTTGATCGGACGACTCAAGGACCTCTCCTGCGACATGCTCCTGATGAGCGGCGACCGCGACGAGGGGTACATCACCGGTCGCGTTCGCATGCAGCAACTGATCCCGGGGCGCGGTGAGTTGGTGTCGCGGACGCGGCCGCAGGAGATGATCCAGGTCGGCTACGTCGAGCCCGAGGCCTGATCGGGTGCCACACACCGCGCTGCGACCGACAGTGGTCGACCTCGCGTTCGGTCAGGTGTCGGTCTCGGGTGGGCGATCGGCGGACGTGACCGGTTTGCTGGAGGCGGTCGACGCGCCGACGGTGATGGTCGCGGGTACCCGCCGATACGGTCACCAGGCGTGGCAGGCCGTATTGCGAGATCTGCACCTGCCCGAGGCGGGCCCCGACGGTCCGCTGCCGATGGTGGTCGGGTATCCCAGCACCTGGGGACGTGTGCGTTCGTCGGTGCTCGACCGCGCGACCGAGGACATCGGCGCAGCGGTCACCCTCGTTCCTCGGGCGGTGCTCATCGCGCGGAGCCACTCCGACGGGGCGATGCAACGGTGCGCAGTCGTCGAGACGACCCATTTTCCCGGCGTGCCGGTGGATCCGGCCCGGCCGAGGAGTGCGCGCTGGGATGTCGCCCGGCTGCGCCGCACATCGGCCGGATGGGAGATCGAGGCCGCGGACGTCCTCGAACCGGAGTCCGACGATATGCCCGCCCGCACGGAGGCCATCGTCGACGACTCGGTCGAGGCGGTCTTCGTCGACGGGGCTGACCCCGCGGAGGTGGCCCGGGCCATCGACGTCGTCGCCACGCACGCGCTGGCCGGGCGGGTGGTGGCGGTCGATCGGCAACTGATCCGACGCTACGGATGGCGAACCGGCCGGCCCGAGGGCACCGATCGCCTGATCGGTGCGGTCGAACGGCCCGCGCAGGATGCACCGGGGCCGACGCGCAGCCGTACCGGGCGGTGGATCGTCGCCGCGGGGGTGACCGCGGTGGCGGTGGCGTTGGTGGCCGGTGTGGTCGGCTTTCTCCAACGCGGCCCCGAGGGGCCGCCCGTCGAGCAGACGGTGGCACTCGGACGTACCACCATCGACGTCCCCGCCGACTGGCGGCGCAGCGAGCTGGGACGACGACCCGACGATGGGGGAACGGACGAGCCCTCGCGCTCGGTGTTCGCCGATCGTGCCGACGGTCGCCGGATTCTGGTGGTCCAGAGCGACGTGCGGACCGACTCGACCCTGGCATCGGTGGCGACCAGTCTCGGCAACCGGATCCGCCAGCGTGGCGACGATGTGGTGACCGAGTTCTCGGCCATCACCCGTTTCATGGGCCGCGACGTGATCAGCTACCGCGAGGCGCCCGCGTCGGGCAGCGCGATCCGCTGGTACGTGCTCGTCGAGCACGGACTGCAGGTGTCGGTCGGATGCCAGGCGGGTACGGCCGGGGAGTCGGTCGACGCCGAATGCGCTCATGCGGTGTCGTCGGTGCGGATCGCGCCGCAGTGATCGCTCCGCGTTTTGACCCTGATCAGGGGCTTCGCGTAGTCTGGATCGCTGGTGCGTGGCATCTCCTCGCCGGGGAACCGGAGGAGATAGTCGAGGCCCGGGTCCCCACTGGTCGCCGGGAGCAAACTCTGCCATTCGCCTGACCAGCACCCAACGACAAAGAGTCGAGGACAACTGTGCCCACCTACACCCCGAAGGCCGGTGACATCACGCACGCGTGGCATGTCATCGATGCCACCGACGTGGTGCTCGGCCGTCTCGCCGTGCAGAGCGCGAACCTGCTCCGCGGCAAGCACAAGCCGACCTATGCGCCCCACGCCGATGGCGGCGACTTCGTCATCATCATCAACGCCGAAAAGGTCGCGATGACCAGCAACAAAGCCGAGCGCAAGCTGAACTACCGCCACTCCGGACATCCGGGTGGGCTCACGGTCCAGACCACTGCCGAACTGCTCGAGAGCCACCCCGAGCGCGTGGTCGAGAAGGCCATCAAGGGCATGCTGCCGCACACCAAGCTCGGTAACGCCATGGCGTCCAAGCTGAAGGTCTATGCCGGCCCGAACCATCCCCACGCGGCTCAGCGGCCCGTGCCCTTCGAGATCAAGCAGGTGGCCCAGTGACGAACGAGAACATCAACGACCCGGCCGTCGAAGCTGCCGTGGAGAACGCCGAAGAGGTCCAGGCTGCCGCCGGTGACGACACCGCTGCCGCGGAGACCGCTGTCGAGCAGGCCGTCGAGTCGGTCGAAACCGCGTCCGACGACTACGACACCGACGTCGAGGCCGCACCGGCCGACTCGCGTGAGCCGGTCGTCATCGACCGTCCGATCCAGACCGTCGGCCGCCGCAAGGAAGCCATCGTGCGCGTGCGTCTCGTCCCGGGGTCAGGTCAGTTCCAGCTCAACGGCCGCACCCTGGAGGAGTACTTCCCCAACAAGGTGCACCAGCAGCTGATCAAGGCCCCGCTGGTCACCGTCGAGCGCACCGAGTCGTTCGACATCTTCGCCAAGCTCGTCGGCGGCGGTCCCTCGGGCCAGGCCGGCGCGCTGCGTCTGGGTATTGCCCGCGCGCTGATCGAGGTCACCCCGGATGATCGTCCCGCCCTCAAGAAGGCCGGCTTCCTCACCCGTGACCCGCGTGCGGTGGAGCGCAAGAAGTACGGCCTGAAGAAGGCCCGTAAGGCGTCGCAGTACTCCAAGCGCTGATCTTGGCACGCCTTTTCGGAACCGACGGCGTCCGGGGCCTGGCCAACGACGAGCTCACTCCCGAGCTCGCGTTGCGCCTGGCCTCGGCCGCCGCGGTCGTTTTCGAGGCCGGCTCCGCGAGCGAAGCGAGCGGACGTCCGCGCGCAGTGGTCGGCCGTGATCCCCGCGCCTCCGGCGAGATGCTCGAGGCCGCGGTGTGTGCGGGGCTGGCGGCCACCGGTGTCGACGCGATCCGCGTCGGCGTGGTGCCGACTCCCGCTGTCGCATTCCTGACGGCCGATTACCGCGCCGATTTCGGCGTGATGATCTCGGCGTCGCACAATCCCATGCCCGACAACGGGATCAAGTTCTTCTCGGACGGCGGCCACAAACTCGACGATGCGGTCGAGGACCGGATCGAGGCCGCGATGGCCGACGACGACTTCGCCCGTCCGATCGGCGCAGCCGTGGGTCGTGTGGTGGACGCGTCCGATGCGGGCGACCGTTATCGCGCGCACCTCGCCGCCGCGATCGGACATCGCCTCGACGGCCTCACCGTGGTCGTGGACTGCGCCCATGGCGCCGCTTTCGAGCTGGCGCCACAGGCCTACGCGGACGCGGGCGCCGACGTCATCGCGATCCACGCGGAGCCCGACGGCCTCAACATCAACGAGGACTGCGGATCCACCCACATGGACAAGCTCCGTGCGGCGGTGCTCGAGCACGGTGCCGATCTGGGATTGGCCCATGACGGTGACGCCGATCGTTGCCTCGCGGTCGACTCGACCGGGCAGGTCGTCGACGGGGACGCCATCATGGCGATCCTCGCGACCGCGTTGCGGTCCCGGGATCGCCTGCGCGACAACGTCCTCGTCGCCACCGTGATGAGCAACCTCGGCCTGCACATCGCCATGCGCGAGGCGGGGATCACGCTGCGGACGACAGCCGTCGGCGACCGGTACGTCCTCGAGGAGTTGCGTCGTGGCAACTATTCGCTCGGTGGGGAACAGTCCGGGCACATCGTGGTTCCCGGCTCCGGGACCACCGGTGACGGCATCCTGACCGGCCTGCTCCTGATGGAGCAGATGGCTGTGACAGGCGACCGCATCGCCGACCTCGCGGGCATCATGACGGTTCTCCCGCAGGAACTCATCAACGTCCGGGTCGCGGACAAACACGCGGTTGCCCAATCACAGATAGTCAAGCAGGCGGTGACCGACGCGGAGGCCGAACTCGGCGACCACGGCCGGGTGCTGTTGCGTCCGTCGGGAACCGAGCAACTCGTACGCGTGATGGTCGAGGCCGGCTCTGCCGACACCGCGCGGGTGGTGGCACGTCGGATCGTCGACGTGGTCGAGGCTGCGGGCTCGTGAGCACTCCCAAGGCGGTCCTGTTCGACTTCTCGGGCACTCTCTTCCGGTTCGAGGCGCGCGACGACTGGTTCGACGGTCTGCACGACGAGGACGGCAACGCGCTGCATCTGGACGCGCAGGCGGTCCTGATCCGGCGGATGACCCAACCCGTCGGTCTGCCGACGGTCATCGAGGACGACGACCGGATTGCCTGGGAGCAAAGGGATCTCGACCCAAAGCAGCACCGGCGCGCATATCTGGCGATGCTGCGCGCGTCGGGGCTGACCGCGCCAGGCCACGCCGAGCAGCTCTACGCCAGGGTTCTCGATCCGCATTCGTGGCAGATCTTCCCGGACACCGAGGCGGTGCTGCGCGGTCTGCGCGCCGCCGCCATCCCCGTCGGTGTCGTCAGCAACATCGCCTTCGATCTGCGCGCGGTGCTCGCGCTGCACGGTGTCGACGACCTCGTCGACGAGTACGCCCTGTCCTATGAGGTCGGTGCGATCAAACCCAACCCGCGAATCTTCCACGCGGCACTCGACCCGCTCGGCGTCGCGCCGTACGACGCGCTGATGGTGGGTGACAGCGCGGAGGCCGACGGCGGTTCTCGCCATCTCGGCTGTGCGTTCGAGCTGGTCCAGGACGCGCCGGTATCGGAACGACCGTCGGCGCTCGTCGACGCCGTCATGCGCCACGGCGTGGTCCTGCCGAACTGACTTTCTCGGCCGGGAACCAGCCCTTGCCGTCGCGCGTCTAAACTTCGACGCCACACCCGTGTTCATGTGCTCGAATTCACTCGACCCGTGTCGCGCAGCGGGAGAAGGGGGACCGATGGCCGATTCGCAGATGTCCGTCGACGTCGACGAGGTCTCGAAGGTGGTGGCGTTCTATCGCCGCGCCGCCGATGTCGTCGGCTCGGCCGCCGAGGACATCCGGGCTCACGAACTCGGTCGTTGGGCGATCGGCGAGGAGTACCGGGAGATGGGCGAACGGTACCGGGAGATGGGCCGCGTCATCACGGGGCGACTCGCGGACCAGGCGCAGGCCGCCGACCGACTGGCCGATGCCCTGGGACGGGGCATCGCGATCATCGAGGCCGCCGATGCCGACAACGCGACCGGCGTGACCCGCAGTGTGGGCAGGCATCGCGCCGACGGTTCCGGTGCCGTGTGACAGGGGATTCGCTTTCGGCGCTGCGCGACCAGGCCGTCTCCGGGATCGAGGATCTGGTCGAGGTGCTGGCGCTTGGCGCGGCGCTGGGAGCGCAAACGGCAGGCGAGGAGGACGTGCACCGGCCGTTCCGGAGGGTCGGTTCGTTCGACGTCGCGGGCCTCGCCGCCGACAGCCGCCGCCTCGACGCGGCGCACCGTGCCGTCGCCGACCAGCTGCACCGGCTACCCGAACAGCAGGTCCGGCTCGGTCGCGGCTGGGTGAGCAAGTCGGGCGCGCGGGCGGTGGCCGCGGTCGTCGATCACCAGTGGCGCGCCGAAGCGGACCTGCATGTGTTGCGGACCCTGGCCGAGGCCACCGGGTCCGCGGCGTCGGGGATCGATCAGCTGTTGCGGACGTGGTATCTCACGGTCGCCCAACTGGCGTCCCCGCTGGTGGCCGGCGTCCCGGTGGCCGCGGTCCCAGGGGCGATCGTGGCGGGAGAACTCCCAGCCGTAATCGTGATCGACGACATCGCGTCGAGGGCCGGCCTGTATTTCACCACGGCTCATGCCACTGTCTCCGGGATCGACGAGATCCTGCGGCATCTCGATCGCGTCACCGAGGCGATGGATGTCGAACCGTACCCCCAGGCCGGCAACCCTCCGACCGAGACGGAGGGACGGGCACCGGACACTGTGGTCACGCCACCGGAGGCAGCGACGGCGCCGGCCGGCCGGTCGGCCGGGGGTGGCGAGGCGCCCGGCGACGACGATGTGCCGGCACCGTCCCGCAATCGCCCCGACGTCCCGTTGCAACTGACACCGGACGCCGGTGCCGACCCACCGGAACCGCAGGCGCCGGTATCCGCGAATCCACTCGCCGAGGACACCGCGCTCGCCGCGCCGGCTCGTGCTCCCGAGCCGGGCGCCGTAGCCCCGGTCCGCCCGGACGCGCATGAGTCCACGCCACCGTCGGCAGGCGACCTGGCACTGGCCGGCGACGAATGAGAGCGGGTCGATCGTGAATCTCGCAGACCAGATCGAGGCCGTCGCACGGCGAGCGACCGCAGAGGTCGTCGCGGCATCCCACGCGTACGCGGCGACCCAGCGGCGTCTCGCCTCGGACCTCGCCGACTTCCGTTCCGCGAGCGCCGCCCCGGACCAGCGACTGCGGGAGAAGCTGCAGACCGACGCGGACATTGCCGATACCGCCACGCCGCGAATTCTCTTACCCGCCGACGTGGCCGAGGCCAGTCCACATCGATCGGCCCCGGACGAATAGGCTGTCGGTGTGCCGGCAGCGAAACCAGGGCAGACGAGATCTGAGCGGACGACACGGGGCGCGAAGCCGTCCCGATCGGCCGACAAGCTGATGGCGCCGTTGTCGCGCCGCGGGCCTCACCGCGTCCTGTGTGGCGACCTCGGGATCGTCGGCATGCGCGGGCAGGTGTTCGCGCCGGAATCGGGGCGGAGACTCCCCGCCATCGCCCTCGGACACACGTGGATGGCCGACAGTCGCAGGTACCGGGATCTCCTCTACCACTTCGCGTCCTGGGGTTTCGTGACCGTCGCGCCGGACGAGAACACCGGCTTCTTCGCCTCCGATGTCGGCTTGGCGGCCGACCTGCGGGCTGCCCTCGGAGTCGTCGCGCGGGTCCCCCTCGGGTCCGGAGCGGTGACCGTCGATCCGGATCGGATCGGACTCGTCGGCCACGGTTTCGGCGCGGCGGCCGCCGTGATGGCGGCTGCGGATCAACCGATCCTGGGGCAACCGGCACCTGCGGTGGCGGGCGTGGTCGCAGTGTTCCCGGCACCGACGACGTCGATGCTGTTGCCGGCCGCCGGCCTGGTCACCGCGCCCGGACTGATTGTGGCGGGCGCTGGTGAACTCAACACCGTGGAGGCCAACGCCCTGCCCCTGGCACAGGCCTATGCCGGCGATGTGGCGTTGCGCACTGTTCCCAAGGGGAACGCACGGGATCTGCTGGAACGTCGGACGGTCAAGTCCCTGGTCGGGATGAACGGGTCGGACCGTGCCGTCCACGGCCTCGTCCGCGCAGCCTGCACCGGATTTCTGCTGCACACCGTGGCCGGCGACACCGAGTACCAAGGGTTCTCCGACGCGGATTCCAGCCTGGGCAAACTGGGCGTGATCGATCTGGCCGACCCGCCCGTGCAGCCGGTGGATCCGGTGTCACACCTGCTGGGGGTCAAACCAAGCAAGCGGCGCACCCGAAAGAGCTGACTTCACAGGTACGCTGACTGTCTATGTGTGGAATCGTCGGATACGTCGGGCGGCGCGATGCGCTGGACATCGTGGTCGAGGCACTTCGGCGGATGGAATACCGCGGATATGACTCGGCCGGGGTGGCCATTCTCGACGGGCACGGCAACACCGTGGTCGAGAAGAAGGCCGGTCGGCTCGAGAACCTCGACAAGCAGATCGCCACGGTCGGACCGGACAACCTGGTGGGCAGCACCGGGATGGGGCACACCCGCTGGGCCACGCACGGCCAGCCCACCGATCGCAACGCGCATCCACACCTGAGCACCGACGGCAGGATCGCCGTGGTCCACAACGGCATCATCGAGAACTACGCCGTTCTGCGCACCGAACTCGAGGATGCCGGTATCGAGTTCCTCTCCGACACCGACACCGAGACCGCGGTGCACCTGCTCGAGAGCTACTACGCGAACGGGCCCACCGCCGGTGATTTCGTCTCCAGTGCCTACGCCGCGCTGCGTCGCCTCGAAGGTGCCTTCACTCTCGTCTTCACCCACTCCGATCACCCGGACACCATCGTCGCCGCACGTCGATCCACCCCGCTGGTGGTGGGCGTCGGTGACGGCGAGATGTTCGTGAGCTCGGATGTGACGGCGTTCATCGAGCACACCCGAAATGCGGTCGAGCTCGGGCAGGACGAGGTCGTGGTGATCACCGCCGACTACTACCGGATCTCCGATTTCGACGGAGACCCGCGCGCGGGCAAGCCCTTTCACATCGACTGGGACCTCGCCGCGGCCGAGAAGGGCGGCTACGACTTCTTCATGCTGAAGGAGATCGCCGAGCAGCCCGCCGCGCTCGCCGACACCCTCCTCGGCCACCTCGAGGGCGGACGCATCGTTCTCGACGAACAGCGACTCACCGACGACGACCTCCGCGACGTCGACAAGGTCTTCGTCGTCGCCTGTGGCACCGCCTATCACGCGGGGCTGCTGGCCAAGTACGCCATCGAGCACTGGACGCGGCTCCCGGTGGAGGTCGAGCTCGCGAGCGAGTTCCGCTACCGCGACCCGGTGCTGGACCGTTCGACGCTGGTTGTCGCGATCTCACAATCCGGGGAGACCGCCGACACGCTGGAGGCGGTCCGCCACGCCAAGGACCAAAAAGCCCGGGTGCTGGCCATCTGCAACACCAACGGCGCACAGATCCCGCGCGAGTCCGACGCCGTGCTCTACACCCATGCGGGTCCGGAGATCGGCGTCGCGTCGACGAAGTGTTTCCTCGCGCAGATCGTCGCGGCCTACCTGGTCGGTCTCGCCCTCGCCCAGGCCCGCGGCACCAAGTACGCCGACGAGGTCGCGCGCGAGTTCGCGGCGCTGGAGCTGATGTCGAAGGCCGTCGAGGAAGTCCTCACGACCATGGAGCCGGTCCAGGAGCTGGCACGGTCGCTCGCGCACCACAACACGGTGCTCTTCATCGGCAGGCACGTCGGCTATCCGGTGGCGCTCGAGGGAGCCCTCAAACTGAAGGAACTCGCGTACATGCACGCGGAGGGATTCGCGGCGGGCGAACTGAAGCATGGTCCGATCGCCCTGATCGAAGACGGTCTGCCGGTGATCATCGTGATGCCATCTGCGGACGGCCGGGCTTTGCTGCATTCCAAGATGGTGAGCAACATCCGGGAGATCCAGGCACGTGGGGCGCGCACGATCGTGATCGCCGAGGAGGACGACCTCTCGGCGGCGAGCGTTGCCGACCACCTGATCCCCATCCCGAAGACACCGACCCTTCTGCAACCGCTGGTGTCGACCGTCCCGCTGCAGGTGTTCGCGGCCACCGTCGCGCAGACGCGTGGTTACGACGTGGACAAGCCGCGGAACCTGGCCAAGTCGGTCACCGTCGAGTAGTTCCCGGCCCATGTCGATCCGTTACCTCACCGCCGACGCCGTCCGGCGCGTGGAACAGGCGACCGGGGACCTGCTGACCGGCGGCACCCTCATGCGGCGCGCCGCCGCCGGCGTGGCGCAGGTGGTGATCCGCGAGCTCGGCGCGACGGGCGGCTGTTACGGACGCCGCGTCGGTGGAGTCGTCGGCGCCGGTGACAACGGCGGCGACGCACTCTATGCGCTGGCAGTTCTCGCGCGCCGCGGAGTGGCATGCAGCGCCGTGCTGCTGAACCCGGACAAGGCTCACCCTGGCGGTCTCGCGGCGTTCTGTCGCGCCGGCGGTCGTATCGCCGAGACCCTCCCGAGAGGACTCGATCTGGTGATCGACGGGGTTGTCGGGATCGGAGGACGTGGACCGTTGCGATCGGCGGCCGCCGAGCAGTTCGCCCGTCTGGTACCCGCCGACGCCGGGGGGCCGGCGATCGTGGCCGTCGACCTCCCGTCCGGAGTCGACGCCGACACCGGTGAGGTCCATGACCCGGCCGTGCATGCCACCATCACCGTCACGTTCGGCGTGCCCCGAAACGCCCACCTGTTGGCTGCGCCGCAATGCGGCCGAGTCGAGGTGATCGACATCGGCATCGACCGGTCCGGGCCCGCCGATGGTCCCGCGCCCCGGCTCTCGGCACTCACCGACGACGACGTCGCGCGGCTGTGGCCGGTCCCCGGACTTCATGACGACAAGTACAGCCAGGGCGTGATCGGGGTGATCGCCGGGTCGGCGCGGTACCCGGGAGCGGCGATCCTGGCGACGGGTGCGGCGGTGAGTGCGACGTCGGGCATGACCCGTTATGTCGGGACGGCCGCCGACGAGGTGGTCTCGCATTTCCCGGAGGTGGTCGCGGCCAGGTCGCTCGACGATGCGGGACGTGTGCAGGCGTGGGTGGTGGGACCCGGCATGGGCACCGACGACGACGCGCTGGACGTGCTGCGTACGGTGCTCGCGACCGATCTACCGGTGCTCGTCGACGCCGACGGCCTCACACTGGTCGCTGCTCATCCCGAACTCGTGTCGGAGCGACCGGCCCCGACGCTGCTGACCCCGCACGCGGGCGAGTACGCACGACTGGCGGGCAAAGACGTCGGCGCCGACCGATTGCAGGCAGTCGCCGACCTGGCGGCGAAGTGGCAGGTCACGGTGCTTCTCAAGGGGCGGATCACGCTCGTCGCGGACCCTTCGGGTGATGTCCTCGGCAACGACGCCGGTTCCTCGTGGGCGGCCACGGCCGGGGCCGGTGACGTGCTCTCGGGAATCGCCGGCGCCCTGATGGCGTCGGGGCTCACCCCGTCCCTGGCCGGAGCCGCCGCCGCGCGGGTACACGGGCACGCGGCCGATCTGGCCGCCCGAGGCGCGCCGATCGGGGCGTCTGCCCTCCTGGGCGCGGTCCGATCGGCGGTGCGGGCGATCCGCGAGGCCTCTGCGATCGGGTGAGTGTGGTCCTCACACGGCATTGCCGCGGCAGTGATCCCGGACACATCGGCGGCCGCGCGCACGTGCAATGCACTCGCCCGCATCTGGGATAATGGACGCGATGACCTCACCTGCCCTGGCCGCGACCATCGATCTCGACGCGATCGCCCACAACGTCGGCGTGGTGCGCACCGCCGCACGCGCCGATGTCCTGGCGGTGGTGAAGGCCGATGCCTATGGGCACGGTGTCCTACCCGTCGCGCGAACCGCGCTGGCAGCCGGTGCCGCCGAACTGGGTGTGGCGCATGTCGGCGAGGCGGTCGCATTGCGGGCCGACGGGATCGCCGCGCATATCACCGCGTGGCTACACACTCCCGCTACCGATTTCGGCGCGGCGATCGCGCACGACATCGACATCGCCGTGTCATCGTCGCGTCAGCTGGCCGCGGTCGTCGCCGCGGCGGAGGCCCGCTCCACCACGGCCACGGTGACGGTCAAGGTGGACACCGGACTCAATCGCAGCGGTGTCGCCGTCGACGAGTGGGCCGACTTCGCCGAATCCCTGGCCAAGGCCAAGGCCGACGGTGCGGTGTCGGTCCGGGCGATCATGTGTCACCTCGCGCGTGGCGATGAGCCCGACCATCCGTTGAATTCCGAACAGGCGCAACGTCTCGACCTCGCCGCCGACGACCTGCGCAGGCTCGATGCCGGACCGGAGGTGATGCACATCGCCAATTCTCCTGCCGCACTGACACGTCCAGACCTCGCGCGCGATCTGGTCCGGCCCGGGATCGCCCTCTACGGCCGGACGCCGGTGCCCGAGCGCGGCGATTTCGGCCTGATTCCCGCGATGACGCTGACCGCCCAGGTCTCGCTGATCAAGAAACTCGCTGCCGGAGAAGGGGTTTCCTACAGCCACACCTGGATCGCGCCGACCGACACAACCATCGCGATCCTGCCTGCCGGCTACGCAGACGGCGTGCCGCGGCTGCTCTCCGGCAAGTTCACGGTCCGGATCAACGGACGATCGTTTCCGGGCGTGGGCCGGATCTGCATGGACCAGATGGTCGTCGACATCGGTCCGGACGGTGGAGGAGTGGCCGAGGGCGACCGGGCAGAGCTGTTCGGTACCGGTCGAGACGGCGGGCCGACCGCCAAGGACTGGGCGGATGCCATCGGCACCATCGACTACGAGATCGTCTCGGGAATCGGTCGCCGGGCAGTGCGCGAATACGTCGGGGGCGTCCGTGGATGACTCGGAGCGCATCGGCTGGATGGCCGGGGTCACCGGTGTCGCCGCGCTCGGGGCCGTCGCTGCCGGCGGGGTCGCCCGCAACGTGGCGCGCCGTCGGACCACAAACCGGGCGGATCCATTTGCGGGCGTGGACTTCACCACGATCTATGACGACACCGCGAGCACCGTCACCACCGACGACGGGATCGATCTGGCGGTCCGCACGGTGGTCACCGGCCCGGCGGGAGCAGAGCCGGACAGGATCGAGCCGGAGCTGACCGTCATCTTCGTCCACGGGTTCAGCCTGCGAATGGCCAGCTGGCATTTCCAGCGTCACGAGTTGGCACAGCGCTGGGCAGACCGATGCATCCGGATGGTGTTCTTCGATCATCGCGGTCACGGGCGGAGCGGTCCGGCGCCGGCCGAGACCTGCACCATCACCCGCCTCGGCGACGACATCGGCGCGGTGATCCGCGCTGCCGCGCCGACCGGACCGCTTGTACTGGTGGGTCATTCGATGGGTGGGATGGCGTTGATGGGGCTGGCGCGCCGCGACCCGGCACTCTTCGCCCCCGACGGCCGGGCCAGTGGCGTCGCCTTGGTGGCGACGGCCTCGCGCGGTCTGACCGAGGCCGGCCTCGGCGAAGGCCTGTCGAATCCGTTGCTCGACGCCTTCCGGCTGTCCGTCCGTCATGTCCCGGCTCTGGTACGGGCCGGTCGCGGCCTCACCCGTCAGGTATTGGAACCCGTACTGGTGGCGGCGAGCTTCGGCCCCGACTTCTACAGCCCGAATGCCGGACGTGCCGTCGAGAAGATGATCCAGAACACGCCGATCGAGACCATTGTGAATTTCTTGCACGCCCTGGAGGATCACGACGAATCCATGGCCCTGCCGGTCCTCGCCCGGGTGCCGTCGGTGGTGGTGTGCGGCAACGCGGATCGGCTGACACCGTTACCGAGGTCGATGCGGATGTACGGGGAACTCAGAGAGGACTCGCGACTCGTCGTGGTCGAGGGGGCGGGTCACATGGTGCAGATGGAGAGGCCGGACGTGGTGACCGATGCGATCGTCGATCTGGTGGACCGCGCGCGGACGGCGACGCCGCAGCCCCGCCGTCGCCGGTGGTGGCGAAGGCGGGTGCCAGGATGAGCGGACCCGTGGAGGCAGGTGCGGCAGGTGCGCGAACGCTGGCGGAGGTCGCCGACACCGAGGATCTGGGGAGGGAACTGGCGGCCACTCTGGGCGCCGGCGACCTGGTGATCCTCGACGGCCCGTTGGGCGCAGGCAAGACGGCGATGGCCCGGGGCATCGGGGCCGGACTGCAGGTTCTCGGCCGGGTGTCGTCGCCGACGTTCATCATCGCGCGTGAGCATCGGCCGTCGCGGCCGGGACTCCCCGGCATGATTCACGTCGATGCCTATCGGCTCGGCGGTCTCGACGAACTCGATGCGCTGGACCTCGATTCCGACCTGACGGGTGCGGTGATCGTGGTGGAGTGGGGTGACGGAGTCGCCGAACGTCTCGCCGATCGGCATCTGCGGGTACGACTGCGACGGGAGCCCGAATCGGAAGTCCGTCGCGCCGAGTGGGAATGGGTGGAGCACTGATGTGGGTATTGACCATCGACACCGCGACCGACTCGGTGGTGACCGGCGTCGCGCGGCTGCGCCCCGACGACAGCTGCGCGCCGGAGGTGTCGGCCGAGCGTGTCGCGTCGGACGGGCGCCGACATGCCGAGGTGCTCACCACGCTCATCGGTGAGGTCCTGAGCGATTCGGGCGTCGCGCGCTCCGATCTCGCCGCGGTGGTCGTCGGGTGTGGACCGGGACCTTTCACCGGGTTGCGCGTGGGGATGGCGACCGGGGCGGCCTTCGCGGACGCGCTGGGGCTGCCCGTGTACGGCGTGTGTTCGCTGGACGCGGTCGCGGAGCAGGAGTTCATGGACGGGGCAGATGGCGGCTCGATGCTGGTGGTGACCGATGCCCGACGCCGTGAGGTCTATTGGGCCCGGTACGTGGACGGGCGGCGGGTGAGTGGCCCGGAGGTCGTCGCGCCGGCCCGGCTCGTCGACGACCTCGCCTCGACACCCATCGATCTCGTGGTCGGATCACCGGCGCACACCGAGCTCTTCGGCCGCCGTGTCGGGACCGCGACGGTACCGTCGGTGGCCGGTCTGTTGGCAGCCGCGTCCGACGATCTGCGTACCGGCGCGCGGCCGGAACCACTGGTCCCGCTGTATCTTCGGCGCCCGGACGCCGTGGAGTCCAAGGACCGTCGGGCACCGGCCGGACAGAAGCGAGAGGTGACACGATGACGACGTCTGAGCTGCTGATCGACGACCTCGACTACACCGACATCCCCCGCTGCGCCGCGTTGGAGAGGGAGATGTTCGCCGACGATTCGCCTTGGCCCGCCACGGCTTTCCGCGCAGAGCTCAACGCTCCCTACAACCGGTACTTCGCGGCCCGCGAACGGCCCGGCGGAGAAGTCGTGGGCTACGCGGGCGTATCGACCCTGGGGTCGGCGGGTTCGTTCGAGTGTGAGATCCACACGATCGCCGTCGCGCCGTCGCATCGTGGCCGGGGTTACGGACGCGCTTTGCTGATGGCGCTGCTCGACGTCGCCGACGATTGTGGCGCACCGGTTTTCCTCGAGGTGCGCACCGACAACGACACCGCCATCGATCTGTACGCGAGACAGGGGTTCGTCCGGTCGGGCATCCGCCGCAACTACTATCAACCGTCGGGTGCCGACGCCTACACGATGATCCGACCGGTCACGCCGGAATCCGCCGTACCGGAGTCAGCCGCACGGGAGTCAGCCGCACCGGAGTCAGGGAGTGCCCCATGATCGTGATGGGAATCGAGAGTTCGTGTGACGAGACCGGAGTCGGCATCGTCCGGTGGGACCCGGACGGCATCGGCGACGGCGGGAAGGGGACTGCGGCACTGCTCGCCGACGAGGTCGCGTCCAGTGTCGAGGAGCATGCGCGGTTCGGCGGTGTGGTCCCCGAGATCGCGTCACGAGCGCACCTCGAGGCGATCGTGCCGACCATGCAGCGTGCCCGAGAAGTCGCCGGAATCGACCGCCCCGATGCGATCGCGGTGACGATCGGCCCGGGTCTGGCCGGCGCCCTGCTGGTCGGTGTCGCGGCCGCGAAGGCTTATGCGTTGGCCTGGGATGTCCCGCTCTTCGCCATGAATCACCTCGGCGGTCACGTCGCGGTCGACACACTGGAGCACGGGCCGATGCCGGAGTGCGTCGCCCTCCTGGTCTCCGGTGGCCACACCCACCTGCTGCACGTGACCGACCTGGCGTCGCCGATCACCGAACTCGGCACCACGGTCGACGATGCGGCGGGGGAGGCCTTCGACAAGGTGGCCCGCCTTCTCGATCTCGGATTCCCGGGTGGTCCGGCGCTGGATCGTGTTGCAGCCGGGGGCGATCCGAGTGCGATCCCGTTCCCGCGCGGGATGACCGGACCCCGTGACGCACGCTACGACTTCTCTTTCAGTGGTCTCAAGACGTCGGTCGCACGCCATGTCGAGAAATGCGAGCGCGACGGTGTCGAGGTGCCGGTCGCCGACGTGGCGGCGTCTTTTCAGGAGGCGGTTGCCGACGTCCTGACGATGAAGGCGCTCCGTGCCTGCTCGGACCTCGGGGTCGACACTCTGGTACTCGGCGGTGGTGCCACCGCCAATTCGCGCATCCGATCGCTGGCACAGGAAAGGTGCGCGGCGGCGGGCATCACTCTGCGGGTGCCCCGGCCTCGCCTCTGCACCGACAACGGCGTGATGATCGCGACGTTGGGTGCGCATGTCATCGCCGGAGGAGCCGAGCCGTCCCCACTGACGGTAGCCACCGATCCGGGGATGTCGGTGCAGGTCAGTCAGCTCTGACGCTGCAACAGCTCGCGGCAACCGAGTGAATGGTCGGCCAGTACCGCGCGCTGGGTCGGGCGCGCACGCCGGTACCGGTCCTCGCCGTTCTCGGTGAGCTGGGCGAACACCGACCGCCGATCCGACTGGCACATCGTCCTGCTCGCGAGGCCGTCCTTCTCCAGGCGCGCGACCACACGCGACAGAGCGCTCTGACTGAGATGGACGTGCTCGGCGAGCTCACTCATCCGTAGACTGTGTTCATCTGCTGCCCAGAGCAATTCGAGTACCTCGAACTCGCTGGCGGAGATCTTGTGATTGGCCTGCAGTTCGCGGTCGAGGGCGCAGGAGACCCGGTGGTATCGAACCGACAGGTCATGCCAGGCCGCGGCAAGCGCATCCTGATCGGTTCCCTCGGTCATGCCCGACACCTTACCACATGCAAATGCATTTAATGCAAAATCATTAAATGCGCAAGAAATAGGTGTAGACACATTACATGCGCACGCATATTACCGGCAGGTCGGCTGGGCTGCCTGCCGGTCTGATCGTCGCCGCCGGCGCGATCCGGATGGACCGCGTCCTGGACCGGGTGCCGACGCCCTGGTTGCTCGTCGGCGGATTCGCGGTCACCTTCCCGTCGGTCCCGTCCCAGGGCACCGCGGGTGTCGACGATACGGAGCAGGGCCTGGCCTCAGGGCTGGTCAGCACCAGCGTCCAGGTGGGCGGGCGGTGGTGATGGCGGTGGTCACCGCGATCCTCGCGAGCACCGACGATTCCGGTCCCGGCGAGCTCCTCGGCGGAATGTCGACGGTGAACTGAGTGGTCGCCGGCCTGTCGATCATCGGACTCGTCGGTGCGATCGCGATGGCGACTTGGTCGCGAAAGAGCCGTACGCAGGTGCTACGGACCCGGTTCCGGCGCTCGTGACCTCACTCGCAGGCGAGGCCGACTGATTTCGCAGCCTCCGCCCTTGAGTGCTGGCACTCTCGTGTATAGAGTGCTAGTCGGCACTGCGTGAAGCCTCGGCACCCGCGACGACGGGGCTTTGTCCAGCGCCATGAACATCCGAACCACCGTTCGAACTCACTCAGTACGAAAGTTGAGGACTCACATCGTGGCGAGCGTGAACATCAAGCCGCTTGAGGACAAGATCCTGGTGCAGGCCGTGGAGGCAGAGACGACCACCGCGTCCGGTCTGGTCATCCCGGACACCGCCAAGGAGAAGCCGCAGGAAGGCACCGTCATCGCCGTCGGCGAGGGCCGGGTTACCGAGCAGGGCAACCGCGTCCCGGTCGACGTCAAGGAAGGTGACACCGTCATCTACAGCAAGTACGGAGGCACCGAGATCAAGTACGCCGGCGAGGAGTACCTGATCCTCTCGGCGCGCGACGTGCTGGCCGTCATCGGCAAGTAAGACCCGCGAATCACTTCGCGTGTCCACCGCCCCGGAGCCCTCGTCGGGCGCCGGGGCGGTGCTGATTCTCCAAGCTGTTCCGCACTCTGAAAGAGACCCATGTCCAAACAGATCGAATTCGATGATGTAGCGCGCCGCGCACTCGAGCGCGGCATCAATCAACTGGCCGACACGGTGAAGGTCACCCTCGGCCCCCGCGGCCGGCATGTGGTGCTGGCCAAGGCGTTCGGCGGACCGAGCGTCACCAACGACGGCGTCACCATCGCCCGCGACATCGACCTCGAGGATGCCTTCGAGAACCTCGGTGCCCAGCTCGTGAAGTCGGTGGCCACCAAGACCAACGACGTCGCGGGAGACGGCACCACGACGGCGACCGTGCTCGCGCAGGCGATGGTCTCGGCCGGTCTGCGCAACGTCACGGCGGGCGCCAACCCGATCGCGCTCGGTGTCGGAATCGGCAAGGCCGCGGACGCGATCAGCGCCGAACTGCTTCGGGTGGCGACCCCGGTCGACGGTGAGAAGGCGATCGGCCAGGTCGCGACCGTCTCGTCACGTGACGAGGAGGTCGGCGTGATGGTCGGCAAGGCGATGACCCGGGTGGGTGGCGACGGCGTCGTCACCGTCGAGGAGGGCTCCGGTCTGGAGACCGACCTCGAGATCACCGAGGGCGTCCAGTTCGACAAGGGCTTCCTGTCGCCGTATTTCGTCACGGATGCCGACAGCCAGGAGGCCGTGCTGGAGGACGCATTGGTTCTCCTCTACCGCGACAAGATCAGCTCGCTGCCGGACTTCCTGCCGCTACTGGAGAAGATCGCCTCCGAGGGCAAGTCGGTGCTGATCATCGCCGAGGACGTGGAGGGCGAGCCGCTCTCGACTCTCGTCGTGAACTCCATCCGCAAGACCATCAAGGCCGTGGCGGTCAAGGCGCCGTTCTTCGGGGACCGCCGGAAGGCGTTCCTGGAGGACTTGGCGGTCGTCACCGGCGCGACGGTGATCTCCTCCGACATCGGCATGTCCCTCGCCGAGACCGGACTCGACGCGCTCGGTTCGGTCCGCCGCGTGGTCGTGAGCAAGGACACGACCACTCTGGTCGAGGGTGCCGGCACCAAGGACGACATCGCGAACCGTGCCGAGCAACTGCGTCGTGAGATCGAGCAGAGCGATTCCGACTGGGACCGCGAGAAGCTGGCCGAGCGCTTGGCCAAGCTCGCCGGTGGCGTTGCCGTGATCCGCGTGGGTGCTGCCACCGAGACCGCGCTCAAGGAGCGCAAGCACCGCGTCGAGGATGCGGTGGCGGCGGCCAAGGCCGCGGTCGAGGAGGGCATCGTCATCGGCGGTGGCTCCGCGATCGTGCAAGCGGCTTCGGTGCTGGATGCGCTGGCGGCGGACCTACCCGACGACGAGGCGCTCGGCGTGCGCGTCGTTCGTGACGCGGCCCGCGCCCCGCTCTATTGGATTGCCGGCAACGCGGGCGTCGACGGCGCCGTTGTGGTCGCGAAGGTCACCGAGTCCGATCAGGGACTGGGCTTCAACGCGGCCACGCTCACCTACGGTGATCTGCTCGCCGACGGGATCATCGATCCCGTGAAGGTGACACGGTCGGCCGTGGTGAATGCGGCATCCGTCGCGCGGATGGTGTTGACCACCGAGACCGCCATCACCGACCGGCCGGAAGCGGCCGCGGCCGGCGGGCACGGTCACGCCCACTGACGTCGGCGACACCCGCACAACCCCTCGGGGGCATCGATCCAGCAGGATCGATGCCCCCGAGGGCGTTGGGAAGGGGTCCGCGTGCCGGCTAGCCGGCCATCCGGCGTCCGACGCCGCGCTTCATCAACATGCTGCGTTCGGACTCGGAGAGCCCGCCCCAGATGCCGTAGGGCTCGGCGACCGCGAGTGCATGTTCACGGCATTGGGCGATCACCGGGCACTGGTGGCACATTTCCTTGGCACGGCGCTCCCGCTGGGCGCGCGCACGGCCGCGCTCACCGTCGGGATGGAAGAACATCGACGATTCCACTCCGCGACAGAGACCCTTCATCTGCCAGTCCCAGATGTCGGCGTTCGGGCCGGGAAGAAGATTTGGCTGAGGCATGACAGCGACTCCTTGTCTGCGAGTGGCACTCGTATTCATCAGTGCAACCACACAGTAGGCAAGCAAAAGAAATGGAGTCAATCCCGCCAAATGCATGCTCAATGATGGTGAAACTTCGAGAAATGTTAACTCTGTGTTGTGGAAACGGACCGGTCTAGCATATAGCCCACACTGGGTGGGTCAGGCCCCTGGTGCGGGTCGGATTACCCTATCTGAACTGCGACTTCCCTTGCCCGGAGGAGTGTTTCGGCAACCATGGAAGCTCGTCTCCGGCAGGATCCGTGACGGGCTCGGCGTAACACGGGAGAAATGTGCAGAATATTCGTGCGTGATCTGGGGGTGGAATTAATGTTTGTGACGGCAGGTTAATTTTATGCAAACTGGAACCGGTTACATTCCATTTGGCGTTGGCGTGAGCGCAAGAAAATAGGGTCTGATATGGGCAAACGTACGGACGGGTATGCGTTGTGGGACCGAGCCGTGCATCGGGGAGGTATAGGTCACACCGCAGCCGCGTTCGCGTTGCTCGACGGTGCGGACCGGCTGGGGCGGGTGCACGGTGATGATGTGCTCTCGTCGCTGGCCTTCTCGACCCGGGCTTCCCTGCTGCGGCAGGCGGGCCGTCACCGGCACGCGTCGACGTTCGACGGACGCGCCCTGCTGTTGGTGGGCGTCGCGCACCCGGACGGTAGCGAGTGGCGGGCAGGCGCCCCGGTCGAGTGGCGGCGAGCCGCCCTGTTGGACGCATTGGTCGGGCTCGCCGCCGATCATCTCGGCCGACTCCGTCTGCCGGCCACCGCACGACTGCTGGACCGTGCCCGCGACCATGCCGACCCCGATGACGGCGGGTGGCTCGCCGGTCGCCGTCCCCGGCTCCGCATCGAATGGGTCTCTGCCGAGCTGGCCATGTACGGCGGCGACGTGGCGAAAGCGCTCGGACACGCCGAGGCCGGTTGTCGATTGGCAGAGTTCGGCGACACCCCGGAGCGACATCGGGTGAAGACGACCCTCATCGCGGCCGCGGCGGCGGCGACCGCGGGTGACGTGCATCACGCCGCAGAGCTCGCGTGCGAGGTGACCAGGCGCGCGGCCGATGCCGACCTGACGCCGTTGCGGTGGGCCTCGCTGGCATTGCGGAACGGCCTCGACCCGGCAGATGAGGAGGTCAGGAAGGAACTGGCATGGACGCGATCCGAACTCATCTCTCGAGGCGTGCCATTCGACAACGCGTGACGGCGGTGGGTGCGTCGAGCGTCGGGTTCGATCGCTAAGGTGACGTGGGGGAAGCGGCACACCGGCAACACCACGACCACATGTAACACGGGGATCTCGACTGACGATGAAACTGACGGGTGTTGAGCTCGACGAGGCTGTCCGTGCCGCGGGGCACGGCGATCGCGCGGCGCTCACGTCAGTTCTCGAAAGTGTGCAGGATCCGATCCTGCGTTACTGCCGAGGGCGAATTGGAGTCGGAGAACGCCATCTGTTCTCCGCCGACGATATCGCGCAGGAGGCGTTGATGGCGGTGATGACAGCGCTGCCCCGGTATCAGGACCAGGGCAGGCCGTTCATGGCATTCGTCTACGGGATCGCTGCACACAAGGTGGCCGATGCCATGCGCGTGGCAGGCCGGGTCAAGGCCGATCCGGTGGAGACCCTTCCCGAGGCGATGTCGTTCACGGGCGGACCCGAACAGTCGGCGCTCGACGCCGATGCCAGTCGCCGGATGCGTGCGCTGTTGACGATCCTCCCGGAGAAGCAGCGTGAGGTGCTGGTCCTCCGACTCGTGGTCGGACTGTCGGCCGAGGAGACCGCCGATGCCATCGGCAGCACCGCAGGCGCGGTGCGAGTGGCGCAGCACCGCGCGTTGGCGAAGTTGAAAGACCAATTGAGGAAGGCGGGTGAGGTCGATGAACGACAAACATGATCCTGCCGAGCCCGGTTGGGACGTGACTGAGCCCATCGACATGACGTCGGTGCATGTCGACGACGAGTTCCTCGACTCGCTGTCGCAGGACCTTCCTGTCCCCACCCACGACGACACCGAGTACCAACTCGCCGAACTGCTGTCGGGTTGGCGCCACGAGGCGCTCACCGCGCCGCTGCCGGAGCTGCCGACCGTCGATGAGGTCGAGTCGGCGATCGCCGCCACCGAGCGTGCGCGTCGCGGCCGGGGCGTCATCCGTCACCTCCGCGTCGCATCCGGTGCCGCGGCGATCGTCGTGATCGCCGGTGCGGGCCTGACCGTGCTCGCCGAGGGATCCTCGCCCGGCGATCCGCTGTGGGGTGTCAAGCGGGTCGTGTTCTCCGAGGCTGCGTCCCAGACACAGGCATCGATGGATGTGCAGTCGAATCTGGAAAAGGCCGAGGCCGCCATGGCCTCCGGCGATCCAGAGCAGGCGGCCGAGCTGATCGCCAAAGCGCAGAAGGACCTCGGGCCAATGCGTGACTCCGAGACGCTCAATCGCATGAAGGAGTGGATCGAACGGCTCCGCGCGCAGACCGCGACGTCGGGAGCATCGTCCACCTCGGGGTCGATATCGGTCTCGCCGAGTCAGCGACCGAGCGAGGGGGCCAAGGGGCCGACTGCGCCGCCCCGTGACCTCCGCCGTTCGCGCGGCGACGACGGCTCGTCATCCGTCACCGTCACGAAGCCTGCACCACCGCCGCCCGCGACCTCCGATGTCCCGACCAGCGATGGCGGTCACCAAGGTCCGGGCAACACGGGGAGCCCGGAACCATCGACGCCCCCGGATATCCGGACCACGACCCCGACGACCACCGCCACGTCGTCACCGGTCGAACGGAATGACGGGGCAGGCGGGCAGGAGTCGGACTTCCCGACCACGATCTCGCCGTCGTCGTGAGACCGGCTCAGCGTTCGTCATCGACGTGACTGTGCGCATCCGCATAGCCACGGCAGTAATCCCAGGTCACATAGGCGTCAGGTCGCGGGTCCACCGCCGGCTCATGCGGCCGGACGGTTCCGTCTATCAGTAGCTGCAGCAGGTTGGCGCGCAGCATGTCCCAGTCGTGGTAATGGTCCTCGTGGCAGTCGTCGCACACCACGACGAGTCCGCGGATCCCCCGGTGGGCGAGCAGCGCTTCGTAGACCGCAAGGTCGGCCAGATCCTCCTCGACCGCCATCCGCTCGTTCTCGTCGAGCGGGATGCCGGGTTCCACCGAGTCGAGCGCCGACGCCGGATCGCTGGGGTCATCCGCGAACGGGTCTGGCGGGAGGCCGGGTGGTAGGTGGTCACGCACACAACCACGGTAACCGATGAAACGGTCAGGGTGGGGTGAGGACTCCACAGTCTCCCGGCGTGTGGAACGAACCCCGCGGGGTGACCCTCACCACTGCGGTGCTGCCGATACGATGGACAGATGACGCACGTTCGCACCGGGGGAGACGACCCCGGCAAGGTCGCGATGCTCGGCCTCACCTTCGACGACGTCCTGTTGCTTCCCGCGGCCTCCGACGTCATCCCCAGTGACGCGGACACGTCGTCGCGGGTCACCAAGAACATCACCCTCAAGGTGCCTCTGGTGAGTTCGGCGATGGACACCGTCACCGAGGCGAGAATGGCCATCGCGATGGCCCGCGCCGGTGGCATGGGGGTGCTGCACCGCAACCTGTCGATAGAGGACCAGGCCGGTCAGGTCGAGACGGTCAAACGGTCCGAGGCCGGCATGGTCACCGACCCGGTCACCTGTTCGCCGACCGACACGCTGGCCGAGGTCGACGCCATGTGTGCGCGGTACCGGATCTCCGGTCTTCCCGTGGTGGACGACGCGGGCGAGCTCATCGGCATCATCACCAACCGTGACATGCGGTTCGAGGTGGACCTGTCGCGTCCGGTCTCCGAGGTCATGACGAAGGCCCCGCTGATCACCGCACAAGAGGGGGTGTCCGCCGAAGCCGCCCTCGGCCTGCTGCGCCGGAACAAGATCGAGAAGCTGCCGATCGTCGACGGCAACGGCAAACTCACCGGTCTGATCACCGTCAAGGACTTCGTCAAGACCGAGCAGCATCCGCTGGCGACCAAGGACGCCGACGGCCGACTGCTGGTCGGAGCTGCGGTTGGCACCGGAGACCCGCAGTGGGATCGTGCGATGGCGCTGGCCGATGCCGGCGCCGACGTGATCATCGTGGACACCGCGCACGCCCACAATCGCCTGGTGCTCGACATGGTCTCGAAGCTCAAGGCCGAAGTTGGCGAGCGGGTACAGATCGTCGGCGGTAACGTCGCCACCCGCGAGGCCGCCCTCGCGCTCGTCGAGGCCGGTGCCGACGCGGTGAAGGTCGGTGTCGGGCCCGGTTCCATCTGCACCACCCGAGTGGTCGCCGGCGTCGGCGCACCACAGATCACCGCGATCCTCGAGGCCGTGGCCGTGTGCAAGGAGCACGACGTGCCGGTCATGGCGGACGGCGGGCTGCAGTACTCCGGCGACATCGCCAAGGCGCTCGCGGCCGGCGCGTCGACCGCAATGCTGGGTTCGTTGCTGGCCGGGACGGCCGAGGCGCCCGGTGAGCTGATCCTCGTGAACGGCAAGCAGTTCAAGAGTTATCGCGGCATGGGCTCGCTCGGTGCGATGCAGGGACGCGGACAGGCCAAGTCGTTCTCCAAGGATCGCTACTTCCAGGATGACGTCCTCAACGAGGAGAAACTCGTCCCGGAGGGCATCGAGGGGCGGGTGCCGTTCCGTGGACCGCTCACCCAGGTGATCCATCAGCTCGTCGGCGGTCTTCGTGCTGCGATGGGCTACACCGGGGCGTCGACGATCGCCGACCTCCAGCATGCCCAGTTCGTGCAGATCACCTCGGCAGGCCTCAAGGAGTCGCATCCACACGACATCACCCTCACCACCGAGGCGCCGAACTACTATTCTCGCTGAAGCTCGTAAGATTCGGCGGATCGGTCCGGTCGGGTCGACCGGCGACCGGTTCGCGTAGCAGAAAGGCGCAACGGTGCGTGATCTCGTGGACATCGGTATGGGCCGAACGGCCCGCCGCACGTTCGAACTCGATGACATCAGTATCGTCCCGTCCCGTCGGACCAGGTCGTCCAAGGATGTCTCCACCGCGTGGCAGATCGATGCGTACCGTTTCGAGTCCCCGATCCTCAGTCACCCCACCGATGCTCTGGTGTCGCCGGCGGTGGCGGTCGAACTCGGCAAACTCGGTGCGCTCGGTGTGATCAACGGCGAGGGCCTGTGGGCCCGGCATCGCGACGTCGACGCGAAGATCGCCGAGCTCATCGCCGTGGCAACCGAGAATCCCGATCCGATGGCAGCGATTCGTCATCTGCAGCAACTGCATTCGGCACCGTTGGACACCGGGCTGCTGCGTGAGGCGGTGTCCACCGTGCGCGACGCCGGCGTGACCACCGCGGTCCGGGTGAGTCCGCAGCACGCGCCGGAGCTGACGCCCGCGCTGTTGGAGGCCGGGGTTGAGATCTTGGTGGTGCACGGCACGATCATCTCGGCCGAGCATGTCGCGCAGGTGGATTCCGACGGTACGGCCCGAGAACCGTTGAACCTCAAGACCTTCATCGCCGAACTCGACATCCCGGTGATCGCCGGCGGTGTGCACGACCACCGTACGGCTCTGCACCTGATGCGGACCGGCGCGGCCGGCGTGATCGTCGGGTACGGCTCCGCGGCCGGCGCGACCACCACCGGTGAGGTCCTGGGCATCGGTGTCCCGATGGCCACGGCGATCGCCGACGCGGCCGCCGCGCGCCGTGAATATCTCGACGAGACCGGCGGGCGGTACGTGCACGTCATTGCCGACGGCGACATCCACGGTTCCGGGGATCTCGCCAAGGCGATCGCCTGCGGCGCCGACGCGGCGGTCCTCGGCACCCCGCTCGCGGCTGCGGCCGAATCGCCCGGCCTGGGCTGGTATTGGCCGTCGGCGGCGGCGCACCCGGACACGCCGCGTGGCGCCCTGCTGCAGGTCGCGACCGACGACGATCGTCCCAGCCTGGAGTGTGTGCTCACCGGGCCGTCCCAGGATCCGTTCGGCGAGCTGAACCTCGTCGGAGCGCTGCGTCGGTCGATGGCGAAGGCCGGCTACAGCGACCTGAAGGAATTCCAGAAGGTCGGGCTCTCGCTGCATTCCTGATCCCTCGGGACCGACGGGCCCGGAATCAGTCCAGCCCGCGAGCGATGAGGGTGTCGGCGAACCCGTCGGCCGTCCGCAATGCCGCGATGACCACCGGTGCGACCAGAATTCTTGCGCCCGGACGTAATCCGCGGGCCTGCCGGGCCTCGTCGACCTGGCCGACGACGTCCACCATCAGCGGGATCGACCGGATCGCGAGCGCCAGCGCGAGAGCGATGTGATCGGTGCGTACGCCGAAGCGCCGCAACGGACTCAGCCCGGCGACGATGGCGTCGAGGATGGCCGATGTGCGGGTGGTGAGCGAGACGGCCGCGGCCAACGCGACCGAGGCGGCGAGTACCGCGCAGACCAGCAGGGCACGCTGCCAATCGGTGAACACCACCTGGAACACGAACACGAAGGCCAGCACCCAGGTCACCGGCCGCATCTGGCGCCAGGCCTCCCGCGGGCCGATCCCGCCCATCGCGAAGACCACGACGACACCGACCGCGAGGATCCCGATCGCCGGCAGGCTGCGGACGGTGAGGCTGATGGCGAGGATGCCCGCCGCCAGCCCGAGCAGCTTCGGGCCGGTCGGGAGGCGGTGCAACAGTGATCTCCCCGGGCGGTAGACGCCGAGCGCGGTCATGACATCAACGCCCGGTACGCGGCGACCGCGGCCGTCGGCTCGTCGTCGGCGACGACCCGCCCCTCGTCGAGCACGATGACGCGGTCGTAATCGGTCAGCAGATCGAGGTCGTGGGTGAGCACGATCAGTTGCTCGTCGAGGGTCGCGAAGACGTCGCGCAACATCGAGCTGTTGCGAAGGTCGAGAAGGGTGGTCGGCTCGTCGGCCACCAGCACGGCGGGACCGGTCACCAGGACCGACGCGAGCGCGAGGAGTTGTTTCTGTCCGCCGGACAGCAGGTGCGCCGGGTGATCGGCATGGTCGGCCAGCCCGAACTGTGCCAGCACCGCGGTGGCCCTTGCCGATCGTCGTGCTTTGTCCCGCTCGATCCGGGTCAGGGACAGTTCGATGTCCTCCGAGACGGTCGGCATGATGATCTGGCGGTCCGGATCGCTGAAGATGAAACCGACCTCGCGCCGCACCTGACGCTTGTGGCGTGCGGCGTGGATTCCGTTGACGTGCACCGAGCCGCGGTCGGGAACGACGAGCGCATTGATCATCCGCGCCAGGGTGGACTTGCCGCTGCCGTTGGCGCCGATGATGCCGATCCGTCGTTCGGACAGTGCGAGATCGATGTCGGCCAGCACGACGCGATCACCGAAGGAGTGGCCGACGGCCCGGAACTCGATCATCGGCAGGGCCCGATCACCGGGTGAACTCGACCATCATCGGGACCCGGTCACCGTGCGCGACGCAGCCGCAGCGGCGTGATCAACCCCGGGTAGGCGCGGTGGACCTGTGCCGCCACCAGGGCCGTGATGACCGACTTCGCGATGTCGCCGGGGATGTAGGTGCCGTTGGTGGAGATCGCGGCCCACAACGAGAGGTCGGTGCGCACCAAGAGGCCGATGATGCCGCAGGCATAGATCACGACCATCCCGCCGACGATGTTGATCAGGATGCCCCAGACGACCCGGTACCGAGGCATCATCATCGCCGTCGCCACGCCGATGGCGATCACGCCCGGGAGGAATCCGACGAAGAAGCCGGCGGTGGGGGAGGCCAGCGCCACGAGCCCGCTGCGTCCGCCCGCCAGGATCGGCAGGCCGGCGATGGCGAGCACGTCGAAGATGATCACCGCCAACGTCCCCTTGCGCGGGCCGATGATCGCGCCGGCGAGCATCACGCCCAGCGACTGCAGGGTGATCGGCACCCCGGCGGAGCCGATGGTGATGGTGCCGGGGAGACCCAGTGCCGCGATCAGTGCCGCGAAGACGGCGGCCTGCGTCAGGTCGGTCACCGACAGCGAGCACCGCCGCGACGACGAGGTCGTGTCGGTGGTCTGGGACATTCCGACATTATGGCGGGTGGGGGTGTGCGCACGGCTGCCGGGTGCGGTGGTGGGTGCCATTAGACTCGACGGGGTGACAGACACCTCTGCAGACTCATTCTTCGACGGTCCTCGGCCGGTGCTCGTGCTCGACTTCGGCGCGCAGTATGCGCAGCTGATCGCCCGGCGGGTCCGTGAGGCGCGGATCTACTCCGAGGTGATCGCCCACGATGCGCCGCTGGAGGAGATGAAAGCGCGCAATCCCGTCGCGCTCATATTCTCGGGCGGCCCGGCCTCGGTCTACGCCGACGACGCGCCTGCACTCGATCCGGGGGTGTTCGATCTCGGGGTTCCGGTGTTCGGCATCTGCTATGGGTTCCAGGCGATGGCGAGGGAGCTCGGCGGCGAGGTGGCCAACACCGGGGGTCGTGAGTTCGGCCGGACGACGTTGTCGATCACCGGGGAAGGGATCCTGCATCAGGGCCTGACCGAGACCCAGCCCGTGTGGATGAGTCACAACGACGCCGTGCAGGCCGCGCCGGACGGATTCATCGTCACCGGTTCCACGCCCGGTGCGCCGGTCGCCGCGTTCGAATGTGTCGATCGTCGGATGGCGGGGGTGCAATATCACCCGGAGGTGCTGCACACGCCGCACGGCCAGCAGATCCTGACCCGGTTCCTCTACGAGATCGCCGGACTCGAGGCGACCTGGACGGCCGCCAACATCGCCGACCAGCTCATCGACCAGGTCGCCGATCAGATCGGTGACGGCCTCGCGATCTGCGGGCTGTCGGGCGGTGTCGACTCCGCCGTCGCCGCCGCACTCGTGCAGCGGGCCATCGGGGACCGGTTGACCTGCGTGTTCGTCGATCACGGACTTCTGCGGGCCGGCGAGCGTGAGCAGGTGCAGCACGATTTCGTCGGTGCCACCGGCGCGAGACTGGTGACCGTGGACGCTGCCGACACCTTCCTCGGCGAACTCTCCGGAGTCAGCGACCCGGAGGAGAAACGCAAGATC
Organism: Gordonia sp. DT101; assembly: GCF_049844895.1. Taxonomy (NCBI): domain Bacteria; kingdom Bacillati; phylum Actinomycetota; class Actinomycetes; order Mycobacteriales; family Gordoniaceae; genus Gordonia; species Gordonia sp. DT101. The sequence goes on along the minus strand of NZ_JBNCLX010000003.1, from coordinate 208,958 downwards.
ATCGGCCGTGAGTTCATCCGGTCGTTCGAGGGCGCGGTCACCGATGTCCTCGGTGATCGGGCGTCCGACGGCGACAAGGTCGAGTACCTGGTCCAGGGCACCCTGTACCCCGATGTCGTCGAGTCCGGCGGCGGCAGTGGTACGGCCAACATCAAGAGCCATCACAACGTGGGAGGACTACCGGACGATCTCGAGTTCTCCCTGGTGGAGCCGCTGCGGCTGCTCTTCAAGGACGAGGTCCGTGCGGTGGGCCGCGAACTCGGCCTGCCTGAGGAGATCGTCGGCCGTCAGCCGTTCCCCGGCCCGGGTCTGGCCATCCGGATCGTCGGCGAGGTGACGGCCGACCGTCTCGCGATGCTGCGCAAGGCGGACCTGATCGCCCGCGAGGAGCTGACCGCGGCCGGCCTCGACGGCCAGATCTGGCAGTGCCCGGTGGTGCTGCTCGCCGATGTGCGCAGCGTCGGGGTGCAGGGCGACGGCCGCACCTACGGGCATCCGATCGTGCTGCGCCCGGTCTCGAGTGAGGACGCGATGACCGCCGACTGGACGCGCGTGCCCTACGAGGTCCTCGAGGTGATCTCGACGCGGATCACCAACGAGGTTCCCGACGTGAACCGCGTGGTGCTCGACGTCACGAGCAAGCCGCCGGGCACCATCGAGTGGGAGTAGCGGCCGAGCGGGAGTGGTCGCCTGGCGCCGACGGTGATCTGCCGTCACCGTCGTGAGGATCGTGCCCCGGTCAGGATGAGGATCAACCCGATGACCAGGCCCAGCCCGACCGCGAGCCATCCGAGGTCCGCGGCCGACGGCAGGTCCGGTCCGCCGGCGAGGCCCCAGCCCGCCACGAGGAGGGCAGCGATTCCGAGGATCGCGAGTCCCGGTGCGCGATGTCTGGTGTCGCGGCTGGTCGTCTCCGAAGTCATCGAGCCACCTCCACATGTCCGACGTTGGTTCGTGCGTTGAGATTCAGGACGGGGCCGTCGGTGCCGTCGTCGCCACCGGAGAGTCCGTCGGGGCAGGTGAAGTCGCCGACACCGGAGTCACACGTGGCTCGGACGTTCATGTTCTTCGGCACCTGGACCTCGATCTCCCCGACACCGTTGCGCAGGGCGATGGTGCGGTCGGCGGTGAGGTCGACGTCCCGCAGATCGAGCACCATGCGTCCCATGGTGAGCGAATACTCGCCCTTGATGTCGTTCTCGGTGACCGGTGTGTAGATCCGTTCACCCACACCGCCGGACGGGAAGCCGTCGAGATGTCCGACCATCGAGGTCGCCACCACTGCGACGCCGAGGGCGAGCGCGATCGGAACGAGCCCCGAACTGTGTCGACCGGTTGTCCGGCGCCGAAAGCCTGCGCAGATCAGGCCGGCGCCGACCACTGCCAGCGACAGCGACAGGATGCGCGCCGGGGTGAACCAGTCGACGCCGACCTGATGCAGTGCGGCTCCGGTGGCCGCCGTGATGACCGCGAGGCCGATGACGATGAGGGTCAACGGCGATCGCCGATCGGCCGGTTCGGTCAGGGCGCGGTCGGGTGTGGGATCGGGGAGGTCCCAGGCGAATTGCGCGGTACCCAGCGGATCCCAGGCCGGTGGGGTGCGCTGCATGAACTCGGTCGGTGCGGCCTCGGTGGTCCCGGACCCGGGAGACCGGCCGGGGGAGGTGGTGGTGCCCGCCGACATCGCCTGTGCGGTAGGCACATCGGGGTACGGGCCGCCCAGATGGCCGGCTGTCGGGTTCGCCGTCAGAGCCCGGGGAATCCACGGCTGCAACCGATCCGTCGACGCGCCGGCCGCGACGACCTGCTCGGGTTGCAGAGTGTCGACGCTGGTACCGGCCGGTGGTTCGGGAGTCCGCTGATAGAGCAGCCACCATCCGAGGAGCATCAGGGCCGCCCCGAGGAGGCCACCCGAGCTCCAGGACCGACTGGGACCGAATGAGGTCACCACGATGATCGCGAGGACGATGAGCAGGATGAACTGCGGATTGCGGTGCCGCAGATGCCGCGGCCGACGGCCGGCCGTCGAAGCGGCGTGCCGGATCGATCCGAGCTCGTCGCGTGAGCGACTCTCGGCCGGCAGGGCGACCCACGCTGCGATGTACAGGACGAGCCCGCTGCCGCCGAACAGCGTCGCCACCACGAACGCGATCTTCACCAGCGTCGGATCGACCCGGTAGCGCGCCCCGATACCCGCACACACGCCCGCCACCGTGCGATTGTGGTTCGGCCGGATGGGCCTCGTCGCCCACATCCCTTCGAACTGCTTCGTGTCCATGAAATCCATCTTGGCGGCGAGTTCGGCCAGGCACATCGGGGGAAGACCCTGAGAACGTCCCTGATGTGCACGATGACCTCGACGTGCCAGTATCGAGAGGTGAGTAGTGGTGTGCCCGTGCCAGCGTCACCGCCCGCGGCACCCCCGACGCCGCGGCTGGTGCGACGCGACGGCGGCCGGGTCATCGCGGGTGTCGCGGGCGGGATCGCCGACCACCTCGGCATCGATGCGTTCCGCGTGCGTGTGGTCTTCCTGGTGCTCTCCGCGCTCGCGGGAGCAGGAGTGCTCGCCTACGGACTGCTCTGGTTCTTCTGCCCGCCGGGTCAGGACACCGCTCCGCCCGCTCCCGGCGAGCGCCGGCAGGCCTACGGGCTCGCGCTGGTCGGCCTGGTCGCGATGTCGGTGGTGGGCTTCGCCGCGTCCGGCACCCCGGCCGCATATCTGGTGCCTTTCGTCTTCGTGGTGGTCGGTGCGGGCCTGGTCTGGCGCGAGTTCGACACGTCGCGCGCCTCGCCCAGGACCCCGCTGCTCACCTGGACCCGCCTGATCGGTGGCGCGCTACTGGTGATCGGCGGGCTGGTCGTGATCGTGCTCGCCGGGAACCAGAACTTCGGCGGTCTCTCGACGACCCTGCTCGCCGTCGTCGCGACGCTGATCGGTGTCCTGCTGCTCACGGTGCCGCTCTGGATGCGGATGTGGCGGGCACTCAACGAAGAACGCGCTGCGCGGATCCGCAACGCCGAACGCGAGGAGATCGCCTCGCACCTGCACGACTCGGTGTTGCAGACGCTCGCGTTGATCCAGAAGCAGGCGGGCAAGCCGGACGAGGTGGCGCGACTGGCCCGCAGCCAGGAGCGCGAACTGCGCGGCTGGCTGTTCGGTGATCCCGCGCAACGAGCGGGATCGCTGTCGGCGAGCCTGCAGGGAGTCGGCGCCGAGGTGGAGGACGACTACGGCATCGAGGTCGAGGTGATCACCGTCGGCGACCTCCGTCCGGATGACGAGCCGGCCGCCGAGCGTCGTCGATGGTCGGCATTGGTGGCCGCCACCCGGGAGGCCCTGATCAACGCGGCGAAACACTCCGGCGAACGCAAGGTCGATGTCTATGGTGAGGTGACCGACGAGCAGGTCGAGGTGTTCGTCCGTGATCGTGGGGTGGGCTTCGAGCCCGAACATGTCGACGACGACCGCCAGGGCATCGCCCGCTCCATCCGGGCACGTATGGAGCGCGCAGGTGGTGACGTGGCGATCGACTCGGTACCGGAACGCGGCACGAATGTCCGACTGACCATGCCACGGGGGGCGACCGGTGGTGCGGACCGGACAGACAAGACGGACAAGGGAGATGTGGGCGTGGAAACCGTTGTGACGGTGGAACCTTCACGTGAACAGGAAGGGCTTCGATGACCGACACGGGGGTCTGCCGGATCTTTCTCGTCGACGACCACGCGGTGTTCCGGTCGGGTGTGCGTGCCGAATTGGCATCGGAGCCAGGACTGCTGGTGGCCGGCGAGGCCGGCACTGTGGCCGAGGCGGTCGAGGGCATCGTGCGGATACGTCCGGACGTCGTCCTGCTCGACGTCCACATGCCGGCCGGTGGTGGCGTCGCCGTGTTGCGCGGTGTCACCGATGCGATGCCCGCGGATGGCGCGCCGGTCTTCTTGGCGCTCAGTGTGTCCGACGCGGCCGAGGACGTCATCGCGACGATCCGTGCCGGCGCACGGGGCTACGTCACCAAGACGATCGGCGGGAAGGAACTCGCCGACGCCGTGCGGCGCGTCGCCGACGGCGACGCGGTCTTCAGCCCGCGTCTCGCCGGTTTCGTCCTGGACTCGTTCACCGGTCGGTCCACCGCCCCGGAACCACCGCTCGACCCCGAGCTCGACTCGCTCACCAGACGGGAACTCGAGGTGCTCCGTCTGCTCGCCCGCGGGTACACCTATCGGGAGATCGCCGAAGAGCTGTTCATCTCCATCAAGACGGTCGAGACGCATGCCTCGAATGTGCTGCGAAAGACGCAGCAGTCGAACCGGAATGCGCTGACCCGGTGGGCGGCAACCCGGCACATCGGCTGATCCGCGACCGCGTCGATCGTGCGCAGTTCCGTGTCGATCGGGCGCAGATCCGCGTCGACCGTGCGCAGTTTCGCGTCGATCGTGCGCGGTCGTCAGCCGGCGAGCGCGATCAGCAAGATCACCACGATCGCGAGGATCACGAAGAACGCAAGGATCGAGATCGCCAGTGCCGTGGTCGATGTCGAGGCCTTTCCGGCCGGGCCCGGCCGGGTCTCGTCCGGCATCGGCCGGTACCGGCTCTCGGGCCCGAAAGTGGTGTCTGGCAGCTCGGTCGACAGGGTCGGTGCGGGCCCGTGGAGCGTCGACCCGGGTCTCCCGCCGGTCGACGACCCGCTGACCGGCAGGTGTGTACCGGTCGGGTGGGTCCGTGGTGGCCGGGGTGCTCGTTGCGCCCACACCGGGATGCCGCCGTCGGGCTTGGTGAGCGGGCTGGTCAGCGCCTGATGCACCGACCCACGCGGACCGGCGGCCACCTGCGCGAGCAGATCGCGGGACTCGCTCATGGTCGGTCGCTTCGCCGGATTGGGTTCGAGCATGCGCAACAGCACCGGCCGCAGCTCACCCGCCTTTGTCATCGGGTTGATCTGTGCGCGAGCAACCTTGTGCAGCAACACCAGTGAGTTGTCGTCGACCCCGAACGGCGGCTGTCCCTCGACGACGGTGTACACCGTCGCTCCCAGGGAGTAGACGTCAGATGCTTCTCCGGGCTCGGCACCGCGGGCGACCTCGGGCGCGAAATATGCGGGGGTACCGGTGATCACACCCGTCTGGGTGAGGCTGACATCGTCCTTGACGCGGGAGATGCCGAAGTCGGTGATCTTCACGAGGCCTGCGTTGCGCCCGGTCGTCGTGATCAGGATGTTGCCCGGTTTGATGTCGCGGTGGATGATGCCTGCGACATGGGCCTCGATCATCGCATCGGCCACCTGGGCGCCGATCTGGGCGGCCTGTTGGGGCCCCAGAGTTCTTGTGGTGTGCAGGATCTGGGCGACACTGCGAGAGGGGATGTATTCCATCACGAGCCATGGTTCACCACTGTCGAGGGCGACGTCGTGCATGGCGACCGCATTTCGATGGGAGAGCCTTGCCGCGATTCGGCCCTCCCGCATCGCGCGTTTGCGGACATTTTCGGCTGTCTCGTCACTGAGGCCTTCGGTGGAGACCACCTGCTTCACCGCGACGTCACGGGCCAGCAGTTGATCGCGGGCCAACCACACCGTGCCCATGCCGCCGCCGCCGATACGCGACTGCAGACGGTAGCGCCCGGCCACCAGGTACTGCGGCCCTGGCGTGCGGTGGCCCTCGTGGGTGGTGGACATAGGCTGCATGATAGTCGTGCCGGTCGGGGTTGGTGCGGCCGCGCTTGACAGGGTGATCGCACATATGTTCGACTCTGGGTATGCGGTGGTCCGACCAGGGGGTCGAGGTCGACGACGGCGCGCTGCCCGGTCTGGGCAAGGCGGGTCTCGTGCGCTCGGTGCAGACCCCCGAATTCGAAGGCGTCACCTTCCACGAGGTGTTGGCCAAGAGTGCCCTCAATCAGGTTCCGGATGCCGCGAACCTGCCGTTTCGGTTCACGGTCAACACCTTTCGAGGCTGCACCCATGCGTGTCGATACTGTTTCGCGCGGCCGACGCACGAGTATCTGGATCTGGATGCCGGTCAGGACTTCGATAGTCAGGTCGTGGTCAAGCTCAACGTGGCGGCGGTGCTCCGCAAGGAACTGCGGCGCCGGTCATGGAATCGGGAGACGGTGGCGTTGGGGACCAACACCGACCCCTATCAGCGGGCCGAGGGGCGTTATCGGTTGATGCCGGGGGTGATCTCGGCGCTCGCGGAGTCGGCGACCCCGTTCTCGATCCTGACGAAGGGGACATTGCTGCGCCGGGACCTGCCCTTGTTGCGGCAGGCGGCGCGCAAGGTCCCGGTGAGCATTGCGATCTCACTGGCGATGCACGATGCCGAGCTGCAGAAGTCGCTGGAGCCGGGCACCCCGTCGCCGAAGGCGAGGCTGGATCTGATCCGCGCGGTCGCCGATGCGGGCTTCGCCCCGCACGTGATGGTGGCGCCGGTGATCCCGTATCTGAGTGATTCCACCTCGCACCTGGACGACCTGTTGTCGGCGCTCGCCGAAGCAGGTGCGGCCGGGGTGACCGCGTTCCCGATGCATCTGCGTGGCTCCACCAAGCCGTGGTTCATGGAGTGGCTGGCCGAGCATCACCCGGCCCTGGTGCGCCGGTACCGCGGTCTGTACGGGCGGGGTGCCTACGTGACGCCGGAATACTCGGCATGGTTGCGGGACCGGATGCGGCCGCTGGTGCAGCAGTACGGTCTGGCGGGCGCCCAGGGCCTGCGCGGCTCGGCGGCGCCTGCAGAGCCGGTCGCGAGGCCCGAGTTGCAGCAGACGCTCACCCTCTTCTGACCCCACCCCGCTGACCCCGCCCCGCAGCCGCGACGGTTCCCGTCATCCGCGCCCCCTTTTTCCCGTCGCGGATGACGGAAACCGTCGCGGCTGCGGGGCGGGTCTGCGGATGTGCGGGTCTGCGGATGTGCGGGGTGCGGTGTGGTTGGGGTGTGGTGCGGGCCGCGTTGACGGTTGTCGGTGGGTCGTCCTAGGATGAAATCGAATCGAAAACATGTTCGAACAGCATGCATCTTCCCTGCGCGCTGATTGCGGAAAGTCGCAGTTCAGGAGGGTGTATGGGTACGTCTGCGGGTGTTGTCACAGCGGGGGCGGTTGGCCACGATCTGGACCGTCTCCGACGCCAGATCGCGGTGATGTCGGGGCTCCCCGATCACCACTCTGTCGAGGTTGCCGACCGATCGGCCGGGGTGTTGCCGGTGCCGGGGGCGCTGGCGGATCTGCTGCCCCGGCGTGGCCTGGTCCGGGGGAGCGTGGTCACGATCTCCGGTGCCCGGTCGATCCTGTTGTCGGTGATCGCATCGGTGAGCGGGTCGGGTTGCCAGGTGGGGATCGTGGGTCTGCCCCAACTCAACTACGGGGCAGTCGCGGAACTCGGCGGCGATCTGTCGCGGATCGCCACGGTGCCGAATCCGGGGGTCGACCCGATCGAGGTGGCGGGGGTGCTGCTCGACGGGATGGATCTCGTGGTGCTGGGACTGGGTGACGTCGCGGTGCCGCCATCCCGGACACGGGTGGTGATGGGTCGGGTCCGCAAACAGTTGTCGACATTGATCACCGCCGGCGGAACATGGCCGGGGGCGCAGCTCCGTCTGGACGCGGAGGTGGTGACCTACCGGCATCTGCCCGGCAGTCTCGGTTCGATCGATCTCGCCACGGCCCGGGCGGGATATGGCCGGATCGGCGGGATGTCTCTGCAGGTGTCCGTCACCGATCGGGGGCATCAACGGGAGACCGGTGAGATCGATGTGGTGGCAGGAGGTTTCGGTGCCACCGGGCAGGTGGATCTGGTGCCGTCGCCGACGCGTCCGAGTCTTGCGGTGGCCAACTGATGGCGGCGCCGATGACCTCACCGGTCGCCACCGGTGGCCGTGTCCTCGCCCTGTGGTGTCCGGACTGGCCCGCGACGGCCGCGGCGATGGCCGACGACCTCCCGCCACAACATCCGATCGCGGTGCTGCACGCCAACCGGGTGATCGCCTGTTCGGCGCCGGCACGCAGCGTCGGTGTGCGGCGCGGGATGCGCAAACGTCAGGCGCAGTCGGCCTGTCCGGAGATGACCGTCGTCACCACCGACGATCACCGCGACGGCAGGTTCTTCGAGCCGGTGGTCGCAGTGGTGGCCGACCTGGTGCCGGTCGTCGAGGTGCTGCGTCCGGGACTCCTGGTGGTGCCCTCGTCCCATGCCACCCGATATTTCGGTGGTGAGGACGTTCTGGCCGAGAAGCTGATCGATGCGGTGGCCGCATCCGGTGTCGAGGCACATGTGGGGGTGGCCGACGAGTTGTTCACCGCCGTGCTGGCAGCGCGGCACGGCGCTCACGTCGAGCCGGGTGGTGATGCCGTCTATCTGGCCGGCCGGCCGGTTGCCGACCTCGCTGTCGAACCCAGCCTGAGTGATCCGACCAGGACAGAGTTGGTCGATCTGCTCCGCCGCCTGGGGATCTCGACGATCGGTGCCTTTGCCGAGCTGCCGGCCGGCGACGTCGCGACCCGCTTCTCCGCCGATGCCATGACCGCGCACCGACTGGCCAACGCCGTTCCCGGCCGGCCGCCGTCGGGGCAGATCTCCCCGGTCGATCTGGTGATCGAGCATCGCTGCGATCCACCGATCGACCGTGTCGATGCGGCGGCATTCCTCGGCCGTCGGCTGGCCGATGCGCTGGCACGACGGTTGGCTGCGGCATCAGTGGCCTGCACACGACTCACCGTGGAAGCGGTCACCGAACGGGGGCAACGTCATTCCCGGACCTGGAGGTGCGCTCAGCCGCTGACCCCGGAGGCCACCGCGGACCGGATTCGCTGGCAGCTCGAGGGGTGGCTGACCGGTGGCCGGGCCGGTGCGGAGGGTCGGCCGGATGCGCCGATCGATGTGCTGCGGCTCGAACCGGTCGAGGTGGTCGCTGCCGGAGCGCTGCAGTACTCGTTGAACGGCAACGGGTTACCCGAAGATCCGGAGGTCGACGAGCGGGCCCGTCGATCCCTGGTCCGGGTACAGGGGCTGCTCGGTGGTGATGCCGTGCAACTTCCGATCCGGAGTGGCGGACGTGGTCCTGGCGACCGGATCACGATGGTCTCCCTCGGGGACGAACGGGTCCCGGCGCGCAATCCCGATGCCCCGTGGCCGGGTCGGTTGCCGCAACCGACCCCAGCGGTGTTGCTGGACACCCCGATCCAGATGCTCGACCTGACCGGGAGTCCGGTGGAGGTGACCGCCCGGGGGTGTTTCTCCACCGAACCCACCACGATTCGGATGGAACGTCGCGGTCGGGCACGAGGCGGCGCCTGGGAACTGCGCTGGTGGGCCGGTCCCTGGCCCACCGGCATCGACACGGACACGGGTGGGATCACTGCCCGGGCACAGGTCCTGCTCGACGACTCGCGTGCGCTGCTGCTGAGTTATCGGGCGGAGAAGTGGGTGGTCGAGGGGGTCTACGAGTGATCGGTGATCACGAGTTGGCGCCGCGGGCGATGACCGGCCACCCGGTCGTCGTCCCGTCGGGCGTCTCGGCGATCAATTCGTCGACCAGGTTGACGGCGGTACACACGTGATTGGGGATCACCCGCAACCGGTCGCCCAGGGCGGGTATCGCGGCAGGGGCGGTGTCCGACGGGAACTCGATCACCGCATGGTGTTCCGAGAGCGACGTGATGATCGCGTCGGGTGCGTCGAGCAGGCGTCCGAACCCCGACGTCCACGGCGGACGGTCGGCGCCGAGGACCTTGCTGCCCGCATCCACCACGACTCGCTCACCGGTTCGGTGCACCACGGTGGCGACGGCGCACAGTGCGACATCTGCGAAACCGCACGATCCGAGTTCCACCTGCTGCGCGTCGTTGAACGGGTAGACGCCCGGTCGGATCTCGGTCAGCACCCCTGGCTCGGCGAACTCGATCGTGGGGGTGGATCCGCCGCTACGTACCACGGGCTCGATGCCGCTGTCCCGCAGTCGTTCGGCGGCCACCGACAGTGCGGTCACCTCCTGCTGTGCGGCCCGATGTCGTGCATCGCCGGGGCCGTATCCGTGGCCGGGGAAGGTGAACACACCGACCACCCGGAGGCCCGCATCGGCTGCTGCGGAGGCGATCATGCCGGACTCCCCGGGGTCCGCGCCGGTTCGGTGCTGCCCGGAGTCGACCTCCACCACGACGTCGGCGTCGGCATCGCCGATCTCCGCGGCGAGTTGTCGTGCGCCGTCCGCGGAGTCGACCGCCAGGCGAAGTCGGGCATGTTCGGCGAGGGCACGCAGACGGGGGCCTTTGTCGCCGGACACCCAGAGCGGATAGGCGATGAACAGATCCGTGCGGTCCGGTGTGGTCGCGGCGAAGGCCTCAGCCTCACCGATGGTGGCGACCGTCAGCCCGACCGCGCCTGCCGCCAGCTGCCGTCGAGCGATCTCGGCGCACTTGTGGGTCTTCGCGTGTGGCCGCAGGTCGATGCCGGCAGCCCGTGCGCGTTCGGCGACTGCACCGATGTTGCGGTCGAGCCGCGCGACGTCCACCGAGAGGAACGGTGTGTCGGTCACGCGCTGCCGTCATCATCAGAGTTCGACTTGCCCAGTGCGGCAGCCGATTCACCGAAGGCTAGATACTCCTGGTGGAGGATTCGTGTGGTCAGCCCCGGAGCGAACCGGTGGCCGATCTCGGCCAGGGTGCCCACCGTCGAACCCACGCGACGCGGTCGGTCCACGATGCCGTGCAGCACCCGGGACGCCGCCTTGTCCACACCCCACACGCCTGCCTGGTTCTCGTATGCCTCCGTGGGCGCGATCATCCGTGTACGCACGAGCGGGAGCCGTACGTTGGTGAACGTGACGTGGTCGGAGAGGCTCTCGGTACTCGTCACATCGCTGAAGGCCTCGAGAGCGGCCTTCGACGCGGCGTAGGCACCGAACCGGGCGGCACGGGACTGCACGGCGATCGAGGTCACGTTCACGATGTGGCCTGCCTGACGCTCCACCATGTGCGGGAGCAGACCCAGCACGAGGTTGACCGCGCCGAAGTAGTTCACTGCCATCAGTCGCTGATAGTCGTGCAACCGGTCGGTCGAATTGATGGTCGCCCGCCGGATCGACCGTCCGGCGTTGTTGACCAGGATGTCGACGTGATCATGCTCGGCGAGAAGAGTTTTGACCAACCCGGCGACCGATTCTTCGTCGGTGATGTCGCACTGGTAGGGATGCACCCGGCCGGGTGGCACGCCGTCCTTGCTCGCGGTCGCCGAGAGTTCGGCCGCCGCGGCATCGAGGCCGTCGGCGTCACGGGCGACGATGAACACGGTCGCCCCCCGTGCCACACACATCCGTGCGGTGGCCTTGCCGATCCCGCTGGAGCCGCCCGTGATCAGGATGTTCTTGCCGACCAGCGGTCCACGCGAATCGTGGTGACGGTGCCGGGCGGGGTCGAGGTGCGCGGCCCAGTACTTCCAGAGGCGGGGGCCGTAGTCGTCGAGGTCCGGCAACATGATCCCACGCTCACGGAGCACGGCGACAGTGTCGTCGGATCGGAAATCGACGGTCAGTGACACGGTGTCGAGGAGTGCGGGCGGGATGCCCTGCTGGGTGGCGAGGAGATCCCGACCGACCCGTAGTGGTCCGGTGCCGGCCAGCGTGAGCAGTGGCTCGACGATCCCGTTGGGAATCACGTTGCGGCCTTGTGGCCCATGGAATCCGGGAGCGATCGCGTTGTACATCCCGGTGATCGTGCGGCGTCGGGGATCGGCGAGGTGATAGACCATCCCACTGCGCTCCGGTTCGACGGTGCAGAGAGCGACGATCGAGCCGGCCACGTAGTCGACGGGAACGATGTTGGTGTTGCCTAGATCTGGCATCGGGAGGGGAAGTCCGGACGGCAGATGACCGAGCATCGCGAGGTGCCCGAAGAAGTAGTACGGGCCGTCCACCTTGTCCATCTCGCCGGTGCGTGAATCGCCGACGACGATCGACGGTCGGTAGACACGCCACCGAAGCCCCTCGCGGTCGCGGACGACTTTCTCGGCCTCGAATTTGGTGCGGTGATACGGCGACGGAAACCCTTGTCCGGCATCGAAATCCTCCTCGGTGAAGGTTCCGCGATGGTCACCGGCCACCGCGATCGAGGAGACGTGGTGCATCATCGCGCCCGCCGTGAGGGCGAAATCGGCCACGCGGGCCGTGCCCTCCACGTTCGCGGCCTGCTGGGCGTCGGCGTCGGCGGTCATGTCATAGATCGCGGCGAGGTGGATGACGTGGTCGATGTCGGGGAGATCCGCACTGTCGAGCGCGAGTCCGGGGGCGGTCACGTCACCGCTCACCGGTGTGACCTGTCCGGTGGCGTTCATGTCGGTGAGCGTCTGGCTGAACCTCGGCAGCGTCTGCGCGCGCACCAAGGCGTGGATACGGGCGTCGGGCTCGACGGTGAGGAGGCGTTCGATGACCCGGCGACCGATGAATCCGCTGCCACCGGTGATGAAGTATGTCGTCATGGCTGTGGTGTCCGATCTTCTAGAGCGTGACTTCGACCAGCGTGACTCGGTTCTTACTTGACGGTAAGGAGCCGATTTCTACCCAGGGTGACATTTACATTGACGAATGGCAACATTCGGTCGGCCGTGTGTCGGGACGTGGGCTCCTGGGGTCTGGCGGAGTCAGGACGCCGGATCTACGCCGGATCGAAGAGGCCTGCGAGTGCATCGACGCGCCTGCGCCGGTTGCCGGGGCTCAGTCGGTGGCCTTGGGTGAGGACCGACATCCCGTGTAGCGCGCTCCACAGCAGCTCTGCCCGGGTTCCGGCATCGCCGGTGTGATCGCCGGTGTGATCGCCGCCGCCGACGGCGTCGACCAGGACGTCGAAGGCCTCCCGCAATTCGGCCGGCGTGGAGTCGTGTGCGAACTGCACGCCGAGCCGCATCGAGAACATCGCTTCGTAGGTGGCCGGGTTCTCGGCGGCGAAGGCCAGGTAGGCCTCGATGAACGCGCCGACCCGATCGGCAATGCCGGCGCCGTCCAGCGCCTCTCGCATGACCTGCGTGAAGTCGGTGAATCCGACGAGCGCGACCGCACTCACGATGCCGTCCCGTCCGTCCGGGAAGTGGCCGTAGAGCACGGGCGGGCTGTACTCGATCTCGTTGGCGAGGCGGCGAGTTGTCACCGCGGCCCAGCCCTCGCTGTCGGCGATGGTGCGGGCGCAGTCGACGATCCTGCGTTCGCGCTCCTGCTTGTCGCGTGCCTTGCGTTCTCGAACTCCCACACCGCGAGGGTATCACTGATAGATTTTGGTCCAGCAATAGTCTATCGTTGATAGAAATAGTTCACACGGAAGGTCTACCTCATGCTCACGTCCTCGATCGGACTCGTCCTCAGCTGGATCGGCGCCCTCGGCATCATGGCGATCGGCGCGGCCTATCTGGCAAAGAACGAGAAGAATGCCGCCGGCTTCGGTCTTCCCGTCCTCCCTGCGGCGGATGCGCGCGGATGGTGGCAGGTGAAGGGGATTCGTGATGTCGCCACCGGCCTGATGGTGATCGTGTTCACGTTCGCGGCCCGCGATCAGCTCGCACTCCTCGTGCTCGTGCTCGCGCTGATTCCGCTGGGCGACATGGGGATCGTCCTGTCCAATGGAGGGGATCGGAAGACTGCGTTGGGTATCCACGGCGCGACGGCGCTGGCGATGATCGTGGCCGCAGTTCTGCTGTTCGTCTGACCGCCGGAATCGACAAGAGGGAGATGAAACGATGACCGACATCACCGAGCAGGAGCCAGAGGTGCGAAGGCCCGACGACGAGGTGGTGGGGACCGACCGCGCCTCCATGCACCTGCTGTTCGACGCCACCGATACGGAGGGTGCACTCAGCACGCTCGAGGTCCGACTGCAGGCGGGCGCCGATGGCGCGGCCCCGCACTTCCACACACGATCTTCGGAGATGTTCTACGTCGTCGACGGTGAGCTCAGGGTGATGACGGGCGATCGGATCGTCACCGTCGAGGCCGGGAACTCTGTGGTGGTGCCCAAGCTGATGCCGCATGCATTCGGTGCGACGCCGGATACCGCGGCACGTGTGTTGATCGTGCTCACGCCCGGCGTCGAGCGGTTCGAGTACTTCCGGCTGCTCGCCCGGATCCAGGCAGGCGAGGCGACGCTGGAAGAGCTTGCGGCAGTGCAGGATGAGTTCGACAACCACTTCGTCGACGCACCGCTCTGGTGGCAGGAACGGCACGTGTCGAGGCGCGACGATGGTTGAGTGCCGGATCGAGGTCGAGCGCGATGTCGCAGCGATCCGCGAGGTGGTCGGCGCGGCGTTCGGTCAACCGGACGAAGCGGATCTCGTCGAGGCGCTCCGGCGAGATCCGGCGGTCTGGATTCCGGGGCTGTCGGTGGTGGCCACCGATGCCGGCGGGTACGCCCTGCTGACCCGCTGTCGAGTGGGCGGGTGCCAGGCGCTTGCGCTGGCCCCCTGCGCGGTGGCCCCGGAACGGCAGAGCCGTGGGGTGGGCACCGACGTCACCGCATATGTACTGGACGAGGCGCGTACGCGGACGGTCAACGAATCTCCGGTGGAGAATCTGGTGGTGGTTCTCGGCCATCCCGAGTTCTATTCGCGGTTCGGATTCCGCCCCGCATCCGACGTGGGGATCGCGGCGTCGTTCGAGGTTCCCGACGAGGCCTTGATGTATCTGGCTCTCGACCCGGATGAACCGATCCCGTCCGGAGTGATCGAGTATCCGGCCGCGTTCGGGGTCTGAGCGTGGGACGAGGTTCCACTCTGGATCATCGAACACATGTTCGATAGACTCGATGGGTGGGATGGGATCAGGGGCCACCGACGTGGTCGGAGATGGAGCGGGTGCTCTCCGGCCGCGCGCCGGGAAGCGGGCGGCCCGGGGAGGCCTTCGGCCCCGGCGACAATTCCGGGGACGGCAACGACAGCCCCGCATGGTCTCGGAAACGGGGTGCCTACCGTCCCGAGGGCGTGGAGCGAGGTCGATCGTCCGTCCGATATGCCGAACTCCACGCGCACAGCTCCTACAGTTTTCTCGACGGTGCCTCGATGCCGGAGGAGATGGTCGAGGAGGCGCAGCGTCTGGACCTGGAGGCCCTTGCCGTCACCGATCACGACGGCTTCTACGGGGTCGTTCGATTTGCCGAGGCGGCAAGGGAATTCGGCATGCCCACGGTGTTCGGTGCCGAGCTGTCCCTGGAGCCCGACGTCACGCGGACCGGTGTCCCGGACCCGCCGGGCGAACATCTGCTCGTCCTCGCCCGCGACAGCGAGGGGTATCGGCGACTGTCCCGGACCATCGCGGATGCGCACATGGTGGCGGGGGAGAAGGGATTGCTGCGCTATGACCGGGAACGACTGCCGGACGTGGGAGGTGGTCATTGGCTGGTCCTCACCGGGTGTCGTAAAGGGGCCGTCCGGCGGGCGCTCGAGCGGAGTGGACCCGGGGCTGCGCGGCTCGCGCTGACCGACCTGATGGACCGTTATGGCCGCGAGGATGTCGCGGTGGAACTCACCGCCCAGGGGCTGCCCGAAGACGACGAACGCAACGCGATCCTGGCCGGGCTGGCCACCGAACTCGGTCTGACGACGGTGGCGACCACCGGGGCGCACTTTGCCGGGCCACGACGCCGCAGGCTCGCGACGGCCGTCGCGGCGGTCCGGGCGAGGACGGACATCGAGACCATCGACGGTTGGCTGCCGGGTGTCGGTGGTGCACATCTGCGCAGCGGTGACGAGATGTCCCGGTTGCTCACCGGCCATCCGGACGCGATCGACAACACGGTCGGATTGGCTGCCGACTGCGCCTTCCGGCTGGGCCTGATCGCGCCCCAGTTGCCCCCGTTCGACGTCCCGGACGGACACACCGAGATCAGTTGGCTGCGGGAACAGACCATGGATGGTGCGCTGCGTCGCTATGGCACCCCGGGCACCCATCCACAAGCGTATCGGCAGATCGAGCACGAACTGGCCATCATCGAGACCCTCACCTTTCCCGGCTATTTCCTCGTGGTCGCCGACATCGTGAACTTCTGCAAGCGCAACGACATCCTGTGTCAGGGGCGTGGAAGCGCCGCCAACTCGGCAGTCTGTTACGCATTGGGCATCACCAACGTCGACCCGGTCGCGAACAAGCTCTTGTTCGAACGCTTCCTGTCGCCCGAACGGGACGGCCCACCCGACATCGATGTCGACATCGAATCCGATCGACGGGAAGAGGCGATCCAATACGTCTATCGACGTTATGGCCGTGACTACAGTGCACAGGTCGCCAATGTCATCACCTATCGTGGCAAATCCGCGGTCCGTGACATGGCGCGCGCACTCGGTTATGCCACCGGCCAGCAGGACGCATGGAGCAAGGCCCCCGACGGGGCGCCCGACGACGTCACCGATCTGGCAGGTGAGATCCTGGGAATGCCAAGGCATCTGGGTATCCACTCCGGAGGGATGGTGATCTGTGACCGGCCCATCGCCGACGTGTGCCCGACGGAGTGGGCGAGGATGGAGAACCGGAGCGTGTTGCAGTGGGACAAGGATGACTGCGCCGCAATAGGTCTCGTCAAGTTCGATCTCCTCGGGTTGGGTATGTTGTCGGCGCTGCACTACGCCATCGATCTGGTGGCCGAACACAAGGGCATCGAGGTGGACCTGGCCACCTTGGACCTGACCGAGCCGGCCGTCTACGACATGCTGTGCCGGGCCGACTCGGTAGGTGTGTTCCAGGTGGAGTCGCGCGCGCAGATGGCCACCTTGCCTCGGCTGAAGCCGCGAACGTTCTATGACCTGGTGGTCGAGGTGGCTCTCATCCGCCCCGGACCGATTCAGGGTGGCTCGGTGCATCCCTACATCCGGCGCCGCAACGGGACGGAGAAGCCGACGGTGGAACATCCGTCGATGCGCAAGGCGCTCGATCGCACACTGGGAGTGCCGCTGTTCCAGGAGCAATTGATGCAACTCGCGGTCGATGTGGCCGGGTTCGATGCGGCGGAGGCCGACCAACTGCGCCGAGCGATGGGTTCCAAGCGGTCGCCCGAGCGGATGGAACGTCTGCGCAGGCGATTCTACGGAGGTATGGAGGAGGAGCACGGGATCACCGGCGAAATGGCCGATCGGATCTTCGAGAAGATGGCTGCGTTCGCGAATTTCGGTTTCCCGGAAAGTCATTCGCAGAGTTTTGCGTCCCTGGTCTTCTATTCGTCGTGGTTCAAGCTCCACCATCCGGCGGCATTCTGCGCGGCGTTGTTGCGGGCTCAGCCGATGGGGTTCTACTCGCCGCAGTCGCTGGTCGCGGATGCGCGCAGGCACGGTGTCGTCGTGCATCGTCCGGACATCAATCTGTCGCTTGCGCATGCGACGTTGGAGAACAAGGGGCTCGAGGTCCGTTTGGGGCTCGGCGGGATCAGGGGGCTCGGTGACGATGTCGCCGAGCGGATCGTCGAATGCCGTGACCTCGAGGGCGGCTATCGGGATGTGACAGATGTGTCCCGCCGTGCGGAGCTGACGGTGCATCAACTCGAGGGACTGGCGGGAGCAGGGGCGTTCGCCGGCTTCGGGATGAGTCGGCGGCAGGCCCTGTGGGAGGCGGGTGCCGCCGCGACGGTGCGATCGGATCAGCTGGCACTCGAGTCGTCCACACGGACACCGACCTTGCCGGGGCTGTCGGAGATCGAACTGGCCGCCACGGATGCCTGGGCGACGGGTATCACCCCGACGTCCTATCCGACCCAGTTCCTGCGGCCCCGCCTGGCAGCGTTGGGGGTGGTCCCGGCCGACGGGTTGCTATCTGTCGCAGACGGATCACGGGTCACCGTGGCCGGCGCGGTGACCCATCGGCAGCGTCCGGCGACCGCATCGGGTGTGACGTTCATCAACCTCGAGGACGAAACGGGCATGGTGAACGTGGTCTGCTCGGTGGGGTTGTGGACTCGACATCGGAATCTGGCACACTCTGCATCAGCATTGCTGATCCGTGGCACCGTGCAGAATGCCGAGGGGGCGGTGACGGTGGTCGCGGAGCGTCTACAGCGCTTGGATCTCCGAGTTGGAACTCGTTCCAGGGATTGGCATTAGAGAGGGGCGGCGGCAATGCCGAGGCAGATCGTGGTGACGGTGAAGCCGAGTAGTCGCAAGGGGCCGCTGGTGGAGACCGGGCCGGACGGTTCGGTCACCGTCTTCGTCCGCGAACCGGCAGCCGAAGGACGGGCCAACAAGGCCGTCGCCGAGATTCTCGCCGATCATCTCGGTGTGCCCAAACGAAAGATCGCCCTCGTCGGCGGTGCGACGGCCCGCACCAAACGGTTCCGCATCGACAACTGACCACATCCACACCGATCACGGCGCCCGCCGACCAGACGGTCAGACCGCCCCGGTGAACCCATTCTGCCGCCACGCCTCGTAGACGACGATGCTCGCGGCATTGGCGAGATTGTGTGACCGCCGCCCGGCCAACATGGGGATCCGGACCCGGTCGGTGACTTCCGGTCCGACCAGCACGTCGTCGGGCAGCCCGGTCGGTTCCGGCCCGAACAGCAAGACGTCGCCAGGTCGGTACTCGACATCGGTGTGGTAGCGGGACGCATGCGCGGTGAAGGCGAAGACCCGCTCGGGTTCGAGCGTCGTCCAGGCCGTCGCCAGGTCGGGATGCACTGTCACCGTGGCCATCTCGTGGTAGTCCAGGCCGGCGCGTTTCACCTGTGCGTCGGACATGCCGAACCCGAGTGGCTCGATGAGATGCAGTTCACAGCCGGTGTTGGCGGCGAGGCGGATCGCGTTCCCGGTATTGGGTGGGATGCACGGCTGGTAGAACATGATGCGGAACATGGTCAGGCCAGATTAGCGCCTCGGTTGCCGGCCGGATGCACGAGCCTTTGCCCGCCGACGTACCACGTGGTGTTCGCGCCGCACAGCACCACACATAACGTCGAATCCGGTTCCGGCCGAACGGCTCCGGTGAGCACCGCGGCGACCGCCGTGGCGGTGCCCGGCTCCACCAGGATGCGAAAGGCGTCCCACAGGTGACGACGCGCCGCGATCAGTTCCGGGTCCGACACCACCACGCTGGTCACCGCGCGACCGGCGATGGTCGACCAGCAGACGTCCCCGAGGCGGGTGGCGCCGAGTGAGTCGGCGGCGACACTGTCGAGTTCCACGGACACGGGGTGACCCGCCTCGAGCGCTTGATGCAGGCACGACGACCCGGCCGGCTCGGCGCCGACGATCCGGTCGCCCGGCCGCTGTACAGCTGTCAGTCCGCCGAGCAGTCCGCCGCCTCCGACACAGACGACGGTGGTGAGCGGACCGTCGATGTCGTCGGCGAGTTCGAGTCCGATGGTGCCGGCCCCGGCCACGATGTCGGGTTGGTCATAGGCGTGCAGCAGGAGGGCGCCGGATCGCTTCGCCATCTCGGCCGCGGCGTCGGCCGCGTGTTGGTAACGGTCGCCCACATGATGTACCTCCGCGCCGAGCGCGCGCAGGCTGTCGACCTTGACCTGAGGTGCAGTCTCCGGCACCACCACGGTGCACCTGGTGGCGGCGATACGGGCCGCCCACGCGGCGCCGATCGCGGCATTACCGCCGGACGCGACCAGGACCCCCGCGTCGTCGAGTAGTTCCTCGTCTCGTGCATGGCGCACGGCGTTGAGGCTTCCGCGGGGTTTGAAGCAACCACCCGCCTGGAGGTATTCGAGCTTGAACACCACGTCGACCGGGCCGTCGATGGTGTCGATCGATGTCCGGAGAACCGGCGTCCGGCGCAGCGAGCCGGCGATCCGCTCCCGGGCGGCGACGACATCGTCGAGGGTGACCGAAAACACCCGATCGGTAGATGGTTCCACGTCCATCCACGGTACCGATGGAGCGGATGGAACAATGGACCTCTGTGAGCGCTATACGACTCGACGGCAAGGTCACTCGTGACGAGATCTTCGAGGATCTCGGGGTTCGGGTGGAAAAGTTGCGTGCCGAGGGCATCATGCCCGGTCTCGGTACCGTCCTGGTCGGGGATGATCCCGGCTCGCAGTCCTACGTGAAAGGCAAGCACGCCGACTGTGCCCGTATCGGCGTGGCCTCGATCCGTAAGGATCTCCCGGCGGATGCGTCGACCGAGGAACTGAACGCCGCGATCGACGAGCTCAACAGCGACCCGAACTGCACCGGATACATCGTCCAGTTGCCGTTACCTCGTCATCTCGACGAGAACGCCGCGTTGGAGCGCATCGACCCGTCGAAGGACGCCGACGGTCTCCATCCGATCAATCTGGGCCGTCTGGTACTCGGCAAGGAGTCGACGTTGCCGTGCACGCCGCGGGGCATCGTCCATCTCCTGAGGCGATACGACATCCCCATCAAGGGCGCACGGGTCACCGTGGTCGGGCGCGGGGTCACCATCGGGCGACCGATGGGTCTGCTGCTCACGCGACGCACCGAGAACGCGACCGTCACGCTCTGCCACACCGGCACCCGCGATCTGGCATCCGAGGTGTCGCGGGCCGACATCGTGATCGCCGCAGCCGGGGTCCCACACCTCATCACCAAGGACATGGTCAAGCCGGGTGCCGCGGTCATCGACGTCGGTGTCAGCCGCACCGAGGCCGGGCTCACCGGCGACGTGGCCCCCGACGTCTGGGACGTCGCGGGCCACGTGTCACCGAATCCCGGCGGGGTCGGGCCGCTGACTCGCGCGTTCCTGCTCGTCAACGTCGTGGAGCGGGCGGAAGCGCAACTCGCCGGTCGTACCGGGGCGGGACCTGTCGGGTGACCGGGACCAGTGCCGGTGGCCGCGTCGAGCGGATTCGGCACGCGCGGCAGGTCAGGCGCTATCTGGTTCAGATCCCATACTTTGTCGTACTGCTCGGCCTACTGATCGCCGCGGTGCTGGTGCTGTTCGACCGCTGGCGGCGTGGCGCATTCGTCTTCGGATCGGCTCTGCTGCTGGGCGCGGTCCTGCGGGCTCTGATTCCGTCTTCGCGAGCAGGGCTTCTGCAGGTCAGAGGGCGTTTCTTCGATGTTGCGGCGATGGCGGCGACCGGCACACTCATTCTGTGGCTGGCGACGTCAATCGATCCGTTGGGCACAGATTGATTACAATAGATATCAACACGTGACCTGAGGCCCGAGGGGGCGCCAACAGCTGGGGAGTACGTATCACTTCGACGATCAACACCGCCGACCCGACGATTCCGGATGATTCCACGTCGATGGGTGTCTCTGCAGGCGACGGAATGATCCATTACGTCCTGCTCACCCGCGACGACGTCGGGCGCAGTGTCGTGGACACCCGGGTGATCGACGTCGACCGCAGCGACGGACTCGACGTCGCCGGGCGGGTGAACGCCGGGATCGATCTGATGCTGGGTGCCGCGCGCGACGCGGACCTGCGGGTCGGTCCGATCGGCATTGCCGCACGCACCACCAAGCAACGCTGGGAACTCCAGTCGCGGGGCGCCGGTCCGCGTCGTCAGATCCATTTGGTCAACGATGACGAGGCCGTCGTCGCGTACCTGTCGGCGACCGGGCACATCAACCGGTTCGAGTCCGTGGTGGTCGTCGACTGCGGCGACACCGGGATGTCGCTGTATACCGTCGAGCCCGCGACCAATCGGATCTCGGCGACGGAACGATCGCGTGCGCTGACCGGGCGTCGACTCGATCGGTCGATCGTCGGTCAACTGGTCGCCGAGGACAGTGCGGCCGAGCCGCAGGGAGCCCGGGTCCGTCGGCGTGCACTTCTCAGTGCGTGCCGCACCGCCAAAGAGGAGTTCTCTGCTCAGGGCCCGTCGGCAGCAGCCGGTTCGATCCTGCTCGCCGACGGTGGCGGGCACATGACGCTCACCCAGGACACCATCGACACCGCGATCGCCCCGATGGTCGACGATGCACGAGAAGCGTTGGCGCGCTACCTGTCCGAAGGCGCCGATCGCGGCGCACCGCCCCAGGCGGTCGTCCTGGTGGGTGGCATCGCCAACCTGCCTGCGGTGCGCGCCATGGTCGACCGTGAGCACTCGCTCGAGGTGATCGTCCCCGAGGCCCCCGAGCTCGCCGCATCCATCGGCGCGGCGATCCTGGCTCGGACCAAGACCACCGCCGACAGTCCGTCCAAGCTCGCGTTCATCGGCGGAAAACGGAACCGCGAGTGGCTCTCGGCGACGCCGCTGGCCGTCGTCGGTGCCATCATCGCCGCGGCGATGATGACGATCTTCGCCGTGAGTTCCTCGCTGACCGGGCAGAACGAGCCTGCTCCGTCGTCGACGGCCGCACCCACGACCTCGTCGACCACCTCCTCCTCGGCGGTCACGACGTCACGCGCGCCGCAACAGCCCGCCACGACCACCACGGCGGTCGCACCGCCACCCGTGGTCCGGGTCCCGACCGAGGAACAGGTGGTACCGACCACCCGTCGGCCCGAACCGCGGTGGAACGAATCACCCGGCTGGGCCACCACCGAACTGCCGCCCACCACGCAGCAACCCGATCAGCCCTCGACGACCACCCGGACGCTCTTGCCCTATCCGCTTCCGTCGCTGCCGTGGCCCACCGGTACCCGGCCCACGCCGACGATCCCGCCGGATCTGTTGCCTCCCGGTTTCCAGCCGCAGACGACTCAGCCGACACCGCCGCCGCCTCAGCAGGCACCGGCGACGACGACATCGCCGCGGGGAGCGCAGCGGCAGGTGACACCCACGGCACCGACATCGGAGGATTCGCCCGGAACGTCGTCGACCACGACCACGCCGGTGCCCTCGCGGTAGCGTCCGGCCGGAGCTCAGCCGCGGGCGAGTTCGACGGTCTGCTTCAGCAGATCGCTGATGGCGTCGAACTCGGTGAGGAACCCGTCGTGACCGTTGTCCGAGTGGACCACCTGCAGGCCACCGATACAGTTGCCCAGCAATTCGGCCAGCTCGACCTGTAAGCGCAAGGGGTACAAACGGTCCGAGACGATGCCGCCGACGATGACAGGCACCTGACAACGGCGCAGGGCAGCTTCGATGCCGCCTCGGTCGCGGCCGACGTCGTGATGGTTGAGCACGTTGCTCAGCACCACGTAGCTGCCGGGATCGAAGCGGCCGACCAGTTTGTCGGCCTGATGCTGCAGGTAACTGTCCACCGCGTAGCGGCCGCCGGTCAGCGGCTCCTCGTCGCCCTGAGGGTGATCGGCGAACCGCTGATCGAGTTCCACCTCACCCCGGTAGGTCAGGTGGGCGATGCGCCGTGCCACGCCCATACCGGTCGACGGCACACGCCCGGTGCCGTGGTAATCGCCGCCTTGCCAGTCGGGGTCGGCCCTGATCGCCGCGATCTGGGTGGTCTGCGTACCGATCTGGTCGGCGGTCGCCCTGGCGCCGACGGCGAGAACCAGTGCGCTGCGGACCATCTCCGGATATTCGATCGCCCATTCCAGAGCGCGTGCGCCGCCCATCGAGCCGCCGATGACGGCACCGATGCCTGCGACGTCGAGGTGCTCGAGCAGTAGTCGCTCTGCCCGGACCTGATCCAGCACGGTGATCTGTGGAAAGCGTGAACCCCACGGCCGCCCATCGGGATCCGGCGACGCGGGTCCGGTGGAACCCCGACAGCCACCGAGCACGTTGGCGGAGATGACACACCATTCGTCGGTATCGATCGCGCATCCGGGGCCGACGAGTCCGTCCCACCAGCCCGGCGACGGATGCTCCGCATTCGACGGCCCGGTCACATGCGAGTCGCCGGTGAGGGCATGCAGCGTGAGGATGACGTTGTCGCGGGTCGGCGACAACGTCCCCCAGCGCTGGAACGCCAGGGTGACGTTGTCGATCTGCCCGCCGTTGTCGAGCGAGACCGAGCCGATCCGGACGCTGGACATCGCCCCGTCCGGCAACTGCTCCCAGTCCGGCCGGTCAGCTGACTCGGTCTTCGGTTCGATACTCACCGACACGATTCACTCACTCTGCGCTGCACCTCGGTTCCCCTGTCTCCGTTGATCTCCGGTTTATCGTGCGGCCGCCGCGAATCCCTGCTCGAGGTCGGCGATGATGTCGTCGATGCCCTCGATCCCGACGGCCAGGCGCACCAAACCGGGGGTGACGCCCGCGGCGGCCTGTTCCTCGGGCGTCAGCTGGCTGTGCGTGGTCGATGCGGGGTGGATCACCAGCGACCGTACGTCACCGATGTTCGCGACATGACTGTGCAGTCCGAGGGCATCCACAAAGCTCTTCCCCGCGTCGACCCCTCCGGTGATCTCGAACGAGACGATCGCGCCCTGCCCCTTGGGGAGGATCTGCTGTCCGCGCTCGTACCACGCCGACGACGAGAGTCCCGCGTACGCAACGGATTCCACCTGTGCATGCTGCTCGAGGAACTCGGCGACACGTTGGGCGTTGGACACGTGGCGCTCGACGCGCAGACTCAGCGTCTCGAGTCCCTGTGCCAGCAAGAAGGCGTTGAACGGGGAGATCGCCGCACCCGTGTCGCGGAGCCACTGCACGCGCGCCTTCAATGCGTAGGCGGGCGCGCCGAGATCTGCGAAGACCGCGCCGTGATAGCTCGCGTCCGGGGTGGTGAAACCCGGGAAGAGATCCTTACCGTCGCGCTGGGCACGCCAGTCAAAGGCCCCGCCGTCGACGATCACGCCGCCGATCGCGGTGCCGTGGCCGCCGATGTATTTGGTGGCCGAGTGCACGACGATGTCGGCGCCGTGTGCCAGCGGATTGAGCAGGTACGGCGTGGCGACGGTGTTGTCGACGATCAGTGGCAGCTGATGACGGTGAGCGACCTCGGCGATGCCCTCGATGTCGAGGATCTCGTTGTTGGGGTTGGAGATCGTCTCGCCGAACACGGCTCGCGTGTTGTCCTTGATCGCGGCCTGCCATGAATCGAGATCCTCCGGGTCGTCGACGAAGGACACCTCGATACCGAGTTTCGGCAGCGTGTAGTGGAAGAGGTTGTAGGTACCGCCGTACAGACGCGGGCTGGACACGACGTGTCCGCCGTTCTCGACGATGTTGAGGATCGCGTACGTCTCGGCTGCCTGTCCGGAGGCCACCAGCAGGGCGGCGACACCCCCTTCGAGTGCGGCGATGCGCTGCTCGACGGCGTCCTGCGTCGGGTTCATGATCCGGGTGTAGATGTTGCCAGGTTCGGCCAGTCCGAAGAGGTTCGCGGCGTGCTGCGTGTCGTTGAAGACGTACGAAGTGGTCTGGTACAGCGGTAGCGCTCGAGCGTTGGTGGTCGGATCCGCGGTCTGACCCGCGTGGATCTGTTTGGTCTCGAAGCTCCAGGTGTCGACTGGATTGGTCTCTTCGGGGGCGTCGGACATGACTGTGTCATCGCTTTCTACGGTCGGCAGGGTGCAACGACCCTGGTGGGGTCCGACCTTCGGACCCGCGCTTGCCGGGGAGCTCGAACTCGAGTTCCTCAACCCGGTCATCACCCGGAGCACCCCACCGCGGATGGAGGGTTGCCGATCAGCAAGCCGGGGCTTTGCGCTGATGCTCATGACCTGGCGTCAAGGATATAACACGGCGCCGGCGACGTGAGAACCCTCCTGATCGCGGTGATCCGATCTGATGACACCTGTCCTCTGAATGGATGAAATTCCCGTCTTGCGTTGGCAAAACATCAGTTAGAAATCGTTAGCATCACTAATGGGGATTCGTGTTTTGAGATCGTACATTTACCCTGTGGCCAGCCCTGGGGACGCGTATCCGGTCCGGTGTGCGCCAGGTTGGACGAAGGCCGAACGTATGACAACCCGCTTCCCGATCTCGCGTCGGGCCTCCGTCGTACTCATCGCCGCGTGCTCGAGCCTGGCTGTCGTCGCGGCGTTCTGCGTGCCCGGGGCCATCGGAACGGCCGCTGCCGCCGAATGTGGCGGGGGTGCGGTCGTCGTCGTCGGGGGGACGAACGATCCCGAGGGCGCGGCGTTGGTCGGGATCAAGCAGCGATACAGCGGGACGGGGCTGGACAACACGCTGGGGACCGGCGACGACACCGACTACGCCGCCGAGCCGTACCGGGTCATCTACGCCGACTATCCGACGACGCTCTGGCCGCTCGGTGCCGCAGGCTACGACGACAGCGTGGCGCAGGGGGAGGCAGCGACGACGAAGGCGATCGCCACCTACCAGAGTGAATGCCCCGGCAGTCCGGTCGTGGTTGCGGGCTACTCGCAGGGCGCCCGGGTGGCGGGTGACGTGTTGTCGGACATCGGCAACGACCGGGTCGGCAAGGTGGACATCCACAACACCCCCGACGATCCTGACGACGACGTCGAGATCCGGAAGTACCAGGTCGACGGCAACGGCGACTTCGTCCTCGATGAGAACGGCGACAAGATCCCGGTCATCTCCGGCGAGCTCTACTCCGATCCGCGTCGTGACGGGACCCTCGGGGGCGAGGGCATCGAGTTGGCGTTGATCGGTGTGATTCCCGGGCTCACCATGACCGGCCCCCGCGACGGCGGTTTCGGGACCATCCCGGTGACCACGGTGTGCGCGGCCGGTGATCCCATCTGTGACCTTCCCGATCCGTTACACGATCCGATCGGCGCGATCGACGGACTGGTCGGCTACTTCACCAAGCACAATTACTACCCATATCGCATGTATCTGAATCCGGCCGAGTGGCCGACCACCGAATGTGCCGCCGGTTCGACCACCACCTGCATGGTCCCCCAGGATTCCGCGATCGTCGGCGTCATCCGCCAGGGTGCCGAGGCAATCGGGGTCGACGGCAATGTGATCCCCGACTTCCTCGCCGGCCACTGGACCATCGATGTGCCGAACGGCGCATCGTTGGCGAACCTGCAGCCCCTGGTCCGGCTGGTCCAGGACCAGCTGCCCCAACTGCCCAACCTCGGCTACGGCGCCTACCTCCCGGACCTCTTCGTGTTCGAGGACATCCTCGACGGCATCGTCCATGCAGCGCCGGACGAGGTCGAGGCAGGCGTTGCCGCACTCGCCGCGAGCGCGAAGAGCATCATCCTGGCTCCGGTGAACTATGTGCGATTCCTGGCCGCGCAGTTCCCCGGCCCCCAGGCGACGGCGACCGAGAGTGCGGCGAGCGTGCTCACGACCGTTGCGACGGATGAATCCTCCGCCGAGCAGCGGACCGCCGTTCTGCGAGCGCTCACCGCCGTCGACGAACCGCAGGCTGTCGACAGTGGCGCGCCGGCAACCGGTTCCGCTGGTTCGGGTGCCTCGCCTTCCGCTACGTCGGAGGGCAGCTCGGCGGCGGATTCCACGGCCGGTAGTGCCTATGATGCGCCGAAGTACAGCTCCACCCCGCCGGCGGTCTCCGAGGCGAGTCCGGCCGTGACGGATTCTGGAGCCGGCGCCGGCGCCGGCACCACGGAAACCGGCAGCGCAGATACGGGCAGCGCAGATACGGGCACCGCAGATGCCGGACCCGGCAGTACCGGGTCCGCCGACGTCGGGTCCGCTCCGGCGGCGGAGAGCGCGGCGGGCAGCGGCGGCACGACGCCCGGCGACAGCGACACCGGTGACGACCGTGGGACCGGTCCGGCAGTCACTTCGGGCACCGGCGGCGGCACCGCCAAGAGTTCCGCATCGAGCACCGACGGTGGCGACGACGGGGAGTAGCCCGGCCACTCGACGGCTCCGACGGAAAGCGCCCCGAAAGGCGCGTCCGCACGGTCGGCATCGACCTGTCGTCGACGAGAACCGTGCGGAGGGCGCCTTTCCGGGGGCGCTCTTGCGGGCCTCTAGAGGGTGCGCCCGTGGCCCTTGCGGACGGTTCACGGTCTGACCGCCGGTGAGCCTTCCATTCCCGATCAGCGGTATGCTCGGCTATAGCAGTACGCGCGTTCTGTTTTAGCGCTGATCGCGCGGGCGGATCACCTGCCGTACCAGTTTGGAATGCGTGCAGCCCTGCCACAAGCACAGGGGCTGTCCGTCGTCGTGTCGAGGAGGGCGCAAAGCCGTATGGGCAAGATCAAGGTCGAAGGAACGGTCGCGGAACTCGACGGCGACGAGATGACCCGCA
The DNA here is from genome assembly GCF_049844895.1 of Gordonia sp. DT101. Lineage (NCBI taxonomy): Bacteria > Bacillati > Actinomycetota > Actinomycetes > Mycobacteriales > Gordoniaceae > Gordonia > Gordonia sp. DT101. Next base: position 181,008 of record NZ_JBNCLX010000003.1, on the reverse strand, counting down.
TCATCTGGCAGTTCATCAAAGAGAAGCTGATCCACCCGTACCTCGACATCGACCTCGACTACTACGACCTCGGCATCGAGTACCGCGACCAGACCGACGACCAGGTGACCGTCGACGCGGCACATGCCATCCAGAAACACGGAGTGGGCGTCAAGTGCGCCACCATCACGCCCGACGAGGCGCGGGTGGCGGAGTTCGGGCTGAAGAAGATGTGGCGGTCGCCGAACGGCACGATCCGTAACGTCTTGGGCGGCACGATCTTCCGGTCGCCGATCATCATCTCCAATGTTCCCCGGCTGGTTCCCGGCTGGACGAAGCCGGTGGTCATCGGCCGCCATGCCTTCGGTGACCAGTACCGCGCAACGGATTTCAAGGTGCCCACCGGTGGCACCGTGACCATCACGTTCACCCCCGACGACGGCTCCGAGCCGATCGAGCACGAGATCGTGAAGATGCCCGACGAGGGCGGCGTGGTGATGGGTATGTACAACTTCAACAAGTCGATCGAGGACTTTGCGCGCGCGTCCTTCAACTACGGCTTGCAACGGAACTATCCGGTCTACCTGTCGACCAAGAACACGATCCTGAAGGCCTACGACGGCGCATTCAAGGACATCTTCGCCGACGTGTTCGAGAAGGAGTTCAAAGCGGAGTTCGACGCGGCCGGGCTGCACTATGAACACCGTCTGATCGACGACATGGTCGCCTCCTGCCTGAAGTGGGAGGGCGGCTACGTCTGGGCGTGCAAGAACTACGACGGCGACGTGCAGTCCGACACGGTCGCGCAGGGCTACGGTTCGCTCGGGCTGATGACCTCGGTGCTGCTGACGCCGGACGGCCGGACCTGCGAGGCCGAGGCCGCACACGGCACGGTGACGCGCCACTTTCGCCAGCATCAGCAGGGCAGGCCGACGTCGACCAATCCCATCGCGTCGATCTTTGCCTGGACGCGCGGCCTCGATCACCGCGGCAAGCTGGACAACACCCCGGAGGTCCGGGAGTTCGCGCAGAAGCTCGAGGACGTCGTCATCGACACCGTCGAGGGCGGCAAGATGACCAAGGACCTCGCCTTGCTCGTCGGCGGCGACCAGCAGTATCTGACTACCGAGGAGTTCCTCGGCACTCTCGACGAGAATCTGCAGGCCGCTCTCGCGGACTGACCGCCGGTGCGTCCCCACCCGGCCGTCCGGTGCCGGGCGGCGGGGATCTCGGCTGTGAACGAACTCACCCGGCGTATGTGGAATCAGCACGCCGTCCATCGAGGTTGGAGAAATGGTGTCCTCACCCCCCGACCTCACCCAGGACCTCACCCAGGCGCCATCCGCACGCCCGCAGCGGTCCATCCGTCGATGGGCCATCCTCGCCCTTGCGCTCGGCGGGTTCGGGATCGGAACCACCGAGTTCGTCGCGATGGGTTTGCTGCCGAACATCGCCGGCACCCTCGGCGTCACTGAGCCGACGGCCGGGCACGTCATCTCGGCGTACGCGCTGGGGGTGGTTGTCGGTGCCCCGCTGATCGCTGCCCTCACCGCGCGCATGTCCCGTCGCACGCTGCTCATCGGCCTCATGGTCGCGTTCACCGTCGGCAATCTCGCGACCGTGCTCGCACCCACCTATGGATTGCTGATCGCCGCGAGATTCGTGGCGGGTCTGCCGCATGGCGCGTATTTCGGCGTTGCTGCCCTGGTCGCCGCGCACCTCGCCGGCCCCCGTGATCGGGCGAAGGCGGTCGGCAAGGTGATGCTCGGACTGTCGGTGGCCAACGTCCTCGGCGTCCCGATGGCGACCTGGCTCGGCGAGTCACTCGGCTGGCGGGTGGCCTTCGCGCTCGTGGTGGTGATCGGTCTCGCGACCATCGTCGCCCTCGTCCGGAACCTCCCTGATCTGGCGGACATGCCGGTGACCAATCCGATCACCGAACTCGGTGCGCTCGCACGACCACAGGTGTGGTTCACACTGCTCATCGGGGTGGTCGGCTTCGGCGGCATGTTCGCCTTCTATACCTATCTCAATTCCGCGCTGACGAATGTGACCGGCATATCGGTGTCGCTGGTTCCGGTCGCGCTGATGTTGTTCGGTCTCGGCATGGTCGTCGGCAACCTCGCCGGCGGGATCCTCGCCGATCGCAGCGTGCCGCTCGGGATCCTGATCGGGCTGATTGCCACCGGTGCCTCACTCGCGTTGTTCGCACTCATGCTGCAGAACGTATGGGCGGCAATGTTCTTGAGTTTCGCGATCGGGTTGTCGGGAGCGTCCACGATCCCGGCCCTCCAGACCAGACTGATGGACGTCGCCGACGATGCGCAGACACTCGCCGCAGCCCTGAACCACTCGGCCCTCAACGTCGCCAACGCACTCGGTGCATGGTTGGGCGGGGTGGTGATCGCGGCCGGTCACGGCTATCGGGCACCATCGATGCTCGGAGCCCTTCTCGCGGTGGCCGGACTCCTGGTGCTGGCGCTGGCGTTGGTCACCCAACGGCGGGCCGCGAGGGTCCGACAGACCTCTGAGGTACCGGCGGAGGGCGTCGGCCTCTCTGTGTAGCCGGCGCGCCCGTCGACGCGCTCCCGAACGCCGACAGCGGCTGCGGCCGTATGGCCGCAGCCGCTGTCGGGGGGCTGCAGAAAATGTCTTGTGGCGAGGTCAGCCGACGGTGGGCGGGGTCGCGACCGTCTTCGACAGATAGAGCTGCTCGCCGAGCTTGTCCAGCAGTTCGAGCTGGGTCTCGAGGTAATCGATGTGATCCTCTTCGTCCTTGAGGATGTCCTCGAGGATCTTCGCGCTGGTGATGTCGCCCTTGCCGCGGCACATCGAGATGCCGGGCCGCAGCCGCTCGACGACCTCGATCTCCACCGCCATGTCGGATTCGAACTGCTCACGCAGGGTCTGCCCGATGCGCAGCGGCAAGATCTTCTGATAATTGGGCAGAGCCTCCAGGAACAGGATGCGATCGGTCAGGGTCTCCGCGTGGTGCATCTCCTCGATGGACTCCGCGCGGGACTTGCCCGCGATCTCGGTGAGCCCCCAATTCGCCTGCATTTTGGAATGCAGGAAGTACTGGTTGATCGCCGTCAGCTCGCTGGTGAGCTGTTCGTTGAGTAGTGCGATCACCTCGTCGTCGCCGCGCATGACCGTGTCTCCGTTCGCCGTGGTATAGGGAACGTAGCACGCATGAAGGCCCCACGTCGGGCTTCCGGCGCGAGGTGTCCAATCGACGTCAGATGACGTCCGTCATGCAGCAGTGGTGGCGGTTGCGGTCCTTTCGCTGACGATCTCGTGAAGTCGTTCGAGGCAGGTGCCGCAGCCTTCGCCGGCACCGCAACGTTCGCCGATGGCGTCGACCGACATCGCGCCGGCCGAGCAGTGCTCGTGGACCTCGTCTTCGGTCACCGCGCGGCAGATGCAAACGAACATTGTCTTCACCTCTTCGGGTCAGTTAGGTAAGGGTTGCATAAAAGCGGCGGACAAGCAAGGGTTGGCTTACCTCTGGTACGGGCGCACCACAACGGGGCGGTACTCTCGGACGCTGTGTCCATCACGATCAGCACCGTCAATGTCAACGGCGTCCGGGCCGCGGTGAAGCACCGTTCCGAGGCGAATCGAGGTCTTCTCGCATGGCTGGACGAGGCGGCCGTCGATGTCGTCCTCCTGCAGGAGATCCGCGCGGAGGAAGACCAGGCACGCGAGGCCCTTGCGCCCGCCCTCGACGACGGCTGGCACCTGGCCATGAGTGCGTCCGCGGTCAAGGGCCACGCCGGTGTCGGTGTGCTCAGCCGTCTGCCGATCAGGCAGGCGCGAATCGGGTTCGGCAGCAACGAGTTCGACCGAACCGGCCGATATCTCGAAGCGGATGTCGAGGGGACGGCGGAGCCCCTCACGGTGGCCAGCCTCTACATCCCCAAAGGGGCGGCCGCGACCTCCGAGCCGAAAGATGTGGCGAAGTTCGACGAGAAGGTGCGGTTTCTCGACGAGTTCGGTCAGCACCTCCGGAAACTCGCCCGCAGGCGGCGACACGTGGTGATCGGAGGTGACTGGAACATCGCTCATGCCGAGGCCGACATCAAGAACTGGAAGGGCAATCGCAAGAGTCCGGGATTCCTGCCACATGAGCGCGCCTGGGTCGGTGATCTGCTGGCCGAGGGGTGGTCGGACGTGGCACGGGAGCTCGCTCCGGACGAGGAGGGGCCGTACACCTGGTGGTCATGGCGGGGTAAGGCCTTCGACAACGATTCCGGATGGCGGATCGACTACCAGCTCGCCAACCGATCGTTGGCGCGACGGGCGGTGAAGGCGACGGTCGACCGTGCGGCGGCCTACGACCTCCGGTGGTCGGATCATGCGCCGATGACCGTCGTGTACGACTGAGCCTTCGCGCCGACCTCTCCCGGAAAACCGGTCGCGGGCATCTGCGAAACTGGAGGCATGAGCAGCGACGTCACCCAATCCGGCGCATCACGGCCGCGTGTGCTGTCGGGTATCCAGCCGACCAGCGATTCCTTCCACCTCGGAAATTACCTGGGGGCGGTTCGCCAGTGGGTGGCGTTGCAGGACGAGTTCGACGCGTTCTACTTCATCCCCGACATGCACGCGATCACCGTGCCCTACGAGCCGGCGGAACTCCGCGACCGCACGCGTCGCAGCGTTGCGCAATTGCTCGCGGTGGGCGTGGACCCCGAACGATCGACGATCTACGTGCAGTCCCACGTGCCGGAGATCGCCCAACTCACCTGGGTGCTGTCCTGCATCACCGGCTTCGGTGAGGCGAGCCGGATGACCCAGTTCAAGGACAAGTCGGCCAAGCAGGGCACCGACGCGGCAGGCGTCGGGCTGTTCACCTACCCGATCCTGATGGCGGCCGACATCCTCGCCTTCGAGGTGGATCGCGTGCCGGTCGGGGAGGACCAGCGTCAGCATCTCGAACTCACGCGCGATCTCGCGCAGCGTTTCAATGCACGGTTCGGCAAGGTTCTCAAGGTTCCCGAGGCATACATCGTCTCCGAGTTCGCCAAGATCTACGATCTGCAGAACCCGACGGCCAAGATGAGCAAGTCCGCCGAGTCCGACCGCGGCCTCATCAACCTGCTCGACGAACCCAAGAAATCCGCCAAGAAGATCCGCTCCGCGGTCACCGACACCGGAACCGACATCCGCTTCGACCCGGCGGAGAAGCCGGGTGTCAGCAATCTGCTCACCATCCAGTCCGCGCTCGCCGGTACCCCGATCGACGTCCTGGTCGACAAGTATCAGGGAAAGGGCTACGGCGACTTGAAGGTTGACACCGCCGACGTACTCACCGAGTTCGTCACGCCGCTACGCGGCCGGGTCGCCGAATACATGGACGACCCGACTCATCTCGACGACATCCTCGCCCGCGGTGCGGCGCGCGCGCGATCGGTCGCTTCGACCACGCTGGCCTCGGTCTATGACAAAGTGGGTTTCCTGGCACCGGAAGGGTGATCAGCCGTTGCCCCGACTGACCCCGTGATCCGATGAGGAGGCGGTACAGGTGAGTTCGATGGTGGATTCCGGAAAGTCCGCGGTCGCACGCGGGAAGAGCGCCTTCGCCGGCGCGCGCGAGCGCTGGACCTGGCTCGAGCACCTCATCCAGACGGTTCAGAGGTACAACGACCGTCGTGGCAACCTCTACGCCGCGAGCATCAGCTTCAACGGGATACTCGCGCTGGTCCCCATCGTCATGGTGGTGTTCGCGATCGCCGGTTTCGTCCTGGCGAATCAGCCGGACCTCTTGAAGGAACTCCAGGACGCGGTCGTCAAGAACATGCCCGAGGGGCTCGGTGATCAGGTCAGCGACCTCATCGACTCGGCGATCGCGTCCCGGGCCGCGGTCGGCATCGTGGGTCTGATCGGCGCCGCGTTCACCGGCATCGGCTGGATCTCCGGCGTCCGGCTGGGCATGACCGAGATGTGGGGTGGCCGGGTCAACCGCAACGCGGTCATGTCGAAGGTCTGGGATCTGATCACCTTCGTCGTGCTCGGCATCGCCTTCGCAGGCACCATGGCGCTCACCGCCCTCGGCAACTCCGGTCTCACGACCGAGGTGCTGTCGTGGGTGGGCCTCGAGGACGCCTCGTGGGCGCCCGCAGTCGTTCGGACCGTGTCCGTCATCATCTCGGTCATGGCGACCTGGCTGCTGTTCACCTTCGTGATGTCGCGGCTCCCGTTGGTGCAGTTGCCGTTCCGGAACACTCTGAAGGCCGGGCTGCTCACCGCGATAGCTTTCGAGATCGTCAAGACCGTGGGCGGCATCTACCTCCAGTCGGTGCTGAGCGGTCCGGCCGGCGTGGCGTTCGGCCCCATCATCGGCCTACTGGTGTTCGCCTACCTCGCGTCGCGGATCGTGCTCTACGCCGCGGCCTGGTGTGCCACCGACCCGATCAACGAGGAATTCCAGGTCACCGAGGAGGACGCACCACTACCGCCGGTGGTCGTCTCGCCGAACTATCAGGTCAATCCGGTCGCCAGGCCGGCAACGCTGGTGGCGGTCGCCGGTATCGCCGCTGCCATCAGTGGATTCGCCGGGTGGTTGCTCCGGCGCTAGTCCCGTCCGGCGAGTTGGTCACCGCCTGGCGAACAGCCGAAGAGCGATCAGCAGGAGACCGATCGCGATGAGTGCGGCGCAGAGGCCGACCAGGATTCGGATCGACCACCGGTCCGGATGGTCCGTGCCCGTCACGGACATGGTCTGGGTGGGGTCGGGTGCTGCTGCCGCAGTGGTGGCATGCGCGGACCGGCCGGTTGAGGGTGTCACCAGCAGCCCCACCTCGGTGGCCGTCGGCGCGCGAAAACCGTAGTCGTACATGGACTCGGCCTGATCCCAGTACGAGTCCGACTCGATGGTGAGCCCGTACATCTGTACGATCACGATCCGGCGGCCGTCGCGTTCGGTCGCCCCCACGAACGTCTTGCGGGCGTCATCGGTGTATCCCGTTTTACCACCCAGCATGCCGGGGTAGCCGTCGAGCAGCAGGTGATTCGATGTCTGCATGAGGTAGCCCGGGTGGTCCTTGTCGCCGGGGACATCCGGACGCTTCGGGTAGCCCGGGAAACGATAGTCGCGCAATCCGATCAGTTCCCGGAAAAGACTGTTGTGCATCGCCTCCCGATAGATCAATGCGAGGTCGTAGGGCGAGGTGGACATGCCGGCAGCATCCAGCCCGGACGGCGTCGACGCGTGCGTGTCGAGTGCCAGGAGCGAGTGTGCCTTGTCGTTCATCGCCGCGAGCGTCGCGTCCACACCGCCGAGCTGCCGGGTCAGTGCGTCGGCGCAGTCGTTGCCGGACACCACGATCAGGCCGGTCACGAGGTCGCGGATGGTGTAGTGTCCGCCCGGTCCCATGCCGCAGGAATCGCCCTCGGCGCTCCAATCCTCCGGGGTGGCGGTGACAACCGCATCGAGATCCATTGTGCCCCGGTCGATCGCGTCGAGGACCACCAGCGCGAGCAGGACCTTGACGGTGGACGCCGGACGGTACCGGCCGTGCGGGTCCTTCGCCGCGATGATCTTCCCGGTGTCCAGGTCGGCGATCAGCCATCCCGCGGAGGTCAGTCGGCCCGGCACTTGTCCGGCCCCCGGGTCGGCGACCACCCCGCATCCGGCCAGACGGGCGCCACCGACCGGCGGATCCGGCACGGGAAGGGGACTGGGGACGGGCGCCCCGGGTGCGACGACCTCCGAGGTGTCGACCGCGGGCGGTGTCGCGACCTTGTGCGGACAATGATCGGTGACCGGGGTGGTGACGGGAACGGGAACGGGAACGGCATATGCGGCTGCGGATGGGCACAACAGTGCGATCACCACGAGGATGAACCGGACCAGGAGCCTCATCGCACGGACAATATCAGCGATGGTGCCCCTGCTCCGCAGGGGCGCGGTGGCCGACGCGACGGCGGAATCATCCCCCCGGGGTGAGTCGACCGGCGTCGCCACGGCGCCGGGTGGCGCGAGCGATGCCAGGAGCGCCGAGGAAGTCATCGATGACCGGGGCAAAGGTCTCCGCGTCCACCACCAGATCGATGTGGCCGCCGTCGTGCCGGTGAAATCGCGATCGCGGGAGCAAGCGAGACATGATCTGCGCGTTGATGATCGGCACGATGGGATCGTCGTCACCCGCTATGAGCAGCGTGCGCTGCCGGATCGCGGGGAGCGCGAACAGGGACGTCCACACCGAGCCGGCGAGCAGCTGATGCAGGTAACCGGTGCGGGATCCGGCGTGCAGCTGCCGGACGAACAGGTCGACCACGTCCTGTCCCCGCTCGCGGACCGCGCCGCCGTACAGTTCGGCAGCGATGGTGCCACCGTAGGAGGGATCACGGAACCGGCGAGGAGTGATCATCTTGTTCAGTACCCGCGGATGACCGGGCACCATGATCGCGCCGGTGCCCGTCGCCACCAGGATCAGCCGCCGACACCGTCTCGGATTCTGGAAGGCAAACTGCTGGGCCAGCGCGCCGCCCCATGAGAGCCCGAGGATGTCGACGACACCGATCTCGAGCCGGTCCAGCATCCGGCCGATCACCCAGGCCAGATAGGGAAAGCCGTATGGCAGTGGCGAAGACGGCGACTCCCCGGTGCCGGGGACGTCGAGGCTGACCACTGGCCGGTCTGGATCGAGGTGACCGACCAGCGGATCGAGGACCTCGAGGCTTGCGCCGATACCGTTGCACAGCACCAACGGCACCCCTACTCCGCGACGATATCGCACCCGTATCCGTTGTCCTCCCACGGCGACGAACACATCTGACTCGTCGACGGGATCGGCTGCGGATGAGACCGGTGTTGTCATGGGGCGTCTCACTTCTCGTGCACGTAGGTGCCGGGTGCCGGGGCGAGGGCCTCGTGGCCGGGGCCGCCGAGCATGGCGGGTGAATCGATCTGCTGGCCCGAGCGCTCGGCTAGCCAGCGCAGGTGGTCGGGCCACCAGGAGTCGGTGTGCTTCTCCGACGAGGCCAGCCACGCATCGGGGTCGACGTCGACATCGACCTGGGCGGTGCGAAACGATGCCTTCTTGTTGCCGGGCGGGTTGACGAGCGAGGCGATGTGCCCGCTTGTCGACAGCACGAACGTGTTGTCCTTGCTGCCCAGGAGCGCGGCGCTGCGATAGGTGGCCTGCCATGGGCAGATGTGGTCCGCGATGCCGCCGACGACGTACGCGTCGCAGGTGATGGCGCCGAGGTCGACCGGCGTGCCCAGCATGGTCGCCTGTCCCGCGGTGACCAGGTCGTTGTTCAGCCCCATCATCACCATGTCGCGATGCAGCGCCGCAGTCATCCGGGTGGTGTCCGCATTCCAGAAGAGGACGTCGAATGCGGCGGGAGAGCGGCCCTGGATGTAATTGTTGACCCAGTAGCGCCACACCAGATCGGTGGGTCGTAGCCAGGCGAACATCTCGGCCATCGCGTTGCCGTCGAGGTAGCCCTTGTCGGCAGAGGTCCGGATGGCGGCCTTGGCTGCCCGTTCGCTGGCCAGCGCCGAGGCGAAACCGGCCTGGCTCTGGTCGAGCACGGTGACACCCAACGTGAGGCCGGCGACCTTGTCGCCGTGCCCGGTGGCGGTGAGGTGGGCCAGCGTCATCGCGGCGAGGATGCCGCCGGAGCAGGTGGCGAACAGGTTCGCGGATTCGGCGCGGGTGATCGATCGGACGGCGTCGATGGCCTCGATGAGGGCTTTTCCGTAGGCGTCGAATCCCCATTCCCGGTGTCGTGCTTTGGGGTTGCGCCAGGAGATGGTGAAGACCTGTTGTCCTCCACGCACGTAGTTCTCGATCAGGCTGCGGTCGGGCGCGATGTCCATCACGTAGTATTTGTTGATCACGGGCGGCACCATCAGCAGCGGTTTCTCGTGCACCGTGGCGGTCTGTGGCGCGTACTGGATGAGTTCGAACATCTTGGTGCGCAGCACGACTGCACCCTTGGTCGTGGCGACGGTCTCACCGACGTGGAAGGCGTCCGGATCGACCATGGCCGGCACCCGCGGTTTGGATGCCATGTCGCGGATGAAGGACTTGGCGCCGCGGACCGCGGACAGGCCGCCGGTGTCGATGAGCGCCTTCCAGCCGACGGGGCTCACCAGCGGATTGTTCGTGGGCGATGATCCCTCGATGATGTTGTCCAGCGCGAACCGAACCTTCTCGGCGTCGCGCCAGTCCAGGTCGGCCGCAGAGTAGAGGCGTTCGGCCGCCTCGGAGGTCGCCAGGTAGGCCTGCTGTATCCGGCGCAGGAGCGCGTTGCCCGACCAGGCCGGGTCCGCGAACCGTTTGTCCTGACGGGCCGGGGCCCGATCGGAGCGGCCGAGGGTGATCGCACCGAGTTCGCGGGCGAGACCGAGGCCCGTGTCGGCGACCGTGATCGGCTGGCGGGCGAGTGATCCGCCGAACCGCGCCCAGGCCGCATTGGGAGTCATCCGGTTCGTGAACGATTTGGTCGAGTTGACCAGGAGCAGATCCAGGGGAGCGGCGATGTCGCCTGCGGCGGAATAATTCTGAGCGATGGTCATTGTTTGATCTCCTCGGGGACGGTGATGTCGCGTTTCTGGATCTTCCCGGTCGCACCGGTCGGCAGGGCGTCGAGGAACCAGATCTTTCGCGGGTACTTGTAGGCCGCGACACGGGCCTTGATGTAGTCGCGGAGGTCGTCGCCGGATATCGACCGCCCGGGTTTGAGGGTCACCGCTGCACCGATCTCCTCACCCAGGGAATCGTGTGGGATACCGATGACGGCGGCCGCGGCGACGGCAGGATGTTCGTAGATGACTTCTTCGATCTCACGGGGATAGACGTTGAAGCCACCGCGGATGATCATGTCCTTGGTGCGGTCGATGATGGTGTAGTAGCCGTCGTCGTCGAGGGTGCCCACATCGCCGGTCGAAAACCATCCGTCCGCGTCGATGGCGTCGGCGGTGGCTTCGGGAAGGTGCCAGTAGCCCTTCATCACGTTGTGCCCGCGCACCTGGAGCTCACCGGGCGCACCGACCGTCACCGAGTTGCCGCCTTCGTCCACCACACGCATCTCGACACCCTCGATGGGGGTACCGATGGATCCCGCCTTCCGGATACGGTTCGGGTGGTTGAAGCAGGCGACCGGCGAGGTTTCCGAAAGCCCGTAACCCTCGAGGATCATCGCGCCGAAGGCTTTCTCGAAATCCGCGATCACCTGGGCGGGCAGTGCCGCGCCGCCCGACGCGCAGGTCCGCAGCGAACTGGTGTCGTGCGTGGGGCGCCGTGCGGCGATCAGTGCCGAGTACATGGTCGGTACACCCTGGAAGATCGTCACCCTGTCGCGTTCGATGACCTCGAGCGCTTCGGCCGGGTCGAAGCGCGGCATCAGGGTGAGTGTGGCACCGGCGAGTACCGAGGCGTTGAGACCGCACGTGAGACCGAAGACGTGGAACAGCGGTAGGCAACCCATCACCACGTCGTCGGGCGTGGCCTCGAACAGCGTGCGAACGCACACCTCGGCATTGCGCCCCAGTCCGCGGTGAGTGAGTTCTGCTCCCTTGGGTTGGCCGGTGGTGCCCGAGGTGTGCAGGATGACCGCGGTGTCCTCGTCGTCGCGCGGTGTCGCCTCCGCCTGTGGTTCGACATCGGCCAACATCGACACGAGTGACCCGTCGTCGACCGGGATACACGTCGTACCGGCCGCCTCGGCCGCCTGCTGTGCCTCGTCGGCGAAGGTCGGTGCCGCGAACAGCGCGGTGGCGCCGGTGTTGGCGAGATAGAACTCGATTTCACGTGCCTTGAGCAGCGGGTTCATCGGCACGGCGATCGCTCCGCGGCGCGCGATGCCATAGAAGAGGACCGCGAACGCCGGTGTGTTGGGGAGCATCAGGCCGACCCGGTCGCCGGGATCGATCCCGAGTTCGGCGAGCAGTGTGGCAGTTTTTGCTGCGGCACGATCGAATTCGTCATAGCTCAGCTTGCTGTCGCCGCAGATCAGTGCGGTCGCGTCGGGCCGTGCGTTGGCGGCGGCGGTCAGATTCTCGCTGAGGTTGGTCATGAACGGCTCCACGGTGAGGTCGGTGTTTCTACTGTTCAATCGTGCGCTCGATCACCCCCCTCACACCATGGTGTGGGGGTCAACGTCGGGTGCTTGTGGGTGTGCACATGCACAGTCAAGCGACGCGCCTGCCGCGAGCGGTCCCGAATCAGGAGCCCGGTGGGCCTCCGGCGAGCGGGAAATGCTCGTCGACCTCGAATGCCAGGCATAGCTCCGCAACGTCGCGCGGGGCCGTTGTCGAACGTCCCGTGAGCTCCTCGATACGTCGTAGCCGATGGCGCACCGTGTTCCGATGTACGAACAGACGTTGCGCGGTGTCGTTGATGTTGCCTCCGACGGTCGACCACATCCGGAACGTCTCGAAGAGAGCATCGCGATCCTCGGGCGCGAGTTGGTAGAGCCGACCGAGGACCAGTGCGGCGAGGTCGGCGGTCACCTCATGGGAGGTGACCGCCGCAACCCCCAACACCGAGTCGTCGAACACGCTCACCCCCTCGCCCTTTCCGGACATCGCCACCCGGGCATACCGCAAGGCCCTGGATGTGTCGGCGAGTTCTGCGAAAGGTGCGCTCACCCCGACCCGTCCGATCGCGGCTCGGCTGAGCAGCGCGATCACCTGGTCGCGTGCCGACGGCGACGGCGCGTAGACGATCCCGATCTGCTGATCGGGTAGGAGTCGCCACGCCGACGAGAGATCGATGCCGCGCAGCTTGTTCTCGATCCCGGCGAGAGGCGCCCTGCCGACGATCGTCGCGGCCGCCGCGACGGCGAGGAAGGGACCGCGATGGGGCAGCCGGAGGATGTCGGCTATCTCCCAGAGACTCTGCTCCGACGAGACTCGTCCTTCGAGCAGATGCTGGGTGAGTGCGGCACGCTCGCTCGCATCGTCGAGGATCTTGGCCGTGGTCCGCTCCCGGTGTGCCGCGGCCATCGCCATGATGAACGCATCCTGCGCCTGCCACATCCGGGCGGTTGCGTCGAGCAGCGTCGACCGACTCAGTTCGGTGTGTTCCTGTGCGATGGATTTGAACTCGGCCCATGCCATCTGGAACCCGATTCGGTAGGCGTGCATCAGGGCGGGGAGGGGAACACCGACGGCGGCCCGTGACCTACCGGTATCTTCGGCGGGCGAGGTGTCGAAGCGCTCATCTCCGGTTAGTCCGTACACCACCAGTTCGAAGTTGGCGCGGACCGTCGCGGTGATGTCGTCGAGCGACACAGCCTGGGTCGAAGAGTAATAGTCCACGTCCTGCCGGATGGCCCGCGCCACTGCTGCGGAGAGTCCCTCGAGCCGATCGCGCAACAGCGTCGCGATCAGGAGGAGTTCCTCGTCCGGGTCCGCTGCCGGATCTTTCCGAACCGTCGTCATCACGCTCATTGTGCGACGTACGACCAGCAGGCTGCAGCGATTCCCCCGGATCGATGGGCGACCTCCGGGTGCTCACTGCCCCGGCGGATCGCCGGTCGACAGGGAAAGCCACTCGTCGATCCGAGCGTGGATCTCCCGCTGCCGCGACGCGGCGAGAAAACTGGCGTCGACCGAGTTGTGCGCCAGCATGGCCACGACCCGATCGTCGAGGTCGAACGCGTCGACGACGGCGGTGTAGTTCTGGTCGACGTAGCCGCCGAAGTAAGCGGGATCGTCGGAATTGATGGTCACGCGAAGACCGGCATGGATGAGCTCGGGCAGCGGATGCGATGCGATGTCGGCGACGGCGTTCAGATGCACATTCGACAGGGGACAGATCGTGAGCGGTGTTCGTTCGTCCGCGAGGCGCGACATGAGCACCGGGTCATCGACGCTGCGGATGCCGTGATCGATGCGCTCGACGGCAAGGTCGTCGAGCGCCTGCAGGATCGAATCAGGTCCTCCTTCTTCGCCCGCGTGTGCGACCAGTCGCAGGCCGGCGCGCGACGCGCGGTCGAAGACCTCGGCGAATCGGGAGGCGGGGTTGCCGACCTCCGCGGAGTCGAGTCCGACGCCGATGATCGGCGCATCCAGGGCGAGCAGCTCATCGAGTGTCGAGAGTGCCTCCGCAACAGGACGATCCCGCAGGAAGCACGCGATCAGATCGGACGTGATGCCGAACTCGGCGTGAGCCCGCTCGAAGCCGTCGATCAGTCCCGCGACGACGTCGCCGAGCGCTATGCCACGAACCGTGTGCGCCTGTGGGTCGAAGAACACCTCTGCGTGCACGACCCCGGCCGCGTGGGCACGTGCGGCGTAGGCGTGGGCAAGCCGTGCGAAATCCCGGCGGCCACGGAGCACGACGAGGTTCTCGTAATAGATGTCGAGAAACGACTGTAGGTCGTCGAACGCGTATCGGGCCCGCAGCGCGTCCGCGTCGCGGTAGGGCAAGCCGATGCCGTTCTCGCGTGCCAGTTCGAGGACGAGCTCGGGTTCGAGGGTTCCCTCGATGTGCAGGTGGAGTTCGACCTTGGGGAGCGAGGTGATTCGGGACATGGTCACAGCAATGTATATGCCTCGCTGAGCACCGAGCGGAGGATCTGTTCGATCTCGTCGAACTCGGTCTGGGTGGCGATCAGCGGCGGTGCGAGCTGCACCACCGGGTCGCCGCGATCGTCGGCGCGGCAGTACAGCCCAGCATCGAACAGGGCGGACGAGAGGAAGCCGCGCAGGATACGTTCGGATTCGTCGCGGGTGAACGTCTCCTTGGTGGCCTTGTCCTTCACCAGCTCGATCCCGTAGAAGAATCCCGCACCCCGGACGTCGCCGACGATCGGCAGGTCGTTGAGGCGCTCCAGTGTGGCGCGGAACGCCGGGGCGTTCTGCTTGACGTGCGCGTTGAGGCTCTCGCGTTCGAAGATCTCGAGATTGGCCAACGCCACTGCGGCCGAGACCGGGTGTCCACCAAAGGTATAGCCGTGCGGGAAGCTCGTCGTGCCGTCGCGGAAGGGTTCGAAGATTCGGTCACTGGCGATCATCGCGCCGATGGGGGAGTACCCCGACGTCATGCCCTTCGCGCAGGTGATGATGTCCGGCACATAGCCGAAGTCGTCGCACGCGAACATCGACCCGATCCGACCGAACGCGCAGATGACCTCATCGGAGACGAGCAGGACGTCATATTCGTCGCAGATATCCCGGACGCGTTCGAAATATTCGGGCGGCGGCGGGAAGCATCCGCCCGCGTTCTGGACCGGCTCGAGGAAGACCGCGGCCACGGTCTCGGGTCCCTCGAACTCGATGGCCTCGGCGATGCGGTCGGCGGCCCAGCGGCCGAACTTCTTCGGATCGGCGGCGAGTTCGTCGTTCGGGGCGCGATAGATGTTGGTGTTGGGCACGCGGAAGCCACCCGGGGTGAGCGGCTCGAACATCTGCTTGAGGGCCGGCACGCCGGTGATGGCGAGCGCGCCCTGTGGGGTCCCGTGGTAGGCGACCGCGCGCGAGATCACCTTGTGCTTCATGGGTTTACCGATGAGCTTGAAGTACTGTTTGGCCAGCTTCCAGGCGCTTTCCACCGCCTCGCCGCCGCCAGTGGTGAAGAAGACCCGGTTGAGGTCGCCGGGGGCATAGGCGGCCAGGCGCTCCGCGAGTTCGATGGCGGGGGGCGTCGCATACGACCAGATGGGAAAGAACGCGAGTTCCTTGGCCTGCTTGGCCGCCGCTTCGGCGAGTTCGACGCGGCCGTGCCCGGCCTGCACCACGAACAGACCGGCGAGACCGTCGAGGTAACTGCGTCCGCGGTCGTCGTAAATCCGCATGCCTTCGCCGCGGGTGATGACCGGCGGCGTGATGTCGTCGCCGTGGCGCGCGAAGTGTCCCCAGAGATGAGCGGCGCTGCGTTCGCCCAGCGAGAGATCGGTGGCGGACTCGTTGACAAGGCTCATCGGGTACCCCAATTGTATTGTTGCTTGACCAATTTCAGACGGACGAGGGTCTCCGTGCCGGTGACCTCGGGATGCGTCAGAACCTGCTGGTTCAGGATGCGCCAAAGCGATGTCTCCATGTCATCTGGGTCGTGAGTTCGACGTCCGGTCAGGTTCGGCGGCGGACGTGCCAGTGGCGGTCACCCGGCGGGCCGGTGGGTCGCCACCTGGGTCAGCCAGCGTCGCATGACGGTGGCGGACAGCGGCGCGGTCACCGCCTCGGCGGCCGCCGCGTCGTCGCCGAAATGATCGACGCCGGCGGTTCCGATCGCAGCTTCCACCTCGTCGCGCGATTCACCCTGCAGCCAGCGCCGGATGAGGGTTCCGCCTGCCTCCAGATGGAACTGGATGCCATAGCTGTCGCCGTACCGAAACAGCTGATTCGGATAGGCCGCCGAGCCGGCCAGCAGTGTGGCCCCATCAGGGAGTGCGAAGGTGTCGAAATGCCATTGGACGGTCTCGAACGAGGCCGACGGGACAGCCTTCCATACCTGGTCCGCCATGCCGTCGGTGTTCAGTCGGACCTCCCGCACGCCGATCTCGGGCTCCTCGCCTCGGAAGACTTCGGCACCCAGCGCCGCGGCCAGGAGCTGCGAACCGAGGCAGACGGCCCACACCGGGACATCGTCGGCGACTGCGTGACGCAGCAGTGCGATCTCCGATGCGATCCACGGGATCGAATCAATGTCTCCGACGCCCATCGGTCCGCCCATCACGATGATGGCGTCATACCCCGCCGTCTTGTCCGGTACGCATTCTCGCCAGACGCGGACGGTCGTGACATCGGCGAGTTCGTCGAGTGCCGTCGAGTACGCACCGGGGGGCTCGACTTCGGCGTGCCGCAGTTCCAGCACGCGGATTCGCGAGACGGCCACCACGGTCACCCCACTCTGGGTGCCACGATGGCCGGCACGGTGGTCCGGCGCAGTGTCGGGGCGGTGGTGCTCGCATGGAACCCGGCGTGCCCGGTCTGTGTCATGGTGTCTCCCGCTCAGGTGGCGAATGGTGGGACAAGACTACGGTTTCCGCAGAGATTGCGCGGCCCGAGGAGAGTTTTCTCAGCGACAGTAAGTGGTGGCATACCGGGACGACCGGGCGGACTTCTCGCGCACCTTCGTCGTGTTCACCCAGACGGCACACCGGGCGAGACGGCCGTTCGACTGGAAGAGCGTGTCGATCTTCTGGTGGCGCACGCGACTGGTGAACACGAGCGATCCGGTCCACAGGCCGGTGTGCTTGTCGAATCGACGGAGTGGGAGGTCGCTCTGCCGGCGCATCCGGTTGCGCGAGTCATACCAGACCACGGCGCTGTTGAGCTGCCGGTCCGAGGTGAGGACGATCGTGATCCGGTCGCCGTTCCCCGGATACCTCGGGCTCGCGTCGGCGAGTGGCGCTCCGAGGACCGGAGCCAGGACCGGGCCGATGCCGATGGCCAGGATGAGGCCGGCGATGACGAGGTGGGTGCGAGTCATGGTGATTGGACGCATGTCGGCATCGCGCGGTTCCACCATCGCGTCCACACCGACGAAACCGCCCCTCCCGGGCTGTGGGAGGGGCGGTTTCGGGGCTGCAGAGAAGAATATCTGCGGGATCGGCGGGTTCGGACGCTCAGCGCGAGAACATCAGGGCGCGCTTGACCTCTTGGATCGCCTGGGTCACCTGGATGCCACGCGGGCACGCGTCGGTGCAGTTGAACGTGGTCCGGCAGCGCCACACGCCGTCGACATCGTTGAGGATGTCGAGACGTTCGATGGCGGCTTCGTCACGGCTGTCGAAGATGAACCGGTGCGCGTTGACGATCGCGGCGGGCCCGAAGTAGCTGCCCTCGTTCCAGAACACCGGGCAACTCGTGGTGCAGCATGCGCACAGGATGCATTTGGTGGTGTCGTCGAAGCGGGCACGGTCGTGCTGGCTCTGGATGCGCTCACGCGTCGGCTCGTTGCCCGAGGTGATCAGGAACGGCTTGATCGCGCGGTACGCGTCGAAGAACGGTTCCATGTCGACCACGAGATCCTTCTCCACCGGAAGGCCCTTGATGGGCTCGATGGTGATGGTGACCTCTTTGGAGCCGTCTTTCGGCAGCATGTCCTTCATCAGCAGCTTGCAGGCGAGGCGGTTGACCCCGTTGATGCGCATCGCGTCGGACCCACAGACGCCGTGCGCGCAGCTGCGTCGGAACGTGAGGGTGCCGTCGAGGTAGCCCTTCACGTAGAGCAGGAGGTTGAGCAGCCGGTCGGTGGGCAGGGCCGGCACCCGGAAACTCTCGAAGCCCTGTGCGTCGGGGTTCTCCGGGTTGAACCGGAAGATCTTCAACGTCACCATCGTGGCCTCGTCGGGAACCGGGGGCAGTGGTGGCTCGTCGGACGAGGGCGTGGGGTTTTCCATGATTGCTGTCATCAGTACTTACGCTCCATCGGCTCGTAGCGGGTCTGCACCACGGGCTTGTAGTCCAACTCGATGTCCGAGAGAAGGTCGGTGCCCTTCTTGTAGGCCATCGTGTGGCGCATGTAGTTGACGTCGTCCCGGTCGGGGTAATCCTCACGGGCGTGACCGCCGCGCGACTCCTTGCGGTTCAGCGCGCCGACCACCGTCACCTCCGCCATCTCCAGCAGGAAGCCCAGCTCGATCGCTTCGAGGAGATCACTGTTGAAGCGCTTGCCCTTGTCGTGGACGCGGACGTGTGAGTAGCGCTCCTTGAGTGCATGGACGTCGGTGAGTGCCTGCTTCAGGGTCTCTTCGGTGCGGAACACCGAGGCGTTGTTGTCCATCGTCACCTGTAGCTCGGTGCGGATGTCCGCGACGCGCTCGTGGCCGTGGTCCGACAGCATCAGCTCCAGCCAGTTGTCGACCATCTGTGTCGGGCTCTCCGGCAGTTCGACGAAGTCGGCGGACGTCGCGTATTCGGCGGCGGCGATGCCGGCGCGACGCCCGAAGACGTTGATGTCCAGCAGTGAGTTGGTACCCAGGCGGTTGGCGCCGTGCACCGAGACGCACGCGCATTCACCCGCCGCGTACAGGCCGTGCACGACCTCGTCGTTGTTGCGCAGGACCTGGCCCTCGATGTTGGTCGGGATACCGCCCATCACGTAGTGGCAGGTCGGGTACACCGGGACGTACTCGGTGACCGGGTCGACGCCGAGGTAGGTGCGCGCGAACTCGGTGATGTCGGGGAGCTTCTCGTTGAGCACGTCCTCACCGAGGTGGGTCACGTCGATGTAGACGTAGTCCTTGTTCGGTCCGGCGCCACGTCCTTCGAGAACCTCGAGCACCATCGAGCGCGCCACGATGTCTCGTGGGGCGAGGTCCTTGATGGTCGGCGCGTACCGCTCCATGAAGCGCTCGCCGTCGGCGTTGCGCAGGATGCCGCCCTCACCACGGACTGCTTCGGAGATGAGGATGCCGAGGCCGGCCAGGCCGGTCGGATGGAACTGGTGGAACTCCATGTCCTCCAGGGGAAGTCCCTTGCGGAAGACGATGCCCATGCCGTCGCCGGTGAGAGTGTGGGCGTTGGACGTCGTCTTGTACATGCGTCCCGAACCGCCGGTCGCGAACACGATCGACTTGGCGTGGAACACGTGGATCTCGCCGGTCGACAGCTCATAGGCGACGACGCCGGTCGCCACCGATTCGCCGTTCTCGTTCTCGCCGAGGCAGATGTCGAGGGCGTAGAACTCGTTGAAGAACTCGACGTTGTGCTTGACGCAGTTCTGGTACAGGGTCTGCAGGATCATGTGGCCGGTGCGGTCGGCGGCATAGCACGCGCGGCGGACCGGGGACTTGCCGTGGTCGCGGGTGTGGCCGCCGAATCGGCGCTGATCGATCTTGCCCTCGGGGGTCCGGTTGAAGGGGAGCCCCATCTTCTCGAGGTCGAGGACCGCGTCGATGGCCTCCTTGGCCATGATCTCGACCGCGTCCTGGTCGGCGAGGTAGTCGCCGCCCTTGACGGTGTCGAAGGTGTGCCACTCCCAGTTGTCCTCTTCCACGTTCGCCAGTGCGGCGCACATACCGCCCTGGGCGGCGCCGGTGTGGCTGCGGGTGGGGTAGAGCTTGGTCAGAACGGCGGTTCGGGCGCGGGGCGCGGACTCGATGGCGGCGCGCATCCCGGCGCCGCCGGCCCCCACGATGAGCACGTCGTAGCGATGTTCCTGCATAAGTTCGTCAATCTCCTCTAGCCGACGCTGTTCACGTCGAAGGTCA
The DNA here is from genome assembly GCF_049844895.1 of Gordonia sp. DT101. NCBI lineage: Bacteria > Bacillati > Actinomycetota > Actinomycetes > Mycobacteriales > Gordoniaceae > Gordonia > Gordonia sp. DT101. The sequence goes on along the minus strand of NZ_JBNCLX010000003.1, from coordinate 160,908 downwards.
GCAGGGCGTACGTGCCGAGCACGAGCACCAGGATCATCGAGATGCCGAGTAGCACGTTCAGCCAGAATCGGGTGGAGTCCTTGCGCGAGTAGTCCGCGATCACCGTCCGGACGCCGTTGCCGCCGTGTAGCTGAGCGAGCCAGAGCATGGTGAGGTCCCAGACCTGCCAGAACGGCTCACGCCACCGCGCCGCGACGAATGAAGCGTCGATGCGGTGCACGCCGTCGTCCCAGGCGAGCATGATGAACATGTGACCGATGGTCAGGATGATCAGGGCCAGACCCGAGAAGCGCATGAACAGCCACGCGTACTTCTCGAAGTTGCCGCCCTTGCGCATGCGCGGCGACCGCGGGTTGTCCAGACTCGCGGGCCGGTCGTATTCGGTGCCCAGGGTCTTGGCGGCACCCGGAGTGGCTTGCGATGCAGTCATCAGGTGCCTCCTAGAACGAGTGGGTGATCAGGATCTGCAGCAGGCGGATGGCTGCCGCACCGAACACGATGACGAAGATGGTCACAATCGCCCACAGCATCTGACGCTGGAACTTGGGGCCCTTCGACCAGAAGTCGATCAGGATGATGCGGATGCCGTTGAACGCGTGGTACAGCACGCAGGCGACGAGCGCGATCTCCATCAGGCCGATGATCGGCGTCTTGTAGGTCTCGATGACCTCGGAGTACTTGTTCGGATCGATCCGGATGACCGCGGTGTCCAGTACATGGACGAACAAGAAGAAGAAGATGGTGACACCGGTGATCCGGTGCAGCACCCACGACCACATTCCTGGGTCGCCGCGATACAGGGAGCGTTTGCGCACCGGGTCCGGTGCTACCTCGGTCGGGGTGCTCATCGGGAAATTGGCCTCCAACAGCGTCGATGGATGTGCCGAGTCGGCATTATGAGGCTCGGCCGTGGACCCATGCATGAGACTTTAAACCTATGCTGACCCCGCGCATAAATTGCCCGAACCGATTTGGGCGACAACTGATCTCGACTTAGGTTTGCCTTACCAAGCTTCGCGCTGGTAGGTGATGTCACATCCTGATCGTCCGTGCCGATAGTGAGGAGTTCGGTTTGGTTTCCGAAAATGACTGGAATCTGTTGCGGGACAAAGCATCAGTGATGGTCGATCGAGCCTATGCTCCCTACTCCGGGTTTCCGGTCGGCGCGTCGGGCCTCACCGACGATGGACGTCTGGTCTTGGGCTGCAATGTGGAAAATGTCTCATACGGGCTCGGCATCTGCGCCGAGGTCGCACTCTGCGCGCATCTGGTCGCCACCGGCGGGGGGCGGCTGATCGCGGTGTCGGTCTGCGACCCCCGGGGCGGGAGACTCATGCCCTGTGGGCGGTGTCGGCAAGTGCTGCTGGAGCACGGTGGCCCCGAGCTTGCGGTGGACCATTCTCGCGGGTCGACGACTCTGGCCGATCTGCTGCCGGACGCGTTCGGCCCCGATGATCTGGCGGCGGGCAGATGAGCGATCAGGAGTCGACCGTGGCGAATCGAAGAGGTGAAGCGGAGGCGGAGATCATCGACGCGATCTCGGTGATCACCACGAAACGTGATGGCGGAGAGCTGACCGACGCTCAGATCGACTGGGTGATCGACCGGTACACGCACGGCGCCGGGAGCGGAGCGGGCGGGCCGGATGTGGGTGGCGCCGGGAGCGGAGCGGGTGGGCGTGTGGTCGACGAGCAGATGTCCGCTCTGTTGATGGCGATCTTCCTCCGCGGGATGAATCGTCGCGAGATCTCGCGGTGGACGCAGGCGATGATCGATTCCGGGCGGCGGATGGATTTTTCCGGCCTACGGCGTGGTGGCCGTGCGATGGTGACCGTCGACAAGCATTCGACGGGCGGTGTCGGGGACAAGATCACCCTGCCGCTGGCCCCGCTGGTGGCCTCGTTCGGGGTGGCCGTTCCCCAGCTGTCCGGTCGCGGGCTGGGTCACACGGGTGGAACTCTGGACAAGCTCGAGTCGATCTCCGGCTGGCGCGCCGACATTTCTGCTGCCGACATGGGCGAGCAGCTCGAACGGGTCGGTGCGGTGGTGTGCGCCGCCGGAGGCGGCCTCGCGCCGGCGGATCGGCGACTCTATGCGCTGCGAGATGTGACCGGGACCGTGGAATCCATACCACTGGTGGCCAGCTCGATCATGAGCAAGAAGATCGCCGAGGGCACGGGGGCCCTGGTCCTCGACGTGAAGTTCGGTAGCGGGGCGTTTCTCAAGTCGGAAGCACAGAGCCGGGAACTCGCCGAGACGATGGTGTGGCTCGGGCATGCGGCGGGCGTGGCGACCACCGCCCTGTTGACGGACATGAACACCCCTCTCGGCCGCACTGCAGGCAATGCGCTGGAGGTGGCCGAGTCGGTGGAGGTGCTCGCCGGCGGGGGCCCCGATGACGTCGTCGAGCTCACGCTTGCGCTGGCACGCGAGATGCTCGACGCAGCGGGCCTCACCGACGCCGATCCTGCGAAACATCTGGCGGACGGGACCGCGATGGACACCTGGCGCGCGATGATCGCCGCGCAGGGCGGTGACCCCGATGCGCCGCTGCCCCGGGCCCGGCATACCGAGACGGTGCGGGCCACCGAGTCGGGCATCGTCACGCGGCTCGATGCGATGGCGGTCGGGGTCGGGGCGTGGCGGCTCGGCGCGGGACGTGCCGTTCCGGGCGAGGCGGTGCAGGCCGAGGCGGGAATCACGTTGCATGCCAAGCCGGGCGATCGGGTGACGGCAGGTGATCGGTTGTTCACGTTGCACACCCGGACCCCGGAGCGCCTCGGCGCGGCGCGGGCCGCGCTGACGACCGCGGTCGGAATCGGAGATTCTGCGGCACAACGCAGGCCGCTGGTCGTCGACCGCGTTACCGTCGATTCATGACGCCTGTCGACCCGACCACGCCGCCGGGGCGGCCGCTGGATCTCCCCAATATCTCCCTGGCCCCCAAGGTGGTGCTCCACGATCACCTCGACGGTGGCCTGCGACCGGCGACGGTCCTCGAACTCGCACGCGAGGTGGACTATCCGGATCTCCCGGCCGACGATGCGCGGTCACTGGCCCGATGGTTTCGCGATGCGGCGGACAGCGGTTCACTCGAGCGCTATCTCGAAACGTTCGCGCATACCGTCGCGGTGATGCAGACCCCGTCTGCGCTGAGACGTGTGGCGCTCGAATGCGTCCGGGATCTGGCTGCCGACGGGGTGGTCTACGCCGAGGTGCGATACGCACCCGAGCAACATCTCGCGCGCGGGATGACGCTCGACGAGGTGGTCGAGGCGGTACTGGCGGGTTTCCGCGAGGGGGAGGCCGAAGCCGAGGCGCAGGGGCATCCGATCGTGGTGCGCTGTCTGGTGACCGCCATGCGTCATGCCGCCCGTTCGCAAGAGATCGCCGAACTGGCGGTGCGATATCGGGACGACGGCGTGGTGGGCTTCGACATCGCGGGTGCCGAGGCGGGGAATCCACCGACCCGCCATCTCGACGCGTTCGAGTTCATGCGGGCAAACAACGCACACTTCACCATTCATGCCGGTGAGGCGTTCGGGTTGCCGTCGATCCATGAGGCGATCGCCTTCTGCGGCACCGACCGCCTCGGGCACGGGGTCCGGGTCATCGACGACATCACGCTGCCGCCGGGAGCGGACCTGGCCGCCGAGTCGTTCGACGGAGCGGAGCTGGGTCAAATCGCGAACATGGTGCGGGACAAGCGCATCCCGCTGGAGCTGTGCCCGAGTTCCAACGTCCAGACGGGTGCGGTCGCCTCCATCGCGGACCATCCGTTCAACGTTCTCGCACGGCTGCGGTTCCGGGTGACGGTCAATACCGACAATCGACTCATGAGCGACACCACCATGAGCAAGGAGTTCTACCGACTGGCCCAGCAGTTCGGCTACGGCTGGGCTGATTTCGAGCGGTTCACGGTCAACGCGATGAAGTCGGCGTTCATTCATTTCGACGAGCGGCTCGCGCTCATCGACGAGGTCATCAAACCCGGGTACGCGGTGCTGATGGGCTGACGTCGGTCGGTTGGTTGGTTGATCGGTCGGTTGGGGTGACCCTTCGTGACGCGTCCTCCGCAGGCTCCGGACGCTCCTCAGGGATCAGGGATCAGGGATCAGGGATCAGGGATCAGGGAGTCGGTCGCGGTGATCTCGATATGGTGCCTCGCTGCGGTTGGTGCGTATTCGATCGGCGGTGGAGAGGGGCGCCTGCGGTCGGGGGGTCAGGACTTCTTGACGAGGCGGTCTTCGAAGTCGTGTACCAGCGCGCGCCAGGCCTCGGACTCGTTGTCGAAGGGCGGACTCGGCGCCATGCGCTTGGGGTCGGGGTTGACCGCGTAATCGACAAACCAGCCCAGCGGCGTGGTCGAGCCGAGGGCTTCGTTGACCGAGTCGTCGTCTGCGTAGTCAGCTGCATCGGTGAGGAGTTCGACCGCGAGGTCGAGCTGATTGCGGTCGATCCGGCGCGGACCGTCGGCGATGTCGTCCACCAGACCCGGCAACACGTACACGTTGTCGTCGATGACGTCGAATTCGAGTGAACCGTCGGTGGCGGAGGTTCGTACCTCGTCGAACGTCGACAATTCGGTGAGGTCGTGGTCGCGCGCGTCGGCGAGGTATCGGCTCAGCGCTCGCGCGGAGGTGAACACGAAGATCTTGCCGTCGGCACCGAGGAATACCGGGTCGTCACCGAGATAGCAACGAAGGGAGAGGTATTCGCCGTCGCCGGTCACGATCCGGATGGGATCGATGCCGACGTTGGCCCAGAAGTCGTCGTCGTCGATCTCGTCGTCTTCGTCGTCCTCATCATCGACGTTGTCGTCCGCTTCGTCGTCCGCTTCGTCGGCCGAATCGTCGGTGTCGCCGTCGACCAGCTCGAGATCGTCGTCATCGGGCTCGTCCTCGTCTTCGGCCGACGCGGCGGCCTCGAGTTCGGCCTCGGCGGTCGAGACGGCTGCTGCGTCCACATCCGGGGTGCTGATCACATCGTCGATCGCATCGATGACGTCGTCCCAGTGCTTCGCGATGAGACGACCGATCCGCACCCACAGGTCGACGCCCTCGCGTCCGACGAAGTTACGGGTCCCGGTGGTGACGGCTCCCAGGATCGGATTGCCGTTGAAGAACTTGGTGATGACGGTCAGTTCGCAGACCTCGCCGAGAATCCGGACGATCTCGAGTGCGTCCTCGAGTTCTGCGATGACCTCTGGACTGGGATCCTCGGCCGCGAGTTCCGGCACCCCGACCAGGTCGTAGCTGTGCTTGTCGTCGGGAACCAGTTCGTCGGCCTGCAATCCGACGACCGTTGACCACGCCGGATGATCGGCGAGATCGTTGTCGTCGCCGGCGCGGATGAACGCGGCCAGCTCCGCGACGCCCGGGAAGCCGTATAGATCCTCGTCGAGTCCGAGGAAGGCCTCCCACTCGTCGTCACCCTCTCGCCACCGGGGTGCCCAGAGGGTGAAGGTGTTTCCGTCGGTGAGTCCGAGCTCGATGGGGACGATGTCTCCGGCCATGAGGACACAGCGTAGCGATCCGACCTGTGAACTCGGGTGGCGCCCCCGCGACCGGTCGGTGAACGCCGGTCGTTGCGCGTGCATCGTCATCGCGGACGGAAGAAGCCTTGGAAGCCCTGACCGGCATTGGTGGTGCGCAACGGCGACACCTGAACCGGATCGCCGGCCTCCACGAGTTGATCGTTGCCCACATACATCGCCACGTGTCCGTCCCAGACTGCGAGATCGCCGGGCTGCAGTTGCGACTGGCTGACCGGTACCCCGGCGGTGTCCTGATCCTGGGCGAGGCGGGGGAGGTCGAGCCCGGCCTGACGGTATGACCACTGGGTCAGCCCGCTGCAGTCGAAACCGTCCGGTGTCGTGCCGCCCCAGACGTAGGGGACGCCGCGTTGGCTCAGGGCCGCGCGGACGGCCTTCGCGGCGCGTTCGTCGGGTGCGTATGCGGTCGAACCGTCGGGCAGCCTGAGCGGGACACCGCCCGCGGTGTGCGTGGTGGACGGATCGCCGACCTCCGCCGGTGCGGTATGGCGCGCGAGAGTCATCATCCGGTTGGTGTCCTGCGCCAGTTCGGACTGTGCGCGTGCCACGATCTGCATGCCACGGCCCACGTGATCGAGGGCGACCGGCAGGATCATCGCCAGCCCCTGCGGGCTGAACAGGGTCGGCCCGAGCGCCGACGCGGCGCGCTGGAAGGAATCGATCAGGGCGTTGAGCTGATCGGCTGCGACCTTGACCTTGAGTCCGGCGTCGTCGATCAGCGCCGCGATCTCGGTGCTGTCGGTGGCGACGTCCGCCATCGTGCGGTGGGTTCGGTCGGCGGCGACGACAGCGCTGTCTGCGCCCGCGCCCTGCCACGATCGCGACGCCTGCTCGGTCGAGGCGGTCGATGCCTGCCGGACCTGCTCGAGTAGCGGGGTGGCGGTCCGGAGTCGCTGGGCGGGATTGTCGGGCGGCAGAATCCCGGTGCCGAGCGCGGTGATCATGATCCGCAGTGGCGCGATGAGGATGTCGATGGTGAGCATCAGAGTCGCAGCTCCCGGTCGGGTCGGGTGGCCGGCGGTGTCATCGCCGCCGTCACGGTCGCCGCATTGCGATCGTCGGTGTCGACGTAGCGGGCCGTGGCCGCCCGGCTGCGCTCGCCCTGGCCCTGATGTCGCGCGGCGACCCCGTCGAGGCTGCGCGCGCGGGAATCCAGGACGTATGCGGTCGCGGCGAGGAACTCGGCACCGATGACGCCGAAGGTCATGGTGAGCTCGCCCACCTCACCGCGTTGGCGGGCCGTGTGCGATCGGATCTCAGCGGCGGCGGACTGTTGCCGGCGCGCATACGCGGTCAGCGAGTCGGGTTGGACGGTTACCTCGGTCATGTTTGATCTGACGTCACGCCGGCCGGTCCGGTTCCACTTAGGGTGTGAGCCATGCAGGTACAGATCGTCGATCACCCGCTGGCGGCAGCACGGCTGACAACCATGCGGGACAAGACCACGGACAATGCCCGGTTCCGTGCCGCGCTGTCGGATCTGACGCAGATGCTGATCTACGAGGCGCTCGCGGGGGCGCCGACCGAGGCGGTGCCGATCGAGACACCGTTGATCGCGTTCACGGGTACGCGGTTGGCCACGCCACCACTTCTCGTGCCGGTGCTGCGGGCGGGGCTCGGGATGGTCGAGCAGGCCCACGCCATGGTGCCGGAATCGCACGTCGGGTTCGTCGGGGTCGCGCGCGACGAGACCACCGCACAACCTGTGCCGTACCTGGAGTCGCTGCCGGACGATCTCGCCGGACTGCCCGTGTTCGTGTTGGATCCGATGCTGGCCACCGGTGGTTCCATGCTGCACACCATCGATCTGCTGGTGGCCCGCCATGCCACCGACATCACCGCTGTCTGTGTCGTCGCGGCACCGGAGGGGGTGGCCGCGTTGGAGAGCTCTGGGCACCCCGTGCGGCTCGTGGTCGCCGCCGTCGACGACGGGCTCGACGACGTGTCGTACATCGTGCCGGGTCTCGGCGACGCGGGGGACCGCCAGTTCGGTCCGCGCTGACCGTTGGGGCCCTGCGTCAGGCGGCCACGGCCCCCCAGCGGCCCCGCTCGCGGCGGACCACCACATCGTGGTCAAAGCAGACGCTGATCGTCGTCGACGTGAGCGCATCGTCGACCGCACCGGACGCGACCACCTCGCCGTCGCGCAGCAACATCGCGTGACTCGTGCTCGCGGGCAGGTCCTCGAGGTGGTGCGTCACCAGTACGCTCGCCAGATTCGGCACCTCCGAACGTAATTGGTCGATGCCGGTGAGCAACTTCTCCCGAGCGGCGAGGTCGAGTCCGGTCGCCGGTTCGTCGAGGAGCAGCAACGCGGGCCGCGGCATGAGGGCGCGTGCGATCAATGTCCGGCCGCGCTCGCCCTGACTCATCACCGGCCACAGCGAGTCGCGACGCAGGGTCATGCCGAGGAGTTCGAGCAGGTCGTCGGCATGGCGGTGTTCGTCGTCGGTGTACTCGTGTCGGCGGTCGAGTTCCGGCGTGTTGGTCAGTCCGGTCAGCACCACTTCGTGGGCGGTGAGCGGGATGTCGATCCGCCAGCGCGGATCGACATGGCCGATATGTGTACGCAATTCGCGCATGTCCACGCGTCCGAGGCGTTTGCCCAGCACATCCACCGAGCCTCTCGTCGGGTGGCCGCGGGCGCCGAGGATCGCCATCAACGTGGACTTGCCCGCGCCGTTGGGGCCGAGCAGTGCCCAGTGTTCCCCGGGGCCCACCCGCAGGTTCACGTCATGGAGCAGCGAACGGCCGCTGCGGAGGACGTCGATGTCGGAGGCGTCGAGGACTGGTTCGGTAGCCGTGTGCACGACCATCACCGTAGCCAGTGGGCAAGCATCGGCTCGTCGGCCACCGTCTCCCCGCCCTGGCTGATGACCAGCGACTCGGGTGAGATGATATATGTCACACCGTTGTTGGTGACCGCGAAGGTGTCGCCGGACCGCTGCGGATAGTCCACCTCGACGCTCTGGCCGTCGGCGGAACCCTTGTAATACAACCGCCCCGCCTGCGTGCCGACCTGGCAGATGACGATTCGGGAGCGTGTCGTCTCACCGATCATCACGGCCGGGTCGTCGGCTCCGTTGCAGCGCGGTCCGTCCGGGAATCCCTGCCAGTCGGTGCCGGGAACGGTGGGGCGGGGACGTTCGGTGGTGATGGTTGCCGTGGAGGTGTCGATGTCGGTGACGGTGCTGGTGACGATCGACGGCGCAGCAGGCGGTGCCGACGACGCCGACGTGGGCGATTCCGGGGTGCCGTCGTCGAACAGGAGCAGAGCGGCGAGCGCGCCTGCGACGACGATCAGAACTCCGGCCGCGATCGCGACGATCACGATCGGCGACGACCAGGGGGAGCGGTCGTGCGGCTGCGGCGTCGGACGGCTCACGGCTCTCCTCCGGGTAGCTGCGCCGCCACCCGGGCGGCGATTTCGTGCAGGTGGCTGGACGTCTGCGCGACGTCTGGTCGACCGGGGGGCGCCACGACCTCGAGGTAGTACTTGAGCTTCGGCTCGGTACCCGACGGCCGGGCGATCACCCGCAGGGAGATGCCGTCGGCGGTGCGCCCGGTCAGTTGCACTGCGTCGGTGCGCAGTCCGTCGTCGCGGGTGGCGTAGTCCTCGACGTCGACCGCAATCCCGGCCGGCGCGCGGGGCGGCGATCGGCGCAGCGTCGACATCAGGTCGGCGATGCGGTCGACGTCGGTGACGCGGATCGATCGTTGGGTGGTGACGTGGACGCCGTGCGCGAGAGCGAGTTCATCGGCGGCGGCGGACAGATCCGACTTCATCGCGAGCCGCTGGTCGGTGAGCAGGGCGGCCACCACGGCGGTGGCGATCCCGTCCTTGTCGCGGACCGCGTCGGGGTCCACGCAGTGTCCGATGGCCTCCTCGTAGGCATAGAGGAGTGGTTCTCCGGCCCGGACAAGCCATTTGAACCCGGTGAGCGTGCGTACGTGGCGGGCGCCGGCGGCCGACGTGACGGTCTGCAGCATGGAACCGGACACGATGGTGCTGGCCACGACGGGTGCCGCGAGATCGGTGGTGGCGAGCAGATGCGCGCCCAGCAGGGCACCCGTCTCGTCGCCGGTCAGCATGCGCCAGTTGCCGTGGACCCGGGCGCCGACCGCGCAGCGGTCGGCATCGGGATCGAGGGCGATCGCGAGGTCGGCGTCGATGCGTTCGGCCAGGGCGAGTACCCGATCGGACGAACCGGGCTCCTCGGGGTTGGGGAACCGTACGGTGGGAAAGTCGGGATCCGGGGCGAACTGCTCAGCGACGACGTGTACATCGGGAAATCCGGCGCGCCGCAATGCGGCGAGCGCGACGGCGCCGCCGACGCCGTGCATCGCGGTGAGCGCGATCCGTACCGGTGAACGGTGCGCCTGTCCGAAGCGCGCCACGAGTCTGTCGAGGTATCGAGCGGTGTTCGCTCCGGCGCGGTGATCGGGTGATACCCGTTGTCTGCCTATCTTGTTCGCGTCCGGCGCGGTCGCGATCAGTTGTTCGATTCGGCGGTCGGCCGGGGGTACGAGTTGTGCTCCGCCGGCGAGATAGACCTTGTAGCCGTTGTCGGTCGGCGGGTTGTGAGACGCCGTGACGACCACCGCCGCAGTGGCATCGAGATCACGGCACGCGAATGCGACCAGCGGCGTGGGGGTCGGTCCGGGCAGGGTGACGACATCGAATCCCTGCGCGGCAAGGACTTCGGCCGTTGCGGCGGCGAACGCGGGCGAGCCGTGACGAGCATCCCGGCCCACCACGACCGTGGTCCCCGCCTGCCCGTCGTCGAGAAGGGAGCATCCCAGGGCGTGGGTGGCACGGGTGACCACCGCCACGTTCATGCCGGCAGGCCCGGCACGCACCGGACCCCGGAGTCCGGCGGTGCCGAAACGAAGTGTGTCGGCAAAACGTTCGTCGAGTTGATCGGGGCCGAGCGCGGACAACTCGGCCCGGGTCAGGGGATCGGGGTCGGAGGCGATCCAGTCGTGCGGATCGATGGTCGGCATCGTCGCGTCACAATTCGGCGATGATCGAGGCGAGGAGTTCACCCATGCGGGTTGCCGAGGCCTGCCCGACCTCGAGAACCTCCGTGTGACTGAGCGGTTCGCCGGTCATCCCGGCGGCGAGGTTGGTGACCAGCGACATCCCGAGGACCTTCAGGCCCGCGGCGCGGGCCGCGATGGTCTCGTGGACCGTCGACATCCCCACCAGATCGGCGCCGAGTGTACGCAGCATGCGGATCTCGGCCGGCGTTTCGTAGTGCGGGCCGGGCAGCCCGGCGTACACGCCCTCGGCGAGCGACGGGTCGGTGCGGCGGGCGATCTCGCGCAGCTCCGGGGAGTACGCGTCGACGAGGTCGACGAACTGCGCCCCGACCAATGGGGATCGCCCGGTGAGGTTGAGGTGATCGGCGATGAGGACGGGCTGGCCGACCGCCATGTCGTCGCGGAGGCCGCCGGCCGCATTGGTCAGCACGATGGTGTGGGCACCCGTCGCGGCCGCGGTCCGGACCGGGTGGACGACGCGGGCGAGGTGATGTCCCTCATAGGCGTGAATCCGACCAAGCAGGATCAGGACCCGGCGATCGGCGACCTGCACCGAGTGCACGATTCCGCCATGACCTGCGGCCTTCGGTGGGGTGAAACCGGGCAGTGCGGCCATCGGGACGCTGGCGACCGGTGCACCGAATGCCTTTGCCGCCGGCGCCCAGCCTGATCCGAGGACGACGGCGACGTCGTGGGCGGCGCAGTCGGTCTCGGTGGCGATCGTCGCGGCGGCCGCGACGGCTGCGGCGTCGGCATCGGCAGTGGGGTCCATGGCCCAACCATAATGCGCGGCGATAAGGTCGCTACATGCCGTTTCTCAGTTCTGCAGGCGATGTCACCGAGCTCTACCTCGGCTCCGAGGGCGTCGAGCTCGACGAGTCGAATCCGGACAATCGGTTCCGGCTCGACTGGCTCGCCTCGGTCGGTGATCTCCTCGACCAGGTCGCCGCGGAGCCGACGAAACCACTGGTGATCACCGCCACCGGCAAGTTCTTCAGCAACGGACTCGACACCGACTACGTCGCGGCCAACGCGAGCGGATTGCCGCGCTACCTCGATCGTGTCCACGAGCTGTACGTCAAGCTCCTCACCCTGCCCGTTCCGACGGTCGCCGCCGTGAACGGGCACGCCTTCGGCGCCGGAGCCATGCTGGCCCTGTGCGCCGACGTCCGGGTGATGCGCACGGAGCGGGGATTCTGGTCGCTGCCCGAGGCGGCGCTCGGGATGCCGTTCACCCGCGGCATGAGTTCGCTGATCCGCACCCGCGTGACCGATGCCGCTGCGACGGAGGCGATGTTGACCTCCAAGCGATATGGCGCCGACGACGCCGTGGCTGCCGGCATCGTCGAGGAGTCGGTCGAGGTCGACAGGCTGGTCGGGAGGGCCGGGGAGCTGGGCGTCGAACGGGCACCGCTGGCGGGTCCCAATCTCGGATTGATCAAGCGCGGGCTGCGGCAGCCGCTGATCGCCGACCTCGAGACCCCGACACCGTCGACGCTGTTGTGAGGGGCGGGCATGGCCGTGAGTGAGACCGAGGCCCAACCGGTGGCGCCGCGTGACCTGATCGGTGCGTGGTGGGCGGCGCACGGTGAGGATGTGGTGGCGTGGCGCCGGCACATCCATGCGCAGCCCGAGCTCTCGCGGCAGGAGATCAACACCACCGAGCTCGTGATGGCCGAGCTGACCGCGGCAGGTCTGCAGCCGCGTCGGTTGCCGTTGGGAACGGGCGTGGTGTGCGACCTCGGACGTGCCGACCAGCCGCGGGTCGCTTTGCGCGCGGACATGGATGCCCTGCCGATCACCGAACACACGGGACTCGCGTTCAGTTCCACGGTCGAGGGGGTCTCGCACGCGTGCGGCCACGACGCGCACACCGCAATCCTCATGGGGGTGGCCAAATTGCTGGCCTCCGTGGATGCGCTGCCGGTGGGTGTCCGTCTGATCTTCCAGCCGGCCGAGGAGGTCATGCCCGGTGGGGCGCTCGATGCCGTCGCCGCGGGCGTGATGAACGGTGTCAGCCGGATTTTCGCGTTGCACTGTGATCCGAAACTCCCGGTGGGGTCGGTCGGACTGCGGTCGGGCGCACTGACGTCGGCGGCCGACCACATCGATCTACAGCTGCATTCCGCGGGCGGTCACACCTCGCGTCCGCATCTCACCGGTGATCTGGTGTACGCGATGGGCACGGTGATCACCGGTCTGCCGGGCATCCTGTCCCGCCGTATCGATCCGCGGTCCGGAACCGTGATGGTGTGGGGCGCCGCACATGCCGGCAACGCTCCGAATGCGATCCCGCAGGAGGGCCGCCTGCGTGGCACCGTACGTACCGGCGATCACACGACCTGGGCGGAACTCGAGCCCCTGGTCCGCAGTGTGATCGGTGAACTGCTCGCGCCGCTCGGTGTGCGCTATGACCTGTCGTACTTCCGCGGGGTGCCACCGGTGGTGAACGACGAGGTCGCGGTCGAGATGATGCGGACAGCCGTTGCCGCAATCGGGCCCAACGCGGTCGCGGACACTCCGCAGTCGCCGGGCGGTGAAGACTTCTCGTGGTACCTCGAACACGTGCCGGGCGCGATGGGCCGCCTCGGCGTATGGGACGGGATCGGTCCCCACGGCGACCTTCATCAGCCGGGGTTCGACCTCGATGAGCGCGCCCTGGAGATCGGGGTGCGGACCCTCGCCGGCATCGCGCTGGGCGTCGCCTGACCGGTCGATCCCGCTGCTAGGGCTCGTCGGGTCCCGGCCCGGGCCCGACGTTTCGTGATTCGCGCAATCGAAGATCCTGTACGTACTCGGCGGGTGCGCCGGCGATCTCCGCAGCCTCGGCCATCACGCCGAGGTAACGCGCCGACGGCAGGCCGCCCTCATAGGCGTCGAGCACGTAGAGCCAGGCGAGCACCGGGCCGTCGGCCGTGTGGATGCGTGCGCGGATCTTGACGTGGATACCGAGTTCGGAACCCTCCCAGCGGTCGAGGTTGTCCTCGTCCTCGGAGGTCACGTCGTAGAGGACCACGAAGACCTTGGCGCCGGAATCGTCCCGGTCCTCGGTGACGGTCGCGAGCGAACCCTCCCAGCCGATGTCCTCGCCGCCGAAGGTCAACCGCCAGCCGTGCAGCCACCCGGTTCCCGACATCGGCGAGTGCGGTGCACGCTCGGCCATCTGCTCGGGATGCATGTTGGACCCGTAGGCGGCGTAAATCGGCACGGGCGAAAGCCTAGATGGTCGGCGCGCGCCGCGAAAGCCGACCGGCCCCGATCGCGCGCCGCGAGGTGGGGCGGGGACTAGGTTGGTAGACGACGAACCGGGCGCCGGAACGAGATGTGTGGGCCGAATCACCACCGTCGGCCGAGGATGAGGAGAGGACTCACAGTGACCAAGATCGTGATCATCGGCGGCGGACCCGCGGGTTACGAGGCCGCGCTCGCCGCGGCCGTCTACGGCGCCGACATCACCGTGATCGACTCCGACGGCATCGGCGGCGCATGTGTCCTCTGGGATTGTGTGCCGTCGAAGACCTTCATCGCCTCCACCGGCATCCGGACCGAGGTGCGCCGTGCCGTCGATCTGGGCATCAACATCCGGACCGATGACGCTCTGGTGACCGTGACACAGATCCATCAGCGCGTCCGGGATCTGGCGTTCGCCCAGTCCGCCGACATCAGGTCCCGATTGATCAGCGAGGGTGTCAACCTGGTGTCCGGCCGCGCGCAACTCGACCAACGGCAGATCGGCGTGTCCACACACGGCGTGATCGCCACTCTTGCCGACGGATCGACGCAGCGGTACGAGGGCGACGTGGTCCTGATCGCGACCGGCGCCTCACCTCGTGTCCTGCCCGACGCCCGGCCCGACGGCGAACGCATCCTCAACTGGCGTCAGCTCTATGACCTGGAAGAGCTGCCCGAGCACCTGGTGGTGATCGGTTCGGGTGTGACCGGCGCCGAGTTCGTGCACGCCTACACCGAATTGGGCGTCAGGGTGACGCTCGTGTCCAGTCGTGACCGGGTGCTGCCGGGCGAGGACGAGGACGCCGCCCTGGTGCTGGAGGACGCGCTGGCCGAGCGCGGTGTCGAACTGATCAAGCACGCTCGTGCGGACAAGGTTGAGCGGCACGGGGATTCGGTGACCGCGCACCTGACCGACGGACGCACCGTGACCGGCTCGCATGTGTTGATGACGGTGGGATCGGTACCCAACACGAACGATCTCGGGCTCGACCGGGCAGGTGTGGAGATCGACCGGAACGCTTATATCACCGTCGATCGGGTGTCGCGGACATCGGTTCCGGGCGTGTATGCGGCGGGGGACTGCACCGGCCTGCTGCCGCTCGCTTCGGTGGCGGCGATGCAGGGGCGGATCGCCATGTACCACTCACTCGGTGAGGGCGTCAGTCCCATCAAGCTGAAAACCGTTGCGTCCGCGATCTTCACGCGTCCGGAGATCGCCACCGTCGGCGTGTCGCAGACGGCCATCGACGCCGGTGAGTATCCGGCACGGACCGTGATGCTCCCGCTCGCGACCAACCCGCGGGCCAAGATGAGCGGCCTCCGTCGGGGTTTCGTGAAGATCTTCTGCCGCCCGGCCACCGGAGTGGTGATCGGCGGCGTGGTGGTGGCGCCCAACGCATCGGAGCTGATCCTCCCGATCGCGCTCGCGGTGCAGAACAAGCTGATGGTCTCCGACCTCGCGCAGACGTTCTCGGTGTACCCGTCGTTGACCGGCTCGGTGACCGAGGCGGCGCGCCAGCTCGTCCGCCACGACGACCTGGACTAGCTTCCGCAGGCCCCGACGAGGATCAGCGGGGAGTGCGGAGCCCGGCGACCAGGAGCGCGACCATGCGCCGCGCGTCGTAGTCCTCGTCCCCGCCGATGCACAGATTGCCGATGCCACGCAGGAATTCGAGCGCGGTGACATCGGAGCGGATCTCCCCGGCGGCCGCGGCCCCGTCGAGCAGCGCGCCGCAAACGGGCACCAGCCGATCCAGGAAGTACGCGTGCAGCGTCTGGAAACGCGCGGTGTCGGAGCGCAGCGCGGCAGCGAGGCCGTGCTTGGTGGTCAGGAAGTCGACGAAGAGCTCGACCCACTCGGCGAGTGCGAGGTACGCAGTGGTGGCGGTGGCCATGAGTTCCGGCCCGGCCTCGGCGCACGCCTCGACCTGGTGCTGATAGACGGCGATGACGAGGTCGGCGCGGGTGGGGAAGTGGCGATAGATCGTGCCCATCCCGACACCGGCGCGATCGGCGATGTCACGTACCGGTGCCTCCACACCGGAGACGACGAAGACTGCCGCGGCCGCGTCGAGCAGGGCCTGCTCGTTGCGCCGCGCATCCGCACGTTTGCGCGGTGATGTCCGCGGTCGTGTACCCGCTGGTCGGTCGCTGCCCTTCGGCACTCGGCCACATCCGTTCCGATCGAGGTCTTGAAAAACGGAACAACGCTCCGTATCGTAATCGGAGCAGGGTTCCGCTTACATGCACATCTTGCCAGAGAGCCCGGCCGAACAACGACGTTCCGATACGCCGACCCGCATCCGACTATCCGCACCCCTTCGAGGAGGCGCCACGATGACTCCCGCCGCACACCCGAGTTTCGGGATCATGACCGCACCCATGCAGGTCAGCTATGAGGACGTCCTGCGCGTATGGCGAGAGGCCGACGAGGTCCACGCCATCGAGCACGCGTGGCTGTTCGACCACCTGATGCCGATCGGTGGTGATCCCGACGGGCCGATTTTCGAGGGGTGGACGCTGCTCTCCGCGCTGGCCGCGCAGACCGAGCGCCTGCGCCTCGGACTCCTGGTGACCAGCAACAGGTTTCGGCCGCCGGCAGTGCTCGCCAAGATCGCGACGACCGTCGACATCGTCTCCGGTGGCCGCCTCGATTTCGGCATCGGCGCCGGATCGCGGCCGAGTCATCCGCTCGCCCGGCGGGAGTACGACGCGCATGGTCTGCCCTATCGCGATGCGGCGCAGGCCGTCGCGGACCTGGCCGAGGCGTGCACGGTGATCCGCCGACTGTGGAGCGAGACCGCGCCGTTCGATTTCGACGGTGAGAACGTGCAGGTGACCGGCGCATTCGGCAACCCCAAACCGATGCAGTCCCCGCACCCGCCGATCGTCATCGGAGGACGGTCCACGCCGACGCTGCGGGTGGTCGCCGAACATGCCGACATCTGGAACATCCCGGGCGGTGACTTCGACGATGCCATCCGGCGCAACGCGGTGGTCGATCGATTGTGCGCCGAGATCGGGCGCGATCCGGCGACTATCACCCGATCGATCGCTCTGCCGGTCTCCTACGACCGCCCCGACGGCACCCGTCGCGAGATCGCCGAGGCGCTCGACGCCGGGTTCTCGCACGTCGTCCTGATGTTGCCGTCGCCCTACCCGGATCGGGTGGCGCACTGGGTCGCCGACGAACTCATCGACACGCCGGCGTGAACTCCGCCCAAGCAGTCAGGCGAGATCGAAGCTGTGGCCGACCGCGCGGTTCCAGCCCTCGTAGAGACGGTTGCGTTCGTCGGCCGCCATCCGGGGTTCCCAGCGCTTGTCCTCGGCCCAGTTCGCGCGGATCTCGTCCTCGGATTCCCAGTAGCCGACGGCGAGACCTGCCGCGTAGGCGGCGCCGAGTGCCGTGGTCTCGTTGACCACCGGTCGCACCACCGGGACGTCGAGGATGTCGGCCTGGAACTGCATGAGCAGATCGTTGACGACCATTCCGCCGTCCACCTTGAGTGTGGACAGCTCGACGCCGGAGTCGGCCTGCATCGCCTCGATCACCTCACGGGTCTGAAAGGCGCTGGCCTCCAGGGCGGCTCGCGCGAGGTGCCCTTTGTTGACGAAGCGCGTCAGGCCGACGATGACCCCGCGGGCATCGGGTCGCCAGCGCGGCGCGAACAGTCCGGAGAACGCCGGGACGAAGTAGGCGCCACCGTTGTCCTCCACCGACGCGGCCAACGATTCGATCTCGCGGGCGTGATCGAAGAGACCGAGGTTGTCGCGCAACCACTGCACCAGCGATCCCGTGACGGCGATCGACCCCTCGAGTGCATAGCGTGCGTCCTGTTCGCCGATCCGGTAGCAGACCGTGGTGAGCAGGCCGTGGTCACTGAACACCGGCTCGGTCCCGGTGTTGAGGAGGAGGAAATTGCCGGTGCCGTAGGTGTTCTTGGCCTCACCCGGATTCAGGCACGCCTGCCCGAAGGTGGCGGCCTGTTGATCGCCCAGGATGCCGGCCAACGGTACGCCGGGGAGTGAGCCGTGCTCGCGCAGCGGCCCGTAGACCTCGGATGAGCTGCGGATCTCGGGAAGCAAGGACATCGGCACGCCCATCTCGGCGCAGATGTCCTCATCCCAGGCCAGGGTGCGTAGGTCCATCAGCATCGTCCGCGACGCGTTGGTGACGTCGGTGATGTGCAACCCGCCGTCGCGTCCACCGGTCATGTTCCAGGTGATCCACGAATCCATTGTGCCGAAACACAGTTCGCCTGCCTCGGCACGTCGGCGAGCACCGTCGACGTGGTCGAGTAGCCACCGGATCTTGGGTCCGGCGAAATACGTCGACAGCGGCAGGCCCGTGCGTTCCCGGTAGCGATCCACCCCGACGTCGCCGGCGAGCGTGCCGCAGAGTTCGTTGGTGCGGGTGTCCTGCCAGACGATGGCGTGGTGGATCGGGTCGCCGGTCTCGCGGTCCCAGATGAGAGTTGTCTCACGTTGGTTGGTGAGTCCGCAGGCGGCGATGTCGCCATGTTTCAGATCGGCGGACGCCAGTGCGGCGGCGGCCACGCGACGGGTGTTGCGCCAGATCTCCGATGCGTCGTGCTCCACCCAGCCTGCCTGCGGGAACACCTGCTCGTGTTCGATCTGCTCGGAACTGACCACGCGGCCGTGCCGGTCGAAGATCATCGCCCGTGTGGACGTGGTGCCCTGGTCGATGGCGGCGACGTATGTGCTTGCACTACCCACGACGGACAGTGTCGCACGCGGTGGCATCGGAGGAGATCAATTAGGCTCGGCAAGCATGAACACCGAGTTCAACCCAGACCGACCAGCGGATATGGGTCCGCTCTACCGAGCCGAGGCGTGGCGCCGGCTGGTCAGTGAGCAGTTCGACCTCGTCGTCATCGGGGGCGGGGTCGTCGGTGTGGGAACTGCGCTCGACGCCGCCACCCGTGGTCTGCGAGTTGCCCTGGTCGAGGCTCGCGACATCGCCTCGGGTACATCGAGCCGGTCGTCGAAGATGTTCCACGGCGGCCTCCGGTATCTCGAGCAACTCGAGTTCGGCCTTGTGCGTGAAGCACTTCGGGAACGGGAACTCTCACTGCGTATCCTCGCGCCACATCTGGTCAAACCGTTGCCGTTCCTCTACCCACTGACCCGCCGGGTGTGGGAGCGACCCTACGTGGGCGCCGGGCTGTTCCTGTATGACCAGATGGGTGGATCGAAATCTGTTCCCGGACAAAGTCATGTCACTCGGTCCGGGGCGCTGCGCGTGGCACCGGCGCTGAAGAGAAATTCGTTGATCGGTGGGATCCGCTACTACGACACCGTGGTCGACGACGCCCGGCACAGCCTCACGGTCGCGCGTACCGCGGCGAACTACGGCGCCGTGATCCGGACGTCCACCCAGGTGGTCGGATTCCTGCGGGAGGCGGATCGGGTCCTCGGCGTTCGGGTACGTGATTCGGAGAGCGGCGAGATCGGGGAGGTGCGCGCCCATTGCGTGATCAACGCCGCCGGCGTATGGACCGACGAGGTCCAGGCGCTCTCGAAACAGCGGGGCCACTTCAAGGTTCGTGCCTCCAAGGGTGTGCACATCGTGGTTCCCCGGGATCGCATCGTGAGTGAGACCGCGATCATCCTCCGTACCGCCAATTCGGTGCTGTTCGTGATCCCGTGGGAGACGCACTGGATCATCGGAACCACCGACACCGACTGGAATCTCGATCTCGCTCATCCGGCCGCCACCCGTGCCGACATCGACTACATCCTCGAGCGCGTCAACGAGGTATTGGTCACCAAGCTCACCCACGGTGACATCGAGGGCGTGTACGCCGGGCTGCGGCCGTTGCTCGCCGGTGAGGACGACGAGACTTCCAAGCTCTCGCGCGAACATGCCGTGGCGACGGTCGCGCCCGGGCTGGTGTCGATCGCGGGCGGGAAGTACACCACGTACCGGGTGATGGCCGCCGATGCCGTGGACGCGTGTACCGACTTCATCCCCACGCGGGTCGCGCCGTCCATCACCGAGCGGGTTCCGCTTCTCGGCGCCGACGGCTACTTCGCGCTCATCAATCAATGCGAGCATCTCGGTCGTCGATTCGGGTTGCATCCCTATCGGATTCGGCGTCTCCTCAACCGCTATGGGTCGTTGATCGACGACGTCCTCTACTACGCCGACGCCGAGCCGTCTTTGCTGCAGCCGCTCGCCGCGGCACCGCAATACCTGCGCGTGGAGGTCGTCTATGCGGCGATCGACGAGGCGGCACTGCATCTGGAGGACGTGCTGGCGCGGCGCACGCGGATCGCGATCGAATATCCGCACCGCGGAGTCGATTGCGCGCAGGAGGTCGCCGACCTGCTCGCACCGATCCTCGGATGGTCGGCGGAGGAGACGGCCTTCGAGGTCGCCACCTACATCGCCCGGGTGGAGGCCGAGGTCGCATCACAGCGCCAGCCTGACGACGATTCCGCCGATGCCCTGCGGGCTGCCGCCCCGGAAGCGCGACCGGAAATCCTGGAGCCGGTACCGGTACCAGACTGAATCGGTGATGTGTGATCGTCGAAAGTCGGGACCTTTGGCACTGTCGGCCCACCTCCTCCGCAGGAAGAATGGGTTATGACAGAAGGACGGATCATGGTCGACAACGTCGTGCAGGTACTCACCGACGACGAGGCCTGGGAACTTCTCGCAACCGTCGCACTCGGACGAATCGCGTTGAGTGTCAACGGTCAGCCGGACATCTTCCCGGTCAATTTCCACGCCGGTGAGGGACGGATCGTCTTCCGCACAGGTGAGGGCACCAAGCTCTCCGAGATCGCGGTCAACGAGAACGTCGCCTTCGAAGCCGACGACCACACCGCACTGAGGGGTTGGAGCATCGTCGCAAAAGGTGCTGCACGCGTGTTGGTTTCGACTCATGACATCGCCGCTGCCGACGAAATGCCCTTGCAACCGTGGACTCCCACGATCAAGTACAACTACGTCGAGATCTCGGTCGACGAGATCAGCGGGCGGCGCTTTCTGTTCGGTCCCGAGCCGGAACGGTATCCGGTCTGAATCGGGGGCGGGTACCGCACGTCACGGGACCACCGTCGCGATCTCGTCAGGTCTGACAGCCTGGGCAGAAGTAGATCACGCGATCATCGCCGATCGAGCCGAGTTGACCTCGCTCGATCGGCGTTCTGCATCGGCGGCACAGTTGCCCTTGTCGGCCGTAGACCCAGAGTCGTGCATTCGCCGCGGTCTGTCCGGTGGTGGTCCGGGCAGTGCGTGATCGGTTGGCCCACAACAGGCGTCTGCTCAAATCGACTGCCGCCGGCACATCCACATCTTGCACCGCCCGCGCGGGCAGCGTCCCGCGCAGAAAGCAGATCTCGCTGCGGTAGACGTTGCCGATGCCGGCCAGGAGATGTTGGTCCAGGAGGGCCGTGCCGATCGGATCGTCAGGACATCCCCTGATGCGGCGGATGGCTTCATCTCGATCCCAGTCGTCGGCGAGCAGGTCGGGTCCCAGGTGGCCGAGCGCCGATTCCGGATCGGCGGACAGCTCGAGGATGCCGAGATCGAATCCCACGGCCTCGGCCTCGTCGGTGCGGAGTACGACCCGCGCCTGGAACCCCGGTCGCCGCCATCTGCGGCCGACCGGGTGCACGTGCCAGGCGCCTTCCATCTTCAGGTGCGAATGGATGCTCAACGCACCGACATCCGGTCGGGTATCGTCCGGGCCCGCGACATCGATCAGCAGATGTTTTCCCCTCGACCGCACCGCGACGACGAGGCGGCCGGACAGATCGGTCGTGGCCAGCCGAGGAACACGGAACTGCGTGTACGACAACTGCCTGCCCGCCAGGGCTGTTCGAAGCCGAGCGGCGGTCGCGAAGACGGTGTCACCCTCAGGCATGCTGCCCGTAGCGCATCCGGAGACCGCGTGGCGTCGTCGCGAAACCTGCGGCCACCAGGATGCGCGCGAAATCGGACCGTAACGCCGGCTGCGAGTCGACCTGGTCGATCATCAAGCGGGACAAGCGCCCTGATCGTACGAGGGCGGCCAGGGCGCCCGCGGCCGACTCCAGCGCGGACGTCGATTCGCTGAACGTCAGGACGGTCTTGCCGCCGCGCTCGACAAACACGACGAGCGCGCCGTCGACCAGCACCACCAGGGCGCCGGGCTTGCGCCCCGGCCGGTGACCGACGTCCTCGGACGTCGACGGCGGCCATTCCAGCGCGGCACCGAACGGGTTCGCCGGGTCGTTCGATGCCAGTACGACGGCGAAATTCTCGTGGCCGCGGTCGATGAGTGCGTGCCGTCGCAGGTCGTCGACCGTGGCCGGAGATGCGAACTGCGCCCCACCGAGTCCGTCGACGTAGTAGCCCCGCCGAACCTGACCGTTGTCCTCGAACACGGTGAGAGCCTTGTAGATGCGGGCGAATCCGCCGGTGACACTCTCACTCACGACACTGCCGCGGGTGATGACTCCGTAACGGGCGAGGAGCTGTTCGCAGACGACCTGAGTGGCCACGGTGGGGTCGGGCTCCTGCCGTTCGAGCGCGAACCACCGGCCACTCGCCGTCGGGGCGACCGCCCGTCCGGTCGGATGCTCCGCGAGATAGCGCGTCGACAGGCGTTGCGCCCGTAGCCGGGGTGCGCGACCGCGTGAGCGGTGTGCGGGTGCCGATCTCGATGCCGACCCGCTGCGCCTCGATTGGGTCATCGCACGGACCGGCGCGAACGAATCGTTGCTGATCCGGCCCGACCAGACGAGGTCCCACAGCACGGTCTCGACCTCGGAAGCCGGTACAGGTGAGTCGGTTTCGGTGCTCACGGCGTCGGCCACCTGAGTGAACCGGAGGGCACCGCCGGGCTCGAGAACCTGCACGACCCGGTCCATCAGTGCGGTGGTGTCGATCTCGTCGGGCGGCGGCAACGTCAGTGGCGCGACGTCGGCGGGGTGCAGGGCGACCCATCCGTCCGAATTGCCGATGCGGCCGTGTCCGGACCAGATCACCTCACCCGAGCTCAGCAGTTCGTCGAGCATGGCGGGCTGGTACCCCCGGATACGCGCCGGCAGGATCAGGGATTCCCAGGCGGACGCCGGAAGTGGATATCCGGCCAACTGGTCGACAACCGTCGCCACGCCGTCGACACCGTCGAGCTGATCGTCGGCGGTGACGTGCTGCCACGAGGCCAGGAACCGTGCCAGCACGTCGGTCTCGACCGGGGCCACCTCGGCTCGGCTCGCTGCCAGGGAGCCACGCCGGATCTGGCCGAGTACGTCGGCGTGACACCACTGCGTGGCCCGCTGTCCCCCCGACGGTTCGGCGTCGGGGAGGAAGTCGCCCTCGACGACCCGCCGGTCGGCGGCGAGCCGGATCAGCGTGTCCCGGACCACTCCCACGGCCATCCCCAAGGTCTGCGCGGCCTCGGCGACGGTGAACGGTCCGTGCGTGCGTGCGTATCTACCGACCAGGTCGCCGACCGGGTCGGGCACGGGCTCGAGGTAGGCGGCCGGGATGCCCATCGGTGCGGGTACCCCGAGGGCGTCGCGAAGCCGTGCGGTGTCGTCGATCGCCGCCCACCGTGGCCGTCCGCCGTGATTGACGGAGATGATCTGCCCGGTCCGATGCAGGGCGGTGAGATGGTCGAGTGCCGGCTCCGCGCCGCGGTAGCGATCAGTGACGTCCTCGGTGCTCAGCGGGCCCAGCCAGCGCAGCAGGTCGATGATGTCTTCGGCGTCGCGGGCCTGCCGGTCGGGGGACAGACGCTGCAGGCGTGCGGTGACCTCCGCGATGACCGCGGGGTCGAGGAGTTCACGGAGATCGACCCGCCCGAGAAGTTGCGCCAGCAGGCTGGTGTCCAGTGAGAGGGCGGCGGCGCGTCGCTCGGCGAGCGGGGCGTCGTCGGCGTACATGAACGCACCCACGTAGCCGAACAACATGGACGCGGCGAAGGGCGACGGACTGGCGGTCTCGGTCTCGACGATCCGGATGCGGCGTTGCCGGATTCGGGTGAGCAGATCGACGAGGGCGGGTAGATCGTAGACGTCCTGCAGGCATTCGCGCACCGCTTCCAGCACGATCGGGAAGTCGGGGAACTTCGATGCGACGGAGAGCAATTGGGCGCTGCGCTGACGTTGCTGCCACAGCGGGGCGCGACGTCCCGGGTCTCGCCGGGGGAGTAGCAGCGCCCGCGCCGCACATTCGCGGAATCGGGAGGCGAACATCGACGAGTCGGCAAGGGCATCGGTGACGAGCTGTTCGATGTCGTCCGGATCGACGACGAAGACACCGGTCCCGGGCGGGTCGTCGTCGGTGTCGGGCAGGCGCACGATGATGCCGTCGTCGGATGCGGTGGTCGCACCCTCGATGCCGAGAGTGTTCTGCAGGCGTGCGGAAATCGCGCTCGCCCACGGGGCGTGGACGCGTAATCCGTAGGGGGAGTGCAGGATGAGACGCCAGTCGCCGAGCTCGTCGCGGAAGCGTTCGACGACGAGCGTGCGGTCGGTGGGGAGGTGACCGGTGGCCTCTTTCTGTTCGCCGATCAGGGCGGCCAGGTTGTCGCGGGCGAAGTCGGTGAGGCCGAGGCGTGCGGCATGCTCGGCGAGGGTGTCGGGATCGGCGACGGCTCCGGTGAACTTGCCGATGGCGGCGCCGAGTTCGGCCGGGCGGCCGACGGTGTCGCCGATCCAGAAGGGGAGGCGACCGGGCTGCCCGTAGGCGGGGGAGACCAGGACCCGGTCGTGCGTGATGTCCTCGATGCGCCAGCTCGTCGCACCGAGGGCGAACACGTCGCCCACCCGTGACTCGTAGACCATCTCCTCGTCGAGTTCACCGACCCTGGTGGACTTCTCGCCGACCATGAAGACGCCGAACAGGCCACGGTCGGGGATTGAGCCGCCCGAGGTGACGGCGAGCCGTTGCGCGCCCCGGCGGCCCGAGAGAGTCCCGGCGTCGCGGTCCCAGATGGCCCGTGGACGCAACTCGGCGAACTCGTCGGAGGGAAATCGTCCGGAGATCAGGTCGAGTGTGGCGTCGAACACCTGCCGGCCCAGTTCGCGATACGGCCCTGCACGCCGTACGACGTCGAACCAGTGGTCGACGTCGAGGTCGTCGATCGCGACCGCCGCGATCGTCTGCTGGGCGAGGATGTCGAGCGGGTTCTGTGGGACCCGGAGTTCCTCGATCGCGCCGTCGAGCATCCGCTCGACGGTCACCGTGCAGTGGATGAGGTCGGTGCGGTGCTTCGGGAACAGCACGCCCTGCGAGATCTCGCCGACCTGGTGACCGGCCCGTCCGATCCGCTGCAGACCGTTCGCGACCGACGGTGGGGCCTCCACCTGGATGACGAGGTCGACTGCGCCCATGTCGATGCCGAGCTCCAGCGAACTCGTCGCCACCACACAGGCGAGGCGGCCCGACTTCAGATCGTCCTCGATCTGTGCGCGCTGTTCCTTGCTGACCGAACCGTGGTGGGCACGGGCCAGGACGGGTTCGGCGCCGGAGCTCGCGCCGCTGGCCATGACGAAGGCCGGTGCCCCGCCGGCGACGGTCGGATTGTGGGTGACCGGTGCGGCCGTACCCGTGGTTCGTTCGGCATGGATCTCGTTGAGCCGCGCGGTCAGCCGCTCGGCGAGCCGCCGCGAGTTGGCGAACACGATCGTGGCCCGGTTCTTCTCGATCAGGTCGACGATCGACGATTCGACATACGGCCACAACGAACCGGCGGTCGGCGAGAACGCGTCGTCGAGGTCGTCGCCGGCAGTCGACTCGGGCGGCGGGATGTTGGCCATGTCCTCGACGGGGACGTCGACGCGGAGGTCGAAGGTCTTGGTGGCCGGTGGTCTGACCACCCGGCACGGCGCTGCGCCACCGAGGAAGCGGGCGACCACCTCCGGCGGGCGGACCGTCGCGGACAGTCCGATGCGTTGCGCGGGTCGGTCGAGCAGTTCGTCGAGTCGTTCGAGGGTCAGCGCCAGGTGCGTGCCGCGTTTGGTGGCCGCGACGGCATGCACCTCGTCGACGATAACGGTGTCGACGTCGGTGAGGGTCTCGCGGGCGGCCGACGTCAACATCAGGTAGAGCGATTCGGGCGTGGTGATCAGGATGTCCGGCGGCGTCTTGACCAGCGACCGCCGCTGTGCCGGCGACGTGTCACCGGAGCGCACGCCGACGGTGATGTTCGGTTCGGCCAGGCCCAGTTCCTGGGCTGCCCGCGTGATGCCGGTGAGCGGTGCCCGCAGATTGCGTTCCACGTCGACGGCGAGGGCCTTGAGGGGGGAGATGTACACGACCCGGGTGGCGTGCTTCCGGTCGGGCTCCGCGGCCAGGCGGTCGAGTGCCCACAGGAACGCCGACAGTGTCTTGCCCGAGCCGGTCGGCGCGATGACCAGGGTGTTGTCGCCGTCGGCGATGGATTTCCAGGCCCCGGTCTGCGCCGTGGTCGGCTTGTCGAAGGCGCCGGTGAACCACCGCCCCGTCGGGGCGGTGAATCGATCGAGGACAGAGGCCTTGCGGGGCACATGGCCATCATCCCTCACGTCACCGACAGGCCCGGGTATACAGTCAACCCACACCAGTGCGCGGGAATCCGGTGGGACTCCGGAGCGGTCGCGCCGCTGTGATCCCGTTTGTCGTCGTCAGGATGCCTTTCGGGAGAGTCAGAATACCGCTCTGGTGACCATGTTCGACAACTCGATGGGACGCGAAATCCCAGGGAAAGGAACATCATGGCTTCGACCTCGTCGGCCGTCGCGGGTAAGGCTCGCGCACTCGCGGTGCCGGATCTGTCTGTCGTCAGTGCGGCCCTCTGGCTGACCCTCACCGTCCTCGTGGCGGCGTTGGCCTATTACTTCATCGGCTACGACCAGGGCGCCTGGTCGGTCTTCGGCACCGACACGCACATCCACGAGTTCGTCCACGACTCGCGTCACTTCCTCGGCTTCCCCTGCCACTGAGTCGCCAGGACAGGGAGACAACAGCACATGGAAAAGAAGTTCATCGGCGCAGGCCTGCTGTCGGGCCTGATCGCCGGAATCGTCGCGTATGTATTCGCCCGGCTGTTCATCGAGCCGCAGGTCGCCAAGGCGATCGACTACGAAGAAGGGCGCTCGCACGCCGAAGAGATGCTCGCGGGTGATCACGGTGCACACGAGCACGGAGAGGTCTTCACCCGTTCGATCCAGGAAAACATCGGCGCCGGCGTCGGCACGGTCGTGTTCGCAATCTGCATGGGCGCGTTCTTCGCGGTCGCGTTCACGATCTTGTGGGCCTACCTGGGCCGGCACTACCCGGCGACCGACCCTCGCATGGTGGCGGGCGCACTCGGCGTGATCGGATTTGTGGCCGTCTTCGGGGTGCCGTTCTTCGCCTATCCGGCCAATCCACCGGCCGTCGGCGAGGCCGACACGATCGGCGCGCGCAGCGGCGCGTTCCTGACGATCACCCTGCTGTCGCTGGCGTTCGCGATCGCCGCGGTGGTGCTCGCCTTGTGGCTACGACCGAGACTGGGCGGGCTGCTGTCGGGTGTCGCCGCCACCATCGGGTATCTCGTGGCGGTGACGATCACCATCGCGTTGCTGCCCGCGTTCGACGAGGTCCCGGGCCCGGTCGCCAACGATTCGGGACAGATCACGTTCCCTGGCTTCCCGGGCGACGTGATCAGCGATTTCCGGGTCTACACGATCGCCAACCAGGTCATCCTGTGGACCGTGCTGACCGTCGTGTTCGCGGTGATCCTTGGACGTCTCGCCAGACCCGTGGTGACCGCGGATGCGACAACCGGCGACAAAATCGTCGCCGAGCAGGGCTGACAGCGGACATTGCTCATCGTCACCGCCGGCCGCACCGGTCCCAACCGATCGGTGCGGTTCGGCGGTGATCTGTCCCTGGACGAGCGGGGTCGCCGCGACATGGCATCGCTGGCCGCCTCGGCTCGAGACGTCGGTGTGGTGATCGGCGGTCCAGAACGGGCGACTCGTGAGTCGAGTGAGCTGCTGGGTGCCGTCCACTCCGTCGACGACA
This sequence comes from Gordonia sp. DT101, assembly GCF_049844895.1. Taxonomy (NCBI): domain Bacteria; kingdom Bacillati; phylum Actinomycetota; class Actinomycetes; order Mycobacteriales; family Gordoniaceae; genus Gordonia; species Gordonia sp. DT101. The sequence continues at coordinate 133,069 of NZ_JBNCLX010000003.1, read as the reverse complement.
GGCTGGCGACGTTGGATGTCGGTGACTGGTCGGGGCGGATACCCGAGGAGATCGATCCCGACGACCTGCGGGCGTGGTTCACCGACCCGTCCGCACGACCCCACGGCGGCGAGGCGATCGTCGAGTTCGTCGAACGCATCCACCGGTGGCGCTCCGCCGTCGATCCGACGCCGGGTGCGTGCGTGGTCGCGATGCCGGTGGCCCAGGCGTTGCTGACCGCCGATGCGACCCAATACTTCTCAGTCGAGGTCCGCCCCGCGACGGTCTACGAGGTCGGCCCCGATCGATGAAACAGGATCGCCAGAGTGTCCCTTTACTTCCGCAATGACTCCTGACACAGTGTTCAGCAAGTAACTGAAACATGTTCTGATCTTGGGGAGTGTGCGGCGATGTTCGAGTGGTCCGAAGAAGACCTGATGGTCCGAGATGCGTTGCGAGCGTTCATCGACAAGGAGATCAAGCCGCACATCGACGAGCTCGAGACCGGCCAGCTGCCGCCGTATGACATCACTCGAAAGTTGCTGTCGGCCTTCGGGGTGGACGCGATGGCGAAAGACGGGCTGGAGAAGGAACTGGCCGCCGAGGCCGCCGGCGAGAAGGGCTCCGGTGGCGGTGGCGGCGGCATGGCCAATTCCATGTTCCTCATCCTGAACATGGAGCTCGCGGGCGTCAGCCTGGGTCTGGTGGCGTCCATGGGCGTCAGCATGGGACTCACCGTCTCGACCATCCGGGGCAAGGGCACGCTGGCGCAGAAGAAGCGCTGGCTCCCCGAACTCGTCACCATGGAGAAAGTCGGGGCCTGGGCGATCACCGAGCCCGATTCCGGCTCGGATGCCCTCGGCGGCATGAAGACAAGCGTCAAGCGCGACGGGGACGACTACATCCTCAAAGGGCAGAAGACTTTCATCACCAACGGTCCCTACGCCGACACGATCGTCGTCTTCGCCAAACTCGACGAAGGCAATGACACCCCGATCCGGGATCGTAAGGTTCTCTCGTTCGTCCTGGACAAGGGCATGCCGGGTCTGACCCAGGGCAAGTCGTTCAAGAAGATGGGCATGATGAGCTCGCCGACGGGCGAATTGTTCTTCGACGACGTCCGCGTGGGCAAGGATCGTCTGCTCGGCGAGACCGAGGACACCGGTGCCGACACCCGTGGTTCGGAAGGCGCCAAGGCCGGTTTCACCGCCGAGCGCGTCGGCATCGCGGCCCTGTCGCTGGGCATCATCAACGAGGCCGAGAGGCTGTCCATCGAGTACGCCAAGTCGCGCACGCTATGGGGACAGGACATCGGGCAGTTCCAGCTCATCCAGCTCAAGCTCGCCGAGATGGAGATCGCCCGAATCAATGTGCAGAACATGCTTTTCAGTGCCATCGAACGTGCCAAGGCCGGGAAGCCGCTGAGCCTGGCGGAGGCGTCGGCGATGAAGCTGTATTCATCGCGGGCGGCCACCGAGGTGGCCATGGAGGCCGTCCAGCTGTTCGGCGGCAACGGCTACATGTCCGAATATCGGGTGGAACAGCTTGCCCGCGATGCGAAGTCACTGATGATCTATGCGGGAAGCAACGAGATCCAGGTGACGCATGTGGCCAAGGGGTTGCTGCGTCAGGGTCGTTGAGCGCGCAACGCCCGATCATGTGCCCATGAGGGTGAGCACGATCAGCGCGACGTTGAGAATGACGATCAGGATCGCGGTCACACCCGCTCCGAGGCGCAACGCGCGCGAATCGGCGAACTCGCCCATGATCTCGCGATCGGCGGTGAGGCGGCCGAGTGGGATCACGGCGAACGGGATACCGAAGCTCAGAACCACCTGACTGATGACGAGCGTCCACGTCGGGTCGACCCCGGTGGCGAGAACGAGCAGTGCCGGGACGAGGACGAGGACGCGGCGTAAGAAGATCGGGATGTGGACGCGGAGCAGGCCGGCCATGATCGATGCGCCCGCATAGGACCCGACAGACGTCGACGCCAGGCCTGAGGCCAGCAAGCCCACGGCGAAGACCGTCGCCACCGTCGGACTGATCGAGTCGCTGACTGCTGCGTAGGCGCCCTCGATACTGTCGGTTCCGGGGATGCCGCGCAGGTTCTGGGCCGCCAGCAACAGCAGGCCGATGTTGACCACTCCCGCGATGGACAAGGCCACGATGACGTCCCACCGGGTTATCCGGATCAGCTGACGTCGCCGTTCGGGCGTCGTATCCGTCCCATAACGGTCGATCACGAGCGACGAATGCAGGTAGATGGCGTGGGGCATCACCGTGGCGCCGAGCATGCTTGCCGCGAGCAGCACCGTGTCCGGACCGTCGAGGCGGGGGAGCAGGCCGCCGAGTACATCGGACGCGGGTGGCGGGTCGATGATCAGGCCGACCAGGAACCCGACGACGATGATCGCGAGAAGCGTGACGATCACTGATTCGAAGATCCGCTGTCGTCGGCGGTTCTGTAGCAGCAACATGAGCATCGACACGGTCCCGACGATCAGCCCACCGATCGCCAGTGGCAGGTCGAAAAGCAGCTGCAATGCGATCGCTCCGCCCACCACCTCGGCGAGGTCGGTGGCTGCTGCGACGATCTCGGCCTGCACCCAGAATGCGAGGCGATAGCGCCGGGAAAGGCGGGAGCCGAGCAGCGCGGGCAGGCTCCGCCCGGTCGCGATGCCGAGCTTGGCGGACTGATACTGGATCATCATCGCCATGAGGTTGGCCATCACCAGGACCCAGACCAGCAGGAAGCCATAACGAGCTCCGGCCGTGACATTGGCGGCCACGTTGCCCGGGTCCACGTACGCGATCGCGGCGACGAAGGCAGGCCCGAGCAATGCGACGTTGCGCAGGTGTCGGCGCGATGCCGACGAGGCATCGGAAGCCGAGCGCACGAGCGTCATGATCGAAGCCTGACACAGCCGGGCGCCAGGTTCAAACGGTACGAACAAATAATTTCGGGTACCCGAAAACTAGTCGTGGGAGTAGCGGTTGCACCAGGTGGATGGGTTCCCGTGATTCAGTCGGTGGAACAGACTTGCTGCACCATGCGCCAGACCCGATCACGCGACATCGGTAACTCGTGCGGGCGGACGCCGATCGCGCGCCGGATCGCGTTCGCCAGTGCCGGGGCCACCGGGTTGTAGGGCGATTCGCTCATCGACTTCGCGCCGAACGGCCCGAGGTCGTCGGAGGTCTCGGCGAAGTAGACCTCGGTGGTCGGGATGTCGGCCATCTGTGGCACCCGATAGGTGCGGAAGACCGGGGTGATGACGCGCCCGGCGCCGTCGAGCATGATCTCCTCATAGAGCGACGAACCGATCGCCTGTGCGACACCACCTTCCACCTGACCGAGGCACTGCTGGGGATTCATGACGGTACCCGCGTCGGCGGACTGCACCGACTGCAGGATCACGACGGCACCGGTCTCGGTGTTCACCGCGACCCGAAAGGCGTGCACGTTGAACGCGATCGACCGGAGGTCGCCGTTCTCCACACCGGTCGCGACGATCCGGTCGGCGACGCGTGACTCGCCGTCGACGGCGTCGAACATCTCGCGGAACGAGATCAGGCGTTCGCCGATCATTGCCCCGTCGGGGGTCAGGAGCACGCGATCCGGTTCACTGGCGGCGACCTCGGCGGCTGTCCCGATCAGCTTCTCGCGCAGTGAGATACATGCTGCATGGAGTGCCTTTCCCGCGACGGTGATGCCGGCCGAGGCGAACGCACCCGTGTCGTAATCGGCGGCGTCGGTGTCACCGTGGCTCAGCCGGATCCGGTCGGGCGTCGTGTCCAGTGCGGTCGCCGCGATCTGGGTGTGCACCGTGGTGGTGCCGTTGCCGAACTCGGATGTGCCGATCCCCACGTGATACTCGCCGTCGGCGTCCACGCCGACCCGGACCCGGGAGATGTGACCGCGTGGGGCCATGGTGGCGATGGCCGCCAACGCCATCCCTTCACCGACACGCCATTGCGGTCCTGCCGGCGCCTCGACGCCGTTGCCGCGGACCAACGCCGACTGGGCGAGGTCGAGACACTGGTCGAGACCGTAACTGCCGTAGAGCAGATCGGGTTCGGGCTCGGGATGGGTGATGAGGAGCGGATCGCCGTCGGCGACGGCGTTGCGGCGGCGCAGCTCGAAGGGATCCACATCGAGGGACACCGCGAGTTCGTCGAGCGCGCTCTCCACCGCGAAGATCACCTGCCCCAGCCCGTAGCCACGGAAGGCGCCCGACGGCGGGTTGTTGGTGTACACGACCTCCGCGTCGACCCGCTTGATCGGGCAGTTGTAGACCGAGATCGACTCGGCGCACGCGTGGAACATGACCCCGACCGCATGGTTTCCGTAGGCGCCCGTGTCGGAGAGGACGTCGATCTTCAGCGCGGTCAGTCGGCCGTCGGTGTCGGCCCCCAGGTCGACGGCCACGCGGAACGGGTGACGGTAGGTGGTGCGGGTCATCTCGTCGGTGCGGCTCATCTCGTAGCCGCAGGGTCGGCCGGTGCGCAGCACGGCGAGCGCGACCAGATCTTCGGTGAGCAGTTCCTGTTTGCCGCCGAACCCCCCGCCGACACGGGCCGTGAAGACACGGATCCGGTCGACGTCGAGATCGAGGAGGTGGGCCAGTTCGGCGCGTACGAGGAACGGGACCTGGCTACTGGTTCGGATCACCAGACGTCCGTCGTCGTCGAGCAGGCCGATACTGCCGTGCGTCTCCAGCTGTGCGTGGGAGACCCGGGCCGTAGACCAGCTGCCGGAGACGGTCACCGCCGACCGGGCCAGGGCAGCATCCACATCGCCCCCGAAACCATGGTGGAAGTCGGCGATGGTGTTCCGGTCCGCGTGGTTGACGCGATCGAGTGCGGTGCGATCCGGATGGATGCGCGGCGCGCCCGGTCGCCTGGCCTCCTCGGGATCGAAGACGGCGGGCAACTCCTCGTAGGTCACATCGATCAACCGGCAGGCCTGCTCTGCGGCGGCTGCGGTGTCGGCGACGACAGCGGCGACCCGCTGTCCCACGAACCGGACCACCGGATCGAGGATCAGTGTGTCGTCGGGGTCGTCCTCGCGGTGTTCGTGTCTCGCCGAGGAGAACCGACGGCCGGGGACGTTCTCGTGGGTGAGGATGAGTGTGACACCGTCGACCCGCTCGGCGGCCGAGGTGTCGATCGACACGATGCGCGCATGGGGGAGAGGCGATCCGAGCACGTGCAGGTAGGTCATCCCGGGAACCGCGACGTCGAAGGTGTAGGGCTCGGTACCGGTGACCACGCGTCGGGCCGCCGGCGGGTTGACCGACCGGCCGACGCTCCCGGTCGCGGACACTGGGGTGCTGTGGGCGAGGATCGTGTTGCTGTCGGCGAGATTCAGGTTGCTGTCGGCGGGGGTTTGGTTGCCGTCGCCGAGGACTTCGGTGATGGCGTCGCGGATGGCCCGATAGCCCGTACATCGGCACAGGTTGCCCTTCATCTTCCGGGGCAGGTCGGTGAGGTCGTCGGGGTGCAGTGTGGACGCTGTGACGATCATCCCCGCCGTGCAGAATCCGCACTGGAAGCCGAAGTTGTCGATGAAGGACTGCTGCATCGGATGCAGATCGTCGGGCGTCCCGACTCCGGAAGCCGTGGTGACCGAACGGTTCTCCACCCGCTGGGCCGGATAGATGCAGGAATGGACAGGGGTGTCGTCGACCAGTACCGAGCAGGCTCCGCAGTCACCGGCATCGCAGCCTTTCTTCACCTCGAAATGCGCGGTGTCCCGCAGCAGGGTGCGCAGACACTGGCCCGGACGTGGCTCCGCCTCGTGCCCGGCCCCGTTCACCGAGAATCTCATCGGGTGACCCCGTCCACGAGTTCGATCCGGATCTCTTCTGCCAGAACAGCAGACACCGCTCGTCGCCAGTCGGCCGCGCCGAGTGGATCGGTGTAGTAGCCGTCGACGGCCGAGACGTCCCGGCGCAGTCGGGCCGTCGACGGCGGCGACGGATAACGCAGGACGACCGGTCGAGCCGTGGCCGCGGTGATCCCGACGACCACCGAGTCGTCCTCGTCGAGACGACCGGTGATCACGGCGCCGGACCGTCCGAGTTCGGCCAGGGCGATCTTGCGGAATGCGGTGGCCGCACGCATCGAGCTTCCGGGGATGTCGACGGCGCGGAGTACCTCGCCGTCGGCGAGCAGGGTGGTGCCATTTCCGATGACGAACTCCGCCACCGGGATTCGTCGATCGGTCCCGTCCGGGCGCCAGATCTCGGCGACCCCGTCGAGTCCGGCCGTGAGCGAGACCATCGCAGCCGCCGCGTATGCGCGGCAGATGTTGCCGCCGACGGTGGCCACGTTCCAGATCTTGAACGACGCCAGCAGTGCGTTCGCGCATGCACCGAACAGCGGTTGCGCCCGCCATCCAGGACGCGCGGGCAGCGCAGCGAGTTCGGCGATCGTGCAGGTGGCTCCGATTCGGAGTCCGCCGTCGGTGAGGTATTCCAGTGCAGGCCATTCCATCTCGGACAGGTCCACGATGCCGGAGGCATCCATCTGGGGCTCGGAGAAGAACCACGTGCCCCCGGCCACCAGTCGCTCGCCGGGGGCGAGGTGCAGATCGTCGCGGGTGTGGGCGAGGCGATAGCCGGCGATGGTATTGAGGTCCATCAGGACGCCTTGTCGATCAGACGGCGATGCTCTCGGGCCACCTCGGCGGCGACCGCGTCGGTGTCGACGGTGAGCATGGTGCCGTCGCCGACGATCCGTCGTCCGTTCACCCAGGTCCCGACGATCGGCGGGATGGCGCCGAGCACCAGCGCGGCCACCGGGTCGTCGATCCCGCTGTGCGCCACCGATGACAGATCCCACAGGACCAGATCGGCGAGCTTGCCGACCTCGATCGACCCGGTATCGGCGGCCCGGCCGAGCACCCGCGCACCACCGATGGTCGCCAGCTCGATCGCCGTCCGGGTGGTGAGTGCCGTCGGGCCGCCCCGGGCCCGTGCCATGAGAACCGCCTGATGCGCTTCCTCTAGCAGTCGACAGGATTCGTTGGACGCCGCCCCGTCGACGCCGAGGCCGACCGGGACGCCGGCATCGACGAGGTCGCGGGTGCGGCAGATGCGGTTGCCGAGACGGGCATTGGAGGTGGGGCAGTGCGCGACGCCGGTCGCGGTGGCAGCGAGCCGGGCGATCTCGTCGTCGTCGAACTCGACGCCGTGCGCGAACCACACATCGTCGCCCACCCAGCCCACCGACTCCATGTATTGCAGTGGAGTGCAACCGAAGTGCTCGTCGCAGTAGGTGTTCTCGTCGAGCGACTCGGCGAGATGGGTGTGCATCCGGACTCCGAGTTCGCGGGCCAGTACCGCAGATTCGCGCAGCAGGTCCGTGGTCACCGAAAATGGTGAGCACGGCGCGAGCGCGATACGCAGCATGGAATCGGCCGACGGGTCATGCCACCGGGACACCGCATCGGCGCTGGCCGCCAGGATGTCGTCGAGGCCCTGCACCACCGAGTCCGGCGGCAGTCCGCCGTCCTTCTCCGATAGGTCCATCGATCCCCGGGTGGGATGGAATCGGAGCCCGATGGTCTGCGCCGCGTCGATCTCGGCGCCGAGCAGGTCTCCGCCCTCGGCTGGGAACACATAGTGATGGTCGGTGGTGGTGGTGCAGCCGGACAGAGCCAGCGAGGTGAGGCCGCCGAGGGCCGCCGTGCGCACCGCGTTCTCATCGATTCCGGCCCAGATCGGGTACAGGGTGGTGAGCCACTGGAACAAGGTGTGGTCAGCGGCGAGACCGCGGGTGATCCACTGATAGAGGTGGTGATGCGTGTTGACCAGCCCCGGCGTGAGAACGTGCCCGCGCCCGTCGATCCGGACGGTGTTGTCGGGCAGCGAGGGTGGAGGTTCGCCGACCGAGACGATGCGCTCGCCGTCGATCAGCACCGACGCCTGCGGGAGTTCGCGACGTGTACCGTCGACGGTGATGACATGCGTGTTCTCGATCAGGGTCATGCGGCGCTCAGAACGAGGAGAGCGAGCCGAGTCGCTGCTGGGGGACACTCGCGACACGCTACGACGCTTGTGTCACAGGCGCATGTCGAGTGAGCCCCATGGTCAGACCTCCTCGACGAACAGCGGGCGGCTGGGCGGGATGGCCAGCGCCAGTGCGGTGGCCAGCCCGCAGGCGCCGAGCGAGATCGCCGACGCCCAGAGATAGCCGCCCTCCGCGGGCACCGTGACGGCGCCGCCGTCCGGACCGGCCACGGTGACCATCGACCACGTCAGGATCATGCCGACCACGGCTGCCGAGGTCGAGGTTCCGACCACGCGCATGAGCGCGTTGACCCCGTTCGCCTCGCCGGTCTGCTCGACGCGGACGGCGCGCATGATCAGGGCGGGCATCGCCGAGTACGCGATCCCGAGACCCGCTCCGATCAGGCAGGCGACAATCAGCATGACCCACCACGCCAGCGCCCACGAACCGGCGATGGCGACGATGAACACGACGTAGCCGACCCCGATGACCGCTCCACCGGTGGCCAGCGAGACCCGCGGGCCGAACGCGCGCGTGAGGTGGGCGCTGACGTGTGAGAACACGAACATCAGCAGGCCGCTGGGCGCCAGCACCAAACTCGCCGTGAGCATGTCGAGCCCGAGGCCATTCGGGCTCGAGGAGGGCGCCATCAACAGCTGGATGGGGATCAGCTGCATCGAATAGAACGCGAACCCCGTCGCCACCGATGCGATGTTCGTCAGCAGCACAGGTCGTTCGATGGCGAGGGACAGGTCGATGAGCGGATTCGCTCGGCGGCGTTCGACGAACCACCAGCCGATGGCCACCAGGACGAACGCGGCGAAGAGCCCGAGGGTGAGCGGATCGGCCCATCCCCATACCGAACCCTTCGACAGCGGGAGGAGGAGACAGCTGAGGATCGTGGCGAGGCCGAGGGCACCGAAGAGATCGAAGCGTCCGCCGGTGCGTGAGCGGGATTGCGGAACGGTCAACGCGATGCCCACACCGCCGGCGACAGCGGCAGCGGCGCACGCCCAGAACAGGGCGTGCCAGCTGACGTGCTGCGCGATGGCCGCGGCGAACGGCAGGCCCAGGGCGCCCCCGATGCCGAGCGAGGCGCTCATGGTGCCTACCGACGATCCGAGATGCCGTGCCGGCACGATGTCGCGCATGACGCTGATGCCCAGGGCGATGGTGCCGAAACCCAGGCCCTGCAGCGCGCGGCCGAGGAGAAAGGGAACCAAGGAGGCAGACAGCGCGCACACGACCGAACCGGCTGCCACGCAGCCCATGCTCACCAGGAGCATGAGGCGTTTCCCGTACATGTCGCCGAGCCGGCCGCCGATCGGCGTGATCACGGCGCCGACGAGCAGCGTGATGGTCAGTGCCCACGAGGTGTCGGATGGGGCGGCGTCCAGCAGGAGCGGCAGCTGGGGGATCAACGGCACGATGATCGTCTGCATCAGGGCGACGACGATCCCGGCCGCACACAGGACGGTCACGGCGAGCCGCGGATGCCCCTCCGGGACGGCGGAAGGCGAGCCGGTCTGCTCATCCAGCGGCCTGCTCATCGCACTCACGCTTCACGCACCTCCGATGGTTACGCTATCGATCCGGGTCCAATCGGAGAAATCGGATATGTCACCCAGTGACAGGGTGGCCGACGTGGCCGAGGTCGGCGCATGAGGTCGCGTGCGAGGCGGGTGTCGTGAGGACGCGTACCTGCGCGTCCGCTCATCGGGCGAAGACCGAGCGATAGTTCGGTGATGTTTCCGAGAACGCACAGGTCAACGCCACTATTGTGAGCAGGCCTCGCTGCGTGGGATTGGCCGCTGTTTCTGTCTCCCGATGCTTCGGGGCCGACGTCGGCCCAGTATTCTTGGGCCACCCAGCTTGTAATGGATGCGGTCAGCGGGTGCGTTCGACAGCAACAATCAACGGGCGTGCTCCGGCGCACTGACGAGAGAGAGCCAAGTGTTCGACAAAGTCCTGGTGGCCAACCGCGGCGAGATCGCGATCCGCGCCTTCCGAGCAACCTATGAACTCGGGGCCAGAACGGTCGCGATCTTCCCCTACGAGGACCGGAATTCGGTTCACCGTCTCAAGGCCGACGAGTCCTACCAGATCGGGGTCCCCGGCCATCCTGTTCGGGCCTACCTGTCGGTCGACGAGATCGTCGGTGCGGCCGTTCGGTGTGGCGCGGATGCCATCTACCCGGGTTATGGATTTCTCTCGGAGAACCAGGGGCTCGCGGCGGCGTGTGCCGAGGCGGGGATCACCTTCGTCGGGCCCTCGGCCGATGTGTTGGAGCTGACGGGCAACAAGGCGACCGCGGTGGCCGCGGCCAAGGCCGCCGGCCTGCCGGTGCTGGCGTCGTCGGAGCCGTCGGCCGATGTCGACGAGTTGTTGCGTGCTGCGGCGGACATGCACTTCCCCGTGTTCGTCAAGGCGGTGGCCGGTGGTGGTGGCCGGGGGATGCGTCGGGTCGCGGAGCCCGACGACCTCGCCGAAGCGATTGCGGCGGCCTCGCGCGAGGCGGATGCGGCGTTCGGGGATCCGACGGTGTTCCTGGAGCAGGCGGTGGTCAATCCTCGCCACATCGAGGTGCAGATCCTGGCCGACACCCATGGCAACGTGATCCATCTGTTCGAACGGGACTGCAGTGTGCAGCGCCGCCACCAGAAGGTGGTGGAGCTGGCTCCGGCGCCGAACCTCGATCCGGCGTTGCGCGAGAAGATCTGCGCGGATGCGGTCGCGTTCGCCACCCACATCGGCTACACCTGTGCCGGCACCGTCGAGTTCCTGCTCGACGAACAGGGCCGGCATGTGTTCATCGAGATGAATCCGCGGATTCAGGTCGAGCACACGGTCACCGAGGAGATCACCGACGTCGATCTGGTCGGTTCGCAGTTGCGGATCGCGGCGGGGGAGTCGTTGCCCGATCTGGGACTGACCCAGGATCAGATCAGCATCCGCGGCGCGGCGATGCAGTGTCGTATCACCACCGAGGATCCGGCCAACGGGTTCCGGCCCGACGTCGGCCGCATCACCGCCTACCGCAGTCCCGGCGGTGCGGGGGTGCGATTGGACGGCGGCGCGGTCCTGGGCGCCGAGGTGAGTGGCCATTTCGATTCAATGCTGGTGAAACTGACTTGTCGCGGAAGGGATTTCGCGACGGCCGCACGCCGGGCGCGACGGGCGGTCGCGGAGTTCCGTATCCGCGGTGTGGCGACCAACATCCCGTTCCTGCAGGCCGTGCTCGACGATCCGGACTTCCGGGAAGGCCGGGTCACGACGTCGTTCATCGAGGAGCGGCCGGCGCTGTTGACATCGCGATCCTCGGCCGACCGTGGCACCAAGATCCTGTCCTATCTGGCCGACGTGACCGTCAACAAGCCGCATGGTGAGCGGCCGACGAAGGCCTACCCGCGCGACAAGCTGCCCACCTTGGATCGGTCCACCCTGGCCTCACCGCCGGACGGGTCCCGTCAGCGTCTGCTGGCACTCGGTCCCGACGGGTTCGCCGCGGATCTGCGTGACTCGAAGCGGCTGGGCGTCACCGACACCACCTTCCGCGACGCCCACCAGTCGTTGTTGGCCACCCGGGTGCGCACCAGCGGACTGATGATGGTGGCGCCGTATGTGGCGGCGTTGACGCCGCAGCTGTTGTCCGTCGAATGCTGGGGCGGCGCGACCTACGACGTCGCGTTGCGGTTCCTCAAGGAAGATCCCTGGGATCGGCTGGCGCAGCTGCGTGAGGCCATCCCCAACATCTGTCTGCAGATGCTGCTGCGCGGGGCGAACACGGTGGGTTACACGCCGTATCCGACCAAGGTGACGACGGCGTTCGTCGCGGAGGCGACCGAGGTCGGGATCGACATCTTCCGGATCTTCGACGCGCTCAACAATGTTGATCAGATGCGTCCGGCGATCGACGCGGTCCGCGAGACGGGCACCGCGGTTGCCGAGGTGGCGATGAGCTACACCGGCGATCTCGCCAACCCCGACGAGAATCTCTACACCCTGGACTATTACCTGCGGTTGGCCGAGCGGATCGTGGAGGCCGGTGCTCATGTGATCGCGATCAAGGACATGGCGGGTCTGCTCCGGGCGCCGGCCGCGGCCACGCTCGTATCGGCGCTGCGCAGCAATTTCGATCTCCCCGTGCACGTGCACACCCACGACACCCCGGGCGGTCAGCTCGCGACCTACCTCGCGGCGTGGCAGGCCGGTGCGAGCGCGGTCGACGGTGCGAGCGCGGCGCTGGCCGGCACGACCAGCCAGCCGGCGTTGTCGGCGATCGTCGCGGCGGCCGCCCACACCGACCGTGACACCGGCATCGACCTCAAGGCGGTGTGCGATCTGGAACCGTATTGGGAGGCGTTGCGAAAGGTGTACGCGCCCTTCGAGTCCGGGATTCCGGCCCCGACCGGCCGGGTGTACACCCACGAGATTCCGGGCGGGCAGCTGTCGAATCTGCGCCAGCAGGCGATCGCGCTCGGGCTGGGCAATCGATTCGAGGCTGTCGAGGAGGCCTATGCGGCTGCCGATCGGATGCTCGGCAGGCTGATCAAGGTGACACCGTCGTCGAAGGTGGTCGGCGACCTCGCCTTGGCGCTGGTCGGACGCGGCATCACCGCCACCGAGTTCGCCTCCGACCCGTCGGCCTATGACATCCCGGATTCGGTGATCGGCTTCCTCCGCGGCGAGCTCGGTGACCCCGCAGGCGGATGGCCGGAGCCGCTGCGCAGTATCGCGCTGCAGGGGCGTGGTGAGGCCCCGCCGCCGGAGACGCTCACCGACGACGATTCCGCGGCGCTCGACGCGCCCGGGCGTAAGCGGCAGGAAACGTTGAACCGCTTGCTGTTCCCGGGACCCACCAAGGAGTTCGAGAAGCACTACGAGGAGTACGGCGACACGTCGCGGCTCTCGGCGAATCAGTTCTTCTACGGTCTGCGCTATGGCGAGGAGCATCGTGTCGAACTCGAACCCGGCGTGGACCTGCTGATCGGGCTCGAAGCGATCAGCGAGCCCGACGAGCGGGGGATGCGCACGGTGATGTGTGTGCTCAACGGCCAGTTGCGTCCGGTGTCGGTGCGCGACGGTTCGGTGGACTCCGCGGTCGAGGCGGCCGAACGGGCCGACCGCTCCAACCCGCACCACATCGGCGCCCCGTTCGCCGGGGTCGTGTCGTTGAGCGTGGACGTCGGCGACGAGATCGCCGCGGGTGCCGCGATCGGCACCATCGAGGCGATGAAGATGGAGGCCACCATCACCGCACCCCTCGGCGGCAAGGTGGCCCGCGTCGCCGTCGGCGCCGTCACCCAGGTCGCGCCGGGGGATCTGCTGATCGAGATCGGCTGATGGAGATCGGCTGGGCGCACCGCGCACCAACACCCGGAACTCCCGGATACACGCAATGTTCCGTGTGTATCCGGGAGTTCTGCGGGTGCCGTCGGTCAGACGAGCGGGACGGTGCCGTCGATGACGAGATCCGCGCGATCCCGGGTGCCGGCGACCAGTGCGGCGTTCGGCTCGTCCACGTTCGCGACCCAGTCACGCACGCCTTCCGGTGACTTGCCCGCGGCGACATGGCGGGGGAGCAACCGTTCGCGGCGTAGGTTCGCGGGCGTATCCACGTAGTACAGCCGGGTGAGCAATCCGGCGACCGGTGACCAGCCTCCGTCGTCGAGGGCGAGGTAGTTCCCCTCGGTGATGATCAGAGCCGATGTCGCCGGGAGTACGAGCGCCGCGGCGATCGGCTCGCCCGCGGTGTGGTCGAAGCCCGGGGCGTAGACGTTGCGGTCGGCGCCAATCGCTCGGCTCAGCAACGCAACGTAGCCGTCGACGTCGAAGGTGTCGGGTGCGCCCTTGCGGTCCGATCTGTTCAATTGCGTCAGAACGGTGTTCGACAGATGGAATCCGTCCATGGGCAGGTACCCGACGAAGCCGTCGCCGTGGAGGCGGCGGTAATACTCGGTGAGTGTGCGTGCGAGCGTGGTTTTTCCCGAACCGGGCGGTCCGGTCACGCCGACGACGATGCGCTCGTCGGTACGGGCGGCGAGCGCATCGTCGAGGTCGGCCAGGACGGACACAGGGGAACGATAGCCCGGCAACTCGCCTGCCTCGCGAGTCCGGAGATTTCTGGCCGCACCTGCATGTTCCGGCCAGGAGTCGAAAGTATGGCCACAATCCGAAGGTGCGGCCAGAACCGGATGGATCCGATCAGGTGAGTGATGCCCGAACGACCTTGGCCGCCGCGACCATGTTCGTCAGTGACGCGACCACCTCGTCGGTACCGCGCGTCTTGAGCCCGCAGTCGGGATTCACCCAGAGGCGTCTGACTTCGACGGCATCCAGCGCCGAGGACAGCGACTTCTCGATCTCACCGGCGTCGGGAACCCGTGGCGAGTGGATGTCGTACACGCCTGGCCCGACACCGTTGGAGAATCCCACGGCGTTGAGGTCGTCGAGGACCTCCATGTGGGAGCGCGCCGCCTCGATCGAGGTGACGTCGGCATCGAGCGCGGCGATGGCCCCGATCACCTCACCGAACTCCGAGTAGCACAGGTGGGTGTGTACCTGGGTGGTATCGGCGATGCCCGAGGTGGCGAGCCGGAAGGCCCGGACCGCCCAGTCGAGGTAGGCCTGCTTGTCGGCATCGCGCAGGGGTAGCAGTTCCCGAAGCGCCGGCTCGTCGACCTGGATGATGCCGACCCCCGCCTTCTCCAGATCGACCGTCTCGTCGCGGATCGCCAACGCTATCTGGGATGCCGACTCCGAGACAGGCTGATCGTTGCGGACGAACGACCACGCCAGAATCGTGACCGGACCGGTGAGCATGCCCTTGACCGGCTTTTCGGTCAACGACTGTGCGTAGGTGATCCAGTCGACGGTCATCGGCGCGGGCCGGGACACATCGCCGAACAGGATCGGCGGGCGGACGCAACGGGTTCCGTACGACTGCACCCACCCGTTGGCGGTGGCGAAGAACCCGTCGAGCTGCTCGGCGAAATACTGCACCATGTCATTGCGTTCGGGCTCACCGTGCACCAGCACGTCGAGGCCGATCTTCTCCTGCAGGGCAACGACATCCGCGATCTCGGCGCGCATCCGGCGCAGGTACTCGTCCCGGTCGATCGCGCGGGACCGCAGCGCGGCGCGGGCCTTGCGGATCGCCACGGTCTGCGGGTAGGAGCCGATCGTCGTGGTGGGCAGCACGGGCAGACCTAGTCGCAGGTTCTGCTCGGCGATACGGCCCGCCGCGTCGCCGCGGGTCGCGTCTGCGTCGGTGACGGCGGCGAGCCGATCACGAACTGCATTGTCTCGTAGCCGGGTGTCGGTGTCCCGCGTCGCAAGTGCTGCCCGACACGCGTCGAAAGCCTCGGTCTCGGCCTCACGGCCACTGCGAAGCGCGCGCGACAACGTCGCGACCTCGCCGAACTTCTCGGAGGCGAAGGCGAGCCAGCCGCGCAGATTCGGATCGAGCGAGTCCTCCTCGGCCAGGCTGTACGGCACATGAAGCGTGGAGCACGAGGTGGAGACCGCGAGATCACCCGCCGAACCCAGCAGCGTGCCGAGAGTCGCCAGCGCACGATCGAGGTCGGTGCGCCAGATGTTGCGTCCGTCGACGACACCGGCGACGAGCAGCTTCTCCGACAACTCGGGGACCGCGGCCACCGTTGCCACGCTGCCCTCGACCAGGTCGACGGCGATGCCCTCGACTTCGGTTCGGGCGAGCGCTGCCAGCGAATCGCCGGGATCGCCGAAGTAGGTGGCGACGAGGATGGCGGGACGCCGGGTCACGCGGCTCAGTCGTGCGTAGACGGAGCCGGCCAGGTCGGGTAGCCCGTCGACGACGTCGGTCACCAGGGCGGGCTCGTCGAACTGCACCCACTCGACCCCGGCGTCGGTGAGGCGGTCCAGTAGTTCGGCATACAGCGGCACGAGATCGTCGATACGGGTGATCGGCACCGGTCCGTCACCCACTGCTTTCGCCAACGCCAGGAACGTGATCGGTCCCACGACAACCGGCCGGGCCACGATGCCGGCACCGTGCGCCTGCGCCACCTCGGCGAGCACCTTGTCCGGGCGAAGGGCGAAGGTGGTCTCGCTCGAGATCTCCGGTACGAGGTAGTGGTAATTGGTGTCGAACCACTTGGTCATCTCCAGCGGCACGATGTCGGCAGTTCCGCGCGCTGCCGCGAAATAGCGGTCCAGCGGGTTGTCGATGGCGGCGACTCGCGGTGGCAGTGCGTCGAGCATCACCGCGGTGTCGAGTATCTGGTCGTAGTAGGAGAACGTGTTGACCGGGATGGAGTCGATTCCGGTGGCGGCGAGCTCTTCCCACGAGCGGCGGCGCAGATCTGCGGCCGCTGTCTCGAGATCGGTGGCGGTGACCCGGTCTGCCCAATAGCCTTCGACGGCGCGCTTGAGTTCGCGATGCGGGCCGATGCGGGCCGTGCCCAGTGTGGTCGCGGTGAACCGCCGAGCGGATTGGTTCGGTGAAGACATGAGAGTTGTACTCCTGCAAACGATACGGAAGGTCCGCCGCCCTGCAGGGGCAGTCGAGCGAGCAAGCGTCGAGGATGCCGGAATCCCGGACATCGCAACCTCACCAGTTCGACCTGCGCCCAGTCCACGAGACGGCGAGCCACCGGACGCGGCGCGTCCGGTACACCTGGCAGGTCTTCGGGCTCATCGGCGGGCCTTGCCCAGCAACTGCTGAGCGGAGGCATTCCTACTGACCGTCGCTTCCCGGACCAGGGTCCAGTGCATCTGACGGCGGTCGTTCCGACTTACCGCTGCGGGACAGCTCCGGATTCTCACCGGATTCCCTCTTGGTCGGTATCCGTCCAGGACGCCGACGTCGACGCCACCCAGTGCTAGGGCTCAACATGTCCCTCGAGTGGCGAACCAACTGCGTCTTCCACCGTAGCGATGACGGTCGTCGGGCCAACACACGGGACGCCGTCAGACGGTTCACCTTCGTCACGGTTATCTCAAACGTCACAAAGTGTGCGATGATGGTGTCGCGAGTGCCACATGGCTCTCGTGTGCAAAATAGAGAGAAGTACCAGCATCATGGCTCAAGGAACCGTCAAGTGGTTCAACAGCGAAAAAGGCTTCGGCTTCATCGCTCCCGACGACAGCACCGATGGTGACGTTTTCGTTCACTACTCGGCCATTCAGGGCGGCGGATACCGCAGCCTCGAAGAGCAGCAGCGCGTCCAGTTCGAGGTCGAGCAGGGCCCCAAGGGCCCGCAGGCGACCACTGTGACCGCCATCTGACCACAGTCTTCAACAACGAACGCCGCTCGGGTTTCCCGGGCGGCGTTCGTTGTTGTGTCACAAAGCATGTGGCACTACTCCGGCGGCACTGACCGGGTCAGCCGACGGGGTTCGAGTCGGTGGCGCCGCACTGCAGCGCGGCGCGTCGGAGGATTCGCTGGGCGTCCCGGTACAGGTGGCTGTGCTCGGAGCCCGGTGAGCTCGTGCACTGACCGGCCTGCCGCAACAACGTGGCGGCCAGCGCTGACTGGGTCCTGGGCGGAATGACGAGCAGGGTCACCTCGGCGTGATCCGCGGTGATCGACATCAGCGGCAACATGTCAGGCGAATTCTCGGAGTCGAATCCGGGATAGCGCGCGAAATTGCGCCAATTCACGTCGATGCGGGTGATGGTCCCGAGCCTGCTGCGGCCGGCCGCCTGCAGGGCGGGAAGCTCCTGCGAGATCTGCGATGTGTAGGGCAGCCATGCCCCGGCGATCGGGAGTGTGAGGTCGGGTGCGAGTTGGAGACGGGTCGGACCGAGTGCGAGTGGCACGGTCTCGCCGCCGCTCAGTCTCGCCCGGCGGAGTAGGGGTTGTCCTGTGCGTCGGAGAACTGGAGCTCAGAGGTGGCCGTGGTCGCCTGCACGGCCGCATGAGTGGTGTCGGTGCAGTGCGAAAAAAGGTTGGAATCGTTGGACATCGGATATCCGTTCGGAGAGGTGATCGGTGGAGTCCGGCTCGAGAGCGTCGATCCACCGCCGACTCGGTCCGCGCGATTGCGTGGACGCGACATGACGTCGGCTTCATTTCGACTCTACCCCCTGCCCTGTGGCGTCCGTCGCATTCGGGGCACCGGTGGCCGGGCCCGCAGGGAGCGGACGCGCCGCCGATGTGCTCGGTCAGCTGCCCCGGTAGGTCGTGTAGGAATACGGACTGAGCAGCACCGGGACGTGGTAATGGCGGGCGGGGTCGTCGACTGCGAAACAGATGTCGATCTCCGGATAGAAGCCATCGATCCCGTGCGTGTCGAACCACTCTCCGGTGTCGAACACGAGGTGATACGTGCCCGGGGTGAGCGGTGCGGAGCTGACCTGACCGATCCGGCCGTCATCATCGGTGAGCCCTGCGGCCAGTTCGGTTCCGGTCGCGTCCCTCAATGAGATCGAGACGCCGCGGGCCGGGGAGCCGGACACCGCGTCGAGTACATGGGTGGACAGGCCCGTCATGTCGTCGCTCCGTCCTCGAGGTAGATGCTCGCGGGGGTCAGCATCCTCGTCACCCTACTGCGGTTGATCTTCGCCAATTCCATTCGCGTCACACGTCGTTCGGTCTCGGCGTCGTTGTGCATCCGTTGCTTGAGGATGTCGAGGAGTTCATCGGCCGGTCGGCCGTTGGCGAACACGAGATACACGTGGCCGAACTTTTCCTCGTATGCAGCGTTGAGTTTCTTGAGGTCGGTCAGCACCGTTGCGTCGGCACCGGCGACCCCCGATTGCTCTCGCTCCGACGACGGGTTGTCGGGACGGTCGCCGATCCGGGGATGTCCGGCCAAGGCCTCGTCGAGGTCGGTGTCGGTGAGTTCGGCCAGGATGAGATCCGCATACTCGAGCAGCGCCTCGTCGTCGGAGAAGGGGCGGGCCTTGGCGACCCGTAGGGCCCAGATCGATGAGCTGCAGCACTCATAGAGCTGATGGATGGCCTGGCGTTCGGAGAGTTCGTTGAAACTGGACAATCCACGCCAATCGACACGCCTCATGCGGCCAGCCTAGGAGAGTTCGGGCTGTCGGCTGAACCGGGCCGACGTGATCGGATTGGCATCGGCCACCAGGTCGTCGAACCGGTAGTTGGCGATTTTCGCGATCTCGATGAGGGCAAAGGACTTCTCACTGGTCTGCGCGTTGTCCATCCGGGCCCAGCCGCTGCGCAGTACCCGGTCGTATCGTTCGGTCTCCTGGGCGCAGATGACCAGCGGGAAGCCGAAGTGCTCCCGGTACGCCGACGCGAGATTGACCACGTTCTCGTGTTCGGTCTCCTCCAGATGCGACAGACCCTTGTGATCGACGGCGATCAGTTCGCCGGTGTCCTCGTCCTCGGCGCCGAGGTCGGGGAAGGCGCGAATCAGGTCCAGTTGCTCGGTGTCACTACCGGTGAGCATCGCCTCCTGGAACGCGCTGCGGAGATCGTGGACATCCTCGAAGGGTTTCTGATCCCAAGCGCGGTCGAGTACCCAGTCGACGTTCTGCACGACGGCGCCGAAGGTCTCGCGGAATTGTTGCTTGCTCATGGTGTCGACCTCGTCGAGGGTGATCGCACCGCCGCCCGCGACGGCTGGGCCGCGGCTGCCGAGGTGGAAGAACAGCAGGTTGAGCAGGATCGCGGTGATCGCGCCCATCGTGATGCCGGTCGAGAAGGGGATCTGCAGGAAGATGTTGGGCATTGCCTGATCGACGCCCGGGAGGGCGGGCACGTCGACCTGTTGACCGGACTTGTCGATGACGGTGGTCGGTGTCGCCGACTGCGAGAACTGCACATACAGTGCGACGGCCAGTGAGGTCGCCGAGATGATCAGGTTGCGGTGGTCGGTGAAGTCGACCGAGGTCAGGGTTTGGATTCCGACGATCGCCACCGTGGCGAACATGATCAGGGCCGCGCCGCCCAGCACCGGCGCGGGAATGCACTCGACCACCTTGGCCAGCTTCGGGAGCAGGCCGAGGACGATCATGATGCCGCCGGCCGCGGCGACCACCCATCGGCTCTTGACGCCGGTCAGTCGCACCAGGCCGACGTTCTCCGAGAAGGCGGTGTACGGGAACGAGTTGAACGCGCCACCGATGACGGTGGCCAGACCGTCGGCCCGGACCGTCGCGGCGACATCCTCCTTCTTGATGCGTTTGCCGACGATCTCTCCGGTCGCGAACACCGAGCCGGTCGACTCGACGGCGACCACCAGCAGCACCACGATCAGCGAGACGATCGCGACGATGTCGAAACGCGGCCAGCCGAAGGCGAACGGCGGGGTGAAGCCGAGCCAGTCGGCCTGTCCCACGGACGCAAAGTTCGCGTCACCGCACAGCCAGGCCACGAAGGTTCCCACGACGAGGCCGAGCAGCACTGCGATCGTGGCCATGAAGCCGCGGAAGAAGCGCTGCATCAGCACGATCAGCAGGATCGTGCCGAGTACGTAGAGGACCCACCGCCAGTTGGCCGAATCGTGCAAATGGGTCGCCGGGTCGCTGACCGCGTCGCCGGCACCGACCGGGATCAGGCAGACCCCGATGATGGTGATCAGTGTGCCGGTGACCACCGGGGGCAGGAAACGGATCAACTTGGCGAAGAACGGAGCGATCAAGAAGGTGAACACGCCGGCCGCGATGACCGCGCCGTACACGGTCTGCAGGCCGACCCGCCCACCGCCGTGATTGTTGGCGATCTGGATCACCGGCGCGAGCGTGGCGAACGTGATGCCCTGCAGCAGTGGCAGGCGGACACCGACCTTCCAGATGCCCACCGACTGCAGTAGCGAGGCGATGCCGCAGGTGAACAGATCCGCGGTGATCAGCATGGTCAGGGCCTCGGAGTCGAGGTTGATCGAGCGTGCGATCAGGAGCGGGACGAGGACCGCACCGGCGTAGAACGCGACCACATGCTGTGCGCCCAGAGTGAGCAGTTTGCCGGTGGGTGGCACCTGGTCGACAGGGGGCACCCTCTTCTTGCGAATGGCTCCGTCGATGGGAGTGGTGGAATCCGTGGACATGCTCGCTCACCTCTATGTCGGCCGTGGACCGCTACATCTTGGACCTCGGTGACCGTTCCTGCTGAGCGGCGGATCGTATATTTCCGCTGGGTAAAACGGACAAAGGGCTTGTGCCGCACTAGTATCGATCGTCGATATGGGTAACGGGCCGAGCATTCCGGATGGGCGGCGCGAACCGGGCCGAGTCGTCGGGGTGGTGCTGGCCGCGGGCGCCGGGAGCCGCTTCGGTGCGCCCAAAATCGGTGCTGACGAAGGTGATTGGCTTCGCCGGTCGGTCGACGCACTGGCTCGCGGTGGCTGCGCCGACGTGTTCGTCGCCATGGGCGCCCGCATCGTCGACCTGCCGGAAGGGGCATCGGCGATCGTCGTGCCCGGCTGGCGGGGCGGGCTGGGGGATACCGTCCGAGTGGCGACAACAGTGGCGCGCGACGCCGATGCGGACGGCATGGTTTTACACGTTGTTGACACGCCGGACGTCGGTCCGGATGTGACCATCCGTCTTCTGGCCGCGGTCGGCCGTCGGCGGGATGGCATCGCCCGGGCGGTCTTCGACGGTCGGCCCGGGCATCCGGTGTACCTCGGTGCCGATCACCTCGACGGTGTGATCGCGACGGTCACGGGTGACGTTGGTGCGCAGCCGTACCTGGCCGCCCACCGCGCCGATCTGCTCCCGGTCGAGTGTGGCGACCTGGCCACCGGACGGGATCGGGACACCCCTGGGTGAGGTCGGGCTCAGCGGCTCAGGCTCGCGACGATCGATTCGAGCGTCTGATCGCGCGACGGCAGCCCGCGGGAATGGCCGACCAGCATCGGCTGCGCATGCCGTAGGAAGACCGATGCGATCAGCAGATGGGCGGTCACGTCTGCGTCCACCGCAGGATCGACCACGCCGGCGTCTTGTGCGGATCGTAGGTACCCGCTGATCGCGATCACGCCACGCTGCGGTCCGTAATCGTTCTCCAGGATCACGCCACCCAATTCCGCACGGAGTTCGCGGTCGGCCTGGGCGGCCATCAGGACGTCGAGTCCGGCCTCGAGGAATTCCTCCAGGCGTGCGGTGAAGACGGTGAGGACCTCGCGCAACTCGGCGATGTCGTGCGGGGCAGGCGGCATCGTCGGCCCGAACTGCCACAGTGGCCGTAGCGACTCCGTGAAAACTGCACCCACCAGGCCTTTTCGATCTCCGAAATGATAGAAGATGCTGCCCTCGGAGATGTCCAGCCGGTCGGCGATCTCGCGCGTGGTCAGGCGGGCGATGCCCCGATCGCGCAGGACCGCCAAGGTGGCCGTGACGATCTCGTCTCGCCCGGTCTTCGGTGGCCGTCCACGTCGTGTCACGTCTGGCACTCTACGCGGGAACAGAAAGTTATTGAGTAACCACTCAGAATGTGTGACGATTAACTGAGTCGAAACTCAAATAAGGAGGGGCGCGATGCCTCGGAAATGGTTGACCCTGGCTGCGGTGTGCACCGGGGTGTTCATGTTGCTGCTCGACGTGACGATCGTGAACGTCGCGCTGCCCGATATCCAGCGGGACCTGGGATCGTCGTTGGCCGGTCTCCAGTGGGTGATCGACGCGTACGCGCTCACCCTCGCGGCGCTGCTGCTGACGGCGGGGACCATCGCCGACATCATCGGCCGCAAGCTGGTGTTCGCGTCCGGGATCGTGGTGTTCACGATCGGTTCGCTGGCATGTGGGCTGGCGCCCACGATTGAATTCCTGGTCACTGCGCGGGCCGTGCAGGGCATCGGTGGGGCGATCATGTTCGCCACGTCGCTCGCGTTGCTGGCGCAGGCCTTTCCGCCGAAGGAGCGAGGTGTCGCGTTCGGTGTGTTCGGCGCGGTCACGGGCGTCTCCGTCGCCGTCGGGCCGGTTCTCGGTGGTGTGCTGACAACGGGACTGTCGTGGCACTGGATCTTCTACGTCAACATCCCGGTGGGTATCGCGGCCCTCGCGGTCACCTACTTCGGAGTCGACGAGTCGAAGGCCCCAGGGACACGGCGCATCGACTGGCTGGGATGCGTGAGTTTCAGTGCGGCCCTGGCATTCCTGGTCTTCGGTCTCATTCGCAGCCACGCCGACGGCTGGGGATCGCCGACGGTCGCCGGCTCGCTCATCGCCTCCGCGGTGCTCCTCGTCGCCTTCGTCGTCGTGGAAAGGAAGGTCGCGGACCCGATGATCGACGGCGCCCTGCTCCGCGTCCCGACCTTCAACGGCGGCCTGATCGCGGCGTGGGCGGTATCGGCGTCGATGTTCTCGGCACTGACCTACCTGGTCATCTACCTGCAGACCATCATGGGCTATTCGGCGCTGGAGGCCGGGTTGCGCTTCCTGCCGTTCTCGGGGGTCGTGTTCGTCGCGGCCGCTGTCGCCGGCCGGCTGTCGGATCTCGTGCCGGTGCGATGGCTCATCGGGCCCGGATTCGTGCTCGTCGCGGCCGGACTCTGGCTGATGCGCGGCACCGATCCGACCGGCAGCTGGACCCAGCTGGTGCCGGGGTTCGTCGTCGCCGGCATCGGCACCGGACTGATCAATCCGCCGCTGGCATCGACGGCCGTCGGCGTGGTCGAGCAGGAGCGGGCGGGCATGGCGTCGGGAATCAACTCCACCTTCCGGCAGATCGGCATCGCCACCGGTGTGGCAGTGCTGGGCAGTGTGCTCGCATCGCACTTCGCCGACACCGTGGCGTCGGCGTTGACCGGCGGGCCGCTGTCGGCACGCGCACAGGAGATCGGCGACGCCGTGGCGGACGGCAACATGGCCGGAGTGATCGGGACGGTGCCGGGGCCACTGCGCGCACAAGTTGCCCGGGTGGCTGCGCAGGGTTATGCCGACGCGCTGGATCGCGTCCTCCTCATCGCTGCGGTGGTGGCGCTGGTTGCGGGCCTGGTCGCGGCGGCTCTGATCCGCAGTCGCGACTTCCACGACCCCGACGCCCCGCCGCCGGACACGGATCCGGCGCGCGCGGGAGCGGACACCGGAGCTGCCGAAGACGTGCCGGTCGTGCCGGTCGACTGAGGCGGCGACATGCTGATCTGCTGACCGCGATCTGGTGAAACGTCCACGCCTCTGCGGATTCGTTGCCTTCTCGTCGCCATTCCGATGCACAGGGACGCCTCGCCGCAGCTTCCGACCTGCTTAGTGTGCAGGTGAGCCGACAGCCCGGGAGCCAATGGGTGAAGAGGTGATCGTCGTGAAGCGAGCACATCGCGGACCTGTTGCGGCGCTGGCGGCGGCCGGCTTCGCGATGGTGATGATCTGTGGCTGCGGAGGGAGCCCGGCGGTGATGGGCGAGTCGGCGCCCCGCGCGGACGAACACGTACCGGCCGACCTCGACATCACATTCCGCTGGTTGCCCGGTCCGGTGTTCGACCTGTTCGGTTCCGAGGGCACCTTCGTCCGGGCCTACATCGAATCGTTCGAATTGGCCGATGCCGGCCGGTCGACGATGTGGGGTTACCACGGCTTCGTCGGGGCGTCGCCGTCGAACATCGACAGCATGATCGCCGCCTACCCGCCCGACGTGTCGTCGGATCAGCCCGGTGTCGGCACCGCACTCTTCACCGGTCTGCGGCGCGTCGACGAAGGGGACTGGACACGGATCGTGCTGTGCCGACACGGATTTCGATCCGTTCGCGATGGTGCGGGAAATGCTTCGTCGTGGTCGTCGCGCACCGATGCGCCGCGGCCCGTCGAGATCGACTTCCGCAGAGTCGGCGCCGGACCGCCCAACGTCAAGAGCGGCACCCAGCGCACACCCGACGGCGCGGTGTTCGGCGACTGGCGTGCCACCAGGGTCGACTTCGCCGCCATCTACCCGATGCCGACCGCCGATCAGAACGCCTGCGCGGCGATGGCGTCGTCGGGCATGCCGCAGCGCGCACCCGCCCATGGCCGGCAACCGTGGCCGAGCATGGCACCCAGTCCGGGGTGGTCGGCGACCTCGCTGCTGTGAGCGCGGAGGTCAGGCGCCCGGGGGCGTGTCGACCGAGCCGACCGTGAGTCCGAGCGCGCCTTCGGCAAAACGTGTCACGGGCGCCACCGCTGCCTCCAGGGCCTCGTCGTGGCCGACCTGGGCACGCCCCCAGAGCTGACCGTCGTCGCCGTCGCGCCGGACTCCGATCAGCGCGATGAGTTCGCCGGTGGTGGGAATGCAGACGGCCCAGACGTAGCCCGTCTCGTCCGACCAGGCGGCGTTCGTGGCGGCGACGTATGCACGCGGATCGTCGATGCCCAGATCGGACAACGCCGGGACGTCGGTCATCCGCTCGTCAGCGCGCAGCGCTCGCAGATACCACGTCCCGGCGTTGATCTCGACCGGATTCATGAATGCGGTGGGTGTCCTACTTCAACTCGAGGAGCATGGTGCCCTGGGTGACCGCGGCACCCGCCTCGACGGCCAGGCCGGTGACCACGCCGTCCTTGTGCGCGGTGACCGGGTTCTCCATCTTCATCGCCTCGAGGACCACGACGAGCTCACCTGCGGAGACCTCCTGGCCCTCCTCGACGGCGACCTTGACGACGGTGCCCTGCATCGGGGCCTGCACGGCGTCGCCGGATGCGGCCGCGCCGCCGCCCTTCTTGCGTGCACGGGCCTTCGGCTTCTTGCGGACCACGCCGTTGGCGCTGCCGCCACCGCCGCCGAGTGCGAGGTCGCCGGGCAGGGAGACCTCGACGCGACGGCCGCCGACCTCGACCACCACGTTCTGGCGCGGCAGTGACTCGTCTTCTTCGATGGGCTCACCGCCGGTGAACGGCTCGATGGGGTTCTCCCAATCGGTCTCGATCCACTTGGTGTAGATGTCGAACTTCTCGTCGCCGTTCTCGTCCACGTGACCGTGGAAGGCCGGGTTCTCGACGATGTGCCGGTGGAACGGGATGACCGTCGCGAGCCCCTCGACCTGGAACTCGGCGAGAGCGCGACGCGAACGCTCGAGCGCCTGCTCGCGGTTCTCGCCGGTGACGATCAACTTGGCGAGCATCGAGTCGAACTGGCCACCGATGACGTCGCCGGCGACGACACCGGAGTCGACGCGGACGCCGGGGCCGGTCGGCTCCTTGTAGACCGTGACCGGGCCGGGGGCGGGCAGGAAGTTGCGGCCGGCGTCCTCGCCGTTGATGCGGAACTCGAAAGAATGTCCGCGAGGTGTCGGGTCCTCGGAGATCTCCAGTTTGTCGCCGTTGGCGATCCGAAACTGCTGGCGGACCAGGTCGATGCCCGCGGTCTCTTCGGTGACCGGGTGCTCGACCTGGAGTCGGGTGTTGACCTCGAGGAAGGAGACGAGCCCGTCGGCGCCGACGAGGAACTCGACCGTGCCCGCGCCGTAGTATCCGGCCTCCCGGCAGATGGCCTTGGCGGAGGAGTGGATGCGCTCGCGCTGCTCGGTGGTCAGGAAGGGGGCGGGGGCCTCCTCGACCAGCTTCTGGAAACGACGCTGCAGCGAGCAGTCGCGGGTGCCGGCGACGATGACGTTGCCGTGCTGGTCGGCGATGACCTGCGCCTCGACGTGGCGGGCCTTGTCGAGGTAACGCTCGACGAAGCACTCGCCGCGGCCGAAGGCGGAGACCGCCTCGCGGGTGGCCGACTCGAACAGGTGGGGGATCTCCTCGATGGTGTACGCGACCTTCATGCCGCGACCACCGCCGCCGAACGCCGCCTTGATCGCGACGGGCACGCCGTGCTCCTCGGCGAAGGCGACGACCTCGTCGGCGTTCTTCACCGGATCCTTGGTGCCGGGGGCCATCGGGGCGTTGGCCTTGAGGGCGATGTGGCGGGCGGTGACCTTGTCACCGAGGTCGCGGATCGACTGCGGAGACGGTCCGATCCAGATCAGTCCCGCGTCGATGACGGCCTGGGCGAAGTCGCCGTTCTCGGAGAGGAACCCGTATCCGGGGTGGATCGCGTCGGCGCCCGACTTGGCCGCGGCGTCGAGGATCTTGTCGAACACCAGGTAGGACTCGGCGGAGGTCTGACCACCCAGGGCGAACGCCTCGTCGGCGAGTTTCACGAACAGTGCGTCGGCGTCCGGCTCGGCGTACACCGCGACGCTGGGGAGGCCGGCGTCGCGGGCTGCGCGGATCACGCGGACGGCGATCTCACCGCGATTGGCGATGAGCACCTTGGAAATGGTCGAGCTGTTCGCAGAGGGACTAGGCACTTGTTCTCCTGGGCGTCGTGTCGTCGTTGGGCGACACCGGCTGGTGGTCGGGCATCACACTCGTTCTGAGTTCACCCCGTGACGGACATGGTGGCGGCCGACCAGGGTGACGCATGACACTTGGAGTCTAGGTGCCACGCGCTCAGGGCAACACACTAGCTCACCGATCAATTGCTCGGTTGGGCACCGGGTGCGTTCGCGACGCCGAAGGTGCTGCTGTCGCCGATGGCCCGGACGAGCTCGGTGAAACGGCCCAGGTAGGCGCGTACGGAGCCGGGGGTGTCGGCGTCGGCGGCTTCGTCGATGACGGTCGAGGTGAGATTGTTCACTTCTGTCGTCGAGTCAACAGTGGGGCCGACGGTGGCGGTCGTCCTGGCGGGGAATCGTGCCGAAACGCGCATTCCGGACGGCGTTCGGTTGATCCAGATGAAGACCTCGTCGGTGGCGTAGCTGTGACTGCGCAGCACCTTGGCACGGCCGGCGTCGGCCGCGGCGGCGCCGGGCGCGTACCGGGTGTCGATGAACGAGATGACGAAGTGGGGCTCGCCCTGGTAGTCGATGAGGTCGGCGACACGCAAGAACGGGAGAGAAGCGCCCTGCCGGGACCGCTTCAGCTCGGCGGTGGCCCGCGTGACGGCCTGGTCGAAGGTGGGGGAGTCGGAGACGTCGAGGCAGAACGGCGCGACGGCGACGAACCAGCCGAGCGCGGTGAGCCATCGCGTGTGGTCGCGAGTGTGGCGCGGCAGGACGCAACGGAACTCGGGGTCACCGGTGCGTTCGTGATAGACGATGGCGAACGCGGCGAGCACCCCGGCGGTCAGCGTTCCGCCTGCCTGCGAGCAGACCGCGGTGAACCGGTTGGCCGCGTCGTCGTCGAGGATGACGCCGGTGATCGAATCCTGTGGAACGGAACCGTCGTCGGCCTCGGCCGGTATGAGCTCGTCGGTGCCGGTGCCGGTGCCGGTGCCGGTGCCGGTGGCGGAATCCGTGTCAGCGCCGCCGTGTCGGTAGTCGAAGCCGGGCAGGCTGCCGCGGCCGCTGCGCAGGAACGACGACCACGTGGCCACCGCGGGATGGTCGGCACCGGTCTGATCGGCCTGCCGCCGTTCCTCGGCGCTGAAATCGACGTAACTGCCGACCGTCGGCAGATCGGGCTCGGTGTGATCGCGCGCCGACCGGTAGAGCGTCACCAGTTCCTGCTGGGCCATGATCAGCGAGTATCCGTCCACCAGTGAGTGATCGGCGGCGAAAAGCAACGTGAAGGAGTCCTCGCGGCCGACGGTGGCGAACATGTACGCGGGCCAGTGCAGGGGTGCGGTCGCCCGGTCGAATGCGCCGGCGATCTGCTCGACGAGGGGGCCGGACTGCGTGTACCAGCCGATCCGGCCCATCTTGAGCTTGACCGTGCCCTCGTCGGTGCTCAGTCGCTGGAGGCCGTCGCCCTTGATGACGACGTGGCTGCGAAGGACCTCATGCCGGTCGATCCATGTCATCAGGGTGCTGCGGATCGCGGGGATCGACAGCGGCTCGTCGAACTCGATCGACAGACCGAGCCACGATTCCCGGCCACCCTCCCGGCGGGTGCGCAGGCGATATTCGAAGGCCGACCGCAGATGCTGTTCGTGATTGTGAGAGGTCAACCGGGAGTCGTGACTCCAGCTGCCGAGCCCACCCGGGACGTAGGGCATCCACTCGACGAGACCGCCGGGCTCGATCGGCTCCTCGAGGATCTGGATGAACTTCATGGCGCGGTTGGCGGCCCGCCTGACCCGGCCGTCTGCGCACGGACCTGACCCTTGATACGGGCGAGCATCCCCGCCATGCCGCGCAGGCGCAGCGGGCTCACCGCCGAACCGAGACCGAGATCGTGATAGAAGTCGGCCGGTACCGCGAGGATGTCGTCAGCGGATGCGCCGTCGAGGCCCTGGTGCAGGATCGATGCGAACCCACGGGTGGTCGGTGCCTCGGGCGGGGCGCTGAAATGTAGTCGCACCGAGGCCGGATCGGACGCGTCCACCGACAGGAACACCGGGGACTGACATTCCGGCACCGGCTCCATCGCGTCCTCCAGCAAGTGCTCGGGAAGGTCCGGCAGTTCCCGGGAGAACTCCAGCAGCAGCGTCACCTTGTCGGAATCGCCCAGTGCGCCAAAATCATCGACGATCTCGGCGAGGGCGGCCGGGAGGCTCATGCCGTGGCGGGCGCCGAGCCGGGCTCGGTGCCGACGGCGATCGGTACCCGCACCGCGTTGCCCCACTCGGTCCACGAGCCGTCGTAGTTGCGCACATGGCCGAAGCCCAGCAGGTGGGTCAGCACGAACCAGGTGTGGCTCGAGCGCTCGCCGATCCGGCAGTAGGCGATGGTCGGTGTCGACGCATCGAGGTCGCCGTAGATCTCGTCGAGTTCGGCCTTGGCCCGGAACCGGCCGTCGGGTGCGGCGGCCTTGGCCCACGGGATGGAGATCGCGGTGGGGATGTGTCCACCCCGCAACGCGCCCTCCTCCGGGTAGTCGGGCATGTGGGTGCGTTCTCCGCTGTACTCCTGCGGCGATCGGACGTCGACGAGCGGTTCGGAGCCGAGCGCACCGAGCACCTCGGGTGCGAACGCACGGATCAGCGTGTCGTCGCGCTCGACGACCGGGTAGTCCGAACGGGGGTACTCGGGCACGTCGAAGGAGGTCTCCCGGTCTTCGGACATCCAGGCATCCCGGCCGCCGTCGAGCAGCCGGACGTCCTCGTGGCCGAAGAGGGTGAACACCCAGAGCGCGTATGCCGCCCACCAATTGCTCTTGTCGCCATAGATGACGATCGTGTCGTCGCGCTCGATGCCTTTGCTGCGCATGAGTTCGGCGAACTGCTCGCCGTCGATGTAGTCGCGGGTCACCGGGTCGTTCAGGTGCAGGTGCCAATCCACCTTCTGGGCCGTCGGGATGTGGCCGATGTCGAAGAGGAGCACGTCCTCGTCGGACTCGATGATCTTGAGCCCCTTGGCACCGAGATGCGCCGAGAGCCACTGCGTCGTGACGAGGCGCTCCGGGTGGGCGTAGTCGGCGAACGCCGGATTCGGATCGGTCTCAACGCTCAACTGCGGTCCCTTCGTGATTGTCGTCGGTCCGTGGCCGACTGGCTGTCGCACGGACCCACCGACGTGCGGTATCTCGCACTGAGCCTACTCACTGTTCATGCTGCAACGGTGGGCGGCGTACCGCGGCGTACCGCGGCGTGGGTCCGGCTGGTCGGCGTGCGCGGTTCGCCGAGCGCGCCGGTCACGTGCACGCGTTCACCCGGCACGATGGCGCAACCCGCCCGACCAGACATCGCGAAGCCGGTCGTCCACCGCGTCGAGGACGCCGGTCATCGTGCGGTGGGCGAGTTCGGTGTCCGGGTACCGGGCGCGTAGATGGACACCATCTGCGTCACGCCAGAACCAGAACTGGGCGGTGTCGGTCCGGCGTGAGCTCGAGATCTGCCGGGTGGTCACCGACGCCGGCAGGCCGAGCTTGCGGTAATCGACATAGGACACCATGAAGACGTCGCTGCGGTTGGTCCGGATCAGGTCGCCGTAGGTCATGTACACCGGCGTGAGGCCGATCCGGGCGAGCGGAAGGGCCTCGCCGAGCCGCGCGGTGTTGGCACGCAGGGTGGTTCCGCGATCACCTCGGGCACTCAACCGGATGGGGGCGTTACCGACCAGCCAGCCGACCGCCTTGCGGTCGGCGGCGTCGTAGCGGGTGTGGACCGGCAGGATGGCCGGCAGCTCGGCAGGTCCGCCGACATCGTGAACCGCATCGGCGAACGCCGTCAGCAGCGCCGGGTACGTACGAGCGTTCAGGGCGTGGACGGTCTGCTCGAAGCGGCGCGCGGACTCGGCGCACATCAGGGTGCGCACCTCGGTGCACACCGGTGCGGTGTCGCCGGGCGCCAGACCGAGGTCGAGCGGGAATTCGGGGACCGTCCAGTGGTTGGCGGCGAGGAACTCGCCCCAGCCGCGAAGGCGCGGATCGTCGGGGGCCACCGTCGGCGCGGCGTCTTCGACCATCCGGATGTCCAGAAAGCTCATCGGCTGCGCGACTTTCGTGCCGGAGAGGTCGTCCACGAGTTCGGATGCGATGACGGCGAGAGAATAGGCATCGACGTAGCAGTGGTCGAATGCGAGGATCACGGTCGTCGACGACGGCCGCTGCACGGCGGCGAGGTAGTGCTGTAGCGGCGCGAACGGCGAACAGACCGTTGCGATGTCGTCGACCAGGCGGTCGGCCAGCGGGGAAACCCCCGTGCCAGGGTCGGTGGTGCCCGAATCCGTGGTGCCCTCCGGACCCGGGCCGTCCGGGACGACGACTCCGGACACGGGTCGCACGGTGAGGTCGCCGACCGGCAGCCGATGGCGGACATGCTCGTCGTCGGAGGAGACGAAATGGCACCGCAGCACTTCGTGCCGGTCCACCAGTTTCCGAAGGCTGCGGGTGATGTCGTCGACGGCCACGGCCTCGGCGAATTCGACGGTCAGCGCGAGCCAACCGGCGGTGCCGTTGCGGCGAACCGCGTCAAGATGGAACTTCTCGTTCTCCGACGGCGGCACATCGACCGGGAGGGAGTCGGCGGTCGCGGCCAACTCCCAGCGGATGACTGCGCCGGGCTCGATCTCGATCGCATCGTCGCCGCAGAGCTTCACGATCGCACCTCCGTTGCGGAATGCGCGCCGACGACAGGATCGGCACCTGCCGAATAGTCGGTCAGCCATCGACCGACCGCATCAACGTAGACACCGAAAGCGCCGCGTGCCGTGGGATTGTCGGGAATGTGGGCGAGCAGCGTCAGCGCGTGCTCATAACGGGTGAACCACATGTTGGCATTGCGGGTCCGGCCCACCGCCGGAAAGCAGGTCGCCGACGCCACGGCAGGGTCGTCACTGCCGGGAATCCTGCGGAAGTCGATGTAGGACACCATCTGTGGCGAACCGGAGTCGGGAAGGTAGGTGCCCTCGGCAGCCAGCACGGCAAGGGCGGCATGGACGGGCAGGGTGGCGAGGTCGCGCGCGACGGCCACCGCATCGGTGGCGATGTGCACCAGCTCGGTGAGGCGCGTTCCCGGCGGCACCGGAAAGGTGACCGGCGCGAAATTGCACAACCAGCCCTGGGTGGTCGCGTGATCGGCGGTGCGGGTCGAGAGCACTGTGGATGTGAAATAGCTCTCGGTGCCCAGCAGTTCGTGTTGCGCCGCGGCCAGCGCTGCGTAGATCAGTCCGACGAGAGAACTGTGATCGTCGCGGCGCTGCGCGCACGCTTCGAGTTGCCCGGCGGTCAGCATGGCGCGTTGGACGGGAAGCGCCGGACCGAGCTCTCCGTCGGCAAGGCCGAGGTCGAAGGGGAAGCGGGGGACCCGACCATCGTTCGCGGACAAGATCTCTCGCCAGGTCGTGATCCGTGGGTCGCCGGGAGTCACGGACGCGGCGAGCGACTTCTCGGACGATATGTAATCGGTGAACCGTCCCGTGCTCTCCGGCTGCGGGATCTCACCGTCGCGATGGGCCCGGTAGAGACGGGCGATCTCGTGGAGGCCGATGTACTGCGAGAACCCGTCTGTGTGCGAGTGATCCGACCCGATGTAGAAGGTGAAGCCGTCGTCGTGGTCGAACGCGCCGTAGACGACTCCGGGCATCCGGTCGAAGACCGCCTCGGATTCGATGCGGCCGACTATGTGACCGATCACGTCGTCGGTGGCGACCTGGGCCCCGGACCCGCTGGTGCGGAACTCGATGCTTTCCGCCGGTGCCACCAGGCGTATCGGACCGGTGTCGTCGAGTCGGTAGCAGGCACGCAGTTCGTCGTGCCTGCGGACGAAGGTGGTCAGCGCGGCCGCCATGGCCGCGCGGTCGAGGGGGCCGTCGAAGACGGTGATGGTGCCGGCCGTCCCGGTGTGGGGCCCACCGTCGGCCCGTTTGGCCGCAGCGGCGGCGACATGGTCGGTCTGCAGGAAGGTCAGTCCGTCGGCCGTCCGTTCGGCGGCGGCGAGTGTGCGGGCGGGATCGGCCGGCCGCCACTCGACGCTCGCGCCACCGACGGGGCGCGAGCGCAGGGGGGGAGAGTGGCTCATCGGGTCCTAGGACGCATTCGTCGCGTCGAGCACGCCATGGTCGTAGGCGAGGTCGCCGTCGGCGATCACGGTCGTCAGGATCTGTTGGAACGTCGAGATGAACCGATGGACCATGTCGGCCCGCGGACCCGTCGGGAACCTCGACGAGATGTTGGTCCCGGCGGGTACCCGGTTGATCCAGAAGTAGACCTCGTCGGCGTTCCGGGTGGAGCTGCGCAGCACGCGGGCGCGCCGCGCATCCCACAGATCCGCACCGTCGGCGTGCCGCAGGTCGATGTAGGAGACCACCAGGCCGGGTGGCGTGGTGTCGCCGCCGATCAGATCTGCGATCGGGGCGAAGGGTGCGGCGCCGACCCCCTTGTAATCCGAGGCGCTCGTCGCGACCGACGTAATTGCCTGACGGAAGGTCGTTGCGTCCTGCGGCCGCAGATGCACCGGGATGATGCCGACGAACCATCCCGCAGCCTCACCCCACTTCATCTCGGTGCGGGTGTGCACGGGATTGATGAATCGCAACTCGCCGGACCCACTCAGCTTGGCCGCCGCCATCGACAATGCCGTGTAGATGCCGGCCTGCATGTTCGCGCCGGCGTCCTTGCACAGGGCGTTGAACGCTGCGGTTTGATCCGCGTCGAGCAGCCACGACGACAGGGTCGCCTGGAATCCACGGTCGGGTGTGCGCTCGGCGATGATCGTCGGCGCGGCGTCGGACTCGCACGACCGCACGACCGGGAAGGTGGGCATCGGCGCAGGCTGCGGGGAATCGGGGTCGGCATCGGCGAAGAATCGGCTCCAGCCGGCGACGGCATCGTCGGTGTCGCGGATCCGGTCGCCGATCGCCCGCTCGGCATCGGAGAAGTCGACGTAGCTCCCGAACTCGGCGAGGCCGTCCGGGGTGCCGGTGACCACGGAATCGTAGAGGGCGGTCAGCTCTTTGATCGCGAAGACCTGCGTATACGCGTCCATCACCGTGTGGTCGGCGGCGAAGACGACCAGGAACGCGTCGTCGCGGTCGTCGAGCTCGACGGTCACTGCGATGCAGTGCGGCCAGCTCAACGGGCTGACGGCGGTGTTGAAGTACTCGTTCACCCGCTCGAAGACCTCGGTGCTGCTGAGGTGATCACCCATCGGGCGTCGACCGATCGAGATCGACTCCATCGGAAGCGTGATGCGCTGGGGGGCATCGGTCTCACCGTCGGTCACCGAGGTGCGGAACGCCTCGTGACGGGCGTACCAGCGGTTCATGGTCTCGCTCATGGCGTCACCGTCGAGGGGGCGCTCGATGAGGAATGCGGTTCCGATCCACTGGCTGTACCAGTCGTCGCCCTCGGCCGCCGCACGATTGGCGTGCTCGACGTGCATGTAGGACAGCCGGCGTGGATCGAGGGACCACGCATCCGGCGCGGCCTCGGGAACCCACGCCGTCAGCGTGCCTCCCGGCAACGGGTAGTCGGCCAACTCGGTGTATTCCATGAAACCTCCTTCGTCGGTACTGCGGTCTTCTCCGGCCGGCCGTCAGGCCGTGTGCCGATGCGGCGTCAGACGCCGAGTCCGGCGGCGATGAACGGCCAGCTCCGGTGCAGCTGATCGACCCAGTAGGGCCAGGAGTGGGTGCCGGGGTCGACGTAGTGGAAGGACGCGGGGATGCGCTGTGCGGCCAGTTGTGCCTGCAGATTCCGGGTGCACCACATGGAGCCCATCTCGATCGCCCCGCCGACGACCTGGCGGTTCGCCGGATCGTCGTTGCCCGGGTATCCCGGCGCGTCGTATCGGCCGGCGCGGCCGGTACCGGTGGACACGTAGATCGCGCTGCCGCGCAGCCCCGCCGAATGGCGAAGGACGTCGTGTGCCGACCAGGCCGGGTCACCCGGCGGACCCCACATGTTGTCGGCGTCGCCACCGAACGCGGACACGATGCCGCGCGGATATGCCTCACCGGCGGGACCGGTGGTGGTGTAACACCCGCTGTAGGCGGCGACGGCACGGTAGAAGCCGGGATTGCGGGCGGCCAGCATGAGGCTCGATCCGGCGCCCATCGAGAGGCCGCCGATCCCGCGGCGCCCGTTGCCGTCGAACCTGGCGTCGAGCAGCGGTGGGAGTTCCTTCTTGAGGAAGGTCTCCCACTTGTAGCGGCCAAGTGTGGGATCGTCGTGCTGCCAGTCGGTGTAGAAGCTGCCATTGCCCGCCAGCGGCAGTGCAACGGTGACGTTCTTGTCGGCGAAGAACTTCACCGCATCCGACTTGATCAGCCAGATACTGTTCTGCGGGTCCTCTTCGCCGAGACCGCTCAGCATGTAGAGCGTCGGCCGCGGGCCGCTCTGGGTCCGGGGGACGAGCACCTGGACCTTGATGGTCTTACGCATGGCCGCCGAGTGGACGTACACGCCGTACTGAGTCGGTCCCTCGCGGACCACACGTTCGATCGACGGTGCGGACGGCGCCGCGGTCGCCACCGAGGTGGTGCCGGCCAGGGAGGCCACCGCGGCGCACACCATGGCCACGGCGGCTGCCGTGCGCGCCAGACGGCGTCGGGGGCGACCGGCGCCGGGAGGTCGGGCGGCCAGCGTCCGCAAAGTCGTCATCGAGCGTGGTTCTCCTCGTCGTCCGCAGCCCGCGCACGGGCTGCTGCTCCTGGAGGTCAGGTAAACCAAAACCAAGAACATTTGCAAGCGAAAATAATGATTTGGGGCTCAGATCGCCCCGAGGGTGAGATGTCTCACCATGGAATGGTGGTCAGCCCCCACCGGGCACATTCTTTTTGGACGCTCGCGCACAGCTCGGCAGAGGTCGGGAAAGCGGCCGGGTCGAGCCCGGAGACGGCGAGCGTCGTGGTCTCTCCGGTGTCATGAAACCATGCCGCGAGCCCACCGCGAAGTCGAACGAGTCGCTCACGGCTGACGCCTTGGGTCGTCGCACGCGAGGCAAAGGTGTCGATCCGGGACGGATCACCGAGCCCGGCGAACAGCGGATCGACCACACCGCCGTTGGAGGCAAGGGCGAGCGGAGTGGCGGCGTTCTTGCTGAGGGCGGCCACTGCGGCGTCCGGTAGCGCTTGGATGAGGGGCTGTAGGCGCGGCGGTCGACCCGCGCCCGTGCCGGCACGCCGATACGTTTCCTTGGCCGCCTGCCGGATCGCCCCGAGATCTCGTGAGCGGCTCCACTCGGCAGGCACATCCAGTGTGAGTCCGGTGGTCGAGTTCGCGCGGGTGTCCTCCCCCGGGCGCACCGACATCGGGATCGACACCCGGACCGTGTCCTCCCAGGAAGCGCGGTCGGCGCCGACGATGAGCCCGGTGACGATCGCGAGGAAGAGGGCGTTGCTGGTGCCACCCGATGCCGCGAAGGTCGATCGCCAGTCGTCGCCGGGGATGGAGACGATGGCGAGCGGGGTCCGGATCGTCGTCTCGCGGGCGACCTCGTCGGCGGTCGGCGCGGGTGGCGGGGGAGTCGACTGCGACGTCACCGGTCGCTTCTCGGACGACTTCTCCGTCGAGACTGCGGCGCCCCGGGCCGACCAGGTGTCCCGCAGGAGTCCGATGAGACCGGCGCCGACCGTCCTCAGCTGGGTGGCGGACTCGCGGATCTGACCGGGCAGCGACGGTGTGGCCGGTGCGTAATGCGCGTCGGTGGAGTCGTCGTGACCGGTCGCGTGCAGGATTGCCCGCCCGCCCAACCAGCCGTCGCCCACGGCATGCGAGGAGCAGAGGGTGACGATGCCCCCACCGGATGCCAGGGGGGCCGCCCGGAGATCCCAGACGGGACCGTGCGCGAGGTCGAACCGGATGTCGGCCGCGCGTTCGATCCAGTCGAGGATCTCGTCGTCGCCGAGTTCCGGATCGAGGTGGGTCCGACCGGCGGTGTCGGCCGCGGCGGTCCAGTGATCGCGGACGAAGGGCATCCGGCTTCGATGGAGGCGACGGCTGATCGGGGTGTCGAGCAGCCGGCGACCGATCCGACCGAGTTCTTCGGCTGTCAGCGGTTCGGTGAGGCGCCAGATCGCCTGGCTCAACACCGGGACACCGAATGCGCGGTCCATGCGGATGAACAGATCGTCGTCGTGTGTGGTGCGCTCGACGTGGGAGGTCATTACGCCGACCCTAGACATCTCGATTGGATCTCGCTTGTGCAACGGGTTAATAGCTGATGAAGGGGCGTGGCGCAGCGTCAGTGCCATCCGGTCAGCGCCACTCGGTCTTCACGACGGTGTCATCGCCACAGACTCGTGACGTCGACTCCGACGTCGGCGAGGAGTCCGCGAACAGTCGGGAGACCGATCCCGATCACCGAGGACGGATCGCCGTCGATGGCCTCCACGAACCAGCCGCCGAGGCCGTCGAGGGTGAATGCACCGGCGACCGCGAGGGGCTCGCCGGTGGCGGCGTACGCGTCCACGGTCGCGTCGTCGATGTCGGCGAAGTGGATCGTCGTGGCCGCGGATGCCTGTGCCGTTCCGACGATCCGGGAATCCCGGATGCGTGAGACCCAATGCCCGGTGAGCAGTTCCGCCGACCGTCCGCGCATCCTGCGCCACTGCGCACACGCGGCGTCGACGGTGTGCGGTTTCCCGCTGAGCGCACCGTCGAAGAGCAGCATCGAGTCGCAGGTCAGCACCACGGTGTCGGTTGTGTGGTGGGCGCCGGCGAGGATCGTGGCCACCACGGCGTCGGCCTTCGCCCCGGCGAGGCGTACCACCACCTCCGCCGGAGGTGCACCGTGGAGCGTACGGAGTACCGCATCCTCGTCGACGTCGGAGACGATCACCCGGGGGTCGAGCCCGGCGGCCCGCAGGACCCGCAGCCGGGCAGGCGATGCGGATCCGAGGACCACCGAGACGGTGGTCACGCCCTCAGGTTGGTGAAACTGGTCGGCGCTCCCCAGACGGGACGGAGCCGGTCCTCGGGTCGACCCCAGTCGTCGCGGGGGCCGGTCTCGACCGGACCGCTGTTCGACGAACCGGCGGCCGCGGCGACCAGGGAAGTGAGGACCGCGACCTCTTCGTCACTGGGGTTGCCGCGGACGATCCGCAGCAACGGGGCGGCGGTCGGGGTCTCGTTCGTGGTGTCGGACGTGTCGCTCATAGCGGGATGTTCCCATGCTTCTTCGGCGGCAGGGTGACCATCTTGCGCTCGAGCAGTCGCAAGGCGGTGGCGACCTGTCCACGGGTATGGCTGGGCGGGATGACGGCATCGACGTAACCGCGCTCGGCGGCCACGTACGGGTTCACCAGGGTGTCCTCGTACTCCTGCTGCAACTGGAGTCGCAATGCGTCGACGTCGTCGCCGTTGGCCTGCGCCTCCTTGAGCTGACCGCGGTAGACGAAGCCCACCGCGCCCGACGCTCCCATGACCGCGATCTGGGCGGTGGGCCACGCGAGGTTCACGTCGGCACCCATGTGCTTGGAACCCATGACGTCGTACGCACCGCCGTACGCCTTGCGGGTGATGATGGTGATCTTGCCTACCGTGGCCTCGCCGTACGCGTAGAGCAGCTTGGCGCCGCGCCGGATGATCCCGTTGTATTCCTGTTCGGTACCGGGCAGGAACCCGGGGACGTCGACCAGGGTGACGATCGGGATGTTGAAGGCGTCGCAGGTGCGGACGAACCGGGCGGCCTTCTCCGAGCCCTTGATGTCGAGGCAGCCGGCGAACTGTGTCGGCTGGTTGGCGACGATGCCGACGCTGCGGCCGTCGACGTGACCGAAGCCGACGACCACATTGGTCGCGTACTCGGCCTGGACCTCGAGGAACTCGTCGTCGTCGAGGATGCGGCGGATCACCTCGTGCATGTCGTACGGCTGGTTGGGCGAGTCCGGGATCAGGGTGTCGAGTTCGAGATCCTCGTCGGTGAGGGTGTCCTCGATCGATCCGGCGGCGGGGTCGGCAACCGGCAGTCGGGGCGCCTCGGCGCGGTTGTTGCTGGGGAGGTAGCCCAGCAGATCCTTGACGTATTCGAGTGCGTCCTCTTCGTCCTGCGCGACGTAGTGGGCGGTGCCGGACTTCGACATATGGGTGTGGGCGCCGCCGAGGTCCTCCATGGTGACGTCCTCGCCGGTGACCGTCTTGATGACGTCGGGGCCGGTGATGAACATCTGGCTGGTCTGGTCGACCATCACCACGAAGTCGGTGAGTGCCGGCGAGTAGACGTGTCCGCCTGCGGCGGCACCCATGATCAGCGAGATCTGCGGGATCACGCCCGAGGCCCGGACGTTGCGGTGGAAGATCTCGCCGTACAGGCCGAGTGAGACGACGCCTTCCTGGATGCGAGCGCCTGCGCCGTCGTTGATGCCGATCAGCGGGCGGCCGGTCTTGATGGCCAGGTCCATCACCTTCACGATCTTCTCGCCATAGACCTCACCCAGGCTGCCGCCGAACACGGTCGCGTCCTGGGAGAAGATGCACACCTCGCGACCGTCGATGGTGCCGTAACCGGTGACGACGCCGTCGCCGAGCGGCCGGCGCTCGGCCAGTCCGAAGTTGGTGCTGCGGTGACGCGCAAGAGCGTCGAGTTCGACGAACGACCCCTCGTCGAGCAAGTGCGTGATGCGCTCGCGCGCGGTCAGCTTGCCCTTGTCGTGGATCTTGTCGACCGCGGCCTCGCCCACCGGGTGCTTGGTCTCTTCGAGGCGATTACGCAGATCGGCGAGCTTTCCCGCCGTCGTGTGGATGTCGGGAGCGGCGCCGTCATCGCGCGAAGCAGTCGTCATGAACAACGATGCTAACTACCCGACTGTGAGCCACGTCAACCGGATCAACGTGAGATCGCCTCATGTTCCCGAGCGATCGGTCGGCAGTGGCGCGTGTGTGTGCGCAGGGGGCCACCCCGCCGCACGTCTGTGCTCGTCCCCGCGACGATGGTCGGCGCAGTAGCGTCTGGGGTATGACCCTGGATGGCGCTGAGCTCCTCGAGACCCTCGCTGACACCTGCTGGCACACGATCGAGGTCGTCGAGTCGACGGGTTCGACCAATGCCGACCTGATCGCCCGGGCGGCGACCGAGGAGATCGGCGGGACGGTCCGCATCACGGCCGACCAGACGTCCGGTCGGGGTCGTCATACCCGCGTCTGGTCGGCGCCGGCCGGTGGACAACTCGCGATGTCGTCGGCGGTGGCGGTCGGCGACGACCCCGAGCACGTGGGCTGGTTGTCGCTGATCGCAGGGCTGGCGGTGGCCCGGGCCGTGGAGGCCGTCGTGGGCGAACGGCCGACTCTCAAGTGGCCCAACGACGTGCTGATCGACGACCGGAAGATCGCCGGCATCCTGTCCGAGTACACGCACACGCCCAGCGGCGGGGTGGCCGTCATCGGGGTCGGGCTCAACACGGCGATGACCGAGGAACAGCTGCCCGTGCCCACCGCGACCTCACTGCTGATCGTCACCGGTGATGAGGTCCCGCCGGAAGATCTCGCACGACAGTTCCTGCGCGGCCTCTCCGAGTTGCTCGCGCTGTGGCCGACCGACATCGACCAGCTGGCGGCGATGTACCGCGACCGTAGCGACACGCTGGGCCGACGGGTCCGATTGGTGTTGCCAGGTGACAAGGAGTTGATGGGTACCGCGGTCGGGATCGATCGGACGGGGCGGATCGTCATCGATGTCGACGGCCGTGAAGTGGTGGCGGCCGCAGGCGACGTCACTCACCTGCGGCCGATCGACTGATCGGACGATCCGGGCGCTCGCGGGCCCGGATCGTCCGATGGTCAGCCCTGCTGGATGCTCTTGTGCCCCATGGCCGGGACCAGGGTCAGGATCGGTAATCCGATGATCAGATGGACTACCGCCGTGGCGATCCCCACGGACAGCTCCGACGACAGGACCAGCGGGATGATCACCGCACCGGCGATGAGGAGACCCACGATCCAGCGGAAGAACTGATTCGGCGAGGGTGTGACCATCTGCAGGACGTACCACAGCGCACCCGCCGCCAGGGCGCACAGGAAGCCGACCACGGCGAACCAGATCTCGTCGCGGGCCAGGGGATTCCATACCCCGAATTTGCCGGCCTCGTTGACCCTCTCGACGATCGCGCGGATCACCCACGCCGCCAGCCACGCGGCGAGTCCGGTGACGACGCCGGTCATCACCACGCCACCGATGAACATGGTCGGGTTCACGTTGGGACCCAGGCGGGGTTTCTGGCGTGGTGCAGCCGGCGGATAGGCCTCGGAGTACTCGGCCGGACCGGGTTGTGCGTGCG
Organism: Gordonia sp. DT101; assembly: GCF_049844895.1. NCBI lineage: Bacteria > Bacillati > Actinomycetota > Actinomycetes > Mycobacteriales > Gordoniaceae > Gordonia > Gordonia sp. DT101. The sequence continues at coordinate 91,621 of NZ_JBNCLX010000003.1, read as the reverse complement.
GGTCCGACCGGCTGTACGCCTGTGTCTCGGGCGGATATCCGCCCTCGTACCTGGCGGTTCGCGGGTCGTACGGGTCACGCGGGTCGCGATAACTCATGGTTTCTCCTTGACCTTCTCGGCGGTCGGCCCGGTACGCGTCTGTTCGCAGTGTACTTGTGTTCACCAGCAGTCTCCGGCGGCATGCCGGTGCCACGATCGCACGATGGTCGTGATCGCGGTCGTGGATGGGTCGAGCCACGCTGCGGTGTGGGGGCTGCGGATTAAGCTGGCTGCCATGTCCTACCCACGCGAGAACCTCGCCCCCGGCGAGGAGATCGTCCTGCACCGGCATCCGCATTGGAAATGCCTGCTCGGGCCGTTCCTGGTGTTCCTTCTGATGACTGCTGTCGCGGGGGTGCTCGCGGGGATGGTCAGCGGGTCCGCCCTGGACTCGACGGTCTCGACCGTGCTGCTGATCGTCATCGGTGTGTTGTGGCTGCTCGGATTCGTGTGGTATTTCGTCCGGCCGCTGATCTCGTGGAAGACGACGCATTTCGTCCTCACCGATCGCCGGGTGATCTATCGCAACGGCATCCTGACTCGATCCGGGATCGACATCCCGATCCGTCGGATCAACACCGTCGAGTTCCGGCACGGGCCGATCGACCGGATGCTCCGAACCGGCACGCTGATCATCGAGTCGGCGTCCGACGAGCCGTTGTCGTTCGACGACATCCCCCACGTGGAACGGGTGCACGCAATGCTCTATCACGAGGTCCTCGACACGCACGAGGACGCCGCGCCCGACGAGGTCGGGCTGACGGACGACGATCGGTCCGATCGTCGTCACGACGAGGGGGTCGGACGGTGACCGATGTACTGCTGGCCGAGGACGACATCGCCATCGCGGAGCCGCTGGCGCGCGCACTGACCCGTGAGGGGTATGGCTGCGAGGTGGTCACCGATGGCGCCGAGGCGCTCGACCAGGCGCTGGACACCCGGTTCGAACTGCTCATCCTGGACCTCGGGCTACCCGAGATCGACGGCCTGGAGGTGTGCCGTCGAATCCGGACCGCGCGACCACAGCTCGCCGTGCTGATGCTCACCGCGCGCACCGACGAGGTGGACTTCGTGGTCGGTCTCGATGCCGGCGCCGACGATTACGTCGGCAAGCCGTTCCGGCTGGCCGAGCTGCTGGCACGGGTGCGGGCGCTGCTCCGCCGCCAGCAGAGCGCCGACGTGGTCCTCGACGGCGGCGACATCCAGCTCGACACCCGCGGCCGACGGGTGCTGGTGGACGGTGCCGATCTGGTGCTGGCCAACCGGGAGTTCGATCTGCTGCGGTTCCTGATGGAACGGCCGGGGCAGGTGGTGAGCCGGGACGAGATCCTCACCGAGGTGTGGGGATCGGCAGACCTGCGCTCGTCGAAGACACTCGACATGCACATCTCGTGGCTGCGCCGGAAGATCGGCGACGATCAGGCCGACCGCCCCCGGCACATCGTCACCGTGCGCGGCGTCGGATTCCGATTCGATCCCTGATCGGCTGATCGGGGAGACCGCATGCGGCGCCGGATTCTGAACACGATGATCGCCATGATCGTGGCGGTCGGTCTTCTGCTGGGCATCCCGTTGAGCGTGATCGCATGGTGGTGGGTGTCGGACAATGCGCACCAGAACCTGGACTCGCGGCTCAAGCTGATCTCGGCGCAGCTGATCCGTCAGGAGGGCGCCGAAGGGCGCGTGTCCGCGGGCTCTCTCGACACCGAGGCTTTCCGGCTGCTGTTGCCCGAGGACGGCCGGCTGACCGTCCGCTACCCGGTGGGCGACGACGCCGAGGCCGAGACGGTGATCGGCGAGCCGATCGACGGCGCGACCATGACCGACTCGATCGCTCTGGGTAATGCTGGGTCGCTGCTCCTCGAGATCCCCCTCACCCAGGTGCGCGACGACCAGCTCGCCGCCATCGGGATCGTGGCGCTCGTGGTCGCGAGCTCGATCGCCGCGGGCACGACCGTGGCCGCGGTGACCGCGGGTCGCGTTGCGGATCCGCTGATCGACCTGGCCGGCCGGGCCGCCGCGATGGCGAAGGGGGACTTCCGTTCCGAGTGGAAGTCGTACGGGATCAGCGAGCTGGACCGGGTGTCGCGGGCGCTCGGGGACGCGAACTCGGAGATCGCCCTGCGGCTCGAGCGGGAGGGCGAGATCGTCGGCGACGTGTCACACCAGCTGCGCAGTCGGTTGACCGCGATCCAACTACGCCTCGACGAGCTGTCGCTGCACGAGGATCCGGCCGTCGTCGGGGAGGCCGAGGCGGCACTCGAGCAGGTGGAACGACTCTCCCGAGAGCTCGACGAGATGGTGGCGGCATCGCGGAACGATCCCGCGGTGCCGAACCAGATCGACGTCGAGGAGATGGTCCGAACGCTGATCGGCGACTTCCGTGCGGCGTTCGGCGCGGCGGGGCGATCGATCTCGGCGACGTTCAACGGCCAGACCACGGCGGTCAGTGCCCGGCCGGGACGGCTACGTGAGGCATTGAGTGTGCTCGTGGACAACGCGCTGCAGCACGGCGCCGGAACGTGCCGGATTCACGTCGACGATCTGCCGTCGGCCGACATGCTCCGGATGACCGTCGCCGACGAGGGGGCCGGCATCGACGACGATCTCGTCGGGTTGATATTCCGCCGAGGATTCTCGGCCGGCCGCGGCAACGGGGTCGGCCTGTCGCTGGCACGTGCACTCGTCGAGGCCGACGGCGGCCGTCTCGAACTGACGATGCGGCGGCCGGCAGTGTTCTCGATCGTGGTGCCCTCGGCACACACCGGTGATCCCGACGACGGGGACGACACGGACGGCGACCACCCCGACGGAGATGACCGCGGCGGTGATTCCGTCCGCGGCAGGCCGTCACCGGTTACGCGTGACCGAGTTCCTCATCGTTGAGTTCCTCGGCGGTGGGATGCAGGTCGGTGGAACCGGCATCGCCCCCGCGGAGCAGATCTTCGGGAAACGCGAACTTGCGCAGCGCCCAGAACCGGAAGGCCATCTGCAGCAGATTGCCGATGAGGAACCCGAGGACGAAGTCGACGATGACCAGCTCGGTGACACTCAGGTTGCTGCGGAGGTCGAAGACGTTGTTGGCGACCCACAGCGGCGCGGCGGCCAGGATCACGCCGACACCGCTGATCACAAAGAAGATCAACGCCTCGTGGTGGCGTTCGCGGCCACCCCGATTCTTGAACGCCCACTCCCGGTTGAGGATGTAGTTGAGGATCGTCGCCAGCGTGCCGGAGATGATGCGCGCGACGACCGGTTTCGGTTCCAGGACGGTGAACGTCAGCAGGTAGAAAATGGCCAGGTCGAAGACGAATGTGGTGCCGCCGACGAGGGCGAACTTGATGAGTTCGTGGTGGCGCATCGCGACCTGTTGAACCGGCGCGGGTAGTCGAGCGACCAGCTCGTCGATAAAGGGCACAAGATCCGAGTCTACGAAATGGAACCGAACAGTAACTTCGCCGGGCAATAATGCGAAGGTCGTAGCCCTCGTGCCACGATGTTTCGCGTGACTTCCAGTGCCGGTGATCCAGCGAGGCTCGACAGCGCCATGACCAGGTCGGAGACCGGCATGCCAACCCGGTCGGAGACCGGCATGCCAACCGTGACGATGATCGGCGGCGGGCAGCTCGCCCGGATGACTCATCAGGCGGCGATCGCGCTCGGTCAATGTCTTCGTGTGCTGGCCGTGAGCAGCAGTGATCCGGCCGCCCAGGTGAGTGCGGACGTGGTGCTCGGTTCCCACGACGAGCTGGCGGACCTCCGAGAGGCCGCGCGGGGGGCGGTCGCGCTGACCTTCGACCACGAGGGTGTGCCGTTGGCGCACCTGCAGGCGTTGGAGGCCGACGGTGTAGCGGTGCGCCCGCCGTCGGCGGCCTTGCATTTCGCCCAGGACAAGCTCGCTATGCGGGTCCGGCTCGGCGAACTCGGACTCCCGATTCCCGACTTCGCCGATCTGACCGGCGACCGCGACGTGGCGCGCGCCCGCTTCGTGGATTTCGGTGACCGACACGACTGGTCGGTGGTCCTCAAGGCGATCCGCGGCGGTTATGACGGCCGCGGGGTGTGGCTGGTCGACGACCGCGACGAGGCACTCACGTTGTTCGACGAACAATTCGACGCGGGGGTCGACCTCATCGCCGAGCAGAAAGTGTCGATGCGTCGCGAGCTCTCCGCAATGGTCGCGCGTTCGCCCTTCGGGCAGGGCGGCGTGTGGCCCGTGGTGGAGACGGTCCAGCGGAAGGGGCAGTGTGCGGTGGTGCTCGCTCCCGCGCCGGAGCTGGCGGAGGACGTTGCGGCCCGGGCACAGCAGATGTCGTTGCGGCTCGCCGCCGAGCTCGGTGTGGTCGGTGTGATGGCCATGGAGTTGTTCGAGACCACCGATGGCGAACTCCTGGTGAACGAGTTGGCGATGCGGCCGCACAACAGCGGGCACTGGACGATGGATGGCGCTGTCACCTCGCAATTCGAGCAGCATCTACGGGCGGTGCTCGACTATCCGCTCGGCGATACCGCCCCTCGGGCGGCGATCACGGTGATGGCGAACATCCTGGGCGCCGAGGATGCGCCGTCGATGTCGATGGATGAACGCCTGCATCACCTGATGGCCCGCATGCCTGATGCCAAGGTGCATCTGTACGGTAAGGGCGAGCGTCCCGATCGAAAGATCGGTCACGTCAACATTGTTGGTACCGACAGCGATTCGGTGGCCGAGGTCCGGGAGCGCGCCGAGCGTGCCGCGCACTGGATGTCGACTGCCGAATGGACCGATGGATGGGATGTGCACGCATGACCGACAACGCCGGGACGGACAACACTGGGTCGGGCAGCACCGAGACGGGCGATACGGGGACGGGCGATACGGGGACGGGCGATACGGGGACGGGTCGGCCGGAAATGGACACCGTCGAAGCGGAGACAGCCGACACGGAACTCGCCGGGACGGACCCTGCCGACGCCGATATTGCCGACGCTGCCGACTCCGACGCTGGCGGTGACGTCATCACCGATCCCACCATCACCGATCCCACCGCCACCGATCCCACCGCCACCGATCCCACCGCCACCGATCCCACCGCCACCGATCCCACCCGTCCGCGCGTCGGCCTGATCATGGGTAGCGATTCCGACTGGCCGACGATGGAGGCGGCGGCGGAGGCGTTGGCTGAGTTCGGCGTGCCGTTCGAGGTCGGAGTGGTCTCGGCGCACCGCACCCCCCAGCGCATGCTCGACTATGCGGCCGGGGCGGCGGCGCGCGGCATCTCGGTGATCATCGCCGGCGCCGGGGGAGCCGCCCACCTGCCCGGCATGGTCGCGTCGGCGACGCCACTGCCGGTGATCGGAGTCCCCGTCCAGCTGCGGACCCTCGACGGTTTGGACTCGTTGCTGTCGATCGTGCAGATGCCCGCGGGCGTCCCGGTGGCGACGGTGTCGATCGGTGGTGCTCGCAACGCGGGTCTCCTGGCGATTCGGATCCTCGGGTCTGCGGATGCCGGGTTGCGTTCTCGCATGGAGGATTTCCAGAAGGGTCTGGAAACCATGGTGCTCGAGAAGGATCAGGCATTGCGCGACAAACTGCTCGGGGAGGGCTGAGCCCGCCTCCCGCTACCGATCTGACGGGGATTGGGGCCAGTCGGCGGGGTAGTGGTGCGCCCCCTCGTCGAACATGCGATGGAGTCGCTTGCGCGCTCGCGTGGCGAGCCGGTCGCCGAACACGATTCCGTCGATGTGATCGGTTTCGTGCTGCAGGCAGCGGCCCAGCGTTCCGCCCGCGGCGACGACGATCGGATCGCCATACTGGTCCTGTCCCGTGCACGTGGCGACGTCGGGTCGGTCGACGTCGGCGTACGCACCCGGGAGCGACAGACACCCCTCTCCATAGGACACGAGTCGTCGGGAACGCCCTTCGGGAAGCGTGAGCGCCGGATTGCACAGGACACCTGTGCGCCGAGTGCCGGTTTCGTCGGTGCAGTCGTAGATGAAGACGGCGAGGTCGACGCCGAGCTGCGGTGCGGCCAGACCGGCGCCGTGCGCGGCGTCGTTGGTGGCGAACATGTCGGCCAGCAGCTCTTGCAGTTCCGTCCCGAAATCCGTGACCGCTCGAGCGGGTGTGTGCAGCACGGGATCACCCCACCGGACGATGGGGTGGGGTGATCCCAGTCTCAGTAGCTCGGCGACGGGCATGTGCTCGGACCTCTCTGTGCAGACCGCATCATTCCGATGTGGTCACCAGCTTCTCGACAAAGAAATCGAGTACCTTCTCCCGGGTGTCGTGGGTCGGCTGTCCCGGTTCGTTGATCAGATCTTCGGTCAACACGGAATGTGGCTTCGGCAGCATCGAATCGGGGTTCGCTGCCGAATCCGGCAGTTCGACGGCGAGGAATGCGTCGCCGAGTTGTTCACGGAGGAAATCGAATCGGCCGCGCGGAGACAGCTGGTCGCCGTCGAAACGGAGTCCCATCACCTGAAGTCCGGCGGCGCAGCGCGATTTCACCCGGGCGAGGTCGGCATCGCTGATGTCGATCGAACGATTCCGCGCCGGGATGACGCCGAAGGGGAGCGACGGCTGGGACAGGACTGGCGCGAGCAGTCGGTCGTCGGTGGCCATGGCGAGGGCGAATCCGCCGGTGAAACACATGCCGACAGCGCCCACGCCGGGACCGCCGCAGCGTTCGTGCTCCTCGGCTGCGAGACCGCGTAGCCAGTCGGCGACCGGTGAGGTCTTGCCCGTGGCCAGCACGGTGAACTCACGGCTGATGCACGCGCGCATCATCGTGCCGAACATGTTCTGTGCCGCGCCGAGCCTGCCGAGGTTCGCCGGCTTCGGGTCGCGGCCGTCCACCCCGAACAGCGACGGCATCACCGCGGTCAGCCCTCTGCCCGCGACTTTCCGTGCGAAATCGGCGACCTTCGGGCTGATTCCGGGCATCTCGGCGATGACGATCACCGCCGGACCGGCACCTTGTGCGTACACGCGATGGGTCGTGCTCCCGACGGTGACGTCGCGAGCGGTGAAGTCCTCGAGCGAATCGTCGGCCACCGGTCCCTCAGCCGTCGACGATCGTGCCGGTCAGGACGGAGTCGAAGAACCGGGCGAACAGACGTGCCCCGCGCGCGACGTCGGGCGAGTCCGAGGGGATGATCCTCGGCCTGACGACCTTGTGGTGCTCCGACTTCCGGGTGATCCCGAACTCGCCCGCGGCCTGCACGTTGCGCACCCAATCGGTGTGGCGGCCATAGGTCAGCACGATGGACACCCGGTCGTCGTCCACCCACGCCAGCACCGGAATCGTGTACTCGGTACCGGACTTGCGTCCGACATGTCCGATCATCGCCCACGGCGCCAGTCGTGGCGCCCACTGGCGCTGGATCGGATTGGTGACCACCTTGTTGAAACGAGCTACCGCACTGGGGATCTTCATGGGTACGAGCATGCCGTAACCGGCGTCGTCTCGAAAGGCTGCGTGCCGATCAGCTCGACCCGAAGGACCCGTTGCCGGAGCCGACGGGGGGAGCGCCGTTGGTGTATCCCGAGATCACCCCGGCAACCGGGATCGAGCCGTTGACCGCCGTCCGGAAATTGAGCATCGCGCGCTTCACATGGCTCGGGCTGCTGACCACCACCGCCCCGGTTGCCCGGCCGGCGGCCAGAATCCGCGCCGTGTAGCGGGCATTCTCCACCGTCGTGCGCGATCGGTTCTCGGTGGCGATCCGGGCGGTCGGCACGCCATGAGCGATCAGCCACGCCCGCATCGCCTGGGCCTCGGTCCGTCCGCCCCTCGGGAGACCACCGGTGGTGATGATGCCGGCCGGCGGGAAGCCCCGTGCCAGCGACAGTCCCGCTTGCAGGCGTGTGACCAGCACGGGTTTCATGGAACCGTCGCGATTCAATCCGGCGCCGAGGATCACGATGCGGGTCCCGAACGGGTTGAGCTGGAGCATCATCGGCACCTCCGGCGTGAGGCGCTCGGTGTCGGTGCACCACTTGATCAGGTCGGGGACCGGGGTCTGACAGCCGCCGACAGTCGACATGATCCCGTTGAACATCGTCGTCGGTGACGCCGCCGCGGGCGCGGCGGTCATCGGCGCCGTCCCGGCAATTGCGACACACAGGACACTTGCGCCCAACAAGTGGGCAACCCTCCCTTTGATACGCATGAGTAACACGGTAATTCTCGGAAGTGCATTTCCGTTGCGATTCTGCACAACCCGCCGACTCCGTTCCGGCGCCGACGGGTTTCAGCGAAGGGTGAGTTCGGCGCGCTCGGTGTCGACGAGCCCGCCGAGGCGTGACTCGTCGGCGTGGGAGACCGAGACCAGCGAGGCACCGACGACCAGGGGCGCCAGGAGATTTCCGACGACCTGGTCCCCGGTGTGCCAGGGCCGCACGGTGAGGACCCGCGTCCCCGCGACGATCCCGTCGGTCCCGGCCGCAGCGCGGGCCGCGGCGAGCACGCCGTCGGTCGGGGCGCCGTCGAGCGCGGGCCCGGTGACCCGGTTGTACACGGAGTACTGGTCACCGTGCACGCGAACGGCGCTCGCGAAATCGGTGACGCCGATCGGGAGGTCGCGAACACCCATCGCGAACGGATCCAGCGAGGCGACGAGGACCTCGTCGGCGTCGTCGTACCTGCTGAGCCGATCGGCGGACGTCACCACCGCACCGAGGGTCGACCCGTCGACGTCGCTGCCGGGCAGCCGGACATGCGTGCCCGCCCACCAGGCACCGAGCAGGATGGCCGCGGTCTGCCAGTGCTCTGGTAGATCGACGAGGATCTCGTCGTCGGGGCCGAGTCCCAGTTCGTCGACGAAGAAGTTGGCCGACTTGGCGGCCCAGTTGCCGAGGGTTGCCCCGGACAACTCGGTGCGCTCGCCGCTCGCATGGTCGTAGTAGGTCAGCAGCGGCTGCGACCAGTCGGTGACCGCGTCGAAGACGGCGGAGGTGATCGTCGGTGCGCTCATCAGTTCACACACGTCGGGCCGTCGGAACCGGCCGTGATCGGCGGACGGTTGTTGCCGACCCGTTCGCTGGCCGGCACGTTGTCGGTCTGAGCGCCGGTGTCGCCGATGGACCCCGGGCCCTCGTAGGTATTGGTCAAGACCGCCTTCATCTGCTTGTCGGGCATCGAGGAGTCGACTCGGACCTCGGCACCACCGAGATCCTTGGCGAGCTGCTTGGCACCGGCGTCGTCGGAGTGCGCATACACCACCGAGTCCTTGTCGTTCGACGCGCCGGTGCCGGTCTTGCCTGCCTGGAATCCTTTGGTCGTCAGGATGTTCGACACGTTGGAGGCCAGGCCGTCGATGGTTCCCGCGTTGACGACGTCGACCGTGTAGTCGGCACGGTCGGGTGCGTCCTCGTTCTTTTTGCTGTTGAGCAGATTGTCGGTGAAGCCGTGGACCTGCTTGGGGTCCACCTGCACCACACTCTGCTGTCCGTCGTCGCTCCACCCCTGCTCGGTGACGACGGGGATGGTCGCGAACTTTACCCGGCCGCCGGTGAGATCCTTCAACTGCTCCGCGAACTTCAGGATGTCCCAGTTGTTGTCGATCACCACCGATCGCGACACGGCCCGCTGGAGTTCGTCGAGCTTGCCGGGATCGGTGAGCAGGTGGGCGGACAGCATCTTCTGGGTCAGCGACGCCATGAAGACCTGCTGTCGAGTGATCCGGTCGAGGTCGCCGCGGGGGAGGCCGTGGCGCTGGCGGACGAAACTGAGGGCCTTGGGTCCGTTCAGGGTCTGCTCGCCCGCCGAGAATCGAGCACCCGAGAACGGCTCGCGGACCGCCTCGTTCAGACAGACGTCGACCCCGCCGACCGCGTTCGTCAGCAGGACGAAGCCGAGCAGCCCGACCTCTGCATAGTGATCGACCTTGACGCCGGTGAGGTTCGCGACCGTGTCGATCAAGGCCTTGCGGCCGGCCTGGGTGCCCTCCTTCTCGGCCGCCGCCTCGCTCTCGCCTGCCTCGACCGCGCGTCCCCGCACCCCTTCCTTGGTGGTGCCGTAGGCCGCGTTGATCTTGGACATGCCGATACCGGGCACGTCGACGTAGGAGTCGCGTGGGATCGAGATCGCCGTCGCGGACGATCCATCGTTCGGGATTCTGATGAGCAGGATCGTGTCGGTGTTGGTCGCAACATCCTCGCCGGAGCGCAGCATCTTGAGCTCCGACGGTGACAGCGGGTTGCCCTTGGCGTCGGTCCGCGAGTCGGTACCCACCAGCAGGATGTCCACCGCGCCGTCGTCGGCGCCACCGAGTCCGAGGCCGGCCAGCTGGGTGATGTTCGAGTTCAGGTTGCTGACGCTGTTCCACGCATAGCCGGTGCACAACAGCACCGCCACCGACAGCAACGCCACCAGCCCGCGGCCGAGACCTTTGCGTGTGGTCCGGGATCGCCACGAGAACTGCTCTTTGACGCGTGCGGCCGCCGGCATCGCGGCGGACTCGGACGCGGGCCCGGGCGGAGGCTTCGGGCCGGACGGGCGTCGCGCGGCGGCTGCCGCGCGTGGCGCCTCGCCGGTCGGTCTGCCATCACCGGGAGCAGCCGCAGGGCGGCGACGTCGGGGTTGTCCGGGGCCACCGGCACGTTCGTCGGTGCGGGGAGGACGTGGCCTGCCCTGTCCGCGATCTCGTCCGGCCGCCGGGGCCTGTGTCTCGCCGGGACGGGGTCGACGTCGGGGAGCGGCCTCGTCGGGACGTCGCGGCCGCCGCCGTGGTCCGTCGGCCGCGACACCCTCGCTGGTGTGGATCTCGCCCGACGTGCGACGGCCCTGCTCGTCCACGGCACCAGGTGGCCGCCGTCGGCGAGGCCGATCCGGACGGGCCTGGTCGGTCGGTGTGCGGCGCTCGGCTCGCGGGTCGCCGGGGTCGGGCCGGCGCCGCCGACGCGGCGGCGGATCGGATGGTTGCCCCTGCGCCGGATGTTGAGTGCGTCGTGCACGCCCCTCGGCGGGGCCGCGGGATGCAGCGGTGGGCTCGTCGGGACGTGCGCGACCACCGGAATGTCGGCGTGCGCCATCGGGTCGAGAGTCCACGGGCGGGTCAGTCCCTTTCGTCGTCGGCGAACGCGGCGACATCCGCTCGGGACGTGTTACGCAAGTGCGTGCCGTTGTTCGTGATGTTGACGTTTCGGATGGTGTTGTGCTGACGTCAGGCTACTGAAGTGAAGTGAGAATTCGAGGGTGCAACGCCGAGCGCTCGCGTCGAGACCCACATCACCGATCGACGTACGCGTGCTCGCGATCTCCGTACGGCACCATGTGTTCCATGAGTGCGACCATCTATCTCGTCGGCGCCGGCGGACAGCTCGGCAAGGCGCTGCGGGCGTCCGACAAGGCCTCCGCGCGGGTGCGTGCACTCACCTCGGCCGACATCGACATCACCGACGAGGCATCGGTGGCGAACGCGCTCGCAGGCCTCGGCGCCGGAGACGTGATCCTCAACTGTGCCGCCTACACCGACGTCGACGGTGCGGAGTCGGACGTCGGGCGTGCCTTCGCGGTCAATCGCGACGGGCCGGGCCATCTCGCACGCATGTCCGCCGGGTCGGGCGCGCGGCTCATCCATGTGTCCACCGACTACGTCTTCGCCGGCGCGGCCGCCACCGACGACGCGCCGCCCCGTACGGTCCCGTACGAACCCGCAGACGTGACAGGTGAGCCGGAGACCGTCTACGGCGCATCGAAGCTGGCCGGTGAGCGGATCGTGTTCGACACCGACCCGACGGCGACCGTCGTCCGGACGGCATGGGTGTACACCGGCGCTCCGACCAGCTCCGACTTCGTCGGCACGATGCGGCGTCTGGAATCCGCCCGTCCCGACATCACGGTCGTCAACGATCAGACCGGTTCGCCGACCTACGCCCCCGATCTCGCCGATGGCCTGTGGGAGCTGGTCTCGACCGATCCCGACGGACCGGCCGCGGGCGTCATGTTGCACGCCACAAACGCGGGCAGTGTCAGTTGGTATGAAGTGGCGCGCGCAGTCTTCGAGGAGCTGGGCGCCGACCCTGAGCGAGTGCGGCCCTGCACCACCGACGAGTTCCCGCGTCCGGCGCCCCGACCTGCCTATTCGGTGTTGTCGGGGGCATCGTGGACCACCGCGGGCCTGACCCCGCTGCGCGACTGGCGGGCGGCCCTGCAGGCTGCGGTGACCGGCGACCGCACCGGGCGCGGCTGACCACATGGGGCCCAAGGGTGATCGGGGCCCACCGGAGGTTGGTTACCCTGACCCGGTGACTGCTGAGCTTGCCGTCGTGACGGTGACCTATTCGTCGGGGGATTACCTCGCGGCATTCCTGCGAAGCCTCGAGAAGGCCACCGCCTCGTCGGTGCCCCGGGTCGTCATCGCCGACAACGGGTCGACCGACGGCGCGCCCGAGGCTGCGGAGCAGGATTTCGACAACGTGACGCTCGTGCGGACCGGCGGCAACATCGGCTACGGCGGCGGCATCAACCGTGCGGTCGCCGAGGTGGACCCCGCGGTGGAGTTCATCGCCGTGGCCAACCCGGATGTCGAGTGGGCCCCGGGTTCGCTCGACGCACTCCTCGCCGCGGCCCGACGCTGGCCGCGCGCCGGGTCGCTGGGGCCGTTGATCCATGAGCCGGACGGCTCGATCTACCCGTCCGCGCGCCGGGTCCCGGATCTGGTCTCGGGTGCCGGACACGCGTTGTTCGGGTCGATCTGGAAGACCAATCCCTGGACTGCCGCCTACCGGGCCGACGACGCCGCACCCAGCGAACGGCCGGTCGGGTGGTTGTCGGGATCGTGTCTGCTCGTGCGCCGTGCCGCATTCGACTCCATCGACGGCTTCGACTCCCGATACTTCATGTACATGGAGGACGTCGATCTCGGCGATCGCCTGGGCAAGGCGGGCTGGCTCAACGTGTACGTACCGGACGCGGAGATCGTCCACACCAAAGGTCATGCGGCCGGGCGCAATCCGGAGAAGATGTTGCCCGCCCATCACCGCAGCGCATATCGGTTCCAGGCGGACCGCCATCCGGGCGTGTGGCAGGCACCGCTGCGCCTGGCGCTCCGGGTCGGTCTGGCCGCACGTTCCCGGGTCGCGGTCCTCGCGGCCGGCCGGTCCGTCGAACGAAACAGAGGAGAAACCGGTGACCAGTGAGAGCCACGTCGATGCGGCGTCCGATCCGGACGTGACATCGTCGGTGCAGGCCGTGGTGCTCGTGGGCGGGAAGGGCACCCGGCTGCGGCCGCTGACCCTGTCGGCCCCCAAGCCGATGCTGCCGACCGCCGGTGTCCCGTTCCTCACGCACCTGTTGTCCCGGATCCAGGCGGCGGGTATCGAGGACGTGGTGCTCGGCACCTCGTTCCAGGCCCATGTCTTCTCCGAGTACTACGGCGACGGCTCCAAACTGGGAGTGCGACTGCAGTACGTCACCGAGACCGAACCCCTCGGAACCGGCGGCGGCATCCGCAACGTCCTCGACGACCTCACCGCCGACAACATCCTCGTGTTCAACGGAGATGTGTTGGGTGGCACGGACGTCCGCGAGATCCTGACCACCCATCGGAACAGCGGCGCGGACGTCACGATGCACCTCGTGCCGGTCAGTGATCCGCGAGCCTTCGGCTGCGTGCCGACCGACGAGACCGGGCGGGTCACCGACTTCCTCGAGAAGACCCAGGATCCGCCGACCGACCAGATCAATGCCGGCACCTACGTCTTCCGGCGTTCGGTGATCGAGGAGATCCCAGCCGGTCGGCCGGTGTCGGTCGAGCGCGAGGTCTTCCCCAAACTGCTCTCCGAGGGCCGACACATCCAGGCCCACGTCGACCACGCCTATTGGCGGGACATGGGCACGCCGGAGGACTTCGTGCGCGGGTCGGCGGATCTGGTCCGCGGCATCGCGCCATCGCCTGCGCTCGGCGACCGGCGTGGCGAATCGATGGTCCACGACGGTGCAGGCGTGGCGCCCGGGGCAGTGCTCATCGGCGGGACCGTGGTGGGCCGTGGTGCCGAGATCGGCCCACGGGCACGGCTCGACGGTGCTGTCGTCTTCGACGGCGCGGTCATCGAGGCCGGTGCCGTGGTGGAGCGGAGCATCGTGGGATTCGGCGCCCGCATCGGACCTCGTGCCTTGATCCGCGACACCGTGATCGGTGACGGCGCCGACGTCGGGGCGCGCTGTGAACTCCTGCGCGGTGCACGGGTGTGGCCCGGCGTCCAGATCCCCGACGGCGGACTCCGCTTCTCCACGGACGTCTGACCGGGGGAGCGGCTCAGCGGGCCTTGGCGGCCGCGAGCACCCCCGCGCCCAGCGGGATCACCACCGGCAGCAGTCGCTCGTCGTCGGCGATCAGCAGGGCCGCCTCCCGGGCGGCCGCGGCTGGTGGGTCGGTGCGCGTCGGGTCCGCGACCGCGCCGTCGGCGGTGGCGTTGTGGACCACCACCACGCCACCGGGGCGCAGAATCCGCACCGCCTCCACGACGTGCCGTGGGTGATCGATGAGCGGACCGTCGACGAACACCAGGTCGTAGGACTCATCGGCGAGGCGGGGCAACACCTCGGTGGGCGTGCCGTTGATCAGGCGGGTCCGCCCCGACACGATGTCGGCACCCGCGAACGACTGCCGCGCTGCGCGATGATGTTCGGGTTCGGGATCGATGGTGGTCAGTACGCCGTCGGGGGCCATGCCGTTGAGCAGCCAGAGACCACTGACACCGGCACCGGTGCCGATCTCGACGACCGCGTGGGCGTCGCAGGAGCGGGCCAGCAATGCCAGCAACGCACCGACGGCGGGCGCGACCGCGGATGCCCCGAGTTCGTCGGCCCGGGTGCGGGCCGACGCCAGGGCGTCGTCCTCGACGATCGCCGATTCCGCGTAGTCGATGAGGGCGCTCGTGGACACCGAGCCCGCCGGTTCGGAGCCCCCTGATGAATCGGTCACCCCCTGAGGTTAAGTCGCGTCGTCGCGATTCCGTCGGCGGCGCGCCAACCTCTGCCGAAGTCGGAGGTCAGAGGATTTTCGGGCCGTTGCCGAAACCGCCCGCCACTTCCTCAGCGAAACCTCAGCACTCTCATACGGCGACCACACCACGATGGGAGAGGGTTCTACTAGCGCATCCGATGCGCCCGCAGCCGACGATCCACCGAGGTTCGGACCGAGGAATAGAACGTCGGCAGATGTGGTTTACCATCGTGAACATCCGTCATCCGACGTGATGTCCGGGGAAGGGAACTGGCCACCAAACATGACTGATCCCCTGGGGTCTGCAGACGTCGTCCCGACTGGGACCGCTGGATTCGACGCCACCGGCGACGACACCTTGATGCCGTCGTGGGACGAGCTGGTTCGCGAGCACGCGGATCGGGTGTACCGCCTGGCCTACCGCCTGTCCGGCAACCAGCACGACGCCGAGGACCTCACGCAGGAGACGTTCATCCGGGTCTTCCGTTCGCTGTCGAACTATCGGCCCGGCACCTTCGAGGGGTGGCTGCACCGCATCACCACCAATCTGTTCCTCGACATGGTCCGGCGTCGGAGCAAGATCCGCATGGAGGCATTGCCCGACGAATACGACCGGGTGCCGTCGGACACCCCCGATCCCGAGCAGATCTTCCACGACGCGAACCTCGACCCGGATCTGCAGGAGGCGCTCGACGCACTGCCGCCGGACTTCCGTGCCGCAGTCGTCCTATGCGACATCGAGGGTCTGTCCTATGAAGAGATCTCGGCGACCCTCGGAGTCAAGCTCGGCACCGTGCGCAGTCGCATTCATCGCGGTCGGCAGACGATCCGTGATCACCTCACCGCCCGAGGACACACCGGCAGCAGGTCGGTGGCCATCGGCGCGGTGCACTGACCATCCACTCCACAGCCGCGATCGACCGTCACCCGAATCGGATCGGGATTCCGGGAACCACGGTCGGTCCGTCACCGTTGTCCTCTTCGGATAGGGTGGGTTGCCGCGCCCGAGGATCGGTGTGGCGGCACACTCGCCGACAGCGCAGTAGCGTGGAACGAACTGGACACGACGGCGGACTGGCCCGCAGCGGTGGAAGAGGTGAACGTCAGATGGAGATGAACCGAGGTCGATCCACCTCGGGGCAGCAGGACGAGAGCCCGCTACCCATGCAGAATCTCCGTCGTCGGCGTCGTTCCGCATGGAACCCGTCGACCTGGTCGCCGGTCACCGCGTCGTTCGCCCCCAACCGCACTTACCGGGCACCCGGCACACCCGGTGGACGCCGGTTCGCCCCGACCGAACATCTCGCCGCGGAGGCGGTCGCCGCCTACGTCGACGGTGAGTTGGGGATGACGGCCCACCTGCGGGCCACCCAGCACGTCGCGCAATGTACGGAGTGCATGTCGGCCGTCGACGCACAGGTCTCGGCTCGCTCCCGGCTGCGGTCGGCCGGCGACGTGTCGCTGCCCGTCGGACTCCTCGGCCAGCTCAGCCAGATCCCCACCCGTGAGATCGACATCACCGGGGTCTCCGGCGACGCCCGGACCGATCGTCACAGCCCGTTGTCCCCGTGGGGGCAGGATCGGCCGGCGGCGAGCCCGATGGCCGCCCCGGGCTTCCCGGTCACGGAGGCACCGCGTGGCCCGATACCCAACTCCGCCGACCGCCGTGGCCGCCCCGGCGAGGGCACTCGTGCCCGGATGAGCCGCTGGCGAGGCCGCTGACACGTGGACATCAGAGGGGAAAGCGAGCTCGACGGGTCGACCGAGTCCGCCGGGGAGGCCGCGGGCCCGGACAGCGCGGGCCCGGAATACATCAATTCAGCCGTAGACGGTCCGGAAACGGCAGGCGTGGAGACGGCTGCCGGTCAGACGTCGGACGACCGGTCACGGCACAAGGCGGTCTCCCCGCAGACCGCGGCGGTGTTCGGGCGTCCGGACGGCGTGCAGGGGTCCTTCGCACAGTCCGAGGACGCCACCGCCAACCCCGAACCGCAGATCGCCCCGCCGGACCCGGTGCTGGCCGAGGCATTCGGCCGCCCGACGGGCGTGACCGACACCCTTCAGCGGGACCCGTTGGCCACCTACGGCGCTCCCGAGACACCGCAGGCACCCGCCGACCCCTGGCGCGACCCGGAGAGCGTCGCCGGTCTGGATCGGCCGGCGCTCGGTGTCCCGACCGCCCCCGAACCCACCGACCCGGGTCCGAAGCTGGGCGTCCAGGACGTCCTGTTCGGCAAGCGGATCAGCTGGCACGCGCTGGCGACCCTCGCCGTGCTCGCAGTGGTTGTCGGCCTCGTCGGTGGGCTGATCGGCCGCTGGACCGCCGAGGTGGTCTCGCCGCTCAACTCCGATTCGGTCCAGCTGTCCACGGGCGATGCCGACAACGGCGCCGCTCCTCGTTCGCCGGTCGCCAATGTGGCTCGCGCCGTGGAGAAATCGGTGGTCGCCCTCGATGTGCGCACCAGCAGCGCAGTCGGCACCGGGTCGGGCTTCATCATCGACAAGAGCGGTTACATCGTCACCAACAACCACGTCATCGCGATGGCGGCGAACGACCGCAACGCCAAGCTGGAGGCGGTCTTCTTCGACCGCAAGCGGGTGCCCGCGCGGATCGTCGGTCGCGACACCAAGACCGACCTGGCGGTCGTCAAGGTCGACAACGTCGACAATCTCACCGTCTCGAAGCTGGGCAACTCCGACGATCTCCAGATCGGCGAAGAGGTGGTCGCCTTCGGGTCGCCGCTCGGCCTGGACCGGACTGTCACGAGTGGCATCGTCAGTGCCCTGCACCGTCCGGTGCCGTTGCGGCCGGACGCCGAATCCGACACCGACGCGGTGATCGACGCGATCCAGACCGACGCGGCGATCAACCCCGGCAACTCGGGTGGACCGCTGGTCAGCGACAAGGCCGAGGTGGTCGGCATCAACACCGCCGGTCTCGTCCCGGGCGGCGGTTCGATCGGCCTCGGATTCGCGATCCCGATCGATCAGGTCATCCCGATCGCCCAGACGCTGATCCGTCAGGGCTCGGTGAATCACCCGCAGATCGGGGTCAACGCGAGTTCGGTCCGGAACGACCGGGTGCTCGGCGCGCAGGTCCGCAATGTGGTCGCCGGCGGTCCGGCAGACCAGGCCGGCGTCCGCGAGAACGACGTGATCACCTCGTTCAACGGTCGTACCATCGAGAGCGCCGACGAATTGACGGTCGCGGTACGGACGGCGAAGATCGATCAGAAGGTCCCGTTCAGCTACTGGCGTGACGGCCGGACGTTCAACGGCACGATCACGCCGGCCAGCGACTGAGCGCAGACCGGGCTCGAGCAAATGGGGATGACGGATGTTCAGCAGTATCGGTTGGGGTGAGATCCTCGTCCTGTTGGCCGCGGGTCTGATCATTCTGGGACCCGACCGCCTCCCCGGTGCGGTCTCGTGGACCATGAAGTCCATCCGTCAGGTTCGCGACTATGCGACCGGCGCGACCGATCAGCTCAAGGACGAACTCGGGCCGGAGTTCGACGAACTCCGCAAGCCACTTTCCGAACTCAACGAGTTGCGTGGGATGACACCGCGCGCGATTGTCACGAAACATCTGCTCGACGGCGACGACTCCGTGTTCAAGCTCGGTCTCGGTCCGACCACCTTCGACCGAGACACCACGGATTCCCCGGACATCAAGCCACTGTCGGCGCCGATGCCGAATCCGCCCGCCGCCGATCCGGCGAAGCCGAATGCGCAGGGCCCGACGATCGCGGGCTCCCGATCACCGTCGGTCAGCGACTGGGACGCCACCTAGTCCGACCAGGTAGGCCCGATCAGGTAGTCCCGATCAGGAGTCCCGATCAGGCCACGGCTGACGCGGGTTCACTCGTGACGCGTGGTGTCGATCCCCAGGCTCATCCCGGCCAGCCCGCGCCGTCGCACGGCCAATTTGTCGGCGATCGCACGTAGCGCGGAGCCGGAGGCCGAATCGGGTGCGGAGGTGACCACCGGTACACCGCTGTCGCCACCTTCACGCAGAGTCGTCTCCAACGGGACCTGACCGAGGAGTTCGACTGGTGCACCGACCGCTCTGCTCAGTCGCTCGGCAACCTTCTGGCCGCCGCCCGAGCCGAAGGGCTCCATCCGGGTCCCGTCCGGGAGTTCCATCCACGACATGTTCTCGACGACACCGAGGATCTTCTGACGTGTCTGCAGCGCGATGGCACCGGCCCGCTCGGCGACCTCGGCGGCCGCCTGCTGCGGCGTGGTGACGACGAGGATCTCGGCGCCGGGGATGAGCTGGGCGACGGAGATCGCCACATCGCCCGTCCCGGGCGGCAGGTCGAGCAGCAGCACGTCGAGATCGCCCCAGTAGACGTCGGCGAGGAACTGTTGGAGGGCCCGGTGCAGCATGGGCCCGCGCCAGGTGACCGGTGTGTTCCCGTCGGTGAACTGCCCGATCGAGATGAATTTCACGCCATGGCTCATCGGCGGCATGATCATGCGTTCGACCTGGGTGGGCTTGGCGTCGCTGCCGAGCATCCGCGGCACCGAATGTCCGTAGATGTCGGCGTCGAGGACGCCGACGGTGAGGCCCCGCTCGGCCAGCGCCGTCGCGAGGTTCACGGTGACACTCGACTTGCCGACGCCGCCCTTGCCGGACGCGACCGCGTAGACGCGGGTCAGTGAGCCGGGCTGGGCGAATGGGATCACCGGGTCGGCCTTGTCGCCGCGCAGCTTCTTGCGCAGTTCGGTTCGTTGCTCGTCGTCCATCACGTCGAGCTCCACCCGGACCGCACCCACTCCGGGCACATCGGCCGCGGCGTTCTCCACCCGGCCGGAGATCTCGGTACGCATGGGACAACCCGACGTGGTCAGGTATATGACGACGTCCACGCTGGCGTCGTCGTTGACGTCGATCGACTTGACCATCCCCAGATCGGTGATGGGTTTGCCGATCTCGGGATCGTTGACCTTGCTCAGGGCAGCGCGAACCGCGGATTCGGTGGGTACAACTCCGGTAGTCATCAACGCCAGCTTAACCGTCCGGCGGAGAGCGCCGGTCGCACGGGAGACCTCAGCGCCCCGCGCGGCATCTCGAGCCGCCGGGTGAGTCAGCGTGCCGCGGGCGGTGGCGTGGTGGTCGTGGCTCCGCCCGTGCGCGCGTTCGGCGCGCGTTGCGGCGATGCCGAGGTCGGCGGCTTCTTCTTTGGGACCGTCTGCTTGGGCAGCGGCTTCGGCGGCGGCAGCAATTGCGTCGGGACCAGGTCGGGAGGCAGGCACAGCGCGCCGATGCAGGTCGGCAGCGGCGGTGGCGGCGTCGTCGTGCTCTCCGAGGTCGAGGGCGGCGAGGAACTCTGACCGGGCGTGGAGGGTTTCGGCGGCTTGCTCGTCGACGATTTGCGCGCCTTGCGCTTGGGTTCGGGGATCGGATTCGTCGGCATCACACCGGTCGCGTAGGCCGCAGCCCAGCTCAGCACGTTTGCCGCGTACTCCATCGAGTGGTTGTAGCGCATCACCGCCGCGACCTTGTTCTTGGCGGCCATGATGTCGGAGACCCCGGAACACAGATAGCGGCCGGCCGAGTAGGTGGCATCGAAGACGTTGTTCGGATCGGCCTTCCCGTCACCGTTCGCGTCGGTTCCCCAGGCGGCCCAGGTGCTCGGGATGAATTGCATGGGTCCCATTGCGCGGTCATGCGAGGAGTCGCCGTCGATCCGGCCGCCGTCGGTGTCGCGGATCACCGCGTTTCCGGCCAGCGTGCCGTTCAGCACCGGTCCGGCGATCGGGTTGATGGTGGTGCCGTACTGGTCGACCGAGCCGTTCGACGCGTGGTTGGACTCGATGCGTCCGATCCCGGCCAGCAGGAACCACGGCAGTTTGCACTGCGGGGTGTCCGACGCGACGCGGTTGGCTGCCAGCTTGTAGGCCTGCAGTACCACCCCTGGAATTCCCAGCGGGCCGGTCGGCAGGGAGCCGGTGATCCGGAACTGGGGTGGCACGGCGGCGTCGGGTTCGACGCGTTTGGGAGGCGGCGCGAATCCGAGCAACGTGACCGGCCCTCCGGGCGCGATCTCCACCGCCGAGGACGGTACCGAGGTGGCGTCCTCGGCGACGGCGGAGGAGACGGTGCCACCGGCGGCACTGGACGTCGCGGCGGCGAGCATCATCGCTCCGACCAGGACGCCGCCTGTCCCGACCGCCAGTGCTCGTCGCGGCAGATGTGACCGGCGCGGACCCTGGGCGCGGCGGAACACGGCGGGACTCATCGGGCCGTCCTTGCCCGCGGCCCGGCGATGACCGGTCCTCGCACCGTCGGCTGCCTGTCCACACTGACTCCGTTGCTCTCACACACGTGCATGCCCGCCCCTGAAGGTCTTGCGGATGGTCGGACCCGCCGTGTCTGAGCTCCCCGGGCGTCCGACGTGTGACCCACCATACATATGGGTCTAATGGCCCAGTACAGGAACCCGACAATTCTTCACCACACGCAATTGATCGTTTGGTGAACCCACATGTTGTGGTTGAGGGCGGCTACCGACCCATATGGGGAGTGGGGCCGACCGCGTCGGCCCCAGGTCACCGCGAAGGTGTGGAGTCCCCGCCGCCCCGGGCGCGTCGGGAATCGCCTCCGCCGTCGTCGGGCGTCGAGAGGTCGCGCGGGCCGTTGCCCAGGCGTTCGGTGAGTTCGTCGAGTAGGTCGTCGAGTTCCTTGCGGAGATAGTCGCGGGTCACGGTGTCGCCGACGGCGAGGCGCACTGCGGCGAGTTCGCGGGCCAGGAATTCGGTGTCCGCCTTGGTCTGCGCCGACCGGATCCGGTCCTCGTCGAGGGCGACCTTGTCGCGGTTCTCCTGTCGATTCTGTGCCAGGAGGATCAGGGGTGCGGCGTAGGCCGCCTGCGTGGAGAACGCCAGATTGAGCAGGATGAACGGATACGGGTCCCACCGCCACGACACCGCGACCAGATTCAGCGCCACCCACACGATCACGATGACGGTCTGGATGGCGAGATAACGTCCGGTCCCGAGGAAGCGTGCGACGCGCTCGGCGTAGACGCCGATGACGTCGGAATCGAGATTGAACGACAACCGACGGTTCTGGCGGGGCGTGTCGAGGCGACGGCCGGGTTGCTCCGTGCTCACGCACCCGCTCCTGCGGGCTTGATACCGGACAGATCGCGGATCGGCCCGGTGTCCTCGGGCTCGGTCTCACGCCAGTCCCGGGGCAGGAGTTGGTCGAGGAGGTCGTCGACGCTGATCGCGCCCAATAGGTGCCCCTCCTCGTCGACCACCGGACCGCAGACGAGGTTGTAGGTCGCGAAGTACCGCGTGACGGCCTCCAATGAGTCCTCGGGCTGCATGTGTGCGAGATCGCTGTCGAGGATGCCGCCCACGATGTTGGCCGGCGGTTCCCGCAGCAGCGCTTGCAGATGCGCGCAGCCGAGATACTTCCCGGTCGGCGTCGCGGTCGGTGGGCGCACCACGAACACGAGACTCGCGGCCGCCGGGGTCACATCTGGGTTGCGCACGCGCGCAAGCGTTTCCGCGACGGTGGTGGACGCGGTGACGATGATCGGCTCGGAGGTCATCAGGCCGCCCGCGGTGTCGGGGGAGTGGGTCAGCAGGCGCCGCACCGGCTCGGACTCCTCCGGGTCCATGCGTTCGAGCAACGACTCGGCCTCCGCGTCGGGGAGTTCGCCGAGGAGGTCGGCGGCGTCGTCGGGGTCCATCGCCTCGAGCACGTCCACCGCCCGGCCGAGTTCGAGATGGGCGAGCAGGTCGGTCTGATCGTCGGGTGGCAACTCCTGGAGCACGTCGGCCAGACGCTCGTCGTCGAGTGCGGCCGCGATCTCGTCGCGTCGCTTGGCCGGGAGCTCCCGCAGTGCGTTGGCCACGTCGGCCGCTCGCATCCCCTCGAACTGCATGAGCGCCTGTGCGACACCCTGTCCCGGCAGGTTGAGCTCGGTCTGGGTGAGTCCGTGGACGTGATGCCATTCGACGACATGTGTCACGCTGCGGCGCCGGAATCCCTTGCGTCCGGGCCGGACGGCCACCCGCGACACCACCCAGTCCCGGGTGCGGGTTCGTTCGATGCCCAGGTCGACGACGTTCACATCCACCCCGGCGAGGTCGGACAGATCGGGATCGTCCACGCGCACGCGGGAATCGAGGATCTGGCCGATGGCGAGCGCCTCGCCGGGCCGCAGATGCAGCCGGCGCAGACTCACGGTGCCGGTGTTGAGGGTCACGGCCTGGGGCTCGATCGCGGTCACACGCAGCATCGGGACAAAGATCCGTCGGCGGGTGGTGAGCTCCACGGCCAGACCGAGGACGCGTGGTTGCTGGCCCGTCATACGGATCGCGACGACCACGTCCCGGACCCGGCCGATCGACTCGCCGTCGGGTCCGAGCACGGCCAAGCCCACCAATCTGGCCACAAAGACC
Source organism: Gordonia sp. DT101 (assembly GCF_049844895.1). Lineage (NCBI taxonomy): Bacteria > Bacillati > Actinomycetota > Actinomycetes > Mycobacteriales > Gordoniaceae > Gordonia > Gordonia sp. DT101. The sequence continues at coordinate 68,224 of NZ_JBNCLX010000003.1, read as the reverse complement.
TTGCTCACGGACGCCATGCGAGTAAGGGTAGTGGCTACACGACCCGGCGCCGCGCACATCCGGGCGGTGCCGCCACGCCCGACCGCGTGCGCCGGCGCCGATCACTGTGCATTCTGGAATGCGAGGCCAAGTCACCCGCCACCGCCCGCTGCGGCGACCGGACGGTGCCCTCGGCGTGAGACGACACTCGAGAGAGGATCCGAGATGACCAACCCGATGCGCCAGGGTCGCGAGACCCCCGGCCTGCCGACGCCGCCGAAAGGGTGGCCGATCGGGTCATACGGCACCTACGCCGAGGCGCAGCACGCTGTCGACTACCTGGCCGACCAGGAATTCACCGTCCAGGACGTGACCATCGTCGGTGTGGACCTGATGCAGGTGGAGCGCGTGATCGGCCGCCTCACATGGGGGAAGGTGGTCGGCGGCGGGATCGTGTCGGGAGCGTGGCTCGGATTGTTCTTCGGACTTCTCGTGACGCTGGTGGTCAGCGGTGCGGGTCTGGCGCCGTTGCTGTTCGGGCTCGTGGGCGGCATCGTCTTCGGGCTCATCTCGGCGACCATTCCGTACGCCGCGACGCGCGGGCAGCGGGACTTCGCCTCGACGATGCAGTTGGTGGCGGGTCGCTACGACGTGTTGTGCGACCCTCGGAGCGCCGAGAAGGCGCGCGACATGTTGAGCCGCCTGACCTCCTGACCTCCTGACATCGTCGGCGATTCACAAAGGTGAAATTCCGTTGCAGGTCGGCGGAGATCACGATTCCCGCATGTTCTGGCACGCCCATGCCGAATGTGTTGCATGTCACGAACCGCGACATATAACGTTACGCAGCAGACGCTGATCGGTGCAGCCTCGTTGTCTTGCACCGCGAACGACAACAAGGAGGCTGCGTGCGGTTCCGGGCTGGCAGTTCCGAATCCGGTCGACATCGCGTGGGTGGGCATCTCGGCCACGGATCGCGAAGCGGGGTAAGGCGAAAACTGGTGGTGGGCGCGGCAGTGCTGGTCGCCGCCCTGCCGATCGTGACGGCCTGTGGGTCGGGTTACACACCCAAGGTCCTCAACATCTATCCGCCTGCCGACGGCGCGTCGTTCATCGACGAGGTCGGTCAGAAGTGCTCCGCCGACTCCGGCGGCGCGTACAAGATCGTCACCACGCCCCTGCCGAAGTCGGCCGACGACCAGCGACTGCAGCTGGCCCGGCGCCTGGCCGGCAACGATCCCGGGCTGGACCTCATGGGGATGGACGTGGTGTGGACCGCGGAGTTCGCCGACGCCGGCTGGATCGAGCCGGTGCCGCAAGCCCTGGCCGCCAAGGTTGCCGCGACCAACCTGGGTGGACCGCGCGAGACGGCCATGTGGAAGACCGACGAGGACGCCCAGAAGCGTCTGTACGCGATCCCGACCTGGACCAACACCCAATTGCTCTGGTATCGGCCGGATCTGCTGCGTAAGTACCTCAACAAGTCCAAGGCGCCGAGTACCTGGGACGAGATGCTCGTCGATACCGAGGCGATCCGCCGCAAGGGCGGACCGAGCTATATCATGGTGCAGGGCAAGCAGTATGAGGGTCTGATGGTCTGGTTCAACTCGGTGCTTGCTAGTGCCGGCGGTTCGGTGGTCAGCCCCGACGACCCGAACCTGGTGACGCTCAACGACACCCCCGCCCACCGCGCGGCGACCGTCAAGGCCTTGCGGGTCCTCAAGGCGATCGCGACGGCTCCCGGACACGATCCCTCACTGACCAACGCCGACGAGTCGTCGGCGCGACTGGGCATGGAGAACGGCAGTGCGGCCTTCGAGGTCAACTGGCCGTTCGTGTTCTCCTCGATGCGATCCAACGCCGCGGCCGGCGACGTCCCGTTCTTCCCGGAGATGCAGCAGTACTCGGGCATGCTCGCCGAGGACGCCGAGAACCCGCCGACCGATGCGCAGCTGGGCCCGGTGAACAACGTGGTCCGTACGAAGTTCAACTTCGCGAGGTATCCGGGCGTGAGTCGGGATCTGCCGGCCCGGTCCACTCTCGGTGGCGTCAACATCGCGGTGGCCAGCACCTCACAGCAGAAGGACCTGGCCTTCAAGGCGGCCGACTGCCTGACGAACGAAGCGGCACAGAAGGTCTATTCGGTGGACGGTGGCACCCCGCCGACCATCGCGTCGATCTACGACGACCCGGACTTCAAGGCCGCATACCCGATGGGGGATGACATCCGGACCCAGCTCGAGAGCCGGAATGCCGCGCTGCGGCCGGCTTCGCCGGTCTACCAGGCGATCTCGACACTGGTGACCGCGAAGTTGAGTCCGGTCGGCGCATGGAATCCCGAGACGATGGTCGACGAGCTCGCCGACCAGGTCCGCAAGGCGATCGACGGGGAGGGCCTGATCCCATGACAACCGGCGACAATGGCGAGAACCGGTCGCGACCGGGCCGCCACAGCCTTCCGGAGAACGACACCCCGGCACGGGAACCGTCGGTGCGGCCACCGTCGACCGGTGACACCGGCGCACAACCGGTGTACTCCGACGCATGGACCCCTCCCGCAGGAGATGCTGCCCCCGAGGCGGGCGGCGCCGCTGCGGCAGCCCGGCCGCCGGCCGGGGGAGTGGCCGTCGCCGAGCGCCCCGCCTCGGCTCCCGCGAAGGGCGGCAAGAAGAAGCTGAGCGAGGGCAAGGCCGCGGAGCGACGGCTCGCGCTCTGGCTCGTGGCACCCGCGGCGATCATGATGGCGCTCGTCACCGGTTATCCGATCGTGTACGCGATCTGGCTGTCGTTGAACAAGTCGAGCCTCTCGGCTCCGGGCGAGCGCAGCTTCGTCTGGTTCGACAACTACGCCACCGTGCTCACCGACAACTACTGGTGGACGGCGTTCTCGGTAACCCTCGGGATCACCGTGGTGTCCGTGGCGATCGAGCTGGTGCTCGGTATGGCGATCGCACTTGTCATGCACCGCACCATCTTCGGCAGGGGAACCATCCGCACGGTGGTGCTGATCCCGTACGGCATCGTGACCGTGGCGGCCGCATTCTCGTGGTATTACGCGTGGACGCCGGAGACCGGCTACCTGGCCAACCTGCTGCCCGATGGCAGCGCACCGCTCACCTCGCAGTGGCCGTCGCTGGCGATCATCGTGCTCGCCGAGGTCTGGAAGACCACACCGTTCATGGCCCTGTTGCTACTCGCAGGTCTGGCGCTCGTTCCCGACGACCTGCTCAAGGCGGCGCAGGTGGACGGCGCCGGTGCGTGGACACGCCTGTGGCGCATCATCATCCCGCTGATGAAGCCGGCCATCCTGGTCGCGCTCCTGTTCCGCACCCTGGATGCGTTCCGCGTCTTCGACAACATCTACGTCTTGACCAAGGGCTCCAACAACACCTATTCGGTGTCGATGCTGGGTTACGACAACCTCTTCAAGGCATTCAACCTCGGTGTCGGGTCGGCGATCAGCATCCTGATCTTCATCTGTGTCGCGATCATCGCGTTCATCTTCATCAAGGGCTTCGGTACCGCGGCGCCCGGTTCCGAGAACGAGGGGAGGTAGGCCGCGTGCGATCCGGTATCGGAAACAAGGCCTGGTGGTCGATCGCCAACATCCTGGTGATCCTCTATGCGATCATCCCGCTGCTGTGGATCATCAGCCTGTCGTTCAAGCCCCCGGGGAGCGTCAAGGACGGCAGCTTCATCCCCAAGGAATGGACTTGGGAGAACTACACCGGAATCTTCGAGACCAGCGCCTTCACCAGCGCGCTGCGCAACTCGATCGGCATCGGGCTGATCACCACGGTCATCGCGGTGATCCTGGGCACGATGGCCGCGTATGCCGTGGCGCGCCTGGACTTCCCGGGTAAGAAGCTGCTGATCGGTGCCGCCCTGCTGATCGCGATGTTCCCGCAGATCTCGCTCGTCACACCGTTGTTCAACATCGAGCGAAACCTGGGGCTGTTCGACACCTGGCCCGGTCTGATCCTGCCTTACATCACTTTCGCACTGCCGCTGGCGATCTACACGCTCTCAGCCTTCTTCCGGGAGATCCCGTGGGAGTTGGAGAAGGCGGCCAAGATGGACGGTGCGACCCCGTGGCAGGCCTTCCGCAAGGTGATCGCGCCGCTCGCGGCCCCCGGCGTCGTGACCGCGGCCATCCTGGTGTTCATCTTCGCCTGGAACGACCTGCTGCTCGCCCTGTCGCTGACCTCCACCGAGCGAGCCATCACCGCACCGGTGGCGATCGCCAACTTCACCGGTGACAGTCAGTTCGAGGAGCCCACCGGTTCGATCGCGGCGGCCGCCGTGGTCATCACCATTCCGATCATCATCTTCGTGCTCTTCTTCCAACGTCGAATCGTGGCCGGGCTGACCTCCGGCGCGGTGAAGGGATAACCCATGGCCGACATCGTTCTGGACAACGTCACCAAGCAATACCCGGACGGGTCGACCGCGGTCCACGGGGTCGACGTCGAGATCGCCGACGGGGAGTTCATCATCCTGGTCGGCCCGTCGGGGTGTGGGAAGTCGACCACCCTCAACATGATCGCCGGACTCGAGGACATCTCCTCCGGCGAGCTCCGGATCGGCGGGGAACGGGTGAACGACCGCGCACCCAAGGACCGCGACATCGCGATGGTGTTCCAGAGTTATGCGCTGTACCCGCACATGTCGGTGCGCGAGAACATCGCCTTTCCGTTGACGCTGGCGAAGCTGTCGAAAGCGGAGGTCACCGCGAAGGTCGACGAGGCGGCCAAGATCCTCGACCTCGGGCCGTACATGGACCGCAAGCCGGCGAACCTGTCCGGTGGTCAGCGGCAGCGTGTCGCGATGGGACGCGCGATCGTGCGCTCGCCCAAGGCCTTCCTGATGGACGAGCCGCTGTCGAATCTGGACGCCAAACTGCGTGTGCAGATGCGGACCGAGATCTCCCGCCTGCAGAACCGGTTGGGCACCACCACCGTCTACGTCACCCACGATCAGACCGAGGCGATGACCCTCGGTGACCGGGTCGTGGTGCTGCGCAGCGGATACGTCCAGCAGATCGGAACCCCGCAGGAGCTCTACAACAACCCGGCCAATCTGTTCGTGGCCGGGTTCATCGGCTCGCCCGCGATGAACTTCCTGCCGGGGCGCCTGGGCAGCGACGGCATCGACACGCCGATCGGCCGGGTCGCCATACCCGATCATCAGCAGATCGTCACCAACGCGCAGCGCGCCAAGAGCAACGGCGATGTGCTGGTCGGCGTCCGTCCCGAACATCTCGAGGACGCGGCCCTCGTCGATCCGGCGGCCCGGTCCACCGGGTCGACGCTGACGGCCAGCGTCGACGTCATCGAATCGATGGGATCGGACAATTACGTCTACTTCACAGTCGACTCGCCGGCCGCGTCCAGCGATGCCCTCGACGAGCTCGCCGCGGATTCCGGTGCGGAGATCGGTGGCGGACAGATGATCGCACGCGTCTCGCCGGAGTCCCGGATCAGCCGGGGCGGCACCGCCGAACTGTTCTACGACAGCTCGAAGGTCGCCGTGTTCGATCAGTCGTCCGGGGTCAACCTGCGTCTCGGATGACGCGGGCGTGATGTAGGTCGCGCAGGGTCTCGGTGAACTCGTCGACGGGTCCGTCGACCACCACACCCGGCGCGACCTGTTGGATCGGCAACGCCGCGACCGGTGCGGGCGCTGCGTCCCACTCGACGAGCCACGCGGCGAGTTGTGCGCCCGACCCGGCGTACACGATGCGGCCGAGGCCGACCCACGCGTGCGCCGCCGAACACATCGGGCAGTGCTCACCGGACGTGTACACCGTGCACGACCCACGTTGGGCCGGTGACAGATTGGTGGCGGCCCAGCGGGCGATCGCGAACTCCGGGTGCTGGGTGGGATCGCCGCCGGAGACCTGGTTGCGGTCGGCGAACAGTTCGGTCCCGTCCGCGGCGACCAGCGTCGAACCGAACGGCTCGTCACCGGCGTCGAGCGCCGTGCGTGCCAGATCGACACAGCGGCGCAGATGTTCGACGTCTGTGGGGGTGATGGACATGCTCGTGTGCTCCCTCGTCGTGCGGTACCGGTGCGACGGCTCGGAGACGCCGGTCAGCGACGGCGCCGACGGCCCTGGTCGTGTAGTTCCCGCAGGATGTCGTCATCCCAGATGTGCTTGCGTACCAAGCGATAACGCTCACACGCCAGCCAGAGATAGAGCTCGGCGTCACTCGTCAGGTCGGGCCTGATGTCGGCGCGCCGGGCCATCCGCACCACCGGCAGGAACTCCTCGCCGAACCATCGGCGGGCCACCTCCGGGCGGCTGAGGAACTCGCCTATCTCCTGTCCGAGCCGAAATCCCCAGGCTTCCACGTTCTCCGACAGCTCGGCGTAGTCGAAGGGATCGGAGAATCGGATGGCACCCGCCTGCGCGCCGGCCAGCGGGACCCGCGACAGGAAGAGTCGCCGGTGATCCTTCATGATCAGGTCAGACGCCGCGTTGATGCCCTCCGGCGAGATGCGCGTGTGGATCTCGGTGACGTAGGCGTCGATGGTGTGCAGGTGGCGGGCGATCGCGATCGACACCCGGTGGTGGCCGTCGAGCACGAAATGCATAGAGCCGATGCGGTAGAGCCGTACCGGCGGCACCGATTCGCCGCGGCGCTGCGCGGCCGCCAGGCGTTGCCACCGCTCCCGGATGCGGGATGAGGTAGGCCGGAAGTACCGGTCGAAATCCTTGGTGCGGTCGACACTTCCGACGATGGACTCCACCTCTACCTGCTGCAGCCCGAGGTAGGTGTCGCCGATCCGGCCGAGTGCGGCGACGACCTCGTCGAACGGCAGGACGGTGTTGACGTCGGCGGGCTGCCGGGTGAACCACGCCATGAGACGCGACATCTCGGCGTGCCGACGCATCCGGGTGAAGTCGTTCTCCGCGTCCGCATCCGGGAATCCGGTGTCACGAGCCATGACGTCGCCTCACGATCTGGAATTCGCGGGTACCGGGATCGATGTCGAACTGGCAGTAACCCACCACGTTCATCGAGATCGTCGCGTCGCCGATCATCTTGTCGGCCGGCCGTGCCCCGAAGGGATGGACGTGACCATGGACGAGCAACGTGGGCTGCAGCGACCGCACCAGTCCGTGGTAGCAGTCGAAGCCACGATGGGGCACGTCGTCGCCGTCACCGATCCCTCGTGCCGGGCTGTGGGTCAGCAGGATGTCGGGGGTGGCGCGGGTGCAACTCAGGCGCCACGAGCGGATGCGCTGCTGCATATCCGAATACTGGTTGGGACCGTCGTTGTAGCGTCGGCACCCGCCGAGCCCGCTGATCCGCAGTCCGGCCACCGTCACGGTCCGTCGATCGGCGTTGATCGCGCCGCGCGGTCCCGGATCCGCCGATGGCAGGCCGGCCCGGATCCATCCGGCGCGGCCGTGTCGGTAACCGGTCAGGTCTCGGTCATGATTACCGGGGACGTAGACGCATGGCGCGTCACAGAGGGTGGAGAGCACCTCGAGATACTCGAACGGCAGGTCACCGGCACCGAGGATGATGTCGGGACGCCCTTCGATGCCGACCCCGAAGGTCAGGGAATCGATGACCTCATCGGCCACCGCGAGGACACGTACCACGCCTTCAGGCTAGGCCATCGGGCCTACTACGGTGGATGCGTGAGCGATGCTGTCACCGACCGGATCAATGAGTACCTCGCCGAGCGACTCGATGCGCGACCGCAGCGTGCGTCGGTGACCTTCCTCGGCGTGGAACCGATCGATGTCGCGCGCTTCGTGACCGGCGACGACCTCGTATACGTCACCGTGGGGTGCGCCCGTCATCCGATGTCGGAGCCGACCGACATTCACGCGGACCCGGTGCGCGGCCCGCGAGCCGAGCTGGTGGTGCGGATGCACGCAGGAGCGCCGCTGCCAGGACTGCACCGGCGGATGGCGACCCTGGCGGCGGCGCCGGCCGTCGAAGGTCTGATCATCGGGGAGGACGCCCTGATCGACCTCTCCGAGCCGGTCTGGGATGGTGCGGCGTGCACCGCCGTCCTGCTGGAGGCCGACGAGCTCGGCGAACTGGCCCTCGACAAACCCATGGATCCGGTGCGATTTCTGCGGGCCGTCCCGATCACCGCCAACGAAGCGGCGTGGGTGCGTCTCAAAGGTGCGACGGCCCTGCGGGAGGCCTGGGCCGAGGCCGGGATCGACGTGCGCTCATCGGATCGGGCGGCCGCGAAACTCTAGCGGGTGGATGCTCTGACGGGTGATCACAGCCAGTTGTGACGGCGGAAGACCACCCATAGTCCGGTGCACGCGACGATCAGCAGCACGATGACGGTGGGATAGGCCCAATGCTGGTGCAGTTCGGGCATGTAGTCGAAATTCATGCCGTAGATCCCCGCCACCATGGTGGGGACCGCGGCGATCGCGACCCACGACGAGATCTTGCGCATGTCGGTGTTCTGCTGGATCCCCACCTTTGCGGCCGCGGTGCCGATCAATGACGACAGCACCTCGTCGTACTCGACGATCCGGTCGATGACTGTGGTCAGGTGATCGGCGACATCACGGAAGTGCCGTCGGATCTCCTTGGGCACCAACGGGTTCTGTCCGGTAAGACGGGCCAGCGGTCCGGTCAGCGGGGTCACCGCCCGCCGGAGTTCGAGGACTTCGCGCTTGAGTAGATAGACGGGATCGATGTTCAGTGACCGTCGCGGACCGAAGACGGATTCCTCGATGGCGAGGATGTCGCTCTCCATCTCGTCGGTGACCGCGAGATAGCTGTCGACGACGAGGTCGGCGATCGCGTGCAGGACGGCGGTCGGGCCCAGGACGAGACGCTCCGGTCGTGCCTCGAGTCGTCGGCGCAGACCGGAGAGGTGGGTGTGGTCGCCGTGCCGCACCGTGATCACGAAGTCCGACCCGACGAAGATCATGATCTCGCCGGTCTCGACCACCTCGCTGGCTTTCTCCATCGACTCGTGCTCGACGTATTTCACCGTCCGCAGCACCAGGAACTGGGTCTCGTCGTAGACCTCGAGCTTCGGGCGCTGGTGGGCATGTACCGCGTCCTCGACCACGAGTTCGTGCAGGCCGAACACCTCGGCGACACCCTGCATCTGTGCGTCGTCGGGGGAGTGCAGGCCGAGCCAGACAAAACCCTCGCCCGTCGAGCGCACCTGATCGAGTGCGTCGGTGTAGGAGATGCGCCCCGGCCTGCGATGCCCGTCGACGTAGACCGCGCAGTCCACGACAGCACGGGCCACCGGCACCGGGATTCGGGGCAGCGGCCTCTTCTCCCGACGCGGGGGGACGAGTCCACCGGGGCGCAGGTGTGGCATCGAGGGCACGACTCGGATGCTACTCGTAAGATCACCGAGTGCCCGTCGACCTGACGGTCACACGAACACCCTGATCACGCTGGTCGTGAACATCAGCGTCCACCTCATCGTGATGATCGCGCTCCGCTATTCCACCGTCCTCATCCGGGTGCTGGGCCTCGGCGGGTCACCCTGCTGGCAAAGATCGCCGGTCTCCTGCTCGCCGCCATCGCGGTTCAGCTCATCGCCGACTCCATTGCGGGCTTCATCGTGGCGTCCGGCTAACGTGGGTGCGTGATCAAGCGTGCCGCGACAGCGATCCTGATGGTTCTCGCCCTCGCCGCAGTGGCCGGGTGCTCGGAGGCCGATTCCCATGACGGCGATCTGGTGATGGGAGCGCCGAATTCTCCGTCGATGCAGGTGATGGCACAGATCTATGCGGGCGCGTTGCGGCATGCCGGCAGTCCGGTCTCGATGACCGTGCCGCGCGGGGATTATCGTTCCCTGCTCGACGACATGGATGCCACCACCGTCGACCTCTTCCCGGCGTTCAGCGGGCGGCTGCTGTCCGAGCTGGCTCCGCAATCAGCCCCGCCCACCGCCGATCAGGTCTACTCCGAGCTGAATCGGTCACTCCCGCAAGGTGTTTCAGTCGGCGATGCGACCACGGTCTCGGCGACGCCGCAGATCTTCGTGGCGGCCTCGGTCGCCGACCACGAGGTCACCGATCTCGCGCACTGTTCGCGACTGGCGCCGGGACTGCCGCTGGTGGTGGTCGGCGACCCGGATGGACCGACGATCGATGCGCTCAGCGCCGCGGGCTGCCGATTCGGCCCGGTCGAATCGGTGCCGTCGTCGTCCGCGGTGGTCCGACGGGTCGCAGGCGGCGGCGCGGTCGGGCTCCTGACCCCGCTCGACGTCGCAGGCGACGATGCCGAGGGTTCGTCCGGGGACATCCGGGCGCTGACCGTGCCGAAGTCGGCGACGGAGACAGGTGCTGGTGCGACCGCGGACAAGGCCACGACTGCGGAGTCGCCTTCCGACGATGCGCCGGGTGGCCGGGCGGTGGCCGCGACGGGACCGCGCGCCGAGCAGCTGGTGCCGGTGTACCGGACGGCGGCGCTGTCCCGTGATCAGGTGAAGACGATCAACAAGGTGGCCGGCGAGATGACCACCGCGGACCTCGCGACACTGACGCGACGGGCCGTCGCCGGGGCGGCTCCCGCCGACCTCGCCAACGGGTGGCTGGCCGAACACGGTCTGTAGTCCGGCCGGCCACCCGCGGACGCGCGACGATCACTTCGCCTTGCTGAGTGCCCATCCCGTGACCCGTGCCGTGATGCCCTGGTAGCCGGACGCGACGAGACGCACCCAGAGGTCGAGGAGTTTCGCGTCCGCGCCCACCAATACCCTGGCCCGGTTCTTCTGCACACCGTTGATGATCACGTCGGCGGCATCCTCGGAGGTCATCCGGGCGAGATAGCGGTCGAAGAATTCCGCGGACTTCTTCTGATCGTGGTCGCCGGATGAGGTGGCGTTGCGCGCGATCGCCGTCTTGATGCCACCGGGGTGCACGCACGTGACCTTGACCGGGTACTTGGCCAGGATCATCTCCTGGTTGAGCGACTCGGTGAAGCCGCGAACGGCGAACTTCGCCGAGTTGTACGCGGCCTGGCCGGGTTCGGAGAGCAGACCGAACAGCGACGACGTGTTGACGATGTGGCCGTCGCCGGACGCGATGATGTGTGGCAGGAACGCCTTGGTGCCGTTCACCACACCCCAGTAGTCGACGTCCATGACGCGCTCGATGTCCTTGAACTCGGTCCGCTCGATCTCGCCGTGATGTGCGATCCCGGCATTGTTGAAGATCACGTTGACCTTGCCGTAGTGCGCCACGACGGTTTCCGCGTAGTCGAGAACGGCCTCACGCTCGGCGACGTTCAGGATCTGGGCGTGGACCGGCGCACCGGTCTCGGCGACCAGTTTCTCGGTGCCCGCCAGGCCGTCGGGGTTCATGTCCGAGATGGCGAGCTTGGCGCCCTTGCGTGCGAGCTTGACCGCCAGGTCACGGCCCATGCCCGATCCCGCGCCGGTGACGACGACGACCTTGTCGCGAAAGTCCTTCATGTGTACTCCTCGGTTCGGTGTGGGTTGCGGCGGTCAGGCGTTGGCCGGTGACGGCTGTGTGTCGGCGGATTCGGCCGGGAGCGGGCGCGCCCCACGGCGTTCCACATCGTAGGCGGCGATGTCGAACTGCCGGGTGATACGACGGAAGTTGAAGGTGAATCCCGGCCACAGCGTGGTGATGTTGCCGTGGTGGTCCTTGTACCACGACGCGCATCCGCCGTTGACCCACACGCTGTTGCGCAGATCGTGCTGGACCTCCGCGTTGTAGCGCTGCTGGGCCGCCAATGTGACGTCGGTGCGCGTGATGCCCTGTGCGCGAACCGTCTTCAGATAGTCGACGAGGTAGTTCAACTGGGATTCGATCATGTACACCATCGAGGTGTGGCCGAGGCCCGTCGACGGTCCGACCATCAGCATCATGTTCGGGAAGCCGTTGACGAATGCGCCCTTGTAGCCCTGCATGCCGATCTCGTCCCACACATTGGCAAGGCTGCGCCCGGCGGCGCCGACGATCTTGTCGAAGACGGGGGAGTCGGTGACGTGGAAACCGGTGGCCACCACGATCACGTCGACCTCTCGAACGGTGCCGTTCTTATCGGCGATCCCGTTTTCGGTGATCGAGGCGATGCCGTCGGTGACGAGGTCGACGTTGGGACGCGCGATGGCGGGATACCACTCGTTGGAGCGCAGGATGCGCTTGCAGCCGACCTGGAACGTCGGGGTCGCCTTCGTCCGGAGTTCCGGGTCGCGGATCGATCGGGCGATGTTGGCGCGGCACACCAGTTCCACCGGCTTGAGCGACCTGGGCGAATAGGTGAGACCGAATGCGGTGACCTCGTTCATCGCATAGATCGCGCCGCGGACGGCCGACTGGTACCCGGGAACCTTGGCGAAGGCCCACTTCTCGGTTGCCGAGTAGGCGCGTTCGGTGCGCGGCACGATCCAGGGTGCGGTGCGCTGGTAGACGTCGAGCCGGCCGGCGACCTTGGCGAGTTCGGGGACCAACTGGATGGCCGAGGCGCCCGTGCCGATCACCGCGACACGCTTGCCGGTGAAGTCGACGTCGTCGTCCCAGCGGGCCGAGTGCACGATCGTGCCCTGGAACCCGTCGAAGCCGTCGATGTCGGGGAGGTTGGGCTCACAGAGAGGGCCGATCGCACCGATCATGATCTGCGCGCGAACCTGTTCGCGCTGTCCGTCGCGCAGCACGTCGAGGATCCAGCGACGCTCGTCCTCGTGCCACTCGGCGTGTTCCACCTCGGTCTGGAAGCGGGTGTGGGAGCGCACGGCGTGGCGGTCGGCGACATCGTTGATGTAGCGATGGATCTCCGGCTGATGGGAGTACGAGCGTGACCACTCCGGATTGTGGGCGAAGGAATACGAGTAGAGGTGCGATGGCACGTCGCAGGCCGCGCCCGGATAGGTGTTGTCGCGCCAGGTGCCGCCGAAATCCGAACCGCGGTCGATGACCATGAAGTCGTCGAAGCCGTTCTGCTTGAGCTTGATGGCTGCGCCCAGGCCGGAGAACCCCGCTCCGATGATGGCGATCTGTACATCGATCATTGTCATGGTCCCACCATAAAGGTCTACTGAACAGCCGTCAATAGCTTATTGAATCTTGATCAATAAAGGCCTACGGTGGACCTACCAGCATCGACGGCGAACGAGAGGACATTCAGACCATGGCGGTGACCTCGGGTTCTGTGCCGGCGGCCAAGCGTACGCGGATGAGTCCGGAAGCCCGGCGCGACCAGCTTGTCGAGCTCGGACTCGACATGGTGCGTGACCGCCCGCTCGAGCAGGTGTCGATCGACGCGATCGCAGAGGCCGCGGGGGTGTCACGGGCCCTGCTGTTCCACTACTTCGAGTCGAAGCAGGACTTCCACGTCTCCATCGCCCGGGCGCAGGCAGACGAGATGCTCGAACGCACCGAGCCCGATCCGGGGTTCGGTGATCCACTCCTGATGCTCTCGGCCTCGATGTCGGCGTTCATCGACTACGTCACCGACAATCGCGAGGCGTATATGGCCTTCATGCGCGGGTCGTCGAGCGCCGATCCGGCGATGCGTGAGGTATTCGACCAGACGCGCGCCGTCATGGCGGCCCGCGTTCTCGACCACGCGCCCGCGCTGGGTATCGCGGTGACGCCGGTCGTCGAGATGACCGTGCAAGGCTGGATCTCGTTCGTCGAGGACACCACGATCAGGTGGCTCACCGATCCGGTGATCGATCGTGATCAGCTGCTGGCCTTGATCAGCGCCGCGCTTCCGGCTCTCGCCGGCGTCGTCCCGCAGGACTGACTCCCCGCCGACAGCAACCGAAATCCCGCCGACAGCAACCTGTTTCGCGTCGACAGCAACCGAGATCGTGCCGGCAGCAACCGAGATCCCGTCGACAGCAACCGAGATCGTGCCGACAGCAACCGAGATCGTGCCGACAGCAACCGAGATCGTGCCGACAGCAACCGAGATCCTACGCGAGAGCAACTGGGATCGGGTCGAGAGCATCCACAGACACCGGACGGTGACCGGCGCGACGACGGTCTGTCCACAGGCCGACGAACTGCGCGGGTCCCTTCCCCTGCCCGGCGCGTCCAATGATGATGAAACCCACTCCGGAATCCGACAGACGCGCCATCCGACGGAAGGAGGCACTCGAGCGCTCCGACATGACGGGCGAGGTGTTCGACGCCGCCTTCACCCGGTTGCACGGGAATCTGTATGTCGAGCGGACGGCGATTCTCCCGCCGCGAGAGCGGATTGCCGTGACGGCTCGTTGCGCCCCCGACGACGTGGTCGTCGGGGGGATCGCGGCGAAGATCATGCACGGGGGTCTCTGGCACGACGGCGATTTCACCATCGAGCTCCTTCGTGGTCCCGACGCGGGAAACCGGCCCGGGCGCGGACGCACGGTGGCGCGACGGACCGGACTCACCCCCGACGACGTCGTCGAGATCGATGGAATTGCCGTGACGTCGGTGGTCCGTACGGCTTTCGACCTGGGGCGGGTGGGTCCACCATGGCGTGCGCTCGGTCACCTCGACGATCTTGCGCGGGCCACGGGCTTCGGGCCCGACGAGGTGCGACGTCACGCCGAACGGTTCGCCGGGCACCGAGGGGTCCGGCAGCTGCGCGAGTTGATTCCGCTGGTGGACGGCGATGCGGAGTCGCCGCCCGAGAGTTGGGTGCGTCTGCTGATGCATCGATCGGAATTACCCACCCCGGAACTTCAGATCGAGGTCGCCGACGACGACGGGCAGATCTTCGCCCGTATCGACCTCGGGTACGTCGGGCCGATGATCGCGATCGAGTTCGACGGTGCGGATTTCCACACGTCGCCGGCGCAGCGGGCGCGGGACGGGGCTCGCGATGCGCGACTCCGCGAACTCGGCTGGATCATCATCCGCATCGACGCCGACCGTCTCCGGACCGATCCGTGGGGAGTGGTGATGGAGATCGAGCGAGCCCTGCGCTCCCGTGGTGGGTATTTCTGAGGTGCGTGGGTTGCTGTCGGCGCAAAGCCTGTTGCTGTCGGCGGCCAGGACGTTGCTGTCGGCGGAACCGACGTTGCTGTCGGCGGCCAGGACGTTGCTGTCGACGAGATTTCGGTTGCTGTCGGCGGGCATGGGCGGGAGGGCCGACACAGACAAGTGTGGCGGGTGCCTGGGCACCCGCCACACTCGAGATGTCAGATCAGCCGAACGCCTCGTCGAGGATCTCCTGCTGCTCGACGGCGTGCACCTTGCTCGACCCCGACGACGGCGCCGACATCGGGCGACGTGAGGCGCGGCGCAGACCTTTGAGCAGGTCGGGCAGCATCTCGGGCAGCCACAGACCGAGGAACGGCCACGGACCCTGGTTGGCCGGCTCCTCCTGCACCCACACGAAGTCGTCGGCATTGCCGTACTGCTCGAGAGTGTTGCGGAGACGACGATGCGGCACCGGGTAGAGCTGCTCGATGCGGACCACCGCGATGTCGTCACGCTCTTCCTTGTCGCGGCGTGCGGCGATCTCGTAGTAGAGCTTGCCGCTCACCAGCAGGACACGCTTGACCTTGTCGCGATCGCCGTCGCCCGAGATGAACTTCGGGTCGTCGATGACCGAGCGGAACTTGTCGTCGGTGAACTCCTCGATCGGGCTGACCGCTCGCTTGTTGCGCAGCATCGACTTCGGCGTGAACACCACCAGTGGGCGGCTGATGCCGTCGAGGACGTGTCGGCGCAGGAGGTGGAAGTAGCTCGCCGGGGTCGACGGCAGCGCAACGGTCATCGAACCTTCGGCGCACAGCTGCAGGAAGCGCTCGATACGACCGGAGGTGTGGTCGGGACCCTGGCCCTCGTGACCGTGGGGGAGCAGCAGCACGACGTCGGACAGCTGTCCCCACTTCGCCTCACCGGACGAGATGAACTCGTCGATGATGGACTGGGCGCCGTTGACGAAGTCGCCGAACTGCGCCTCCCACATCACCAGCGCGTCGGGGTTGCCGACCGAGTAGCCGTACTCGAAGCCGACCACCGCGAACTCCGACAGCGGAGAGTCGTACGCCATGAATCGGCCGCCGTTGTCCTCACTGTCCTCGCCGTTCACCGGTTTGAGGTGATTGAGCGGGGTGTACTCGGTGCCGCTGTCACGATCGATGAGCACCGAGTGGCGCTGGGTGAACGTGCCGCGGCGTGAGTCCTGCCCGGACAGGCGGACGGTGCGCCCCTCGAGGACGAGCGAGCCGAATGCCAGGAGCTCGGCGAAGGCCCAGTCGACACCGCCGTGGCGCGACATCTCATGGCGACGCTCGAGCACCGGCTTCACCCGCGGGTGCGGCGTGAAGCCTTCGGGCACATTGAGGAACGCGTCGCCGATGCTCGCGAGCACCTCCTTGTCGACCGCCGTCACCAGCTTGGTCGGCAGCGTCTGGTCGGCCAAGATCGACGGACTCGGCTCGGCGTGATACTTCTCGAGCTCCTTGACCTCGTTGAACACCCGCTCCAGCTGGCCCTGGTAGTCACGCAGCGCATCCTCGGCCTCCTTGGTCGAGATGTCACCACGGCCGATCAGGGCCTCGGTGTAGCTCTTGCGGACGCCGCGCTTGGTGTCGATCACCTCGTACATGGCCGGCTGCGTCATCGACGGGTCGTCACCCTCGTTGTGGCCGCGACGACGGAAGCAGACGAGGTCGATCACGACGTCCTTGCCGAAGGCCTGCCGGTAGTCGACGGCCATCTTCCCGACCCACACGCACGCCTCGGGATCGTCGCCGTTGACGTGGAAGATCGGCGCGCCGATCATCTTCGCGACGTCGGTGCAGTACTCGGTCGATCGGGAATGCTCCGGGGCGGTGGTGAATCCGACCTGGTTGTTCACCACGATGTGGATGGTGCCGCCGGTGCGGTAGCCGGGGAGCATCGCCATGTTCAGCGTCTCGGCGACCACGCCCTGGCCGGCGAAGGCCGCGTCACCGTGCAGCATCAGCGGCAGAATCGGGAACGAGTCGTCGTCGCCGAGGAGGTCTTGCTTGGCGCGGACGAGGCCTTCCAGAACCGGGTCGACGGCCTCGAGGTGGCTCGGGTTGGCGGTCAGCGACACGTTGATCTCGTTGTCGCCGAACATCTGGTAGTACTTGCCCTCGGCGCCGAGGTGGTACTTCACGTCGCCGGAACCGTGTGCCTGCGACGGGTTCAGGTTGCCCTCGAACTCGGTGAAGATCTTGGAATAGGGCTTGCCGACGATGTTGGCGAGGACATTCAGGCGACCGCGGTGGGGCATGCCGACGACGACCTCTTCGAGGCTGTGCTCGGCGCCCTGATCGATCACCGCATCCATCATCGGGATGACCGCTTCGGCGCCTTCGAGCGAGAAGCGTTTCTGCCCGACGTACTTGGTCTGCAGGAAGGTCTCGAACGCCTCGGCCGCATTGAGCTTGGACAGAATGTATTTCTGCTCGGCGACCGGCGGCTTGACGTGCTTGACCTCGACGCGCTCCTGCACCCAGCGCTGCTGCTCGGGCTCGAGGATGTGGGTGTATTCGACGCCGACATGTCGGCAATACGCGTCGCGCAAGATCGACAACACGTCGCGCAGCTTCATCTTCTCCTGGCCGTGGAATCCGCCGACGGTGAAGGAGCGATCGAGATCCCAGAGGGTCAGGCCGTAGGTGAGCACGTTGAGGTCGGGATGGCTCGCTCGCGCGTCACTGTCGAGCATCAGCGGATCGATGTCGGCCATCAGATGCCCGCGACTGCGGTATGCGGCAATGATTTCCAGCACCCGGGTGCTCTTGTCGACGAGCCCCGCAGGGATGTCGCGACGCCACCGGACCGGCTCGTACGGGATGTGGAACGCGGTGAAGATCTCGTCGTAGAACGCATCGTCGAGGAGTAGTTCGTGGATGGTCCGCAGGAAGTCGCCCGACTCCGCACCCTGGATGATCCGGTGGTCGTAGGTCGACGTCAGCGTCATCAGCTTGCCGACACCGAGTTCGGCGATCTGCTCGTCGCTGGCGCCCTGGAACTCGGCGGGGTACTCCATCGCGCCTGCGCCGATGATCGCGCCCTGGCCCTTCATCAGGCGCGGCACCGAGTGGACCGTGCCGATCGTCCCGGGGTTGGTCAGCGAGACGGTCACGCCCGCGAAATCGTCGCCGGTGAGCTTGCCGTCACGCGCACGGCGCACGATATCCTGGTAGGCGCTGTAGAACTCGGCGAAACCCATTGTCTCGCAACCCTTGATGGCCGCGACCACCAGTGTGCGGTTACCGTCCTTGCCGACCAGATCGATGGCCAGACCGAGGTTGGTGTGGGCCGGGGTGACGACGTTGGGTTTGCCTTCGACCTCGGCGAAGTGGCGGTTCATGTTCGGGAACGCCTTGATCGCCTGGACGATCGCGTAGCCGAGGATGTGGGTGAAGCTGATCTTGCCGCCGCGGGTACGGGCGAGGTGGTTGTTGATGACGATGCGGTTGTCGATCATCAGCTTCGCCGGGATGGCGCGCACGCTCGTGGCGGTCGGCACGTTGAGCGAGGCGGCCATGTTCTTGGCGATCGCGGCCGCGGGGCCGCGCAGGACCTTGTTCTCGTCTTCCGATGGCGTCGACGCGGACGCGCCCACCGGGCTCTTGGCCCGGTTGTGGGACCGGGACGAGCCGTCGCGGCTGGCGGTGCTCTGGCCGGACGCGGCCTTGGTCGCGGTCGATTCCCGTGCGGGTCCGGACTTACGGGCCGGAGTGCTGGCAGTAGGTTGCTGGTCGAGCGTCACCTGCTTGCTCTGCGAGCTCGAGGTCTTCGTGGTGGTCGCGGGCGCCGCGGCCTTCGGTGAGGTGGCCGCGGCGGGGGCACTGCCACCAGGCGTCGCGGTACCGCTGTCGCGGGCGGTGGAATCGCCGTTGCCGCCGGCGGTCGCGCTCGTCTCGGCGTCGCCGTTCACGCTCGGGTCGTAGTTGGCGAGGAACTCGTGCCAGCTCGGGTCAACTGACGTGGGGTCCTTCTTGTACTGCTGGTACATTTCCTCGACCAGCCACGTATTTTGTCCGAAATCTGAAATCGAACTGCTCACAGCGGTATCTCGCCTCAATTCCCTCTGGTGTCGGGTCGCTTGTCACCGAGAAAGTCCCTTGTGGAGACTATCGGCAAACCACCTGCCGATGGTACGCGTGCGCAATACACGACGTGCGGTGGACCTCACTGTCCGACTCACCTGAGCTGCTGGTCACCAGCGGTGGCGATACCGTCCGCGTCGGGAGCGACACCAGCATCCCAGAACGCGCGGTACCTCTGACCCAACGCAAGCAGCTCGGTATGAGTTCCCCGCTCGACGATCCGGCCCTGATCGACCACTGCGATCGTGTCGGCGCGGGCCGCCGTGGCGAGCCGGTGCGCGACGATCACCGACGTCCGGCGGTGCGTGAGTGCCTCGCCTGCGGCGAGCACGAGCGCCTCGGTGGCCTGGTCCAGTGTGGCGGTCGCCTCGTCGAGCAGCAGCAGATCGGGTTCCACGAGTTCGGCGCGGGCCAGCGCGATCAGCTGCCGCTGTCCCGACGACAGCCCCTGGCCTCGCTCGCCGATCGGGTGATTCATCCGACCGGGTAACCCCGCGATCATCCCGGCGGCACCGACGGAGTGGGCGGCCGCGGCGATCGCGCGACGATCCGCGTCCGGCCGGCCGTAGGCGATGTTCTCCGCGACCGTCCCGGTGAACAGGTGCGGTTCCTGGGGGACCACGCCGAGACGACCGCGGTAGTCGGCGAGAGCAAAATCACGGATGTCGGTTCCGTCCATCCGGACCGCTCCCGAGGTCGGGTCGTAGTAGCGGGCGAGGAGCTTCACGATGGTCGACTTCCCGGCGCCGGTCTTCCCGACGAGGGCCAGCGATGTCCCGGGCGGGATGGTCAGGTCGATCTCCGAGAGCGCATCGTGGGCCGCGCCGGTGTAGCGGAAACTCACGTCGTCGAGGACGGCGTGACCGTCGAAGCCGCCGCTGGGGGTGGTCACGACGTCGTCGCGCCGGATCAGCGAACTCGGGGTGCCGAGCAGGTCGGAGATCCGCCGCAGACCGACCACCGCCTGCTGGTATCCGTCGAACACCTGGGAGAGCTGCTGAACGGGCCCGAACAGCATGGACAGGTAGAGGACGAAGGCCACCAGGGTGCCGGCCGACAGGGAGCCGGTGGTGATCTGGTGGGCACCGACGGCGATGGCGACGGCCGACGCGAGGTCCGACATCAGCGTGATGAACGGGAAGTAGGTCGCGATCGCCTTCTGCGACACCATCCGGGCGTGTACCCAGTCGAAGGTGCGCCGGGTGAATCGGGACGTCGCGGCGGAGGTGTGGCGGTAGGTCTGCGTGGTCTTGATGCCGGCGATGTTCTCCTGGAAGTCGGCATTCACGATGCTGACGAGTTCGCGGGACCGTGTGTAGGCAACCGAGGAGATGCGCCGGAAGATCACCGTGGCGACGATCAGGAACGGAAAGACGGGGAGCATCAATGCACCCAGGAGCGGATCGGTGATCACCAGCGCGACGGACACGCCGACGAGCGTGAAGGCCGCGACGACGGCCGTCGACAGGCCGGTCTGGAGAAATGTCGAGAGCGCGTCGACATCGGTGGTCATCCGCGTCATGATCCGGCCGGACAGTTCCCGCTCGTAGTAGTCGAGCCCGAGTCGCTGCAGGTGGGCGTAACTGCGCACACGGAGACCGAACAGGACGCGCTCGCCGGCACGCGTCGCGAAGACGATTTCCGCCGACGACCCGACCCAGCCCACGGCGACCAGCACCACGCCGATCGCCGTGGCCCGCCACAGCGTGGATTCGTCGGTGTGCGTGGCGGCGTCGATCACCGCTCGTGCGAGGGACGGGAATGCCAGTCCGACGAGGGTGTCCACCGCGATCGCGAGGATGGCCGCCGCGATCAGCCACTGCACCGGGCTCAGCAGCCCGCGCAGTGAGAACGAACGGCTCTCGGCGCGGGCCGCGTCGACATCCACCCGGGGGCTCTCGTCGGCCGGCGGCAGGGCGTCGACCGCCGCGAGCACCTCGGGGGTCGCCGGCATCGAACCGAGGGCGCCGCCGATCCCGCCGCCACCGCGGGCACCACCGCCGCCGGGGCCCGTGGTCGTGACAGTCGGTCGTCGGATCGTCGGATCGTCGATTTCGGGAGCGTCGTCGGGCCACAGCTGATCGAGTCCCAGTGTGGGTGGCGGCCGGTGGACGGCGCGCCTGCCGGCCTGTTCCGGGTCGGCCGACGCCATCAGCGAGCGGAACAGATCGCACCGTTCGTCGAGTTCGGCAACAGTGCCGACGTCCACGATGCGACCGGCCTCGAGGACGGCGACCCGGTCGGCGAGGGCCAGGGTGGACCGGCGATGTGCCAACAGGAGCATCGTGCGACGTTCGCCGCGCAACCCGTGCAGGATCTGTGACTCGGTGGTCGCGTCCACTGCGGACGTGGCGTCGTCGAGGACGAGAATCCGGGAGTCGGCGTACAGCGCGCGGGCCAACGCCACGCGCTGACGCTGCCCGCCGGACAGGGTGAGTCCCCGCTCGCCGACCACGGTCTCGAAGCCGTCCGGTAATCCTTCGACGAACTCATATGCGTCGGCCCGTCGGGCGGCCGAGAGAAGACGACGGCTGGGCGTGCCGTCGTCCGTTGCCGCCTCGCCCGGGCCGAGCGCGATGTTGGCGGTGATCGTGTCCGAGTAGAGGAAGGGCTCGTCGAACACCACCGACACCGCGCCGTGCAGGGCGTCGGGTGCGAGATCGTCGACGGGATGGGCGCCGTCGGCCGACAACAGTTCGACGACGCCGGAGTCGGGCCGGTAATACCGGCCGGCGAGATCGGCGAGCGTCGACTTCCCCGAACCCGGCCCGCCCACCACCGCGACGCACTCACCCGGCGCGACGGTGAGGTCCACGTCGGAGAGGACGGGCCGGTCGCCGAAGGAGAACCCGACCCCGCGCAGCCGGAGTCCGAGTGGACCGTCAGGGAGGGTCTCGGTGTTCGACTCGGCAGGATCGTGCGGATGCTCGATCACGTCGTACACGCGGTCGACGGCGGCCCGGGCCAACTGGGCGCTGACCACCAGGTTGGTCAGCAGGCGGGCGAGCGCGGTCATCGAGGCGACATAGGTCGCGAAGGCCAGGAACGTGCCCGCGGTGATGTGGCCGTGCATCGTCAGGTACCCGCCGACGGCGATCACCGCGACCATCCCGAGCTGGGGGATGGCCGACATCGTCGGGGTGAAGCGCGCGTTGATCTTCCCGGCCCGCAGGCGCAGGGAATACAGCCGTGCGCCGAGGCCGGCGAGCTCGTCGACCGCCCGCTCCTCCTGGCCGAATCCCTTCACCACCCGCACGCCGGTCACGGTCTCCTCGACGTGTTGCGCCACATCGGCGGCAGCCTGCTGTGCCGACCATGTTGCCGCGAAAAGCCTACGGCGCGTGCGGAACACGACGAATCCGACCAGCGGGAAGATCAATAGCGCGACGCACGTGAGCAGGGGCGACAGATACGCCATGATTCCGATCGCGAGGACCACCTGCACTGCCGCGCCTGCCGACAACGGTGCCATCGCGAGCAGTCCCTGCACGATCTGCAGATCAGAGATCGACCGCGAGACGATCTGGCCGGTGCGGATCTGGTTCTGCGCGTTGCCGTCCAGGTGGAGCAGTGTGTCGAGAAGCCGGAGCCGCAGCGCGTTCTGCACGGAGATCGACAGTCGGCCTGCGGTCAGCCGGCGGCCGAACTGGCATGCGTAGCGGACGACGGCGATGGTCAGCAACGCCGCGACGATGGCCTGGATGGAGAGACCGTCGTGCACGGCCCCGGTGGCATGGTCTATGGCGGCCTTGGCGAGGAGCGGCGCCACCAGGTCGACGGCGACCGCGACGACGGTCACCACCAAGGTGATGATCACCAGGGTCCGGAACCGCCAGCTCTCGGAGGCCAGTCGGCGGATCCATGGACGCGGTGTCGAGGGGTCGGGTGACGAGGACTCCGGTCCCGGCCGGGTCGATCGCGATTCGGTCTGAAGCGTCGGAGTCACCGATCCAGGTCGGGCCGGTCACCGGCAGCCGCCGGGAGGCCCGTGTCCCCGACGATCAAGCCGTCGATGACCCAGGTTGTCGGTGGCGGACCGAACGCCTCCCGGGAGTTGGTGATGACGCGCTTGCCCAGGGCGCGGTTGCCGATACCGCCGATCATCGCGCCGATGCCGGCAGGCATCAGCTTGCCGAACACCAGGGGAGCCCGTTTGATGGCGTACTTCTTGGTCAGCTTGTTGACGAGCGTCTTGTTGAGCTTGCCCAGACCCCCGCCGGGGATCGCTGCGCCGCCGAGGCGGCGCAGCGCGCCACCCTGCGTGCCGACGAGCCGTCCCAGCGCGACCACACCTTCTTCGCCCAGTGCCACCGCGAGTACCAGCGTCTTCCGGCGCTCCGAATCGTGCACCGGGATTCCGTGGACCTCGGCGATCGAGAGGGCGAGCAATGCCGAGGCCTCGAGGAAGAACGCGGTCTCGCCGGTCATCGCACCGAGCGCAGTCATCGTGCCCACGCCGGGTACGGCCGCGGTGGCGCCGACGGCCCCACCGGAGCCGGTGACCGCGGTGAGGTAGATCTTCTCGAGTCTTGTGATGATCTGCGCAGGTGATTCCTCGGGATGCGCGGCACGGAGGTTGCGTACGTACTTCGCGACCGCCGGGCCCTGCAGTCGCTGCGCGCGGTCGAGCAGACCGCCGGTGACCTCGACGGCCTTGCCCGGTGGCCGCTGACCGGGGCGGGGGCCTGCGGTTCCGGTGGAGCGTCTGATGTCAGCCATGTGTGGGTACCCGACCTTCCGGAGGGACGATTTCGGCGGGCTTCGGCGGACCGGGCGGCGTGCCGTCGCCGAATGGACGGCCGCCGAGCTCGTCCCGATGATGGGGGGTCAGCCAATTGGAGAGATCCGGCCCGTCGGGGACGACGCCGGTCGGGTTGATGTCGCGATGCACCACGTAGTAGTGACGCTTGATCTGTGCGAAGTCGGTGGTGTCACCGAAGCCGGGTGTCTGGAACAGATCCCGGGCGTAGGCCCAGAGCACCGGCATCTCGGACAACTTGCTCCGGTTGCACTTGAAGTGGCCGTGATAGACGGGATCGAATCGGGCCAGGGTGGTGAACAGTCGGACGTCCGCCTCGGTGATGGTGTCGCCCACCAGGTATCGCCGGGTGCGTAGGCGGTCGGACAGTTCGTCGAGCTTGGTGAACAAGCGGTCGTAGGCCTTGTCGTAGGCGTCCTGGTTGCCGGCGAACCCGCATCGGTAGACCCCGTTGTTGACCTCGGTGTAGACGCCGCGGTTCACCTGGTCGATCTCGTCGCGGAGATGTTCGGGGTACAGCTCCGGCGCACCCGCGCGATGGTGCTCGGCCCATTCGAGCTCGAAGTCGATGGTCATCTGCGGGAAGTCGTTGGTGACCACCGCGCCGCTGTGGGTGTCCACGACCGCCGGCACGGTGATGCCCTTGGGATAGCCGGGAAACCTCTTCTCGTAGGCGTCCTTGAGTCGTGGGATGCCGAGCACCGGGTCCACGCCGCCGGGATCGAGGTCGAAGGTCCAGGAGTCGGCGTCGTGCGTGGGGCCGCAGAGGCCCAGCGAGATCGCGTCCTCCAGTCCGAGAAGGCGTCGGACGATGAGTGTCCGGTTCGCCCAGGGGCATGCGCGGGCCGCCACGAGCCGATAACGCCCGGGCTCGACGGGGTGGCCGTCCCGCCCATCTCGGGTGATCCGCGTCTCGATGTATTCGGTGTCGCGGACGAACTCCTGGCCGGTGGTCACGTAGACGCCCTGCTCCTGCTCGCCACCGCTCTCAGTGCTCATGGTGACCACAGTAGTGATCGACACCGACGCTTGGCATGCGATGTCCGGCACGGTATATTCCACACGGAATATTTGCAGTGGATCAATTCGGGAGGTGTGGTGGGAGCCAAGGCATGCGGACCCCTGCCGCCACTGGCGGTGCTGGTACTGGGACTCGTCGCGGAACGGCCGATGCACCCGTACGAGATGTTCCAGACGACGGTCGAACGACGAGAAGATCGTCTGGCGAAGTTCCGGCCCGGCACGATGTACCACACGGTCGATCGGCTCCTCTCCCAGGAACTCATCGAGGTCCACGACGTCCAGCGTGCGGGGAACCGTCCCGAACGCACTGTTTATGCCATCACCGATCTCGGTCGGCGCGTGTTGTTCGAGAGCCTCGAAGAGATCGTCTCCCGCCATCCCGTCGAATACCCCGAGCTCTATCTAGCCCTCTCCGAAGCGCACGGGCTCCCCCGTGCGCGGGTGGTCGAACTGCTGACCACCCGACTCGAGGCGATGCGTACGGCGCTGACCGAGTTGGACGGCGGTGTCGCCGCCGTCCGGGAGCGGGGGACACCCGAGATGTTCCATCTCGACATCGGTTGCCGCATCGCGACTTTGCGCGCTCAGATCGACTGGGTCGAGGACCTTGTCGACCGTCTCGAGAACTCCAGCATCGAATGGCTCGACGATCCGGGTTCCCCCTATCAGGGCAGCTCGGTCATCGCGGGCGTCCTCCATCAGAAAGCGAACGACGAATGACCTCCACCCCGACCCCTGCCGCGCAGGTGACCACACGGCCCTGGGCCGCGCTGCTGGCGCTGTGCGTCGGCTTCTTCATGATCCTGGTCGACATGACCATTGTGGCAGTGGCCCAGCCGCAGATCCAGACCGCGCTGGACACCGATGTGAACGGCATCGTCTGGGTGACGAGCGCCTACCTGCTGACCTACGCGGTGCCCCTGCTGATCACCGGACGCCTCGGCGACAAATTCGGCCCCAAACGCGTTTACCAGCTCGGTCTGCTCGTCTTCACCATCGCCAGCGTGTGGTGCGGGCTGTCCGGGTCGATCGGCGAACTGATCGCCGCCCGCGCTCTGCAGGGTGTCGGCGCCGCGTTGATCACACCGCAGACGATGGCCCTGATCACCCGCATCTTCCCGCCTGAGAAGCGCGGCGCCGCAATGGGTGTCTGGGGCACCGTGGCCGGCGTGGCCACGCTCGTCGGACCGTTGCTGGGCGGAGTGCTCACCGACAGCCTCGGGTGGGAGTGGATCTTCTTCGTCAACATCCCGGTCGGCATCGTCGGCCTGGTGCTGGCGTACGTGCTCGTCCCCGATGTCGAGACCCACGACCACCAATTCGACTGGATCGGCGTTGCCTTGTCGGCGATCGGTCTGTCGGCGTTGGTGTTCGGCATCCAGGACGGCGAGAAGTACAACTGGAACGGCTGGATCTGGACGCTCATCGTCGGTGGCGTGCTGGTGATGGCGCTCTTCGTCTACTGGCAGTCGCGGATCAAGGGTGAACCCCTGGTGCCGCTCTCGTTGTTCCGGGACCGCAACTTCTCCCTGGCCAACATCGGTATCGCGTCGATGGGATTCGCGATCTCCGGACTGATGATCCCGACGATGTTCTTCCTGCAGCTCGTCGGCGGCATGTCACCGACCCGCTCGGCGGTGATGATGGTCCCGATGGCAGTGCTCACCGGCGTCCTGGCGCCGATCGTCGGCCGTGTCCTCGACCGCGTCCATCCCCGCACCATCATCGCGACCTCGTTGCTGCTGAACGCCATCGCCGTCGGTTGGGTCGGCATGATCGCCCGGCCGGCGACCCCGGTGTGGCAGTTGGTCATCCCGATGTGCCTGATGGGGATCGCGTCGGCGGGCATCTGGGCGCCGTTGGCCGCCACCGCGACCCGCAACCTGCCGTGGCATCAGGCCGGCGCCGGCGCCGGCGTCTACAACACCACCCGGATGATCGGATCGGTGCTGGGCAGTGCGGCCGTGGGCGCACTGATGCAGACCCGGCTCGCCGCGCTGCTGCCGGGCGTCGACACCGAGCACCACAGTGCCGGCGGCCAGCTCCCGGAGATGGTGCGCGAGGGATTTGCCACCGCGATGGGCCAGTCGCTCTACCTGCCGGCCGTGGTGCTCCTGTTCGGCGTCGTCGCCGCGCTGTTCTTCGTGAAGCCGAAGCATCAGACCCCGCCCGGCGTGCCGCCGGTGCCGTCGGATCAGGCCGGCGAGGGCGCCGCGACGGGGGTGCCGACCGCCTGACCCGCGCATCGACGATCACCGTGGGCACCGACCTCGCCCGAGTGGCGAGGTCGGTGCCCACGGGTGCGGCTTTGCCTCCCACAGTCTGTCGGGAGGCGCTCGTAGGGTGAGCGCATGCGCATCATCCACACCTCCGACTGGCACCTGGGTCGGACCTTTCACGGCGTCGAGCTGCTCGACGACCAGATGGCTGCGCTGTCGCACCTCGCCGGAATCGTGGCCGAGGAGTCGGCCGATGCCGTGGTGGTCGCCGGAGACGTGTACGACCGGTCCGTTCCGTCGGCGGACGCGGTACGGGTGTACGACCGCGGGCTCGCCGAGATCGCGGCGGCGGGCGCTCAGATCGTCATCACCTCGGGCAATCATGATTCGCCGACCCGTCTCGGGGCCGGGTCCGGATTCGCGGCGGCGGGCGGGCTGCACCTGCGGACCTCGATCGACGAGATCGGCGAACCGGTCGTCCTGGGCGACGAGTTCGGTGAGGTGGCGATCTACGGCATCCCATATCTCGAACCGGAAACCGCGCGGCGGCACCTCGGTGTCGACGACGCCCGCACCCATGCCGAGGTGCTCCGAGCGGCGATGGACCGGGTTCGTGCAGATCTGGCCGGCCGGTCCGCCCGGTCGGTGGTGGCCGCGCACGCCTTCGTGGTCGGCGCCCTGGCCTCCGGATCCGAACGATCCATCAGTGTCGGTGGTGTGGAAACCGTTGGCGCCGAGAACTTCTCCGGGGTCGACTATGTGGCACTCGGGCATCTGCACTCGCCGCAGCAACTCGGCGAGGCAGTCCGGTACAGCGGATCACTGCTGCCGTACTCGTTCGGCGAGCGTTCCGAGCACAAGTCGGTGTGGGTCGTCGACCTCGACGCGAACGGCGTCGCCGGGGTGCGCGCCCGAGAACTCCCGACCGTCCGCGGGCTGAGTTCCTTGGTGGGCACTCTCGACGAGCTCCTCACCGACGGCTCGCTGAGCGATGCGGAGGACCACTATGTCGAAGCGGCCCTGACCGATGCGGTCCGCCCGGTCGATGCGATGCGTCGACTGCGGGAACGATTTCCGCATGCCGTGCATGTGCAGTGGGATCGCCCCCACCTCGGCGACGGGCTCGACTATCGATCGCGGGTACACGGTCGCACCGACGCCGAGATCATCGCCGCCTTCGTCGCCGACGTGCGCGACACCCCCACCGCGCGGGAATGTGCCCTCGTCGATCGGGCGGTGCGTGCGGTCGTCGGCGAGCCTGACTCCGATGGCGGATCGGACGGGGAGCTGACCCTCTTCGACGTCGAGCCGGGTGTGGCGGAGTCAGCATGAGATTGCACCACTTACGGATGCGGGCATTCGGTCCGTTCGCCGACGAGGTCGTGGTCGACTTCGAATCGCTCGCCGGGGACGGACTGTTCCTGTTGCACGGGCAGACCGGCGCGGGCAAGACGACGGTGCTCGACGGAGTCGCGTTCGCGCTCTTCGGCCGGGTGCCCGGCGCCCGGGACACCAACCGCCGCTTGCATTCCGATCACTCGTCGGCCGATCAGGTTCCCGAGGTCGAGCTCGAGGCGACGATCGGGGGCCGCCGGCTGCGCATCACCCGGTCACCCGATCATCTCCGGCCCAAGAAACGCGGTACCGGCACCACCAAGGTCAATGCGCGGGGCACGTTGGTGTGGCTGGACGATTCGGGCCCGGACCTGACCCGCCTGCCGGAGATCGGCGAGGTGGTGACGCGGCTGTTGGGGATGAGCGCCGACCAGTTCTTTCAGGTGGTGCTGCTGCCGCAGGGCGAGTTCGCGAGGTTTCTGCGAGCGACTTCCGAGGATCGAGAAGGCCTGCTGGAGAGGCTGTTCGACACCGAGCGATTCGGCGACCTCGAGGAGTGGCTGCGTGAGCGGGCGCGGCAGAGTGCGAGTGCAGTGGCGGAGCGGACGGCGGCTGCGGATCGTATCGCAGGCCAGATCGTCGCTCTCGGCGGTGCCGACGTCGCCGATCCCGACATGGAGTGGGCGCAGAACTGCCTGGCGGCCGCGCGTACGGATGCGACCGGGTGTCTCGACGCGCTGACCGGGGCGCAGGCCGAGCTCGATCGTGTACAGGCCGCCCATGATCACGGTGCACGGCTGGTGGATGCTCGACGGCGGGGTGACGAGGCCACGACGCGATTGGTCCAGCTCGCCGACGGGGGAGCGGAATTGGCCGCGATCACCGCGGCACTCGAGTCCGGGCGGCGAGCCGCACCGATTGCGTCGGTGGTCGAGGACCGGGACCGCGCCGCAGCCGCGCTGGCAACCGCCGAATCGGAGTGTGCCCGCCTCGATGCCGAGCTGGCCGCGCTCGACGAGGGAGCTCCGCTGTGTCGGAGCAGTGCGGAGGGCTCGCTCGACGCCGCGATCGAGCGTTGGACCGCCGAGTCCGGCCGCTGGGAGCCGTTGGCCGCCCGCCTCGCCCGGCGGCCGGAGCTCATTGCCGACATCGATCGGATCCGGGACGAGATGGACGCGACCGAGCGTCGCCTCGCCGAGATGGACTCGCTTCTCGAGCAGGCGCCGGAGCGCCGAGAGAAGGCTGCCGCCGAGCTTGCCGGTGCGGTCGCGGCACGAGCACAGCTGCCGCACCTGCACGCCGAACGGGATCGCCTGGCCACCATCGCCCGGGCCGTCGCCGATCGCGAGGCGCTCGAGCCGGAGATCGCTCGCGCCGAACAGCAGCTCCTCGATGCGCGTGAGCAATACACGACTGCGCGCGAGCGCCTCCTGGATGTCCGGGAACGGAGGCTGACAGGGATGGCGGCCGAGCTCGCGGGCCAGCTGGTGGACGGAACGCCGTGTGCGGTCTGCGGATCGGTCGAGCATCCGCTGCCCGCAGTGAGCGATTCGGCGACGTCGATCGGTGAGGCGCAGGAAGCCGACGCCGTCGAGGCCGCCCAACGCGCCGCGGACACCCGATCGGCCGCGGAGTCGGATCGTGCGGCACTCGTCGAACGGCGTACCCACCTCGATGCCACCATCGACGGGGCCATGCGGGATCAGATCGACGCCCACCGGGCACAGAACACCGCCGACCTCGAGGACGCGGAACGTTCCGCGGAACGCACTTCCTCCCTGGCGGCGGCACTCAAGGCCATCGAGGCCGACATCGAGTCGGTACGTGTCGAACGCAGCGATGCCGACACCGCGCAGGCCGGGCGTCGCGAACGGCTCACCGCGCTCCGCGACACACTCGGGGCACTCGATGCCGACGTCGCGGAAGCGACCGGCGGGCGCACCGGTGTGGCCGAGCGACGTGCCGAACTGGCGGAACTGTGTCGTCGTGCGGCGCGGCTGCGCGACGCACGGAATGAACTGGTCCGAGTCCGGCAGCGACGTGCAGACGCCCTGGACCGGCTCGCCGAGAAGTGTGCCGCCGCAGGCTTCGCGGACCCGTCGGAGGCCACCGCGGCGCTGACCTCGGAGGCTCGCCTGTCCGAGTGGGAGGCGATGGTGCTGCAGGCGTCGCGAATCCGGGCGGCAGCCGAATCGACCCTCGCCGACACGGAGGTGCGTGCGGCGATGGCCGCCGAACCGGTCGACACCGATGCCCTCGCCGCGAACCTGGCATCTGCCCGGCAGGTGCGTGACGAGGCCACGAGTCGTCGTGCAGTGGCGGTTCGGCGTCTGCGGGATCTGGACGACTACGTCAGCCAGTTCTGGGCGGCCGCCGACGTGCTCGCTCCGATGCGGGCGCGTCACGATGAGCTCCAAGGCCTCGCCGAGTTGGTGAGCGGGCGGGGACAGAACTCCCGGCGGATGTCGTTGCGGTCCTACGTGCTGGCCGCGCGGCTGACGGAGGTGCTCGTGGCCGCGTCCGCTCGACTGCACCAGATGTCCTCGGGCCGATATGAATTCGTGCATACCGATGCCGTTGGGCCGCGTGGGCGACGCGGTGGGCTCGGCATCGAGGTCCGCGACGAGTACACCGGAGCGGTCAGGGCGACCACCACCTTGTCGGGCGGTGAGACGTTCTTCGCCTCACTGGCCCTCGCACTCGGCCTCGCCGACGTGGTCGCCGCGGAATCCGGCGGTCACGTGCTCGACACGATCTTCATCGACGAAGGGTTCGGTGCCCTCGATCCTGAAGCGCTCGACCTGGTGATGGGCGTTCTCGACGACCTCCGCTCGGGCGGACGTGTCGTGGGTGTCGTGAGCCACGTCGACGAACTCCGGGCGCGAATTCCAGCCCAACTGCACGTCGTACGCGGAGAGAGCGGTTCGCACATCCGCATGTCGGGAGCGCTCGGTGTGTCGTGACGACCCGATTGGGTTCGGGTGGCGCGCGTGCGTTACGCTAACCCTCGCCCGTTGAGCCCCCGTAGCTCAGGGGATAGAGCGTCTGCCTCCGGAGCAGAAGGCCGCAGGTTCGAATCCTGCCGGGGGCACCGTGACATCCTTGTGGCAGTGCGAGCGTCAGCCGCGAAGAACTCATTTCCCGTATGACCTGAAAACCGTTGGGCATCTGGCGAAGGTGCGAGTTCAGTCCGCTCTGGGCGCCAGAGTGCGCGCGAACGCCCGCCACCGACGTTCGTGGTGCCGGAAGATCCCACGGGCGACCATGCCGGCGACCCCGGTGATACGTCCGGTATCGATCTCGATGGTGCCTCGGTAGCGGCTGCGGACACCCTCGGGCACTCATCGCCGGGACGCCGAACAGACCTGACACACATGCAGGAAGGTCGACTGCAACAGCATCCCCGAGCAGACGGCGCCGGCGTCGAGGTCGGTTTCGAGGGTGACGGTCTGCCTCGGGGCGCTCCAGGTGTCGGGGTGCTCGTGATGTCGGTGTGCTCGTGCTGTCCGCCGACGATCCTGCCGCAACGTGCGTCATCGGCGCGCCGAATCCACCAGAATGCAGGGGTGAACGGTGATGTCGTAGCAGCGAACGGCCCGACCCGGTTTCTGTCGGCGACGCTCGAGAAGCAATGTTGGGGGTTCATGATCGGGTCAGCGCTCTTCGCACTGGGCGCCACGCCCGGATTCATGGCGTGGGCAGGTGCGTCGGTGGCGAATCTGAGTTTCTTCGTCGGCGCCTGGTTCTTCACCGGTGCGGCACTGATCCAATATGCGCTCAGCGGTGCGGCGACCACCTCGACCCCCGACGGCGGCAAACAGTTTCGCGCCGAGTGGCTCTCCGCGGCAACACAATTCGGCGGGGCCCTGCTGTTCAATGCGAGTACTGCGGCAGCTCTCCATGCCGCCACGGTCACCGAAGATCGCCGTCGGGTGTGGTCCCCGGACGCAGCCGGTTCGGTCGCATTCCTGGTGAGCGGCATCCTCGCGGTGATCGTGTTCGCCCACACCGTCCGCGTCTGGGCGCCGCGGCGCCGCGACTGGTGGGCGACGCAGGTCAACCTGCTGGGCTGCATCGCCTTCGGGGCGTCGGCGGTGGGTGCCTACGTGACGTCCGCAGGGCAGACGGTCAGCGACGAGGTGGCGAGCGCCGGCACGTTCGTCGGCGCGCTTTGTTTCCTGGTGTCCGCAGGGTTGAGCCTGCCCCGGTGGTCCCGGACGTGACGGTGGAGACCGTCAGTTCGTCGGCAGCGGCGCGGCGCCACGTTCCGGCAGAGGTCGACGGCGCCGGGGTGCCTGCGGCCATCTCAGTGCCCACCCACCCCATCGGCGGATTCGGGTTGATCGGTGGGTGGCCCCATCGGGTCAGCCACAACGGCATCTGCCCGATCTCGTTGCTCTGCGTGGTGAGGATGTCGGACCATGTCCTGCGCAAAGCCGACCGCCGCGGAGTCCGCCGACGGCGTCTCCCCGGCCCGCACGTCGTCGCTGTGCAGTATCGCGGCGATCAGCAGTCCCAGCGCCATCCCGATCAGCAACGCCGCGACCACCCCGAGGGCGGTGAGCAATGTGCGTGGGGAGCCGGTGGGGTCGCTCGCCCGGTGACGGCCGGCGGAGGCGATTATCCCCTGTTGGGCTCGGGCCAATAGGATGGTGAGCCGTGACTCCTGCCGACCTCGCCGCGCTGCTCGCCGCCGCGACGCTGACCGTTGTCCGTGACCACGGGCTCGACGACACGATCGTGCCCGACACCGTTGTCGTCGAGCGTCCCCGGCACGCGGATCATGGCGATTACGCCACGAACATCGCGCTCCAGCTCGGCAAGAAGCTGGGCGTCGCCCCACGTGAGCTGGCCGGCTGGCTGGCCGATGCCTTCACGGCCACCGACGGCATCGCGAAGGCCGAGGTAGCGGGTCCGGGCTTCGTCAACGTCTGGCTGGCGGCCGCCGCGCAGAACTCGGTGGTCGCGACCGTGCTGGCGGCTGCCGCCGACTACGGCCGTGGCGCCGAGCTCGATGATCGCACGATCAACCTCGAGTTCGTCTCGGCGAATCCGACCGGGCCGATTCACCTCGGCGGTACGCGCTGGGCCGCCGTCGGTGACGCCCTCGGTCGGGTACTCGCCGCGCGCGGTGCTGCGGTGACCCGCGAGTACTACTTCAACGACCACGGCACGCAGATCGACCGATTCGCGCAGTCACTGAGGGCCGCGGCCACCGGCGAACCGACCCCCGAGGACGGCTACGCCGGCGACTACATCGGCGAGATCGCGGCGCAGGTCGTGGCAAAGGTGCCCGACGTGCTCGACCGGCCCGACGACGAAACCCTGGAGACCTTCCGCGCGGTCGGGGTGGACCTGATGTTCGATCACATCAAGGAAAGCCTGCACGAGTTCGGCACCGACTTCGACGTCTTCACCCACGAGAACAAGATGTTCACCTCGGGTCTTGTCGACGAATGCATCGCCGAACTCAAGGCCAACGGCAACCTCTACGAGAACGACGGCGCCTGGTGGCTACGGACGACGAACTTCGGCGACGACAAAGATCGCGTCGTGATCAAGAGCGACGGTAACGCCGCCTACATCGCCGGCGACATCGCCTACTACCGCGACAAGCGCAACCGCGGGTTCAACCTCTGCATCTACATGCTGGGTGCCGATCACCACGGCTACATCACCCGGTTGAAGGCATCGGCCGCCGCGCTCGGCGATGACCCGCAGACCGTCGAGGTGCTGATCGGCCAGATGGTCAACCTCGTCCGCGAGGGCGTGCCGGTCCGGATGAGCAAGCGGGCGGGCACCGTGATCACCCTCGACGACCTCGTCGACGCCGTCGGGGTGGATGCCGCCCGGTACGCCCTGATCAGGTCGTCGGTCGACGTGAACATCGACATCGACCTCGACCTGTTGCGCAGGCAGTCGAACGACAATCCGGTCTACTACGTGCAGTACGCGCACGCGCGGCTGTCGGCGCTGTCGCGCAACGCCGCCGAGCTCCGCCTCGAGCCGTCGCAGGATCATCTCGATCTCCTCGACGATCCGGCCGAGGGTGAACTCATCCGTACCATCGGGGATTTCGACGAGGTGGTGGCCACGGCGGCCGAACTCCGCGAGCCGCATCGGATCTGCCGATATCTGGAGACGCTGGCCGGCGCCTACCACCGCTTCTACGCACGCTGCCGAATCCTTCCGCAGGGTGACGAACCCGCCGGTGACATCCATGCGGCGCGTCTCGCGCTGTGTGGGGCGACCCGGCAGGTCCTGGCGAACGGCCTCGAGCTGGTCGGCGTGAGCGCACCGGAGCGGATGTGAACGCGCACCCGGCCGGACCCCGGCACGCCGAACTGCTCGCTGCCCCGCACCTCGCGGAGCGGCCGAACGATCCGGTCCAGCTCGCTGTGATCCCGGCAAACGTATGGCCCCGCAACGCCGTTCGAGATTCCTCGGGTGAGGTCCACCTCGCCGGGGTCGGTGTGGAGGAACTCGCCGAGACCTATGGGACCCCGCTGTTCGTGATGGACGAGGCGGATTTCCGATCGCGATGTGCCGACATGGTCGCGGCATTCGGGCCCTATGGTCGCGTGCACTATGCGTCGAAGGCCTTTCTGAGTTCCGAGATCGCGCGCTGGGTCGACCAGGAGGGTCTGTCCCTCGACGTGTGCTCGGGGGGCGAACTGACCGTCGCGCTGCGCGCGGGCTTCCCGCCGGAGCGGATCGCGTTGCACGGCAACAACAAGAGTGTCGACGAATTGGCAATGGCGCTCGATGCCGGCGTGGGTCACATCGTGCTCGACTCGATGGTCGAGATCGAGCGTCTCGACCGGCTGGCCGGTGAACGAGGTCTGGTCGCCGATGTTCTCGTTCGCGTCACCGTGGGCGTCGAGGCGCACACCCACGAGTTCATCTCGACCGCCCACGAGGACCAGAAGTTCGGATTCGCGCTCGCCGGCGGCGTCGCAATGGATGCGGTCCGCCGGGTGTTCGCGACCGACAACCTGCGACTGGTCGGTCTGCACAGCCACATCGGTTCCCAGATCTTCGACATGGACGGGTTCGAGCTCGCCGCACATCGTGTCCTCGGTCTACTCAAGGATGTGGTGGCCGAATTCGGCGTCGACAAGACCGCCCAGCTCTCCATCGTGGACCTCGGTGGCGGACTGGGCATCTCGTACCTGCCCGAAGACGACCCGCTGCCCATCGGCGATGTCGCCGAGCGGCTGGCGGAGATCCTCCGCCACGAGTCCGCGGCCGTCGGGCTCCCGATGCCGACCCTGGCGGTGGAGCCCGGCCGCGCGATCGCCGGCCCCGGCACGGTCACCCTGTACCGGGTGGGCACCGTGAAAGACGTGACGATCGGCAAGAACCTGTCCCGGCGGTACGTGTCTGTCGATGGTGGCATGAGCGACAACATCCGGACCGTGCTGTATCAGGCCGAGTACGATATTCGGCTGGTCTCACGCGTGTCCGAGGCGCCCGCAGTGGTCAGCCGAGTGGTCGGGAAGCACTGCGAGAGCGGCGACATCGTGATCAAGGACTGCTGGCTGCCCGAAGATCTGGCGCCCGGCGACCTGGTCGCGGTCGCGGCCACCGGCGCGTACTGCTATTCGATGTCGAGTCGATACAACATGGCCATGCGGCCGGCGGTGGTGACGGTGCAGGATTCGTCCGCACGACTGATGCTGCGACGCGAGACGATCGACGACATCTTGAGCCTGGAGGTTTCCGAATGAACCAGACCCCGAGCGACCCGACATCCGTCACCGGTGCCCGCGCCATCGGCGTGGCTGTGCTCGGCATGGGAAATGTCGGCGCCGAGGTGGTGCGGATCCTCGCGGAGAATGCCGCCGACCTCCGGGCCCGTGTCGGTGCGCCCGTCGAATTGCGGGGCGTCGCGGTCCGTGACCTCACCCGGCCGCGCAAGATCAGCCAGGAGTTGCTCACCGACGATCCGGCCGCGCTCGTGGCCCGCGCCGACGTCGACATCGTGGTGGAACTGATGGGCGGCATCGATCCCGCGCGCGAGCTGATCCGCGCGGCGCTCGAGAGTGGTAAGTCGGTGGTCACCGCGAACAAGGCGTTGCTCGCCGAGTACACCGGTGAGCTCGCCACCGCAGCCGCCGAGGCCAAGGTCGATCTCTACTTCGAGGCCGCTGTTGCCGGTGCCATCCCGGTGGTCCGGCCGCTGATGCAGTCGCTCGCCGGCGACACCGTGGAGCGGGTGGCCGGAATCGTCAACGGCACCACCAACTTCATCCTCTCGGCGATGGACGAGACCGGCGCCGCCTACGCCGACACTCTGGCCGAGGCAGGGCGACTGGGTTACGCGGAAGCAGACCCGACGGCCGACGTGGAGGGATATGACGCCGCCGCCAAGGCCGCCATCCTCGCGTCGATCGCATTCCACACCCGGGTGACCGCGGCGGACGTCTTCCGGGAGGGGATCTCCACGGTCACCGCCGCCGACCTGGTGGCCGCCAAGAAGTTCGACTGCACCGTCAAGTTGTTGTCCATCTGTGAGCGGGTGCACGATGCCGATGGGCGCCAGAGGGTGTCGGCGCGTGTCTACCCGGCGCTGATCCCGCTGAGCCATCCGTTGGCGACGGTGAACGGCGCCTTCAATGCGGTGGTGGTCGAAGCGGAGAACGCCGGGCGGTTGATGTTCTACGGGCAGGGCGCCGGTGGATCACCCACGGCGTCGGCGGTGTTGGGGGACATGGTGATGGCGGCGCGGAACAAGGTGCACGGGGGACGCGGCCCGTTGGAGTCGACATACGCGTCGCTGCCGGTCGCGCCGATCGACGACGTGCCGACCCGCTACTACATCTCGATGAAGGTCGCCGACCGTCCGGGCGTGCTCGCCCAGGTCGCCGGCGAGTTCACCAAGCGCGCGGTCAGCATCGCCGCGGTGCGCCAGGAGGGCGCGGGCGAGGACGCCCGGCTCATCGTGGTGACCCACCGCGCGCCCGACCGCGCGCAGTCGGAATGCGTTGCGGCACTGGAAGACATGGATGCCGTGATCAAGGTGTCGAGCGTCCTGCGATTGGAAGGAACCGATGACTAACGCAACCCCGGTGCATCAGCGCTGGCCCGGATTGATCGAGGCGTATCGCGATCGCCTGCCTGTCGGCGACGACTGGCAGGTCGTCACCCTCCTCGAGGGTGGCACGCCGCTGATCGCCGCGCCGCACCTCTCGGAGGTCACCGGCTGCGAGGTCTATCTCAAGGTCGAGGGCCTCAACCCGACGGGTTCGTTCAAGGACCGGGGCATGACGATGGCGGTCAGCACCGCTGTCAACAACGGCAAGACCGCGGTGCTGTGCGCGTCGACCGGGAACACCTCGGCGTCGGCTGCCGCGTATGCGACCCGGGCAGGGATCACCTGCGCGGTCCTGATCCCCGAGGGGAAGATCGCGATGGGCAAGCTGGCCCAGGCGGTCATGCACGGCGCCAAGATCATCCAGGTGCAGGGTAATTTCGACGACTGCCTGGAACTCGCGCGGAAGGCAACCGCGGAGTTCACCGAGATCGAGCTGGTGAACTCGGTGAACCCGTCGCGGATCGAGGGTCAGAAGACCGCCGCGTTCGAGATCGTCGACGTCCTCGGCCGGGCGCCCGATGTGCATGCTCTGCCGGTGGGGAACGCCGGGAACATCACCGCGTACTGGAAGGGCTACACCGAGTACCACCGGGACGGGATCAGTTCGTCGGTACCGCGGATGCTCGGCGTCCAGGCGGCGGGTGCCGCGCCCCTCGTCAACGGAGCGCCGGTGAAGGACCCGGAGACCATCGCCACCGCGATCCGTATCGGCTCCCCGGCGAGCTGGAATCAGGCCGTCGCGGCGAAAGAGGAGTCCGACGGTCAGTTCCGGGCAGCCACCGACGAGAAACTGCTCGAAGCATATCGGCTCATCGCCGGTCGGGAAGGTGTCTTCGTCGAACCGGCATCGGCGGCCAGCGTCGCCGGTCTGCTCGCGGCCCGGGCAGACGGGTGGATCGCCGCCGGCTCGACTGTCGTGTGTACGGTGACCGGTAACGGTCTGAAGGATCCGGACACCGCACTGTCCGGAATGCCCGAGGTCGAGGCGATTCCGGTGGATCCGGTCGCGGTGGCGGATGCTCTCGGCGTCCGCTGAATCGACGGGTGTGGCCACCGCGATGACCGACGACGCATTGGTGGGAGATGCGAAGGTGATGCTGCCGGAGGGTATTTCGGCTCGAGTCCGGGTTCCGGCGTCCAGCGCCAACCTCGGACCCGGTTTCGACTGCCTGGGTATCGCCCTCGGGATCTACGACGAACTGATCGTGGAGACCACGTCTGCGGGTGTCGAGGTGGAGGTCAGTGGCGAGGGGGCCGAGGACGTCCCCCGCGACGAGAATCATCTGGTGGCCCGTGCGATCTCGCGGGGACTCGCGGTTGCCGGCGTGACCGCCGCGGGCCTGAAGTTGCGATGCGTCAATGCGATACCGCATTCCCGTGGACTCGGTTCGTCCGCCGCGGCGGCAGTGTCCGGCCTGGCCGCGGCATCGGGGCTGCTCGTCGAGGCCGGTATCCGTGACACTTTCGACGTTGCCGAACTCGTCCAATTGTCCTCGGAGTTCGAGGGCCATCCCGACAATGCGGCAGCGAGCGTGCTCGGGTCGGCGGTGGTGACCTGGATGGAGTCGGACCGGGTCGGGGGAGTGGCGGCGACCGACGCGGCCCGCGTCCGCTACCTTGCGCGGCGTCTGGCCGTGCATCCCGACATCACCGCGACGGTCTTCGTCCCGGCCACCGAGTCGTCGACGTCGTACACGCGCGGTCTGCTGCCCGATGCGGTGCCACGCCGGGACGCGGTCTTCAATGTCAGCCGCTCGGCACTCGCCGTGGTCGCATTGACCGACGATCCCGCGGCCCTGTGCGCGGCAACCGAGGACCGGCTCCACCAGGGCTACCGTGCCGAAGCCATGCCGCCGACCGCGGAATTGGTGGCTGCCCTGCGTAAACGCGGTCACGCGGCGACGGTCTCCGGTGCCGGGCCCACCGTCCTCGTACTCGGTGTCGGGCCGGTACCGGCGGAGGATCGCGATGTCGCGATCGGATTGGGCTTCGTGCCGTCGAGCGTCGCGATCGCCGGTGGCGTCGAGGTCACCCACGGGCGTTCCTGATCCGTGTGACGGTGGTGGCTCTCGTCGGTTCGCACACGGAATGGCGGGAAGGGCGTGTTGCCCCTATCATGCGAACGAGATACCATATACTGGTCTAGCCGCGCAGATATGTCTTGCCGTGCTTCTCTCCCGATCTCTATCTTGCCCTCCGGTCGGTTCCGGTCGCACGATTTCCTGTCAGGAGTTGTCGAGCAGCACCAGCGGACACACGCAGCAGACCATATTTCTTCTGACCGTCCACGGAGGAGAATCCCGAGCGGACACGCTCCGATGAGGACGAAGTCCCGCCTGAAGTGAGGCGGGGTGGCAATGACCCCTTTCGCAGCTTCGGTCTGCGGGGGAACGAAAGGATATCCGTGACGGATACGGACCTGATCACTGAACCGACCCCAACGTCGAGCACGGAAGCCCCGGCCTCCGGCGCCCAGTCGTCGGCGCGATCGGCCAGTGGCTCCACGACCCGCGCCCGCACCGGGCTCTCCGCGATGGTGCTGACCGAGCTCCGCGCACTAGCGGGTGAGCTGGGAATCAAGGGGACGTCGGGAATGCGTAAGGGCGACCTGATCGCCGCGATCAAGGAACGCCAGGCGGGCTCGGCCCCGGCCGCCAAGAGCGCCGACGGCCAGATGGCTCTGTCGGACGGTGCCTCCGGTGACGGCGCCCCGAAGAATGACGCCCCGAAGAATGATGCGCCGAAGAAAGATGCCCCGAAGAACGACTCCGCGAAGGATGCGGAGCCGCCGACCCGCACACGGCGGCGTTCGCGCGCCGAGTCGTCGGAGAACGAACAGGTGGAGGCCACCAACGGTGCCGCCTCGGCGGCATCTGACGTCGGCGCCAAGACTGCCGACAGCAACACAAAAGCCGCCGACAGCAACACCAAGACCGCCGACAGCAACACGGCCGACGCGAAGACGGTCGGCAACGACCGGCAGGGCGACTCCACCGGCGGCGGCGACCAGCGCAATCGCAACCAGAACCGCAATCGCAACCAGAACCGCGACGGTGGGCAGGGCCGCGACAACCAGAACCGCGACAACCAGAACCGCGACAACCAGAACCGCGACAACCAGAATCGCGACAACCAGAATCGCGATGGTGGCCAGAACAACCAGGGCAACAACCAGAACCAGGGTGGCGGCCAGAACCGCGACGGTCGCCAGAACAACCGCGACGATGACGACGACGGCAGCGGTCGCGGCCGGCGAGGTCGTCGCTTCCGCGAACGCCGCCGTGGACGTGACCGCGACTCGTCGGGCTCGGGTGAACCCCAGGTCTCCGACGACGACGTGTTGCAGCCCGTGGCCGGCATCCTCGACGTCCTCGACAATTACGCATTCGTCCGGACCTCCGGGTATCTGGCGGGACCGAACGACGTGTACGTGTCGATGAACATGGTGCGCAAGAACGGGTTGCGCCGCGGTGACGCGATCACCGGTGCCGTCAAGGTGGCCCGCGAGGGTGAGCAGGCCAACCAGCGCCAGAAGTTCAACCCGTTGGTCCGGCTCGACACGGTCAACGGAACCGACATCGAGACCGCCAAGAAGCGCCCCGAGTTCGGCAAGCTGACCCCGCTCTACCCGAATCAGCGGCTTCGCCTGGAGACGACCCCGGAACGGCTCGACACCCGCGTGATCGACCTGATCATGCCGATCGGCAAGGGCCAGCGCGCACTGATCGTGTCGCCGCCCAAGGCCGGTAAGACAACGATCCTGCAGGACATCGCGAATGCGATCACCATCAACAACCCGGAATGTCACCTGATGGTCGTCCTGGTCGATGAGCGTCCGGAAGAGGTCACCGACATGACGCGTTCGGTGAACGGTGAGGTCATCGCCTCGACCTTCGACCGTCCGCCGTCAGATCACACGTCGGTTGCCGAGCTGGCGATCGAGCGGGCAAAGCGCCTGGTCGAGAACGGCCGGGACGTCATCGTGCTCCTGGACTCGATCACCCGGCTGGGTCGCGCGTACAACAACGCGTCGCCTGCCTCGGGTCGAATCCTGTCCGGTGGTGTCGATTCCACCGCTCTCTACCCGCCGAAGCGCTTCCTGGGCGCGGCGCGCAACATCGAGAACGGCGGTTCGCTGACCATCATCGCCACGGCGATGGTGGAGACCGGTTCGACCGGTGACACTGTCATCTTCGAGGAGTTCAAGGGCACCGGCAACGCCGAGCTCAAGCTCGATCGCAAGATCTCGGAGCGGCGGGTGTTCCCGGCGGTCGACGTGAATCCGTCAGGTACCCGCAAGGACGAATTGCTGTTGTCGCCCGAGGAATTCGCGATCGTGCACAAGTTGCGCCGGGTGCTGTCCGGGCTCGATTCACAGCAGGCGATCGATCTGCTCATCAGTCAGCTCAAGAAGTCGAAGACCAACATCGAGTTCTTGATGCAGGTGCAGAAGACCGCGCCCGGAGCGATGAACGACGACTGATCCGCCGAGCGGGCACGGTTTCACGCCGAGCGTGCACAGATCTCCATCCAGCGAGCCCATCACCCTTCGGGGGATGGGCTCGCTCGGTCTCTACGGCAGGTGAGACGGAGCGGTCGTGTCGTTCGATCGAGCGCGTGCCATCAGATAGATCTCCGGAAACCGGTGATCCGAGTCCGGCCGTCGGATCATCCGGAAGACCTCCTCGAACCCGGTGTCGGCGAGCGTGTTCGACAAGGTGTCCGGGTGCCAGTGCCACGCCCGCGCGACGAGGTGATCGAATTCGTGGATGCCGGTTTCGTCCGAGCCCTGCATCGCGATCAGGACAATGGTGCCCGGGCCGCCGCGTCGGTGCCACGACGCCAGGATGCCCGGTAGGAGTCGGGGCTCGACGTGGATGAGACTGAACTGCGCGATCAGGGCGGCGCACTGTTCCACCGGCGCGGACGCGCAGCGGGCGTCGTCGTCGAGAAAGCGGATACCCGGGTACTGACGTCGGGCGAACTTCAGCATCTCCGCACTCGGATCGACTCCGAGAACAGACATCCCCCGGGAGTGGAGGTGGGCAGCGGTATGACCCTGCCCACAACCGATAT
The DNA here is from genome assembly GCF_049844895.1 of Gordonia sp. DT101. Lineage (NCBI taxonomy): Bacteria > Bacillati > Actinomycetota > Actinomycetes > Mycobacteriales > Gordoniaceae > Gordonia > Gordonia sp. DT101. Next base: position 25,716 of record NZ_JBNCLX010000003.1, on the reverse strand, counting down.
CGATCACGAACGGCGTGTCTCCGGTATCGGATATCACCATGTCGGCGAAGCAGTCGACGGCGTGGCGTTCCGTCTCGGACCGGAATGCCGACGGGAAGGTGGCTGCGTATTCAGTCGCGAGGGCGTCATAGCCGGGCTGCGTCATGAAGTGATGGTGGCCGTGCTCGTCGAGTTCATCAACTCTGACACGGGTTCTCGTGGGAACCTCGCCCACGCCGCGAGTCCGGATGGAATCCTGCGCCTGCTCGACGATCCTGCGCCCGGGCGGTGAGGCGTGGGAGGGCGGGGTCACCAGGCGACGTCGGCCACCAGTTGGTTCCAGGCGTCGAAGGTCTCCGCCGACACGGAACCCGTCTGCGTCGCGATGAGACTGCAGCGGGCGTGCCGATCGTAGAGTTCGATGGAGCCGGTCCGACCCCACACGCCGTCGGTCCAGGTCACCCAGCACTCGGTGACGAGATCGAAGTTGATCATCGCGCGGCAGGTGCCCGATGCGATCACCATGGATCCCCGATGTTCCCGCGCACTGTCCAGCCGATCGTGACGCATTTGGAGGCAGCCCGGTGCGGCGGTGGCGATGGTCATCGGCATCCCTAGCAGTGCGGCGTGTTCGAACGCGGCGACGACGCGGCGCGACTCCACCCGGGCGAAACCTTCCCCGCGGCGTCCCGGCATGGACCGGAGACGCAGCGTGCCACCGTCTTCGAGCACTGCGTCGAACTGGGCGATCTGATCGTCGGCGGGCGGCGTGTCGCGGTCCCCAGCCAGCTGCTCGTGCCATGCGGTGGCCTCGGCGGTGCCGCCGATGACACGAGGTGCGGCAGGCGTGCTGTCGAAACCACCGGCGTTCAGCGACAGCGACTCGAACGCGAGCCGATCCGAGGTCTCGGTGAGATAGGTTGCGTGCGCCGTGTTTCCGGCCGCGTCGAAGAGGCGAAGGGTCGGCGGCACGTGTGCCGCCGGATCGGTGACCAGTGCGGAGCCGAGTCGAACAGGGTTGAGACGCAGTGAGATCCGCGACGGTCGGCACCGGATCGGTCCGCCGATACCCACCGGCAGCTCATGGATTCCGACGTCGTTCATGAGGACGGGGCCGGCCACCGTGACCCCGACGACCTGTTCGAGCGACGGCAACTGCGCTGCAACCCCAGCGACGTCGGAGCCGAGTAGGGAGCCCGAGAAGCCGGGAGTCGCCAGCAACGTGTCGAGGTCGTTGGATGCCCCATTCGCACGCGGACAGCTGCACGGCTCACCACAGGCCGGACGCGACGGGCGTCCGGTTCCCTCGGAGTCCTCTGGTCGGGGTGATTCGGGCATCGTTGCCGTTCCTTTCCGTGTCCTGAGCCAGGCTCGGTGTGGGGTCGAGTCGGAAGTGGTCAGTACACGTCGCGCAGATATCGTTTGGCTCGCTTGAGGTCGTCGACGTAGTCCTGTGCCGCCTCGGCGGACATGCCGCCGTGTTCGGCGACGATCTCGTGCAGGGCGGCGTCGACATCGTGGGCCATGCGTGTCGCGTCACCGCACACATAAAGATGTGCCCCGTCGGACAGCCAGGCGAACAGGTCAGCACCTTGTTCGCGCATGCGGTCCTGCACATAGACCTTGTGTTCCTGATCGCGCGAGAACGCGAGGTCGAGCCGATCGAGCAGGCCGTCGGTCACGAACTGCTCGACTTCGTCGGCGTAGAGGTGGTCGCGGACCCGGTTCCGGTCACCGAAGAACAGCCAATTCGCGCCCCGCGCACCACGAGCGGACCGCTCGTGCAGGAATGATCGGAACGGGGCGATTCCGGTACCGGGCCCGATCATGATCGTCCTGGTGTCGTCGGCGGGCAGTCGGAACGATTTGTTGGCGGAGATGAACACCTCGACACGGGTGCCCTCGGGTCGCCGGTCGGCGAGGTAGGTCGAGCACACTCCGCCCCGCTGCCGTTCCCCGGACCGGTAACGCACCGTGGCCATGGTGATGTGCACGGTGCCGACATGGGCCACCGGGCTCGAGGAGATCGAGTACACGCGGTGCTGCAGCGGACGTAGTTCGGCGAGTAGTTCCTCGGGGCTGATGGTCAACGTCTGGTCCACGTCCAGGAGGTCCAGCACATCCTTGCCGCCGAGCCATGCGTCGAGCGCCTCGCGATCACCGGTGGACGTGAGGTGGGTGAGCTCGGGATCTCGGCTGCGCTGGGCGACGTAGTCGACGAGGTACTTGGAGGGCGTCGAGATCTCGTACTGACGGCTCAGCGCATCCTGCAGCGTTCGTTCGGCCTTGCGGTCGGTGATCATCGTGTCCGGTGACACCCCGAGCCGGGCGATGATCAGGTCGACCAGATCGGCGTCGTTGACCGGTGCGATGCTGATCCCGTCGCCGGGCTGGTACTCGATTCCGCTGTCGCCCAGGGATATGACCAGATGCCGGACCTCTTTGTCCGACGTCGGACCGGACAACAGCGTGTTGGCGACGATGGTCGCGGGATAGGGGTTCTTGCGATTCCACGGGGATTTCGTGCGTGTGCCGCGCGCATTTGCCGCAGGTGGCCGGGGTTGATCGTCGGATGCCCGCGGAGCTTCTGATGCTTCGGGCTCGGCACTGGCAGAGGTGGTGAGCGTGGTGGACGCCGGGGCATCATCGATGTCCACGGATGCAAGCGCCGGCACGGCGTGGGTGACCCAGGCGTCGGACAGTGCCTCGAAATCGACGCCGCAGTCGGTGCGGTCGACGACCCGGGTGGCGCCGAGCTCGGCCGGCCGTGCATCGATGTTCTTGCCTGCCTGGCAGAAACCGTCGTAGATCGAGTCGCCGAGGGCGAGAACGCCGTAGTACATACCCTCGAGGCGAGGTGCATCGGGCGCGGCGAGCGCGCGCCAGAACAACTCGGCGTTGTCGGGCATGCCACCTACGCCATAGGTGGAGGCGATCACCAGAAGACGGCGTACCGCAGACAACGCGGTGATGTCGAGGGCGTCGAGATCGCGTCGGACCGGGTCGACAGCATGCGAACGGGCCACGGACTCGACCTGTTCGGAGATCCACTCGGCGGTGCCGGTCTGGCTTCCGTAGACGTTCTGCGAGGGAACACCGCCGTCCGACGATGCGGGCTGCTCCGCGACGGCCGAGGTGGGCGCGGTACCTGTGCTCGGCATCGCGAGACGGGTGTTGAGACCGCCGAGGAAGCCCGCGAGCCAGGCCTTCTGGTCGCCGGTGAACGGGACATCTGCGGGGATGTACGGGAGTTGCATGTCAGCCCACCTTCGCGGTGTCGGTGTGTACGGAACCAGAGCGCAGGCCGTCCGCGACACCAACTCGAAATCCTCGGTGAGCACCAGATTTCGGGCCACGGTGGCGATCGCCCGATCGCTCGAGGCCGCCTGCTCCCGTGTGTGGTTGCCGCCGGCCAGGGGCAGTCGTGTGCGCGACACCTGTCGTGCCATCGCGAACACGGTGAACGCGTTGAGCAACCGGTACATGTCGGCGCTGCCGGTCTGGCCGTACTCGGGTACGGCGCCGTCCTGGTAGCCACCAACGCCCGGGGCATCGCGTACGCGACGTGGTGACGTTCGGTCTCCCAGTTCTCCAGGAGCCGCGTTCCCAACGCCGACCGGGCGCCGAGACGTGCATCCGAGCAACTCCCGGACGGCGAGATGGTGGATCGGGGCCAGCGGGTCGTCGACCCCCGTACTCGTCGCTCGGGTCCCACAGGAGGGTCCGCGGGTGGTGATCAGGCCGCATTCGGTCCTCAGGTCTTGGGCCGTCCGCTCGTGGACGGCGCCGGTCGGAAGGGTCGGGGCTCGCTGTGACGATGAAGCGATGCCGACGGAAACGTCAGCCTGCAACTTAGCTAAGCCTTACTATTGTAAGGCACGCCTAACAGGGGAATGGAAACCAGTGAAGTGCTGTTCATTCAGGTGGATCGTTCGTCAGCGAGCCGATCGGCCTCGGAAGTCCGCGGATTTCCAGGTCGAACGCGCCGCGTGGCATACTGAGCGGTCGAGTCCGGTTCCGGTTCACACCGTCGATCCCCGACGGTGACCCGGCGACCACAGAAAGGGACAACCAGATGAAGCAGGGCATTCACCCCGAGTACGCGACGACCACGGTCGTCTGCGGCTGCGGCAACACCTTCGAGACCCGCAGCACCGCGGACAACGGACGTATCAACGTCGAGGTCTGCTCGCAGTGCCACCCGTTCTACACAGGCAAGCAGAAGATTCTCGACACCGGCGGCCGCGTGGCCCGGTTCGAGAAGCGCTACGGCAAGCGTGCCAAGAAGGCCGACGCACAGTAGCTCGACCGACGACGCCCTGCCGGCGCGCTCAGCGCGTCCGGTGGGGCGTCGTTTTTCGTTCTCCGAATCCTCTCGGCCGTGAGCGATGCCGGACACGAGAGATGTCCTGAGAGGTGAGCACCAGGTGACCACGCAGAGCCCGTCGGCGATCGACGACATCCTCGCCGAACATGCCGGCCTCGAGGCCCAGCTGGCCGACCCGTCGTTGCACGACGATCCCGGTGCCGCCCGTCGGGTCGGCAAGCGGTTCGCCGAACTCGCTCCCATCATGGCGACCCATCGTCGTCTGGAGGCCGCGCGGGACGATCTCGCCGCCGCACGCGAACTGGCGGCCGACGACCCGGCATTTGCCGACGAGATCCCGGCACTCGAGGCCACGGTGGTCGAACTCGACGCGACATTGACCGATCTTCTGGCGCCCCGCGACGCGCACGACGGCGACGACGTCGTCCTCGAGATCAAATCCGGTGCCGGTGGTGAGGAATCGGCCTTGTTCGCCGCCGATCTCGCCCGCATGTATCTCAAATACTGCGAACGATGCGGTTTCAAGGCGCAGATCCTCGGCGTCACCGAATCCGACCTCGGCGGGTACAAAGAGGCCACTCTCTCGATCAAGTCGAGAGAGCAACTGCGCGAAGGTGTCTGGGCTCGCCTCAAGTTCGAGGGTGGCGTCCATCGAGTGCAGCGGGTGCCGGTCACCGAATCGCAGGGGAGAATCCACACCTCGGCCGCCGGTGTGCTGATCTATCCGGAACCGGAGGAGGTCGCCCAGGTCGAGATCGACGAGTCGGATCTGCGGATCGACGTCTATCGGTCGTCCGGAAAGGGCGGTCAGGGCGTCAACACGACGGACTCCGCGGTCCGGTTGACCCACCTGCCCACCGGGATCGTCGTGACCTGTCAGAACGAACGTTCGCAGCTGCAGAACAAGGCGAGGGCCATGCAGGTACTCGCGGCGCGCCTGCAGTCGGCCGCCGAAGAGGAGGCCGACGCCGCGGCCGCCGAAGGGCGGGCCGCGCAGATCCGCACCGTCGATCGCTCCGAGCGCATCCGGACCTACAATTTCCCGGAGAATCGGATCACCGATCACCGAATCGGCTACAAGGCGAACAATCTCGACGCCGTGCTCGACGGTGACATGGATGCGCTCCTCGATGCACTCGTGGCCGCCGATCGGCAAGCCCGCCTCGAAGCGCAATGACGCGATGACCAGGGACCCGTCGGACACGGCGCGCACCGCGCCGCTCGCTCGGGTGGACTCCGAGTTGGCCACGGCGGAGCGGATCCTGGGCGACGCCGGGATCGACAGCGCGCGTGGCGATGCCGAGTGGTTGCTCGCCGCAGTCCTGGGGATCGATCGTGGTCGGCTGATCGTCGTCGATGGACTCGATCAGGACACCCGCGATCGGTTCCGCGGTCTGGTGACCCGTCGCGCGATGCGCATCCCGTTGCAGCACATCGTCGGGGCCGCCGCGTTCGGTCCGGCCGAGCTCGCCGTCGGCCCCGGCGTCTTCGTCCCCCGTCCGGAGACGGAGTTCCTCGCTGAATGGGCGGTCGGGATCGCGGGCCGGGCCGGCCGAACCGTGACGGTCGTCGACCTGTGCAGCGGCAGCGGTGCCCTGGCGATCGCGATCGCGACGATGCTGCCGGGCGCTCGGGTGTGGGCGGTCGAGCGGTCGCCGAACGCACTGGAGTGGTTGCGGCGCAACGTCGCGAGCGCATCCCCGGAGGTGCGTGATCGGATCACGGTGGTGGCGGCTGACGTGACCGATGCGGCGCAGATACGCGCCGCACTGCCGTCGAGGTCGGTCGACGTCGTGGTGGCAAACCCGCCCTATGTCCCGCAGGCGGCCCAGGTCGCACCCGAGGTGGCCCACGATCCGGCCGACGCGGTGTTCGGTGGGGCCGACGGGATGTCGGTGATCCGACCGATGATGCCGATCGTCGCCGGACTGTTGCGGCCCGGTGGTGTGGTGGGTGTCGAGCACGACGACACGACCTCGGCCGCGGTTGTCGACGTCGTCGATGCGGTGGGCGCCTTCGACGATGTGCGTGCCCGCGACGACCTGGCGGGACGCCCGAGATTCGTCACCGCACGTCGAGTGTGAGCGGACCGCTGCGACCGTCCGGACGCCGGGCGTGGGAGGATGGCCGGGTGAGCACGGTATTCGACTGCAGTGACCCGCAAGGCCGGGCGGCGGGTATCCGCGCAGCTGTCGGAGCAGCGAAGGCGGGCAGGCTCGTGGTGCTGCCGACCGACACGCTCTACGGCATCGGTTGCGAGGCGTTCGACAGCGAGGCGGTGGCCGCCCTGCTGGCCGCCAAGGGGCGAGGGCGCGACATGCCTGTCCCGGTGCTGGTGGGTTCGTGGCACACGATCGACGGCCTGGTGTTGTCGGTGTCGACCGCCGCGCGTGACCTGGTCGAGGCGTTCTGGCCCGGCGGGCTGAGCCTCGTGGTCGAGCAGGCGCCGTCGCTGGCCTGGGACCTGGGAGACACCAACGGCTCCGTGATGCTGCGCATGCCTTTGCATCCGGTGGCGATCGAGCTCCTGCGCGAGGTCGGGCCGATGGCGGTGTCGAGTGCCAACGTGTCGGGACGGCCACCCGCGACCACCGTCGACGAGGCCCGTGACCAGCTCGGCGAGTCGGTGTCGGTCTACCTCGACGGTGGTACCGCCGCGGAGGCCCAGCCGTCCACGATCGTCGATCTGACAGGCCCGACGCCACGAATCCTGCGTGAAGGGGCGGTGTCGATCGACGCCATCGCCGAGGTCCTCGATCTCGACGTCGACGTGCTGGCCGCGCGCTGACGATGCCGTTCGCCCACTCCGACCCGCAGATCGCCGACCTCGTCGAGCGTGAGAGTCGTCGTCGCGCAACCACTGTGCAGTTGATCGCGTCGGAGACGCCCGCGAGTCCGGCGGTTCGCGAGGCGCTGGCGTCGGAATTCGGCGCGAAATATGCCGAGGGGTATCCGGGGGCGCGCTTCCACGGCGGATGCGAGGTCGTCGACGAACTCGAGCAACTCGCCATCGACCGCGCAGCCGAACTGTTCGGCGCCGAGTACGTCAACGTCCAGCCGCTGTCGGGGAGCGCCGCGAATCTCGCCGTCTACGCCGCGTTTGCGCAGCCGGGCGACCCGGTCCTGGCGTTGCGCCTCGACCAGGGCGGGCACCAGAGCCACGGATCCCGGGCGAACTTCTCCGGTCGCTGGTTCTCGTCGATCCACTACGGCGTACGTCCATCCGACGAACGCATCGATTACGACGAACTCCGCGATCTGGCGTTGCTCCATCGGCCGCGGATCATCGTCGCCGGCGGTGCGGCATATTCGCGCTCGATCGACTTCGCCGCCCTGCGAACCATCGCCGACGAGACCGAGTCGATCCTCTGGATCGACGCCGCGCATCTCGCCGGCCTGGTCGCCGGGGGAGTGCTGGCGTCTCCGGTGCCGCATGCCGACGTGGTCACGTTGTCCACGCACAAGGTGCTGCAGGGGCCGCGCGGCGGGATGGTCCTGGCCCGCGGCGCCCATGCCACGGTGCTGCAGAAGGCGGTGCACCCGTTCGTCCAGGGCGGACCGTCGATGGGATCGATCGCCGGCAAGGCGGTCTGCATGCGGGAGTCGGCGACCGACGAGTTCGCCTCGTATGCGGCGGAGGCCGTCGCGGCGGCGCAGCGCCTGAGCGACGAACTGTCCGCCAACGGTCTCCGGATCGTGAGTGGCGGCACCGACATCCACCTCGCGGTGGCCGATGTCTCCGCGATCGGACTCACCGGGGCCGAGGCGCAGCGGCGTCTGGCCTCGGCCGGGATCGTGGTGGACCGGGCCGTGTTGCCGTTCGATCGTGAACCGGTCACCTCTGGCTCGGCGATTCGTGTCGGCACGCCGACGGCGGTGCTCGGCGGTCTCGGTGTCGAGGCGATGTCGATGATCGCCGGCTGGATCATCCGCGGGTTGCGGGATCCGGTGGGCAGCGACCAACACGCCGGTATCCGCGCCGAAATCGAACGAGAGCTCGGCGGGTAGCGTTGTGCGGGTGTTCGATCCCCAGGCCGGCAAGGACCTCGCTGACGGGGTCACCGGCCTGGCCTTCGGTGCCGGTGATCCCGGTGTCCACCTGACCGCGCTGTCGGTGGTCGGCAACGGCGGGGCGGGTGTCCCGCTTCGGGAGTTGGCGCTGGTCGGCCTGACCGCGGCGGCCGTCACCTATCTGCTGACCTCGCTCGTTCGTGTCTTCGCCATTCGGATCGGGGCGGTCGCGGTGCCCCGGGTACGCGACGTCCACGTGATCCCGACGCCCCGTCTCGGCGGTCTCGGCATGTTCGCCGGCATGGTGGCCGCGATCGCGCTGGCGGCCAACCTACCGGCGCTCACCCGAGGTTTCGCCTACACCAGCGACATGAGCGCGGTGATCGTCGCGGGACTGGTGATCGTGCTGGTCGGCGTCATCGACGACCGGTGGGGGCTCGACGCGCTCACCAAATTCGTCGGACAGCTGACCGCGGCGGGGGTCCTGGTGATCATGGGGGTCAGCTGGTATCTGCTCTACGTCCCGTTCGCCGACATCGGCACCGTGGTCCTCGATCCGTTGCAGGCCGGCCTCCTGACGGTGGCGATCACGGTCGCGACGATCAACGCGGTCAACTTCGTCGACGGATTGGACGGGCTGGCCGCCGGCCTCGGTCTGATCGCGGCGTCGGCGATCTGCATGTTCTCCCTCGGCCTGCTCCACGACCAGGGCGGCGATGTCAGCTATTACCCGCCGGCACTCATCTCCACCGCGCTCGCCGGCGCCTGCCTGGGATTCCTGCCCCACAACTTCTCGCCCGCGCGGATCTTCATGGGCGACTCCGGCGCCATGCTCATCGGCCTGATGCTGTCCGCGGCGTCGACGAGCGCGTCCGGACGTATCGCGATCAACGCATATGGGCCCGCCGACGTCTTTACATTGCTGTCGCCCCTGATCCTCGTGGCGGCGGTCGTCTTCGTGCCGATGCTGGACATGCTGATGGCCGTGGTGCGACGGACGCGCGCCGGCGTGGGCTTCTACACCCCCGACAAGATGCACCTGCACCACCGCTTGCTGGAACTCGGGCATTCGCAGCGACGGGTCGCGCTGATCATCTACTTGTGGGTGGGTGTGCTCGCATTCTCCGCGGCGGCCAGTACGCTCTTCCCGATGTCGGTGGTCGCACCGATGTTCGGTGCAGGCCTCATCATCGCCCTGCTGGTCACGATGGCGCCCCGCCTGCAGAGGCGCTACGCAGAGATCCGTACCAGGGGTCACGCCGACCACTCCGATCGGCGCGATTCCGTTCCGGGCGGGACCTGATCCCAGGCGTCTGTCCGCCAGGGGAGCATCCTTACCCCTTGGTAAGGCAATGGTAAAACTCAGTGTACTATCCTCTGTAGTAGCACGACCTCGGCGCGAGCGCGGCGCCTCCGGGAACCGGAGGCCGCGCCACGCACCGCATCGACGGCCGCTGGACTCCCAAAGGGCGCATACCCCCCGGTGGGTGCAGGAACGGGTGTTGGTAGGGTCACAGAAAACCGCGAGCTTACGCCCGGTGACACGAGTCGCCGATCGCACGCTCGATGCTTCGTGTCGACGCACGGGAATGAGCAGAGGAGAGGCACATGACGACGTCTGCCCCGGACTCCGCCCCCGTCTATCCGGTGGCGCCCACCGGCATCCGCCGCCCGGCGATCATCGCGGGGGTGGTCACCGTCGTCGTCGCGGTACTGGCGATCATCCTCGGGCATCCGTGGTTCGCCGCCTTCTTCCTCGCCGGCGTGGTGCTGGTCTTCGTCAACACGAAACTGGTCATCCGTGCGGTCGAGAACGTCGCCGCCGCAGAGGATCCCCGGAAGAAGCTGCTCGCCCTCAATTCCGCATTCCGCCTCGGGGTCATCACGGTCCTCGCATTGGTGGCGGCCATTCTGGTCCGGCCCGACGGGCTGGGCGCGATGTTCGGACTCGCCGTCGGCCAGGTGATCCTGGTGCTCAACACGGTGATTCCGGTGATGAAAGGACTTCGTAAGCAGATATGACCGCAATGACTTACCTGGCCGAGTCAGAGTCGGCGATCGAGGTCGGCCACCACACCGAGGTGGATGTGCTCGGTATGACCGTCAACCTCGACACGGTCATCGGCAGTGCGGTGGCCGCGGTCATCGTGATCGCGCTTGCCTTCGTCGTCCGGTTCAAGATGACGTCGAACAAGCCGAACAACGTGCAGCTGTACTTCGAGACGATCACCGTCCAGATGCGTGGCCAGATCGAGGGCGCGATCGGCATGAAGATCGCCGGCTTCGTGCTGCCGCTGGCGGTGACCCTGTTCACCTACATCCTGATCGCCAACTGGCTCTCGATCATCCCGGCGCAGTACGGAACGGCTGGGGGTTCCACGAGCGAGTGGCTCAAGCCACCGGCCAGCGACGTCAACTTCGTGTACGCCTTGGCGCTGTTCGTGTTCGTCTGGTACCACGCTGCGGGTGTCAAGCGTCGTGGCATCATCGGCCACCCGGTCCGGCTCGTGAAGGGTCACTCGGTCGCCATCGCGCCGGTCAACATCATCGAGGAGATCGCCAAGCCGATCTCGCTCTCCCTCCGTCTTTTCGGCAACATGTTCGCGGGCGGCATCATGGTGGCGCTCATCGCGCTGATGCCGATCTACGTGATGTGGGCGCCGAACGCCCTCTGGAAGTCCTTCGACCTGTTCGTCGGACTCATCCAGGCTTTCATCTTCGCCCTCCTGACGGTCTTGTACTTCAGCCAGGCGATGGAGATGGACGAAGACCACCACTAGCCAGTACGACCCTGGCCGGCACCGCCGGCCGGGCCCAAAGACCTGGCAACCCGATTGCCAGTTTCACCCGAAAGGAAAGTTCTAAATGGATCCCAATCTGATTGGTCTGGGTGCGTTGATCGGTGGCGGCCTCATCATGGGCGGCGGCGCGATCGGTGCCGGTATCGGCGACGGTCTGGCAGGTGCCCAGTTGATCGCGGGTATCGCGCGTCAGCCGGAGGCCCAGGGGCGACTCTTCACCCCGTTCTTCATCACCGTGGGTCTGGTCGAGGCTGCGTACTTCATCAACCTGGCGTTCATGGCGCTCTTCGTCTTCGCCACCCCGATCTCCGGCCAGTCCTGATCTCGGTCATCGACCGGGTCGCCCTAGGATTTAAGGGAACTACCCAACCATGAATCTCGCCGCAGAGAACTTCCTGCTCCCCAACGGCACATTTTTCGTGTGCCTGCTTATCTTCGTGATCGTGTTCCTGGTCATCAGGACGATGGTCGTGCCACCGATCCTCAAGGTGCTCGACGATCGCGACGCCATGATCGCCAAGACTGCAGAGGACAACCGGGCCGCCGCGGCGAGCTACGAGGATGCGGACACCGAGTACCGGGCAGCGCTCAAGGACGCCCGGGGGGACGCCACCGGTATTCGGGACGAGGCTCGTGCCAAGGGCAACGAGCAGTTGGCAGAGGCGAAGCGGCGGGCCACCGAGGAAGCGGACGCCGTTCTCGCCGACACCACGAGACAACTGAAGGCCGAGGGGGACCAGGCGGCTTCGACCGCCCGTGACGATGTCGATGCACTGTCGTCGACGTTGGCCGGCCGCGTACTCGGCGTCGACGTGTCGGCCAAGTCGACGGAGAAGGTGAACTAAGTGGATATCGTCATCGGTAACCTCATCGGTTTCGCGATCATCATCTTCCTGTTCTGGAAGTACCTGCGGCCGGTGCTGTCGAAGGCGGTCAACGCCCAGAAGGACACGATCGCGCAACACGTCTCCGAGAGCGAGGCCGCCAAGACTCGCGTCGCCGACGCGAAGGCTGCGCACGACCGCGCCGTCGCCGAGGCCAAGGCCGAGGCCGAGGAACTGCACAAGGGTGCTGTCCGGGATGGCGAGGCGATCTCGGGTGACCTCAAGGCGCAGGCCGACTCCGAGGTCAAGCGGATCACCGAACACGGGAAGGCCCAGGTGGCCCTGAATCGCGCCAGCCTCGTCCGGGACCTGCGCATCGACCTCGGGCTCACCGCGGTCGACGGCGCCGGAAAGCTCGTGCGTTCGCATCTGTCGGATCCGCAGGCGCAGTCCGACAGCGTCGACCGGGTCATCGACGAACTCGAATCGATGTCGGCGGGCGGACCAGGGGATCTGGTCGCACACAGCTCGGAACTGATCGGGCTCCACTCCATGCGGGCGAGCAGTCGCGAGGCAGCACGGTCGGTGGCCAAGGAGTTCGATTCCGCGTCCGAGTCACTCGACAGCAAGGCCCTGGTCAAGGCGTCGGTGGAACTGACCGACGTCATCGGCCTGATCGACGCGAATCCGGTGCTGCGCAAGCGGTTGACGGAGGACGAGGACAACACCGAAGGACAGGTGCAGCTCGCACAGGCACTGTTCGGCGGCAAGGTCTCGCCGATCGTCGTCGACATCGTGTCGGCCGCGGTCCGGCAGCGGTGGTCCTCCACATCAGACTTCACCGCGGCGCTGCGGCGCCAGAACGCGCTGGTGGTGCTCACTGCCGCAGAGCGCGACGGATCGATCGAGAAGGTCGAGAACGAGCTCTTCGGCGTGGCGCGGCTGCTGGAACAGAACCCACGGCTGGCATCGCTGCTGTCCGACCACACACACGACGCCGACAAGCGCGTGGATCTGCTGCGGTCGCTGGTGGGCGAGAAGGTCGGGGCGCACACGTGGTATCTGCTGTCACACACCATCACCTTGCTGCACGGGCAGCCGGCCGACGTCGCCGTCGACCACCTCGCCGAGCTCGCGGCCGCACGCCGGGGCGAGTCGGTGGCACATGTGGTGTCGGCAGCCGAACTCTCCGATGCACAGAAGGCGAGACTCTCGTCGGTGCTCGGCAGCATCTACGGCCGGACGATCTCGGTGCAGACCGAGATCGATCCCGAACTGCTCGGCGGCCTGCGCATCGGTGTGGGCGACGAGGTGATCGAGGCCGACGTCGCCACCCGTTTGGCGAAGGCGGCCGAGAGTCTGCCGCGCTGATCTGACCAGACCAACACATCCAGCGAACTACCAAACCACCAGCCGGACTGAGTAAGAAAGACGAGTACCCATGGCGGAGTTGACGATCTCACCAGACGAGATTAAGGGAGCGATCGAGCAGTATGTCTCGTCGTTCGAAGCCGATGCCTCCCGTGACGAGGTGGGCATCGTCACCGACACATCGGACGGTATCGCGCACGTCAGCGGTCTGCCCGGCGCGATGGCCAACGAGCTGCTCCAGTTCGACGGCGGCGTGCTCGGCGTGGCCCTGAACCTGGACGAGGACGAGATCGGTTGCGTCATCCTCGGTGACTACGAGTCACTGGAGGAGGGCCAGCAGGTCAGCCGGACCGGTGAGGTGCTCTCGGTCCCGGTCGGTGACAAGTTCCTCGGACGCGTCGTCGATCCGCTCGGAAAGCCGATCGACGGCCTGGGCGACATCGAGTCGGAGGCCGAGCGCGTCCTGGAACTGCAGGCGGCCTCGGTGCTCGAGCGTCAGCCCGTCGAGGAGTCACTCGCGACCGGCATCAAGGCCATCGATGCCATGACCGCCATCGGCCGCGGCCAGCGTCAGCTGGTGATCGGCGACCGCAAGACCGGCAAGACCGCGGTCTGCATCGACGCCATCCTGAACCAGAAGGCCAACTGGGAGTCGGGCGACGAGACCAAGCAGGTCCGCTGCATCTACGTAGCGATCGGTCAGAAGGGTTCGACCATCGCCGGCGTCAAGACCGCTCTCGAAGAGGCCGGCGCGATGGAGTACACCACCATCGTCGCGGCTCCCGCGTCCGACTCGGCCGGCTTCAAGTGGCTGGCCCCGTACACCGGCTCGGCCATCGGTCAGCATTGGATGTACGAGGGCAAGCACGTCCTCATCGTTTTCGACGACCTGACCAAGCAGGCCGAGGCCTACCGCGCCATCTCGCTGCTGCTTCGTCGCCCGCCGGGCCGCGAGGCATACCCCGGTGACGTCTTCTACTTGCACTCCCGTCTCCTGGAGCGTTGTGCCAAGCTGTCCGACGAGCTGGGCGGTGGCTCGATGACCGGCCTGCCGATCATCGAGACCAAGGCCAACGACGTGTCGGCGTTCATCCCGACCAACGTCATCTCGATCACCGACGGCCAGGTGTTCCTCGAGTCGGACCTCTTCAACAAGGGCGTCCGGCCGGCGATCAACGTCGGTACCTCGGTGTCGCGTGTCGGTGGTGCCGCACAGACCAAGGGCCTGAAGAAGGTCTCCGGTTCGCTGCGTCTGGAGCTCGCTCAGTTCCGTGAGCTCGAGGCGTTCTCCGCCTTCGCCTCCGACCTCGACGACGCGTCCAAGGCGCAGCTCGAGCGCGGTGCACGCTGGGTCGAGATGCTGAAGCAGGGTCAGTACAGCCCGTTCTCCGTGGAGGACGAGATCGTCTCGATCTACCTCTGCGGTGAGGGCCACTACGACTCCGTTCCGGTCGACGATGTCCGTAACTTCGAGACGCAGTTGCTGAGTCATCTGCACCACGAGGCGAAGGGCGTCTACGACTCGATCGCCGGTGGCAAGGTGCTGTCCGACGACCAGGCCGAGGCTCTGGTCGACGAGACCAACAAGTTCAAGAACAGCTACCTGACGCACGACGGCAAGCGCGTGGTGAACGAGGCCGAGGCCAAGGCCATGGACTCCGAGGACGTCGCGCACGAGCAGATCACGGTTCGCAAGTCGTGATCGCGTCGTCCGACAGTCGTGCCGAGGAAGGGGTGAGGGCTCATGGCCAGCATTCGTGAGCTGCGCTCACGCATCCGGTCGGTCAATTCGACCAGGAAGATCACCAAGGCGCAGGAGCTGATCGCGACTTCGCGCATCACCAAGGCCCAGGCTCGTGTCGCGGCGGCCAAGCCGTACGCGCATGAGATGACCGAGGTGTTGTCGGAGCTGGCGAGCAACGCCGGCTCACTGGATCACCCACTGCTCGTCGAGCGCGAGAACCCGCGGCGCGCCGGGATCCTGGTGGTCACCAGCGACCGCGGTATGTGCGGCGGCTACAACTCCAACGTCCTGCGGGCCACCCGCGAGCTCATTGCGCTGGTACGCGACGAGGGCAAGGAGCCTGTGCTGTTCGTCATGGGGCAGAAGGGCGTCGGCTACTTCACCTTCCGCGGTACCGAGGTGACCGACTCATGGACCGGGTTCTCTCAGGCTCCGGACTACAGCGACGCGAGCACGGCGACCGACTTCTTGGTCGAGCTGTTCGAGGCCGGTTCCGGTGAACAGGTCGAGCGTCCCGACGGTGAGGGGACGCTGGAGGGCATCGACGAGCTGCATCTCGTGTACACGCGGTTCGTTTCGATGCTGACCCAGGCACCTGAAGTGCGCCGGGTGGCTCCGCTCGTCGTGTCCGAAGAGGACGACGAGATGGAAGCCGAGATCCACAAGTCGTCGCGCAACTACTCGTTCGAACCGGCGCCCGAGGCGTTGCTCGAAGCGCTGCTGCCGAAGTACGTCGCCACCCGCGTGTACGCGGCGCTGCTGGATTCCGCCGCATCGGAGTCGGCGGCACGCCGGACGGCGATGAAGGCGGCCACCGACAACGCCGACGAACTGGCGACCTCGCTCTCCCGCGAGGCCAACCAGCTCCGGCAGGCGCAGATCACGCAGGAGATCAGCGAGATCGTCGGCGGCTCGAGCGCCCTGGCCACCTGATCGAACCCTGGCGTCCCATAGACCCAAAGAGGAAGTGACCCAACAACAATGACTGCAGCAGTATCCACACCCTCGGATGCCTCGACGGGTTCGGCCGAAGGCCGGGTCGTCCGCATCATCGGCCCCGTCGTCGACGTCGAGTTCCCCCGGGGCTCGATCCCAGAATTGTTCAATGCGCTGCACGCCGAGATCGCCCTCGAAGCTGTGGCCAAGACCCTGACCCTCGAGGTCGCGCAGCACCTCGGCGACAACTTGGTGCGCACGATCTCCATGCAGCCGACCGACGGTCTGGTGCGTGGTGCAACCGTGTCGGACACCGGCAAGTCCATCGTGGTGCCGGTCGGCGACGACGTGAAGGGTCACGTCTTCAACGCCCTCGGTGACTGCCTCGACACCCCGGGACTCGGCCGTGACGGCGAGCAGTGGAGCATCCACCGCAAGCCCCCGGCCTTCGACGAGCTCGAGGGCAAGACCGAGATCCTCGAGACCGGCATCAAGGTCATCGACCTGCTGACCCCGTACGTGAAGGGCGGCAAGATCGGCCTGTTCGGCGGCGCGGGCGTGGGCAAGACCGTGCTCATCCAGGAGATGATCACC
This sequence comes from Gordonia sp. DT101, assembly GCF_049844895.1. Taxonomy (NCBI): domain Bacteria; kingdom Bacillati; phylum Actinomycetota; class Actinomycetes; order Mycobacteriales; family Gordoniaceae; genus Gordonia; species Gordonia sp. DT101. The sequence continues at coordinate 9,129 of NZ_JBNCLX010000003.1, read as the reverse complement.
CGTATCGCGCGTGAGTTCTCCGGCACGTCGGTGTTCGCCGGCGTCGGCGAGCGCACCCGTGAGGGCACCGACCTCCACCTCGAGATGGAGGAGATGGGCGTTCTCCAGGACACCGCGTTGGTGTTCGGTCAGATGGACGAGCCGCCGGGCACGCGTATGCGCGTGGCACTCTCGGCGCTGACCATGGCGGAGTACTTCCGCGATGTGAAGCACCAGGACGTGCTGCTGTTCATCGACAACATCTTCCGGTTCACGCAGGCCGGTTCGGAGGTCTCGACCCTCCTCGGCCGGATGCCGTCCGCGGTGGGCTACCAGCCGACCCTGGCCGACGAGATGGGCGTTCTCCAGGAGCGGATCACCTCGACCAAGGGACGATCGATCACCTCGCTACAGGCGATCTACGTCCCTGCCGACGACTACACCGACCCGGCGCCGGCGACCACGTTCGCGCACCTCGATGCGACCACCGAGCTCTCGCGTCCGATCTCGCAGCTCGGTATCTACCCGGCGGTGGACCCGCTGACGTCGACCTCGCGCATCCTGGAGGCATCGATCGTCGGTGACGAGCACTTCCGCGTCGCCAACGAGGTCAAGCGAATCCTGCAGAAGTACAAGGAGCTCCAGGACATCATCGCCATCCTCGGTATGGACGAGCTGTCCGAAGAGGACAAGGTGACCGTGCAGCGGGCGCGTCGTATCCAGAAGTTCCTGGGTCAGAACTTCCTCGTCGCCGAGAAGTTCACCGGCCAGAAGGGCTCGGTCGTGCCGCTCGCCGACACCATCGAGGCGTTCGACCGGGTCGCAAAGGGTGAGTTCGATCACCTGCCCGAGCAGGCGTTCAACAGTTGCGGTGGACTCGACGACGTGGAGGCCGCCGCCGCCAAGATCGCCGGAAAGTAGCGGGTCGCCATGGCTGACAAGTCCTTCCACGTCGAGGTCGTCGCGGCCGACGAGAAGCTGTACTCGGGTGAGGCCACCTTCGTCATCGCCCAGACCACCTCGGGTGAGCTCGGTGTGCTGGCGAATCACGAACCCCTGCTGGGGCAGCTGGTCCCGGGCGGCTTCGTGGTGATCGCCGAGGAGAGTGGCAAGCGCCTGTCGGCGGCCGTTCAGGGCGGATTTCTCTCGGTGACCGGTGAATCGGTGACCATTCTCGCCGAGTCGGCGCAGTGGGCCGACGACATCGACGCGGCGGCCGAGCGCTCGGCGCTGGAGTCCGCGGAGCCCGGTACCGACGAGTACAACCGTGCGCATTCCCGCCTCGCGGCGGCGGAGCGGGCGGCCAAGTAAGTTCGCAGATCGACGGCCGGTCATCGCTTTTCGGGCGATGACCGGCCATCGTCGTGTCGGGGCACGCGACCGCGGTCCGTCGATCGCGGCAGGCATTGCCGGCGCGGGTGGAACTGCCGTGACAAGACGCCGGATCCGGTCTGGCATGCTGGACACAGAACGGTCGTGCACCGGAGTCCCTCGACTCATCCCGGTACGTGAATTCGGCGCACCGTGATCAGCCCCCGCGCGACCGTTGGCGGGAGGTGTGCGCCTGGTGTCGTGGATCGCGTTGGTACTGGGCGTGCTGTTGGCGCTCGCCGTGGTGGTCTGCGGCCTGCTCGCGTATCGGCTCGGGCAGTTGCGCAGGACCGGAACCCCGGTTCTGTTCAGAGAACTGCCCGCAGACGTCGACGAGGGCTGGCGCCACGGCACGGTCCATTACAGCGACGAGAATCTCCGCTATTTCCGGCTCAGTTCGTTGCGCCCCGGTCCGACCCGCACGCTCGGCCGGCAGTCCATCGAGATCATCCGCAGACGGCGGCCCGAGGGCACCGAGTCCGAGATCCTGCACGGCATGGTGATCCTGGAACTCGAACCCGGGGCGGATGAGGCGGGTCGTGCCTACGAGCTCGCGATGGCGCCGGGTGCCGATACCGCGTTCCAGTCATGGCTGGAGTCACGACAGTCGAACCGGTCACAGCGGCGCCGTAGCGCCTGATCGGGGTCAGGCCGACGACCGCAGGCCTGGTACTGGGCAGTAGATTCAGGTCATGGCGGTACATCTGACGCGGATCTACACACGCACCGGCGACGACGGCACCACCGGACTCAGCGACTTCTCCCGGGTGTCCAAGAACGATGTCCGGGTGGCGGCCTACGCCGACTGCGACGAGGCCAACGCGGTCATCGGGACGGCGTTGGCGCTCGGTGGCGACGTGCCGGCCGACATCGTCGAGGTACTGCGTACCGTCCAGAACGATCTCTTCGACGCCGGTGCGGATCTGTCCACCCCGGTGGTGGCAGATCCCGAGTACCCACCGCTGCGCATCGAGCAGGATTACATCGACGCGCTGGAGTCGTGGTGCGACGGCTACGCCGACGGACTGCCGACCCTCGACTCGTTCATCCTGCCGGGCGGCACCCGACTGAGTGCGCTGCTGCACCACGCACGCACGGTGACCAGGCGTGCCGAACGATCGGCCTGGGCCGCGGTCGAGGCGGACCCGGACGCCACCAGCGTGTTGCCGGCGAGATACCTCAACCGGCTGTCGGACCTGTTGTTCATCCTCTCGCGGGTCGCCAATCGGGCACCGCACGGGGAAGGTGATGTGAAATGGTCGCCCGGCGGCGAGCGGCAGCGGCCGCCTGCGCGCGGTGGCCGTCCCGGGCCGGATGGGGGCGGCGCGCGTGACAGCTAAGGTGGCAGCGTGAGTGATCGTTTTCTGGTCTCCGGGGGAGGCCGCCTGTCCGGTGAGGTCGCGGTGGGTGGCGCCAAGAACAGTGTGCTGAAGCTGATGGCGGCTGCGCTGCTCGCGGAGGGCACCACCACATTGACGAACTCACCCGAGATCGCCGACGTCCCGCTGATGGCCGATGTCTTGCGCGGCCTCGGTGCCGTAGTCACCATCGACGGAGACACGGTGCGAATCGATGCACCGGCCGAACCCAAGTACCACGCGGATTTCGATGCGGTGAAACAATTCCGCGCATCGGTCTGTGTGCTCGGACCTCTCATGGCGCGCTGCCGTCGTGCGGTCGTGGCACTTCCGGGCGGTGACGCCATCGGCTCCCGCCCGCTCGACATGCATCAGGCCGGCCTGCGCGCGCTCGGTGCGCACAGCTCGATCGAGCACGGATGTGTGGTGGCCGAGGCCGACGCTCTGATCGGTGCCCCGGTGGCTCTGGAGTTCCCGTCGGTCGGCGCGACCGAGAACATCCTGATGGCCGCGGTCCTGGCCGACGGCGTGACCACCATCGACAACGCCGCACGAGAACCCGAGATCGTCGACCTCTGCGTGATGCTCCAGCAGATGGGCGCGCTCATCGAGGGCGCGGGAACGTCGACGTTGACCGTGACCGGCGTCGACCGGCTGCATCCGACCACTCACCGCGTGGTCGGGGATCGCATCGTCGGTGCGACGTGGGGGATCGCGGCCGCGATGACGCGCGGTGACGTGACCGTGCGTGGTGTCTCGCCCGAGCATCTGCAGCTGGTCCTGAACAAGCTCGGCGACACCGGCGCGCACGTCGACCGGTTCGCCGACGGCTTCCGGGTCCGCCAGGACCGCCGCCCGATCGCGGTCAACGTGTCCACGCTGCCGTTTCCGGGGTTCCCCACCGACCTGCAACCGATGGCAATCGGGATGGCTGCGATCGCCGAGGGGATGTCGGTGATCACCGAGAACGTCTTCGAGGCGCGATTCCGTTTCGTCGAGGAGATGGTCCGGTTGGGGGCCGATGCACGGACCGACGGGCACCACGCGGTGCTCCGTGGGATCGAACGGTTGTCGAGCGCGCCGGTGTGGTGTTCGGATATCCGCGCGGGCGCCGGCCTCGTGCTGGCCGGTCTGGTCGCCGACGGGGTGACCGAGGTCCATGACGTCGAGCACATCGATCGCGGTTACCCGCGGTTCGTCGAGAATCTTCGCAGTCTCGGCGGCGACATCGAGCGGGTCGGGGACTGAGACGTGGTGGTCGAGAGCTCGGAGAGCCCGGTATCGGGCGGCGGTGGGCACGGGGAGAACTCCGACGTCGACATCGCGGAGTGGTCAACGCGGTTCGATCTGCTCTCGGATCCGCACCGCCTCGAGATTCTGATCGTGCTGCACCGCCGTCCGGGGATCATCGTCGGCGACCTCGCAATTGCCGTGGGCCGCACCGAAACTGCGGTCTCCCAGGCGCTTCGGGTATTGCGCCACCAGGGCTGGGTGAGTTCGACCCGCCTGGGCCGATCGGTCAGCTACCGGCTCGACGACGACACCGTCCACGAACTGCTGCATTGGATGGGTGCAGGCCACGGCCACACGTGAAGCTGGGGTCGACACCTGACCCATCGGTTGGTCTGTTCACTTAAACATCTGAATGAGTGGACAGGTGACCGTGGCAGTTCTACGGTTCGTGCATGTCCACGTTGACACCTTCGCCGGTCACGTCGACCGTCGCCATGCACATGAGCGACGGCATCATCAACGCACCTGTCTCGGCGCTCTTCGGAGTCATCGCCTTCGCGGGTCTCGCGTTCTGCGTGTGGCGCGCCCAGACCGATCTCGACGAGAAGACCGTCCCGATGGCCGGACTCGTCGCGGCGTTCATCTTCGCGGTGCAGATGATCAACTTCCCGATCTTGCCGGGGGTCAGCGGTCACCTGCTCGGCGGGGCCCTGGCCGCGATCCTGGTCGGCCCTTACACCGGAGCATTGTGTATCGCGATCGTCTTGGTGGTGCAGGCTTTGCTCTTCGCCGACGGCGGCGTCAGCGCGCTGGGTGCCAACATCACGAACATGACGTTGATCTCCACTTTCGTGGGCTATCTGGTCGCGGTGGCAGGCTATCGCCTGATCGGGCGGCGCGTGCCGTCGCCAGGCCGGCTGGGAGTGATCGCATTCATGGCGGCACTGTGCGGGACAGTGGCCGCCGCAACCGGTTTCGTCGTCGAATACGCGCTGGGTGGTGCTGCGACCGAATCACTGGGAACGGTCGCGGCGTACATGTGGGGCACGCACGCCCTCATCGGTATCGGTGAGGGACTCATCACCGCTGTCACGGTGATGGCGGTGGCCCGAGCGCGGCCCGATCTGGTCTACCTGCTCCGAACGCGGACGCCGAACGGTTCCGCATCGGTCGGAGTGCCGGCATGAGCACCACCGACAGCAATCGACGACATGTCAGCCGACGTACCTTCCTCGCGATGTTCGCCTGTGCGGCACTGATCATCGCCGGCATCGTGTCGTATGCGGCGAGCTCCGCACCCGACGGACTGGACTCGGCCACGCTCCGTGGATGCGAGACGGTCATGGTCGGTGGTAGCGAGCAACTCACCGGCGACTGCATCGCGCAGCACGCGACAGATCATGCGATGTCCTCGTCACCCCTGGCCGACTACTCCCTGCACGGAATCGGTGCCACCAACGGCGTCGCCGGTGTCATCGGGGTGGTGGTCACCCTCGCGATCGCGACCGGGCTGTTCTGGCTCCTGGCCGTCCGACGACGGGCTCGCGCCGACCACGCGGGCGCCGACGGCGGCGGACGCTGATCGCGATGGGCGCCGGTCATGCCCATCCGCTGTATCGAGGCGGCAACTCACCGGTCCATCGGGCGCCCACCGAGGTCAAGCTGGTCTGCCTGATCGTCTTCGTCTTCGCCGTGGTCGCGACTCCCCGCGAGATGTTCTGGCCATATCTGGCATTCGCCGCGATCCTGGTCGTCGTGTGGCGGATCGCTCATGTCCCGGTCGGATGGATCCTGCCGCGCATGGTGATCGAGGCACCGTTCGTCGTCCTGGCGGTGCTGTTGCCGTTCGCCGAAGGGGGAGAACGGATCGAGGTCGCCGGGCTGTCGCTGTCGGTCCCGGGCCTGTTCGCGGCGTGGGGGATCGTCGTCAAGGGCTCGCTCGGGGTCGCCGCGTCGCTGACCTTCGCCGCGACCACTCAGGCGAGAGAGTTGCCACTGGCGCTGACGCGGCTGGGTATGCCGGCCACGCTCACCCCGGTGATCGTGATGATGCTCCGCTACACCGATCTGCTGTCGGCGGAGGTCCGTCGCATGCACGTCGCCCGGCTGGCCCGTGGGGATTCCCCGCGGATGTTGCATCAGGCAGGGTCGATGGCGAAGGGTGTCGGATCACTGTTCCTGAGGTCTTACGAACGCGGCGAACGTGTACATCTCGCGATGATGTCGCGAGGGTTCACGGGTTCGGTTCCCGAGATGCCCGGAGTCGCCACGGCCCCGCGGGCGACGCGCGTTCAATGGGCAGTCGTGACGGTGCCGGCGATCGCAGCGGTACTGATCGCGATGATCTCCTGGGCGACAAGGTGATCGATGAACGTCACAGCATGGCGCAGGCGCGGGGTGACGACGAGGTGACGGGTTCTATGAGAGAACAGAACGGACCGGAAGACCGCCTCGCGATCGAGGCCCGCGGCGTCCGGTACACGTATCCGGATGGACAACCTGCCCTCGACGGGGTGGATCTGACCATCCGCCGTGGCGAGCGGGTGGCGGTGCTCGGGCCCAACGGCGCGGGCAAGACCACTCTGATGCTGCATCTGAACGGCGTGCTGCTGCCGACCGGGGGAGAGGTCCGGATCAACGGCGTCCCGGTCGGCAAGAAGACGATGCGTGAGGTCAGACGACAGGTGGGACTGGTCTTCCAGGATCCCGACGATCAGCTGTTCATGCCCACCCTGGCCGAAGACGTGGCGTTCGGGCCGGCCAACTTCGGTGTCGTCAGCCCAGAACTCGGTGCACGCGTGACGGAGGCGCTCGCCGCAGTCGGGATGACCGAGCACGCGGAGCGCAGCCCGCACCATCTGTCCGGTGGACAGCGGCGTCGCGGCGCGCTGGCCACCGTACTCGCTTGTCGCCCAGACGTTTTGGTACTCGACGAGCCGTCGGCGAATCTCGATCCGGTGGCCCGACGGGAGCTCGCCGAAACCCTACTCGGACTCGACACCACGATGCTCGTGGTCACCCACGACCTGCCCTACGCGGCACAACTGTGCGATCGTGCCGTCATCATCGACGACGGGCGGGTGGTCGCCGACGGCCCGATCCGTGACATCCTCGCCGATGCCGACACCCTGGCCCGGCACCGGCTCGAATTGCCGTGGGGTTTCGACGTCGGGCTGATGGGTCACCTGTCCGATCGGACGGGCCCCGGCCTGCCAACCGGGTGACGGTGCGGTCGTAACGGACGGTTCGGCCGTCGAGACCTGTCCATCGGCACTATGACCTGCGTAACGTCGCCGATGACCCACTACGGACGTTGAAGACGCTCGAACTCGGCTTCACGCGCGCGCTCTGATGACCACCGGCATCGACAACGATCTGGTCGTCCGTGCGATCCGGGCCGTCTCCGGTGGCGGCAGCGCATTCGCCCCAAGGCGTGCTCCCATCGTGCTGCGAACCGTGTCAGGCGACGGCGGGATACCGGAGGCCCTCGCGGAAAGGGAACGCGAGGTGCTGCGGCTGCTCGCCGACGGCCTGTCGAACAAGCGCATGGGGCATATGCGCTACACCTCCGAATCGACCGTGAAGTTCCATATCCGCAACCTCATCCGGAAGCTCAGTGTCTCCAAGCGCGGATTGATCTGAGGTGAGCGGGACCCGGAGCTGTGGCGAAAAGCCTTCGAACACAGAATCTTTCGTCGATGTCGGGCCAGAGTCCACCGCGGTGTGAGAGTCGGCGAGCCGCCGTTGTCCTCGGAGTGCCGTGCGCTGGCACGATCCGGCCCAAACGTCGCATAGCCGCAGGTCGAGCTCGGTGAGCCGAACGAGGTGTCCGAAATGTTCGCCGGGGACTGTCCTCGTACGGGACCGCGACCATGACCCGACGCCGGGCGACTCTCAACGCCTCGGACAGAGCGGCCACTACGGCAGATTCGCCGAGGTGTTCGAGCAGGTGGATGAGGGTGATCGCGCCGACCGACGAGTCGTCGAAGGCGAGACGGTGGCAGCGCCCACCGTGGCGCCGAGCACAGTGTGCGACGGCGCCGGGCCGCCATGGTGAGTGAGCAGCCCGACTGTGTCGACCTCGAGACCCCTTGTCGCCGGCGACAAGGGAGCGCGCCCCAGGCCCGTGCCTCGGTGGCGGTCGTGCGGTGAACGGCCGGCGGGCGATCGGTGCGTTGATGCCGCAGATGGTCACACCTCACGACGCTGCGAACCTCTTGCCGCCGCCAGAACTGACCAACAGGGATCAACGACTGTCCGACGGACGGCACGATGGCGCAGATCACACTTGGGTACGAACGTCCCAAACCGGCGATCGGCGTGGAATCGTCCCAGTCGAAAGTGCCGCTACCAGCGGATATTCCGTGACGGCAAACAGCTGAGCAGGCGATTTGACCCTGGCCGCGCAGTTGCGTAACTTTCTTCAAGTCAGAGCGACACGGCGCCGCCCCGGACAGCCCCGAGAGGGGAAATACGGGGAAGGGAAACCGGTTTCTGCTCCGACCGCCCCGAGAAATCGAACAGGGTAGCTTCGTGCGCCCCGGACGAAATATCGGACTGCCAGACACTCCTGATCGAACTTCGACCAAGAGTTGCGGGACGCCGAGAGGGTCTGGTAGGCTGGAAGAGTTGCGCCGGAGACGGACAACAATTCCAAACAGAACGTCAAGCTCGCAGGTGAGCGCCCCGCAAGGGGGTAGTGCCGGTGGGTGTGTGTTCTTTGAGAACTCGATAGTGTGTTGATGAATTGTCTGATGCCATTTGTTTGGCATCGTGTGTCCAAGTTCTTTGGATTTTGGATATGAGATGGATTGTTTTTGTGGCATCTGCCCTGTGTGGGTGGGTGTTGCTAGTTTTTGTATTGGTCAGGTTTGTTTTTCTCTCTGACTGGGATTGTGTTGAAAGATGCTGGCCTTTGTGTTGGTGTTTTTTGTATGATTTTCATGGAGAGTTTGATCCTGGCTCAGGACGAACGCTGGCGGCGTGCTTAACACATGCAAGTCGAACGGAAAGGCCCCTTCGGGGGTACTCGAGTGGCGAACGGGTGAGTAACACGTGGGTGATCTGCCCCCAACTTTGGGATAAGCCTGGGAAACTGGGTCTAATACCGGATATGACCACATTTCGCATGGGGTGTGGTGGAAAGCTTTTGCGGTTGGGGATGGGCCCGCGGCCTATCAGCTTGTTG